>NZ_JBHWHK010000027.1:0-1001 GCF_042732495.1 Microbacterium sp. NPDC059771 | reverse complement strand
GCTTAACATATTCCTATATGTAACGTTCTTTTTGATACACCTGTTATTTCAATAATGTCTTTTAAATTATATTGGTATTCCAGAAATCATTCACCTCTTTTAAAATTTCATCTGATGATTTAATAGTAGCTTCTTCTATAGTACGTTGTGTTTTTTCTAAATAGTATTTTATAAGATAATAACCACACGTATATCCGGCTGCATGTGGTAATCCAACAGGCACTCCACCTTGCATTCTTGTAATTTCATCTCCATAAAGATATGGCATTGCCTCAAACATATTATTAATATCTAGATTTTCCTTTATTGTATTTTTGATTTTATTATTTTGTTGATCCCAATCAATTTCAGTTACCCATGGCCCTAAATATTTTGTTCCATACATTTTTTCCACAAAATTTTCTGCGAGTCCTTCTGAAATAATTAATTCAGTCAGAGATCCGCCATCCCATTTAATGTACTGATATCTAATATTATGATTTATTTCGTGAGCAATTGCACTTTTAATACGGCTTATTGTATATTGATTGGGTACTAATGAAATGAATATATAACCAGGTATCCCACCATCTCCACCATAATTATTATTTAGATACATCGTGGGTTTTTTACTGTCCCCTAATAATACAGTAAACGTATATTTATCAATATGTGATTCAATTCCATTTTTCTCAAATTGTTCTATACCATCTTCTATATATAACTTACAATCATTCCAAAAGGCATCATTTAGCAGTGCAACTTCACTCCTATAATTTGTATTAAATGCTTCTGGCGAAATATGAGTCATATTTAAAAATTGTAATGCATCAAATCTAAAGTTGTCACTTTCAAAAGGTATGTTCTGAATTTCAAATTTTTCTTTAAAGTATTTTAGAAGATTGTCTTTAAAATATTTCGACTTATTTTCATATTCTGTATCAAGTAAACCTAAATATACCTTATCTGATCTAACTATATTTATTTTATACATATTTATCCCTCCATATCACTAACAATAA
>NZ_JBHWHK010000026.1:0-1002 GCF_042732495.1 Microbacterium sp. NPDC059771 | reverse complement strand
CGCCGAGATCATGGACGCGGCGCACCCGGGCGGGCTGGGCGGCACCTACGGCGGCAACCCGGTGGCCTGCGCCGCCGCGCTCGGCGCCATCGAGACGATGAGGGAACTGGACCTCCCCGCGAAGGCCCGGCGCATCGAGACGGTCATGAAGGGGCGGCTGTCGGCGCTGCGGGAGAAGTACGACCTCATCGGCGACGTCCGTGGCCGCGGCGCCATGATCGCCATCGAACTGGTGAAGGACCGGCGGACCAAGGAGCCCGCGCCCGAGGCGACGGCCGCGCTCGCCGCCGCGTGCCACGCGGCGGGCCTGCTGGTGCTCACCTGCGGCACGTACGGCAACGTGCTGCGCTTCCTGCCGCCCCTGGTGATCGGTGAGGACCTGCTGGAGGAGGGCCTGGACATCCTGGAGAACGCGCTGGCCGACCTCTGACCGGTCCCCGCCTCACCACGCCGCACCACCTCGCTGTGACACGACGCCCTGCCGTGGCACACCGCCCGCTCCACACCTGTCAGGGCGTGTGAAGAAGGTGTGCGAGGGCGATGGCGGGTGGCGTTCGCGGCTGTCGGGACCCTCTCGCCTCGCGTACGGTTTCCGCAGATGAGAGAAACACCCCGCTCGCAGGGGACTGCGGGCGACACCGGCGTGGAGCATCCCCAGCTCCGCTTCGGTCGTGCCTTCGCGCACACCACTGGAGCTTCGGGCTCCAGAACTCCTCACCGATCGGATGGCCGCCCGTCCCACACCCCCCGGGGCGCGCGGCACACCGGTCCTGACGGCCGCCCCGGAACTGTCCCCCCTGTTCCCGGGCGGCCGCCTTCTTTCCCGCGCTCTCCTTCCCGCCCCTGTCTCGCCCGCGCGTTCGGTACGTTCGCGGTGTGCGCGGTCCTCTTCGCGGTGCTCACCTGGCAGGTCGCCGTGCGCGGTCCGCTGCTGCTCCCGGACGAGCGGGTGGAGCTCCGGCTCGCCGGCCGGGGGCCACAGCCGCTGGCACAGTTCTGCGC
>NZ_JBHWHK010000025.1:438-1004 GCF_042732495.1 Microbacterium sp. NPDC059771 | reverse complement strand
CCGCTGGACTTCCTCGGCATCAACTACTACTCGCCCACGCTGGTCGCCCACCATGACGGCCCGGCGCAGCACGGCTCCGACGGCCACGGCGCCAGCGACCACAGCCCCTGGCCCGGGGCGGACCACGTCGCCTTCCACCAGACGCCCGGCGAACGCACCGCGATGGGCTGGAGCATCGACGCCGACGGACTGTACGAACTGCTGACGCGGGTCCGGGACGACCACCCCGACCTGCCCTTGGTGATCACCGAGAACGGCGCGGCCTTCGACGACACGGTGAACTCCGAGGGCGAGGTCCACGACCCGCGGCGGATCGCCTACCTCCGGGACCACCTCGCCGCCGTGCACCGCGCCGTCGCGGCGGGCGTGGACGTCCGCGGCTACTTCCTGTGGTCGCTGCTGGACAACTTCGAGTGGGGCTACGGCTACAGCCGCCGCTTCGGTGCGGTCTACGTGGACTACCCGACCCAGGACCGCGTCCTCAAGTCCAGCGCCCGCTGGTACGCGGACGTGGCCCGCACCGGCGTCCTGCCACCGCGGTGAGGCTCGGCGGACCGGCGCCCTTT
>NZ_JBHWHK010000025.1:0-416 GCF_042732495.1 Microbacterium sp. NPDC059771 | reverse complement strand
CCCCTCCCCCGGGGCCCGGTGGCGGGAAGCCGATCACGTCCTAGAGTGGTCGGACCGGACAGCCGGACGAAGAGAGGGAGACACCGTGACCAGCATCCCGCTGCACACGCTCAACGACGGCAGCACCTTGCCCGCGATCGGGCTCGGCACCTACCCGCTCGACGACTCCCAGGCCGAGGAGGCCGTCGCGGGCGCCCTGGAGCTCGGCTACCGGCTGATCGACTCGGCGACGAACTACCGCAACGAGACCGGCACCGGACGCGGTGTCGCCCGCAGCGGCGTGCCGCGCGAGGAGATCGTCGTCACCACCAAGCTGCCGGGCCGTCACCACGGGTACGAGGAGACGCTGGCGTCCTTCGAGGAGTCACGGTCGCGGCTCGGCCTGGACTACGTGGATCTCTACCTGATCCACTGGC
>NZ_JBHWHK010000024.1:0-1018 GCF_042732495.1 Microbacterium sp. NPDC059771 | reverse complement strand
CGGAAACACCTACGGCTGCCGCGACATCGCTCCCGACGCCCGGCAGTTGCTGTACCGCACGATGTACATCGTCCTGCGCGACACCGGGCGCCGCCCGCTCGAGATCGTCTCCCTGGCCCGTGACTGTCTGGAAACCCACAACGGCCAGCCCACCCTGATCTGGGACAACCACAAGAGGAAACGCCACCGCCGACGTCTGCCGATCACAACCTCCACCGCCGACGCCATCCGAACCTGGCAAGCCCGCCGCGACCAACTGCACCTCCCCGCCAAAGGAGACCGATACCTCTTTCCATCCCTCACCCCCCTGAGCGACGCCCCCCACATCTCCAGCACCTACCTCAGCGACGCCCTCAGGCTCTGGGCAGACGCCCTGCCCCCGCTCCACGCCGAGGGCACCGACTCCCAAGGACAACGCCTGCTCTTCGACCGGTCCCTGATCTACCCCTACGCCTTCCGCCACTCCTACGCCCAGCGCCACGCAGACGCCGGCACCCCCGTCGACGTGCTGCGCGAGCTGATGGACCACAAATCCATCGCCATGACCCAGCGCTACTACACCGTCTCCCTCAAACGGAAAAGCGAAGCCGTGGCCAAACTCAGCGCACACGTCCTCGACCAACACGGCCACCTCAGCCCCAGCTCGAGCACGGCCTACGAGATGCGCTCCGTCGCCGTCCCCTACGGCGGCTGCACCGAGCCGTCGAACGTCAAAGCCGGCGGCCAAGCGTGCCCCATCCGCTTTCAGTGCGCCGGATGCGGCTTCTACCGCCCCGACCCCTCCTACCTGCCCGCTATCGAGCACCACATCAACGAACTACGAGCAGACCGCGAAACCGCACTCGCCATGGGCGCCGCCGAGTTCGTCACCACCGCCCTCACCGCACAAATCACCGCCTACCAGCGCGTCATCGACCGCATGAACACACACCTGGCATCTCTCCCCGCCTCCGAACGCGCCCAGATCGAAGAGGCCAGCTCCGTGCTGCGCAAAGCACGAGCAGGCGACAACCACACC
>NZ_JBHWHK010000023.1:0-1030 GCF_042732495.1 Microbacterium sp. NPDC059771 | reverse complement strand
GCCCTCGTCGGTGTCCCGGGCCCGGCGCTGGCGCGGCAGTTGCGGTGAGTCGTCCCCCACCTCGCAGCGCAGGACGTCCGTACGGAGCAGCCGCAGCGTCACCGGCCGCTCCGCGTACCGGACGGCGTTGGTCACCACCTCGCTGATCAGCAGCTCCACCGCGTCGCTCAGATCCTCCAGGCCCCAGCGGTCGAGCGCCCGCCGGGCCAGGCGTCTCGCCCGGCCCGGAGCGGCGTCCTCCGGGTCCAGGAACCAGTACGCCACGTCGCTCGGCGCGATCCCGTCGAAACGGGCCGCGAGCAGCGCGATGTCGTCGTCCCGGTCGCCGGGTCCCAGCATGTCGAGCACGTCGTCGCAGAGCGCCTCCAGCGGCGGCGCGTGGTCGGGCCCGGTCAGCTGCGCGGTGGCCGCGAGCCGTTCCCGCAGCTGCTCGATGCCGGTCCACACGTCCCGCAGCCGCGACTCGACCAGCCCGTCGGTGTACAGCAGCAGCGTCGCCCCCGAGGGCGCGTCCAGCTCCACCGCCTCGAAGTCCACCCCGCCGACGCCGATGGGCGCGCCGGGCGGCACCCGCAGCACCTCGGCCCGGCCGCCCAGGTGCAGCAGTATCGGCGGCGGGTGACCGGCGTTGGCGATCGTGATCCGGTGCGAGACGGGGTCGTACACGGCGTACAGGCAGGTCGCCATCCGGTCCGAGCCCAGCCGCTGCGCCTGCTCGTCCAGGTGGTGCAGCACCTCCTGCGGCGGCAGGTCCAGACCGGCCAGCGTCTGCGCCGTCGTGCGCAGCTGGCCCATGATGGCCGCGGAGGTCATGGAGTGGCCCATGACGTCGCCGACGACGAGCGCGACGCGGCTGCCGGGCAGCGGGATCGCGTCGTACCAGTCCCCGCCCACCCGGGCCGTCTCGGCGGCCGGGAGATAGCGGGAGGCCAGCCGGACCCCGGTGGGCTGCGGCAGGTTCTCCGGCAGCATCGTGCGCTGGAGCTCGTCCGCGATGTACGCCTCGCGGCCGTAGAGCACCGCCTTGTCG
>NZ_JBHWHK010000022.1:0-1038 GCF_042732495.1 Microbacterium sp. NPDC059771 | reverse complement strand
AGACATGTTAAATGCACGTCATCAAGCGATGAACGACATGGTAAGAAATGATACACGTATTTTGTTTGCGGGACTTAGATGTGCATTGAAAGATAGGAACATTGAATTAAGCGCAGAAATTAAATATCAACGTATGCCAGAAGTCGGTATTGATCCCGATACGGTGGATCAGGGGGCTTTAACACATGCGTATCAAGGTGATGTATCAGGGATAGACCATCATATAAGAAAGGCATCATCACTTATTAAAAAAGAGACAGAGAATGACTTAGAATTAGAATAAATCAATAAAAATAAGCACTCAAACAAGTATGATACTCGCCTGAGTGCTTATCTCATGAAAAGAGGAGATAAAAATTTAATAAGTATGATCAACCGATTAAGAACAATCATTACCTTACTTACAGCGCTTATTAAATAGTTCTGTAAGGAGGAACAATACCTTTGCATTTCTATATTATTATAAGAATTCAAAGGTAGCAAAGATATTGATTTAGTATGAGTAAATTGATATTGAAAGTAAAAGAAAACCACTCAAACGTTTGAGTGGTTTTTGAAAAAATGATACGTATTAACTTGATGAAATTAATCATCTTATAGATTAAAGAAAAGGAAATCATAATTATAGTAACACAAATTAATGTTTGTTACACTAACAGTGCTACTCAATATATAAAGTAGTAAATCCTAAACTATTTTTCGTATTTCTTTTTAAAAGTTAATTTTTTACTCTCTACAAGGAAAAGCGCTCAATTATGAGTGCTTTTTTCATACTTAAAATTAAGACAGCAACACTTATATTTTGTTGCTGTCCAAAGAGATAGTTTTTGAATTTGGAAAGTATATAAATATTATAGCATAATAACATTGGTCTCTTTAATATTTTAAATTTTTTAATTACTTAAAATCTGCTTTTGTTAAGAAAGTATTGTTAACTTACGACGGAATATTGATTATTCATAGGAGCAACTTGTTAAAGATATGAATATATTACAGTCGACAATAAAAAAATTGAAAATGGAATAGATTGACATATTA
>NZ_JBHWHK010000021.1:0-1069 GCF_042732495.1 Microbacterium sp. NPDC059771 | reverse complement strand
CTTTCATACTTCTCAATCATTTTATTACCTTATGAACTACATCGTTACTCTAGTAACGATGTAGTTCATAAGTAAGTTAAATAACGTTTCAATTGGTTTTCAGTCGTATTATATTTACCCCCTTTTTTGCAATACATCAGAGCAAGTCGAAACATGCAAGTTGTAACGTGCAAAAAAGAGAACGTCACGGAAGCTCTTTAATTCTTTTGAGTCCATTTTCATATTGATGAGAGCCTTTACAAAAGCGAACATATGTTCTATTATATGGTTGAGGTGTTTGAATATGATTCCTAAGCAATATGAGGATGAAACGGATTATCGTAAGATACCTAGAGAGTATTTAAATTTTAATATTCCTAGAGGTAGAGGGTTTGTTAAGTGGATAGCTTTTAAGACGATTCCTGAGCAATATCAACAAATAGAACAATATATGGAAGATCAAAATAAAGAAGAACGTCCTTCGCTTTTAGATGATCAACTCAATGTTCTAAATGAAAAAGTAAACTGGAAAAAATTCTTTAAAGAAAAAGCCATTGTGACTTATTGGAAGCAAGGTTATTATTACCAGCATGAGGCTTACATTAAAACGGTAGATACACTCAATAAAGTTATTATTATTAGTAACGAAGATGGGAACGAAACCATGGAAATACCCATGAAAAATATAAAAGATATTGAATAAGAAAAGCCACTCTATATGAGTGGCTTAAGATTTTACTTTTTAAACTTGTCAACAACATCAGATGCTTTGTCTTTAACGTTATCAACGACTTCTTTGGCTTTACCTGATGCTTTATCTTTTTTACCTTCTTGTTCTAAGTTGTCATTGTTAGCAGCATCGCCAACAGTTTCTTTAATATTGCCTTTGACTTGTTCCAATTTATTTTCAGCCATGTTTAAGCCTCCTTAAGGGTAATGTAGTGTATAACAAGCACTACTGAAACATTATTTTAATATAGTTTTGAAAGGAAGTAATATAAGAAGTCTAATGCTAATGAGAAAACATTGACTACTTTCTCAACCTAATACATATAATAATTTAATTCAAGTAAAGAAGTTTAATTACTAC
>NZ_JBHWHK010000020.1:0-1120 GCF_042732495.1 Microbacterium sp. NPDC059771 | reverse complement strand
GGCCAGTACACCTACGCGACGACTCGTTCGACCGGCCTCGGCGGCGCGGGGACCACCAAGTCGGCGGGCCATGTGAAGGGCCCCAGAACCGCCCTCTACGTGGTCGTGAAATCGGTGTCCGTACGACGGAGCGGGGACGGCGGCCCGCCACGGCAGTTCCTCACCTGGAGCCTGGACCGGATGACCAGTGCCGAGGCGCGGCGACTGGCCGGCTGGGACGACGGCACGCGGCTCGCCCTGCGCCACGGCGGGCCGCCGCGCGTCCCCGCCTACCTGACCGTGGACCGGCCGCGCACCCTGGGCATGCACCGGGTGAAGGAGTTCACCTTCCCCGACGGGCGGCGCACCGACGCCCCGCCGACGGCGACGGACGCGGTCGGCCGTACGCTGCTGGACGCGTTCGCCGACCGGGTGGTGACCGCCGTCGCCGCGCGCCGCCAGGGCCTGGTGGCACCGCTGGACCAACTCCTGCCGCCGAACCCGCCCAAGGGCTGGCGCGCCCGCTTCAACGACCTGCTCGAACACAATCCGGGCGCTTTGCTCAAGGCGGCGCGCAGCCGGCCGATGCCCCCGCAGTGGTCCGACCCCGCGAAGTACCGGACGGCGCTCCAGAACACCCTGCAGATCCTCGGTGTGCTGTCCCAGCAGAACGTCACGGCGAGCCTGGAGGCGCTGACCACGATCGGCCTCCGTATCCGTCTCGTCGATCCGGACACGGTCGGGCAGACGTACTACTACGTCTGGGTGCACGGCGAGCTGACCGGGCGGAGCTACGAGGGCAGGGACATCGACGAGGGGATGCGTTTCAGCGCCCAGGGCATCGACCGGCTGGACGGTCAGGTGAGCGCGAAGCGCGGCATGGAGATCGGTTTCGAAGGCACACTGTCGGGCCGTGACAACAACGTCGACAGCGCCGACATGCGGAAGAACACGCTCGGGCTGACGTTGGGAGCGCGCAAGGGGTGGCAGCGGGAGGCGGAGAGTGCGTTCGGCTCGACCGTCGGCAACGAGCCCATGTCGGTGACCACGAAGCCCATGGATCTGTACCGCTTCGACATCGCGCTCACGGCGGTCCTGGGCGGCCACTGGCGGCCCCGTGGCCTCGTCCGTGGTCTGGGCC
>NZ_JBHWHK010000019.1:0-1169 GCF_042732495.1 Microbacterium sp. NPDC059771 | reverse complement strand
GCGGCTCCGCGGCACCGATCTCTCTCGACGTCACCGGGTCGAACTGTGAAAACCCGGAAACCTCATCAAGAGCCTCGAGCACCGGCTCATTGATCACGAGGTCAGGATCCGACATCGTGACACGACCGAACGACCGGCCGTCCTCGGCAATGGTCCGCGTCTTGATCGAACTGTCCGGAATCACGGTCCCGTCCAGAGCGGTCACAAAGCCCTCGTCCGGAACCCCACTCGGGCCGAGGTCATTCGCGTCGCTGCCGAACCAACCGCCCAGAGGAATCCCCTGCGCCCGCTGATTCTCAATGACGATCCTGCTCAACCCGGAATCCGCGTCATGGACCAGGCTCACCAGACCACTGTGCGCCCAGACCCCGTCCCGGCCCGCCCGGAACGCCAGCGTCCGAGGCATGGCCAGGCCCTGGTCACCACCGTGGTTCAGCACGAGCACGACCGGCGTCCCGGCCGGAAGCCCCGTCACTCCGGGGTCACGCGCCACCAACTCCACGAATTCCTGCCACGGAACCCGCAACTCACCCTGACCCCAAGGAATCAGCACGTGATCGTGGCCACCATTGGCCACCACCACATACGCACCACGGCTGTTGTCCCACATCGGCTCAAGCGGGCCCTGGAACTGGCCATTACGTCGCTGCCACACCTGCGACGTATCCACCACACCCACCGGCTGCCCAGTGAGATTCAACCCCTGGTACGAACCATCCCCCAACACAATATGACGCTCATGATTCAACGCACCATTGGCCGCCACATGATACGAACCGAGTGACATGACACTCGACGACCAGCCGGCGGCCATCGCGTTCTCCACCAACGCGAACAACGCGGTACGTGAATTCGCGTCCACCACCGCACCGTCACCCAGGTGCAGAATCCGCCGCGTCAGGCCATCGACGTCGAAAACGCCACCGGGATTCTCCAGCAGCCGCAACCGATCCAACTCGGCCACCGCACCCGAATACTGCGGAGACACCACCTCGGCCGTCACCCGGCCCGAACCACCACTCCCCACCCGCACAGTGATCCCGAACGAATCCGCGAAATCACCCGCACCCAGATCCTCCAACGCCCGCGTCAGATAATCCGAGAACAACCCCGAAACAGCATCCACACGATCCCGCGCCGAACGCCCACTCCGGCCGAACCCCGTCAAC
>NZ_JBHWHK010000018.1:0-1233 GCF_042732495.1 Microbacterium sp. NPDC059771 | reverse complement strand
CAATTAGTAAAATTGCCAAAGAAGTTAATATTACAAGACAAACAGTTTATAGAATTAAACATGATAAGGGGATTATCTTGATAAATTGATTGTCAATGCAAATGAGCGTTTCTCACAGCGTCCCAAAATATATGTTAATCATGTATTATGAGATTTTAATAATAATACAGGAAAAAGAGAGAGCGTTTTTGCCCTCTTTTTTTCTATATTTTTTCTCAATAACGAATAATTTTGACAACCTAATCATACATACAGAAATACTGTTTTACTAGCATCAATAATGGTTCAATTAAGGTAGGCTCCAAATAGACAAAAAACACACCTTCTTATTTTACTAAGAAGATGTGTTTTTAAATCAATTAAATTATAAAAACTCATTAAATGTTTCTATAATTAGATATATATTCAATATACTTAATATGATTGTTAAAACCCAAGCAATAATATTAATCCATGTTTTATTTGTAAATTCTTTTCCCATTATCTTAGGATTATTGGTTGCTAACGTTAAAGGAATAATACTAAAGGGTAATGCAAGACTTAAAAATACTTGTGTGAAGATTAAAAGATCTTCAATCTTAGAAGTACTTGAACCATATAACCATAAACATATGAATACAGGAATCACAGCGATTAATCTAGTAACTAATCTTCTTGCCCATTGAGGTATTTTTATATTCAAAAACCCTTCCATGACAATTTGTCCTGATAATGTGCCAGTAATGGTTGAATTTTGTCCTGAAGCTAACAAAGCTATGGCAAATAATGTACTCATAACAGCACCACCTATAGCTCCTGCAAACTCGGATTCTTGTAAAGCATTATATAAATCATAAAATCGTCCTAAGTCTTCACCATTACCAAAGAATAGAGCGGCACCTAATATTAAAATCAAACAATTAATAATAAACGCAATTGAAAGTTGTATATGTGAATCAATAATAGCGTATTTAATAGCCTCTTTTTTCTTAGCTTTACTTTCACGTATATAGTTACGTGATTGAACAATTGAAGAATGCAAATACAAATTATGAGGCATGATTGTCGCACCAATGATACCTAAAGCCATGTATAACACACCCTTGTTAGTAGCTATTTCTGTACTTGGAATAAAGCCACCTAAAACAGCACTCCATTCTGGAGAAGCAAAGTAAACTTCAAATACAAAGATAAAAAGAACTGTAAAAATTAATACACCTACGATAGCTTCAATCTTTCTAAAGCCAAATTTAA
>NZ_JBHWHK010000017.1:407-1263 GCF_042732495.1 Microbacterium sp. NPDC059771 | reverse complement strand
CCACGACACCGACCGGCGCCCCACTGTCTCCACAAAACCCGACATCCTCTGTCGTATTTCTTGCGGTGTCCTCTGCGCCCTGCCATCGGGGTGTGGGCAGGCGTACGGCTGCGGACACCGCGACCCTGCGCCGCGCCAGCGGCTGGGCGGTGCTGGATTGTTCCGGACGGGTTGTGGGAGACCGTCAAGCTGTTGATCCCGCCGTCGAAGGTGCGGCCACAGGGCGGCGGGACGCAGGACACGCCTGATGAGGCTGCGGGAGGTGTTTCATGTGCTGGATATGGAGGGGCCTTGTGCTGTGGTTGAGGCGGCACGTGGTGTCCGTATCGCGGCGCAGAGGCAGGTTGATCAATTGGAGGCCGTTGTGCGCGATGCTCGTGACCGGGGGACGAGTCAAAGTCTCGGTATTTTCGCCAGCGGTGTGTGGATGGAATGTTTGAAGGTTTCGGAGGATGTGCGGGATGAGTTCCTGAAGCGGGCGCGGACCGCTTTGAACTGACGAACCGACTGCGGCGTGTGGGTGAGCGGCCCGTGTCGTGTGGGTGAGCGGACCGTGTCGGGCCGGTGAGCGGACCGCGGCGTGTGGGTGAGTGGCCCGCGGTGTGTGGATGAGCCGTACCGTACCGACCTCACCGGCCCTCACCGGCCCTCACCGACCTCACCGGCCCTCACCGGCCCTTACCGGTCCCTACCGGTCCCCTCGTCCGTGCGGTGCGCCGCGGGACGCGCGCGAGGGGTTGACCATGCGTGGACGCGCCCCTAGGTTTCTCGCTACCTACTGGTACATCGTTTAACCACCATGGTTGACGTCCTGGTTGGAGACATCCCGCTGTGTGCTCACCTCTGAGTCGGCGTG
>NZ_JBHWHK010000017.1:0-324 GCF_042732495.1 Microbacterium sp. NPDC059771 | reverse complement strand
TTTCCTCGCCGCAGGCTCCGGCCTCGCCGCCGCTGCCGCGATCCCCGCTGTGTCCGGCTGTTCCTCGCTCGCTTCGGCCGATTCCGATCCCGGCACCCTGGTGGTGCACACCCAGCTCGGCACCACGGCACCCGGCTCCGCCACGTACACCGCGGTCGTCAAGGAGTTCCACCGGGAGAACCCGGGGCTCCGCGTCAAGAACCTCGTCAACGGTGACGACCTGGCCCAGGTGTACGAGACCTCCCGGCTGGCCCGCAAGGAGCCGGACGTGGTCATGGTCAACCTGTACGACAAGACGCTGGCGTGGACCGACGTGGGTGCCAC
>NZ_JBHWHK010000016.1:0-1436 GCF_042732495.1 Microbacterium sp. NPDC059771 | reverse complement strand
TTCGTAACTACCACTACTGGAATTCCCAATTTTTCTTCTTTCACTGAATCTACAGAATCAATTTCATAGTCCATTAAAATTATTGCGCCTACATCAATGAAATTTGTACTACTGTCATAGATTGAAACAATGTCCCTGTTACTATTAAAGTAATCCCTCGCTTCTTCAGAAGTAGCAATTTTTAAAAATTTCATAATAACTAACCCCTTTTAAATGATTTAATTACTTTCAAGATTATAGTACTACTTTTATCAATTATTGTTAATACTTTCACAAAATAAATATGCCCTTTCTGATATCGCTTTCAAACGGTAGTATCTTTTATTAAATAAGATAATATAACCAAAATCCAAACAACATATTATTTATAAGTAATATCTAAGTGTAGGTTAACAATGACATGTATAGGGTAATTAAGTAAGTAGGTATTGTTTCTTTTTAAAGCATATGAAAGTATATACTGTTTCTCATTTTCTTTTAGTTTTAAGTAAATTTTTGAAGTATCTTAAATAGGATGATTAAAGGCCCCATTAAAAGGGGCCTTTATGTTGCAAAAGTGGTTTTATACAGTATAGGGTATTGTTTCTTATAATTATACCTCAGGAGGTATATAAAAATTATATCCAAAAAATAGGATTTGATGCAATTTATTTAATATTAAATCTCTGTTAAACTAACTTTGTTGTAAATTTTCCTATGTCTTAAAGTTTTAAAAATCTCCTCCATTAAACATGGAAATTTACAAATTTCTTCATACAAGATATACTGAAAGTAACAAATATTAAGTGCATCAAAGCACCGAACCCCCAATCTATTGCAGTAGATTGGGGGTTCTTTTGGTGTTGACTATGTCGCCTTATTTTTTATCACGTTGTTCTAGCCAAAATTTAAACAACGCAACACTGCACTCTACTATAATAGGTGCTATTATAAAAACAAATATTAAGTACATCATTACACCTCCTTCCGTCGAATCTATCGCCGGAAGTAAGACGACTTCAATAGTATAACAAAATCTGATTTTAATAGGTTTTTTAATTTTGAATAAAGATACAAAGTGATCGTAAATGAAAAAGTATGAAAACGCGTCGTTAAAGGGATGTATAAAAGTTGTATAAAAAGGAATGATGACAAATAGGGACAAACGCTGAAATGACGGCGTTTGTCCCTTGTGTGTGAGTTGACATAATTAACGATTATAGGTAGTGCTTTTGTATATATTATGCATTTTGAACATCTAAATCAATTAATTCTGTACCTATATCAAAAAAGTTTTGACTGTGTGTAGCCATAATGATTGTGACACCTTGTCTATTTAAATATTGGAAAATATTGATAACATGGTTCTGTTGCAAAGTCAGAAAGATAAGTATATAACCTTATGTTTAAAATAATACGTCATATTAACTCGCTAGCATGATGCTAATTTCACGGCA
>NZ_JBHWHK010000015.1:0-1502 GCF_042732495.1 Microbacterium sp. NPDC059771 | reverse complement strand
AAGAACGTAAAGATAACGTAGATGTCGAAGTTATGTCTGATCACTTATGGCGTGTAGAAATTGAACTTAAAAGAGATATGGTGGATTACTGGAATGATTGTTTTAATGATTTACATATCTTGAAACCAGATTGGACTTCGCCAGAAAAATTAAATGAACAAGCAATGGTTTACATGTTAATTCATGAAGAAGGCAAATGGGGAGAATTGAATAAAAGAACTAAATATAAATATAAAAATTTAATTAAAGAAATATCTCCAGTTGATTTAACGGAATTAATGAAATCGACTTTAAAAGAAAATGAAAAACAATTACAAAAGCAAATAGAATTTTGGCAGACAAAAAGGAAGAAGCTATTTTAAAAATGGCTACCATTCGGCTCCCTTTTAGCTCCCAAATGGCTACATAAAAAGGGAGCCATTTGGTATCCATTTTTGATTTTATGTATCCATTTGGGAGCCATTTTTAATTTTGTGTAGCTATTCGGTAGCTTTTGTGTAGCCGTTCGGGAGTCATATAACAATTTTTATCGCATAAATAGGAATCCCATTTGACACTGTCAAATCAATATTTTGCACAGAAATGGCTACCGAATGGCTACATACGGAGACATTTCTGTGCAGGATTCCTCTTATGCTCTTTTAAAATACAAGAGTTACATTATACACCTATTTTTTAAGGCTTTAGCTTTTTATTAAGAAGAATAACCGAGATAGAAAAACATATTTCGTATTCTAAAAGATTTAGAAAATGAATTTTAAAATGATTTATAGCTTCTCTGTTGAACGAAAAAAGTTTTTAGTTATTTTTATACGTGGAATGATTAAATGTCCTAGAAAGGGCTTAAAATGCAAAATAAAAAGACTACTCATTTTTTGAGTAGCCAGGGAATAGTTTTTGATATATTAAATGAAAAGGAGTAATACATTAATCGTATCACACGCATTTATGCCGAGAAAATTTATTGATGTTGAGAAGAACCCTTAACTAAACTTGGAGACGAATGTCGGCATAGCGTGAGCTATTAAGCCGACGATTCGACAAGTTTAGGGATTGTTAAGGGTTCCGAGGCTCAACGTCAATAAAGCAATTGGAATAAAGCATTAAAAAATAGCCACTCAATTTGTGAGTAGCTATTTTTGGGCGAAGATCACTTCACATTAAAAGACTAAATGTGAATGAGGATAATGCTATATTTTTACTTTAACACTTATTTATTTTCATCTCATCCAAAACCATTAAAAATAGTCACTCAATTATTGAGTGACTATGGGTTGGTAGAAGAACTATTTCATGTTAAAAGAATTAATGATGTTTGAGAATTATATTTTCACTTTAACATTTATTTAATCATAGTGCATTCAAAAGTATTTAACGATGAGATTTTTTGGCTTTTTTGAAACGAGTTTCTTCTTGTCTTGATAATATAAGTATTTTGACATAGGTTTATAAACACCAAAAAGCTTGGTCATAATAGACCAAGCTTTTTGATAGTGTTATAT
>NZ_JBHWHK010000014.1:0-1615 GCF_042732495.1 Microbacterium sp. NPDC059771 | reverse complement strand
CTTCCTCGCCCACCGCACCGGCCGCCTCCTCAGCCACCGGCTGCGCACCGGCCGACTCAGCCACCGCATCCCAGCGGCCGCCTGGAACCGGGCCGAAGCCCTCATGACACGGCACGGCGGCCGGGCCGTCTTCCTCGCCCGCTTCCTGCCCGTGCTGCGCACCCTCACCCCCCACCTCGCAGGAGCCACCCACCTTCCGTACCGCCGCATCGCCCCCTACAGCCTCACCGCTGCCCTGCTGTGGGCCACCGCCGAGGCTGGCGCCGGATACGCCGCCGCAACCTCCCTTCAGCGCGTCCTCACCATGAGCGGCCCCGCCATAGCCCTCGTCGCCCTGGCCGCCGTGGCCGTCGCGCTCCTGCGACGCCGACATTTCCGGCCCACACGACGCACCGACGGTCTCGCACGGCGTACCTCCAGCCCTGCGGACTGCGATCAGCTTCCTGCACCGCCCGCTGCGCGGTGATCGGGCCCGGAGAGACAGACCTGCTGAGCGTTCTAAGAAGCCATCTCATTTGGTGAGTCGGCGATAGCAGATGAGGGTGCAGGCGATGCTGGTGAAGGCGAGGAAGTGGTCTGCTTTCCGTTCGTAGCGGCGGTGCAGACGTCTGCATCCGGCGAGCCACGCCATCGTGCGTTCTATGGTCCAACGGTGGCGGCCGAGCCGTTGCGAGGTTTCGACGCCTTTGCGGGCGATACGGTGCCGGATGCCTCGGCCGGACAGCCATCGCCGCAGGTGGATGTAGTCGTAGCCCTTGTCGGCGTGGAGTTTGTGGGGCCTGCGTCGCCGAGGTCCTCGACGGGAGCGGATCGGCGGTATGCCCTTCACGAGCGGGATCAGTGCCTGGCTGTCGTGCAGATTCGCCCCCGAGATGCCGACGGACAAGGGCAGACCGGTCCGATCGGTGATCAAGTGGATCTTCGAGCCGTACTTGCCCCGGTCCACAGGATTCGGACCTGTCAGCTCCCCCTTTTCAGGGCCCGCATGTTGACCGAGTCGATCGCGCACCGGGACCAGTCCAGCTCGCCTCGGGATCCGAGTTCGTCGAGGACCAGGCGGTGGAGTTTCGCCCACACTCGGGCCTTCGACCACTCGGCGAAGCGCCGATGGGCTGTCGCTCCCGATGGCCCGAACGAGGCCGTCGGCAACTGCTGCCACGTGCACCCAGAGGTTGCCACGAAGACGATCGCGGCGAGCACTTCGCGGTCACCATGCCGACGCCGACCGCCACCCTGGGGCCGTGACGGCGCCTCCGGCACCACCCGCTGGAACAACTCCCACAACTCATCCGGCACCAGCCGCTCAACGATCCTTGCCACGACCAGCAGCTTACCCAGCCAAATGAGATGACTTCTTATGCAACACGGCACGCAATTCCTGGCGGGCGAGTGCGACGCAGTGCGGGTGCCTGGTCCACCGCAGCACGACGGTGTCGCTGTCGGCGCTGGTGTTACTCACCGGCCCGCCTCCGCGCATAGTTGCCTTCGGTGAGCCATGTTTCCTTGAGCCACCACCGTCGAAGCCGTTGGTCGGACCGTTCCCAGCGTTCGAACTCGGTTCGCGGCCAGGGCAGGAGCAGTGCGACGTGCCGTCCGCGTTGTGCGAGGTGGCAGG
>NZ_JBHWHK010000013.1:0-1659 GCF_042732495.1 Microbacterium sp. NPDC059771 | reverse complement strand
CCCTTGCGCATCTCGTTTCTCCGTCTGGTGTTCAGTTGTCTCGGCATGTGAACGAGTCTGTCGGTGGGGTGCGGCAGGCACATCGGCCCGGTGTCTCGAACCGTCTTCGACCACAGGCGGAGCGGTTGATTCGACTCTGGTCGACGGCGCATCAGCCCTCGGTCTGATTCAACGCCCGTGCGGTGTCGCGATAATGACCAGGTGAACACGGACGTCGCGCCACGGCTCGGGTGGTGGCAGCAGACATGGCGGCTAGGTCCTGTCTGGAGTTTGATCATGAATGCGGTGCGATGCTGCGGAGCCAGAGCATCGCACCGCACAGGTGGAGCCCGGCCTCGTAGCTCTGCGGGGTCTTGTCGAAGCGGGTCGCTATGCCGCGCCAGTTCCGCAGGCGGTTGATGCACCGCTCCACGGTGTTGCGTTCGGTGTACAAGTCCGCGTCGTGGCTGACGGGGCGGCCGCCGCGCGAGCCGCGTTTCTTGCGGTTGGCGGCCTGGTCCACCTTCTCCGGGATCACCCCGCGGATCCTTCGCTTTCTCAGGTAGCGGCGGTTGCGGCGGGAGGAGTAAGCCTTGTCGGCGGCCACCGCGTCCGGCCGGGTCTTCGGGCGTCCGGCCGGCCCGCGCACCTTGATCCGCTCCAGGACCGGGACGAACTGAGGACTGTCGCCGGCCTGTCCGGGCGTGAGAACGAACGCCAGCGGGCGGCAGCGCCGGTCGGCCGCCAGGTGAATCTTGCTGGTCAACCCGCCCCGGGAACGCCCCAGTGCAGCAGCCTTCAAGCGGGCGCGGTGCCGTCGGCGGGTCCGGCGCCGTTCAGCGCGGCCGTCGGCGTTGGATTGCCCCTCTCGCGGTTCTTGTTCCTTAGATGCGCCCCCTTTTCGGACTCGACGGCCGCCTCCAGGGCCGCCAACTGCTCCGCATCGAGGATCATCCCGGCGGCGTGGTGGTGGGCCCGGGACGTCGCGGAGTCCACGCTGACCAGGCCCATGTCGGTCTCACCTCGGGCGGCTGCCTCTGCGATCACCGCCTCCATCAGTTGCCGGAAGGCGCCCTGCCCCACCCAGATGCGGAAGCGGTCGTAGGTGCTCTGCCAGGGCCCGAACTCGCTCGGCAGGTCGCGCCAGGGACTGCCGGTGCGGAAGCGCCACATCACCGCATTGAAGTGTTTCCGCAGGTCAGGGATGGGCCCGACCGCGGCGATCGGGAGATGGGGCTCGATCAGGGCCCACTGCTCGTCGGTGAGATCGCCTCGCGCCATGACTGACGATTTATCAAGACCGGGCCTCAGCGCGCAGGCGATACACCGAATCGTGATCCGAACTCCAGACAGGACCTAGGCCTGGGCCTTGAGGGTCGCGATGAAGGCGCTCCAGGCGGCGGTGGGGACGATGAGGGCGGGGGCGTGGGGGGTCTTGCTGTCGCGTACGGGGACGACGCCGGGGTAGTCCTCGGTGATCTCGACGCACTCGCCCCCGTTGGTATTGCTGTAGCTGCTCTTGCGCCAGCGGGCACCGCTCAGCTGGGGGGTTGTCGCATGTCCGGTACTCCTCCATCACCTTCTGGATCAATGCCGCTGACTCCGTCAACGGCAGAGCGTTGGCGCGCACCACCTCGTACTGCCGTCGCCATTTCCTCACGGTCTCCCTGTCTTCGTACA
>NZ_JBHWHK010000012.1:0-1741 GCF_042732495.1 Microbacterium sp. NPDC059771 | reverse complement strand
CCTCGCCCTCTGGACCGGCGCCTGCCCCACCTGCCACCGCGACATACCCAAACCGATACGAACTTGACCAAGCCCTACTAGTGCCGCGACCGGCAAGGTTTGCCCGTCAAGGAGCGGCGTCCGGTGCGTGTGATCGCAAGGCGGCCGGAAGCCCTTGTAGCGGAGCTACCTGGGCTTTTGGCCAACGCGGCGAGCGCGCGTGCCGGGCGTCGCGACGGGGCAAACGTTGCCGGGAGGGGCACTAGTGTGATGCGCCAGAAATCCTGATGGTTAGTTCTGCTCTGTTTTCGGGGCGGTGGTTCCGACCTTGGTGAGGTAGTCGGCGAGGGATTTGAGGATCTCGTCGGCTGTCTTGGTCCAGGTGAAGGGGCGCGGTTTCTCGTTCCAGGTGTCGATCCACGCGGTGATGTCGTTCTCCAGTGCCTTCACGGAGGTGTGGACGCCGCGGCGGATGAGCTTGTCGGTCAGCAGGCCGAACCACCGCTCGACCTGGTTCATCCAGGAGGAGCCGGTGGGGGTGAAATGGACGTGGAAGCGGGGGTGTTTGCCGAGCCACGTCCTGATCTCGGCAGTGTTGTGGGTGGCGTAGTTGTCACAGACGAGGTGCACGTCGAGCCCGGCGGGCACCGCCTTGTCGATCCGGATCAGGAACTTCTTGAACTCGATCGCCCGGTGGCGGCGGTGAAGTGCCGATATGACGGTGCCGTCGGCGATGTTGAAGGCTGCGAACAGGCTGGTGATGCCGTGCCGCAGGTAGTCGTGGGTGCGGCGTTCGGGCATGCCCGGCATCATCGGCAGCACTGGCTGGGAGCGGTCCAGCGCCTGGATCTGGCTCTTCTCGTCCACGCAGAGCACGACCGCCTTCTCGGGCGGGTGGTGGTACAGGCCGACAACGTCGACGACCTTGGCGACGAACTGCGGATCGGTGGACAGCTTGAAGGAGTCCTGCAGGTGAGGCTTGAGGTCGAACCGCTTCCAGATCCGCCCGATCGTCGACTTCGACAGGCCGGTGCGCTGGGCCATCGAGGCCCGTGACCAGTGCGTGTCCCGGCCCGGGAGCGACTCCAGGGTGGCCACGACGACCTCCTCGACCTGGTCGAGGAGGATCGAAGGCGGCCGGCCCGAGCGCGGCTCGTCCTGCAGGCCATCGAGGCGTTTCGCGATGAACCGGGCCCGCCAGCGGTCCACGGTTGACCTGTCGATACCGAGGTCGGCCGCGGCCTGCTGGTTCGTCCCGCCCTCCGCGCAGCGCAGCACGATCTTGGCCCGTAACGCGAGGAACTGGGCGGTCTTCGCCTGCCGGGCCCACTGCTGCAGCTGCCTGCGCTCAGCATCGTCGAGGATCAGACCGGCCTTCGGCCGGCCGACCCAGCCGGCGTCCTCAAGCCCCGCCATCCGCTCTGCGGCGAAAGCACGACGCCACTTGCCGACCGTCTTGGCCTGGACACCGACGAGCCGCGCGACACCCGCGTTCGACATGCCGTCAGCACACGCCAGGATGATGCGGGCCTTCTCGGCCGAGCGCCGGTGCGGCATCTTCGTCCGGCGCACCAACTCGGCGCGCTCAGCCTCGGACAACGTGACCGCCACAGCAGAAGGCCCCGAATGCGACATGCCAACAGGGTACTTACTAACCATCAGGATTTCCGGCGCATCACACTAGTAGGGCTTGGTCAAGTTCGTATCGGTTTGGGTATGTCGCGGTGGCAGGTGGGGCAGGCGCCGGTCCAGAGGGCGAGGA
>NZ_JBHWHK010000011.1:0-2183 GCF_042732495.1 Microbacterium sp. NPDC059771 | reverse complement strand
GAGTGCAAGTGGTCGGCCCGCCGGATCCATCACCACCTCGTCTCCGAGGGCCACCGGGTGTGCCTCCGAACGGTGGGCAGGTGGCTGCACCGGCTGGGCATCTCCCGGTTGCCAGACCTCGCGCCCACGGGTGAGGACCTGCGCCAACGACCGCAGAAGATCACCGCCCGCGGCCCGGGGCACATGGTGCACCTGGACGTGAAGAAGATCGGACGCATCCCTGAAGGGGGCGGCTGGCGTGCTCACGGCCGGGACTCCGAGAACGCGCGAGCAGCCAAACGCGGGCCTGGCCGGCGGGTCGGCTACACCTACCTGCACTCGGCGATCGACGGGTACACCCGCCTGGCCTACACCGAGGCGTTGGAGGACGAGAAGGCGGTGACCACGATCGGGTTCTTCTGCCGGGCCCGGGCGTTCTTCGCCGCCCACGGCATCACCGTGGACCGGGTGATCACGGACAACGGCAACAACTACCGGGCCGTGGACTTCACCGCCAAGGTGGTCTCGCTCGGGGGCCGGCACCACCGGATCCGCCCCTACACCCCGCGCCATAACGGGAAGGTCGAACGGTACAACCGGCTGATGGTCGATGAGGTCCTCTACGCCCGCCCGTATACCTCAGAGCCAGCTCGGCGTGAGGCGCTGGCCGTGTGGGTGAACCACTACAACTACCATCGGCCTCGGTCAAGTCCCTGGAAGTGGTGTAACCGTCTTCGAGGTTGTAGGGGGCTTGTACCTGTCAGGTCTGCAGGGTCGGCATCACCTCCGTGCTCATCACGGTCTCTTGCTCCGTGGTCAGGGGCTCACGGCACCGGGCGAGCAGTTCCAGGCCGAGATACCGGCGGCCTTCGGCCCATTCATCTGTCTGCTCGGCCAACACAGCCCCGACCAGACGCACCACGGCATCCCGGTTCGGGAAGATCCCCACCGAGTCCGTGCGGCGCCGGATCTCCCGGTTCAGCCGCTCGGCAGGGTTGTTCGACCAGATCTGGGACCACACGTCCCTCGGGAACGAGGTGAACGCGAGGATGTCCTCTCGTGCTGCATCGAGGTGCCCAGCCACCGCGGGCAACCTGTCCTGCACGTAGTCCAACAGGCGCTCGAACTGGGCCTGCACGGCCGGCCCGTCGGGCTGGTCGTACACGCTGTGCAGCATGGCCTTCACCGCCGGCCACATGCTCTTCGGGGTCACGGCCATCAGATTCGCCGCGTAATGGGTGCGGCAGCGTTGCCACACGGCCCCGGGCAGGTTCGCCGCCACGGCTTCCACGAGGCCGCGATGGGAGTCCGAGGTCACCAGTGCCACCCCGGCCAGCCCCCGGGCCACCAGGTCCGCGAAGAACTCGTTCCACGCCGCACCCGTCTCCGTGGTGGCCACCCTCAGCCCGAGGACTTCGCGGCGCCCGTCGGCGTTGACCCCGGTGGCGACCATGGCCACCGCGTTGATCACCCGCCCGCCCTCTCTGACTTTCATGGTCAGGGCGTCGGCGGCGAGGAACACGAACGGGCCGGCCTCGCCCAGCGGCCGGTGACGGAAAGCCTCGATGTGCTCGTCCAACTCCTGTGCCATCCGGCTGACCTGGGACTTCGAGAGCGAGTCGATGCCCAGCTGCCGTACGAGCTTGTCCATGCGCCGGGTCGAGACCCCGGCCAGGTAGCAGTCCGCGACCACGGTGATCAGTGCGGACTCGGCCCGTTTGCGGCGCTCGAGCAGCCATTCGGGGAAGTACGTGCCGGCCCGGAGTTTGGGGATGGCCACATCGATCGTGCCGGCGCGGGTGTCCAGGGGTCGGTGCCGGTAGCCGTTGCGCTGCGCTGTCCGGTGTTCGGAGGGCTTGCCGTACTCGGCGCCGCAGACCGCGTCCGCGTCGGCGGAGAGCAGTGCGTTGATCACGGTCTGCAGCAGGTGGCGCAACAGGTCTGGGGAGGCCTCCCCGAGAGCTTCGCGCAGCAGGCGTTCAGGGTCGACAATGTGTGGAGCGGTCATCGTGGTGATGTCCTTTCGAGAGTGCTGTGGAAGGTTCGCTCGAAGGCTCCCACGGTGACCGCGTCCGTCTCGAAGATGGTCGTGGCCACCGGGGAGGGTTACACCACTATCCGGGACTCAACTGCGGCTGCGGACTTTATCAGCTTCGTCTGGATGATGCTGGCCGCGGCCGAGCGGGAACTGACCAGCCCAGAGA
>NZ_JBHWHK010000010.1:507-2717 GCF_042732495.1 Microbacterium sp. NPDC059771 | reverse complement strand
AACCCAGCTCGCGTACCGCTTTAATGGGCGAACAGCCCAACCCTTGGGACCGACTACAGCCCCAGGATGCGATGAGCCGACATCGAGGTGCCAAACCTCCCCGTCGATGTGAACTCTTGGGGGAGATAAGCCTGTTATCCCCGGGGTAGCTTTTATCCGTTGAGCGATGGCCCTTCCATGCGGAACCACCGGATCACTAAGTCCGTCTTTCGACCCTGCTCGACTTGTAGGTCTCGCAGTCAAGCTCCCTTATGCCTTTACACTCTATGAATGATTTCCAACCATTCTGAGGGAACCTTTGAGCGCCTCCGTTACCTTTTAGGAGGCGACCGCCCCAGTCAAACTGCCCGCCTGACACTGTCTCCCACCACGATAAGTGGTGCGGGTTAGAAAGCCAACACAGCTAGGGTAGTATCCCACCAACGCCTCCACGTAAGCTAGCGCTCACGTTTCAAAGGCTCCTACCTATCCTGTACAAGCTGTGCCGAATTTCAATATCAGGCTACAGTAAAGCTCCACGGGGTCTTTCCGTCCTGTCGCGGGTAACCTGCATCTTCACAGGTACTATGATTTCACCGAGTCTCTCGTTGAGACAGTGCCCAAATCGTTACGCCTTTCGTGCGGGTCGGAACTTACCCGACAAGGAATTTCGCTACCTTAGGACCGTTATAGTTACGGCCGCCGTTTACTGGGGCTTCGATTCGTAGCTTCGCAGAAGCTAACCACTCCTCTTAACCTTCCAGCACCGGGCAGGCGTCAGCCCCTATACATCACCTTACGGTTTAGCAGAGACCTGTGTTTTTGATAAACAGTCGCTTGGGCCTATTCACTGCGGCTCTTCTGGGCGTGAACCCTAAAGAGCACCCCTTCTCCCGAAGTTACGGGGTCATTTTGCCGAGTTCCTTAACGAGAGTTCGCTCGCTCACCTTAGAATTCTCATCTTGACTACCTGTGTCGGTTTGCGGTACGGGCACCTGTTATCTATCTAGAGGCTTTTCTCGGCAGTGTGAAATCAACGACTCGAGGAAACAATTTCCTCTCCCCATCACAGCTCAGCCTTATGAGTGCCGGATTTGCCTAACACTCAGCCTTACTGCTTGGACGTGCACTCCAACAGCACGCTTCGCCTATCCTACTGCGTCCCCCCATCGATTAAAACGATACTAGGTGGTACAGGAATATCAACCTGTTATCCATCGCCTACGCCTGTCGGCCTCAGCTTAGGACCCGACTAACCCAGAGCGGACGAGCCTTCCTCTGGAAACCTTAGTCAATCGGTGGACGGGATTCTCACCCGTCTTTCGCTACTCACACCGGCATTCTCACTTCTAAGCGCTCCACATGTCCTTGCGATCATGCTTCGACGCCCTTAGAACGCTCTCCTACCATTGTCCAAAGGACAATCCACAGCTTCGGTAATATGTTTAGCCCCGGTACATTTTCGGCGCAGTGTCACTCGACTAGTGAGCTATTACGCACTCTTTAAATGATGGCTGCTTCTAAGCCAACATCCTAGTTGTCTGGGCAACGCCACATCCTTTTCCACTTAACATATATTTTGGGACCTTAGCTGGTGGTCTGGGCTGTTTCCCTTTCGAACACGGACCTTATCACCCATGTTCTGACTCCCAAGTTAAATTAATTGGCATTCGGAGTTTGTCTGAATTCGGTAACCCGAGAGGGGCCCCTCGTCCAAACAGTGCTCTACCTCCAATAATCATCACTTGAGGCTAGCCCTAAAGCTATTTCGGAGAGAACCAGCTATCTCCAAGTTCGATTGGAATTTCTCCGCTACCCTCAGTTCATCCGCTCACTTTTCAACGTAAGTCGGTTCGGTCCTCCATTCAGTGTTACCTGAACTTCAACCTGACCAAGGGTAGATCACCTGGTTTCGGGTCTACGACCAAATACTCAACGCCCTATTCAGACTCGCTTTCGCTGCGGCTCCACATTTGCTGCTTAACCTTGCATCAGATCGTAACTCGCCGGTTCATTCTACAAAAGGCACGCCATCACCCATTAACGGGCTCTGACTACTTGTAAGCACACGGTTTCAAGTTCTCTTTCACTCCCCTTCCGGGGTACTTTTCACCTTTCCCTCACGGTACTGGTTCACTATCGGTCACTAGAGAGTATTTAGCCTTAGGAGATGGTCCTCCCAGATTCCGACGGAATTTCACGTGCTCCGTCGTACTCAGGATCCACTCAAG
>NZ_JBHWHK010000010.1:0-497 GCF_042732495.1 Microbacterium sp. NPDC059771 | reverse complement strand
GGATTATTACCTTCTTTGATTCATCTTTCCAGATGATTCGTCTAACATGTTCTTTTGTAACTCCGTATAGAGTGTCCTACAACCCCAACAAGCAAGCTTGTTGGTTTGGGCTCTTCCCGTTTCGCTCGCCGCTACTCAGGGAATCGATTTTTCTTTCTCTTCCTCCGGGTACTAAGATGTTTCAGTTCTCCGGGTCTGCCTTCTGACATGCTATGAATTCACATGTCGATAACATGACATAACTCATGCTGGGTTCCCCCATTCGGAAATCTCTGGATCAACGCTTACTTACAGCTACCCAAAGCATATCGTCGTTAGTAACGTCCTTCATCGGCTTCTAGTGCCAAGGCATCCACCGTGCGCCCTTAATAACTTAATCTATGTTTCCACCATATTTTGAATTGTTATTCAAAATAAATAGCTAAAACTAGTTATTAATCTTGTGAGTGTTCTTTCGAACACTAGCGATTATTTATGAATTCAAGCTTATTTAAAAC
>NZ_JBHWHK010000009.1:4213-4664 GCF_042732495.1 Microbacterium sp. NPDC059771 | reverse complement strand
CATATATGCAATATGCTTCAACATCACCGTTCTATCCGTTATTCGCTTCTTTGGATGTAAATGCCAAAATGCAAGAAGGAAAATTAGGTGAAAAACTTTGGAATGACTGTTTAACTGTTTCTACTAATGCTAGAAAAAAAATTCTAGAAAAATGTAAATATATTAAACCATTTATTCCAGAAACAGTTAAAGGTAAAAATTGGGAAGAAGCTAGTACTGAAGAAATTATAAGTAATTTAGATTACTGGAAATTTAATCCGGATGAGAAATGGCATGGATTTAAAGGTTATGGTAAAGATCAATATTATATTGACCCTAATAAGTTTTTATTAACAACTCCTGGAATAGACTCTAAAGATGATTCTTATACGACTTTTGGAATTCCAGCTGTTATTTTAGCTAACTATTTACGTGAAAGTGGTATAATACCAGAGAAAAACGATTCAAATCC
>NZ_JBHWHK010000009.1:0-4203 GCF_042732495.1 Microbacterium sp. NPDC059771 | reverse complement strand
GCTGAAGATGATGCAAAAATGAATAATTTAATATCTAAATTAATTCAATTCGAAAAATATATTGATCAAGATGCGCCTTTAGAAATAGTTTTACCTAGACTCTATTATAATAATTATGAAAGATATAAAAATTATACAATTTGTGAATTGTGTCAAGAATTACACGATTTCTATAAAAGTCATAATACTAAAGAATTTCAAAAAAGAATGTTTTTAAAAGATTATTTCCCTGAATATAGAATGAAACCTTATGACGCAAATATTGAGTTATTAAGAAATAATGCTAAGCTAGTTGAATTAGATGATATTGTAGGCGAAATAGCACTTGAAGGAGCTTTACCTTATCCACCAGGTATATTTTGTGTAGCTCCAGGAGAAGCATGGAGTGAAACAGCAAAAACATATTTCAAAATACTAGAAGAAGGTATAAATGAGTTTCCAGGATTTGCTCCTGAAATTCAAGGTGTCTATTTTGAAAATGTTGATAATCGAATTAAAGCATTCGGTTATGTTTTAGATAAATAATTAAGTAAGAAAGGTGCATTACTATGTCTGAAAAGAAAAAAATGAGCGTTACTCAATTAACGATTGTTACTGCTGTTAATATGATGGGCTCAGGAATTATCATGCTACCTACTAATCTTGCGCAAGTCGGTACAATGTCAATACTTTCTTGGATTGTAACAACAATTGGGGCTACAATGTTAGCTTTCATATTCGCTAGAGCTGGTTTATATAGTTCAAAAGGTGGAGGAATGGGAGGATATGCTGAGTACTCATTTGGTAAAGCTGGAGCCTTCCTTACCAATTATACTTATGGACTTTCGTTAGTTATAGCTAATGCGGCTATCGCTATATCTTCAGTAGGTTATATTGCTGTACTATTTAATGTTCATTTGTCACCTTTAGCCACAGCCATGTGGACTATATTAGTTTTATGGATTGCAACAATATTGAACTTTGGCGGAGCAAGTATTACGGGAAGAATTAGCTCTGTTACAGTATGGGGAGTTATTTTACCTGTAATTTTCATCAGTATTGTTGGCTGGTTTTACTTTAGTGGAAGCAACTTTGCCACATCTTGGAATCCCCATAACTATAGTTTTATAGAGGGAATGGGTAAATCTATTTCTATAACACTTTGGGCATTTTTAGGTCTTGAATCTGCTGCTGCGAATAGTGATGCTGTAGAAAATCCTAAGAAAAATGTACCTATTGCTGTAATGGGAGGAACTATAGGTGCAGCAATAATGTATATTTTATCTACAAATGTAATTTTAGGTATTTCTCCCATTAAAGATTTAGCTAAGTCTAGTGCACCATTTGGTTTGGCATTTAGTCATATGTTTAACCCTACGATTGGTAATATTGTTATTGCTTTAATGATAATATCTTGCTTTGGATCCTTGATTGGTTGGCAATTTACCATTGCAGAAGTATTTAGAAGCTCAGCAGTTGAAAAATATTTTCCTAAAATCTTTGCTAAAACTATCGGCAATGGTACACCAATAATTGGAATGGTGATTATTACTGTATTACAAACGTTAATTTCATTAATGACAATTAGTCCATCTTTATCTAAACAGTTTACAATATTAGTCAATTTAGCGGTGGTAACTAATGCAGTGCCTTATGTGTTAACAATGGCAAGTATTAAAACCATGCAAAAAGAAACATCAACAAATATTTCTAATAAAACTATGAAGTGGACTAATATTATAGCAATTCTAGCTGGTATATATACTTTATATGCTATTTACTCTTCTGGAGGAATAGCTGTTTACTATGGTGCTATTGTAACATTTGCTGGATGGACTCTTTATGGATTTATTTCTTATAGATTCGATACAGAAAAGTCTAAAAATGTTAATGAATAGAAACGATTTATGATTTAAATTTCAAAAACAGTCTAAGGAGTAAGAGTTGCTTCTTAGACTGTTTTTTGAAATGAATATAATATACACATTATTAATTTTGAATAAATATTTAGATAGGCGTAAAATAAAAATGTTAATAAAAATAAAGGATAAGATAAAATGAAAATGCACAACAACGAAATAAGCCGAATTCTTTTTATATCAACTTTAGGAGCATTGATTTTTTCAGTAACTGGTATATTTCTGGGTATTATTTCAAATAGTGATATGGTATTACTTGATGGTTTATATGCTGTCTTAAGCTTACTAATATCAGCTTTATCACTTTTCACTTCTATTACTATAAAAAAACCTAATCGTGAGTCTTTCCCATTTGGGAAATACATTTTTCAGCCCCTTACTATTGTTTTCAACTCTTCAATTCTTCTTCTTCTTTGTATATTATCATTAGTTTCATCAATTTATGCGATTATGCAAGGTGGTAGAAATATTAATGCCAATATAGGATTATTCTACGGCATTTTTTCTTTTGTAGGATGTGGTGTAATATGTTTCCTTCTATCTAGAAATAGAAAAAAATCTGATTTAATATATGCAGAAATGCTTCAATGGTTGTTAGATACTTTTGTAAGTTTTGGATTAGTGTTAGGCTTTATTTTAATGTTTATACTAAAATATACTAAATTTAATTGGCTAATTCCTTACATAGATCCTTTTTTAGTTTTAATCGCTGGTATTATTTTAATTGTTATGCCTATAAGACTTCTATATAAAAATGGTAAAGAAATTATATCAATGTCTGCTTCAGAAGAAGTACAATATGATATTTATAATATAGTAAAGAAGAAAAATATTGAATATAATATTAGAGACGAAGATATTAGGATATCTAAAATGGGGCAGGTTATTTATATTGATTTACAAAACATAGTTGATAAAAATTCCTATATTCAAACTATTGAACAAGCAGATGTATACAGAAATGAAATAATAGAAGAAATTAACCAAAACTTTATAAATTTTGATAAATGGTTAAATATTTCATTCACTGAAAAATATTACTCAAGACAAATAAACTAAATATTTCTCTAATTCTCATAAAGTGTTAATATGATTAATGTGTTCTATACTAATTATGGTTATAGTCCTTCATTCATTTGGAGGACTAATTTATATTTTAATCTAAAATAAATTAGTAAACTGTCATTCTTACTTATTTTCCCATTTTTCTTTTAATTGACGTTGAAATGCTTCTCTATCTTGTCTTAATTTAGTGTCTTCATTGTATATTTTGTGTGATTGTGTATATATTTTTTTCTCTAACCACTTAGGTGTTTTTTCACGACTACTATAGCGCTTAGACATAATTTTATCTTGCCTTTCAGGTTTTCGTTTACTATGTATACACTTCTCAGCATCAAAAATAAACTCTAGCCATTCAATTTTACGTCCTTTTTTAGCCTTGATTTTATTAATATGAAGATTGTTAAAAATAGTATTTAACTCTGTAACAATAGGCTTTAAAACATTTTTATTAATATCTGTCATTCTATAAGATTTAGGGACATCTAGGCGTTCTCTAAAATCATCGATTTTAATTTTCATATAACCAGTGTGTTTATATTGTTTAAGTATTCTAAACATGTTTTTTGAATATGTAGATTTCAAATTTGTCATTTCTTTTAATTCAAATTTAGTAAAGTTACTAGTAATTGAATTAAGTATATGCTTTAAATTAGGAGAAGTTGAAATTTCTAAGTATTGATCCTTTTTATGAATTCTATAATGATTAAATAAAATAAATCTTTCTATAACCTCATCATCTTCGTATCTAATCGTTAGTTCCAGCATTTTCTTGTATACATCATCCAAATCTTTAACGAATCTATTAATATTACGTGTTTTCGGACTATAGTTACTCAATTCTTTCAATTCATCAAAAGATAAATGAAGTGTGTTAGTTTCTTTTTCCTTAAGTTTATTACACATAGCAAAGAATAAATTAATTTCAGTACTAGTGAATTTTCTTAAAGGAACTAAATTTAAATCGTTTTTGTATACTACTGTTTCTCCCGTCATTATATAGACACCTCAACACAAATATTTCAATAAGGAGTATAATTTTTTATGATACTCCTTATTGAATTGATATTTCCACGTTAAAACACTTTGATAACAATGTCAATTAACAAAAGAAGGTTTATAAAAAAAACTACTCCTTTTATGTGGCAAAACTACTCCTTTTATGTGGCAAAACTACTCCTTTTATGTGGCAAAACTACTCCTTTTATGTGGCAAAACTACTCCTTAAGCATCTCAAATAAGC
>NZ_JBHWHK010000008.1:0-4754 GCF_042732495.1 Microbacterium sp. NPDC059771 | reverse complement strand
CACACATATGTATGCTTATCACATATTAATCATGAGGTGGTTCAATGCCAAAAAAACAAAATTCAAAAGAAAAAATCTTAACAATTCGTGTAAGTCAATCGCAATACGAAAAGATTTGTGCACTTGCGGATATTCGAGAGATGAATGTGACCGAATACATACGTCATACAGCCATTGGTAATCGCATTAAACCGACAATCATCGAACAAATTAAAGAATCCAGTGAAGTCAGTGAATTGTTTAAAAAAGACAACGAGGCACTCAAATCGAACAATCAGGCACTCCAGCATCATATTCATCAGTTGGAAGATGAAATCGACCAACTGAGACAAGAAAATGACGTCTTTCATCACTTATTACAACATTTTGATAGTACAGCATTTTTAAACTTCAATACATATCGCGATGATCGTCAACTGAAAAATGCGATTAAACGATTGAAAGAACAATGAAAAAGCAAGCGACTACGATGATTGATAGTCGCTTGCTTTTTCATGTCAAAAATTTCTTGCAACATAAAAAAATTGATTGAGACCTTTATTGACAAGGCTTAAAGCGTTAATTTAAAAATCGAGTTATTTCTATATAGTATCAAGCATTGGCTTTGCTAGCCACTTCGTGGCAGACGCGCCAGCTTGTTGGGGATTATCCCCAAGCCCCTTAAGGATTTTTTCTAACGAAAAAATAGTGGCTAATTAATAGCCACTATAAACAAGAAAATCACCATCCTAAATAGTAATCACTATCCAACCATTCGGGTCTTTCTAATCCAAAATGTTCTTGTAACATTTTTTCTGCTGTTTTGAAAGCTCCTTCTGTCCAACCTTGATCAGATGAATATGCTTCTCCTACAATATAAATATTTTCGTATTCGTAGGGTTTTCTTATTAATTTCATTGTTTTTTGAACATCTACGCCAGTATGCCAGGCATGATATCCTCCACCAAATGGATCTTTAGACCAATCTTTTACAAGACTGGCATAGGGTTTTGGAATTTTAATATCATGAAGTTCTTCTAATTGATTTATTGATTCTTCAACCATAACATTAGTGACTTCGTCACTATATTTTTCATTGAACAATTCTAAATTATTATTTTTGCTTTTTATTCCATCGTGTTGAATAAATTTATTATCATTGGATCTAATCATAGATTTCCAGAAATTAACAGTTCTCATATCATTATAGCTTGCTAATAAAAGTGAATGTTGATTATCTTCATCTACACCAAAGTAGTAACATTGTCGCATTGGCAAATCGGTAGTAGATTTGCCATAGTAAGAGTTTAAACATTCTCTCCACCATGGATATTCAAAACCTAATAGTAGTTTTAACGAAGGTTCTGCATATACGGTATCTATTAATTTGCTAACCTTTGAATGTGAAGCATCTTTAAAAAAGAAATTATCTTGATCTAGTAATTCCAGTGATCTTTTTGGCATAGCTAATATAATTTCTCTTGTTTTTACTTTCTTTGTTTTTGTTGTATTTACATTAACTAGTTCTAATTCGTAGCTTTCTTTATCTTTAGAGAAAGTTTTTAGTTCAGAGTTTAAATATAATGTTACGTTATCATTTTCAGAGACGCTTTTAGCTAAAGAATAAGCAAGTTGGTCATAACCCTCATATATTGTTTTATATTCTACTCCATCAGTAAAATCTCCAACAATATATGAGAATGCCTCTGAAGAATTCCAACTTAATGTATTAGAGTAATACGAACCTGCATTAGCTAAAAATTCATACCCTTCATTACCTAATTGATCTTTGAGCAAATTCCAAAATCCAATATCATACAATTTCATTTGGTTATAGGGGCTGTTATCTTTGTAATATATTAAATTGCGCTTTATATTGTCCCAATCTTCACTGCTTAATTTAAAACTATAGTTATAATCGTCTTGCTTTTCTATTTTATTATTGTAACTATCATTAAACCAAGGATCATTTAAACATACCTCAGCAATAACTTTGTTAAATAACTGATCTGGGTGATAGCCTTGAAGTTGTTCTGACATAAAATATCTGGTATAAAATTTATCTTGCTTTTTTTGATTTTCTTCCCACTCATTTTCTTTAAAACGTTGACCTCTTAGATAGAAAGTATGGCTTGAGGTTTCTCCAGTTTTAAATTTTTTATTTTTTAATTTAAATATATTCTCTATTAGAGAAGTTGTTATTTTTTGACTTGTTAGATATCTCATTCCACCTAATTCGCCAGTAACATTTGATTCAGGCAGTACAATTGATTCTAATCGTCCCCCAATTTTATCATTTAAATCAAATATACCTATTTTTTTGTTATTATATCTATCATCTTCTAGAAATCGATATGCACTATAAATCCCCGATACTCCTGCTCCAACAATTGCAATATCTATATCTAGGTCGTCATTAATTCCGTTTATATAATTAATATCATTCATTGTTATTTTAGAAGTCATTTTAAATCCTCACTTTCAATTTTAAAATGACTAATATTATAGTCTGTATGTCCATTTATTAATAGCTGACTACAAATCTTTCCAAAAGTAGGTGCGAATTTAGCAGCCCAACCTCCAGTTTGTACAACAACATTTTTATCATCAGTTATAAAATCTAAATATAATAATTTATTTTTATTTTTAGGTAATCCTAACATACAAGTGCTTTTGAATTTAGCATTACTATCTAAATCACTCATGTGGTTCTTAACCCATTCTTCAGTCCCTTTGAAATCTTCAGAAGTTGGTTTTTTTCTTTCAGATGGAGAATCATATATTGCAAATGGATAATCAGGAGCCACTCTAATATAATTTTTGTATTTCCAATCCATTTCTGGGAAGCCATAATATAAATTACTATTTTCGTCATTTGGTTGTTGAAAAGCAAACCAAGTAGGATAGTCAATATTAGGATTTGTTTTTTCGAAGTATGCTGAAACCATATCCCAAATATCTAATTTTATTTGCTTATCAAAATATTTTGTAATGTCATTTACATATGCTCCAGTAGACACAAGTATTTTTTCTGTTGTGAATTCATGTTCTCCTGTTTGAATAGTATATTTTCCATTTTCTTTTTTTAATATCTAATACAGGAGTGTTTTCTAACATTTGAACGCCAGCTATAGAAGCTTGACTATAAAAAGTTTTTAATGTTTCTGGTAAATTTATAGCACCACCTTCTTTTTGATAAAAGCCGACATAATCATCTGGAAGATTTTTAAATTGATACCAATTTTCAATTTGTGTTTTATTCAAATTAGAATATGGAACTCCTGTTTTATCCATTGTTTTTTCAGCTGGGTTTATACCACCTTCTGTAGTTGGAAGTTTAGGGTCTCCGAACCATAAACTACCTACATGTTCAATTAAATTATTAGTTGTAAATTGTTGAAGTTTTTGCCAGTCTGGAATAGATTGTATTACTAATTCAGTCATATATTTTTCAGTATATTGATATCTAAATTGTCGAGTACTGCCTGCACTACTGCCTTTATCGTTAAAAAATTTATTTTTTTCTAGAACTAAAATATCTTCCCCTTTGATAGTAGAATAGCCATTATAATTTGTCACTAAGTTATAAGCTGTTGATAGACCTACTAAACCGCCACCGATAATTATCAATTTATAATTTTTCTTCATTCTTTAATCCCCTTTGAATTAAAAATTTTTAATTAATGAAAATTGAATATAGGATAATGACACATTAAAAAATTAATAAATTTTATACGTTTGTCCAGTTTGAGCACCTTCAACACTTTTAATAAATGCATTTGCTACTTTATCAACTGGAACCGCTGTAAATCCTTTGAAGAATTCCCCATATTTATCTAAAGCTTCTTCAACGACATTAGGACTTACATTGTTAATTCTTAAACCATTTTTTAATTCTATAGCTGCTGATGTAACAAATCCTGCAACACCGCCATTTGCCATAGCTGCTGAAGAACCTAATAGAATAGGATCATCCATCATAATTCCGGAAGTTAAAGTAAAGCTACCGTTTTTATTTAAATAGTGTTGACCTATTAAAACAAGGTTTATTTGTCCTAATAATTTACTTTTTATAGCTACATTATTTTCTTCTAAACTAATATCTGATAGAGATTTGAAAGTTGCGCCTCCTGTAGCGCTAACAACAGCATCTATATCTTTAATATCTTTATACATTTGTTCTATTTCTGTTGGAGAGGTAATATCTAATTGATAGTCACCAGATTTACTGCCAACTTCAATAACTTCATGATTATTTTCTTTAAGTTTCTTAGATACACTTTTACCTATTGTGCCAGTAGCACCAATAACTACTATTTTCATTGTAATCCTCCTAATAAATACTGTTATTTTTGTAAGTTTTTTAGCAAAAATGAATATATTCGAAAGTTTACTATTAACACTTACATACTTAATGTAACATATACATTTATGAATTTATTCTGTAAAACATAGTATATTCAGGTAATGTTAATATTAAATAAGCTTATACATAGAATATACAAAATCACTACCCATAATAGTTAAAATTCGTGTAAGTCAATCGCAATACGAAAAGATTTGTGCACTTGCGGATATTCGAGAGATGAATGTGACCGAATACATACGTCATACAGCCATTGGTAATCGCATTAAACCGACAGTCATCGAACAAATTAAAGAATCCAGTGAAGTCAGTGAATTGTTTAAAAAAGACAACGAAGCACTCAAATCGAACAATCAGGCACTTCAACGCCATATTCATCAATTGGAAGATGAAATCGACCAACTGAGAC
>NZ_JBHWHK010000007.1:0-4926 GCF_042732495.1 Microbacterium sp. NPDC059771 | reverse complement strand
CGGTTGGGTTTACGGTTTCGCCCAACAGTTTCGTCGCTAGCCACAAATGTGTTTTGTTCGCTCATTTAATCCCACCACGCTTTCTTCGAAAATTATTACTTAATACAAATTTAGCTTAAATCATAACCTAAATTTTATCAAGTAATAAAGTGGTTTGGCAAGCGTCGTATTTTCTAGCCACTTCGTTCTGAAAATACCGGCTTGCTGGGATTAATCCCAGACCCTTTATGTTTTTGCTTACGCAAAAAATGAGTGGCTTAAACGCTAGCCACTCATAGTTAAAATAAAATTTACATACCAAATAAACTAAGTAACTGCAAAATAGTGAGGAATCCAAAAAAGATAGCCCCTGCAATTCTCTTTTGTAAACAATATGCTAAAAAAGCAATGAAAAAACCTAAAAATAGAAAAATATCATTAGTCTTTACAAGATGTGATCCACCATAAATAACATCAAATATTATACGAACTATAAATATTAAAATTGCTATTGCTATAAATAAAGCCCCAAGACCTTCTAAACTTTTAACCAATTTAGTTTTTTGATTTTTCTTATCCATTTTGTCATCCCCTTTATGTTTAAATACTAATTCTTAAATTTTATTTTGCCAAAAAGTAATTTGCTTTTGCAATTGGTCTTCGTATTCTTTTAAAGTCAATTTCATTAACTCTGCTAAATCAATTTCTGAAATACTTTTTAGCATTTCTCTATATTTATTTTTTGTACGTCTTTCTAATTTACCCCACTCATTATCATCAAATAATAAAGCCATAATCGTATGACGATCTGAAGTTTTTTTTATCGTTGAGTAATCTGGTTTCAAGATATGTAAGTCATTAAAGCAGTCATTCCAGTAATCCACCATATTTCTTTTAAGTTCAATCTCTACACGCCATAAATGTTCAGACATGACTTCAACATCTGCGTTATCTTTACGTTCTTGCTTTTTATTATAAATTCTAATAAATCTATCACTATCTCTTACACCAAAATATTTTGTTTCTGGCTTCCCGTCACGACCATAAAATACAGTTTTCTTAACTGCTTTATCAGTCATTGCATAATAATTACTTAAATCATCTTCAAAATCAAAAGCTAAATCTATTCTTGTAAAACCGTCATCTTCCATGTAGTTGATAATGTTTTGTTTTAACCAAAGCATTTCTTCATGCGTAAGTTTATTCGGATTAAATTCAACACGCATATTACGTCTATCCCATGTATCTGCTTTTACTTTGTCGTATTCAATATAAACTTTTTCTTGTAGTGCTTTAGCTTTAAATTTCGTTTGTAGTATATCCCAAAGTCGAATTTGTGGTTCGATACTCATAAATGACGATAGCTTTTGAGCGTTGTCACGACTGAGATTTCCAACTATTGTCATAGCGTCAAAACTTAATTTAGGATTTTGTGGGTGCACAGAATGCACTCCTAACCGGCTATTAGAGTAGCCGGTTGAGTGTAAAATGTCACTATCCTTATTTTGTAAGTACTTTGAATAATTTTCTCTACTCATAAAAAATCGACTCCTTAATTTGTTTTAAGAAGTCGCTCACCCGAATATATATCTTGAAGAAAAAACTAATATCGTTTAATATCTAGATATACAAAATATAAAAAACAACTTAACGTTTTTCCTTAGGTAAGTCGCATTCACAAACTTTGGTCGGGGAGTGAGCGACTTCTTTTTATTTTGTTATTAATATAACACTACCAAAAGGCTTGGTCTAATATGACTAAGCTTTTTTGCTAAACTAATTCAAATTCTTTATTAATAAGTTCTTCAACACTTAAACTATAATAATCTGCTAATTTCAAAAGATTATAAGCATCTGGCAAACATTTATCATTTTCCCACTTGTTTATCGTTTGAATGGAAACTCCAATTTTTTTAGATAAAAATTCTTGGCTAACGTCTTTTTTAATTCTTAATATCTTTAAATTTTTTGATAACACTATTAAAAATTCCACCTTTTATTAATTTAATTTACTTATATCTTTTATAACATTAATTTTAAAAATTGAACTGTTATACATAAATTTATAAATATTTACAGTTTTAATCAAATTTAAGAAATTTAAAATAATGATTGTAAATACAATAAAAGGAGGAAATGAAAATGAAAAAGAAAGTGATAACAATACTTGCAGGTGCTGTATTATTATCACCTATAAGCGCAGCTTTACCTAATAATATTCATACTCCACAAATTAACAAAGAAGCTTCAGCTAAATCTAAATATAAATTAGAAAGTGTTAAATCAAAAAATGTAAGCGTGAAACAACAGAAAAAGCAAGATAAAGACGAAGCTATTGGCAATGCAATATTATCACTTGGCATAGGAGGTATCCCTGGTTATGTTGGTAAAGCAGGAAGTGCTTTACTAACAGCACTTGGACTCAAAGGTAGCATTGATCAAATAGATAAAAATTATGCTCCATTAACTGTTAAAAAATACCACTATGTACCCAAGAAGAAAGCTTCAGGTCCAAGTGGAGATATGAGCGGATATAATATGGGCTACTACGTAATAAAAGTATACAACCAAAAAACAGGTAAAAAAGTTTCTAGTAAAACAATACCTATACAAAGAGCATAAAAAGAACGGAGATTAATCTCCGTTCTTTTTTTTATAAAAATTTTCTATAAGTATAAAACCTATAATACCTAAAGTTACCATTAAAAACATTTCTACAAATTTGTAATTATTTCCTAGCATTATTACTAAAATAACACATATTATAAACCAAATCGCCTTTACAAAACCTTTTGAAATATTCATATGTCTCTCCTTTAAAAGTTACTTCTAGAATATAACCAATAAATAAAATGATAAAGATAATGCTATCAAAGAACCTACTAATACCTGTAAATATTTTTTTATTGGACCATAAAAAAATATTAATTCCTTTCTTTTTTTGTCGTACCAATAATTAACAATACAAAAAATAAAAAATTTAATAAATAAAAGAGCTTTTCCCCTAAAGATTTTCCAATAATGTTTTCATTCAATCCTATAATCAAACAAAGTATAAAAATAACAATGATAATACCTGAATATATTTTGTTTTTTAATAGCATAAAATTAACCTTTCTTTTTAATGCTTTATTCCAATTGCTTTATTGACGTTGAGCCTCTGAACCCTTAACAAACCCCAAAACTGTCGACTCGTCGGCCTAATAGCTCACGCTATGCCGACATTCGTCTTCAAGTTTAGTTAAGGGTTCTTCTCAACATCAATAAATTTTCTCGGCATAAATGCGTGTTAATATCTATATTTGCGTTCTAAAGCCAATATAAGCCATATCAACGTCGCTAATAGTAAATAAGGTATCAAGTATCCTAAATGCCATAAAAATGCTACAAAACCTTCTGAGTGCTTTATTTGATATTCTAGCCCTTTATACATGTGGTCAAATCCTAAAACATTGAATAAACCACCCATGAATGTAGCGACAACGCTAATCAATAAAACGGCAAATAGTGTCAACATCAACGCTGACTTAAAGTAAGTCGCCCATTTGTGAACACTTTCAATATTGTCATCGAGTATTTCTTGTTTATCCTCAATTCTCATCAAAGACCATTTGAATTGTTCCATTGTTTGCTTTGTACGAAGATTAGGTATTTTTTCATCAAATTTCTCATCGATTTTTTGTTTAATAAATTCGCTTAGATTATCATCTGTCTCAATATTTACTTTAATCTCGTGCGTATTCGAGCGTTTTATCTGATCGGTCATTCGTGATATATATAGCTTGTCTTCATCACTCAAGTTCAAAGTCGTTTTCTCGTGATTGGACTCTAAGTTCTTTAGGACGTTTAATATTTTTTTCTGTATCTCTTGGTCTGTACTCACTTTCTCTTGGTTCGTATTCTGATAATTGTTGCTCGAATTCTCTCCGTTCATTTGCGATCGCAAACTCATTTTCTAATGCCCCCTTATCGAATTGTTCACCTAAATTTTTACCTCTCACTTTTTTATTTTCTTTCAAGTGTCTGTAAGTGATTGTTTTGTTTGTGACGCGATCGATTGTGATGTCTAATTGGTTCAACTCTCTCTCAAGCTCCTCAAAATTTGTCGCTTGTGATTGTTCAATCGCATCTCTAATTTCGTCTTTCCAAGAGCTTTTACCTTTTTCAATTAAGCCTTTTTCGGCTTGAGTATATCGCATTGTTGCATTGCGTTCAGTTACAGACAATCCATGTTCTCTACATACTTCATCATTTTTTTGTTTTACGAACTCTCTTTGTTTTTTATTGCTTTGATATTTTTTCCCAGTTTCTAAATCAATTGAATTAATCACAATATGATTGTGTACATGATTTGTATCTGCGTGCGTATAGACGGCTACTTGATGATTAGGTGCAATCTTTTCTGCCAATTCTAGACCCAATTGATTACATTGCTCTGGCGTTACCTCGCCAGGCTTGAACGATTGAATCACTGTATGTGCTTGAACACCATTCTCTTTGCCATATAAAGCTCGTGTTTGCTTAAACGATGATTTTGCATAATCTATATCACAATTTAAGCCACTTTTTTCTTCTGCTCGCTTTTCTGCGTAATTGATTGCTCGACTTGCCGATTTGGTATTACCTAATTTAGTTGTTGCCATATCTCATCAAGCCTTTCACGTAGCTCATTGATATTATGTTCTAACGCTATGTAATTGGGTGCTTCATGTTGATGTTTATTACAATATTTAGCAATCTGATTGGCGTTTGCACCTAACTTACTTAAATCTCTAGCAATCGATTGTCGCGTTTCTTTATCAAATTTTGGTGCGACTAATCGACTGCCTTGTGCCTTTTTCTTTACGAAAGCAGGCACACTCATATTTAAAGTTTCCGCAGATTGCCTTAACTTTAAATATTCGGATTCGCTCACACGAAAACTAATTTGTTTTGGCTCCTTACGGT
>NZ_JBHWHK010000006.1:0-5559 GCF_042732495.1 Microbacterium sp. NPDC059771 | reverse complement strand
CGGGATGGCTAAGATAGAGAAGTTGCCCTGCGGGCCTGGTTGTGATGGCTGGGTCGTGGGAGCATCCGATCCTTGAGAACTCAACAGCGTGCACTTGTCAAATGCCAAATTATCCTCGTTCAGCTTCGGCTGGGTGAGAATTCCTTTGGATCAAAGACCAACTCCTTTTGGGGGGTTGGCATTCGGATGAAGTCAGCAATGATGTCATCTCTTTGGTCAGTTTCAAACTCGCTGCGGCCTGGTTTTTCCCCGGGTTGTATGCAATTTCTTTTTACGGAGAGTTTGATCCTGGCTCAGGATGAACGCTGGCGGCGTGCTTAACACATGCAAGTCGAACGGTGAACACGGAGCTTGCTCTGTGGGATCAGTGGCGAACGGGTGAGTAACACGTGAGCAACCTGCCCCTGACTCTGGGATAAGCGCTGGAAACGGCGTCTAATACTGGATATGTGACGTGACCGCATGGTCTGCGTTTGGAAAGATTTTTCGGTTGGGGATGGGCTCGCGGCCTATCAGCTTGTTGGTGAGGTAATGGCTCACCAAGGCGTCGACGGGTAGCCGGCCTGAGAGGGTGACCGGCCACACTGGGACTGAGACACGGCCCAGACTCCTACGGGAGGCAGCAGTGGGGAATATTGCACAATGGGCGGAAGCCTGATGCAGCAACGCCGCGTGAGGGATGACGGCCTTCGGGTTGTAAACCTCTTTTAGCAGGGAAGAAGCGAAAGTGACGGTACCTGCAGAAAAAGCGCCGGCTAACTACGTGCCAGCAGCCGCGGTAATACGTAGGGCGCAAGCGTTATCCGGAATTATTGGGCGTAAAGAGCTCGTAGGCGGTTTGTCGCGTCTGCTGTGAAATCCCGAGGCTCAACCTCGGGCCTGCAGTGGGTACGGGCAGACTAGAGTGCGGTAGGGGAGATTGGAATTCCTGGTGTAGCGGTGGAATGCGCAGATATCAGGAGGAACACCGATGGCGAAGGCAGATCTCTGGGCCGTAACTGACGCTGAGGAGCGAAAGGGTGGGGAGCAAACAGGCTTAGATACCCTGGTAGTCCACCCCGTAAACGTTGGGAACTAGTTGTGGGGTCCATTCCACGGATTCCGTGACGCAGCTAACGCATTAAGTTCCCCGCCTGGGGAGTACGGCCGCAAGGCTAAAACTCAAAGGAATTGACGGGGACCCGCACAAGCGGCGGAGCATGCGGATTAATTCGATGCAACGCGAAGAACCTTACCAAGGCTTGACATATACGAGAACGGGCCAGAAATGGTCAACTCTTTGGACACTCGTAAACAGGTGGTGCATGGTTGTCGTCAGCTCGTGTCGTGAGATGTTGGGTTAAGTCCCGCAACGAGCGCAACCCTCGTTCTATGTTGCCAGCGCGTAATGGTGGGAACTCATGGGATACTGCCGGGGTCAACTCGGAGGAAGGTGGGGATGACGTCAAATCATCATGCCCCTTATGTCTTGGGCTTCACGCATGCTACAATGGCCGGTACAAAGGGCTGCAATACCGTGAGGTGGAGCGAATCCCAAAAAGCCGGTCCCAGTTCGGATTGAGGTCTGCAACTCGACCTCATGAAGTCGGAGTCGCTAGTAATCGCAGATCAGCAACGCTGCGGTGAATACGTTCCCGGGTCTTGTACACACCGCCCGTCAAGTCATGAAAGTCGGTAACACCTGAAGCCGGTGGCCTAACCCTTGTGGAGGGAGCCGTCGAAGGTGGGATCGGTAATTAGGACTAAGTCGTAACAAGGTAGCCGTACCGGAAGGTGCGGCTGGATCACCTCCTTTCTAAGGAGCATCTGACACTTTCGGGTGTCCAGAACCCAGATCGAAGGCGTACGTTCTTCGCTGGGAGCTCATGGGTGGAACATTTGACATGGTGCGAAGGATGTTGTTCTTCTTCAGTACGCCGCTTCGGTGGTTGGAACGGGGAGGGTGACGGATGTCGCACCTGCACGCTGTTGGGTCCTGAGGGACCGGATGCGCTTTGACCTTCGGGTTGGAAGCATTTGGTTACTCTGGGCCTTTCGTTGTTTCCCCGGTGGGGAAGCGGTGAAGGGTACCGCCCGTACTTTGAGAACTACACAGTGGACGCGAGCATCTTGCAACTGATCTTCGGATTGGTTGCGCAAGATGATCTTAAAGATCATTAGTCAATTTCTGATCCCGCCTTCGGGTGGGGTCGAGTTTTTGATTCGAACTCATGTGATTTCAAGTCTTTAAGAGCAAACGGTGGATGCCTTGGCATCTGGAGCCGAAGAAGGACGTAGCAATCTGCGATAAGCCTCGGGGAACTGATAAGCAAGTTTTGATCCGAGGGTGTCCGAATGGGGAAACCCCGCTGGGCGGCGTGCCGACCTAGTGACTCCCGCCTGAATATATAGGGCGGGTAGAGGGAACGTGGGGAAGTGAAACATCTCAGTACCCACAGGAAGAGAAAGCAACCGCGATTCCGTTAGTAGTGGCGAGCGAAACCGGATCAGGCTAAACCGAGTGTGTGTGATATCCGGCAGGAGTTGCATATTCGGGGTTGTGGGACTCACCAGTCAGTTCTGCCGAGCTGGCGACGTTACAGAAGCGTATAGACGAACGGTCTTGAAAGGCCGGTCATAGAGGGTGCCAACCCCGTAGTCGAAATGCGTGTTCTGGCGTGGAGAGTATCCCAAGTAGCACGGGGCCCGTGAAATCCCGTGTGAATCTGTCAGGACCACCTGATAAGCCTAAATACTCCCAGATGACCGATAGCGGACAAGTACCGTGAGGGAAAGGTGAAAAGTACCCCGGGAGGGGAGTGAAATAGTACCTGAAACCGTTTGCTTACAAACCGTTGGAGCACCCCTGGTAGGTGTGACAGCGTGCCTTTTGAAGAATGAGCCTGCGAGTTAGCGATATGTGGCGAGGTTAACCCGTGTGGGGTAGCCGTAGCGAAAGCGAGTCTGAATAGGGCGATTCAGTCGCATGTCCTAGACCCGAAGCGAAGTGATCTATCCATGGCCAGGTTGAAGCGACGGTAAGACGTCGTGGAGGACCGAACCCACTTAGGTTGAAAACTGAGGGGATGAGCTGTGGATAGGGGTGAAAGGCCAATCAAACTTCGTGATAGCTGGTTCTCTCCGAAATGCATTTAGGTGCAGCGTTGCGTGTTTCTTGCCGGAGGTAGAGCTACTGGATGGCCGATGGGCCCTACAAGGTTACTGACGTCAGCCAAACTCCGAATGCCGGTAAGTGAGAGCGCAGCAGTGAGACTGTGGGGGATAAGCTTCATAGTCGAGAGGGAAACAACCCAGACCACCAACTAAGGTCCCAAAGCGCGTGCTAAGTGGGAAAGGATGTGGAGTTGCTCTGACAACCAGGAGGTTGGCTTAGAAGCAGCCACCCTTGAAAGAGTGCGTAATAGCTCACTGGTCAAGTGATTCCGCGCCGACAATGTAACGGGGCTCAAGCACGCCACCGAAGTTGTGGCATTGACATTATTGGTAGGCCTTCGTGGTCCAGCCGTGTTGATGGGTAGGAGAGCGTCGTGTGGCCAGCGAAGCGGCGGTGGAAACCAGCCGTGGAGGCTACACGAGTGAGAATGCAGGCATGAGTAGCGAATGACGTGTGAGAAACACGTCCTCCGAAAGACCAAGGGTTCCAGGGTCAAGCTAATCTTCCCTGGGTAAGTCGGGACCTAAGGCGAGGCCGACAGGCGTAGTCGATGGACAACGGGTTGATATTCCCGTACCGGCGAAGAACCGCCCAAGCTAATCCAGTGGTGCTAAACGTCCGAGCCTTCACATCGTCACCTTCGGGTGACACCGTGGAGGGGAGCACGTGACCCCATGCTGGTGCGGTTAGCGTATTAACAGGTGTGACGCAGGAAGGTAGTCCAAGCCAGGCGATGGTTGTCCTGGTGCAAGTGCGTAGGCCGAGTCATAGGCAAATCCGTGACTCATGAGGCTGAGACACGATGCGGATAAAAAGTGGATGATCCTATGCTGCCGAGAAAAGCATCGACGCGAGGTTCTAGCCGCCCGTACCCCAAACCGACTCAGGTGGTCAGGTAGAGAATACCAAGGAGATCGAGAGAATCGTGGTTAAGGAACTCGGCAAAATGCCCCCGTAACTTCGGGAGAAGGGGGGCCTTCGACGTATTAGGACTTGCTCCGAAAGCGTTTGGAGGCCGCAGAGACTAGTGGGTAGCGACTGTTTACTAAAAACACAGGTCCGTGCCAAGTCGCAAGACGATGTATACGGACTGACGCCTGCCCGGTGCTGGAAGGTTAAGAGGACCGGTTAGCCGCAAGGCGAAGCTGAGAATTTAAGCCCCAGTAAACGGCGGTGGTAACTATAACCATCCTAAGGTAGCGAAATTCCTTGTCGGGTAAGTTCCGACCTGCACGAATGGCGTAACGACTTCCCAACTGTCTCAACCGCGAACTCGGCGAAATTGCATTACGAGTAAAGATGCTCGTTACGCGCAGCAGGACGGAAAGACCCCGTGACCTTTACTACAGCTTGGTATTGGTGTTCGGTGTGGCTTGTGTAGGATAGGTGGGAGACTTTGAAGCGGTGACGCCAGTTACCGTGGAGTCATTGTTGAAATACCACTCTGGTCACTCTGGATATCTAACTTCGAACCGTAATCCGGTTCAGGGACAGTGCCTGGTGGGTAGTTTAACTGGGGCGGTTGCCTCCCAAAAAGTAACGGAGGCGCCCAAAGGTTCCCTCAACCTGGTTGGCAATCAGGTGGCGAGTGTAAGTGCACAAGGGAGCTTGACTGTGAGACTGACAGGTCGAGCAGGGACGAAAGTCGGGACTAGTGATCCGGCAGTGGCTTGTGGAAGCGCTGTCGCTCAACGGATAAAAGGTACCTCGGGGATAACAGGCTGATCTTGCCCAAGAGTCCATATCGACGGCATGGTTTGGCACCTCGATGTCGGCTCGTCGCATCCTGGGGCTGGAGTAGGTCCCAAGGGTTGGGCTGTTCGCCCATTAAAGCGGTACGCGAGCTGGGTTTAGAACGTCGTGAGACAGTTCGGTCCCTATCCGCTGCGCGCGTAGGAAGTTTGAGAGGATCTGACCCTAGTACGAGAGGACCGGGTTGGACGAACCTCTGGTGTGTCAGTTGTTCCGCCAGGAGCACCGCTGATTAGCTACGTTCGGGATGGATAACCGCTGAAAGCATCTAAGCGGGAAGCCGGCCTCAAGATGAGACTTCCATACCTTCGGGTGAGAGGCTCCCAGCCAGACTACTGGGTTGATAGGCCAGATGTGGAAGCACGGTAACGTGTGCAGCTGACTGGTACTAATAAGCCGATGACTTGATAACACACCGTTCGTTGGTGCTTGCGTCCACTGAGTGGTTCTCGATGTACGGTCGAGAACCACCTTCGATCACACATACGTGTGAACCTAGGTTTGATTGAAACATCAATAGTGTTTCGGCGGCCATAGCGTGAGGGAAACGCCCGGTCACATTCCGAACCCGGAAGCTAAGCCTCACAGCGCCGATGGTACTGCAGGGGGGACCCTGTGGGAGAGTAGGACACCGCCGGACTCCTTTTAGTCAA
>NZ_JBHWHK010000005.1:0-5837 GCF_042732495.1 Microbacterium sp. NPDC059771 | reverse complement strand
CCGCAGCACGACTTCGGGTCGCGGGTCGGCAGCACCTATCAAGCAATGATCCTCAACTCGGGTCCTTTTTCGCGTGCCGCGAATCGGTGGTCAGGGGGAACGGAAAAGCCTGATAGAGTCGGAGACACGAAATACCGAAGGGAAGCGCCCGGAGGAAAGCCCGAGAGGGTGAGTACGAAGGAAGCGTCCGTTCCTTGAGAACTCAACAGCGTGCCAAAAGTCAACGCCAGATATGTTGATACCCCGACCTTTCCCCAGCTTTGGGGTTGGGTTGAGGTTCCTTTGAAACACAACACAGCGAGGATGCTGTGGACCGTCCGGTCTTATTCCGGCCGACGGTTCCGCTCTCGTGTGTGTGGACCGGTTGAACCGGTGAAGCATTCACGGAGAGTTTGATCCTGGCTCAGGACGAACGCTGGCGGCGTGCTTAACACATGCAAGTCGAACGATGAAGCCCTTCGGGGTGGATTAGTGGCGAACGGGTGAGTAACACGTGGGCAATCTGCCCTGCACTCTGGGACAAGCCCTGGAAACGGGGTCTAATACCGGATATCACTTTTCCTCGCATGGGGGAGGGTTGAAAGCTCCGGCGGTGCAGGATGAGCCCGCGGCCTATCAGCTTGTTGGTGGGGTGATGGCCTACCAAGGCGACGACGGGTAGCCGGCCTGAGAGGGCGACCGGCCACACTGGGACTGAGACACGGCCCAGACTCCTACGGGAGGCAGCAGTGGGGAATATTGCACAATGGGCGGAAGCCTGATGCAGCGACGCCGCGTGAGGGATGACGGCCTTCGGGTTGTAAACCTCTTTCAGCAGGGAAGAAGCGTGAGTGACGGTACCTGCAGAAGAAGCGCCGGCTAACTACGTGCCAGCAGCCGCGGTAATACGTAGGGCGCAAGCGTTGTCCGGAATTATTGGGCGTAAAGAGCTCGTAGGCGGCTTGTCGCGTCGGTTGTGAAAGCCCGGGGCTTAACCCCGGGTCTGCAGTCGATACGGGCAGGCTAGAGTTCGGTAGGGGAGATCGGAATTCCTGGTGTAGCGGTGAAATGCGCAGATATCAGGAGGAACACCGGTGGCGAAGGCGGATCTCTGGGCCGATACTGACGCTGAGGAGCGAAAGCGTGGGGAGCGAACAGGATTAGATACCCTGGTAGTCCACGCCGTAAACGTTGGGAACTAGGTGTGGGCGACATTCCACGTCGTCCGTGCCGCAGCTAACGCATTAAGTTCCCCGCCTGGGGAGTACGGCCGCAAGGCTAAAACTCAAAGGAATTGACGGGGGCCCGCACAAGCGGCGGAGCATGTGGCTTAATTCGACGCAACGCGAAGAACCTTACCAAGGCTTGACATACACCGGAAAACCCTGGAGACAGGGTCCCCCTTGTGGTCGGTGTACAGGTGGTGCATGGCTGTCGTCAGCTCGTGTCGTGAGATGTTGGGTTAAGTCCCGCAACGAGCGCAACCCTTGTCCCGTGTTGCCAGCAGGCCCTTGTGGTGCTGGGGACTCACGGGAGACCGCCGGGGTCAACTCGGAGGAAGGTGGGGACGACGTCAAGTCATCATGCCCCTTATGTCTTGGGCTGCACACGTGCTACAATGGCCGGTACAATGAGCTGCGATGCCGTGAGGTGGAGCGAATCTCAAAAAGCCGGTCTCAGTTCGGATTGGGGTCTGCAACTCGACCCCATGAAGTCGGAGTCGCTAGTAATCGCAGATCAGCATTGCTGCGGTGAATACGTTCCCGGGCCTTGTACACACCGCCCGTCACGTCACGAAAGTCGGTAACACCCGAAGCCGGTGGCCCAACCCCCTTGTGGGGAGGGAGCTGTCGAAGGTGGGACTGGCGATTGGGACGAAGTCGTAACAAGGTAGCCGTACCGGAAGGTGCGGCTGGATCACCTCCTTTCTAAGGAGCATCTTGGCTCTTGCTCTTCGGGGCGGGGGTCCAGAGGCCAGTACATCAGCGAGTGTCTGATGCTGGTTGCTCATGGGTGGAACGTTGACTATTCGGCATGGTTTCTCTTGGTTTTGCTAGTACTGCTTCGGCGTGGAACGCAAGGTTGGGAGGGCCGGGTCGGGCGCGCTGTTGGGTGTCTGAGGGTGCGGCCGTGATGGTTGTCCTTCAGTTTGCCGGTCCCGGTGAAGCATCGCTTGTGGGTGGTGTGTGACGGGTGGCTGGTCGTTGTTTGAGAACTGCACAGTGGACGCGAGCATCTGTGGCCAAGTTTTTAAGGGCGCACGGTGGATGCCTTGGCACCAGGAACCGATGAAGGACGTGGGAGGCCGCGATAGGCCCCGGGGAGCTGTCAACCGAGCTGTGATCCGGGGGTGTCCGAATGGGGAAACCCGGCAGTCGTCATGGGCTGTCACCCGCTGCTGAACTCATAGGCAGTGTGGAGGGAACGAGGGGAAGTGAAACATCTCAGTACCCTCAGGAAGAGAAAACAACCGTGATTCCGGGAGTAGTGGCGAGCGAAACTGGATGAGGCTAAACCTGTAACGTGTGAGACCCGGCAGGGGTTGCGTTGTAGGGGTTGTGGGAGCGTGCTTGATCGGTCTGCCGGCCGGTCGGTGAGTCAGAAACCGTATGGGTAGGCGAAGGGCATGCGAAAGGCCCGGCGTAGAGGGTAAGACCCCCGTAGCTGAAATCTGTACGGCTTGCTTGTGCGTTTCCCAAGTAGCATAGGGCCCGAGAAATCCTGTGTGAATCTGGCGGGACCACCCGCTAAGCCTAAATATTCCCTGGTGACCGATAGCGGATAGTACCGTGAGGGAATGGTGAAAAGTACCGCGGGAGCGGAGTGAAATAGTACCTGAAACCGTGTGCCTACAAGCCGTGGGAGCGTCGCGCATCAAGCTTGCTTGGTGCGTCGTGACTGCGTGCCTTTTGAAGAATGAGCCTGCGAGTTTGCGGTGTGTTGCGAGGTTAACCCGTGTGGGGGAGCCGTAGCGAAAGCGAGTCCGAATAGGGCGTTTTAGTAGCGCGCTCAAGACCCGAAGCGGAGTGATCTAGCCATGGGCAGGTTGAAGCGGAGGTAAGACTTCGTGGAGGACCGAACCCACCAGGGTTGAAAACCTGGGGGATGACCTGTGGTTAGGGGTGAAAGGCCAATCAAACTCCGTGATAGCTGGTTCTCCCCGAAATGCATTTAGGTGCAGCGTCGTGTGTTTCTTGCCGGAGGTAGAGCACTGGATAGGCGATGGGCCCTACCGGGTTACTGACCTTAGCCAAACTCCGAATGCCGGTAAGTGAGAGCGCGGCAGTGAGACTGTGGGGGATAAGCTCCATGGTCGAGAGGGAAACAGCCCAGAGCATCGACTAAGGCCCCTAAGCGTACGCTAAGTGGGAAAGGATGTGGAGTCGCAGAGACAACCAGGAGGTTGGCTTAGAAGCAGCCATCCTTGAAAGAGTGCGTAATAGCTCACTGGTCAAGTGATTCCGCGCCGACAATGTAGCGGGGCTCAAGCGTACCGCCGAAGTCGTGTCATTGCAGCATGAGGGCTAACGCCTGTTGTGATGGGTAGGGGAGCGTCGTGTGCCGGGTGAAGCCATGCTGGAAGGTAGTGGTGGATGGTTCACGAGTGAGAATGCAGGCATGAGTAGCGATTCACACGTGGGAAACGTGTGCGCCGATTGACTAAGGGTTCCTGGGTCAAGCTGATCTGCCCAGGGTAAGTCGGGACCTAAGGCGAGGCCGACAGGCGTAGTCGATGGATAACCGGTTGATATTCCGGTACCCGCTTTGAAGCGCCCAGTATCGAATCCATTAATGCTAAGGCCGTGAAGCCGCCCTGATCTCTTCGGAGTTGAGGGGAGTGGTGGAGCCGTCGAACCAAGGTGGTAGTAGGTAAGTGATGGGGTGACGCAGGAAGGTAGTCCAGCCCGGGCGGTGGTTGTCCCGGGGTAAGGGTGTAGGACGCACGGTAGGTAAATCCGTCGTGCATGTGTCTGAGACCTGATGCCGAGCCGATTGTGGTGAAGTGGATGATCCTATGCTGTCGAGAAAAGCCTCTAGCGAGTTTCATGGCGGCCCGTACCCGAAACCGACTCAGGTGGTCTGGTAGAGAATACCGAGGCGTTCGGGTGAACTATGGTTAAGGAACTCGGCAAAATGCCCCCGTAACTTCGGGAGAAGGGGGGCCATTCCGGGTGATCATCTTTACGGTGTGAGCTTGGGGTGGCCGCAGAGACCAGCGAGAAGCGACTGTTTACTAAAAACACAGGTCCGTGCGAAGCCGTAAGGCGATGTATACGGACTGACGCCTGCCCGGTGCTGGAACGTTAAGGGGACCGGTTAGCTGACTTTCGGGTTGGCGAAGCTGAGAACTTAAGCGCCAGTAAACGGCGGTGGTAACTATAACCATCCTAAGGTAGCGAAATTCCTTGTCGGGTAAGTTCCGACCTGCACGAATGGCGTAACGACTTCTCGGCTGTCTCAACCATAGGCCCGGTGAAATTGCAGTACGAGTAAAGATGCTCGTTTCGCGCAGCAGGACGGAAAGACCCCGGGACCTTTACTACAGTTTGATATTGGTGTTCGGTTCGGCTTGTGTAGGATAGGTGGGAGACTGTGAAGCCCGTACGCCAGTATGGGTGGAGTCGTTGTTGAAATACCACTCTGGTCGTGCTGGATGTCTAACCTGGGTCCGTGATCCGGATCAGGGACAGTGTCTGATGGGTAGTTTAACTGGGGCGGTTGCCTCCTAAAGGGTAACGGAGGCGCCCAAAGGTTCCCTCAGCCTGGTTGGTAATCAGGTGTTGAGTGTAAGTGCACAAGGGAGCTTGACTGTGAGACTGACGGGTCGAGCAGGGACGAAAGTCGGGACTAGTGATCCGGCGGTGGCTTGTGGAAGCGCCGTCGCTCAACGGATAAAAGGTACCCCGGGGATAACAGGCTGATCTTCCCCAAGAGTCCATATCGACGGGATGGTTTGGCACCTCGATGTCGGCTCGTCGCATCCTGGGGCTGGAGTCGGTCCCAAGGGTTGGGCTGTTCGCCCATTAAAGCGGTACGCGAGCTGGGTTTAGAACGTCGTGAGACAGTTCGGTCCCTATCCGCTGTGCGCGTAGGAGTCTTGAGAAGGGCTGTCCCTAGTACGAGAGGACCGGGACGGACGAACCTCTGGTGTGCCAGTTGTTCTGCCAAGGGCATGGCTGGTTGGCTACGTTCGGGAGGGATAACCGCTGAAAGCATCTAAGCGGGAAGCCTGCTTCGAGATGAGGACTCCCACCTCTTTGAGGGGGTAAGGCTCCCAGTAGACGACTGGGTTGATAGGCCGGATATGGAAGCCAGGTGACTGGTGGAGTTGACCGGTACTAATAGGCCGAGGGCTTGTCCTCAGTTGCTCGCGTCCACTGTGTTAGTTCTGAAGTAACGAACGGCCGTGACATCATCCGGTGGTTGTTATCTTCATAGTGTTTCGGTGGTTATTGCGTGAGGGAAACGCCCGGTTACATTCCGAACCCGGAAGCTAAGCCTTTCAGCGCCGATGGTACTGCAGGGGGGACCCTGTGGGAGAGTAGGACGCCGCCGAACAATTGTTGTGGGTATGCCCCGTGTTGAAGGAGCTTCTGGTTTCTTCGGTGCGGGGCATACCTGCGTTTACAGGACGGCCGGCATTTCTGCCCGCGCGTCCCGGTCGGTCTCACAGGGTCGGCCGACTCCCGTTTCCTGTATGCCCACAGTTCCATGTATGTCCGGTTACCCCCCCATGCGCCGGACGCCCGGTGCTGAGGGTAAAGTCATGAGGCATCGTTGGCACGTTCCACACAGGAGGCCCCCGGGTGGAGGTCCAGGAGACTCGCGTTCAGACGCACCGGGTGCTCACCATCCCC
>NZ_JBHWHK010000004.1:0-7604 GCF_042732495.1 Microbacterium sp. NPDC059771 | reverse complement strand
TGCCGTGAAATTAGCATCATGCTAGCGAGTTAATATGACGTATTATTTTAAACATAAGGTTATATACTTATCTTTCTGACTTTGCAACAGAACCAAAACTTAAATATTTTGAGGAGATAAGGAGTCTTTAAATGAAAAAAATAGTTTATATACTTGGTACTATTATAGTTTTAGGCTTTTGTTATTTTTATGTAAATTTAATTTTTTTTGATAGTTGGACACGTTATTCTGCTGAAAAAGAAATAAATAATTATATTTCAAATCATGATACAAAGAAACTAAAAGAAATATCCGCGAATAATAAAACATATCAACTTTTGAAACATACTAAACATGTGACAATAAAAGGAGATACAGATAATCAAGGTGGAGGTCATATAGGGTATTTTACTAGTAGGATTAATGGTAAAGAAGGAGCGCTTTTTGTACATCTTAATTTTGGTTTGTTTCCTGAAATTCCTAAAGTAACCAAGTTGGAAGTTTTTGATAAAAATATTTATGAGTAGCATAATTGCTACTCATTTTTCGTGTTAGTTATTCTGGTTCTGTTGCAAAGTTAGAAAAATATAGGTATTGCTTTTTATACAGCAGTTACTTCTTTATTTATTAATCATTCATCAAATTCAGATAAGCTCTTAGAAGGATCCAGTCATGCATGGCTATTTGCATCATTAACACTATTTTTAGCACTATTACCTTTTTCAGTTAAATTATTAAAACATAAATTCTTTGAAGAAAAATATGATTCAAAGTAAAAAAAGCAAGCGACTATCAATTATCGTAGTCGCTTGCTTTTTTATTGTTCTTTCAATCGTTTAATCGCATTTTTTAATGGTCGATCATCACGATATGTATTGAAATTCATAAATGCTGTACTATCAAAATGTTTTAACAAATGATGAAAAACGTCATTTTCTTGTCTCATTGGGTCTATCTCATCTTCCAGCTGATGAATATGTTGCTGAAGTTCTTGATTGTTAGATTTGAGTGTCTCGTTATCGTTCTTCAGCTGTTCAATGATTTCATGCCAATCATTCGTATCATTATTAGAATTATAGTCATCTATCGTTGTTTGTTCTTTTGGATATTCAATCACCGTCGGTTTAATCCGATTACCCACAGCTGTTTGGCGTATATATTCTGTGACATTCATACTACGTATGTAGGCTAAATCTTGTATTTTTTTGTATTGCGATTGACTTACACGAATTGTTAGGATTTTTTCTTTTGAATTTTGTTTTTTTGACATTGAACCACCTCATGATTAATATGTGATAAGCATACATATGTGTGCTTATTTTTATATTAATATAACATACATATGTATGCTAATAAATATGTATGATTCGAGGTGGTATGAGCTAACATTTGGCATACATATTATCAAACATATTTGTTTGATAATGCGTATGTCATTTGTTAGCTATAGAACGGAATTCAAAAATATATTTTTGAATGTAGTGATGGCCTCGCCAGAGCGAAGATAACTCTTACATTTGAATGTAAGAGTATATCGAGCTATACTCTCATTGCGGAATCAGCCTCACATGTTTGAGGCGTAGCGGTGAGAGTATCCATCATTTTACATAAGCGAAGCATTGTCGAAGGTAGACAATCACAGCGCTTGTAAAATGATATTTGCGAAGGTTCTCGAAAGTAGAGAACCACAGACAAATCAAAAAGCTTCGGGGAGGGCGCTCAATTTGAAATTAGCTTGGAATACGCAAAAAAATAAAATGAGCGATGTTAAAGGCAAAGAGATGGAACAAGAACGTAAAGGGAGAATCAAAAACGATGAGATTGATTTGAAACGGACAAACTTAAACTTTGATTTAGTTGAAGATGAACGTCATTTGTATCATCGTGTGAAAGATAGAGTCGATTATTATAGAGAACAGGGGTCACGTGTACAGAAAAATAGTGTAGTGATGTATTCCAATATCATTACGTTATCGAAAGAAGAAGCCGACCGTATGGGAGAGACACGTACAAAGCACTACTTTAAAACATGTAAAGATTACTTCAGTGAACGTTTTGGCGAAGCCAATGTCGTTTCAGCGAAAGTGCATATGGATGAATCAGCGCCTCATATGCACCTTCATTTTATACCTGTTAATCATCAAGGGCGATTATCAGCTCGTACAGCTATGAATCGACAAGCCATTCATCACATCCATGATGAATTAACAACACATCTGTGCCAGCAAGGTTTTGATGTTGAACGTGGGAGTACCGATGATAATAAAACGTATATTCAAGATATTCATGAATATAAAAAGAAAGCGAAAGTTTTAAGTGAATTAGACCAACAAATTGAAACGAAAAAACAATTGTTGAGGGATATCAACGATTTACACGATGAAAAAGAACATTTAACTCGGGATATTCAAAACTTAAAACGGAAAAATCATTTTTTACAAGAGGATTCTCAACAGGCTCAAGAAGATATCGACCTATACAAGCAACTGAGAACGATTTCTAGGGACGATTTTAAAAAAGATGAGGAAAAGTACCAAAAAGAAATCAAAGCGTATGAGGCGTCTCTGAGTGGCCTTAGAATGAATTACCGAGATTTGGACAAGCGCAATCAACATTTAACAACACAAAATAATCAACTCGAACACCATTTAGACATGTTAAATGCACGTCATCAAGCGATGAACGACATGGTAAGAAATGATACACGTATTTTGTTTGCGGGACTTAGATGTGCATTGAAAGATAGGAACATTGAATTAAGCGCAGAAATTAAATATCAACGTATGCCAGAAGTCGGTATTGATCCCGATACGGTGGATCAGGGGGCTTTAACACATGCATATCAAGGTGATGTGTCAGGGATAGACCATCATATAAGAAAGGCATCAGCACCTATTAAAAAAGAGACAGAGAATGACTTAGAAATAGAATAAATCAATAAAAATAAGCACTCAGGCAAGTATGATACTTGTTTGAGCGCTTATCTCAATGAAAAGAGTAATTAAAAACTTAATAAGCTTAATTAACTTATTAAGAGCAATAATAACTTTAATTACTGAATTAGTAGACTAGTTCAGTAATTAGGAACGATACCTTTGTATTTCTATATTATTATAAGAATTCCAAGGTAGCAAAGATATTATATTGGAAGTGATAAATGTGAGTATGATTTCTAAGTTCATTGATGAAGATATTTTGAGTTTCTAAACTTAAAAAAAATACTTCCATTCTTTTAAAAGTTTATTTTTGTGTTCGTTTCTTTAGAAGTATATTTGAATGAATTTGGAGTATTTCACTCCGACCTTTTTAATATATTTTTATAAATCTTTTTAAAACCTTTTTAAGTACTGTTTAAGACCTAGAGGGACAAGGCTTTTGAAATGTTAAAAGGGACGTTTTGTAACAGTAAAAGGGACGTTTTGTAACAGTAAAAGGGACGTTTTGTAACAGTAAAAGGGACGTTTTGTAACAGTAAAAGGGACGTTTTTAAAATTATGTCACTTATATGCTTTATACTCTATATAATAGGTGTTATAATTCATTTGATCATTATTGTAGAGGGACGTTTTTAAAATTATGTCACTTATATATTTAGAGAGGAGTTTTTTATGTCTGGTGAAACAGTAGTATATAGAAATGAGATGAACTTAGTACCATTAAGACGTTTTACAAGTACTGAAGTAGATTTATTCTTTACATTATGCAATAAACTTAAAGAACAGGATACAAGAAAAGTAATTATTCCTTTTGAAGAATTAAAATATTTAAGTAACTACTATACGCGTTCTCAAGAACGCTTTATTAATGATTTAGAGCACGTATACGATAAAATGTTGAATCTAACATATGTGGAACGTAATGGTAGGTCTTTTGAAAAATTTGTTTTATTTACTTCATACAAAGTAGATTTAGACGAAGAATGTTTATCTATTAGTGTTAATCCTGATTTAAAACATATTTTAAATTCTATAACAGCTGATTTTACGAAATTTGAATTAAAAGAAATGACCCATCTTAAATCTACTTACGCTAAAAATATGTTTAGATTGCTTAAACAATATAAACATACTGGTTATATTAAAATAAATATATCTGATTTTAAAAATCGTCTAGATATACCTAAAACTTATCAGATGAATGATATAACCAAACGTGTATTAAATCCAATAATTAATGAACTTTCTTCAATTTTTAATAATCTTAATATCAATAAAATTAAGGCAAAAAAAGGACGTAAAATTGAATGGCTAGAGTTTACCTTTGACGCTGAGAAACGTATTCACTCCAAGAGACAACCGGAAATGACAGTTTCAGGCAAAACCAAACACATGATAAATCGGGAAAAAACACCAAAATGGTTAGAAGAAAGGACTTATGAGAAGAGAAAAGAAAAGAAATATGACCCACAGCTTGAAAAAGATCGGGAAGCTTTTTTAAAACAACTTGAGGTTGATTGGGGAGAATAGAAAAGTTTACAAAAGATAATATGAGAGATATACTAAAAGTAACAAATAGTAGTGTCTTTGACGCACCGAACCCCCAACCTATGGCCGTAGGTTGGGGGTTCTTTTGGTGTTTGGCTATGTCGCCTATTTTTTACTACGTTGCTCTAGCCAAAAACGAAACAACGTAACACTGCAACCTACAAACATAGGAGCAATTATAGTAACAAATAGTAATGTCATTTGGCACACCTCCTCTCTACGTCAAATTGACGCCTGAGAGATAGACGACCTCAATAGTATAACAAAATCTTATTTTAATGGGGTTACTGATTTTGAATAAAGATACAAAAGTTCTGTAAATGAAAAAGTATGAAAACGCGTGAGATCAATGATGTATAAAAGATGCATAAACGATAATCACAAGACAAAGGCTTAAACGCTGTTAAATCAACGTTTAAGCCTTTGTGTGTAGTTGACATAATTATGTATTATAGGTAGTGGAATTGTATAAGTTATGCATTATGTACTTGTTTATCTTTAAAGTTCAACTCTTTCTCTATTGTTAGTGGTTTGCCTGCTGGTGTACAAAATATCATCATAATAATACCTGTAACTAATAATAGAAGGAAAGAATTGAACCACGAGTGAGTTAAATCGTGTAAAAGACCAAAAAACAAAGGACCAATAGCAGCAATAAGATAACCTAAGGATTGTGACATTCCTGATAATTTAGCTGCTGTCATACTACTCTCTGTTTTAAGTGAAAAAAATGTATTAACAACTCCAAAAGAAATACCACTAGCAATACCAACAAGAATGACTCCTAGAATGACAATATGCGTATCAATTAATATTAAAATAGTTCCTATAAAAAATAATAAACCCGATGAAAATACCACCCATTGTTGTTGTTTCATGCGTTCAACTATAATTGGAATAATAAAAGTCATCGGAATTAAACAAAGCTGTAAAATAGTTAAGTAGGTTCCAGAAGTATTTAAACTGACTTGCTTAGCTTTTAAATACTCAGGCAACCAATTAAGAAAAGAATAAAAAATAAGAGATTGACTTCCAATGAATATTGTAATACGCCACGCCACTTTAGATTTCCATACATTTGTAGTAAATTTTTCCATACCTCTAACTTTAAGTTGGTCATGATTTATCTGAAAAATCCATACTATCAAAGTACTAATACTCACTATGAAGATAAGATTTATAACAATACTATAATGCCAATGCGAGAGTAATGGTGCGGTGATAAATGAAGAAAGAGCCCCACACAAATTCATAATAACCGTATAGAGACCGGTCATAATTCCTATTCGCCTAGGGAAACGCCCCTTTATTACTGCAGGCGTAAGTACATTACCATAAGCGTTACCTATACCAATCATTAGTGTACCAATTAGTAAAAAATATATATTAGCAATTGAACGCGTGAGTAATCCTAAACAAATAAGAATTAAGGCACAAAAAATAGTACGCTCTAAGCCAAAGGAGTTTCCGGATTTAGCTGCAAATAGTGAAGCAATTGCAAAGGCTAATAATGGCATTATAGTTAATAAGCTAATCAAACCATTGGATAAATTTAAATCAGACTTAATATAAGGAATAGCTACACCTATTGATGTTATAGGAGCACGTAAATTTGAACCAATTAGCAAAATACCTAAAATAAGTATTATTTTTTTTTGTTTAATTTTCATGAGTTATCCTCCTTCAGATAACACTTTAAAGGAAATTTATACAATTATAAAGTATGCGTGTTAAAATTAAACAAATTACAAATATCGAAACTTGGAGATGCAAATATGGAAGATATTAAACATGTAGTAGCTAATAACATTAAAAAGTATAGAAAAGAAGAAAGACTTACTTTGCAACAATTATCTTATCTTACAGGTGTGAGCAAAACCATGCTTAATCAAATAGAAACAGAAAAATCCAGTCCTTCTATAACTATTTTATGGCGTATATCTAGCGGCTTAAAAATCCCTCTAAGTAAACTTATTTCATCACCCCATAAAGGTGTAGAAGTGATTGATAAATCTGAAATTCAAGCTATTTATGATAATGAAAAAAGATCTGTCAGCTATCCTTATTTTTTATATCAAACAGACCAACCTTTTGAAGTTTTCCAAACTGAATTAAAACCCTACAGTTCTTTAAAACCTGAAGCACATCATCAAGAATCAACAATATTTTTAATGGTTACAAAGGGAGTAGTAAATATGATTATTGAAAATAATAAATATTCTTTATCGCAAGACCAAGCAATTAAATTTAATTCTCATTTACATCACGAATATTTAAATGCAAGTGAAAAAACGATATCATTTATTTCAATTTTACATTATAAAATGTAAAGTCTATTTAAAGTTCTTTTCTTTTTAATTACAGTACTTTTCTTTAAACAATAGTGTTATATAATGAAGTCGTCATATGCTGAGCAATTAGAAATATTCTTATAAAAGAGGTACTAGTATCACTTTTTCTATTCAACCTTTTTGTTTAGATCACTTAGTTGATATTAGTCGCATATGGAATGATGTTATTATAGCAGGAACCCACTTCCCGCAAGATAAAACCTTAAGCTTAGAGGAGTGTCATTCTTTATTTACTCAAGCATCATATACAGCTGTTGCTGTACTTAATAATGAAGTTGTCGGCGTGTATATATTGTATCCTAATAATATTGGACGATTAAGAAAAGTTGCTAATGCATCATATGCTGTTGATAAGAAAGCTAGAGGTAAAAAAGTTGGAAAAGCACTTATTATGCATTCACTAAACAAGTCTAAAGAACTTAACTTTCGGATATTACAATTCAATTCCGTCGTTGATTCTAACTCAGGCGCTAAATATCTTTATAATAAATTAGGATTTAAACATGCTGGTTATATTCCTAATTGCTTTAAAATCAACGATGTTAATTACCAAGGAGTTAACATTTTTTATTATGATTTAACGACATTTTCTAATATTCAATACCATAATTTATATTAAAAATTTTATGAAGTAAATATTAAATCGAACAATAAAAAAGCAAGCGACTATCAATTATCGTAGTCGCTTGCTTTTTTATTGTTCTTTCAATCGTTTAATCGCATTTTTCAGTTGACGATCATCGCGATATGTATTGAAGTTTAAAAATGCTGTACTATCAAAATGTTGTAA
>NZ_JBHWHK010000003.1:125470-249655 GCF_042732495.1 Microbacterium sp. NPDC059771 | reverse complement strand
AGTGCACGCTGTTGAGTTCTCAAGGATCGGATGCTCCCACGACCCAGCCATCACAACCAGGCCCGCAGGGCAACTTCTCTATCTTAGCCATCCCGACTCGCTTGTCAAATCAGCGCGCCGGGCGGATCAAGAATCCGCTGCGCAGCTGAGACAGCCGCAGAAGGGGTGGATCTCCTATCCTAGACGCACGCGCCTGATCTCTCAAGAGAGAAGGAGTGGGAGGTGGTTCTCCGCTTGAGGGGGGTGAAGCTCTGGGCTTCTCCGCTTCCCTGTGGGGCGAACAAGTAATAAGTTACGTGGGTTCCGGGGTTCTGGCAAATCGGGGCACCACCCCCGGGCGTGTCGGCACCGCGACAGGACCACATCAGCCCGGATCAGCCGGGTTTTTCCGCTCGGAAGCCGCGGAGTAGCATCGCGCCATGGGCCCCCACCGTCCCTTCCCCCGTGCCGCCGCTCCCGCGAGGACCCGTCCGAGCGCCGCCCTGCTGCGCCGGGTCTGGACGGAGATCGGCGGAGAGCCCGCTGCCGTGCACGACGCGCTCCCAGACCTCGCCGGTCTAGGCGACGTCCCGCTCCCTGCCCGTACCGCCGCCGGGGAACTCGCGCTGGGGAGCACGGCCGCCGCGACGCTGGCGGCGGGGCGCAGGGTCGCGGACCTGGATGTCGCCCGGGTCGCCGCCGCATACCGGAGCGACCGCCTCCTCACGGTCGACGATGCTCCCCCGCCCGTCTGGTCTCCCCTGTCGGGGTTCTGGCCCACCGCCGACGGGTGGATCCGGACGCACGGCAACTACCCCCACCACGCTCGCGGGCTCCGATCCGCCCTGGGGCTCGCGCCTGACGCCGGCCGCCCCGACGTCGCCGCAGCTCTCGCCGCGCTCCCCCGCGACGAAGCCGTCCGGCGGATCGTGCACCACGGAGGACTCGCGGTCTCCGTGCGGGCCGAGCAGCCGGAGCACGACGCCCGTCTCCGCACCATGCCTCTGATCGAGGTCACCCGTGTCGGCGATGCCGCGCCCTCCGGTCGTCCGGCGTCCGGGCCTCCGTCTCCCCTCGCCGGAATCCGCGTGCTCGATCTCACGCGCGTGATCGCCGGTCCCGTCTGCACACGCACACTCGCCCTGCTCGGTGCCGACGTGCTGCGGATCGATCCCCCGGCCATCGCCGAGCTCCCCTGGCAGCACCTCGACACCGGTCACGGGAAGCGCAGCACGATCCTCGATGCCCGTGACCCGGCGATGTCCGCTCTGCTCGCCACCGCCGACGTGATCGTCCTGGGGTACCGTCCGGCGTCGCTCGCACGACTCGGCCTGTCTCCCGACACCCTCGTCGAGAGGTACCCCGGTCTCGTCGTGGCCGAGCTCAGCGCGTGGGGTGCCGACGCGCCGGAGCGCGCGGGCTTCGACAGCCTGGTGCAGGCGGAGAGCGGAATCGCGGTGATCGAGGGCGACGACGGCGTGCCCGGAGCGCTGCCCGCACAGGCGCTCGACCACAGCAGCGGCTACCTGCTCGCCGCGGCGGTGACCACGCTGCTCGGACGGCGTGCGCGCGAGGGCGGATCCTGGATCGCACGCACCTCCCTGCGCCGGGTCGCCGCCGAACTTCTCGGGATGCCGCGCCGCACGGACCCGGTCGCTGCGCCGGATCCGGACGCGGCCTCGCACGAGGCGAGGTTCGACGTCGACGGGGTATCCCTCGTCACCGCGGCACCGGTCATCCCCGGCACGGCGTTCACGGCGCCGCACCCGTGGGGATCGGACGCACCGCGCTGGTGACCACCGCGCTGGTGACGACAGCCGCTGGTGCCGCGCGCGGTCAGCGCGACCGGACGGGGTCTCCTCGGCGCAGAGCCACCACGGCACACAGCACGAGAGTGAGCGCACCCCACACCGCGCACGCCGGAGGCAGCACGCGATACGCCAGGTGAGCGACGGTGAACTCCGCCGTGAAAGGACCGAGCACCGCGAGACCGATCACCCACGCCGCCGCCAGGATCACCGGCAGCGAGAACCACCAGGTCACCCGCACCGGCGAGGGCAGCCACCGGGTGACCGCGTCGCGAGGCACCGCACGCCGCAGCCGCAGCGCGGCCCACAGCCCGAGGCCGAGCAACGCCAGCACACTCGAACCGTGCTGCACCCATTTGTACCCGAGCAGCGGACCCCACTGCTCATCCAGCATCGGGAACAGCGCGACGCCCCAGCGCCCCTCGTGCGTGAACGCGTCCCACGCGATGTGCGACAGCACGCCGAGCACGAGCGACACCGCGAGCAGCAGCGGATACCAGGGGCGACCGAGACCGACCCCCACCGCACGGCCCGCGGCCACGGCGCCGCGGTCGTCCCACTCGCGCGGCAGCCGACGCGCGACCCACAGCGGCACCAGCTCACCGACCGACGGCCGCAGCACCACGCGCCAGAGCAGGAAGAGCACGAACGCCAGCAGCGCCGTCCAGATCACGTTGGCCACGGTGTGCGTGAACGAGTAGTCGAGACCCACGCCGCGCAGGAACAGCGGGAGATCCGGCGTCATCGCGCCGATCGCGATCGCCGCGGGCACGAGGGGCGTGCGCACGAACGGCAGCGCGACGATCGCGTGACTCGGCGTGAACGGCATCCGGAGGCCGCGTCAGCTCAGGAACACGCCGGCGAGGGTCTTCTTGCCTCGGCGCAGCACCGAGACGCCACCGGGGAGAGTGCCCTGCACGGTCGCCGTGTCGTCCGCCACCCGCTCGCCGTCGAGCGATACTCCGCCCTGTGCGATCGCCCGCCGCGCCTCCGACAGACTCGACACGAGCCCGGTCGCGACCAGCGCATCGACCACGGGCGTCCCGGGCGCGACGGTCGCATGCGGCAGCTCATCGAGCGCGGAACGCAGCGTCGCCGGGTCGAGCGCGGTCAGGTCGCCCTGTCCGAACAGTGCCTCCGACGCGGCGATCACGGCCGCCGTGGCCTCGATGCCGTGCACGGTCGCCACGACCTCGAGCGCCAGACGCTTCTGCGCGGCGCGTCGGAACGGCTCGGTCGCGACGAGCTCGGCGTACTCCTCGATCTCGGCCCTCGTCAGGAACGTGAACACCTTGAGCCGCTCGATCACATCGGCGTCGGCCGTCGACAGCCAGAACTGGTAGAACGCGTACGGGCTGGTGAGCTCCGCATCGATCCAGATCGCGTTGCCCTCGCTCTTGCCGAACTTGGTGCCGTCGCTGTTCGTGATCAGGGGCGTGCCGATCGCGTGCACGGACACACCCTCGACACGGTGGATCAGATCGGTGCCGCTGGTCAGGTTGCCCCACTGATCGGACCCGCCCGTCTGCAGACGGCAGTCGTACTGACGGTAGAGCTCCAGGAAGTCGAGACCCTGCAGGATCTGGTAGCTGAACTCGGTGTAGCTGATGCCCGCGTCCGAGTTGAGGCGCGCGGCGACCGCGTCCTTCTTCAGCATCGTGCCCACGCGGTAGTGCTTGCCGATCTCGCGCAGGAAGTCGATGGCGGACAGCGGCGCGGTCCAGTCGAGGTTGTTCACCATGCGGGCCGCGTTGTCGCCCTCGAAGCTGAGGTAGCGCTCCACCTGTCCCCGCAGCCGATCCACCCACTCCGCCACCGTCTCGCGTGTGTTGAGCGTGCGCTCCGCGGTCGGACGGGGATCGCCGATGAGCCCGGTCGAGCCGCCGACGAGACCCAGCGGCCGGTGCCCGGCGAGCTGGAGTCGACGCAGCAGGAGCAGCTGCACCAGGTGACCCAGGTGCAGGCTCGGCGCGGTCGGATCGAACCCGCAGTAATACGTGATGGGGTCTCCCGCGAGCAGGGCGCGCAGCGCCTCCTGGTCGGTGGACACGTGGACCAGGCCACGCCACACGATCTCGTCCCACACGTTCTCGAACGTGGGATCGATCGCCTGGGGTGCGGTCGTCAGGTCGGGAGTTGACACGCGCTCCAGGCTAGCAGCGCGCGGTGCGGCATCCCGCCTCACACCGCACCGTCGAGCTCGGCGATCTCCTCGGGCGCGAGGGCGAGCTCGGCCGCGTCCAGCGCGGTGTCGAGCTGCGCGATCTTGCTCCCCCCGAGGATCGGCCGGATGCCGTGCGCGAGCAGCCATGCCAGCACGATCTGCCCGCGCTGGGCGTCGTGCGCGTGCGCGATCCGGTCGAGGACCGCGAGGCGCCGCGCGGTGCCGGGGTGGTCGTAGACCTCGGGGATCGCCTTCGCCGCGTTGTCGTACGCCCCGGACAGCAGGGGCGTGTACGCCCAGGTCTCCAGACCGTTCGCGGCGGCCTAGTCGCGCTGCTCGTCGCTCAGCACGCCGAACGGGTGCACCACCCCCGGCGGCAACGTGCCGGGGCGCACGCGCAGATAGGTCGCGTTGAGCTGGAGCGCATCGAGCGGCGCGCTGCCGATCGCCGCCGCGTGAGCGCGGGCCCGCTCGATGCGCCAGGCGGGATGATTGGACGCGCCGACGCGCCGGACCGTCCCGCTGCCGGTGAGCGACGCGAGGCCGTCGACCGTCCGCTCGATGGGGACGGCGCGATCCTCCTGGTGCAGCCAGAGCAGATCGATGGTGTCGACGCCCAGGCGCGACAGGCTGCCCTCGACCGCCTGCGCGATCGCCCGCGGCGACAGGCCCGTGCGGTGCGCGGGCCACGAGCCCGGCCACAGCGGTTCGGCACCGACCTTCGTCGACAGACGGATGCGCTCGCGGACACCGGGGCGAGCGGCGAGCCACCGACCGATCACCGCCTCGGACGCCCCGCCGTGCCCGGTGTCGCTGGCCCAGAAGCTGTAGCAGTCGGCGGTGTCGATCCAGCTGCCGCCGCGTTCGACGAAGCGGTCGAGCAGGGCGAAGGAGGTGTCCTCATCGATGAGGGTGCCGAAGGACATGGCACCGAGGACGATCGGGGATGCGCGATGCGGAGAAGCGGTCATGCAGGAAGCATGCAACCTGGAGCGCACTCCAGGTCAAGCCCTAGGATCACGGCATGACCACGACCTACACGCCGGCCGAGACCGCCGCCCGCTCCGGCTTCAGCATCGACACCCTGCGGTACTACGAGCGCGAGGGCATCCTGCCCGCGGTGCCGCGCACGGCCGGAGGCCACCGGGTGTACACCGATGCGGAGCTCGGGCTGCTCGAGTTCCTCAAGTGCCTGCGCGAGACCGGGATGCCCGTGGAGCGTCTCCGGCGGTACGGACAGCTGTGCCGCGACGACGACACCATCCCCGAGCGGATCGCCCTCCTGGAGGAACACGCCGAGACCGTGGAGCGGCAGCTCGCGGAGGTCCTCGCGCAGCAGCGCCGCCTCCAGGAGAAGCTGACCTGGTACCGGAGGCAGCTGGCCTGACTCAGGTGTGCGCGGCCCACCACACCAGGAACGCGGCGCCGAGCCCGATGACCCAGCTGACGAGGCTGCCGACCAGGAAGTACTCGGCCCTGGCGCCGGTCTCTCCGTCGCGGGAGATCTCGGGGAACCGGACGATGCCCTTGGCCGCGAGCATGGCCGCCAGCACGGGATAGGCGGCCGCGAGGGTGAGGATCATCACCAGCACGCGCTCGAGCGGTCCGATGAGCCGACCGCCCTTGAAGCCGTTGCGCGGATCGGTCGCCGGCAGGACCGCCTCCACCGGGGCATGCGCCGCACGCGCCGCGGCGGGTTCGGCAGTCTCGGGCGACGACGGCTCCGGGGCGACCGCGATCGGGGCGGGGTCGGCCGGCCGCCAGGTGTGCTCGCCGTCGAGGGCCGCCCGCACCACGAGGTTCGACGACTCCAGCAGGAAGACCCCGGCTCCGAGCGCGAGCACGGCGAGGTCGAACGACACCTCGCCGAAGGGCGACCGCAGCGTCCAGAGCTCGCCGATGAGCCCGGTCTCGTCGCGCGCACCCACCCACACGACCGCGCCGATGCTGAGGGCGGCCACGGCGACCGCGGGCCAGAAGCCGGCGCGGGAGGGTCGGCCGTCCGGCATGCTCCACACCCAGAGGGCACCTCCGGCGAGGCCCAGGACGGCCCAGAGGAGCGCCTCCCCTCCGATGCCGAGCAGCACGATGACCGCGGCGGCGACCACGTATCCGAGCCAGCGACGGGGCACGAACTGACGCACCAGATCGGCCGCGCCGATGGCGAGGAGCAGGAAGCCGGCGAGGATCATGCGCCCTCCCCTCGCAACGCCGCCAGTCCCTCGATGAGCGCCGCCGCCCCCGCACTGCGCAGGGACTTGGAGACGCTGGGCTGCGTGATGCTCTCCTGTGCCGCCAGCTCCTGCTGCGACCGGCCGATCAGCCGACCGTAGGTGAGGCGTCGCTCGCGCGCGGTCATGGCGCCGACGAGCTCGTCGCGGACGAGGACGTAGGCGTTGGCGGCGGCGATCACGGCGGGCATGACCTCATCCTGACCCGGGGCACCGACAATCCAGGTGCGCGTCCGCGGCACGGCGCGCTGTTCGCGGGCATGGACGGTCTCGATCGCGGCGCGCGCGGCATACCATCCCGGCCCGTCCGCGAGCTCGCCGTGGATCGAATCGACCGCGCGCACCTCCCCCACGCCGATCCCGAAGCGGAAGGCGAGGTCGTCCGGCAGCCGCAGCTGGATCATCAGGAGCGAGGTGAGCGCATCGGTCAGCTCTCGATAGACGGCCTGCTGCTCGTCCCCTACCGTGGGCGTGAGCGGCTGCAGTGCGAGAGGTCGGTCGGACTCGACCTCGGCGATGGTGTCGTCGAGCGCCCGCTGGGCGGCACTGCGGTCGTCGAGCTCGCGGGAGCCCACGATGTCGGCGATCACGGCGATGACCATGGCATAACCGTAGCACGAATAAGCTGAGTTTATGCATCTTTTGGTTATAGATCGGAGATATGCCTGATATGAGCATCATGCCCTGGAGTGCAGGAACCTGGACCCACGCGCCCGCCGACGTCGCGGACAGCGGAGCGCACCTCGACGTGACCGCCGCCGAGGGCAGCGACGCCTGGCGGCACACCGCGTACGGCTTCGTGCACGACACCGAGCACGCACTCCTCGCTCCCCTGGCCGTCGGCGAGGCGATGGAGGTGTCGTTCCGCGCCCCCTGGGAAGGACAGTTCGACCAGGCCGGCCTCTTCGTGCGCGCCGACGACGAGCACTGGGTCAAGGCGGGCATCGAACACGCCGACGGCCACCTCGGGCTCGGCGCCGTCGTCACCGCCGTGGTCTCCGACTGGTCGGTCGGACACGTCGACGACTGGCGGGACAGCGAGATCACCGTCCGCGTCAGCCGCTGGCGCGACGCGCTGATCGTCCGCGCCGCCGCCGACGGCGGACCCTGGCGTCTCGTGCGGGTCGCACCCTTCGACGGCGAGGCCCCCGCCGCGGCCGGACCGTTCCTCGCCGCCCCTACGCGCGCCGGGCTCACCGTCCGCTTCACACGCTGGGAGCGGACCGCCGCAGACGCCGACCTGCACTAGCCGCGCGGGTCGAGACCGCCGAGACGGGAGCGGGCCGCGGACGACCGCGGCCCCCTCCGCTCACAGCCCGAGAGCGTGCGCCGCCGCCTGGGCCCTGGCCACCAGCTCGGCGCGCTGCTCGGCCACGCGCACCGGCGCGGTCCCGCCCACGCCCGACCGGGACGCCACGGAGCCCTCGATCGTCAGCACCTCCCGCACCGCGGGAACCAGGTGCTCGGACACCGACCGCAGCAGCTCGTCCGACGCCTCCTCCAGACCGATCCCCTGCTCTTCGCACGCGCGCACCAGCGCGCCGGAGATCTCGTGCGCATCGCGGAACGGCACCCGCTGCTTCACGAGCCACTCCGCCACGTCGGTCGCCAGGGAGAAGCCCTGCGGCGCCAGCTCCGCCATCCGCTCCGTGTCGAAGCGCAGCGTCGCGATCATCCCCGCGAACGCCGGCAGCACGACCTCGAGGGTCTGCACCGAATCGAACACCGGCTCCTTGTCCTCCTGCAGGTCGCGGTTGTACGCGAGCGGGAGGCCCTTGAGCGTCGCCAGCAGACCGGACAGGTTGCCGATCAGCCGCCCCGACTTCCCGCGCGCGAGCTCGGCGATGTCGGGGTTCTTCTTCTGCGGCATGATGCTCGAGCCCGTCGAGTACCCGTCGTCGAGCGTGACGAAGCCGAACTCGCGGGTGTTCCAGAGGATGATCTCCTCCGACAGGCGCGACAGATCGACGCCCGTCATCGCCGCGATGAACGCGAACTCGGCCACCACATCGCGCGCGGCCGTGCCGTCGAGCGAGTTCTCGGCCGGGCGATCGAGGCCCAGCTCGGTCGCGACGAGAGCGGGGTTCAGCCCCAGCGTCGAGCCGGCGAGCGCTCCCCCGCCGTAGGGCGAGACGCCCGCGCGACGACGCCAATCGACCAGGCGCTCCAGCTCGCGCACGAGCGGCCACGCGTGCGCCTGGAGGTGGTGCGCGAGGAGCACGGGCTGGGCGTGCTGCAGGTGCGTGCGGCCGGGAAGGATCGCCTCGGGGTGAGCCTCGGCCTGCGCCACCAGGGCATCGATCACCCGCAGCAGGTCACGCGCGATCACCCGGGCGTGATCGATCAGGTACATCCGGACGAGGGTGGCGATCTGGTCGTTCCGGCTGCGTCCGGCGCGCAGCCGACCGCCCAGTTCCGGCCCGAGCTCCGCGATCAGCGCCTGCTCCAGCGCACCGTGCACGTCCTCATCGGTCGGGACGGGCAGCAGCGTGCCGTCGGCGACCCTGCGAGCCACCGCGTCCAGCCCGTCGTGCATGCGCTGGGCCTCGTCCGGCTCCAGATACCCGGCCGCGGCGAGCGCCGTGGCGTGCGCGTGCGAACCCGCGATGTCGTACGGCGCCAGGATCCAGTCGAAGTGGGTCGAGCGGCTGAGCTCCACCAGCTCGGGCGAGGGGCCCGTGGCGAAGCGGGCGCCCCACAGCGCGCCCTCGTTCGTGCCCTCGTGCGTCTGTCCGGTCATCACGCGTCCTTCTTGCCGAGCAGCCACACCAGCAGCGCCTTCTGCGCGTGCAGGCGGTTCTCCGCCTCGTCCCACACCACGCTCTGCGGCCCGTCGATCACCGACGAGTCCACCTCGTAGCCACGATCAGCGGGCAGGCAGTGGATGAAGATCGCCTCGTCGTCGGCGAGCTGCATGGTCTCCGGCGTCACCTTGTAACCGCCCAGATCGCGGATGCGTGCGATCTTCTCCTCTTCCTTGCCCATCGACACCCAGGTGTCGGTCACCACGACGTCGGCACCCGCCGCCGCCTCGACCGGGTCGGTGAACAGGGTGATGGAGCCGCCGGTCTCCGCCGCACGGCGGTCGGCGGCCTCGATCACATCGGCGCGCGGCGCGTAGTCCTCGGGCGAGGCGATCCGCACGTGCATGCCCGCCGTGACCCCGGCGAGCGCGTAGGAGTGGGCCATGTTGCTCTGCCCGTCACCGAAGAACGTCAGGGTCAGTCCCTTCAGGTCGCCCTTGTGCTCGCGGATGGTCAGCAGGTCGGCGAGGAGCTGACAGGGGTGGAAGTCGTCGGACAGGGCGTTGATGACCGGAACGCGGGTGCCCTCCGCCATCTCCTCGAGTCCCGCCTGCGCGTACGTGCGCCACACGATCGCGGCGACCTGGCGCTCCAGCACCCGTGCGGTGTCGGACGGCGTCTCCTTGCCGCCCAGCTGGCTGCTCGCGGTCGAGATGATCAGCGGGCTGCCGCCCAGATCCGCGATGCCCACCGCGAACGACACCCGGGTGCGGGTGGACGACTTGTCGAAGATCACGGCGACGGTCTGCGGGCCCGCGAGGCTCTTGTCGGCCCAGCGGTCCTTCTTGAGCTCGAGGGCGAGGTCGAGGATCTCCGCCTGCTCGGCGGGCGTGAGGTCGTCGTCGCGCAGCAGGTGGCGGGTCATGCGGGTACCTTTCCGGGGGCGGAGGAGTGGACGTCGGCGAGGCTCGCCGCGAACAGCTCGCGGAACTCAGCCAGCTCGGCGTCGCCGATCGTGAGGGCGGGCGCGATGCGCACGGTCTCGGGGTTCGCGGCGTTCACGATCAGACCGCGCTCCTGGGCTGCCGCGACCACGGCTCCGGCGACCGGCTCGGTGAGCGCGACGCCGACGAGGAGGCCACGGCCGCGGACACCCGCGAGGAGCGGCGAGTCGATGCCCAGGATGATCTCGCGCAGCTCGGCGCCACGGCGGGCCGCATTGCCGACCAGATCCGCGCGTTCGATCTCGGCCAGCACCGCGTCGGCCACGGCGGTCGCGAGCGGGTTGCCGCCGAACGTGGAGCCGTGGGAACCGGGAGTGAACAGGGCGCTCGCGGCACCGTACGTGACCAGGGCCCCGATCGGGAACCCGCCGCCGATGCCCTTGGCGAGCGTGATCGCGTCGGGCGTGACGCCGTCGTGACTGAAGCCGAACCACTCGCCCGTGCGGCCGGCACCGGTCTGGATCTCGTCGACGATCAGCAGAGCCCCGTGCGCGAGCGTGAGCGAGCGCGCCGCCGCGAGGTAGCCCTCCGGCAGCTCGACGACACCGGCCTCGCCCTGGATGGGCTCGACGATGACGGCCGCGACCCGGTCGTCCATCGCGGCCTCCAACGCCTCGACGGTGGCCGGGATGTGCTTCACCCCGCCCGGCATCGGCGCGAACGGCGCGCGCATCGACTCCTTCGCCGTCAGCGCGAGGGACCCCATGGTGCGACCGTGGAACCCGTTCTCCAGCGCGAGGATGCGCGGGCGCTCCGCTCCACCATGCAGGCGCGCGAGCTTGAACGCCGCCTCGTTGGCCTCGGCCCCCGAGTTGGAGAAGAACACGCGCCCGTCGATGCCGGCACCCGCGAGACGCTTGAGCCGTGCGGCGAGCGCGAGCTGCGGCGGCGTCGCGAAGTAGTTCGAGACGTGCGCGAGCGTGGCCGCCTGCGTGGCGACCGCGTCGACGAAGACCGGGTGCGCGTGACCGAGCGAGGTCACGGCGATGCCGGCGAGGAAGTCGAGGTAGCGTCGGCCGTCGGCATCCCACAGGTACGAGCCCTCTCCACGGGTCAGCAGCGCCAGCCGCTCCCCCGCGTTGAGCACGAGATCACGTGCCGCGTCGTCCTGCCAGACGGTCATGCCGTCGCCCCTTTCTCTCCCAGGACCACTTCGGTCCCGATTCCCTTGCTGGTGAACAGTTCGACGAGCACCGAGTGCGGTACCCGTCCGTCGATGATCGCCGCGGCGTCCACGCCGCCCTCGACCGCGTCCAGGCACGCCCGCATCTTCGGGATCATGCCCGACTCCAGGCGCGGCAGCATCTCGATCAGCGCATCCGAGGTGAGGTGCGACACGAGCGAGTCGCGGTTGGGCCAGTCGGCGTACAACCCCGGCACGTCGGTGAGGATCACCAGCTTGCGCGCCCCGAGCGCCACGGCGAGTGCCGCGGCGGCCGCATCCGCGTTCACGTTCAGCGACTGGCCGGGGTGGTCGAGGTCGGGCGCGATGCTCGAGATGACCGGGATGCGACCGGCCGCGAGGTGGTCGAGCACCGCGGTCGGGTCGACCTGCACCACGTCGCCGACCCGGCCGAGGTCGATCTCCTCGCCGTCGACGACCACGCCGCGGCGACGCCCGCCGAACAGACCGGCGTCCTCTCCGCTGAGCCCCGTGGCGATCGGCCCGTGCGAGTTGATCTTCGCCACGAGCTGCGGGTTCACCTGCCCGGTGAGCACCATGCGCACGACACTGATCGCCTCGGTGTTGGTGACGCGGTATCCGCCCTTGAACTCGCTCGGGATCTCCAGCCGCTGCAGCATGTCGGAGATCTGCGGCCCGCCGCCGTGCACGACCACGGGCTGCACGCCGACGTAGCGGAGGTAGGCGATGTCCTGCGCGAAGGCCTCCTGCAGCTCGTCCGAGACCATGGCGTTGCCGCCGTACTTGACCACGACGATCTGGTCGCGGAAGGTCTTCAGCCACGGCAGCGACTCGATCAGCGTGGTCGCCTTCTGCGCGGCGACGTCGGGCGTGGTGTCCTGGATGTCGGTCATGAGGCGTAGGCGCTGTTCTCGTGCACGTAGTCGTGGGTCAGGTCGTTCGTGAGCACCGTCGCGGTGGCCTCGCCGACCTTGAGGTCGATCAGCAGGTGGGTGGCGCGCGGCGTGAGGTCGACCTCCTCGCGCGGACGGTCGGGGCCGCCCGCCGTGCACACCCGGACCCCGTTCATCCACACGTCCACGTCGTACGGGTCGAACTGCGCGTTGGTGGTGCCGATCGCCGCGAGCACCCGCCCCCAGTTGGGGTCGTTGCCGAAGATCGCGGCCTTGAAGAGGTTGTTGCGCGCGACCGAACGGCCCACCTCGACGGCCTCCTGCTCGGTGACGGCGTGACGCACCTCGATCGTGATGTCGTGGCTCGCCCCCTCCGCATCGCCCTGCAGCTTCACCGCGAGCTCCTGGCAGAGCGCGGTGAGCGCCTCGGCGAAGTCGTCGAGGTCGGGCACGACCTCGGAGGCCCCGTTGGCCAGCAGCGTGACCTGGTCGTTGGTCGACATGCACCCGTCCGAGTCGAGCCGGTCGAAGGTCTGTCCCGTCGCACGGCGCAGCGCCTCATCGGCCTGCAGCGGCTCCAGCACCGCGTCGGTCGTGAGCACCACGAGCATGGTCGCCAGGCCCGGGGCGAGCATGCCCGCGCCCTTCGCCATGCCGCCGATCGTCCAGCCGTCGCGCGACACGACAGCGGTCTTCGCGACCGTGTCGGTGGTCATGATGGCGTGTGCGGCGCTCTCTCCCCCGTCGGCGCTGAGCTCGGCGATGGCCTGCGCCGTGCCCTCGAGCACCTTGGCGCGGAAGGCCTCGTCACCCGTGCCGATCAGGCCCGTCGAGCAGACGAGCACGTCGCCCGCGCTGATGCCCAGCAACTCGGCGGCCGTCTCGGCGGTCTGGTGCGTGGTCTGGAAGCCGAAGCTGCCGGTGAAGCAGTTCGCCCCGCCCGAGTTGAGCACCACGGCCTCGACCACCCGGTCGGCCACGGCCTGCTGCGACCAGATGATGGGGTTCGCCTTGGCGCGGTTGCTGGTGAACACCGCGGCTCCGACCTTGCGCGGACCCCGGTTCACGACCACGGCGACGTCGGGCTTGCCAGTGGACTTGAGGCCGACGGCGACCCCGGCAGCTTCGAATCCTGCGGGTGCGGTAACGCTCACGGGGCGACTCCGTTGATCGAGAGGGCACGGGCCTCGGGGAGCCCCAGCGCGATGTTCATGGACTGGATGGCGGCACCGGCCGTGCCCTTGACGAGGTTGTCGACGGCGGTGACGACGGTGACCCGGTTGGCGGAGCGGTCGATCGCCAGGCCGATCAGGGCGGTGTTGGCGCCCAGGACGTCGGCGGTGCGGGGGAAGCTGCCCTCCGGCAGCAGCTGCACGAAGGTCTCTTCGCCGTACGCGCTCTCCCAGGCCGCGCGGATCTCCGCGTCGGTCGCGCCCTCGACGATCGGCGCGGTGGAGGTGGCGAGGATGCCCCGCGACATCGGGACGAGCACCGGCGTGAACGAGATGCGGATATCGGCGCCCGAGGCGTCGGCGTCGGCCGGACGGGCCGCAGCGAGCGCCTGCCGGATCTCCGGGATGTGCCGGTGGGTGCCGCCGACCGCGTAGGGGTTGGCCGAGCCGAGGATCTCGCTGGCGAGCAGGTTCGGCTTGAGGCTCTTGCCCGCCCCGGACGGGCCGACGGCGAGGACCGACACGATGTCGGACGGGTCGATCACTCCGGCGGCGACACCCGGTGCGAGGCTCAGGCTGACCGTGGAGGCGTTGCATCCGGGAGCCGCGATGCGCGTCGCCCCGCGCAGCGCGTCGCGCTGCCGTCCGCCCGCGACCGGCAGCTCGGGAACGCCGTACGCCCACGGCTCATGGAACGCGCCGCCGTAGAAGGCGTCCCAGGCGGCCGACGAGGTGAGCCGGTGGTCGGCACCCGCGTCGATCACCAGCGGGACGTCGCCGAGCGCGTCGGTGTACTGCCCCGACTGACCGTGCGGGAGGGCGAGGAACACGATGTCGTGACCCGCCAGGATCTCGGGAGTCGTGTCCTGGAGCGTGAGATGCGCGAGCGAGCGGAGGTGCGGCTGGTGGTCGACGAGCGGTTGACCGGCGTTCGAGTGCGCGGTGACGGTGCGGATCTCGATGTCGGGGTGGGCGGCCAGGAGGCGGAGGATCTCGCCGCCTGCATAGCCCGATGCGCCGGAGACGGCGACGGAGTACGTCATGCTTCTACCTTAACGGTCGGGTCCTCGACGATTTCGGGACCGGGGACGGGGCCGAAGGCGGCGACACCGGCACTCGACCGCCGCGCACGCGCAGGCAGGAGGGCGGGGTCGCCTAGAGTCGGCGGCCGCGGCGTCGGCGCACAGCGATGACGCTCGGAGCGAGCGTCGAAGGAGCGGTGGCGGCCGAAGGCATGTCGCGACAGTAGCGCGGCCGTCGTCGCCACCGCAAATCCGCACCGTCATCCGACGGCGGCGGCCTCCAGCGGCGCGGCGAAGAACGCCAGCTCGTGTGCGCTCGAGGTGCGGAACGCGCGCCGCATGCGCTCCCGTCCGGAGGCGTCAGACCGCGATGCCGCCGCGGTCGCGAATGCGATGGCCTGCGCCGTCGCCTCCTCGAACGCCGGATCGGCGTAGGTCGACAGCCACGAGGCATAGGGGTGATCGGGATCACGGGCCTCCGCGCCGAAGTCTCCCGCGTGCAGCCGCCTGCCCAGATCGGTGTACAGCCAGAAGCACGGCAGCACGGCGGCGACGAGCTCGGCATGATCGCCGCCGAACGCGACCGATCGCAGATGGTCGAGGTACGCGGTGGTCGCGGGCGCGGGTTCCGCCGCGAACGTCTCCGCGCTCACCCCGCGCTCGGGCGTGAGCCACGACGCGTGCAGCTCCAGCTCCCCCACGATCGATCCGTGCGCCGCGTGCGCCCAGAACGCCTGCTCCGCCGAGGTGGGGGCGGTCCGCGCCGCGGCCGCGAGCACCCTCGCGTACTCGCGCAGATACAGCGCATCCTGCGCGAGGTAGAACAGGAACGGCTCGCGCGCGAGTGTGCCGTCGGCGAGACCGCGGAGGAAGGGCAGCGCGTCGATCCCGTCGCGCACGTCGGCGATGTCCTGCCACCAGTCGCCGGCGATCTCCTCCGCCGTCTGCCGGGTTTCCAGGTCGCCGCGGTCCCACATTCCAGCGAAATGATGGACGGGCCCATGTCCCTGCCCCACGGCGAGCGCACCCGCCGCCCGCAGCGACTCTCGCAGCCAGGCGCGCGCGGCATGCACCGCGTCGGACGGCGTGAGACCGCGGGCGAGCAGGGTGGCGAGCGCCGACGACAGGGAACAGCCGGTGCCGTGCGTGTTGGTGGTGGGGATGCGCGCTCCGGGGAACTCGTCCCGCAGGCCGCGGTCCGCGTCCACAAGCGCATCCGGCGCCTCGTCACCCGTGAGATGCCCGCCCTTCACGAGCACCGCGGCGCCGATGTCGGCCGACAGCTCCTCAGCAGCGGCGAGCGCATCCGGCCAGTCGGTGACGGGGCGACCGACCAGCACGCCCAGCTCGGCGAGGTTCGGCGTGACCACCGTGGCGCGCGTCAGCAGCCCCCGCAGTTCACGCTCCGCGTCGGGGGTGAGCAGACGGTCGCCCGATGTCGCCACCATGACCGGGTCGAGCACCACCACCGGGGGACGCTGCACATCGAGCCAGTCGGCCACCGTGCGGATGACCTCGGCGTCGGCGAGCATCCCGATCTTCACGGCGTCGATGACGATGTCGTCGGACACGGCGTCCAGCTGCGCGCGGAGGAAATCCGCCGGAGGAACGTGGACCGCCCGCACTCCCCGCGTGTTCTGCGCCGTGAGGGCGGTGAGCGCCGCCATCCCGTATCCGCCGTTCGCGGCGATCGCCTTCAGGTCGGCCTGGATGCCGGCGCCGCCCGACGGGTCGCTGCCGGCGATGCTGAGCACACGCGGCACGACCCCCGCCCGCCAACGACGACGGAACGCGGAGGCCGTCTCCGCGGGGTCCGCGGCGGCGCAGAGCGCGGAGACCACGGCGAGCCCCGCCGCGCCTGCGGCCTGGAGCGCCTCGGTGTCATCGATGCCGACCCCGCCGATCGCGACGCACGGGAGCGGGCTCTCGGCCGCGAAGGCCGCGAACCCCTCGACGCCGAGCGGCTCCGGGTGGTCCGGTTTGGTGCTCGTGGGGCGGATCACCCCGACACCGAGGTAATCGATGGTGCCCTGCGGCAGTGCGCGCACGGCATCGAGGTGTTCACGGGTGTTCGCGGTGAGTCCGATGAGCGCGTCCGGACCGAGCAGCTCTCGCGCACGCCGCACCGACGCATCGGCCTGGCCGAGATGCACGCCGTCGACCCGCGCGCCGCGCGCCCGCGCCTCGACAGCGGCGTCCAGACGATCGTTGACCACCAGCAGCGCCCGCCCGTCGATCACGGCGGAGAGCGCGATGAGCTGCTCGACGGTCTCCTCGTGCGCGGCGTTCTTGTCGCGCAGCTGCACGATGCGTGCGCCGCCGTCGACCGCGCGGCGCACGGTCTCGACCACACCGCGCTTCCCGCACAGCCCGGGATCGGTGACGAGATACAGCGAGAAGTCGGCACTCATCGGGTCTCCTCCGACACGCGGGCGCCCGCGGCGACGTCATCCGCGGTCACGGCGTCGAGCGCGTCCAGCAGCGCGACAGCGAAAGTGCCGGGCCCTGCGGCGACCGGGGCGGCGTGCTCGGCCGCCACGGTGTAGACGAGGGTCGCCGCGGCGACCGCCGTGAGCGCATCGTCTCCCGTCTGCCGAGCGGTTCCGAGGAAGGCCGCCATCACGGCGCCCAGAGCACAGCCGCCACCCGTCACGCGCGTGAGCAGTTCGTGGCCGTTGGCGATGCGCACGACGCGATCGCCGTCGGTGATCAGGTCGACGGGCCCGGACACGGCCACCACGGCTCCCGTGGTGCGGGCGAGCTCCTGCGCCGCCCCGGCAGCGGCTTCGGTGCCGTCGGTCGCGTCGACGCCGCGACCGCCGGCCGTGTGGCCTGCCAGGGCGAGGATCTCGGACGCATTGCCGCGGATCGCGGTCGGACGCCGCGCCGCGAGCTCATGCGCGAGGGTCGTGCGCACCGGCAGCACGCCGATCGCGACCGGGTCGAGCACCCACGGGGTGCCGGACGCCGCGGCTCCCGTCACGGCCTCCACGCTCGCGGCGCGCTGCTCGGGCGTCGGCGTGCCCAGGTTGATCAGCAGACCGGAGGCCACACCGGCGAACATCTCGGCCTCGCCGACGATGTCGACCATCGCGGGCGCGGCGCCCAGGGCGAGCAGCACGTTGGCGGTGAAGCCCGTGACGACCGCGTTGGTGACGCAGTGCGTCAACGGAGGCGACTGCCGCAGCGCCTCCCGCAGTCTTCCCGCCGAGGCGGCGAGGTCGGGGGTGGAAACAGGACGCAGAAGATCGCTCATCGCGACATCCCTTCGCTAGTACGAACTAGATCAGGTTCGACGGGTGTGATCTCAGCCGCGGATGCGGCACCCCGTGTCACTGCCTCGCAGTCTAGCGAGCTCCGGCGGGTCCCTCCGTGACGGCCGCGAGGATCCGCAGCTCCTCGGCGCGGGTCAGCCCCGCCCTCCGCTCCCGGTCGACGCCGCGTGCGCGCTCGTCGTCGATCACGCGCGCGATCGTGTCGGCCAGCGGACGCAGCGCCCCGCCGCGCGCCCGATAGGCGGCGTTCGACCGCGTCATGAATCCGGTCATCTCCTCGGGCAACCAGAGCGGGAGCGAATGCGGGCCCATCCAGTACTCCACGCCCTGGGCCACCAGCCGATCCGCGTCGGCGATCACCGTCGCCCCCTCGTGACCCGCGGCACGACGCACGGCGTCCAGCACCTCCCCGAGCGGACGCGCGTCGCCGATCGCATTCACGGGAGAACCGGGAGACGCCGTCACGAGGAACGCCGCCAGATCGTCCACATCGATCACCTGCGCGGTCTTCCCGTCGAGGGGCGGCAGGAGCACCGGACCGTCGGCCGCGCGGAGAAAGGCGGCGGCCCAGTAGCCGAAGCGATCGCTGGGGTCTCCGTCGCCCACGATCAGCCCGGGACGCGCGACGAGCGCGCGTGCGCCGAGGGCCGCGACGGCGTCTTCCGCCGCGACCTTCTGGGCCGCGTAGTCGTCCTCCCCCTGGCCGTCGCGCGCGGGCGCGTGACGCGGCGCGGACTCGTCGGCGCCCGCGGTCATGTCATCGGCGTACACCGACATCGACGACACGTACGTCCACTGCGCCGCACGATCGCCGAGGGCCGCGACGGCCTCCGCGACGTGTGCCGCCCGTGAGGAGACGTCCACGACGTGATCCCACTCGCGGCGGGCGACCTCCGCATAGGCGTCCGGTGCGTCCCGGTCGGCGACGATCAGCGCCGCCCCGTCGGGAGCGGCACGCCCCCCGCGCGCGAGGCAGGTCACGTCCGCGCCCGCCTCCAGCCAGCCGTGGGCGATCCGCCCCGAGAGCCAGCCCGTCCCGCCCAGGATCAGCACATCCGTCATGTGCCCATGCCAGCAGCATCCGGGGAAACGCGGAAGGCCTTCCGCTCAGGGCAGAGCGGAAGGCCTTCGCGACGGGGTCGATCAGTCGCGCAGTGCGGCGCCGAATCGCTCCGCCGCGACCGCGACACCCGCCAGCTTGGCGTCGGTCGCCTCCGCAGCGGTGAGCGTCCGGTCGTCGGCGCGGAAACGCAGCGCGAACGTCAGGCTCTTGGCTCCCTCGGACACGCCCTCACCGCGGTAGTCGTCGACCAGTCGCACCGACTCCAGCAGCGCGCCCGCCCCCTCGGCGAGCGCCGCCCGCACCTCGCCCGCCGGCACATCGGCGGCCACGGTCAGCGACACGTCCTGCGTGGCCGCGGGGAACGTCGACAGCGAGGCCGCCACGATCCGCGTCCCCGCGAGGGTGAGGATGCGGTCGAGGTCGAGCTCGAGCACGGTGGCGCGACCGGGCAGGTCGGCGTCCTCCGCCACCGAGGGGTGCAGCTCCCCGACGTAGCCGACCTCCTCGCCGGCCGCGACGAGCGCCCCGGTGCGGCCGGGATGCAGCGCGGCGCGCTGCGCCTGTCGCACGTCGATGTCGATGCCCGCGGCGGCAGCGATCACGCGCACGGCGTCGAGCGCCTCGACCAGCCCCGACGCCTCGGCGGGACGACCCGGCTGACGCGGCGACACGTTGCCGGTGAGGAGCACCGCGATGTGGCGCTCCTGGGGCGGGATGGACGCGTCGAGCGCGGCGAGCGTCTCGTCGGAGGGGCGCACGCCGAGCGGCGGCACCTCGTCGGTTCCGTACTCGACGCCCGGCTCCGGCAGGAACACGAGGCCCGTCTCGAAGAGGGCCAGGTCGGTCATGCCGCGGGCGATGTTGCGGTGCGCGGTCTGCAGCAGCCCCGGGATCAGCGAGCGGCGCAGGTACGGGGCCTGCCCGTCGAGCGGGTTCGCCAGGCGGATGCTCGGCAGGTGCTCTCCCGACGCGGAACCGTGCAGGTCGTTCTGCGCCTCGGTCGTGAACGGGAAGGCCGGCGTCTCGACGAAGCCCGCCGCCGCGAGCGCGTTCGCCACGCGGCGACGACCCTGCTGGTGGGCGGTGAGGCCGCGACCGGACGGCGGCGTCGGCAAGACCGCGGGGATGCGGTCGAGCCCGTGGATGCGGGCGACCTCCTCCGCGAGCGTCCACTTGTCGGTGAGGTCGGGTCGCCAGGTGGGCGGGATCACGGTCCAGCCGGCTTCCGCCTCCGTCACCTCGGCGCCGATCGTCGTGAGGGCGCCCGTGATCTCGTCGTCGGTGTAGTCCACGCCGATGAGCCCCTGCACGAAGCCGGCCGGCAGCGCGATGTCCTCCACGAACACCTCGGCGAACAGCGCGCCGCCCTCGTCGGTGAGCGTTCCGCCGGCGAGATCGACCATGAGGTCGGCCGCCCGACGCGCCGCCACGAAGGGGATCAGCGGGTCGACGCCCCGCTCGAAGCGCTTGGACGCCTCACTGGGCAGCTTGTGGCGACGGGCCGTCCTGGCGATGGTCGTGGGGTCGAACGTCGCCGCCTCGATCAGCACGTTGCGCGTGGTGTCGCTCATCTCGGTCGTGCCGCCGCCCATGACACCGGCGAGGCCGATGGGTCCGGACTCGTCCGTGATGAGCAGGTCCTCCTCGTGCAGCGCACGCTCCACGCCGTCGAGCGTGGTCATCTTCTCGCCCGGCGTCGCGCGACGGACCGTGATGCCGCCCGCGAGCTTGTCCAGGTCGTAGCCGTGCAGCGGCTGCCCGAGCTCGAGCATCACATAGTTCGTGATGTCGATCAGCACGCCCAGCGACCGCATGCCGGCGAGGCTCAGCCGGGCGATCATCCACGGCGGCGTCGGGCGCGACGGGTCCACGTCCCGCACGACGCGCGTGACGAACTCGCTTGCACCGACGTTGCCGCGCACCGGGGCCCGGTCGTCGACGACGGTCGTGTGACCGGAGCCGGGCTGCAGCTCGGCGAAGTCGCGCTCCGCGGGGTCGCGGAAGGTCGCGCCCGTGGCGTGGGCGTACTCGCGGGCGACACCGCGGACCGAGAAGGCGTAGCCGCGATCGGGCGTCACGTTGATCTCCACCGCGACGTCGTCGAGGCCGAGCAGCGCGATGGCGTCGGTGCCCACCGGGGCATCGATGCCGAGGTCGGACAGCACGACGATGCCGTTGTGCTCGTCGCCGAGGCCGAGCTCGCGCGCGGAGGCGATCATCCCGTCTGACACGTGCCCGTAGGTCTTGCGCGCGGCGATCGGGAACGGGCCGGGCAGCACCGCACCGGGAAGGGTCACGACGACCTTGTCCCCGGCGACGAAGTTGTGCGCCCCGCAGACGATCCCGCGGACGCCGCCGCGCTCCTCCCCGACGTCCACCTGGCACCAGTTGATGGTCTTGCCATTGGACTGGGGCTCCGGTTCGAGCGACACGACCTGGCCGACCACCACGGGACCCGTGATGGCGAAGCGGTGCACGTCCTCCTCTTCGAAGCCGACCGTCACCAGCGCCGCGAGGACATCCTCGGGCGTGGTCTCGGGGGCCAGATCGACATACTCACGCAGCCACGAAAGCGGGACGCGCATCACACCACCATCCCGTACTGCTCGCTGAAACGGACATCGCCCTCGGCCATGTCGCGCATGTCCTGCACATCGCTGCGGAACATGAGTCCCCGCTCGATGCCCATGCCGAACGCGAAGCCGCTGTAGACCTCTGGATCGATCCCGGCCGCGCGCAGCACGTTCGGGTTGACCATGCCGCAGCCGCCCCACTCGATCCAGCGCGCGCCGCCCTTGAAGGTCGGGTGCCACAGGTCGAGCTCGGCGGACGGCTCGGTGAAGGGGAAGTAGTTGGTGCGGAAGCGCATCTTCGCCTCCGGCCCGAAGAGCTGACGCGCGAAGTGGTCGAGCGTGCCCTTCAGGTGCGCCATCGTGATGCCCTTGTCGATCACGAGCCCCTCGAACTGCGTGAACACCGGCAGGTGCGTGGCGTCGAACTCGTCGGTGCGGTACACCCGCCCGGGGCACAGCACGTAGATGGGCACCTCGCGGTCGAGCATCGAGCGCACCTGCACCGGGCTGGTGTGCGTGCGCATCACCAGGTGACGCGAGGTCGGGTCGACGTAGAACGTGTCCTGCTCCTGGCGGGCGGGGTGGTCGACGTCGAAGTTCAGCGCATCGAAGTTGAACCACTCGTGCTCGAGCTCCGGTCCCTCCGCGATCTCCCATCCCATGCCGACGAAGATGTCCTCGACCTGGTCCTGGAGCAGCGTGAGCGGGTGGCGGGCACCGACGCGCGTGCGCGAGGGGACGGCGGTGATGTCGACCCGCTCGGCCTCGAGCCGTGCGGCGACCTCGGCGGCGGCCAGCTCGGCCTCCTTCGCCGCGAGCGCCTGGGTCACGCGCCCCCGCCCCTGGCCGACGAGCTTGCCGAACGCGGCCTTGTTCTCGGGGGCGACCTGGCGCATCGAGGCGTTCAGGACCGCGAGCGGCGATCCCTCGGCGACGTGCGCGGCTCGGGCGGCTTTCAGCTCGGCGGTGTCGGCGGCCGCATCGATCGCCGCGAGGGCGTCGGCGACGGCGGCTTCGACCGCGTCGGGGGTGATTTCCGGAGACTCTGACACGGGAGTCGAGTCTACCGGCGCGGGACGCGCGTCCCGCGCCGGTCGCGACTCAGAGACCCGGACCTCCGGCGTTGTCGGCGTCGAACTTCCCCGCACCCTTCTGGAGCACGATGAGCGAGGTGTTGGTCTCGCCGCCGTGCTGCCGCGGATCGGGCTCGGCCGGTCCCGCCTTCGGCGAGCGCTTCGCCCGACGCTGCAGCCGGTAGGCGATGTAGGAGAGCAGGAGACAGACCGCGACGTACATCGAGCCGCCGACGATCGCCGCCGGGATCAGCGGCGAGCCGTAGGGCGCCTGGTTGCCGATCTGGTTGATGACGTACAGCAGCTCCTGATACGTGATGATGAAGCCGAGCGCGGTGTCCTTCAGCGCCACCACGAGCTGCGCGATGATCACGGGCATCATGGCCCGCACGGCCTGCGGGAGCAGGATGAGCGACATGACCCCCGTCTTGCGCAGACCGATCGCGTAACCGGCCTCCTGCTGTCCGCGCGGCAGCGACTCGATCCCGGCGCGCAGGACCTCGGCGAGAACGGAGCCGTTGTAGACGATCAGCGCGATGACCACGGCCCAGTAGGGCGGCATCTTGACGCCGAGCACGGGAAGACCGTAGTAGAGCAGCATCATCAGGATCAGGACGGGCACGGCCCGCAGGATCTCGATGATCCACCGCACGGGCTCACGCACCCAGGCGTGCTCGGAGAGCCGGCCGATGCCGAGGACGAAACCGAGCACGAGGGAGCCGACCCCCGCGACCGCGAAGGCGGCCAGGGTGCTCAGCAGTCCCTCGCCGAAGCGCACCCAGACCGCGGAGTAGGTGAAGATGTTCCACTTCTCGGGGGCGAACTGGCCGGTGGCGTACAACCGCCACACCACCCAGCCGAGGACGGCCAGCACCACCAGCACCGTGACGGCGCCGATGAGACGGTTGCGGGCGACCGCGCGGGGCCCGGGGACGTCGAACAGGACGGAACTCATCGCGCGATCCTCCACTTGTTCTCGAGCACGCGCTGCACCCAGCTGAGCAGCAGCACGAGCACGACGAAGATGACCATGACCCACAGCAGCACGACCAGCGCGTTCTCACCGCGCTCGCTCAGTGCCGCCCGGATGGTGCCGAGGTTGACCACCGAGAACCCGGCGGCCACCGTGGTGTTCTTCATGAGGGCGATCAGCACGCTCATGAGCGGCGGGACCACGGACCGCGTCGCCTGCGGGAGCACGACGTAGCGCATGACCTGGCCGAAGTTCAGTCCGATCGCCCGCGCGGCCTCCGCCTGCCCGACCGGGACCGTGTTGATGCCGGCGCGGATGGCCTCCGCGACATAGGTGGCGGTATAGAGGCCCAGCGCGATCACGGCGAGGAGCAGGGCGTTGACCCGCTCCCCCAGCAGGATCGGGAGGCAGAATGCGAAGAAGAACATCACCAGCGTGAGCGGGGTGTTGCGGATCCAGTTCACGTACACGCCGCCGACGGCGCGCGCGATCGGAACCGGCGACACCCTGGCCGCGCCCACGATGAGGCCGAGCACCACGGCGATGAGGCCACCGCCGAGGAACAGCGCGATGGTCCCCCACAGCGCTTCACCCCAGAGATCGAGGTGGTCTGAGATCACTCCCACTGCTGTGCCTTTCGGTTCGTTTCTACGTCAGATGAGGCGACGGAAGCGGGGCGGGCGACCGTGCCGCCCGCCCCGCGGTGATCAACCGACCGGGTCGACCTCGGGCTGCTCCGCCTTCACACCGGAGGCACCGAGGTTGTTGTCGAAGATCTGCTGCCAGATGTCGCCACCGTCGGTCAGCTGCGTGTTGAAGTACTCGACCAGCGCGTCGTCGCCCTTGGCCACGCCGATGCCGTAGCGCTCCTCGCTGAAGGGCTCGCCGACGACCTTCAGGTTGTCGGGGTCCTGCGCGGCGTAGCCGATGAGGATGGCCTCGTCGGTCGTGACCGCGTCGACCTGACCGTTCTTCAGGTCCTCGACGCACTTGGAGTACGTGTCGTACTCCTTGGTCGGGACATCGGGGTAGTTCGTCTTGATGTTCTGGATCGGGGTCGAGCCGGTCGCCGAGCACACCGTGGTGGACGAGCTCAGGTCGTCCACGCTCTCGATGTCGCTGTCGGCGCCGACGAGGAGGCCCTGACCGGTGACGAAGTACGGGCCGGCGAAGGAGATCTGCTCCTTGCGCTTGTCGGTGATCGAGTAGGTGCCGACGTAGTAGTCGATGTCGCCGTTGACGATGGCCTGCTCGCGGTTCGCGGAGGCGATCGCCTGGAACTCGATCTTCTCCGGGTCCACGCCGAGCGATGCGGCCATCCAGCGCGCGATGTCGACGTCGAAGCCGGTGCGGTCGCCGGTCACGGGGTCGAGGTAGCCGAGACCGGGCTGGTCCTCCTTGACGCCGACCTTGACGGTCCCCGACTCCGAGATCCGGTCGAAGGTCGGGCTGCCGTCGATGCTGACGTCCTCCAGCACCGTCCACGGCGTGGCGCTCGAGGTGTCCTCGTCGCCGTCCTCGGGTGCTCCGGTGCTGGACGGGGTGCCGCTGTTGCAGGCGGTCAGGGCGAGCAGCGCCGCCGCCGCGATCCCGATGCCTGCCAGTGTCCGTGTGCGTCGCATGTGCGTCTCCTTCGTGTGCTGTGGGTGCAGGGTCTGGTGGGGTCAGTGGGTGAGGAGCTTCGAGAGGAAGTCCTTGGCGCGGTCGCTCTTCGGGTTGGTGAAGAACTCCTCCGGCTTCGCCTCCTCGACGATCCGGCCGTCGGCCATGAACACGACACGGTCGGCGGCCTTGCGCGCGAAGCCCATCTCGTGCGTGACGACGATCATCGTCATGCCGTCCTGGGCGAGCTCGACCATGACGTCGAGGACCTCGTTGATCATCTCCGGGTCGAGCGCACTGGTGGGCTCGTCGAACAGCATGACCTTGGGCTGCATCGCCAGGGCCCGCGCGATCGCGACGCGCTGCTGCTGACCGCCGGAGAGCTGCGCGGGGAGCTTGTTCGCCTGCTGCGCGACGCCCACGCGCTTCAGCAGCGTCATCGCCTCGGCCTCGGCCTCCGACTTCTTGAGGCCGCGGACCTTGATCGGCCCGAGCGTCACGTTCTCCAGGATCGTGAGGTGGGCGAAGAGGTTGAACGACTGGAACACCATGCCGACGTCGGCGCGCAGGTGCGCGAGCGCCTTGCCCTCGGCGGGGAGCTCCTTGCCGTCGATGCGGATCGAGCCGCTCGTGATCGTCTCCAGGCGGTTGATCGTGCGACACAGCGTCGACTTGCCCGACCCGGACGGGCCGATCACGACGACGACCTCGCCGGTGTTCACGGTCAGGTCGATGTCGCTGAGCGCCTGGAACTCGCCGTAGTGCTTCTGGACGTTCTCCACGACGACGAGAGGGGTTTCAGAGGTCATCATTTCTCCAAACTAGCCACGCGTTGCGCGCGGTTCCAGGCACCACGGTGAGGTTTACACGTTCGTAATCACCTGATCGCGGCGACAATGCGGCAGTGCAGGGTCGCCCCACGGCCCGCCCCCTCGGGCCATGGGATCGCCCTGCTGCCACGCTCCCAGCGACAGCAGGCAGCAGGTGTCCGATCGTGTGCGATCGACCTCACCCTGGCAGAGCTGCTCGGGTGCCGTCCGACTTCTTGAGGATTTCTTGAGCAGCCGGACGGCCGCCACGGATCAGCCCCGCAGGTCGCGGTAGTACTCCTGCGCGCCGGGGTGCAACGGCACCGGACCCGTGAAGATGGCCGACCTCCGGTCGAGCAGCGCCGCCGCCGGCACCTGTTGCGCGAGAGCCGTCCTGGCATCGAACAGCGTCGCCAGCACATCGCGCACCACCCCCGCGGGCGTCGAGCCCGCCGTGACCAGGTAGTTCGGCACGGCGAGGGTGGTGACCGCGGCAGCGAGCCCGTACGTCCCCGCCGGCACGTCGGCGGGCCTGTACGCGTGCGAGTAGCGGTCGTTGACCTCGTTCACCCACTCCTGCTCGATCGGCAGCAGGCGCACGTCCGCGGTCCGTGCCAGCTGCGCGATCCCCGGGGTCGGCAGCCCGCCCACCCAGAAGAACCCGTCGATCTCGCCCTCCGCCATGGCCGCGATCGACGCACCGAGGTCGAGCTGGGGGTCGCGGATCGACGCCGCGTCCACCCCCGCCGCGTCCAGCACGCGCCCCGCGATCACGTTGACCCCCGAGTTCTCCGCCCCGAGCGACACCGTCATCCCGGCGAGATCGGCGAGGTCGTGCACCGGGGAGTCACCGCGCACGACCACCTGCAGGTACTCGTCGTACAGCCGTGCGACCGCCGTCACGTCCTGCGGCTCGGTGAAAGCCCCCGTCCCGGCCACCGCGTCGGCAGCGGCGTCGCCCTGCGCGAACCCCAGCAGCGCCTCCCCGGCGCTCACCCGCAGCAGGTTGTCGACCGATCCGGCCGTCTGCTCCGCCACCAGGTCGACCGTCCTGGCGCTCGACACCGCGTCGGCCACCGCGGTGCCGTAGGCGAAGTACACACCCGTCGAGCCTCCGCTCGCGATCGTGTACTCCTCGTCGCCCCACTCGCCCGACCGGGTCGCACACGCCCCGAGCGTCAGCGCCAGGCACGTCACGAGCAGTCCGGCGACCAGGCGCCCCACCCGGCTCATGCGGCGCCCTCCGCGGGGAGCACCAGCGCGACCAGCAGCCCGCCGCCGTCGGCCGAGCTCACCCGCAGCTCTCCGCCGACCGTCGTCAGCAGGTCCGTCGCGATCGCCAGCCCCAGGCCCGTGCCCGGCTGGTCGCCGCTGTCGGCGCTGCGCCAGAACCGATCCGTCGCCGCCTCCGCGTCCTCCCGGCTGAGCCCCGCCCCGTGGTCGCGCACCGTGAGATGGCACCCGTCGGCGTGGCGCCGCGCCCCGATCTCGATCGTGCCTCCGGCGGGCGAGTACTTGACGGCGTTGTCGATCGCCGCGTCCAGGGCGGCCTCCACGATCGTGCGGTCCGTGATCGTCATCACCGAGTCCTCGCCGGTGCGGTGCAGCGTCATACCCCGATGCTCGGCCACGTCGCGCCAGGCCTCCAGCCGCCGCGACGCCACGGCCGCCAGGTCGACGGCCGACAGCGTGGAGTCCGTGCGCCCGCCGCGGGCCAGCCCGAGCAGCGTCTCCAGGATGCGGCTCATCCGCCGGCCCTCCTCACGCGTCTCCTCCACGTCGGCGTCCCACTCCGCTCCGAGCCCCGTCGCGAGGTGCTCGACCCGCAGCAGCAGCGCGTTCAGCGGGTTGCGCAGCTCATGCGAGGCGTTCAACGCGAACTCCTGCTGCCGCGTCATCACCCGTTCGATCTCGTCGGCCATGCCGTTGAACACCCGCGTCATGCGCCGCAGCTCCGGGGGTCCGGTGTCCTCTGCGACCCTGGCATCCATCTCGCCGCGCTCGATCGCCACCATCGCCTCGTCCAGCCGTCGCACCGGCGAGAGCACCCACCGCGCGAGCCCGGCCACGAGAAGCACGCCGAGCCCGCTCAGCACCACCACGACGGCGCCCAGGAGCAGCGTCTGCTGCAGGATCGCGGCGCGAGGACGGTCGACGTCGCCGGCCACCAGCACCGCGCCGATCACGTCACCGTCGTCGAACACCGGCTCCACGAGCGCCGCATCCGGTACGGCCCACGGCGGCGCGGGCGCGGGCTGCTCGGCACGACGGCCGGAGAGCGCCAGCCGCACGCGCTCCGCATCCGCCTCCGACAGCACCGCGTCGCCGTGCGCGCCCGCGGCCCACGCGGCCCCCGCGAGGTCGAACACGGTCACCTCGATGCCGTACACCTCCTGGAAGCGCCGTACCTCCGCGTCGACCACCGCGGGGCTGCCCGAGCGCAGCGCCTGTCGTGCGCTGGTGACGAAGTAGCCGAGGTCGCCAAGCTGCTCGGTGTAGAACGCCTGCTGGACACTGCGCGACGCGCTCCACGCCGCCACTCCCCCGAGCGACACCAGGACCGCGACCAGCGGCACCAGGAACATGACGATCAGGCGACGGCGCACGACTCAGGACTCCGCGAGCCGGTAGCCGACACCGCGCACCGTCTCGATGAAGCCGCGGTCGCCGGTCTTGCGTCGGATCGCCGCCACGTGCACCTCGAGCGAGTGCCCGAAGCCGCGCCAGTCCGTGTTCCACACCTCCCGGATCAGCCGCTCCTTCGGTACCGCCACCCCGGGGTAGCGGGCGAGCACACCCACGATGTCGAACTCCTTGCGGGTCAGGCCCACCACGGCGCCGTCGACCCGCACCTCGCGCGCCACCAGGTCGATGTGCACGCTCCCGTCATGCAACAGCACCCGGGTGTCCGCCTCGGTGCGCAGGGGACGGGAGCGTCGCGTCACGGCCTCGATGCGCGCCAGCAGCTCGTGCACGTCGTACGGCTTCACGACGAAGTCGTCCGCGCCCGCCCGCAGCCCCTTGATGCGCTCGGCCACCTGGTTGCGGGCGGTCACGATCACGATCGGCACGTCGGAGCGCCCACGGATGCGACGGCACAGGTCGATGCCGTCCACGTCGGGCAGCCCGAGGTCCAGCAGCACGACCTCGGTGTCGACGTCCACGAGGGTAAGCGCCTGCGCACCGTCGGACGCCCGCACCGTCGCGTACCCGGAGCGCGCCAGGAACGCCTCCAGTGCCGCCGCGACCCGCTCGTCGTCCTCGACGATCAGTACCCTCATCGCCCCCGCTTCCCCGCTCTTCCCGCCCGCTCAGCCCGTCGGCGCCGCGCGCTGCGCGAACGCGCTCTCGTACAGGCACACGCTCGCTGCCGTGGCGAGGTTGAGCGACTCCGCACGACCGAAGATCGGCAGCCGCAGGACGCGGTCGGCGAGCTCCAGCGCCTCGTCCTCCAGGCCGCGCGCCTCGTTGCCGAACAGCCAGGCGGTGGGCTCGGCCAGCACGCCGTCCGCGCGGGCCCCCAGCAGGTCGTCGCCCTTCACATCTGCCGCGAGGATGCGCAGACCGGCGGCGTGCGCGCGGTCGACGACGTCCGGCAGCTCGGCGCCGACCGACACCGGCAGGTGGAACAGCGAGCCCGTCGTCGCCCGCACGACCTTCGGGTTGTAAGGATCGACGGTGCGTCCCGTCAGCACCACGGCGTCCGCTCCCGCAGCGTCCGCGGCGCGGATGATGGTGCCCAGGTTGCCCGGGTCGCGCACCTCCTCGCAGATCGCGACCAGCCGGGGCGACGCGTCGAAGATGTCGCGCACCGAGGTCGGGGTCTGCCGCACGACAGCGACGAGTCCCTGCGGGGTGACGGTATCGGCCATCGCGTGCAGCACGTCCTCGGTGACGTATTCGACCCGCACGTCGGCGTCGGCCGCCTTCGCCCGGATGTCCTGATGCCGCTCCCAGCCGCCGGGTGTCGCGAACAGCTCGACGATCGCCTCGGGGCGGTAGGTCAGCGCCTCGCGGACCGACTGCGGTCCTTCCAGCAGGAACAGCCCGGTCTCGGTGCGCGCGCTGCGCTTGGTCAGCTTGGCGACGGCACGGACTCGGGGGGAACGAGGGTTCTCCAGCACGATCTCAGTCTAGGGCGACGACGACGCCCGGAAACGCGGAACGGGCGCCTTCCCGCAGGAAGACGCCCGTTCGGAGCGAGATGCTTACGCAGCCGACTTCGGCGCGTTGACGTCGGAGGGCAGAGCCTTCTTCGCCGTCTCGACCAGCGTGGTGAACGTGGCCGCGTCGTTGACCGCGAGGTCGGCGAGCATGCGACGGTCGACCGTGACGCCCGCGAGGCCGAGGCCCTGGATGAAGCGGTTGTACGTCATGCCGTTCTGACGCGCGGCGGCGTTGATGCGCTGGATCCAGAGGCGACGGAAGTCACCCTTGCGCTTGCGACGGTCCCGGTACGAGTAGACCAGGGAGTGGATGACCTGCTCCTTGGCCTTCCGGTAGAGGCGCGAACGCTGACCGCGGTAGCCGGAGGCGCGCTCGAGGATGACCCGACGCTTCTTGTGGGCGTTGACTGCCCGCTTGACTCTTGCCATTTTCCTGTGTTCCTATCGTGCGTTCGGCGCGTCAGCGACCGAGAAGCTTGTTCGCGACCTTGGTGTCAGCCTTCGACAGCACCTGGTCCTGGTTCAGACGACGGGTGCGACGGCTCGACTTGTGCTCGAGGTTGTGGCGCATGTTCGCCTGCTGCTTCTTCAGCTTTCCGCTGCCGGTGATCTTGAAGCGCTTCTTAGCACCCGAGTGGGTCTTCTGCTTCGGCATCTTCTCTTCCTTCGTGATGGCGCCTTCTCAGGCGACGGTGTCTACCCGCGTTGCGGGAGTTCGTGGGGCGGATGTCACTCCGCGGCGGGTGCGGCCGGGGCGGCCGAGTCGCTCTTGGCGTCGCGGGCAGCCTGCTTGTTCGCCGCACGCTGCGCGTCGCGCACCGCGTTCTGCTCCTGCTTCGCCTCGGACTTGCTCTTGATCGGCGCGACCACCATGACCATGTTGCGGCCGTCGATCGTCGGGTTCGACTCGACGGTGCCGAACTCGGCGACGTCTTCCGCGAACTTGCGCAGCAGACGCACACCCTGCTCCGGGCGCGACTGCTCGCGACCGCGGAAGAGGATCATCGCCTTGACCTTGTCGCCGGCCTTGAGGAAGCCCTCGGCGCGCTTGAGCTTCGTCGTGTAGTCGTGCGCCTCGATCTTCAGTCGGAAGCGGACTTCCTTGAGGATCGTGTTCGCCTGATTGCGACGCGCTTCCTTCTCCTTCTGGGCGGCCTCGTACTTGAACTTGCCGTAGTCCATGATCTTGACCACGGGCGGCTTCGAGTTCGGGGCGACCTCAACGAGGTCGAGATCGGCTTCCTGTGCGAGACGCAGCGCTGCCTCGATGCGGACAACGCCGATCTGCTCACCCGAGGGGCCGACGAGGCGGACCTCGGGGACTCGGATGCGCTCATTGGTGCGGGGATCGCTGATGCGGAGCTCCTTAGACGATGTGATTCGGCCACCGTGATGCGGATGCATCCCGGGCGAAATCGAACTCGTCTCCCACCCGCCGGCACTCAGACGCCGGCTCCACACCCTGTCTACCGGTCCTCTCGTGACGAGTGAACCGGCGGAGTGCAAGACCCGGTAGCCTGGAACGGCAAGCGCGGGTGGGAAGTGAATCCTCTTTCGTTCCAGAGCATGACGCTCCGGAGCCCGCCAAAGTCTAACAGAAGGCAAGGCGAAGTGACGAACCAGGCACCCGACGAGGCGGCACGCGAGCGCGAAGAGCGCTGGGCACGACAGGAGGAGGCGGCCTCGTCCGCGGTTCGCGACATCGCGGACGTCCCCGCCGTCGAGGTCATCACGACCGCGGCCGTGCACCTCATGAGCGCCGCCGCCGTCAAGCTCGGCCTGGCCGACGAGCCCGACGCGGCCGAACAGCTCGACCTCGACGAGGCCCGCAAGCTCATCAACGCCCTCGCCGGGCTCATCACCGCCGGCGCCCCCGAGATCAGCGACATGCACGCGCGGTCGCTGCGCGACGGCCTCCGCTCGCTCCAGCTCGCGTTCCGTGAGGCATCGGCCATCCCCGACCCGATCGGCAAGGGCCCCGGCGAGAAGTGGACCGGCCCGGTCACCTGAGCCGGCGCCCGTCGCGGTTCAGGCGCTGCGGCGGAGCTTGACCGTGAGCGAGTCCGCGAGCACGGCGATGCGGTCGTCGGCCGCCCAGCGCTGAGCCAGACGACCGAGCACGGCGTCGAGCACCTCACGCTCGAGCCCGTCGACCAGCTCGAGGATCACGACCAGCTCGGGCCCGCGCAGGCGGGCGTCGGGGTCGCCCGCGGCCACGGCCACGTCGATCACCGCGAGCTCGTGCGCGACGCTCTCCTGCAGCGCCGTGAACACCTCGGGCGACAGGAAGCTCGGCTCCCACGCGTGCCCCTGCGCGACCGCCCAGACCGCCGGGCGCCGGATCACGAACTCCGTGTCGGACGTGGGGTCGAGCACGATCAGGTCGGTGTCCTCCGCGGATGCGGCCAGAGCCGCACGCACCGCCTCCACCGGGATCGGTCGCGCCGTCGCGTCCCACCGCTGCATCGCCTCGACCGAGGAGAACACGGGCTGGACGCGCCGGCCGTCGGGCGCCGCGACCGTGACGATCGACAGCTCCTGGGTCTTGTCGACCGCGAGCCCGCTCGGCGCGACCCCCTCTTCGCCCTTCTCCGCGATCAGCGGGATCAGCACGCGCGCGGCGCGGAAGGCGTCGACGACCTCCGCCTGCGATCCCTCGCCCGCCCGGAAGCGCTGAAGGGCGTCGAGCAGGGCGGGATCGGCGGAGCCGTCGTCGGCCGCGTGCGGGTTCGACTCGAAGCTGCGGCCCTCCCACGGAACACCCGCGGAATCGGCGTGGTTGTGCGCCTCCGGGCCGTGGCCGTGGGGGTCAGTCTCCGGCGACATCCAGCGCCTCGGCCAGGGTGAAGGCTCCGGCGTAGAGCGCCTTGCCGACGATGGCACCCTCGACGCCCAGCGGCACCAGCTCGCGCAGCGCCGCGATGTCGTCGAGGTTGGAGACCCCGCCGGAGGCCACGACCGGCTTCGGCGTGCGCGAGGTCACCTCGCGCAGCAGCTCCAGGTTCGGGCCGCGGAGCGTGCCGTCCTTCGTGACGTCGGTGACCACGTAGCGGCTGCAGCCGGCATCCTCCAGGCGCTCCAGCACCTCCCAGAGGTCGCCGCCCTCCTTGGTCCAGCCGCGGGCGGCGAGAGTGGTGCCGCGCACGTCGAGGCCGACCGCGATCGCCTCGCCGAAGCGGCTGATGACGTCGGCCGCCCACTCCGGGTTCTCCAACGCGGCGGTACCGAGATTGATGCGCGCCGCGCCGCTCTCGAGCGCCGCCTCCAGGCTCGCATCGTCGCGGATGCCTCCGGAGAGCTCCACGTTCACGCCGCGGAACTGCTTGATGACCTTGCGCAGGATCGGTGCGTTGCTGCCGCGGCCGAACGCCGCGTCGAGGTCGACCAGGTGGATCCAGGAGGCGCCCTGCGCGACCCACTCCCCTGCGGCGTCGAGCGGGTCGCCGTAGCTCGTCTCGGTGCCGGCCTCGCCCTGGGTGAGTCGGACGGCCTTGCCGCCGGCGACGTCCACCGCGGGGAGGAGCGTGAGCGAAGGTGACTGCGCGAAGTCGTTCATGGGGTCCTTGGTTCGGGTGTCTCTGCGGCCCGAGCGGGCGCGACACACGAGGCTACCGCGGCGGTCGGCACCCACTCAAATGCATGACGCCGACCGTCGGTCGCAGCGGCGCCACCGTCCATGCCTGACATTTCGTCGGGTAACATGCTACGGATGTCAGCGCGAGAACCAGGGCCCCCGTCCGAGTACCGACGCGTCCGAGCCGACCAGGAGATCGCCGTCCCCCGCCCCCGGTCCGCCATCCGCGGCTCGGCCGCTCCCCGCCCGGCCGCCGAGTCGTCCGCCTCCCCGGCGCCGTGGCCCGCACGCACTTCGGGGCGCGCGTCCCAGTCCGCGACCCCCGCGGTCACCCCCACCCGCGCACCCGCACAGATCGCGGCACCCACGCGCGCCGCGACGCCGACACCGACCTCGGCACCGGTACCGGCCTCGGCCTCGACACCGGCCTCGACCTCGGCACCGAACGCGATACCGACACCGACACCGACACCGACACCGACACAGGCACCGGCACCGACACCGACACCGACACCGACGGTGACACCGACACCGACACCGACCGCGACCGCGACACCGACACCGACCGCGACACCGGCACCGACACCGACACAGGCACAGATGCCGCCTGTGGCGCCCACCCCCACCAGCACTCCGGCAGAGATCATCACCCCTGCCCCCGCATCCGCATCCGCATCCGCCGAGTCCCCCGAACCCGTCGCGTCCCCTGCCCTCGCATCCGCATCCGCATCCGCCCGGTCCCCCGAACCCGCCGAGTCCCGCGCCGCCGGATCCGCCGACGCGTCCGCGCAGAACGCATCTGCGCACGCCGCATCGTCCGGGCGAAGCCGCCGTCGCTCGCCGCAGCGCGAGACCACGACCCGCCCGTCCTTCCTCACCGAGGAGCTTCCGGCCGAGCCCGCCCGGATGGGGTTCCGCGGCGCCCTCAACCGCATCGGCATGGACTTCGGTCCCGGCTCCGTCGAGGAGGCGTTCCGCCGCGACGAGGCCGCTGTGAGTCGCCAGTGGTCCGGGCCGCGCACGATCGCGATCGTGAACAGCAAGGGCGGCGCGGGGAAGACACCCACCACAGCGCTTCTCGCCGCGGTGTTCGCCCGGTTCGGGGGTGCGGGCGTGCTCGCCTGGGACAACCACCAGACGCGCGGGACCCTCGGTTGGCGCACGGAATCGGCATCACACCGCAACACCCTGCGGGAGATGCTCTCCGACAGCAGCCGCCTGATCAGCCCGGGCGCCCAAGCCGCTGACCTGGCGGACTACGTTCATCACCAGCCGCGCGACCGTTTCGACGTCCTCCGCTCGCAGCCGCCACGCCTGGCACACGACGATCGCCTGGGCCCGGCCGAGGTCGACGTGCTGCACACGGTGGCCTCCCGGTTCTACCGACTCATCTTCGTCGACTCGGGCAACGATGAGACTGACCCGCTGTGGCGCCGGATGATCGACCACACGGATCAGCTCGTGGTCGCGACCACCTCCCGCGGAGACCACGCCGAGGCCGGGGCCCTCCTGCTCGAAGCCCTCGCCGAACGCGACGAGCGCTCGGCTCACCTCGTCGAGCAGGCGGTCGTGATCGTCTCGCAGGCCGATCCCCACGCGACACCGACCGAGATCGGCGCGGTGTCCGACGGGTACCGCTCGCTCTGCCGAGAGGTGCATGCGATCCCGTTCGACCGGGAGATGGTCGACGGCCCGCTGCGCTACACCGCCCTCGCCGGACGGACGCAGCGAGCGTGGCTGTCGGCGGCGGCCGCCGTCGCCAGAGGGCTCTGACGCCGAACGGCCGGACCGGCCGCGTGCGACAGCCCCCGGCTCACGGGCTCAGAGGCTGGTGACCCAGTTGCGCAGCAGCTGGATGCCCGCCTCGCCCGACTTCTCCGGGTGGAACTGCGTCGCCGACAGCGGTCCGTTCTCCACGGCCGCCAGGAAGGGATCGCCGTAGGTGGCCCAGGTCAGCACCGGCTGGGGGAACGGCGGGATCACGTCGAGCTCCCACGACTGCGCCGCGTAGGAGTGCACGAAGTAGAACCGCTCCTCCTCGATGCCGCGGAACAGCACAGTGTCCTCGCCGGGGTCGACCGTGTTCCAGCCCATGTGCGGCAGCACGGGAGCGTTGAGCTCGGTGACCGCGCCCGGCCACTCCCCCAGGCCCGCGGTGTCGTGGCCGCGCTCGACCCCGTGCTCGAACAGCACCTGCATGCCGACGCAGATGCCCAGCACGGGGCGACCGCCCGCGAGACGCCGCCCGATGATCTCGTCGCCCCCGTGCGCGTGCAGCGCATCACGCACGGCCTGGAACGCCCCGACCCCCGGCACGACGAAGCCGTCGGCCTCGAGCGCCTCACTGCGGTCGCGCGTGAGCACCGCGTCGGCACCCGCGGCCACGAGCGCCTTGACCGCGGAGTGCACGTTGCCGGACTCGTAGTCGAAGACCGCGACGCGGGGTGCCGCGCTCACAGGGCCCCCTTGGTGGACGGGATGCCGTCGACGAGCGGGTCGAGCGCCTTCGCCTGACGGAACGCGCGCGCGAACGCCTTGTACTCCGCCTCGGCGATGTGGTGCGGGTCACGGCCGCCGAGCACGCGCACGTGTACCGTCAGCGCGGCGTTGAACGCGATGGCCTCGAAGGAGTGACGCACGAGCGAGCCCGTGAAGTGCCCGCCGATGAGGTGCTGCTCGAAACCGACGGGCTCGCCCTCGTGCACGAGGTACGGACGACCGGAGATGTCGACGACGGCCTGCGCCAGCGCCTCGTCGAGCGGCACGAGCGCATCGCCGTAGCGGGAGATGCCCGCCTTGTCACCCAGCGCCTCCAGGATGGCCTGACCCAGCACGATCGAGACGTCTTCCACCGTGTGGTGCGCGTCGATGTGCGTGTCACCGGAGGCGCGGACGGTGAGATCGGTCAGCGAGTGCTTCGCGAACGCCGTCAGCATGTGGTCGAAGAACGGCACGGAGGTGTCGATGCGGCTCACCCCGGTGCCGTCGAGGTTCAGCTCCAGCTCGACGGTCGACTCCGACGTGCTGCGCACACGACGCGCGGTGCGGGCGGGGTTCGCGGGGGTGGTCATGATGCCGATCCTATCGAGGCCAGGGCGTCCAGGAACGCGGTCGTCTCGGCCTCGGTGCCCGCGCTGACGCGGAGGTGGCCGGGGATGCCGACGTCGCGAACGAGCACACCGCGGTCGTACAACTGCCGCCACGTGGCCTGCGGGTCGGCCACGCCACCGAACAGCACGAAGTTCGACCAGGACTCGTGCGGCGTGTACCCCAGTGCCTCCAGCGTCGCTGTGATGCGATCGCGCTGCTCGACGATCTCCTCGACCATGCCGAGCATCACGTCGGCGTTGCGCAGCGCCGCCACCGCCGCGGCCTGCGTGAGCGCGCTCAGATGATACGGCAGCCGCACGAGGCGGAGCGCGTCGATGAACGCGGGGTCTGCGGCCAGGTAGCCGACGCGCGCTCCGGCGAACGCGAAGGCCTTGCTCATGGTGCGCGACACAGCGAGCCGCGGACGGCCGTCGAGGAGCGTGAGCGCGGACGGCGCGTCATGCGGTGCGAACTCCTGATACGCCTCGTCGACGATCACCACGCCGCGCGCGGCCTCGTAGACCGCCGCGACGACGTCGAGCCCGAGCGGCGTACCGGTGGGGTTGTTGGGCGAGCACAGGATCACCACGTCGGGGTCGGTGGCGCGCACCTGTGCCGCGGCTTCCTCCGGGGTGATCGAGTAGTCGGGGTGCCGGGTGCCGGCGACCCATGACGCACCCGTGCCCTGCGCGATCAGCGGATACATCGAGTAGGTCGGAGCGAAGCCGAACGCCGTCCGCCCCGGTCCGCCGAACGCCTGCAGGATGTGCTGCAGCACCTCGTTCGAGCCGTTGCCCGCCCAGATCTGCTCGGCCGTGAGCCCGTGACCGAGGTAGTCCGCGAACGCCTCCCGCAGCGTGGTGAACTCCCGGTCGGGATAGCGGTTGACGTCGCGGATCGCCACGGCGATGTCGTCGAGGATGTCGCTGGCGACCTCGTCGGGAACGGGATGCGTGTTCTCGTTGACGTTGAGGGCGATCGGGAGCGGTGCCTGCGGTGCGCCGTACGGAGTGAGTCCGCGCAGATCGTCGCGCAGCGGGAGATCGTTGAGGGAGAGGGTCACCCTATCCATGTTAAGAGGACGAGGCGGCACCGACGGCCATGCGTCACTCCGCGTACTGCGCCGGGATCGCGAGCTCCTGACCGATCTGGATCTCTCCGCCGCGGAGCAGGTTCATGCGGCTGATGTCGCCGATCACGTCGCGCGGGTCGGCCTCGGGAGCGATCGAGCCGGCGATCGACCAGAGGGTGTCACCGGGCATGACCGTGATGGTCTCGACGGCGGCCACGGGCTTGTCGGCACCGGAGGCGATGGCGCTGCCGCCGCTGATCGCCGCGAAGGCGATGCCGACGGCGAGCGGGACGGACGCGACCGCGAGCAGCACACCGCGACCGCGAGCCGTGAGCCGGAGCCGCGTGGCCGGACGGGCCGTGGCGGAGATCGCGGTCGCGGTGCTGAGGCTGATGGTGCTCATGTCTGCTCCTTCACTGTCCCGGCGCCGCGAGGGCCCGGGGAGGTTGGCGTAGCGTTCGCATCCGCGACTCGGCCGGGAGCCGTGAATGCGAAGCTACGTTCCGAAGATATCTTCGAGTTCGAACATCTGTCAAGCTGTCTTCGAAACCCTGTCCACGAATCGTCCGACACGCTCGAACAGATCTTCCAGATCGGCGCGATTCTCGGATACGGTTTCGACAAGGACACCCCACCACGGGCCACCGACATTCGAAGAGCGACGTCGGATCTCACGCACTGAAGGAGCATCATGAGCGAGACCACAGCCCCGGAGTCGGAGGCGCCGCGGACCCGCCGTCGCAAGAGCCTCAGCCCCAAGCAGATGGCGATCCTGGAGGTCATCCAGGCCGCCATCGCCCAGAACGGCTACCCGCCGAGCATGCGCGAGATCGGCGACGCCGTCGGGCTCAAGTCGCTCTCCAGCGTCACGCACCAGCTCGGCCAGCTGGAGCTGAGCGGCTACCTGCGTCGAGACCCGGGCAAGACGCGGGCCATGGAGGTGCTGATCGACCTGCCCGGCACCGGCTCCGGCGCCGAGAACCCGGCCGATGTCACGACTCCCGTCGGCGACGCCGCGCTCGTGCCCCTCGTCGGCCGCATCGCCGCCGGCGTGCCCATCACCGCGGACCAGCAGGTCGAGGAGATCTTCCCGCTCCCCCGGCAGCTCGTCGGCAAGGGCGACCTGTTCATGCTCAAGGTCTCCGGCGAGTCGATGATCGACGCCGCCATCTGCGACGGCGACTGGGTCGTCGTCCGCTCGCAGCACGACGCCGAGAACGGCGAGATCGTCGCGGCGATGCTCGATGGCGAGGCCACCGTCAAGGTGCTCCGTCGCCGCGATGGACACACGTGGCTGCTGCCGCGGAACACCGCCTTCGAGCCCATCCTCGGCGACGAGGCCGTGGTGCTCGGCAAGGTCGTCGCGGTGCTGCGAGCCGTCTGACCCGGACACGACGAAGGCCCTCCCCGATCGCTCGGAGAGGGCCTTCGTCACGTGATCAGACCGAGGCGCCCACCTCGGCGCGCACGCGGCGCGTGGCCTCGACGATGTTCCGCAGCGACGCGGTGGTCTCCTCGTAGCCGCGGGTCTTGAGGCCGCAGTCCGGGTTGACCCAGAGCTGCCGCGTGGGGATCTCCTCCACGGCGCGACGCAGCAGGGACTCCACCTCCTCCACCGCGGGAACCCGCGGGGAGTGGATGTCGTAGACGCCGGGGCCGATGCCGTGGTCGAACCCGGCCTCGGCGATGTCCGCGACGACCTCCATCCGGCTGCGGGCGGCCTCGATGGACGTGACGTCGGCGTCCAGCGCGCGGATCGCGTCGATCACGACACCGAACTCCGAGTAGCAGAGGTGCGTGTGCACCTGCGTGCCCGGTGCTGCCCCACCGGTCGCCAGACGGAACGACGCCACCGACCAGTCCAGGTAGGACGGCTGATCGGCCTTCTTCAGCGGCAGCAGCTCGCGCAGGGCCGGCTCGTCGACCTGGATCACGGCGATGCCCGCCGCCTCGAGGTCGGCGATCTCCTCGCGCAGCGCCAGGGCGACCTGGTTCGCGGTCTCCCCCAGCGGCTGGTCGTCGCGCACGAACGACCACGCGAGGATCGTCACCGGCCCCGTGAGCATGCCCTTGAGGTGCTTCGCGGTGAGCGACTGCGCGTATCCGGACCAGTCGACCGTGATCGGTGCCGGCCGGGAGACGTCGCCCCACAGGATCGACGGTCGTGTGGCGCGGGAGCCGTACGACTGCACCCACCCGTGCTCCGTGACCGCGAAGCCGTCGAGGTTCTCGGCGAAGTACTGCACCATGTCGTTGCGCTCCGGCTCCCCGTGCACCAGCACGTCGAGCCCGAGATCCTCCTGCAGCGACACGACCGCGGCGATCTCCCGGCGCAGGAAGTCGTCGTAGTCGTCGCGGGGGATCTCACCGCGCGTGAACCGCGCCCGTGCGCGACGGATGTCGGCGGTCTGCGGGAACGACCCGATCGTCGTCAGGGGCAGGACCGGGAGGCCGAGGGCCTCCTGCGCACTCTCCCGCTCCTCGTAGGACACCCGAGAGAAGTCGGCGTCGACCAGCGCCCGCTTGCGCACCGCGCCGTCGCGCACGCCGGGCGCATCCAGCCGGTCGCGCAGGGCCGCCGAGGCCTCGTCGAGCTCGGCGGCGATCGCCTCGGGGCCGTGCGACAGCCCGCGGGCCAGCACGCCGACCTGCTGCACCTTCTGATCGGCGAACGCCAGCCACGACACCAGGCGGGGGTCGAGCGAGGTCTCGTCGGCGACGTCGTGCGGCACGTGCAGCAGCGAGGTCGAGGTGGAGGCCGACACGGCCGCGGCCCCCAGGTCGCGCAGACGCTCGAGCGTGGCGAACGCCGCGGCCAGGTCGCCCCGCCAGATGTTGTGCCCGTCGATCACGCCGCCGACGAGCGTCTTGTCCGCGAGACCCTCCGCCGCGGACGGCACAGCGCCACGGACCAGGTCGACCGCGATCGCCTCGACGGGCGCGGCCGCGAGGACCGGGAACACGGCGTCGAGCGCCGCGTACGGGGCGGCGACGAGGATCGACGGACGGTCCTCCGCTCCCCCGAGCACGGCGAGTGCACGTTCGGCCGCGGTCGCCAGGGCGGCGGTGTCGGCGGGGAGCGACTCGCTCACGAGCGCCGGCTCGTCGAGCTGCACCCAGGTCGCTCCCGCGGCCCGGAGGCGGGCGAGCAACTCCCGGTACACGGGGAGCACGTCGTCCAGGCGCGACAGCGGCTCGAAGCCCTCGGGGGCGTCGTCCGAGGCCTTCGCGAGCGCCAGCAGGGTGACCGGGCCGACCACGACCGGGCGGGTCGTGAAGCCTGCGGCAGCGGCCTCTGCGACCTCGCGCACGAGCCGGTCGCTGGACAGCGAGAACACCGTCTCCGGACCGATCTCCGGCACGAGGTAGTGGTAGTTCGAGTCGAACCACTTCGTCATCTCCAGCGGCGCGCGCTCCCCCTCGCCCCGCGCGATCGTGAAGTACGCCGGGAGGCCGACCGTGCCGTCGGCGGCGCGCAGGTGCTCGAAGCGCGAGGGGATCGCGCCCACGGTCACCGCGGCGTCGAGCACCTGGTCGTAGAACGAGAAGGACTCCGGGATCGCGGAGTCGTCCCGGCCGAGGCCGAGCGCGGCGAGCCGCTCTCGGGTGGCGGCGCGCAGCTCGGCGGCCGTGCGCTCCAGCTCCTGCTCGTCGATGCGGCCCGCCCAGAACGCCTCGACGGCCTTCTTGAGCTCGCGGCGACGGCCGATGCGGGGGTAGCCGAGGATGGTTCCCTCGGGGAATGCGGTCATGGTGTTTCCTTTCGGCGGGGGTCTAACGGCGCAGAGCCGGGAGGATGCCGGCTTCGGCGAGGACGGTGAGGACGGTCTCGTGCTGGTTGAAGGCGTAGAGGTGCACGCCGGGGGCGCCGCCGGCCACGACCTGCGCGGCCAGGCGCGCGGCCCAGGCGATGCCGATCTCGCGGCGGCCCTCGGCGGTCGGCTCCACGTCGAGGGCGATGGAGAGCTCTCCGGGCAGCTCCTCTCCCGTGAGCTCCAGCACGCGGGAGAGCCGAGCGGGCGAGGTGATGGGCATGATGCCGGGCAGGATCGGGATGGTCACCCCGGCCGCGCGGGCACGCTCCACGAAGGCCAGGTAGTCGTCGGCGTGGAAGAACAGCTGTGTGATCGCGAACGTCGCACCGGCGGCCTGCTTCGCGAGCAGGGCCTCCACATCCTGCGTGCGGTGGGTCGCCCGCGGGTGGCCCTTCGGGAACGCGGCCACCGCGATGTTCACCCTCCGCCGCGGCGCGACCCGGGCGGCACCGGGGATCCCGGGAACCGGCGACTCCTCGTACGGCGCACGCTCGGCCTGCACGCGGTCGATCAGCTGGACGAGCTGGGCCGCGCTCTCCAGGTCGCCGAGGAAGTCCTCGGTCTGCCCGGCGGGCGGGTCGCCCCGCAGGGCGAGGAAGCTGAGGATCCCCGCGTCGAGGAACTCGCGGATGAGCGCGGTCGCCCCGACGTAGGTGTTGCCGACGCACGTGAGATGAGCGAGGGGCTCGACGTCGGTGTGGGTGCGGATGAAGCGCAGCACATCGAGCGAGCGCCCCCCGGTGGAGCCGCCGGCACCGTAGGTCACCGACAGGAACTCCGGACCGGCTGCGGCCAGGCGCAGGACGGTCTCGTGCAGCGCCTCCTCGCTCGACGCGTTGCGCGGAGGGTAGAGCTCGAAGGAGAACGGCACGCGGGCGGTGCCGGTGGTGTCGATCTCGGTGGACATCTTCACTCCTGGGGACAGGGGGCCGGGGCGCGCGGACGGCACGGGAGGCGTGTCGTTCGCGGGCGGGTGCCGGGCTCGGCTGTCGCTCCACGCCCTGGACGAACCGGGCGTTTCCAGCAACCTAGAACAGCCCCGCGCGGGGCCGCACGTGTGTGACGCCGTGTGTCGGTCCGCCTAGGCTCGAGGCATGTCGTCGCTGCCCTTCGGTTCCTGGCCCTCCCCCTTCACCGCCGCGTCTGTCGCGACCTCCGCACCGCGCATCGACGGCGCCCGGTTCGCCGGGTCGGAGATCTGGTGGGGCGAGTCCGTGCCGGCCGAAGCCGGACGCGTGACCGTACGCAGCTCCTCCGGCGCCGAGATCCTGCCGGCTCCGTGGAGTGCGCGGTCGCGCGTGCACGAGTACGGCGGCGGGGCGTGGACGGCCGGCGACGGTGCGCTGTTCTTCGTCTCGGGCGCGGATCAGCGCGTGCATCGCCTCGTCCCCGGGGGCGAGCCCGAGCCGCTCACGCCCGCCGGTGCGTCGTACGGCGGACTCCGACTGCAGAGCGGACGACTGCTGGCCGTGCGCGAAGACCTCCGTCCGGACCCGCACCGGCGCGGCATCGTCGAGATCCCGGTGGACGGATCCGCGGCCGAGGACGACGGCGCGCTCCGGGTGATCGCGGAGGGCACGGGCTTCTTCGCGCACCCGGCGCTGTCGCCCGACGGCACGCGGGTGGCCTGGGTCGAGTGGCACGAGCGGACGATGCCGTGGGACGAGGCGCAGCTCGCGATCGCGTCGCTCGCCGACGGCGAGATCGTGCGCATCGCGTCGTCCGCCGCCCTGCAGCCGGAGTGGCTCGACGACACCGCGCTCGTGTACGCCGACGACGCGTCCGGGCGCTGGCAGGTGCAGCGCCTTCACGTCGACGGCGTGACACCCGCAGCCGCACCGATCGCCCTGACCGGGACCGACGCCGACACCGGCTACGGCCTGTGGGTGCTGGGCAACCGGTGGTTCCAGCCGCTGGCGGACGGACGCGTGGTCGCCGCGCGCACGAACGGCCGCGACGAGGTGCACGTGCTCCCGGCGGACGGCACGACGAGCACCGCGCTGGACCTCCCCGCCGACGGGCACGTGAGCGTGGACGACGTGTCCGGCTCCCGCGTGCTGCTCAGCGGCAACAGCTCGGGCACCACGCCCGGGGTGTGGTGCGTTGACCTCGACTCGGGCCGCGTGGAGGCCGTGGCGGGCGGGGTCCCGTCCGATCCGGAGTGGATGCCCGGCGCGCAGCCGATCGTGGTGGACGGCGCGCACGGCTCGGTGCACGCGTTCGCCTACCCGCCCGCGAACCCCGCGCACACCGCGGCTCCCGGCGAGCTTCCGCCGTACATCGTGTTCGTCCATGGAGGACCGACCGCGCATGTGACGGGGGCCGCGTCGTCCGAGGTCGCGTTCTTCACGAGCCGCGGCATCGGCGTGCTCGACGTGAACTACGGCGGCTCCACCGGCTACGGCCGCGCCTACCGCGACCGCCTCGTCGGGCAGTGGGGTGTGGTCGACGTGGACGACGTGGTCGCCGCCGCGCGGGGCCTGGCCGATGCGGGGCTCGCCGACCCCGCGCGCATCGCGATCCGCGGCGGTTCGGCCGGCGGCTGGACCGTTCTGTCGGCGCTGGTGCGGGGCGGGACCTTCGCGGCGGGCATCAGCCGCTACGGTGTGGCGGACCTGCGCCTGCTGGCCGCCGAGACGCACGACTTCGAGGCGCCGTACCTCGACGGTCTGGTCGGGCGGCTGCCGGAGGACGAGCACGTGTACGTCGAGCGTTCACCCCTCACGCACGCCGACCGGATCGACGTGCCCGTGCTGCTGCTCCAGGGCGGCGAGGACCGCGTGGTGCCTCCGTCGCAGTCCGAGGCGATCCGCAACGCCCTCGCCGCGAACGGCATCGAGCACGAGTACGCGCTGTATCCGGCAGAGGGGCACGGCTTCCGCAGCGCGGAGAACATCGTGGACGCTCTGCAGCGCGAGCTCGCGTTCCTCGGCCGCGTGTTCGGCTTCACCCCGGCGCCCTGACGGCGCGGGCTACTCGCCGACGCGGTTGCGCAGGCGCATGGCCCGCTCGGCCTCGCGCGTGTCCTGCCGCTCGCGCAGCGTCTGCCTCTTGTCGTACTCGCGCTTTCCCTTCGCGAGAGCGATCTCGACCTTGGCCCTGCCGTCGGAGAAGTAGAGCTTCAGCGGGATCAGGGTGTATCCACCGGCCGAGACCGCGTGGGAGAGCTTGGCGATCTCCTCACGGTGCAGCAGCAGCTTGCGGATGCGCTTGGCGGAGTGGTTGGTCCAGTGCCCCTGCGAGTACTCCGGGATGTGCACGGCGTCGAGGAACACCTCGTTCCCCTTGACGAACGCGTATCCGTCGCTGAGGTTCGCGCGCCCCTGACGGAGTGACTTGACCTCGGTGCCGGTGAGCACCATTCCCGCCTCGTACGACTTCTCGATGGTGTAGTCGTGACGCGCGCGACGATTGGTCGCGACGACTTTCTCCCCGCGCTCCCTGGGCATGATGCTCTCCTGTTGCCGTGACGAGCTCGACCGAGGATCCGGCCGAGCAGCCTTTCAGGGTATCAGGTGCGCAGCCAGCGACGGATCGCGAAGCCGGCCGACAGCGCCGCCAGCACGACGCCGATCCCCACCAGCACGGGCACCACGAGGAACGCGTCGTTCATGGTGACCCAGGTCGTGATGAACGGGACCCGCCCGCGCAGGTAGCCGTTGACGCCGAAGTGCACCCCGGCGACGACTGCCGCGCACGCGAGCGCCGAGCCGAGGAAGGCCGCGAAGACGCCCTCCAGCACGAACGGCGTCTGGATGAACCGGTTGGACGCGCCCACCAGGCGCATGATCCCGATCTCCTTGCGTCTCGCGTAGGCCGATAGTCGGATGGTCGTCCCGATCAGGAGGGTCGCGGCGATCAGCATCAGCACGGCGATCCCGACCGCGATGTAGGTCGCGACGGTGAGCGCGGAGAACAGCGGCTCGAGGTACTGCAGCTGGTCCTGCACCTGCTCCACGCCCGCCTGTCCGCTGAACGCCTCGGCGAGCACCTGCGACTGCCCCGGATCCTTCATCGTCACGAAGAACACCTCGAACGCCTGGTCGGGCGTGAGCACGCTCGCCTGCTCCTCGCCCACCTGCTCGACGAGCTTGGCGTACGTCTCCTCTTTGGTGTCGAACGTCATGGAGCTGATCAGCGGCGCCAGCGCGTCGCCCTCGAGCTGGGCGCGCACCGCGGCGACCTGCTCCTCGCTGGCGGCGCCGTCGACGCAGGTGTCCGACTCCGACACCGCCGAGCACATGTACACCGCCACCTGGGCACGCTCGGCCCAATAGCCCCGCATCACGCCGATCTGGGACTGCATGAGGATCGCCGCGCCCACGAAGGTCAGCGACACGAACGTCACCAGCACGACGGAGATGACCATCGAGATGTTGCGACGGAGACCAACGAGGGCCTCGGTCAGGATCAGGCCGATTCTCATGAGGTCGGGCCCACTTCCTCGTCGTCCTGGTCGGAGAGGCCGAGACGGTCGGCCACGCCGAGCTCGGCGACGTCGACCTCCGGCAGCACGATCGGGTGTGTGCGAGGGGTGGCCGGACGCTCGACCGGAGCCTTCTCCGCGGCCGGGGTACGCTCCGCCTCATCCGGCGGTTCCACCACTCCGCGACGCGGCGGCTCGGGCGGCTCGACCACCTGCGGCTCACGTTCCGGCTGCGGGGCCGCGGCTGCGGCGGCGCGGCGCTGCGCGTCGAGCTCCTCCGCCAGGGCGGCACGCACCACCGACAGGTCGGCGGTCTGCCGCTGCACCTCCTGCACCGCGGTGAGGGCGGCCGCGGCGGCGGCTCCCCGCACCTCCTCCGGCGCGAGTCGCGGGATGTTCGAGGTGTCGCCGTAGCCGCCGTGGACCTCGTCGCGCACCATCTCGCCGTCGCGCAGCTCGATCACGCGGCGACGCATCTGATCGACGAACCCCGCCTCGTGCGTGGCCATGAGCACGGTCGTGCCACCGGCGTTGATGCGGGCGAGCAGCTGCATGATGTCGACGGAGGTCGCGGGGTCGAGGTTTCCGGTGGGCTCGTCGGCCAGCAGCACCTGCGGACGGTTCACGAGGGCACGGGCGATCGCGACGCGCTGCTGCTCACCGCCGGAGAGCTCGTGCGGCATGCGCTTCTCCTTGCCCTCGAGCCCGACCAGTGCCAGGGCCTCGGGCACGGCCTGCTGGATGAAACCGCGCGAGGAGCCGGTGACCTGCAGCGTGAACGCGACGTTTTGGTGCACGGTCTTGGACGGCAGCAGGCGGAAGTCCTGGAACACGGAGCCGATGTGGCGACGGAAGTACGGCACCTTCCGGTTCGCGAGGGAGCGGAGATCGCGACCGAGGACGGCGACGCGACCGCTGGTGGGCACGTCCTCCCGCAGGATGAGCCGCAGGCAGGACGACTTGCCCGATCCCGAAGCGCCGACGAGGAAGACGAACTCCCCGCGTTGCACTTCGAAGTCGACTCCGGACAGGGCGGGCTTCGACGTCCCGCGGTAGCGCTTCGTGACGTTCTCGAACCGAATCATGGCGATTCGAGCCTAAGCGCGGGCTCTGCGCTGACCCGCTGCGACACCCCGCGCGGCCTCAGGCCGTCGACCTGTGCAAACGGTGTCGGCGTCGCTGCCCACTGCTATACATGGAGAGTCGATTCGCGTCACCCACGCGAGCGCGCACACGGAGGGGACTTCCATGACGACACCTGCTGGCTGGTACGACGACGGCTCCGGTCGGCTGCGGTGGTGGGACGGCCAGCAGTGGACCGAGCACTTCGCGCCCGAGACGCCCGCTGTGCCCGCCCAGGAGTCCCCGTCATCCGAGTCCGAGACGATGCCGGGTGCGCCCGCCGCGGCGGTGCCCGACGCGCAGCCCGAGGCCACGGCCGCCGACGCCACCGCACCCGACGCCACCGCGCCCGAGACCACCACGCCCGACGCCACCGCGACCGCCGCCGACGCCACCGCACCTGACGCCGCCACTCCCGACGCCACTGCACCCGACGCCACCGCCGCCACCGCCGCCGCTGACGCGCCAGAGGCCGTGGTCGCACCCGAGCCCGCGAGCGACTGGGCCGCGCCAGCCTCGGGCGCCCACGAGCTTCCCGGTGCCGCGCCGGTGGCCGACTGGTCTGCGCCCGGAGCCACGGCGGCCGGGACGGTCACGCCGCCTCCGACCGGAGTGCAGCCTCCCGCCGGACTGGCCGCCTCTCCGCAGGGCGGCTACCCCGGGCAGTACTCCCCCGCCGCGCAGCCTGCGGGCCAGGGCGGCTACCCGGGGCAGGCGGCCTACCCCACCGCGCAGACGTATCCCGCTCAGGGCGGCGGCTACCCCGGCGCTCCGGCTTACGCCGCGGCAGCCCCGGCGCCGGCGAAGATCTCCGTGCTGGGCCTCGTCGGCCTCGGTCTCGCCGCCCTCGGCCTGCTCCTCGCCTTCACGCCGTTCACGGTCGTCTTCTCGTGGCTGTTCCTCGGCGCGGGCTTCATCGTGTCGCTCATCTCCCTGTTCCTGAAGGGCAAGAAGTGGCCGGGCATCACGGGCCTGGGCGTCTCGGTGCTCGGCGCGATCATCGCCGCGATCATGAGCTTCGTGTTCTTCCTCGGTGCCGTCGCCAGCCAGGTCGACCGCTCCGACTCGCTGCCCGACGACGGCTCCGACACGGGGACGAGCGACTCAGGCACGGATTCCGGAACGGACGACGGCACCGGCTCCGGCACGGTCGTCGAGGGCAGCCTCGGCGATCCGATCACCGTGACGCAGATGTCCGGCAGCGCGGAGCTGACGATCACGTCCGCCACCTGGGGCACCACCAACGGCTCGGACTTCGAGGCGACCAACGGCGGCTACCTGGTGATCGACCTCACGTGGGAGACGCTCGAGGGCACGACCTATGTGAACCCGCTGTACTTCTCGGTCGAGACCGCGGAGGGTGCCGAGGGCGACTACGACATCTTCGGCGATGCGACACTCGAATCGAGTGAACTCCCGGCGGGTGAGACCACGCAGGGCACCGTGTCGTTCGATGTCGCCCAGAGCGGATCGTACGTCGTGATCGTCAGCGACGAGCTGTTCCAGGAGGTCGCCCGCGTGACCGTGGAAGCCACCGCGCGCTGAGCGTCGCCCGAAGAAGACAGAGGCACCGCTCATGACGACACCCGAGGGCTGGTACGACGACGGCTCCGGCAGCCTGCGGTGGTGGGACGGCCAGCAGTGGACCGCGCACGTCCGCAGCATCGACCCGAACCCCTCTGCGCCCGAGATCCCTGCGTCGTCGGGCGTACCGCAGCCTCCCGCCTCCACCGCGGGGACCGAGCCCGCACCCGCGGTGCCGACGCCCGCGGTGCCGACGCCCGCGATGCCGACACCCCCGGTGCCGCTCGCAGCTACCCCGGTCCAGGCGGCCTTCGAGCCGTTCGTGCCGCCGTCCTCGCCGTTCACCCCGTCCTCCCCGTACGCGGCGCCCCCGTACGCGGCAGCCCCGGGGTCCGCAGCCACCGCGGCCCCGGGCAACGGAGCGGCCGTACCACTGGGACCCGGCTCCCCGGGCGCACCGGCCGCCGCATCGAGCACGACCGCGCGGCGTCCGTCGATCCCCGGCCTGGTCGGGCTCGCGGTCGCGCTGGTCGGGGTCGTGCTCGCGTGCGTGCCCCTCACGGCGCCGATCGGATGGGTCGTCGTGGCTGCCGGCTTCGTCGTGTCGCTCGTCTCGCTGTTCCTGCGGGGAACGAAGTGGCCGGGCATCGCCGGGCTCGCCGTGGCCGTGCTCGGCTCGACCCTCGCTGGCGCGGTCGCCCTGATCGCGGTCGGGCTCACGTCGGTCGAGGCGTCCGGAGACCCGGTGCCGTCGCCGAGCGCGCCGGCGACGGAGTCCGGTTCGCCCGTCGACCCGTCGACGATCGACGGCGCCGAGATGGTCGCGTTCGAAGACCTCGAGGTGGGCGATTGCCTCCCCTACGTGGACTACACCGGCGAGGACACGATCTTCGAGCTCCCGGTCGTGCCGTGCGATCAGCCGCACACCGACGAGGTGTACTTCATCTACGAGGTCGACGACCAGACCTTCCCCGGCGAGAGCGCACTGCTCGATGAGGCGTGGGACGGCTGCCTGGCGCAGTTCGAGGGATTTGTCGGCGTCCCGTACGAGCAGTCGGAGCTGGACTTCTACAGCTACCAGCCCACGAAGGCGTCGTGGACCCGTGCGGGCGACCGCGCGATCCAGTGCATCGCCTACAGCTACGACGATGTGACCGGCACGCTGCGCGGCGCCGCTCGCTGACCGCCGCACACGACGAAGGCCCCGGAGCGATCCGGGGCCTTCGTGCGTCAGTCGTCGTCGTCGCGGCGCTTGCGCCAGCGGATGCCGGCGGAGATGAAGTCGTCGAGGTCGCCGTCGAACACCGCGGCGGGGTTACCCGACTCCTGCCCCGTGCGGAGGTCCTTCACCAGCTGTTGGCCGTAGAGGAAGTAGGAGCGCATCTGGTCGCCCCAGCTCGCGGTGATGTTGCCCGCCAGCTCCTTCTTCTTCGCCGCTTCCTGCTCCTTCTGCAGCAGCAGCAGGCGGTTCTGCAGCACGCGCATGGCGGCTGCCCGGTTCTGGATCTGCGACTTCTCGTTCTGCATCGACACGACGATGCCGGTCGGGAGGTGCGTGATGCGCACGGCGGAGTCGGTCGTGTTGACCGACTGCCCACCCGGGCCCGAGGAGCGGAACACGTCGACGCGGATGTCGTTCTCCGGGATGTCGACCTCGGTGGCCTCCTCCATCAGCGGGATCACCTCGACGGCGGCGAACGACGTCTGCCGCTTGTCGGCCGAGCCGAAGGGGCTGATGCGCGCGAGGCGGTGCGTGCCGGCCTCGACGGAGATCGTGCCGAACGCGTAGGGGGCATCGATCTCGAAGGTCGCCGACTTGATGCCCGCACCCTCGGCGTACGAGGTGTCCATCACCTTGACGGGGTACTTGTGCCGCTCAGCCCACCGCAGGTACATGCGCATGAGCATCTCCGCGAAGTCGGTGGCGTCGTCGCCACCCGCCCCGGAGCGGATCGTGACGATCGCGCTGCGCTCGTCGTACTCGCCGTCGAGGAGCGTCTGCACCTCGAGCTGGTTGATGAGGTCGGTCAGGGTGCCGAGCTCGTTGCGCGCCTCGATGGCGGAGTCCTCGTCGCCCATCTCGTTGGCCAGGTCGACGAGCACCTCGAGGTCGTCGAGGCGCTGGGCGATGCCGGTGATGCGCGCGAGCTCGGACTGACGGTGGCTCAGCGCACTCGTCACCTTCTGCGCGTTCTCGGTGTCGTCCCAGAGGTCGGGCGCACCGGCCTCCTCGCTGAGTCGCGCGATGTCCTCGCGCAGACGGTTGACATCGACGACCTCGCTGATGTCGCCGAAGGTGTGCCTGAGCGCCTGGATTTCGGCGGAGAGATCTAGTTCGAGCATGACACCTCAGCCTAACGTGCCGCCCGCGCCCGCGGGGACGCCGTCGTCGGGCGCTGCTCCCGCGCGGGAGTAGCGTGAGGAGGGTGAGCAGCGCATCCACGGTCCTTCGTCAGTTCGGACCGATGGTGTACCTGCCCACCGTCCTCTTCGCTCTCGGCGAGGGGGCCGTCATCCCCCTGATCCCGGTGATCGCCGCGTCGATGGGCGCGGACGTGGCGACGGCGGCGCTGGTCGCGTCGGCGCTCGTGGTGGGACAGCTCTGCGGGAACCTCCCGGCCGGCTGGGCCGTGGGCCGCATCGGCGAGCGATACACGATGGTGATCGCCGGAACGGCGGCGCTGCTGTCCGGAGCGGGCATGCTGTTCGCGCCGTCGCTCGGCGTGCTCGCGGCCTCCGTGTTCGTGCTCGGGCTGTGCGCGGCCGCGTTCGGGCTGGCGCGGCACGCGTTCATGACCACGCGCGTACCCCTGCCGTTCCGTGCGCGCTCGCTGTCCCTGTTGGGCGGCAGCTTCCGTCTGGGCATCTTCATCGGCCCGTTCGTCGCCGCGGGGCTTCTGCAGCTGTTCGGCAGCGAGTCCGCGGCGATCTGGTTCTTCGGCGTCTGCCTCGTGGTGATGGTGCTGCTCGTGCTGTTCGGGCCGGACCCGGAGGCCACGATCCCGCCGGTGCGTTCGACCGAGCGTTTCGTGGAGGACAGCGGAGAGGCCGTGAGCGGCTCGATCCCGACGATCGAGCGCGCGGGCATCTTCCAGACCATGTGGCGGCAGCGACGACTGCTGTCGCGGCTCGGTCTCGCCGCCGCGTCTCTGTCCGCCGTCCGCTCCGCCCGGCAGGTGGTCCTGCCGCTGTGGGGCCTGTCGCTGGGGCTCGACGCGTCGACGATCGCGCTGGTCGTCGGGGTCTCGGGCGCGATCGACTTCGTCCTCTTCTACGCGAGCGGGCAGGTGATGGACCGGTTCGGGCGGCTGTGGGCGGCCATGCCGGCGATGCTGCTCATGGGTGTCGGGTTCCTCGCTCTGGCCTTCACCCACGACGGGGATGCCGCGGTGCTGTGGTTCGGGATGTTCGCCGCCGTCCTGGGCGTGGGCAACGGGCTCTCCAGCGGCATCCTGCTCACGCTCGGCGCCGACGTCGCCCCGGAGCGCGAGCCCGCCGCCTTCCTCGGCTCCTGGCGCACCCTGACCGATGCCGGCGGCGCCGTCGCCCCGCTGCTCGTCTCCGCCATCACCGCGGTGTCGACGCTCTCCGTCGCCGCGGGCGCCATCGGCGTGATCGGACTGCTCGGCGCTGCCGGGTTCCTGCGGTGGATCCCCCGCTTCGTCCCCCGCCCGGATCCGCCCGCGGAGGCCTGAGGCCCCGGCTGGTCACCGCAGGGCGGTGCGGCTCGTCGCGGTCGCCTGCAGCGTGAGACCCTCCGGCACGAACGGCGACACGAGCGGTGGATGCCACGCCGTGCGAACGGTCACGCGCGCCGAAGCCCCGTCCGGGGAGGTCGCCGACACCAGCACCTCGTCCCCGCCCGCACCGTCCACGAGCGGCCGGGCCTGCGCCGCCACCGCCTCGTCCGTGAGTTCCGCGCGCGGCGTCTGCCCCTGCACCGTGAGGACGAAGCCGTCGGTTCCGGCGAGCGCGGCCGCATCGGCGAGGGCGTCCAGGCGCTTCTGGGCGATGTACAGGTCGGTCGCGCAGGCGCACACGAAGATCACGGCGAGCGCGAGCAGCACGTAGCCGAGCACGAGCAGCAGCACGCTCCCCTCCTCCGCGTCCGTGCCCCGGGCGGCGTCCCCCGCCTTCACTCGGCACCCCACTGACGCGACACCTTCTGCGCCGACACGGCCTCGATCGGCACCGACACGGCTCTGTCCAGGCCCAGGACCGCGGGCACGAACGGCAGGCGGGCGCTGGTGGCGACCGAGACCATGACGGTCGCACCGGCGGAGGGGCACGGAACACCCTCCGGACGACACCTCACGGTCAACTGCACGTCGTCGTCGTCGATGCCGTACTGCGATGCGATGCTCGACAGCACCGCATCGCCCCGGGAGGCGGCCGTCCTCGCGTCGGGAGCGGTCGCGATCACGCGCGCCGCGTGCCGGGCGGCGGCCTCGACCCCCAGCGTCTGCTCCTGAACGGAGCCGAGCACGATCACCAGATACAGCAGCGGCACGAGCATCAGAACCCCGGCGGCGATGAACTCCAGGGAGCTCGAGCCGCGATCATCCCGCATCGAACGACTCCGCCGGTGCGTGAGCCTCGACCTGCAGCCCGTACGGCACGCCGATCAGGCCGAACACCGGCAGGCTGGTCCTCACCCGCACGTCGACCGACTCCCGGCCGGCGAGGCGCGATGTCCCGACGGCGACGTCCTCCGCGTAGGCGGGGCCGATCGCGCGGGTGATCACGTCCTGCGTGCGCTGCTTCCCCTCGCCGAGCGAGACGTCTGCGAGGGCGGCGTAGTAGGCGCCCTCCACCGCCGCGTCGTGCACCACATTGCGCACGTAGACCGCGAGCGCCAGCTGCAGCACCGCGAGGGTGAGGGCGGTGAGGAGCGTGCCGACCAGGACGAACTCCACCGGGTTCGACCCGCGGTCTTCGATCACGGCCGCACGGAGGGGCACGTCAGAGACCCGACACCCGCTGGATCGCCTGCTCGAACAGCGAGGTCAGCGCGGGCCCCGCGACCGCCCAGATCACCACGACCAACCCCGCCGTCATGAGCGTCACGAAGAAAACCCTAATAGGGGTATGTGAATATCTAGCGCGTACCCAGCACTAAAGCTGCAAACTTAACGAATATACGCGCTAAACAGGAGTTTTGTAGCTGGCGAAGACCTCGTTCAGGGCGTAACCTCAGCCTGACCCGTCCGAGGCGTGAACGCGGAAACGCCGCCTCCTCCTGGCAGAGAGAGACGGCGATGAAGGTGATTTCCGATGTCGAGCCTACCCGCCGACGTACCCCGTCGCACCCCTGGCCCCCGCAAGCTCACCCTTGCCGAGATGCAGCGCACTACGGTTAGCGCGAGCGCGTCAGAAAAGAGCACTTCGGTTAGCGCGTCACGCGCATCAAGTAAGGTGCTCGCACCCGTTAGCGCGAATCGTGCGTCAAGTAACCCCGTACTCCCCCCAAGGGAGAGACAGGCCGACGAGGGCACGTTGTGGACCTTCTCCTCCAAGGCGACGAGGCCACGAACGGCGGGACGGTCTCAGCGCAAGATCCTCCGGTTCCCGGCGCTCCGCCCGATGTACGCGAAGAACCGCTACGACGCGGAGGGCAACCTGACCCGCAACGGGACCAGCTACAAGGGAGACATCTGGCGCTACTTGGCCACATGGGGCTTCCGTACGCTGAACGATTTGGACGGTGCTGGATATGCCCCACCGTCGCACGAGGATCTGGCCGACCTCTTCGAGCGCCGGATGCGTGAGCGCGCGAAGACGTACGACACCTACTACTCGAACCGCGGCCACGGCATCAGCTACGCCGACATCGAGACGATGGCCGACGCCGCCGCGACGGCAGTGCTCAGGGATTGGTCTCCAGACTGGATTCGAGAAATGAGGGCACGAGGCGCGACCGGAGGGCGGCGCTCCAAGAGCCCGGGGCCTACCTGGACCGACGACGACCTCGATCAGCTCGCCTCCCTCCACGGCCAGACCAAGGCACAGCAGTCCATCGCGCTGGGCGTCTCGCAGAGCACCATCGACCGCATGCGGCGAGCGCTCCGCGAGCGTGGTTAGCGCGTACCGGCATCAATAGCCGAGCGGGCGTCCGACACTGAAGTCACCTCCGATGTCGGAGTCTGCAAGAGCAGCTGATAGTCAGAGGGTTCCGCGAACTACAGCGTCAGTGCAGACTGGCGTCTCCTCAGCGCCGGAGCACACGATCATTGTGTAAAAGTCGATCTCGCTTGGGGCCACGGAGGACACGGCGAACACGCCGGGGTTTGCGACGACGGCTGCACCCCACTCCTCGACGGAGTCGCAGGCGATGAGCGTTACGAACACTTCGTCGTTGTTGTCCTCGGCTCCCGGAACCGCCGCGGCGGCTGCAACGGCATCGATGCACGACAGATCCGTGCTCGTGGGCTTGTTCGGGTATATCTCGATGTGGGGCGCATCATCGGTGGGGGCTGGCTCCGGCTCGACCGAGCTTGGGGGCTTTGGGTCATCCGACGGTGTCGTAGGTGCATTGCCCACGGGTCGTTCGTCGCTTTCTGAGGAGCAGGCAGTCAGCATCGACACCGAAAGAAGTCCTGCGATTACTGCCATCAAGATGCGCATGCCGCGAGCATATCTATCCGCCCAGTTTGATTGACGATCTCCCACGGCAGGAGCAGCGGGCTGGCGCAGCTCATACGCCGCGCAGCGCCGTGTAGCAGTTGTGCCGATACTCGTCCTGACCGCATCGGAAGGGAGGGCATCGTGCCGCAGCCGCAGAGCAACGCGAACTTGTACGGGAGATCCTGCACGATCTGCTCTCACCCCGACCTGATCGAGCTGGATGCGGCTCTCGTCATCCATACGCCGATTGCGCAGCTCGTGCAGCAGTTCGGAGTTAGTCGCGATTCGCTCTATCGCCACGTCAAGTTCCACCTCCGCCCGGCCATCCAGCAGACGATCACGAGCACGCCGGACACACGCCCCCTCGCCTTGGTCGAGCGGCTGGCCGACATCGCCAACGATGCCCGCGCCGCACGAGTTAGCGCGTACGCGGCAGGCAACGCGGCCCTGGGTGCCCGACTGGGCGACGCCGAGACGCGAGCGCTCGACAGTCTGGCCGACCGGTTCCGCATCACGCACGACGATGTCGCAGCCGACCGCGCCAAGGTCGCCAAGCTCGCCCGAGCCCTCGACGCCGCAGTTGAGAAGTCGCCCGAGCTGGCCTCACTCATGGCCGACGCTCTGGATGCCGAGGGGCTGACAGAGCTGGCAGCGGGCATGCGTGCGGAACTTCGCTCGAATCCAGAATCGACCCCACAGGAGATTGCCCCATGAGTATCACCGAGAAGAAGCACCGCCTGTCCGAGCTGACCGCCGAGCTGGACATCCCCGAGTCCGCCGCCTCCTTGACCCCGGCGCAGCAGCGACTGAAGGCCGCACGTGAGCGGGCAGCAGCACTTGACGATGCCGTCGTTGACAACGGCGATCCTCGTGTCGCAGCAGCCGGTGAGTGGATGCACTCGGTCGATGAGTCCGGGGTGAAGATCATGCGCAGCACCTCCATCTTCGGAGCCGCCTCCGTCACCCTCATGCGCGGTGACGAGATCCTTGTTGACGAGGAGATGTTGGCCGCTGACCTCGACCGTCACGGACGCCCTGGTTGGTCCGGGGTGCTCCATGATGAGGCCGCGCAGCTTCAGCGCTGGGGAGCCGTGCGTCTGCGCCCTGGACGTGCTCCTCGTGACCTGGAGTCGTGGACCTACGGCAGCGCGCTGTGGGCGGAGGCACGCGAGCAGGCACGACGCGAGGCGCACCGACTCCCGACCGAGCAGCAGCGCGCTGATGCCCTCGCAGAGGTGCATCGCCGGTTCGGAGCGGCCCCGACGACGAGCGTCACCCTCAACACGGCCAAGACCGCCTCCGAGCGCGCCGCAGTCGAGCAGGAGGCCCGCATCCGCTCCGCAGCGGCCAAGGGCGCGCCCAACGTCGGCCCCAGTCGGGCGGGGGCGTGAGATGGCCGGTACGAATCGCAATCTCTCCGATGCTCTCCGCTATCGCGAGGCCGTCGCGCTATTTCTGAATCTCTCCGGCCACGACGACGCCACAGCTCGACCGATGCGACGGAAGGTGAGCGAGAGCATCGGCCTCTCCTCCTCTGACGTCACGGGCGTGGACGGCTGGCATATCGCGACCAGCAGCCGCGTGACGCACCGTCTGTCGTCAGATCTCACTGAGGCCATCGAGCTGGCCGACGAGGGCGAGCACGTCGCCGTTGTCCAGCATCTCCGCGCCCGCCCGTTGGCCGACTCGCTCGTCGTGATGGATCTCGCGACCTTCTCAGAGATCACTGCACCGAGCCCATGACTCCGCGACCGGCCAGGAGTTGCCACGCCAGCTCATCGAGAGCCTGGCCGGTCGCGGTTCATACAAATCCACACACTCCTCGCGCCGGGTTTCCTAGGCTTGCTCGGCCCTTCAGCCCAGCGCGAGGCGCGGAAGGCGGCTCGATCCCGCCCCGCAAACGCCCCGCCCGCCGTTTCAGAGTCCGGCGGGCGGGGCACCCCCTCAGCCCCGGTCCCCGCGCATCCCATCCACGAAATTGGTGCGGCTTGATGAAGGTCTCTCGCGCGGGGGCCGGTCCCTTCCCCCACCTGGAGTCATCATGAAGAGCAAGCACGCAAGAGTGATCCACCCATTCCGAACGAGCGGCCACAACCCTCGCCCCACGCCCCCTCAGGCGGTCGCACAGCCCCCAGCCACGCCGCAGCAGCCCGCACAGCTCCCGCCGCACCTCCGTCGCCTCGTGAGGCTTCCTGGAGAGTCCACGAGCCCGCCGGATGGCCGCACCCCGCTGCACTACGCCAACCCCGTGTGGCCCGATACGAGGGGCTCGTGGGTCAAGATCGGCGCGAACCACTGCCGCATCCCCCAGAACAGCATCGCGACGATCATCCGCGCCCGTGACGGTCGAGAGTTCGGCGTGATCGCAGGCACCAACGCACTCGACGGCAAGCTGTGGGTGCTCGCGGACACCCCGCACGGCATTCGAGAACTCCGGGGGCTCCCCGTTGGTCTCCGCTCAGACCTCCGCCGAGAGGCGTTCGCACCACGATGACCGCAACGACCGCCTGGAGCGCCCTCTCAGATGCGTTGGCCACCTCGACCCCACCGTGTGCTGGGGATGGCCGTTTCACCGCGGACACCAACGAGCACGATCCCGCCCTCCGCCAGCTCTGCGCGGGCTGTCCGGTACGGCAGCAGTGCCGCGAGTACGGCAAGACCGCCCCGCGGGGCCGCGCCTGGGGGTATTACGGAGGTGTCGTCCGGCGCGTCACGCCGCAGGCGCGCACTCGCGCACGAGAGGCGGCAACGACATGACGCTGATCCCCACCGGGCGCACGACCGCTTGCTCGTGATTCCGTTGTTGGCGTGGATCTCGTCGTCGTGGATCGCGGGAGGATCGACGGACACCCCGCGCTCGTGGCGTATCCCTGAGATGCGTCTCACTTAGCAAGCTAGGTGAGACAGTGCCGAGCACCCCTCGATTGTGTTTCATCGGGACGAGCAAATACAGCATCTGAGATGCATCTCATCTATTGCGTCACAAATGCAGTAGCTGATACATTCGTGTCATGGCGACCGGCAGCGAGACCGCATCCACCGGCTACACCTGGGGATACCGGCGGGTGTCCTCCGTGCAGCAGTCGTACGAACGGCAGACTAAGGCGCTGCACGACGACGGCATCCCCGAGGATCGAATCTACGAGGACAAGCTCAGCGGCAGGACAATGGACCGCCCCGGGCTGACCGCTCTCCTCCGTGTCGCGCGTCCCGGCGACACGGTCGTAGTCTCCTCCCTCGACCGCCTGGGCCGCACAGTGCTGGGCACACTCCAAACGTTCGAAGAGCTGGAGGAAGCGGGCATCCATGTGCGCAGCCTGAAGCCCGGCGAGCAGTTCGACGGCATCACCGGCAAGCTCCTCCGCAACATCATGCTGTCCATCGCAGAGTGGGAGCGCGAGAACATTAAGGAACGCGCCGCCGAGGGTCGCGCAGCACTTGCCGCGAAGGGCGAACGGAAGCCCCGCCCCAAGACCGCCCTCCGCCCCGAGAAAGTGGCCGCTGTGCGGGCTCTCCGAGCGCAGGGCTGGACGATTGACCGCATCGTGAAGAAGGAAGAGATCTCGCGCGCGAGCGTCTACCGCGCCCTCGCGAACTAGCAGCTCTAGTCGCATTCCCATGCTTGTGGATAGGATTCCGAAAATGGCTTGAATGCGATGGGGGAGACATGCCGGAGCGGGTAACAATCGACTGGGCGGACCTTGCGGATCTGGATCTGGACCCGGATAACCCGCGTCACGAACCGGGCATGTCTCGGCGTGACATCATCCGCTACTTGGTCGAGAAGGAAAGCGTCCTCGGGCTCGCTCGCGACATCGCCAAGGTCGGTCTGAGCCCACTGGACATGTTTGGAGCAGTCGCAGCCCCTGAGGGCGGCTACGTCATCCTGGAGGGCAACCGCCGCCTCTGCGCACTCATCCTCCTGCATGACCCGACTCTTGCTCCTCCCAAGGAACGCAAGATCTTCGAACGCCTGAGCCGCGATCTCGACCCCGACGACATCGTCATCGAACTCACTGTCTTCGATGACGAGGATGAGGCGGACGTCTGGATCGACCGGAAGCACGCCGGTCCCGGTAACGGCAACGGTCCGAAGCCATGGAACCCCGTCCAGCTGGCCAGGCGCTACGGTGACCGAACCGGCAACGCTCTCGCACTCGCTCTGCTGGAGTACGGGCAGAGCCACGGGATGCTCACCAAGGCGCAGTCAACGGACATCCTCACTACGATCACCCGTTTCATCTCCAACCCATTCGTTCGTAAGCACGGTCTCGGCATCACGACAAGCGCCTCGGAACCCGAGTTCAAGATCTTGGGCACCCAGTCGCTCTTCGACCTTCGCCTGCAACGCCTCCTCAGCGACATCGTCGCCCGGGCAAACGGAGCGACATCCCGAACGAACAGCGCTGATCGCGCGAAGTACGCGCAGGAGAACCTCGTGAACATCACGGAGCCGGTTGGCCCGACTCCCGAGGACACCGAGGAAAACGAGGACGATACAGAGCAGTCCACGGGCTCTGTTGAGACGACTGCCGACAACGGCGATGAGGCGGCATCGGACGACCCGTCCGCCGACGACGATACGGACGACTCCGAGGGCAGTTCAACTTCCGGTGGGGGGACTCACCCAGATAAGCGACTGAAGCTCGTGCCGGAAGCATTCGCGCCAAGCCTTCGAGATGAGCGCCTGAAGCGAATCCTTGCGGAGCTGAAGTCGGTTCGCCGGTTCAGCCCGTTGGCCGCGGCGCTAATCGTGCGCGTGTTCCTGGAGTCCGTCACCGTCAAGTATCTAGAAACTCGCGGCACACAGATTGGGCAGAACGACAAGCTGCACCTTCTGGTTCACAACGTCTTGACCCACATCGAGAAGGAAAAGAAGAGCGGTGCGATCCACCTCACTAAGGCCGAGGCTGGAGCGCTTGGTCTTCTGAAAGGGCAGGTCTCGAATCCCACGTACGTCTACAGCGCCTTCTACCTGGGCCTCATCGCTCACGGCTCAGCCTTCCCTGACTGGGCCACGCTCACCAAGAAGTGGGACGAGGTGGAGCCGATCCTTGGTTTCATCGCATCGAACGCTGAGCCGCCCATCGAACCCGCGCAAGCGTAACGGGGCCGCGCTGGCCAACGTCGCCAAGAAGCTGTAACGTTCGAGAGACCCCGCTAGCAACCCGAAGTGAAACCATGCCCGTCACACCCTCACCTCTGCGATATCCGGGCGGTAAGACCGCGTTGTTCAAGCTCGCGTCACCGCTCCTCGAATGGAACGGTCTGCGCAAGACGACCTACGCCGAGCCGTTCGCTGGGGGCGGCGGGCTCGCACTGTCCCTCCTCTTCGAAGGAGTTGTTCGCCGAATCGTTCTCAACGACATCGACCCCGGCATCTATTCGCTCTGGGATGCGATGCTCAACGAGACCGACGAGCTGGTTCGCCTCGTCTCCGACACGCCGGTGACGATGGATGAGTGGTACAAGCAGCGCGAGACCTATCGGGCAATGAAAGACGAACCGTCTCTTGAACTCGCATTCGCCACGCTCTTCCTCAACCGAACGAACCGCTCCGGAGTCATCAAGGGTGGCGTCATCGGCGGGATGGATCAGACGGGTAACTACAAGCTGGACTGCCGGTTCCCGAAGGATGTCACCGTGGACAAGATCGAGCGCATCGCCCGCTACAAGCGCTCGATCTCGATCACCCGTGAGGATGGCAAAGACTTCCTGCGCGGCATGTCCGAGCGGTCAGATCGAGTCGTGCATTTCATCGACCCGCCGTACTACGGCAAGGGCTCTGGCCTCTACACGAACTTCTACACCCCCACCGATCACGCCGAGCTGGCCACGGTCGTGCATGGGCTGGAGCAGCCCTGGGTGCTCACGTACGATCTCGTACCCCAGATCCAGGAACTCTACGAGGGATACCCGCAGTACGCGTTCGACCTGAACTACACCGCCGCAGTAAAGCGAGTGGGCACCGAACTCATGGTCACGAGCCCGGATATCTCGGTCGCCGGGATACCTCAGCTCAGAAGCGCTTCAGCCGCCTGATTAGGCTCCCTGGCTCTCATCCGCAGCAGCGGACCTCTCAGCCTTCCGTGCGTGCCATCGCCGCCGATCCGCCTCTCGTCGCCGCTCTGCGCGCTCGTCGGCAACAACGAAACCATGCGGCGAGCGCCGCAGCGGCGGCAACGGTTCACCGCGGGCCACAGCGCTCGCCATCTTTGCCAGCTCGATGACATACTCCGGGTCCGTTCGGATCGCCGCGTCCGCCTCCGCGCAGAGGGGCGCGAATCTCGCGGTCATCTCGTCGGCGGTCGGACGCTGGATGATGCGCAGGATCTCGTCGTCGTCGCTCATGGCCGTCACATCACCTCGTGTGTCTCGTCGTTCAGATCCGTCACCACAGTGTGCGTCACGCGGGCTCTCTTCGCGCCGTAGCCGGTCTCGACCACGATCTCCAGCAGCGTCTTGATGAGATCGCGCTTCTGGTCGAACCCGAGCGCGTCGTACTCCACTCCGAGGGCATCGCGCACCTCTGAGACCTTCTCGAAGCTGACCCGCTCCCCCGGCGTGAACACACCTCGCCGGATGTCCGCGAATCGTCCCGTGGCCGCGCGCGCCTGCGCCTCCGTGACCGCGGCGAGCGCTGCACTCTCCTCGCGGTGCAGACCGGCCATGCGAGCCGCTGCACGGCCCTTCTGGATCGTCCCGTCCTCGATGGCGTCAGCCACACGCTCGATGCGCTGACGGACGTCCTGGAGGCGCACAGAGGCCTCCGCGACTCCGCCGTCGTCGCTACCAGGGAACAACTCGCCGGGACCGTAGAGGAAAGCCTTCACGACCTCCTCGCGCACGCGCTTCTCCAGAATCGTTGCGCGAATCGTGGGGTGCTTCTTGCCGTCGCTCTCGTGCGTCCGATTGATGCGGCTCGTGCAGACATAGTAGGGCGACCGCTCGCCGCTCCCGTCACGAAGGCGCTTGGCACCGAGCGTGCGGCCACACACGGCGCAGTGGGCCAGGCCCGAGAGGAGATGCTTCTCCGGCTTACGTCCGGGCTGAGCACGACCGGCGATGATTGCCTGTGCTTGCTCGTGCTCGTCCTTGGTGACGATGGGCTCGACTACGCTCACCGGCTGGACGACGCCGTAGCGGATCAAGGCACCGTAGTTGCGCTCACGGTCGATCACCTGGCGCAGCTTGAAAGCCGTCCACGGGGTGCTCTGAGGGCTCGGGACCTCGCGGACGTTGAGATCCCGCACGAGCGCGCGCAGGCTATCTCCGGCGAGCACAGCGGCGTAGATCGAGCGCACCACCTGGGCCTCGCTCTCGCGCAAGGTGACGCCGTCCTTCTCCCAGCCGTAGGGACGGCGTCCCGGTGCAGGGCGACCGCTCGCGACAGTCTGCTCATTGGCACGCTTACGGCGCGCGCCCATGCGCTCCACCTCGCCCTTGGCCACCGCCACCTTGATCCGGGCGAACAGACGACCCGAGTCCTTTGCGAGGTCCGCCTCGCCGTTCAGGGTGACGATCCGCAGGCCCTTGGTCTCCGATGCCTCGATCCAGCTTTCGAGCTGAGAGGGCTGACGGGTGAGGCGGTCGAGATCGTAGGTGACGATGATCGAGAAGCGGCCCGCCTCGTAGTCCTGCACCATCCGGTCGTAGTCCGGTCTGCGCTTCTCCCGCCTGGATGCGCTGACGGAGTTGTCCCGGTAGACGTCGTACAGCACCCAGCCGTCATCCTCGTGGTTCTTGATGAGCTGGAGCGCGTCCTCACGCTGACGCTCGACCGCTCTCTCCTCGCCGGTCTGGTCGAGGGAGATCCGCAGGTAAACCGCTACGTTGGGCATACCCTTAATCGTACTTTGCTTACGAGCACCCAGCCGGGGACGTCTCCCCTCTCGTCGTCGGCCAGGGCACGGAGCGGAGAACGCAGGCGTGTGATCATGCCGTCAGTCTGCCCGGGAGCGCCCACCCGCGTCCGCGGTTATCCACAGGCCGTGCGCCCGGCGCGTCAACCGAGGCCGAGCCGCAGGATGAACAGCCCGGGATAGATCGCGAACACCACCGACAGCGGCAGGATCAGGAAGACCAGCGGCAGGAGCATCAGGATCTCCTTGCGCCCGGCCTGCTCGATGAGGGTGCGCTTGGCCTCCTCGCGCGCGTCCCCGGCCTGGGCGTGCAGCACGGCGGCCAGCGGTGCTCCGTGCTCCAGTGCGGCGACGATCTGGTCCACCGCGCGCGAGAGGCCGGGCAGCTCCAGCCGTGCGGCCATATCGCCCAGCCCCTCCGCGAGCGTCGACCCGGTCCCCACCTCCAGCACGACGCGGCGCAGTTCCCCGGTCAGCTCACCCGACCCCACCCCGGCCACGCGCCGCACCGCGTCGAGGAAGCTCTCGCCGGCCGAGAGGCACAGCGCCAGGAACTCGAGGGTCGTCGGCAGTTCGTCGGCGAGCCGCGTGCGCCGAGCCCTGACGCGGGCGGAGAGCTGCATGTCGTAGCCGATCGCGGCCGTCGTGCCGGCGAGCACCGGGATCACGCCGACCGGCACCGACCAGCGACCGGTGAGCACGAGCACGATCACCGCGATCGCACCGGTCGCGATGCCCGCCAGCGTCCAGGCGAGCTGTCTGCCCCGGAACGCGACAGGACTCAGCGCCGACCCCGCCTGCGCCAGGCGCTTGCGCAGCACGTCGCCGTCGCCCACCAGACGCTCGAGGGCATCGCGCACCCGCTCGCCCGGCGAGCTCCGGTGCGCGGGGAGGCGTCCGACGCCCGGAAGCGCCGTCGCCGGCAGCCGCTCATCGTCCACCACGTCGCGCACGTAGGGGGCGATCCGAGACATCAGCGGTGCCGCCCGCCACCGAGGCAGCCGCGCGAGCAGAAGGAGGACCCCGGCCGCGAAACCGCCGCCCAGCAGGACCGCGGCCGCGAGCGCCGTGATCCCGGTCATCCGAACCACCGCCGCGGCTCGGGGAGACGCCCGATGCGGACCATGATGCGGAAGGCCGCGACCGACACCACGGCGCCGACGCAGATCACCACCACCCCCTCGGGGGTGCCGTAGGCCTTGGCTCCCTCGGGTCGCAGCACCAGCAGCGTCAGGATGACCCAGGGCGCGACCGCCCCCAGCACCGCGGCCCCGCGGATCCACGACTGCCGCGCCTCGACCTCTCCGCGCAGCGCCGCATCCGCCCTGACCGACGCCGACAGGGCCCGCAGCACCCCGATCAGCTCGGTGCCCCCGACCTGCCGCGCCATCCGCAGCGTCTCGACGATGCGATCGCCGATCGGGTCGGCCAGCGCATCCTTCAGCCGGTCGAGGCTCGACTCGAACCGGCCACTGCCTTCCAGGTCCCGAGCGAACGTGCGGAAAGCGAGGCGGAGTGCAGGCGGTGCGGACTCGCCGAGCGACGCCACCGCGTCCGGGAGCGACAGCCCGACCCTGATCGACGCGATCAGCAGATCGCACACGTCGGGCCAGAGCTGCCGCCGCAGTCGCCGCAGCCGCCGCCTCCGGCCGCGCAGGAAGGCGACGGGGGCGACCCCTCCCGCGAGGATCGCCAGCGCGGCGAGCACCACGACCCCGGTCATGAGCCAGACGATCGACCCGGCGATGAGGGCCGCCGCAGCGATCGCGGCGATCAGCGCCGAGGCGGGAAGCGCGGGAAAACCGGCCTCCTCCCCGAGCCGTGTGAGGCGCCCCTGAGCAATCGCACGCGGCGCCCGGCGCTCCGCCGGCCAGAGCCAGGGCGAGAGCACCAGGAGCAGGCCCGCCGCCAGCATCGCCCCGAGCAGCACGCTCACGCCTGTGCTCCCCCGACGAGGTCCGCGAACGATGCCACCCGGTCCCGCGCTTCCGCGGTCGCGTCGTACACCGTCCGGCACTGCACGCGACCGTCGCGGACCTCGCCGGACGGGGCGAGGATCTCGCGGACGCGGCGTCGTCCTTCCCGATCCCGCTCGCAGTGCACCACGAGGTCGATCGCGGATGCCAGGGCGGGAGCGATGAAGCCACGGTCGATGTTCCGTCCGGCGAGCAGGGGCAGCAGGCAGAGCTTCTCGATCGCCTCGACCGCGCTGTTGGCGTGCACCGTGCACGCCCCCGGCACGCCGGTGTTGAGCGCCAGGACGAGGTCGAGAGCCTCGGCGTCGCGCACCTCGCCGACCACGAGCCGATCCGGGCGCATGCGCAGCGCCTCCTTCACCAGCCGTCGCAGGGTGATCTCCCCCGTGCCCTCCAGACTGGGCTGCCGGCCTTGCAACGCCACCACGTCGGGCCCGCCGACCGCGAGCTCGAAGGTCTCCTCCACCGTGACGATGCGCTGAGACGACGCGCACGCCGCGAGAAGCGCCCCGAGGATCGTCGTCTTGCCCGCGTGCGTCGCCCCGGACACGATCACGGTCGCCCCCTCGCGCATGGCGGTCGCCAGCTCCGCCGCCGTCGCAGGCGGCAGCGAGCCCTGCGCGACGAGCTCGTCCAGCGTGCGGTGCCCGGTGAGGAATTTGCGGATGTTCACGCTCCACGCGCCGCGCACCACGTCGGCGATCGCGACGTGCAGCCGAGAGCCGTCGGGCAGCGACGCGTCGACGAACGGCTGGCCGATGTCGACCCGGCGTCCCGAGGAGTGCAGCATGCGCTCCACGAGGTCGCGCACGACGGTCTCGTCGAGGCGCAGGCCGGTGCGCTCGGATGCGCCGCCGCGGGCCACGTGCACGCCGCCGTCGCCGTTGACCCAGATCTCCTCGATGTCCGGCGCATCGAGGAGCGGCTGCAGGACCCCGAAGCCGCCGATCGCGGCGAGCACCTCCCTGATGCACGCGCTCTCGTCGTCCACGGGCTCCGCCCCGCGCGCCAGCGCGAGATCGTCGTAGCGCCGCACCTCCGAGCGCGCGATGGATCTCGCACGCTCCGGGTCGTCGGCCGGGTCGACGCCCTCGGCACGCAGGCGACGACGGACGTGTTCGGCGATGGCCGTGGAGGGATGGATCACCCGAGCATCCTGACAAGGATCGCCGCGGCCCCTCCGGAGTTATCCACACCGCCCTATCGACCAGCCCCGGGCGCTGTCAACCGTGTCGCGGCAGGTCGCACCCGCCGCCTACGCTGGGCCGACGAGCCGCGAGGAGACGACGTGCAGCGCGCCACACCAGCCACCCCCGACCCCACCGTCACGGTGGTGATCCCGGTAAAGGACGACGCCGCCGAACTGCACCGCTGCCTCACGGCGCTCGCCGCGCAGACGCGCGCCCCGGACGAGATCCTGGTGGTCGACAACGCCTCCACCGACGCGTCCGGCGCGGTCGCGTCCGCTCATGGCGTGCGGCTCATCCACTGCGCGACGCCCGGCACAGCCGCGGCGAGCGCAGCCGGCTACGACGCCGCGTCGGGAGACGTGCTCCTGCGTCTCGATGCCGACTGCATCCCGGACCGGCAGTGGGTCGAGGTCATGCTCGCGGCCTGCGTGCGCGACCCCGGGGTCGCGGCGTGGACCGGGGGCGCGCTCTTCCTCGACGGACCGCGACCGCTGCGCCGCCCGCTCGCGACCGCGTATCTGCTCGCCTACGCCCTGGTGTGCGGCAGCGCCCTCGGACATGCACCGCTGTTCGGCTCGAACCTCGCGCTCCGGCGCTGGGCGTGGCGCGACGTGCGCGACCGCGTGCACCGCGACGACCCCGAGGTGCACGACGACCTCGACCTCGCGTTCCACCTCGGCGAACGCCACCGCATCCGCTGGGCGCGCGAGGCGGGGATGGGCATCTCGATGCGTCCCTTCCACAGCGGCCGTTCGTTCGCCCGCCGCGTGCACCGCGGCGTCCGCACGGTACTGATCCACTGGCCGGAGGACTTCCCGCCCGTGCGGTGGACGCGGCTGGCCCTGCGCCGCACGCTGCATCGGCTCGGCGTCGCCGCTCCGGCGAGGTGGCGGTCGTGAGCGCGCCGCTCCTCGGCCGTCCGCGCGACACCGAGCTGCTGATCATGAGCGTCAACGTGCGCCGCGACCTCGGTGTGCTGGCGGTGCGGGCGGCCGATCGCTGGAGCGCCCGCCGGAACCACGTCGCCGCGATGCTGCGCGCCGAGCAGCCGACGGTGCTCGCGGTGCAGGAGGCCCTGCCCACGCAGGCGCGTGCGATCCGGGCGGCCCTCGGCCCCGCATACGGCTCGATCGGCCACGGTCGGCGTCCCGGTCCCCGCGGCGAGGGATGCCCGGTGTTCTACGACAGGGAGCGGCTCGAGCTGCTCGACGGATGGCAGCGCGCGCTGTCCGACCGTCCCGAGGTGCCGGGCTCGATCGCGTGGACGAGCGTCCTGCCGCGGGTCGTCGTGGGCGCGCGGTTCCGCGACCGGCGCTGCGGGGTCGAGTTCACGCTCCTCAACACGCACCTGGACGCGTTCTCGCCGTGGGCCCGGAGGCGGCAGGCCGCAGAGGTGCACGCTGCGGCGGTCGCAGCGGGGACTCCGGTCGTCGTCACCGGAGACCTCAACGCGGCCGAGGGCTCGGCGCCGTGGCGGGCACTCACCGCGGACGGGGCGCTGCGCGACACCTGGCGTGTGGCAGACACCAGGGCGACGCCGGCGTGGGGCACGTTCGCGCACTACCGGACACCCCGGGTCGGCCGACGCATCGATGCGATCCTCGCGTCCGCGGAGGTGCACGTGGTCCGGGCGGGGATCGATCCGCGGCAGCACGGCGGCGGCTGGCCGTCGGACCACCTTCCGGTTCAGGCCCTGGTCGACCTCGCTCCGCCGGCACCGGGTCCCCTCGGGGAGGGCGCATGAAAGACGACTTCCTCCGCCCGCCCTGCACCGTCGCCGAGTACGCGGCCGACGCCGTGCGGGCGATCGGCGTGCTGAGCGTGATCGTCGCGGCGATCTGGTCGACCCCCACCGACGCGGGCGTGCTGGCGTTCGCGCTCCCGGCGCTCATGCTGCCCCGTGCGCTCGGCTTGCGCGGGGGAGCCGACCTCGCGGTCGGAGCGATCGTGCTGATCGCGGCCGTGAGCAACGTGTTCGACCTGTACCGCTCGCTGCCGGGCTGGGACCTCGTGGTGCACTTCCTCTGCACGGGTGTGATCGCCGCCACCGGCTACGTGGTGCTCTCGCGCCTCGGCATCGTCCCTCCCCAGGGCTCCCCCGCGTTCCGCCCGCGTCTCCCGCTCGTCGTCTGCCCGCTCATCGGACTCGCGGCCAGCGCGCTGTGGGAGATGGTCGAGTGGGCGGGCCGCACGTTCATCACGACGGAGATCTTCGTCACCTACGAGGACACGATCGGGGACATGGCGATGGGCGGGCTCGGCGCCCTGGTCGCGGGAGCCGTCGTCGCGGTGGTCGGACTCGAGCGCGATCCGCGCCGCTGAGACGGGAAACTGCGGGCCGATCCCCAGAGTGGAGCTCGGCCCGGGTCAGTAGACTGAACCCACCGCGCGGGAGTGGTGGAATTGGCAGACACGCAGGATTTAGGTTCCTGTGCCTCACGGCGTGTGGGTTCAAGTCCCACCTTCCGCACGACGGGTGCTGTGGCATCCCTCATCGCACTACCGCCGACAATTCACGACCGACGGGACTCCTTCCGTGCTCGAAAGCATGCTGCACGCACCGACCGCCCTCATCCCCTGGCTGGATCCGCAGACGATCATCGCCGCGGCAGGGCCCTGGGCACTGCTCGTCGTGTGCTTCATCGTGTTCGCCGAGACCGGGCTCCTGGTCGGCTTCCTGCTCCCCGGTGACACGCTCCTGATCATCGCCGGGCTGCTCACCCACACCAGCAACGTCTTCGGCGTGAACATCTGGGTCGTCACGCTCCTCATCGCGCTGTCGGCGTTCATCGGCGGCGAGGTCGGCTACTACATCGGCCACAAGGGCGGTCCGGCCATCTTCGAACGCAAGGAGTCCGGCCTCTTCAGCAGGAAGAACGTCGAGCGCACCAACGCCTTCTTCGAGCGGTTCGGCGGCATCACCGTGATCCTCGCCCGCTTCGTCCCCATCGTGCGCACCTTCGCCCCGGTCGCGGCCGGCGTGGGCCACATGCCGTGGCGGCGCTACACCCTCTACAACCTCATCGGCGCGATGCTGTGGGGCTTCGGACTCACGATGGTCGGCTACCTGATCGCGTACATCCCCTGGGTGCGCGACCTCGTCGTCGACTACATCGACGTGATCCTCCTGATCGCCGTCGGTGGCACGGCCGCGGTCACGCTGTGGCACTACCTCACGGAGCGTCACAAGGCGAAGAAGGCCGCGGCGGCGGGCGAGGATGTGGTGACCGACCACCGCGAGGCCGAGGAGCTCGCCCTCGGTCCCGAGGTGTTCGACCGCGCGCCCGACCTGGACAGCGACGGCAAGCACTGACCCGGTCCACCGGGTCCGGCACGGTCAGCCGGCGCTCTTCGCGCGCTTCTCCTTCGACCGCGCCACGCTCGCCCGCAGGGCCTCCATGAGGTCGATCACCTCGCCGCCGTCCGCCGCCTTCTCGGTGTCTCCGAAGGTCTCCGCGACATCGAAGGTCTCCCCCGCGTCGATCTTCGCGTCGATCAGGGTCCGGAGCTCCTTCTGGTACTCGTCGACGAACTCCTCGGGGTCGAAGTCGGCGGAGTAGCTGTCGACCAGGGAGGACGACAGCTCGAGCTCCTTCTTCGAGATCCGCACGTCCTCGTCGAGCGAGGGGAACTCCGCCTCGCGCACCTCGTCCGACCAGAGCAGCGTCTGCAGCACCAGCACCTTGCCCCGCACGCGCAGCGCCGCGAGTCGCGTCTTCTGCCGCAGGGTGAAGCGCACGATCGCCGTGCGGTCGGTCTGCTCGAGCGTCTTGCGCAGCAGCACGTACGCCTTGGGCGACTTCGAATCCGGCTCGAGGTAGTAGGGCTTGTCGAGCGTGAGCGGGTCGACCTGGTCGGACGGCACGAACTCGACCACGTCGATCTCCCGGCTCTTCTCCGCCGGGAGGGCCGCGAGGTCGTCCTTGGTGAGCACGACCGTCTGTCCGTCCTCCACGTAGGCGCGGTCGATGTCGGAGTACGCGACGGTCTCGCCGCACACCTCGCACGTGCGCTGATAGCGGATGCGCCCGCCGTCCTTGTCGTGCACCTGATGCAGCGGCACGTCGTGGTCCTCCGTCGCCGAGTACACCTTGACCGGGACGTTCACGAGCCCGAACGTCAGCGCGCCCTTCCAGATGGTCCTCATCCCACCAGTAGACACCAGCCCCACCTGTCACGACCAGCCCTTGACTACGCTGGGCCCCATGGTGGGAGAGGCGCAGGTCGTGCAGATCGACGGCCGACGGCTGCGCGTCACGAACCTCGACAAGATCGTGTACCCCGCCACCGGCACCACCAAGGGCGAGATCATCGCCTACTACACCGCGATCGCGCCGCAGCTGCTGCCGCTCCTGCACGGTCGCCCCGTCACCCGGAAGCGCTGGGTAGAGGGGGTGGGGACCGCAGAGGCCCCGGCCGACGCGTTCTTCACGAAGCAGCTCGAACCCGGCGCCCCGGAGTGGATCGCCCGCCAGGCCATCCAGCACTCCGACGGACCGAAGGAGTATCCGCTGGTCGACGACGTGCCGACGCTGGTGTGGCTCGCCCAGGTGGCCGCGATCGAGCTGCACGTGCCGCAGTGGCGGTTCACGGCGGACGGTCTGCCCGGACGCCCCGACCGCCTGGTGCTCGACCTCGATCCCGGTCCGGGCGTCGGACTGCCCGAGTGCGCCGAGGTCGCCCGCCTGGCCCGGGTGCTCCTGCAGGGCATGGGGCTCGATCCGCTCCCGGTGACCAGCGGCAGCAAGGGCATCCACCTCTACGCCGCCCTGCCAGGGGAACAGACAAGCGCCGAGGTCTCCGCGGTCGTGAAGGAGCTCGCCCGCATCATCGAGAACGAGCACCCCGACCTCGCCACCAGCGTGATGTCGAAGGCCGTCCGCGGCGGGCGCGTGTTCCTCGACTGGAGCCAGAACAACGCCAAGAAGACCACGATCTCGCCGTACTCGCTGCGGGGGCGCGAGCGGCCGTGGGTCGCGGCGCCGCGCACGTGGGACGAGCTCGACGATCCGGGGCTCGCGCACCTCGAACTCGACGAGGTGCTGGCACGGGCCGCCTCGGGTATCGATCCGCTCGCATCGCTCCACCCGTCCACCCACACCGCCGCTCCGGTCGCGGCGCCTCCCGCGCGCGAGTCCGCGGTCGCCGCCACATCCCGGCCGGCCGAGTCCCCCGCCCGCAAGCGGCGCCCGCTGGCCACCGCCGCCGCGCCCACCGCGGGCACCACACTGCCCTCGCTCGACCCGATGCTCGCCGAGACCGGCACGCCGGCGCTCGCTCGGGGCCTCAGCTCCCCGTCGTGGGTCGAGGTGAAGTGGGACGGGATCCGGGCGATCGGCACCTGGCGCGACGGCCGTATGCTGCTCCACGCCCGGCGCGGCACCGACATCACCGCGCGATACCCCGAGCTCACGGCCGACGGGGCGCCGTTCCTCCCGGTCGACGAGGCGATCGTCGACGGGGAGATCGTCGCGTTCGACGCCCACGCACGGCCGAGCTTCTCCCTGTTGCAGAACCGGATGCACCTGACCCGCCCGCGCGAGATCGAGCGCGAGGTGGTGCGCACGCCCGTCGTCTACATGCTGTTCGACCTGCTCCGGCTCGACGGGCACGACCTCACGGGCATGCCGCTGCGCGAACGCCGCACGCTGCTGGAAGACCTGGTCGCCGACCTCGAGGCGCCGGTCCAGGTGCCGCCGGTGTTCGACGACGTGGACGCGGCCCTCGGCGCGAGCGACGAGTTCGGTCTTGAGGGCGTCGTGGTCAAGGACCCCGCGTCCCGCTACCGCCCCGGCGTCCGCTCACCGTCCTGGCTCAAGCTGAAGAACACGCGCATGCAGGAGGCCGTGATCGTGGGCATCCGTCCGGGCAAGGGCGAACGCGACGGCACGCTCGGGTCCCTGCTGCTGGCCGTGCCCGACGAGGGAGAACTGCGCTACGTGGGACGGGTCGGCACGGGGTTCAGCGACCGGATGCTCCGCGAGCTGATGGCGCGCCTCGAGCCGCTGCGGGTGTCCGCTCCGCCGCTCGACGGCGTGCCGAGGCCCGACGCCTCGGACGCGCTGTGGGTGCGACCGGAGCTCGTGGGCGAGGTCGAGTTCGGCAACTGGACACCGGACGGCATCCTGCGTCACGCGCGGTGGCGGGGCCTCCGGCCGGACAAGACCCCCGACGAGATCACCGTCGAGGAGTGAGCGCCGCCCGCCGCGTCACGCGTGGTGCGGCTCGCAGTCCGACTGCTCGGCTGGCTCGATCTGGAAGGTGGAGTGCGCCACGTCGAAGTGGTCGGCGAGGCACGACTGCATCTCGGCGAGGAGAGCGGCGGAGCGCCCGTCCGCCAGGAGCGCGGGCTCCACACTCACGTGGGCGGTGAACACCGGGGCTCCGCGCGTGAGCTGCCACACGTGCACGTCGTGCACGCCGACCACCCCTGCATAGCCGAGCAGGTGTGTGCGGATCTCGCTGACGGCCGTGCCCTTCGGAGCCGATTCGGACAGCACCGAGAAGACCTCGCGCAACAGCGAGATCGCCCGCGGGATGATCATGGCCGCGATGAACAGCGAGGCGATGGCGTCGGCCGGCATCCAGCCCGTGAGCAGGATCACGGCGGCCGCGACGATGACGGCCAGCGAGCCCAGCAGGTCTCCCATCACCTCCAGGTAGGCCCCGCGCACGTTGATGCTGGTCTTCTGGGCTCGGCTGAGCAGCCACATCGACACGGCGTTGGCCACCAGGCCGACGACCGCGACGACGAGCATGAGACCGCCGGCGACCTCCACCGTGTTCGGATTCAGCAGGCGCTCGACCCCCTGGACGGCCACCACGGTGGCCAGCGCGATCAGGATCACCGCGTTGATCAGCGCGCCGAACACCTCGGCGCGCTGGTAGCCGAACGTCCGACGGTCGTCCGCGGGTCGGGCGGCGACGGTGGCCGCGATGAGCGCGATCACGAGCGCGGAGGCGTCGGTGAACATGTGGGCCGCGTCGGCGAGCAGCGCCAGCGATCCGGTGAGCAGAGCGCCGACCACCTGCACGATCATGACCGTGGCGGTCAGCGTCAACGAGATGGCGAGCAGGCGTCTGCTGCTCGCCGAGCGGAGACCGCCGGGCGCGGGCGCGTGATCGTGCATGCCTCCAGGCTAGACCGGGGATCGCCCCGGAACGGCCGATCCTGGCTAGTCGGGAAGGGTAACGATTCTCACCGTCAGCAGGACTTCTCCGCGACCGCCCAGGTCAGAGTCCTGCGAGCAGGGGCATCAGGGCGGTGAAGGCGCGGGCGCGGTGCGACTGCGCCTGCTTCTCCTCGGCGGTGAACTCCCCGACCGTGCGCTCGGCTCCCGCGTCCTGGCCGTCCGGGACGAACACGGGGTCGTAGCCGAAGCCGCCGTCGCCGGACGCCGCGTGCGCGAGCCGTCCCGGCCAGATCCCCTCGACCACGTGCTCGGCCCCACCCGGGACCACGAGCGCGATCGTCGACGTGAAGTGTGCGGCTCGGTGCGGGTCGGCAATGTCGCGGAGCTGGTCGAGCAGCAGCTCCCGGTTCGCCACCGCGTCCTTCTTCTGTCCGGCCCAGTACGCGGAGAACACACCGGGTGATCCGCCGAGCACGTCCACGCAGATGCCCGAGTCGTCGGCGAGCGCCGGAAGCCCGGTGTGCGCGGCTGCCGCCCTGGCCTTGAGCAGCGCGTTCTCCGCGAAGGTCACGCCGTCCTCCACGGGCTCGGGGCCGTCATAGCCGACCACCTCCAGGTCGGGCCTGGCCTGGGCGACGATCTGCTGGAACTCCTCGACCTTGTGCGGGTTGTGGGTCGCCAGGACGACGCGCACGGTCACTCCCCCGCCAGCGCCGCGAGCTGCCGCGCCTTCAGGTCTTCGCAGCCCGCGAGTCCCAGCTCCAGGAGCGCGTCGAGCTCGCGCTTGTCGAACGGCGCCCCCTCGGCGGTGCCCTGCACCTCGACGAACAGGCCGCGACCGGTCACGACCACGTTCATGTCGGTCTCGGCGCGCACGTCCTCGACGTACGCGAGGTCGAGCAGGGGCTCGCCGTCGACGATCCCGACCGACACCGCCGCGACCGAGTCGAGCAGCGGCGTCGAGTTGCGCCCGATGAACTTCTTCTCGCGGCCCCACTCGATGGCGTCGGCAAGGGCGACGTAGGCGCCCGTGATGGCCGCCGTGCGGGTGCCGCCGTCGGCCTGCAGCACGTCGCAGTCGATCACGATCGTGTTCTCGCCGAGCGCCTTGGTGTCGACCACGGCGCGCAGGGCACGGCCGATGAGCCGCGAGATCTCGTGCGTGCGACCGCCGATGCGACCCTTCACGCTCTCGCGGTCGTTGCGGCTGTTGGTCGCGCGCGGGAGCATCGCGTACTCCGCCGTCACCCAGCCCTTGCCCTTGCCGGTGAGCCAGCGCGGCACGCCGTTCGTGAACGAGGCGGTGCACAGCACCTTGGTGCCCCCGAAGCTGATCAGGGCCGATCCCTCGGCCTGCGCGCTCCAGCCGCGCTCGATGGTGATCTCGCGCAGCTGCGAGGCGGAACGGCCGTCGGCACGGACGATGTCGGTCATGGGCTTCTCTCGGTTCGGGACGGGCGAGCGGATCAGCGCGCGTCGAGCGCGGGGTCGGGGAGGGTGATGACGCCGGTGTGGACGAGCTGCACGTCGCGCACCTCGCGGCCCATCAGCCGGTTGGCGAGCGCGGTGAAATCGTCGGCCGAGTCGCCCGTCGCCTCGTAGACGTAGGTGGCGGTGGCATCCGCAGGGGCCAGCAGATCGCCGCGCACGAGCTGACGGTAGACGTCGCCGGCCGTCTCGTCATCGCTCGACACGAGGGTCACGCCTTCGCCCATCACGTAGCTGATGGCACCCCGGAGGAACGGGTAGTGCGTGCAGCCGAGGACGAGCGTGTCCACGTCGGCCTCTCGCAGCGGCGCGAGGTACTCCTCCGCGACGGCGAGCACCTCCGGGGTTCCGGTGACCCCGGCCTCAACGAACTCGACGAACCGCGGACAGGCGGCCGTGAAGACCTGCAGGCGCTCGTTCACCTCGAGCATGTCCTGGTACGCGCGGGAGCCGATCGTGCCGACCGTGCCGATCACGCCGACCCGGCCGTTGCGCGTGGTCGAGACGGCTCGGCGCACCGCGGGGCCGATGACCTCCACCACCGGGACGTCGTAGCGCTCGCGCGCATCGCGCAGCATCGCCGCCGAGGCCGTGTTGCAGGCGATCACGAGCATCTTCACGCCCTGGTCGACCAGGGTGTCGAGCACCTCGAGAGCGTAGCGGCGCACGTCGGCGATCGGCTTCGGGCCGTAGGGCGAGTGCGCGGTGTCGCCGATGTAGACGAAGGATTCTCTGGGCAGCTGGGCGCGGATGGCCCTGGCCACCGTGAGCCCGCCGACACCGGAGTCGAAGATCCCGATCGGCGCGTCATTCATGACTCCCCAGCCTACCCGCGCGCGGCAGGGCCCGCGTATCGCGGCTCACTATGCTGGGCGGATGACCACGTCGACGGCGCTGCTCACCGACCGTTACGAGCTCACGATGCTCGCCGCCTCGCTCCGGGACGGCACCGCGTTCCGTCCGAGCGTGTTCGAGCTGTTCTCGCGTCGGCTGTCCGGCGGCCGGCGCTTCGGCGTCGTCGCGGGCACCGGGCGCCTGCTGAGCCTGCTCCGCGACTTCCGGTTCGGCGACGACGAGCTGCGCTTCCTGCGCGACGAGCAGGTCGTCGACACCGAGACGCTCTCCCACCTCGAGCGTTACCGCTTCACGGGCTCGGTCCGCGGGTACCGCGAGGGCGAGCTCTACTTCCCCGGCTCCCCCATCCTCACGGTGGAGGGATCCTTCGCGGATGCCGTCGTCCTGGAGACCCTCGCGCTGAGCGTGCTCAACCACGACTCCGCGGTCGCGACGGCCGCGGCGCGCATGAGCATCGCGGCCGGTGAGCGACCGCTGGCCGAGATGGGATCTCGCCGTGCGGCCGAGCGCTCCGCCGTCGCCGCGGCCCGCGCCGCCTACATCGCGGGTTTCACCGCCACGAGCAACCTGGAGGCCGGCCGCACGTGGGGCATCCCCACGATGGGCACGGCGGCGCACTCCTGGACGCTGCTGCATGACTCCGAGGAGGACGCCTTCCGCGCCCAGGTCGCGAGCATGGGCGTCGACACCACCCTGCTGGTCGACACGTACGACATCCGCAGCGGCGTCGAGACGGCGATCCGCGTGGCAGGAACCGAGCTGGGCGGCGTCCGGATCGACTCCGGTGACCTGCCGATCGTGGCCGCCGAGGTCCGCGCACAGCTGGACGAGCTGGGAGCGACGGGCACGCGCATCACCGTCACCAGCGACCTCGACGAGTACGCGATCGCCGCTCTCGCCGCGTCACCCGTCGACGCGTACGGCGTCGGCACCTCGGTCGTGACCGGGTCCGGCTACCCCACTGCGAGCATGGTGTACAAGCTGGTCGCGCGGCAGGATGCCGACGGAGCCTGGATCGGGGTGGCCAAGGCCTCCGCCGACAAGGCGTCGTTCGGGGGGCGGAAGGCAGCGTTCCGGACGCTGTCCGACGGCGTCGCGACGGCGGAGACCGTCGTCGTGTCCGACGGGTTCGAGGAACTCGACACACCCGCTGAGCACGTGGACGGCCGACCGCTCCAGGTCACTCTCGTCGAGGACGGCGACATCGACACCGCGCACGAGGGTGTCGCCGGGACGGCGGCCGCCCGCGCACATCACCTTCGCGTGCGCGAGGAGCTGCCGGTGCGCGCCCTGGCGCTCAGCAAGTCCGACCCGGCGATCCCGACCGTCTACCTCGAGGCCGACTGAGGTCAGCCGACCATCGACTCGTAGATCTCCTTGCACGTCGGGCAGATCGGGAACTTCTCCGGATCGCGGCCCGGCGTCCACTTCTTGCCGCAGAGGGCGCGCACCGGCTTCCCGGTGATCGCGGACTCGAGGATCTTGTCCTTCTTCACGTAGTGCGAGAAGCGCTCGTGGTCGCCCGGTTCGAGGTTCTCCTCCCGGAGGAGCTCTTCCAGTTCGCGATCAAGCGTTGCCACGCCGCCCTGATCGGGGCTGTCCAGCGGAGTACTCATTCCGCGATTCTAGCCGCGTCGTGGGGCCGGTGGGCGGCCGTCACGCGGTCTCGACGAACTCCATGAGCCGCTCTCCGCTGTGCTCGAAGATGCGCCCGCCGAGCACAGCCCCGGCGACGAGCACGATCGCGCCGGTGAACAGCCCCACCCAGAACGCCGCGGGCGCGAACGCCGAACCGGAGACGATCGTGGCGGCGAAGAGCCAGATCGTCGGCACGCTCAGGACGATGGATCCGAGGAACGCCGCGGCGGGGCCGTAGGCACCGTGGGACGTCGGCCGCTGTGGCTGCTGGAAGGGGCTGTCCCCGGGTCGCGACACCGCGTACGGTGCGACCACCGACACCACGCTCGAGATGCCGAGGGCGCACAGCAGAAGACTGACCGCGAGACCCACCAGCGGAAGGAGGAGGGTCCAGCTCCCCACGAGCAGCAACGACAGCGGCACCGCGATCGCGAGCACCGGGACGGCCACGAGGAGCACCGGGACGAGCCGTCCGAGGCGGTCGGGAAGGCCGCGTACCCCGCTCGCCACGTGCGTCCACAGCGCGGTCGAGTCGTAGGCGATGTCGTTGTGGGGCAGCCAGCCGAAGAACAGCGCCATCACCGGAACCGGGATGAGGGCCGCGATCTCGATCGGGACACCGGCGACGATGAGCGGCAGCACCGTCAGCACCCCGGCGACGGGCACGACGATCACGTTCATGATGTAGCGACGGTCCCGCAGCCAGTACACGAGGCTGCGCGACGCGATCGCTCCGAAAGCGTTGGACGGCAGCAGGCCGAACCAGCCGAGGCCCGTGCGCTCCCGTGCCGTGACGGGCCGCTCGGTGGTCGTCAGCAGACGACGGACGAACCACGCCCAGACGAGGGCGAGGGCGATGGCCGTGACCACCGCGACGGCACCGCTCGCCCACGCCGTCCCGGTCTCTCCTGCCGCCGCGGCGAACGCAGAGGCCGGAGCCGCAGCGAACGGAGTGACACCGATCACCGACGTGAGCGTCGCGATCGACGCGGGCACGTCACCGTCCCATCGCAACGAACCGAGGAACACGGCGACGGGGAATGCGATCACTATCAGGGCGAGCGCGAACAGGGCGGTGAGCTCCCTCGATCGACGCTCCGGGAGCAGCATCGCGTTCAGCGCCATGCCGATCCGGGCGATCAGGGCCGTGATGAACAGGCCGAGCAGAGACATGATCACCGCGAGTGGCCACGGCGCGCCCGCCTCGATCGCGACGATGCACACGCTGGCATAGACGGCGAGAAGGGCGAGGCTCGGCACGCTCACCAGCGAGGCGAGCATGAGCACCCAGGGCAGTCGGCGCTCGTCGACGCCGAACACCGCGAACCGACGGGGGTCGAGCTGGTCCACCGCCCCGACCAGCAGCGGCCCCACGAGGAAGCCGAGCAGCACCGCCGCACCGCCGAGCACGGTGACCGCGCTGGCGACCGGCACGGAGGCGTCGGTCAGGCTGAACACCGCGACGCAGACCACGACCGTCACGGCGACGACGGCCCCGAAGGACAGCAGCGTGCGGATCCGGCGTTCACCGCGGAGTGCGCCGAGGAGGAGCGCGAACCTCAGTCGGAGAACGTGTGCAGCCATTCCAGCCCCTCCACCTCGCCGCTGGAGCCCGCGAGCTCGACGAAGCGCGATTCGAGGGTCTGCCCCGCGCGGACCTCGTCGATCGTCCCCTCCGCGAGCACCTCGCCGTTGACGATGATCGCCACACGCGAGCACACCCGCTCGACCAGGTCCATGCCGTGGCTCGACAGGATCACGGTGCCCCCGTGGGCGACGTAGGCGCGGAGGATGTCAAGGATGACGGCGGATGACACGGGGTCGACCGACTCGAAGGGCTCGTCGAGCACCAGCACGCGGGGCGAGTGGATCATCGCACCGGCGAGCATGATCTTCTTCGTCATACCCGCGGAGTAGTCCGACACCACGCGGTTGAGCGCGTCTCCGAGATCGAAGGCGCGAGCCAGATCCGCGGCGCGCTTCTCGATGACGTCAGCCGCCAGCCCGCGAAGCAGTCCGTAGTAGTAGAGGAGTTGTCGGCCGGTCAGGCGGTCGAAGGTGCGAAGGCGGTCGGGAAGCACTCCCATGACGCGCTTGGCGGCGAGAGGGTCGACGGCCTGGTCGATGCCGCAGATCACGACGCTCCCCTCGTCGGCGCGCAGCAGCCCCGCGACGATCGAGAGCGTGGTGGTCTTGCCCGCACCGTTCGGTCCGACGATCCCGTAGAACGAGGCGGCGGGCACCGACAGGTCGATGCCGTCGACGGCGCGGTTGTCGCCGAACTGCTTCACCAGGCCGCGGATGCGGATCGCCTCGGTGCTCGGCTGGTCCTCACGGGAACCCTCGGCACGCAGCGGCGGCTCCTGCGAGGTCTCCGGATCGACGACGACGACGGAGTCGTCCGTCAGCGCGTCGGCTGTGGGGTTCGGCACGGGCTCCACCGCATCGGCGGGCACGGGAACGGCTGTGCTCTCGGCGGTCGGCTCGAGCTCTGCGACGATGGTGTCCGCGCCCGGATCATCGGACGCCGCTTCACCCACAGAGCCGGCGGACATCGGAGCTACCGTGTCGTCCGCCACCGCGGTGGCGGACGCAATCGCGACGCCCTCACCGTCCACGGCGGGCGTCTCCGTGACGGTCTCGAGCGCGGCAGCCCCGTCGGCCGCCGCCTCCTCGCCGGTCCCCTCGTGCGTCGCCTGCTCGGCTGCCGCCATCTCGGCTGCGACTTTCTCGGCTGCGACTTTCTCGGCTGCGACTTTCTCGGCTGCGGCCTTCTCAGCCGCGGCTTTCTCAGCTGCGGCCTTCTCGGCTGCGGCCTTCTCGGCTGCGGCCTTCGCGGCAGCCGTCTTGGCCGCCGCCGTCTTCGCCGACGCGGAGCGCGCCGTGCTCTTCGGCGCTGCCGACTTGGCCGCCGCCGCCTTCGCCGCCGCCGTCTTCGCAGCGGTCGCTGTGGACGTCGCCGCCCGTGGGGACGTCGGCGTGGCCGCCGCGTTCTTCACCGCCGCCGCCCGGGAGGCGCCGGCCTGTCGGGGTCGCGCGGGTGTGCGCGCTGCCGTGTTCCTCGCCGCCGCGAGTCGCGCCGCATCGGCGCTGCGCGCTGCGGGCGCCACGGCTGAAGCATCAACGCTGCCCTTGGGTGTCGGCTCCACCACGACCTCGAGCGACGCGGCGGCATTTTCTGCGGCCGCCTTGGCCGGTGCCGCCGTTGCGCTGACGCTCTTCGCCGATGCGGAGGTCTTCGCCGCCGCCTTCGACGCCGCAGCCTTCGATGCCGTGGCCTTCGATGCCGTGGCCTTCGATGACGAGGCCTTCGATGACGAGCCCTTCGCTCCCGCGGCTTGCGATGCTGACGTCTTCGCTGCCGTGGCCTTCGCTGCCGTCGTCTTCGCTGCCGCAGCCTTCGATGCCGTGGCCTTCGATGACGAGGCCTTCGATCCCGCGCCTTGCGATGCTGACGTCTTCGCTGCCGACGTCTTCGACGCAATCGTCTTCGCTGCCGACGTCTTCGATGCCGCCGTCTTCGCGCCCGTGGGCTGTGGCGTCGCGCCGCTCTCGTCGGCGCTCTTCTTCACCGCCGCCCCGCCCGTCGCCTTCTTCACGGTGGTGGTGCTGCGGCGAGGCGCACGTGGCTTCTTGTCCGCGGTCGCGGCGGTCGCCTTCTTCGCGCTCTCCGCCGCTGACGCACTCGCGTCGGGCGTTCCCGAAGGGGTCTCGTTCGTGTCCACCTCGGCGGTGCGGTCGTCAGGGGAGGAAGTCACCGTCCTACGGTATCAATGGGCGGCTTCCAGCCAAGGCCCCACGCGACAATCCGACATGCAGACCGCAACGCGAGGAGGAATGCAAGGGGGTTGCCGAGGCTGTGCGTTGCGTGTGTACTCGGTCACGAAATGGCAACAGGGACCTCTGGGCCCCGGGCTTCCCAGGCGGAATCGCTAGCATGATTCCCGGCACGACGAAGTGTCTGGTCGGTGAACCGGCCGTGAACACAACTTCCTTTAGGAGCACTCGTGACTCTTCAGACCGTCATCCTCGCAGCCGGCATGGGCTCTCGACTCGGCCGCGCGCTGCCCAAGCCGCTGACCGAGCTCAACGACGGCCGCACGATCATGCGCCAGCAGCACGACAACATCCGCGCCGCCTTCGGCTCTGACGCGCGCATCACCACCGTGGTGGGCTATCGCGCCGAGACGATCATCGAGGCGTTCCCGAACGTGAACTACGTCCACAACGACCGCTACGACGAGACCAACACGTCGAAGAGCCTCCTTCGCGCGCTCGGCGCCACCGGCCGCGGCGGGGTGCTCTGGATGAACGGCGACGTCGTGTTCGACCCGATGATCCTCGGCCGCGCGGTGGAGTACATCGAGCGCGACCAGTCGTTCGTGACCGTCAACACCGCCAAGGTGAGCGACGAAGAGGTCAAGTACACGGTCACGGCCGAGGGCTACATCAAGGAGCTGTCCAAGACCGTCAAGGGCGGGCTCGGCGAGGCAGTCGGCATCAACTACATCTCGTCCCGCGAGAAGAAGGCGTTCATGCGTCAGCTGCAGCGCGTCGAGGACCAGGACTACTTCGAGCGCGGCCTCGAGCTCGCGATCGCCGAAGACGGCCTGCTGCTCGAGCCGATGGACGTCTCGGACCTCTACGCGGTCGAGGTCGACTTCGCAGAAGACCTGGAGCGCGCGAACCTCTTCGTCTGATTCCACGACACCGAGAGCCCCTGTCCCCCGCGGACCGGGGCTCTCGGTGTTTTCGCGGTGGAATTCCGTAGGATCGGCGCCATGGCCCCCAAGGTGCACAAGATCCACTCCCTGCCGGATGACGCCCCGTGGGACAAAGGCATCCCGCCGACCGGCTCACCCGAACACCCGATGATGGTGCGCGGCCTCGACCGCGTTCTCTCTATCCAGCGACCGCTCGTCCTGGCGCACATCCGGAGCATCCGCCTTCGCCACCCGCACGCCACGCCCGCGGAGATCATCCGCATCCTGGAGCGGCGGTACCTCGCGGCGGTCACGGCCGGCGGCGCCGCCGTCGGTGCGACCGCGGTGGTCCCCGGGATCGGCACCGGCGTCACACTCGCGCTGTCCGGCGTGGAGACGGTCGGTTTCGTGGAGTCGACGGCGCTCTTCGCGCAGTCGGTGGCCGAGGTCCATGGGATCGCTGTCGGGAACCCCGACCGCGCGCGGGCGCTGGTGATGACGTTGATGCTCGGCAAGGAGGGCGTCGACCTGGTCGGTCAGCTGGCGGGACAGATCGCGGGGCGCGGGGTCAGCCGCTCGGCGTACTGGGGCGAACTCGTGACCAAGTCGCTGCCTCGTGCTGCCGTCGGCCCGCTGGTCGACCAGTTGAAGAGCATGTTCGTGAAGCAGTTCGCGGCGAAGGGCGGCGCATCCTTCGTCGGCAAAGCCATGCCGTTCGGTATCGGCGCGGCGATCGGCGGGGCAGGCAACCACCTCCTGGGCCGCCGCGTGCTGACGACCTCACACCGGGCGTTCGGGGCAGCCCCCGTCGATCTGCCCTCGGAGCTGGAGCCGGTGCCGGGTGCGGAGAAGCTGGAGCTGCGCATGCTCCGCGGAGCCCGCTACGCCGGCAACGCGGTCGCGGGCGCAGCCGGAACGGTCGCTCGTGGAGCGGGCTGGGTGGGCCACCGCGTGGGCGAGGTCGCGGGGCGACGTCGCGGGGACGCGGTCGCGGAGCTCGACGAGGGCGAGGGCGAGGGCGAGGGCGCGGGCGCGGGCGCGGGCGACCACAGCCTGCCCGAGCGTCCGGGTGCGGACACCGCCGAGCGGTGACGGCAGGGCGCGCACCTCGCCAAAGGATCGCCCGACCCGTTGTGCCGAGCATCCAACGGACGCGACGACGGCGACGCTAGGGTGGAATCCGTGACGGACAAGCCCGACCTCTTTACCACCGCCGGCAAGATCGCGGATCTCCGCGCCCGCTACACCGAGGCCGTCGTCGACGCCGAGGCGAAGGCGAAGGAGAAGCAGCACGCGAAGGGCAAGATGACCGCCCGCGAGCGCATCGAACTCCTCGTCGACCCCGGGAGCTTCGTCGAGTTCGACGAGTACGTGCGCCACCGCACGACCGCCTTCGGCATGGACCGCTCGCGCCCCTACGGCGACTCCGTGGTCACGGGCGTCGGCACCATCCACGGGCGCACCGTCGCGGTCTACTCCCAGGACTTCTCGACGTTCGGCGGCTCGCTGGGCGAGGTCGCGGGCGAGAAGATCGTCAAGATCATGGAGTTCGCCCTCGCCGGAGGCATGCCGTGCATCGGCATCCTCGACTCGGGTGGCGCGCGCATCCAGGAGGGCGTGGTCGCGCTCGGGAAGTACGGCGAGATCTTCCGCCTGAACACCCGCGCGTCCGGCGTGATCCCCCAGATCTCCATCATCATGGGCCCGGCCGCGGGCGGCGCCGTGTACTCCCCCGCGCTCACCGACTTCGTCATCATGGTCGACAAGACCAGCCAGATGTTCGTGACCGGTCCCGACGTGATCAAGACCGTGACCGGCGAGGACGTCGGCATGGAGGAACTGGGCGGCGCCTACACGCACAACACGCGTTCGGGCGTGGCGCACTACCTCGCCGAGGACGAGGACGATGCGATCGACTACGCGCGCACGCTCCTCGGCTTCCTGCCCGACAACAACATGGCGGAGCTCCCCTCGTACGAGAGCGCGTTCGAGTTCGAGACCACCGACGCCGACCGCACGCTCAACACGATCGTCCCCGACTCCCCCAACCAGCCGTACGACATCCACACCGTCATCGAGCACGTCGTCGACGACGGCGACTTCCTCGAGGTGCAGCCGCTCTTCGCGCCGAACATCGTGATCGGCTTCGGCCGCATCGAGGGACGTTCCGTCGGCATCATCGCTAACCAGCCCTCGCAGATGGCGGGGACCCTCAACATCGAGGCGGGCGAGAAGGCCAGTCGCTTCGTGCGGTTCTGCGACGCGTTCTCCATCCCGATCGTGACGCTCGTGGACGTGCCCGGCTACCTTCCCGGCACCGATCAGGAGTGGACCGGCGTGATCCGCCGCGGCGCCAAGCTGCTGTACGCGTACGCGGAGGCGACGGTCCCGCTCGTCACGGTCATCCTGCGCAAGGCGTACGGCGGCGCCTACATCGTCATGGGATCCAAGCAGCTCGGTGCCGACGTGAACCTGGCCTGGCCGACCGCCGAGATCGCCGTCATGGGCGGCCAGGGCGCCGTCAACATCCTGTACCGCGGGGAGATCAAGAAGGCCGAGGAGGCCGGGGAGGACGTCGCCGCGGTCCGGACGCGACTCGCGAACGAGTACACGTACAACGTCGCATCCCCCTTCCTCGCCGCAGAGCGGGGTGAGCTCGACGGCATCATCGAGCCGGCCAACACTCGGGTGTCCGTGGCGAAGGCCCTGCGCGCTCTACGCGGCAAGAGGGCCGAGCTGCCGCCCAAGAAGCACGGGAACATCCCGCTGTGACGGCGCAGGACGCTGCGGCGGAGGGCACGGCAGCGGCCCCTCCGATGCTCGAGATCACCCGGGGCACGGCGACGGAGGAAGAGCTCGCCGCCCTGATCGCCGTGATCGGAGACGCCTACGCCACCGAACAGGCGGAGGCGACGGTCGACGAGCCGCGCGTCTCCGCGTGGGAACGCACGCAGCGCCCGCTCCGGCGTCCCCTGCGCCGCGACATCCCCTGGGGCCGCTTCTCCGGCCGAGGCTGACGGGCTCGGCCGGAGGCACGTTCACCGGCCCAGCAGCAGGTCGGAGGTGCGCGGCGTGAGCATCGAATCGAGAACGACGCACGCCGCGCCGACCGCACCGACGTCGTCGCCCACCACCGTGCTCTGCACCGGGAGCGCCCGGACGGCTCGCGTCGCGCTGGACCGCGCGAGCCGCGCGGCGACCTCCGGCAGCGACAGGTCGGCGAGGCGTCTCCAGAACGGACCGCCGAACACCACCCGGTCCACGTCGAGCAGGTCCGTGAGCACGAGCGTCAGCGTCGCCAGGTGTTCGGCGGCACGCTGCACGACAGCCCCCGCCGACGCCTCCCCGGCCGCGGCCCTGACACACAGTTCGGTGAGGCTCGCGTCGAGTGCGGCCCTGTCCCCGGGGCGCCGACCTCCGGCGAGAACCCCGAGCTGCTCCGCCCGTTCCACGATCGCCTCGGGGGTGCACACCACGTCGACGCAGCCCCGCGAGCCGCACGCACACCTCGGCCCCTCCGGATCGACCACGATGTGCCCGATCTCCCCGAGGTTGCGGGTGCTGCCACGCACCGCCTCGCCGTCTCGCACCACGGCGGCGCCGAGGCCGGTACCGAGATAGAGGAACACGAACGAGTCGTCGGACGGCCCGCGCCGCGTCCACAGCTCGCCGACAGCCGCTGCCGTGGTGTCCTTCTCCAGCACGACCGGCAAGGCGATCGCGGCCGCCAGCTCGTCCTGCAGTGCCACCCGGTGCCAGCCGGGCAGCTTGGGAGGATCGATGACCGTGCCCCGGGTAGCGTCGAGCGGTCCCGGAGCAGCCACGCCCACCCCCGCGATCCGCTCGCGCGGCACTCCCGAGCCCTCGACGAGCTCCTCGATCTGCGCCGCGAGATCGGCCAGGATCAACGACGGGGCCTCAGCGGGCGTCGCCATGCTCGACCGCCGCACGACCTCCCCGGCGAGGTCGAGCAGCACGAAGGTCGTCACCGCCGGATCGAGGTGCACGCCGACCGCGAACCTGCTCTCCTCCACCAGCCGCAGCATGACCCGCGGCTTGCCCGGTCCGCTGATGGTCCGACCGGCTTCCCGGATGAGCCCCTCGTCGAGCAGCCGGCGCGTGATGTTCGTCACGGTCTGGGCCGAGAGCCCGGTGACCTGCGCCAGCTCGATACGGCTCAGCCCATCGACCGCATGCCGGACCGCCTCGAGGATGACCGACTGGTTGAAGTCGCCCATCCGCGGAAGGTTGGTTCCCCGCCGTGTACCCATCGTTCGATGATCCTCCTCACGCGTCGCTGCGCGTGTCCCCCAAAATACCTACAGACAAGGTGTTGACGACCCCGCAGACTGAAGGGGACGCTTCGCGTTCGGCTGGTCTCTCTGTCCCAGGGTAGACAGACGCTGATCGGCCACCAGCGGACGGTTTTCGGGTAACTGTCCGCACGGCGAGGGGCAGGCGATATCGCCGCCCCTCGCCCACTCTCCTCACGACCGCCGTGCGGGCTCGCTGCCCGCCTCGCGCACGATCTCGTGCCACAGGTCGACCGAGTCGTCGTCCGCCGCGCGCCGTCCGGCACGACCCACCACGGTGACCGCCACCAGGGGGTCTTTGGCGGAGCGGATGATGATACGACCGGTCCCCGCCGAGCGCAGCACCTGCGCCAGCTCGTCCCGGATCTCGATCCGTCGGTCCTCACCGATGCCGTCCAGCCCGCCCTCGTCGAACACCGTCACCGATGCACCGCGTCGCCGGGCGGCCTCAATCGCATCGCGGACGTCGTCGTTCAGCAGGTCCGCCCCGCGCAGCTCGTCGCGCAGCCGCCCCTCCGCCAGTCGCGCCTCCAGCCGCTCGTCCTCGTCCAGCGCACCGCGCGTCGCGACGACCCGACTCAGCACGGGCCCGGCGACGGCGAGGGCGAACTGCGTGCGCAGTCGCCGCTCCCGCTGCCGCACGCGCTGCGTGGCGTGCCAGGCCGACACCGCCTGCTGGATCTCGGAGAGCCGCTCCGTGTCCCTGACCGCCCTGTCCCAGAACATCACCAGGAGCTGCGCGACCACCACCCACATGATCGAGCCGACCACGCCCAGGTTCAGAGCGACGCCGACGCCGAGCGCCGCGGACGCCGTGGCGACCAGGATCGCCAGGGCCGACCACCCGATGACGGGTCGCCGCCGAACGACGCACACGACGGCCAGCAACCCGAGGCCGCCGATGTACCACGTGGCGAACGGTGCCGTACGGTCGGCGGGGTCGAGGGACACGGTGACCAGGACCGGGATCACCGCGGTCGCCGCCAGCGCGAGCAGCGACGTCCACAGCGGCATCCGCACGGTCGCGGGATGGCCGAGGATCGCGACGGTGACCACCGCGAGGAACAGTCCGATACCGAGCACCATGAGCAGCGGTGCCGTCGGCTGCTCGATCCACCAGACACCGCGCGCGACGAAGTACAGCGCGAAGCCCACGGCCAGCGACGTCGCGACACTGCGCACCGTCCGGTTCACGAGCGCTCCCATCCGAGCGTGACCGTCGTGCCGTCCTCATCCGACACGATCTGCGCGGTGCCGGCGACACCGGCCATGCGCGCGAGGATCGATGCGCGGATGCCCAGCCGGTCGGGGCCGATCGCGTCGACGTCGAAGCCGGGGCCGTGGTCGGAGATCGTGACCGCGATCCCCTCGTCGCCGTGGCCTTCCGCGACGATGTGCAGTCCACGTCCGTGCGCGTGCGTCACCGCGTTGCCGATCGCCTGCCGCGCCGCGAGCACCAGTGCTCTGGCGGCACGTCCGGGGATGAGGCCGATGCCTCCGCGCTCCTCGACGATGGCGTCCGCGCCGAGCTCCGACAGCGCCCGGCGCAGCTCGACGACGATCTGTGCGGTGCCGACCGGTTCGTCGCTGCCCTCCTCCGCCACCGCGGCCTCCGTGTTGGCCAGCCGCGTCAGCGCCTCCCTGGCCATCGCGACCGCGAGCTCCTGTGCCCTCTCCCCGTCCGCACGCTCCGCGGCGATCAGCGCGGCGAGCACGCTGTCGTGCATGAGCGCCGACATCGCCACCCGCTCCTCCTCCGCGGCGGCCGCGGCGGCCGCGGTGGCGTAGGACGCCACCGCCGTACCCCTCGCCTCGTCGACGCCCCCCGCCACCGACCGGAACATCCAGCCGAGCGACACGATGACCACGCCCAGGATCAGCGTGAACGACACGTCGAACGCGGTCGTGACCCAGAACTCGCGCGAGAACCCGCCCTGCACCAGCCGGACGTAGCCGTACACGAACGGCACGCCCACCGCCCACGCGAACTGCAGCCGAAGCGGGAAGGCCAGCATCGCGGCGACCACCCCGACGTTCACCAGGAAGAAGATCCAGGGCTGCGCGCCGGCGACCTTGTCGGCGGGGTCAACGACGACAGGCCACGCGGCGAGCGCGACCACGTAGACCACCGCGAAGATCCCCGCGGCGACGCGTACCGCGCGGCCGACCAGGCACGCCACGAGCATGACGATGAGCGGGACGAAGACGACCACGAGCAGGAGCATGTGCGGCACATCGGCCCTGGACAGGGTCGCGATCGCGGCGATGAGCGCCTGCACGCCGAGCACCGCCGAGCCCAGCGCCACCACGATCGCGAGGATCCGCTCCATCCGCTTCGACGTGAAGCGCTCGAAACCGCTCTCCACGCTGCCGGGAGACGGGATCTTGCTCCAGGCGTCGCGGACGCTGAGCGGCTCAGTGGGCACTCGGCGCCCCGTCGGCGGCCACGATGCCGTCCTCCATCGCCCGTCGCAACAGGTCGACCTTGGTGGGGGCGGGCCGCCCGACCTCGACGTACTTGACTCGGATGCGGGTGATGTTCTCCTTCGCGGTGGAGTAGGCGACGCCGAGCCGCTCGGCGACCGCCTTCAGCGGCAGCCCCGTGGCATACAGCCGCAGGACCTCGCGCTCTCGCGTGGAGAGCTGGGCATCCGCGAAGGCCCGGTCGCCGTCCACCGCACTCGCCCACTCGACATTGTTCAACGCCTCGCCCTGGGCGACCGTGCGGATCGCGTCGAGCACGTCGTCGAGGGCCGAGGACTTGCTGACCACGCCGGCGGCACCCGCCGCGAGCGCCTCCCGCACCGCGGCCGGCCGGTCGGCGACGCTGTGGATGACCACGCTCGCCCCGTCTGCCACGAGCGAGGTGACGTTCTCGGTCACGGTCGTCCCGTCACCGAGGGTGAGGTCGAGCACCACCACGTCGGCGGGCGGCACGACCGCGCTGGACCGCCACGTCAGATACGACCCCACCGTGCTGCCGGAGAACACCACGGTCTGCCCGTCGCGGGCGAACGCGGCCTCGAGACCGAGGCGGACGGACTCGTGGTCGTCGATGAGGGCGACGGTGCTCATGCCCACAGCCTACTGAGTCCCGCTCGCGGGTCGCCGCGCCGTCAGCGGGTGAGGAGCGCGACGACCTCGAAGTGATGCGAGTGCGGGAACAGGTCGAAGCCGCGCAGCGTCCCCACCCGCCACCCGAGCTCGCGGAACGTGCCGAGGTCGCGGGCGAGCGCCACCGGGTCGCACGCCACGTACACGACCGCCTCCGGGGCGAGCGCGTGCACACCCTCGACGACCGCGCGACCCGCACCGGCGCGCGGCGGGTCGAGCACCACGGCGCCCGTACGACCGCGGCTCGACGCGCCGGAGAGGAAACGGTCGACCCTGGCGGTCACCGCCGACACCTCGACCGGAGCGAGATTGACCTTGGCGTGCTCGGTCGCCCGCCTGCTCGACTCGACGGTGACGATGTCGGTGCCGCCCAGATCCGCCAGCGTGCGGGCGAACAGTCCCACCCCGCCGTACAGGTCGTAGTGCGTCGCCCCCGGGTCCACCCGCCCGTCGAGCAGCCCGTAGACGGCGGCGTCGAGCACCGAGGCCGCGCGCGGGTGCACCTGCCAGAAGCCGCCGGCGTCGACCTGGAACACACGGTCGCCCGCGCGCTCGTGCACGACCTCGGGCGCGGGTCGGCGGCCTCGGCGCGGAGCCCGCCGCTCGGACTCGGGGTGACGCAGCACCCGGACCTCGCCGTCGGCCGGCTCGACGAGCTCGATGCGGCCCGGCTCACCACCGTCGAGCGCGAGAGCGGCGGCCTCGACCGCCGGCCGCGCAAGCGGGTACGAGCCGACCGGCACCACGCGGTGGCTGCGCGCCGCGAACGGGCCGACGACACCGCGGTCGTCCACGTGCAGGGTCACCCTGGTGCGCCAGCGCGCACCGTCTCCGGACTCCACGGCCTCGATCTCCGGCGCCTCCAGCCCGGCGCCGGCGAAGCGGTCGAACGCCTCGCTCAGCACCTGGCGCTTCAGGACACGCTGCTGCCCGAGCTCGATGTGGCCCAGGTCGGCGCCGCCCGGACGGTCGGCGGGGTCGCGCGACACGTCGGCCTCCGGCCACAGGTGCGGGCGCCGGTGCGGGGAGGCCTCGACCACCTCGACCGTCTCGGCGCGCCAGAAGCTGCGCGTGTCCGCGTCCGCATCACCCGCGGGGATGAGCAGCCGCGCCCGCACGCGCTCTCCGGGGATCGCGTCGGAGACGAACACCACACGACCCTCGTGACGGGCGACGAAGGTCCCTCCGTGGGCGATGCCGGTGATGTCGAGTTCGAGCACGTCGGCTGCGGAGGAAGTCATCCTTCGAGGATACGGTGGTGCACATGCGCGTCTGCCTCGCCTCCACGTCTCCCGCCCGGCTCATGCTGCTGCGCCAGGCCGGCATCGAGCCGCTCACCCTCGCGCCGGACGTCGACGAGGACGCCCTCGCCGCCGCGGCCGAGGAGCGCGTGGGCCCGCTCGCACCCGCCGACCTGGTGCTGCTGCTCGCCAGGGCCAAGGCGGCGGCCGTCGCCGAGCGGCTGAGCGCCGACGGCGACTTCGACGGCCTGGTGATCGGCGGCGACTCGATGTTCGAGCTCGCCGGACGCGTGTACGGGAAGCCGTATACCCCCGAGGAGGCGACGCGCCGCTGGCAGGAGATGCGCGGCGCCACCGGGGTGCTGCACTCCGGGCACTCCGTCTTCCGGGTCTCCCCCGGTGCGACCCCGGTGGAGGCGACCGCCGTCGCGGAGGCCGCGGTGACCTTCGCCGACGACCTGGACGACGCGGAGATCGCCGCCTATGTCGCGTCGGGTGAGCCCCTGCTCGTGGCCGGTGCCTTCACGGTCGACAGCCTGGGCGGTGCCTTCATCACCCGTGTGGAGGGCGACCCGTCCACCGTGGTCGGCATGTCCCTGTCGACCGTGCGCCGCCTGGCGGGTGAGCTCGGGGTCCGCTGGACCGACCTGTGGTCGTAGACTCCCCTCCACGTTTTCGATCGTTTCTTGTCGAGAGTCGTCAAAGGGATCGGGGGGCTACTCGCTAGGCTGGCAAGCATGCCTGCAATCGCCAAGGTGCTCATCGCCAACCGCGGCGAGATCGCCGTCCGCATCATCCGTGCCGCACGCGACTCCGGGATCGCCTCGGTCGCCGTCTACGCCGACCAGGACCGTGACGCGCTGCACGTGCGTCTCGCCGACGAGGCCTACGCGCTGAGCGGCTCGACCAGCGCCGAGACCTACCTCCAGATCGACAAGATCCTCTCCGTCGCCCGCCGCGCCGGTGCCGACGCCGTGCACCCCGGCTACGGCTTCCTCGCCGAGAACGCCGAGTTCGCACGCGCCGTGATCGACGCGGGCATCACCTGGATCGGCCCGTCGCCCGAGGCCATCGAGGCCCTCGGCGACAAGGTCACCGCGCGTCACGTCGCCGAGAAGGTCGGCGCCCCGCTCGCCCCCGGCACCCCCGGCCCCGTCGCCGGCGCCGACGAGGTCGTGGCGTTCGCGAAGGAGTACGGCCTGCCCATCGCCATCAAGGCCGCGTACGGCGGTGGCGGACGCGGGCTCAAGGTCGCCCGTGAGCTCGACGAGGTCGCCGAACTGTTCGAGTCGGCCACGCGCGAGGCGGTCGCGGCCTTCGGTCGCGGCGAGTGCTTCGTCGAGAAGTACCTCGACAAGCCGCGCCACGTCGAGACCCAGTGCCTGGCCGACGCCGCGGGCAACGTCGTCGTCATCTCCACCCGCGACTGCTCGCTGCAGCGCCGTCACCAGAAGCTCGTCGAGGAGGCTCCGGCCCCGTTCCTCACCCCGGAGCAGAACGAGCAGCTCTACACCGCGTCGAAGGCCATCCTCAAGGAGGTCGGCTACGTGGGCGCGGGAACGTGCGAGTTCCTGATCGGCGCCGACGGCACGGTCTCGTTCCTCGAGGTCAACACGCGCCTCCAGGTCGAGCACCCCGTGTCGGAGGAGGTCACGGGCATCGACCTCGTGCGCGAGCAGTTCCGCATCGCCGCGGGCGGCACCATCGACTACGACGACCCCCAGCCGCAGGGCCACTCGATCGAGTTCCGCATCAACGGCGAGGACCCGGGTCGCGGCTTCCTCCCCCAGCCGGGCCCGATCCACGTGTTCAAGACGTTCGGCGGCCCCGGGATCCGCCTCGACTCCGGCGTGACCGCTGGCGACTCCGTCTCTGGCGCCTTCGACTCCCTGCTCGCGAAGATCATCGTCACCGGCAAGGACCGTGCCGAGGCGCTCGAGCGCTCGCGCCGCGCCCTGGACGAGTTCGAGGTCGCGGGTCTCCCCACCGTCATCCCGTTCCACCGCAAGGTGGTGCGCGACGCCGCCTTCACGGCGGAGGACGGCGACTTCGGCGTCTACACGCGCTGGATCGAGACCGAGTTCGACAACGACATCCCCGCGTGGGACGGCGAACTGGAGTCCCCCGCCGCCGCAGGTGCTCGGCACACGGTGGTCGTCGAGGTCGGGGGCAAGCGCCTCGAGGTGAGCCTCCCCGACCGCGTCGCGGTCTCCGCCGGCTCGTCCGGACGGCCCGCTGTCGTGCCGCCGTCGCGCCGCAGCCACACCACCACCGCGAACGCCGGCGCCTCCGGCGACGCCGTCAAGTCGCCCATGCAGGCCACGGTCGTGAAGGTCGCGGTCGAGGACGGCCAGCAGGTCGTCAAGGGCGACCTGGTCGTCGTGCTCGAGGCCATGAAGATGGAGCAGCCGCTGCAGGCGCACAAGGACGGCGTGGTGGGCAACATCAACGCCGACGCCGGGGCCACGGTGTCCGCCGGGCACCAGCTCCTCACCATCAGCTGACACCCGGAACACACAGGAAAGGGCACCCCGCCGCAGCGGGGTGCCCTTTCCGTGTGCCCGGAGGAGCGGGACTCAGGAGATGTTCACCAGGTGCATGGCCCGGCTCGCATCGGTGATGCTGCTGGACAGCGACGGGTAGGCCGCGAACACGCGCGAGACCTGGTCGACCGTGAGGCGCCGTTCGACGGCGATCGCGATCGGGTAGATCAGCTCGGACGCCTTCGGCGCGACGATCACGCCGCCGATCACGGTGCCGGAGCCCTTGCGGGCGATGAGCTTGACGAACCCGTCCTTGATACCCATCATCTTCGCGCGCGGGTTGGCGGCGAGGGGCAGCTTGTAGACCATGCCGTCGGCCAGGCCGTCCTCCACGTCCTTCACCCCGTAGCCGACCGTGGCGATCTCCGGGGCGGTGAAGATGTTCGACGTGATCTTGATGAGCTCGAGCGGGATCACGATGTCGCCGAGGGCATGGAACACCGCCGTGCGGCCCTGCATCGAGGCCACCGAGGCCAGGGGGAAGAAGTTCGTGCAGTCGCCCACCGCGTACACGTTCGGCACCGACGTGCGGGCCACCCGGTTCACGCGCACGTGGCCGGAGTCGTCGAGCTCGACGCCCGCTTCCTCCAGACCGATGCCCGCGGTGTTCGGGATCGAGCCGACCGCCATGAGGCAATGGCTGCCCTCGACCGTGCGGCCGTCGGACAGCGTCACCGTCACGCCGTCGCCCGTGACCTCCACCTTCTCGGCGCGGGACTTCGACAGCACCTGCATGCCGCCGCGCTTGAACACCTTCTCGAGCACCCGGGCGGCGTCCTGGTCCTCGCCGGGGAGCACCTGCTCGCGGCTGGAGACGAGGGTGACCTTCGCGCCGAGGTTCATGTAGGCGGAGGCGAACTCGGCGCCGGTGACTCCGGAGCCGACCACGATGAGGTGCTCGGGAAGCGCCTTCATGTCGTACAGCTGCGTCCACGTGAGGATGCGCCTGCCGTCGGGCTTGGCGGAGTCGAGCTCGCGCGGCGACGCGCCGACAGCGACCACGATGGTGTCCGCCTCGACGCGGTCGAAGTCGGTGCCGCGCTCCCCCGTCGAGACGACGATCGCGTTCGGACCCTCCAGTCGACCGTGGCCGGAGAGGATGCGCACGCCCGCGTCGAGAAGGGTCGTGCGCATGTCCTCGGACTGCTGCCCGGCCAGCGCGACCAGCCGCTTGTTGACCGCGGCGAGGTTGATCGCGATCTCGGGCTTGAGCGGCTTGCCGTTCTCGCCCTTCGCGTAGAAGTTCACGCCGAGGTCGCTCGCCTCGGAGATCGCCACCGCGGCGTCGGCGGTGGCGATGAGGCTCTTCGACGGCACCACATCGGTGAGCACGGCCGAGCCGCCCACCCCCACGCGCTCGACCAGGGTGACCTCGGCGCCGAGCTGGGCGGCCGCGAGGGCCGCCTCGTAACCGCCGGGTCCGCCGCCGAGCACGGCGACGCGCTGAGTGCGCTCGAAAGTGGTGGAAGACATGCTTTCCATTCTTCCCCAATCCTGGCCCCCGAGCCTGCACCTTCCTAGAGTGGATCCATGCCTGAAACGCACAGCAACCCCCTCGACGACCCCTCCGCGAACCCGTTCGAGGTGGCCGCCGCGGCCGCCTCCGACATCGCGCGCCTCACCGGCGTCGAGAAGCACGACATCGCCCTCACGCTCGGCAGCGGCTGGGGCAAGGCCGCCGACCTCATCGGCGAGACGGTCGCCACGATCCCCGCGACCGAGGTCACCGGATTCTCCAAGCCCGCCCTCGAGGGACACGTCGGGACGCTGCGCAGCATCCGCACCCCCGGCGGGAAGAACGTGCTGGTGATCGGCGCGCGCACCCACTACTACGAGAACCACGGCGTGCGTCGCGTGGTGCACAGCGTGCGAACGGCCGCTGCGACGGGGGCGAAGATCATGGTGCTCACCAACGGTGCCGGCGGCATCCGCGAGACCTGGAAGCCCGGCCAGCCGGTGCTGATCAGCGACCACATCAACCTGACCGCCGACTCGCCGCTCGAGGGGGCGACGTTCATCGACCTCACCGACCTGTACGCGAAGCGTCTGCGCGACGTCGCTCGGAGCATCGACCCCGGCCTGGACGAGGGCGTCTACACGCAGTTCCGCGGTCCGCACTACGAGACCCCGGCCGAGGTGCAGATGGCGAAGGCGATCGGCGGGCACATCGTCGGCATGTCCACCGCGCTGGAGGCCATCGCGGCGCGCGAGGCGGGCATGGAGATCCTCGGGTTCTCGCTCATCACGAACCTCGCCGCCGGCATCCAGCAGACGCCGCTCAGCCATGCCGAGGTGATCGAGGCCGGGCGGGAGGCGGAGCCGGTGATCTCCGCACTGCTGGCGAGGGTGGTCGAGGCCCTGTGAGCGAGGAGCGGCTCGCGCAGGCCCGCGCCTGGCTGCGGCAGGACCCCGACCCGCAGACCAGGGACGAACTCGCCGGCGTCGTGACCAGGGCCGCCGCGGGAGACGCCGCGGCCGTCGCCGACCTGGACGACCGCTTCGGCCGTCGGCTCGCGTTCGGCACGGCCGGACTGCGCGGTGAGCTCGGCGCCGGGAGCAACCGGATGAACAGGGTGCTCGTCGCCCAGGCCGCGGCCGGGTTCGCCGCGTACCTCCGCGAGCGCGCGGGGGGCGGCACGCCCACCGTCGTGATCGGCTACGACGGCCGACGCAACTCCCGGGTGTTCGCGCAGGACTCTGCCGAGCTCTTCGCCGGGGCGGGACTGCGCGCGATCCTGCTGCCGCGCCTGCTGCCGACCCCGGTGCTGGCCTTCGCCGTACGCCACCTCGACGCCGCCGCCGGCGTGATGGTGACGGCGAGCCACAACCCGCCGAACGACAACGGCTACAAGGTGTACCTCGGCGGCGCCGACCAGGGCTCGCAGATCGTGGCTCCCGCGGACGCCGAGATCGCCGCGCACATCCAGCGGGTCGCAGACGCCGGAGACGTGCGGTCGCTGCCGCGCTCCACGGAGTACGAGACGGCGGGCGAAGACGTGGTCGAGGCCTATATCGCCGCGACCGCCGCCGTGGCCCCGGCTCCGGACGACGCGGCCGGGCTGCGGTGGGTGTACACGGCCATGCACGGCGTGGGCTGGGAGACGGTGTCGCGCATCGTGAAGGCCGCGGGCTACCCGCAGCCGCTCGTGGTCGACGAGCAGCTGCGCCCCGACGCCACCTTCCGCACGGTGTCGTTCCCCAACCCGGAAGAGCCGGGTGCCATGGACCTCGCGTTCGCGAAGGCCCGGCGGACGCGCGCCGACCTCATCCTCGCGAACGACCCGGACGCCGACCGGCTCGCCGTGGCGATTCCCGACGACACCGCGCCGGAGGGCTGGCGCCGGCTCACCGGCAACGAGGTGGGCCTGCTGCTCGGCGCCCGCGCCGCCCGTGCGGCCGCCGGCACGCCCGGAGCCTCGCTGGCCTGCTCGCTGGTCTCCTCCCCCGGTCTCGGCGCGGTCGCCGCGCACCACGGCCTCGACTTCCACGAGACGCTCACCGGCTTCAAGTGGATCTCGCGGGCCCCGGGCATCGTGTTCGGTTTCGAGGAGGCGCTCGGCTACCTCGTGAACCCCGAGACCGTGCGGGACAAGGACGGCATCTCCGCCGCCGTGGCGCTGCTCGGGCTCGCCGCGGAGGCGCGCGGGCGCGGCGCGACCATCGCGGACCTGCTCCGCGAGCTCGGCGACACCTACGGGCACTTCGCGAGCGCCCAGGTGTCGGTGCGCGTGGCCGATCTGGCCCTCATCGGCACCGGCATGCTGGCGCTGCGGACCCTGCCGCCCACGCAGATCGGCGGGCGCTCCATCGCCTCGGCGGAGGACCTGCTGAACGCCGCGGACGGTCAGCCGTCGGGCGACGTGCTCCGGTACCGGCTGAGCGACGGCTCGCGCGTCATCGTCCGCCCGAGCGGCACGGAGCCGAAGCTCAAGGTGTACATCGATGCGCGGGGCGACTCGGCGGAGGGAGCGGCTGCGGCCGTCGCCGAGCTCGAGGCCGGAGTGCGCGCCCTGCTGGACGAGCGCTCCTGACCATGCCCGAGCGGACCGTCGTCGTGAGCGCGCACAACGGCGTGCACGCGCGCCCGGTCGCCGAGATCGTCCGGCTCGTGCAGGCGCACGACCGCCCGGTGACGCTGCGCACCGCCGACGGGACGACCGTCGACCTGAGCAGCGTGCTGGCGGTCATGGACCTCGCGATCGTGCCGGGCGATGCCGTCGTGTTGGAGACGGCGGCATCCCCCGCCGCGGAGACGCTGCTGGACCGGCTCGCCGACGTGCTCGCACCGCGGGGCTGAGCTCAGCCGTCGATCACCGCCACCAGCTCGTCGAGGAACGCCTCGAACGTGGTGCCGCGCCGCACGATGCGCTGCACGCTGTCGCGCTCGCTGAACACCTCGACGAGCTGCTCGAACACGGTCTGGAAGGCCGCGCGGTCGCCCTCGCTGAACGCGGCGAGCGCGACGACCTGCACGCGGGCGTCGCCCCAGGCCGCGGACCCCTCGGCGACCCCGATCGCGATCGCGGTGCGGGTGGCCGTCATCTGCAGCGCGTGCGGCACGGCGAGCGCGTCGGTGAACGCCGTTGACGACAGGCGTTCGCGCACGATCGTGTTCTCCACGTAGTCGTCGCCGATCAGTCCGGCCGCCACCAGCCGCGCGCCGAGGAGCCGGATGATCTCCTCCTCCCCCGCATCGGGCAGCGGGAAGACGTAGGCGTCGGGCAGGAAGTAGCGCGCCAGCTCGGCCCGCAGCCGCGTGAGACGCCGGCCGCGGCGGACGCGGGCCGCAGCCTGCTGCACGCGGTCGACGTCGGCGTCGGTGAGGAACGGCTGGATGCGCACGAACCGCTCACCGGGTGAGCCGGGCTCGATCGTGCTGAGCACCAGGTCAGTGTCGAACGACGCCCAGTCGGGGTCGACGTTCGTGACGACGCTGGTGACCTCGATCGCGGAGCCGAGGGAGCGGTCGACGCTCGACCGCAGCAGCTCGTGCAGCTCGTAATAGCCGGGGCACACGATCGTCGCCGTGAGGATCGACTCGGCCTTGCGGCTGCGCTCGAGACGCCCGCCGACGTGCATCGCGATGTAGGCGATCTCGTCGTCGTGGACGGGGGTGCCGAGGCGGTCGTGCAGCCCGCTCGCGATCGACACCGCCACCTCGAAGATCATCGGATACGTGGTCTTGAGCGACCGCGTGAGCGGGTTGCGCGTGAGGGCGCTCTCCTCCGCCCGTCGCCGCAGGTTCTGCACGTGCAGCGCGAGCCGCAGCACGAACGTCTCGTCGACCAGGTCGACCTGGAAGTCGTCCGCGGCCCTGGCGATCTCGGCCCGCACGGCCGCGTCGACCTCCGGCGCCACTCCGCTGCGCGCGACCTCGCGGGTCTCGTCGCCGCCCGGCGCCACGATGCGTGTGAGCACGAGGGACGCGAGGTGGGCGCTGTCGCCCTCGCCGAGCATCACGCCGAAGTGCTCGGCGGCGAGACGCGCGATCACGGCGCCGACGCGAGGGATCTCGGGCCTGGCCCCGGTCGGCGGCGTGTCGAGTGACCGCCCGGCGGCCACCCGCTCCGCGGCGATCGCGATGTGCAGCAGCACGTCGGCGATCGCGAGCTCGTTGACGTAGTAGCCGAGCTGTCCGAGCTCCCCCACCAGGGCCGACTTGAAGGGCGCGACCGCCCGCGGATCGACCGCCGTGCCGGACAGCGCGCGGCGGAACACCTCCGGGTGGAAGGACGCGTCGTCCATCTCGTCGTGCGCGAGCCGGCTGAGCAGCCGCCGCTGGGCCGCCTCGTCGCCACGTAGCCGCACGATCTCGCGCGAGCGGTCGAGGGTGAGGTCGGTGCCGTCGAGCAGACCGCGCACGCGCACGAGGTCGGCCTCCAGGGTGGCCTCGCTCACGTGCAGCTCGTCGGCGGCGTCGAATACGTCGACGCCCTCCGGCGCGTCGAGCAGCATGCGCACGAGCGCGTGCAACCGGTCGCGGGGCGTGGCCTCGCGGCCCTGGCGCACCCGTTGCGCGCCCCGGGCGCCCGACCCCGCGCGATAGCCGGCGGGTCCCGACTCCACCACGGCCGCGCCGGGCGTGCGGGCGTTGAGGGCGGCGACGTACGACCGGATGCTCCGCGGGGTCACGCCGAGGAGGTCGGCCAGGCTCCCGGCGGTCGCCCAGCCCTCCTGCCGCAGCAGCAGCGCGAGGAGCTGATCCTGGCGCTGGCGCGACATGACTCCCCCTGCTCTGGCGTGCTGACCGCACTGTCCGACGTGTCTCCATGATGTCAGCCCGACGGGCGGGGCGCGCGGAAACCGAGGTTCCGCAGGGGCGGAAAGGAACGTGTTGGCGCGACCCCGCTCCGCGTTCTCAGACTGTTCTCAGGAAAGGCGGCATCGATGAGGATCCTCGTGGTGTGCGGCGCTGGCGCGTCGAGCACGTTCGTCGCGCAGCGGTTGCGCAGGGCGGCGGAGTCCGTCGGCCTGGACTGGGATGCGGCGGCCGGAACGGAGAGCTCCGTCGCCGCAGGGCGCCACGACCTCGTGCTCATCGGCCCGCACCTCGGCGACCGGCTCGCCGACATCCGCCGCGCCGCCGACGGCCCGGTGGCGCTGCTGCCCGACGACGTCTTCGCCGACCGCGACGGCAGCCGCACCCTCCGGCTTGCCCGCTCGATCCTCGCCGACGCCGGCGAGACACCGAAAGGAACCCCATGACCGCCACTCGCACCGTCCGGATCGGCTCCTCGCACGGCCTGCACGCCCGCCCCGCGAAGATCTTCGCGCAGGCGGCCAAGGATTCCGGTCTCGCCGTGACCATCGCGAAGGACTCCGGCAAGCCGGTCAACGCCGCCAGCATCCTCGGCGTCATCGCGCTCGCGGTCGAGCACGGCGACTACGTCACGCTCACGGCCGAGGGCGACGGCGCGGAGGACGTGCTGGACACGCTCACCGAGCTGCTGACCACCGATCACGATCAGGACGCGGCCGGATGAGCGAGCTGCGCGGGGTGGGAATCGGCCTCGGCGTCGCCCAGGGACCGGTCGTCCGGATGACCGAGGCGCTGCCGGCGCCGGACGACTCGCCCAGCACCGCGGGCGCCGATGCCGAGCGCGCGCGAGCCCGCGAGGCCGTCGCCACGGTGGCGCGGGAGCTGACCGCGCGCGGCGAGGCCGCCGGAGGAGCGGCGCAGGAGGTGCTCGAGGCGCAGGCCATGATCGCCGAGGACCCGACGCTGCAGGACGAGGTGGATGCCCGCATCGACCGCGGCGCCACCGCGGAGTGGGCCGTGCACGACGCGTTCGCCGGGTTCCGCGCGACGCTGGAGGCCGTGGGCGGCTACCTCGGGGAGCGCGCCGCCGACCTCGACGACATCGCCCAGCGCGTGCTCGCCCGCCTGCGCGGGGTCGACGCCCCCGGCGTGCCGAACCCCGGGCACCCGTTCGTGCTGGTCGCGCGCGACCTCGCCCCGGCGGACACCGCGCTGCTCGACCTCGACCAGGTGCTCGCGCTGATCACCACGGACGGCGGCCCCACGTCGCACACCGCGATCCTCGCCCGCGAGAAGGGCATCGTCGCGATCGTCGGGGCGTCGGAGGGCACCGCCCTCACCACGGGCGAGACCGTGATCGTCGACGCCGCTGCCGGGGTCGTGACCCGCGAGCCCAGCACCGAGGCCCTCGCCCGTGCCGCCGAGCGCGCCGCGGCCCGACGCTCGGCCGTCGATGCACCAGCCACTCCCGGCGCCCTCGCCGACGGCACGCCCATCGCGCTGCTGGCGAACCTGGGGAAGCCTGCGGACGCCGCCGATGCGGTCGCTCGGGGGGCCGAGGGCGTCGGGCTGTTCCGCACCGAGTTCCTGTTCCTCTCGGCGTCCCAGGCCCCGACGGTGGCGCAGCAGCGCGAGTCGTACCGCGAGCTCCTGGCGGCGTTCCCCGGCCGGAAGGTCGTGGTGCGCATGCTCGACGCGGGCGCCGACAAGCCCCTGGCCTTCCTCAACGACGCGCACGAGGAGAACCCGGCCCTGGGGCTCCGCGGCCTCCGGGCGCTGAGGGCGAGCGAGGACATCCTGCGCGAGCAGCTCACGGCGCTCGCGGAAGCCGACGCCGAGACCGACGCCGACCTGTGGGTCATGGCGCCCATGGTCGCGACGGTCGAGGAGACCGTGTACTTCACGGGACTTGCACGCGAGTACGGGCTGAAGACCGCCGGGGTCATGGTCGAGGTCCCGTCCAGCGCCCTGCTGGCCGACCGGGTGCTCGCCCACGCGGACTTCGCCTCGATCGGCACCAACGACCTGACGCAGTACACGATGGCGGCCGACCGCCTGCTCGGCTCGGTCGCGTCGTTCCAGGACCCGTGGCACCCCGCGGTGCTCCGCCTGGTGCGCGAGGTCGGCGCGGCCGGTGCCCGTCTCGGCAAGCCCGTGGGGATCTGCGGGGAGGCCGCGGCCGACCCCCTCCTCGCCGTCGTGCTCGTGGGTCTCGGGGCGACCAGTCTCTCGATGGCGCCGTCCGCGTTGGCCGACGTGCGCCGCGCCCTCTCCGAACGCACCGCATCCGACGCGCTCAGCCTGGCGGAAGCCGCGCTGGACGCCGACGACGCCTCCTCCGCCCGAACCGCCGTGGCGACCCTCGCCGCGGCACTCCCCCCTCACCAGAAAGAGACGACATCATGACGACGACGTCACCTGCCGCCACGAGACCCGGCGGCCTCCGCCTGGGTGTCCAGCGCTTCGGCACCTTCCTCTCGGGCATGATCATGCCGAACATCGCGGCCTTCATCGCCTGGGGCTTCATCACGATGCTGTTCATCCCCGCCGGCTTCTTCGGCGCGGACAGCCCCTTCGGCTGGCACTGGGCCGGGGTCGCCGAGATCATCGGCGGCGGCGGCGACTCGGCCGTGATCGGCTGGCAGGGTGCCATGACCGCGGTGTCCGAGGGGGACGGCGGCAACATCCTGGCGTACGTCGGGCTGGTCGGCCCGATGGTCACGTACCTGCTGCCGCTGCTGATCGCCAACACCGCGGGCCGCCTGGTCTACGGCGAGCGCGGTGGCGTCGTGGCCACGATCGCCACGGTCGGCGTGATCGTCGGCACGAACATCCCGATGTTCCTCGGCGCCATGATCATGGGACCGATCGCCGCATGGCTCACGAAGCAGATGGATCGCCTGTGGGACGGCAAGATCCGCCCCGGGTTCGAGATGCTCGTGAACAACTTCTCGGCGGGCATCCTCGGCATGATCCTCGCGATCGTCGGCTTCTTCGCGTTCGGACCGGTCATGCTCGGCATCAGCACCGCGCTGGGCGCCGCCGTCGACTGGCTCGTGGGACTGAACCTGCTGCCGCTGGTGTCGATCATCGTCGAGCCCGCGAAGGTGCTGTTCCTCAACAACGCCATCAACCACGGCGTGTTCACCCCGCTCGGCATCGAGCAGGCGACCGAGACCGGCAAGTCGATCCTGTTCCTCATCGAGGCGAACCCCGGTCCGGGCATCGGCCTGCTGCTGGCGTTCAGCTTCTTCGGGGTCGGCGCCGCGCGGGCGTCCGCGCCCGGAGCCGCGATCATCCAGTTCTTCGGCGGCATCCACGAGATCTACTTCCCGTACGCGCTGAGCAAGCCGGCGACGATCCTCGCCCTGATCGCGGGTGGAGCGACGGGTGTCACCACGAACATGCTCCTCGGCGGAGGCCTGGCCTTCCCGGCGGCGCCCGGCAGCATCATCGCGGTGACCGCCGCGGCGATCGGCCCCGGCGTCGCGAACCTGCTCGTGGTCTACCTGTCCGTCATCCTCGCTGCGGCCGTCACGTTCCTGCTCACCGCCGTGATCCTGCGGGCCTCGCGCAAGCGCGACCTCGCGGCGGAGGGCGACACGTTCGGTGCGGCGATCGCGCAGACCGAGGCGAACAAGGGCAAGTCGTCCGCCGCGATGGACGCGCTGCGCACCTCGTCGGGCGCTGCGACAGCCACCGCCGCGACCGAGGCGCCCGCGACCGCGGTCGCCGACCGGCCGATCTCCACGATCGTGTTCGCGTGCGACGCCGGCATGGGCTCCTCGGCGATGGGCGCCAGCGTGCTCCGCAACAAGATCAAGAAGGCCGGGATCGAGGGCGTCACCGTGACCAACGCCGCGATCGCCAACCTCGACGGCACGGCTGACCTGGTGATCACGCAGCAGCAGCTCACGGAGCGGGCGCAGACGAAGTCGCCGAACTCCATCCACGTCTCCGTCGACAACTTCATGAACTCGCCGAAGTACGAAGAGGTCGTCGAGATGGTCAGGGAACAGCGAAAGGACGAAGAATGAGCGTGCTCACCCTCGAGCAGATCCGGATCCACCCGTCGGGTGCGACGCGGGACGACGCCCTCCAGGAGGCGACGGACATCCTCGTCGCCGCCGGAGCGGTCACCCCCGCCTACGTCGACGCGATGCGGCAGCGCGAGCAGACCGTGTCGACCTACATGGGCAACGGGCTCGCGATCCCGCACGGCACCAACGACGCGAAGGACGCCATCCTCGCCTCGGCCCTCTCGGTCGTGCGCTACGACGGCGGCGTCGACTGGGACGGCGAGCAGGCGACCTTCGTGATCGGCATCGCCGGTGTCGGGGACGAGCACCTGGAGATCCTGTCGCGCATCGCGATCCTGTTCTCGGACGAGGACGACGTCGCGAAGCTCGCCGCGGCGCAGACCCCGGAGGAGCTCTACACGCTCCTGTCGGAGGTGAACGAGGCATGAAGGCGGTCCACTTCGGGGCCGGCAACATCGGGCGCGGATTCGTCGGCCTGCTGCTGCACGAGGGCGGGTACGAGGTCGTGTTCTCGGATGTCGCCGGGGCTCTCGTCGACGCCATCAACGCGGTCGACGAGTACACCGTGCACGAGGCCGGCCCCGCGGGGACCGATCACGTCGTCACCGGGTTCCGCGCGGTGAACAGCCGCACCGACCCCGATGCCGTCGCGGAGGAGGTGGCGACCGCGGACGTCGTCACCACGGCCGTGGGACCGACGGTGCTGCGCTTCGTGGCGCCGTCGATCGTCGCGGGGCTCGCGCTCCGCTCCCCCTCGGCCGCGCCGCTGCAGGTCATGGCGTGCGAGAACGCGATCGGCGCCACCGACCAGCTGCGCGCCGAGGTCGCCGCGGCCGCCGGGGCAGACGCCGAGGCCCTGCTGTCGCGCGCGGTGTTCGCGAACACCGCGGTGGACCGCATCGTGCCCGCGCAGCCCGCGGGCGCGGGCGTCGACGTCACGGTGGAGCCGTACGTGGAGTGGGCCATCGAGTCGGGGCCGTTCGGGGACGCGCCGCCGCACATCCCGGGGGCGCACTTCGTCGCGGACCTCGCGCCGTACATCGAGCGCAAGCTGTTCACGGTGAACACGGGACACGCCGCGACCGCGTACTTCGGCGCTCGCGCGGGCATCGAGCGCATCTCCGACGCGCTGGCCGACCCCGACATCGCCGCCCGGGTGTCCGCGGCCCTGCAGGAGACATCGGCCGTGCTCGCGGCGGTGCACGGTCTCGATCCGGCCGAGCTCGCCGCGTACCGCGCCACGATCCTCGACCGGTTCCGCAACCCGGAACTGGTCGACACGGTGCAGCGCGTGGGGCGGCAGCCGCTGCGCAAGATCTCCCGCCACGAGCGTTTCATCGGCCCCGCCGGGATGGCCGCGGAGCGCGGGCTGCCGACCGGGTCCCTGGTGGCCGCCGTCGCCGCCGCTCTCGAGTTCGACGACCCCGCGGATGAGCAGTCCGTCGAGCTCCAGGCGCTCCTGCGCAGCGAGGACGCCGGAGCGTTCACGACCCGCGCCACCGGACTCGACCCCGAACACCCGCTGTACGACGTGGTGCGCGAGGCCGTCGCCGCCCGGCAGGCCGTCCTGCGCGACACCTGATCCGCCGCCGCGACCGTCCACGACGCGCCCCCGCGCACCGCTACGATCGGTGCGCGGGGGCGTTTTTTCGAGCACAGCGACGTGCGGGGAGCGGGATGAACAGATACGCCGTGATCGGCGCGGGGCCATCGGGCCTGGCAGCAGCCAGAGCGCTGCAGAAGCGCGGCATCGCCGTGGACGGGTACGAGGCGTCGCACGGCGTCGGCGGCCTGTGGGACATCGACAACCCGCGCAGCACCATGTACGAGTCCGCGCACCTGATCTCCTCGCGCACCACGACCGAGTTCGCGGAGTTCCCGATGCGGACCACCGCGGACTACCCGGGGCACCGCGTGCTCAAGGGGTACTTCACCGACTACGCCGAGCACTTCGGCCTCACAGGGCTGTTCCGCTTCGACACGGCCGTGACCAGGCTCGAACCCCGCGACGGCGGCTGGGACCTCACCGCCACGGGACCGGACGGCGAGCACACCCGGTGGTACGCGGGCGTGGTGCTCGCGAACGGCACGCTCGCCACGCCGAACGTCCCCTCGTTCCGCGGTGCGTTCACGGGCGAGCTGCAGCACACCAGCGCGTACCGGTCGCCGCAGCAGCTCGCGGGGAAGCGCGTTCTGCTGATCGGCGCGGGCAACTCGGGGTGCGACATCGCCGTCGACGCCGTGCACCATGCGGCGTCGGTCGACATGAGCGTGCGCCGCGGCTACTACTTCGTGCCGCGCTACCTGTTCGGGCGTCCCAGCGACACGCTCAACCAGGGCCGACCGCTGCCCGCCCGGCTCAAGCAGGCGATCGACACCCGGGTGCTGCGGGCGTTCACGGGCGATCCGGTACGGTTCGGCTTCCCCCGGCCCGACTACCGGCTGTACGAGTCGCACCCGATCGTGAACACGCTCGTCCTGAACCACCTCGGCCAGGGCGACCTGCGCATCCGACCCGACATCGACCGCTTCGACGGCTCCACGGTGCACTTCCGCGACGGGAGCGCGGACGACTACGACCTGGTCCTGCTCGCCACCGGCTACCGCCTCGACTACCCGTTCGTCGATCCGGAGCACCTGCATTGGCGCGGGGCGGCCCCGAGGCTGTTCCTGAACGTGTTCCCCTCCTCCTTCAACGGGCTGTTCGTGATGGGCATGATCGAGGCGTCGGGGATCGGGTGGCAGGGGCGCTACGAGCAGGCCGAGCTCCTCGCCTCCTACCTGCACGCGGTGGAGACGGCTCCCGAGCTCGGCGCGCGATTCCGCGAGCGGGTGACCGGGGCCCCGTGGCCGGACGTGACCGGCGGCTACCACTACCTCGGCCTCGACCGGATGGCCTACTACGTGAACAAGGACGCCTATCGCCGCGCGGTCCGGCAGGAGCGGCAGTCGCTGGAGGCCGGGGCGTGAACGTCGACGACGTGGTGCTCTCCTTCACCCCCGGCACGCTCACGATCCTCAACGTGGTGCTCGGCCTGATCATGTTCGGCATCGCGCTGGACACGTCACCGCAGGACTTCCGCGTCGTGGCGAAGCACCCGAAGCCGTTCGCGATCGCGATCCTCGCCCAGCTCCTGCTGCTCCCCGTCGCGACGTTCCTGCTCACGCTGGTGCTGCCCGTCCCGCCGTCGATGGCGTTGGGGATGCTGCTGGTCGCGTGCTGTCCGCCCGGCAACATCTCGCAGGTGCTCACGCATCGCGCGGGCGGCAACGTCGCGCTGTCCGTGTCGCTCACGGCGGTCGGCAACCTGGTCTACATCGTCGCGATGCCGCTGAGCATCACGTTCTGGGGGTCGCTGCACCCGACCGCACGCACGCTGCTGCGCGACATCTCGCTCGACCCGTGGCGCATGCTGCTCGAGATCCTGCTGATCGTCGGTCTCCCGTTCGCCCTCGGGCTGCTGCTGCGGGCGAAGCTGCCGGGGGTGAGCGCGCGCGTGCAGCCCTTCGTGAAGTGGTTCAGCCTGCTCGCACTGCTGGGCTTCATCGTGGCCGCCCTGATCGGCAACTGGACGGTGTTCGTGCAGGTGCTCGGCATCATCCTCCTGGTGGTCGCCGTGCACGATGCGGTCGCGCTGGCCCTCGGTTACGGCACGGCCGTGGTCGGCGGACTGGGCACCCGCGAGCGCAAGGCCATGACCTTCGAGGTGGGCATCCGCAACGCCGGGCTCGGCCTGGGCCTGGTCTTCCTGTTCTTCGACGGGCTGGGCGGCATGGCCATCGTGGCGGGCTGGTGGGGCATCTGGGACATCATCGCCGGACTCGTGCTCGCCGGACTGTGGGCGCGGCACACCCGACGGCGGACCGGAAGCCCCGACGGCGATGCGAGTGGTCGCATGAGCATCGAGGCGGCCTGATGCGGCGGGTGCTGATCACGGGCGGTGCGGGTTTCCTCGGCACGCACGTCGCGAGCGCCCTCGCGCGCCGTGACGACGTGGAGCTGGTCGTGGCCGCGGATGTGCGGGATGCCCCCGCGCGGGACGGCGTCGTGAACGCGCTGCTCGACGTGACCGATGCCGCAGCCGTCGCGCCCCTGCTGCGCGCCCACCGGATCGACACCGTGGTGCACCTCGCCGCGATCGTGAACCCGGGTCGCGACGTCGACCGGGAGTACCGGGTCGATGTGATCGGCTCCGCGAATGTGCTCGCCGCGTGCGTCGAGACCGGCGTCCGCCGGATCGTCGTGTCGAGCTCGGGCGCCGCGTACGGCTACCACCCCGACGCTCCCGCCTGGATCGACGAGAGCACGCCTCTGCGCGGCAACGACGCGTTCCCGTACGCGCGCCACAAACGGCTGGTCGAGGAGATGCTGTCCGACTGCCGGAGCGAGCACCCCGGACTCGAGCAGGTCGTGTTCCGCATCGGGACGATCCTCGGTCCGACCGTGCGGAATCAGATCACCGCGCTCTGGGACGGGCGGCGCATCCTGCGCATCGCGGGCTCCGACTCCCCCTTCGTGTTCGTCTGGGTCGACGACGTTGCGACCGCGATGGTGCGGGCGGCGACGGACGGACCGGCCGGGGTGTTCAACGTTGCCGGAGACGGGCGTCTCACGGTGCCGCAGATCGCCGCGCGGCTCGGCAAGCGACAGCTCGTGGTCCCGGCGTGGGCACTGGACGCGGCGCTCCGCCTGGGACGGATGCTCCGGCTCACCGAGCACGGGCCGGAGAAGGTGCCGTTCCTGCGCTGGCGGCCCGTGCTGTCCAACCGCCGACTCATCGAGGATTTCGGCTTCACGCCCACGCGCACCTCGGCGGAGGCGTTCGAGGAGTACCTGGCCACGCACCCCTCCGTCTCCCGCCGACGGGAGTAGCGTTGCCTCCGTGCAGAAGAAGCCCCGCCGCCGCATCCTGAGACGTGTCCTGTGGGCTCTGGCCATCGTGCTGGTCCTCGCGATCGGCGGTGTGCTCGCCTACACCCAGATCGGGGTCATGCCGGCCGAACCGGGTCCGCTCGCCGAGGTCCGTGCCAATTCGGCGATCACCGTGACCGACGCCGACGAAGGCATCGTGCTGGAACCCGCCGACGGCGACTCGGAACGGGGCCTGGTGTTCATCCCGGGCGCCAAGGTCGATCCGTGGGCCTATGCGGCCCCGCTCCAGGGCCTCGCCGAGGAGGGCATCACGGTCGTGATCACCCGGCCGTGGTTGAACCTCGCGTTCTTCGACCCCCGCGGCCTGGACGACTTCACGTCCGCGGCGCCCGATGTCGAGTCCTGGGCCGTCGGCGGCCACTCCCTGGGCGGCGTCCGCGCCTGCCAGCTCGCCACCGCAGCCGATGCCCTGGTGCTGTTCGCGTCGTACTGCGCGAACGACCTGTCCGATTCCGAGCTCCCGGTGCTCAGCGTGGCCGGGAGCGAGGACGGCCTGTCCACTCCGGAGAAGATCGCCGATGCGCGGCCGATGCTCCCCGCCGACGCCGAACTCGTCGAGATCGACGGCGCCTCTCATGCCTCGTTCGGCGATTACGGGCCACAGGCGGGCGACGGCGAGCCGACCCTGTCCGAGGAGGAGATGCGCGCGCAGCTCACCGACATCGTGGGCGGGTTCCTGCTGTCGGTCCCCCGCTGACCGGCACCTCTCAGCCGAGGACGGGGTCGAGCAGCGGGTGCAGGTGCCGGGTGCCGAGCACGAGCGACGCCGTCCGCGCCCCGGCCTCCAGCGCGGCGGCGAGCCCGGCTCCGCCCAGTCGGGCGTCCAGCACGCCGGCGAGGAACGCGTCGCCTGCGCCGTTGGTGTCGACGACCGTGGTGGGCACCGCGCGCACGCGCACCTCGGTCCCGTCCGCATCGATCGCCACCGCGCCGTCCGCGCCGAGCGTGCACACCGCGAGCTGGGCGCCCGCGTCGACCGTGGCCCGCAGGAACTCCACCGGAGAGTCCAGGCGGTCGGCGTTGCAGAACACGGCATGCGCGGCGGCGAGGAACGGCCGGTGGAACGCGGCCGTGCCGTCGTAGTCGTGCACGTCCACCCAGAGCGGCGTGCCGCTCCGCCGTGCCAGCGGGAGCAGGCGCAACGGTTCAGCGGCCAGGTCGAGCACGACCGCGTCCGCCACCGCCAGCTCTGCCGCCAGGGCCGCATCGTCGCGCCCGTCGCCCGCCTCCGGCGTCGCCAGGTACAGCGACACGCGCTCCCCCGCCCTCGTCATGAGGTTCAGGTGGCGCTCCGTCACGCCGTCCGACCAGTGCACGGGCACTCCGGCCGCGGCCAGGGCTTCGCGCACCCGCCGGCCGTCGTCGTCCGACCCCGCGATCGCGTGCAGCGCCACCGCGCGCCCGAGCCCGGTCAGGCTCAGCGCCTTGCCCGCACTCGTGCCGCCGACCGTCTCCCAGCTGTCCTCGGCGAACTGCATGTGCGGTTCCGGCTCCGGCAGCCGGTCGAGCACGACGATCCTGTTCCAGGCGGCGGGACCGACGATGACGACCGCGGCCACGCGTCAGCCGATCCGCGACACCAGGGCGTCGAGCCCCATGCCGTAGTCGATGCGCACCACGGGAAGCGCGAGCTTGTCCGTACCGATCTGCACGTACCCGGGCTCGATCGTCCGCGCCATCTCGAAGCCGGCCTGCGCCACGCCCTGCTTCGCCGTGTCGTTGTAGTGTCCGAAGGGGTAGGCGATGACCTCGCGGACGCCCAGCACGTCACCCGAGGCGTTGAGGTCGGCGGCGATCTGATCGGCCGTCCAGTTCACCATCCGCCCCTTGCCGTTCTCCCCCGCCTGGTGCATGTCGTTGGTGTGCGAGCGCCGCAGCACGTAGATCGACGGGGGCGGATCGGTCCGGTAGGCCGTGATCATGAACGAGGTCGACAGCAGGCGGTACTTGTCGATCACGGGCACGGCGAGGTCGAACCAGCTCTGGTCGGCGTCGTCGTCCGTGATGATGACCGAGCGCGAGGGCAGGAACAGCCGGCCGTCGATGAACGCGCTGAGCTCGTCCCACGTCGGCAGGTAGAAGCCCGTGGTGGCGATGTGGTTCATTTGCGCGTCGAAGTCGCCGATGTAGGCGTAGTTCCCGCGCAGCCAGCCTGTCTCCCCCTCCGGGTTCGACGTGAACTGGTGATACATGAGGATCGGCACGCGCGTGCCCTCCGCCGCGTTCTCCTCCGGGGTCTTCCATGCTGCGAAAAGCTCGATCCGCTGGTCGTCGCACACCACGGGGTCGGCGCCGTTGACCCGGGTCGCGGGAGCGAACGCCGCCGCGTCGGCCGCCGTGGGGTACCACCCGGCGAAGACCTTCCCCGCCACGGCCGGGATCGGCAGCGCGACGTACAGGCCGTTCTGCCACTGCAGCTGCGGATCCGCCGGGGCGCCCTCGCCGGCGAAGCTCACGGCACACGCCAGCGGGTTGTCGGCGTCGGCCAGCAGTTGCTCGACCGCGGTCAGCGGCGTCGGCGACGGCGACGGCTCGGGGCGCGGCGACTCCGTCCGCGCCGGTGCCGCCTCGGCCGCCCCCCGGTTCAGCAGCAGGTATGCCGCCGCGCCACCCCCGACCAGCAGCACAGCGGCGAGCGAGATGATCAGTGCGACGCGCCCCCGTCGCTTCCCCCCGGAAGCCACGGTCAGGCGTCGAATCCCTCGGCGATCATCTCCACGAGCTCCTCGCGTTCCTCGACGGGGAGGAACGCGGCGGCCGCGGCGTTGAACTGGAAGGTCTCGAGGTCGTCGAGGTCGTAGTCGAACGTCTCCACCAGCAGCGCCAGCTCCCGCGTGAGCGAGGTCGCGCTCATGGTGCGGTTGTCCACGTTCACGGTGACGGCGAAGCCCAGCTGGTAGAGCAGGTCGAACGGGTGGTCGGCCAGCACGTTGCCCCAGGCCGCGACGGCCCCGGTCTGCAGGTTCGACGACGGCGACAGCTCGAGCGGGATCTCGCGGTCGCGCACCCAGCGGGCGAGCTCGCCGAAGCGCACCTGCACCTCGTCGCCCTCCTGCGTGACGACCTCCAGGTCCTCCGCGATGCGCACACCATGGCCCAGCCGCAGCGCGCGCCCGTCGAGCAGCGCCGAACGGATCGATGCGAGTCCGGCGGCCTCTCCCGCGTGAACGGTCACGGGGAAGAAGTTCTCGGCGAGGAAGTCGAACGCGGCGCGGTGGTTCGACGGCGGGAAGCCGTCCTCCGGCCCGGCGATGTCGAAGCCCACGGCACCGCGGCCGCGGAAGTCGACCGCGAGCTCCGCGATCTCCCTGGCGCGGTCGGTGTGCCGCATGGCGGTGATCAGCTGGCCGATGCGGATGCTGCGACCGTTGCGGTCGGCGGCGTCCTCGCCCTCCTCGATGCCCTGCTGCACGGCCTCCACGGCCTGTTCCAGCGTGAGCCCCGCGGCCTGGTGCTGCTCGGGCGCCCAGCGCACCTCTCCGTAGATCACGCCGTCGGCCGCGAGATCCTGCACGAACTCGCGCGCGACCCGGGTGAGTCCCTCGCGCGTCTGCATGACGGCCGTCGTGAGGTCGAACGTCTTCAGGTATTCGACCAGCGAGCCGGAGTCGCTCTGCTTCGCGAACCAGGTGCCCAGCGCGCGCGGGTCGTTCTCCGGCACGTCGAGCCCGATGGCGTCCGCGAGTTCGATGATCGTCGCCGGCCGCACGGCCCCGTCGAGGTGGTCGTGCAACGACACCTTGGGCAGGCTCCGCAGGGAGACGCCGTTCAGGCTGGCATCGCCGTTCGCATCGATCGACATGGGGATCCTCTCGGTCGCGGGACTTCGGTTTCAGGCTACCGTCCGCGGCCTCAGGCCGTGATGCGCTCGCGGACGATCGGCCCGGCCTCCGGGGCCCGGTCGCCGAGCTCCCACGCCCCCTCCAGCGCCTCGATCGCGCGGGGGAACCGTGCCTCGTCGGCCGCGGACAGGGTGAACAGCGGCTGCCCGGCGGTCACGCGGTCGCCCGGCTTGGCGTGCAGGTCGATGCCGGCCTCGTGGATGACCGGATCCTCGGCCCTGGCCCGCCCGGCACCGAGGCGCCACGCGGCGATCCCGAAGGGCAGCGCGTCCATGCGCGTCACGACACCGTCGGACGCGGCGGTCACGACGTGCGTCTCCCTCGCGACCGGGAGCGCGGCGTCGGGGTCGCCGTCCTGCGCGCGGATCATGGCCTTCCAGCTGTCCATCGCGCGGCCGTCGTCGAGAGCGGCCTCCACGTCGGCGTCGGGCTGCCCGGCGAGGGCGAGCATCTCCCTGGCGAGGGCGACGGTCAGTGCCCGCACGTCGGCCGGGCCTCCGCCCGCCAGGATCTCGACGGACTCGCGCACCTCGTTGGCGTTGCCGATCGCGCGGCCCAGCGGCACGTTCATGTCCGTGAGCAGCGCGGTCGTGGCGACGCCGGAGTCGGTGCCCAGTGCGACCATCGTGCGTGCGAGCTCCCGCGCGCGGTCGATGTCCTGCATGAAGGCGCCGGAGCCGAACTTCACGTCGAGCACGAGCGCGTCGGTGCCCTCGGCGATCTTCTTCGACATGATGCTCGACGCGATCAGCGGGATCGCCTCGACCGTCCCCGTCACGTCGCGCAGCGCGTACAGCTTCTTGTCGGCGGGGGCGAGGCCGGAACCCGCGGCGCAGATCACCGCCCCCACGTCGCCCTGCATCTGGGCGAACATCTCCTCGTTGCTGAGCGCGGCGCGCCAGCCGGGGATCGCCTCGAGCTTGTCGAGCGTGCCCCCGGTGTGACCGAGGCCGCGTCCGCTGAGCTGCGGAACGGCCACGCCGAACGAGGCCACCAGCGGTGCGAGCGGCAGGGTGATCTTGTCGCCGACACCACCCGTGGAGTGCTTGTCGACCGTGGGCTTGCCGAGGGTCGCGAAGCTCATCCGCTCGCCCGAGGCGATCATGGCGTCGGTCAGCACGCGGATCTCGTCGCGCTCCATGCCCCGCTGGAACACCGCCATCGCGAAGGAGGCCATCTGCGCGTCGGAGACATAGCCGCGCGTGTACGCGTCGACCATCCAGCGCAGCGCCGGCTCCGGCACCGCCCCGCCGTCGCGCTTGGCGCGGATCACATCCACGGCGTCGAACGGCTCAACGGTCATCGTGCGTCCTCCAGGTCGCGCGGCCCGAACGCATCGGGCAGCACCTCGTCGATGGTGCGGATGCCGGAGACGGTCTCCAGCAGCATGCCGGGCACGGCGTGTTCGTACAGCAGCTGGCGGCACCGGCCGCACGGCATGATCGTGTCGCCGTCGTTGTTGACGCACACGAACGCCACGAGCTGCCCACCGCCCGACATGTGCAGGTCGCCGACGAGTGCGCACTCCGCACACAGCGTGACGCCGTACGAGGCGTTCTCCACGTTGCAGCCCGCGACGATGCGTCCGTCGCTGACGAGGGCGGCCGCTCCCACGCGGTAGCGCGAGTACGGCGCGTACGCCTTCGTCATCGCGTCGGCGGCGACCTGGCGCAGCTCGTCCCAGTCGATGTCGGTCATGACGGTCGTTCCTTCTTCCTGCGTCCTACGACTTGATGTACGGCTTGCCGTCGGCGGCAGGTGCCTTGATCTGCCCGGCGAACCCGGCGACCGCGAGCAGCGTCACCACGTACGGCAGCATCAGCATGAACTCGCCGGGGATCGGCGTCTTCAGGATCGACAGCAGGTTCTGCAGGTTCGTCGCGAAGCCGAACAGCAGTGCCGCCAGCGTCGCCCTGATCGGGTCCCAGCGGCCGAAGATCACCGCGGCGAGGGCGATGAAGCCGAGTCCCGCCGTCATGTCCTTGCCGAACTGCGGCACCGAGACGAGCGTGAAGTACGCACCGCCCATGCCCGCGATCGCACCGGCCAGCAGCACGTTCCAGAACCGCGTCGGGTTGACCTTGATGCCCACCGTGTCGGCGGCCTGCGGGTGCTCACCGACGGCGCGGAGCCGCAGCCCCCAGCGGGTGCGGTACAGCCCCCACGCGACGACGGCGACCGTGAGGAACATCAGGTAGCCGATGAACGTCTGGTTGAACAGCACGGGACCGATGATCGGGATGTCGCTGAGCAGCGGGATCTCGATCCGCGTGAACCGCACCGGCGTGTTCAGCTCGGCCTCGTTGGGTGCCAGGAGCGCGCCGTACAGGAACCCGGTGAGACCGGTGACGAGCACGTTCAGCACGACACCGACGATGACCTGCTCGACGAGGTACTTGATCGCGAACGCGGCGAGGACGCTGGCGACCAGCACGCCGCCGACCATCGCGCCGATCAGACCCACGAACGGGTTGCCGGTGATGCTCGACAGCAGGGCGGCCGAGAACGCGCCGAGCAGCAGCTGCCCCTCGATGGCGACGTTGACCACACCGGCGCGCTCGCCGATCACGCCGCCGAGGGCACCGAACACCAGCGGGACCGACAGCGACACCGCGCCGAACAGCAGGCTCGTGACGGGGACGAGGCCGCCCGCGGACGCCCACACCAGGAACCCGAACACCGCGAACACACCGTAGGCAGCGACCAGCCAGAGCGAGGTCGGACGATACACCCATGCCCGCAGGAACGAGGCGACCGTGATCACGACCAGCACGGCGAACACGAACCAGAAGGTCGACGAGGTGGGCAGGGCCACGTCGGGCAGTGCGAACGCCGACGACTGGTCGGAGAGCCGGAAGGTGCTGGTGCCGCTACGGGGTACCGCGAGGAACAGCAGCGCGAGCAGCACGGTCAGCACGGCGAGCACGATGGGCGCCTTGAGGTGGCGCTCCTTCACGGTCGCGAGCTGGACGGTGCCGTCTGCGGCCTCGGTCTGTGCGAGCGACATCATGCCGTCACCGCCTTCTTCGCGGCCTTGGCTCTCGCCTTGGCGGCCTTCTCCGCGTCGGACTTGGGCAGGAAGAACACGGTGCGCAGCAGCGGCGGCGCGGCGATGAACAGCACCACGAGCGACTGCACGACCAGCACGATGTCGACCGGGATGTCCTGCGCCTGCATCGAGAACGATCCGGCCTTGAGCGCGCCGAACAGGATGCCGGCGGCGAACGTGCCCCACGCGCGGCTGCGGCCGAGGAGGGCGACGGTGATCGCGTCGAAGCCGATGCCCGCGTCGATGGTCTCGGTGACGCCGGTGGTCACGGCGCCCTGCAGCTGGTTCATGCCCGCGAGTCCGGCGAGGCCTCCCGCGAAGAGCATCGCGTAGACGTAGATGCGCTGCACGCTGATGCCGGCGGCGCGGGCGGCGTGCGGGTTCTCGCCCACGGCGCGCATGCGCAGGCCGAGGGAGGAGCGCTCGAGGAGCCACCAGACGAACAGCGTCGCGATGATCACGATCACGAAGCCCACGTCCAGCAGCGGGAACTGCGGGCCGAGCAGCGTCGGGAACTGCGCCGACTCGGGTGTCGGCGAGCCGAGCGCCTGGTTCGTGCCCGGCTTCTGCAGCAGGCCGGGCGTCCGGATCATCCACAGCAGCAGGTAGTACGCGATGTAGTTGAGCATGATCGTGAGGATCACCTCGTGCGCACCCGTGCGGGCCTTGATGAGACCGGCGATCGCACCCCACAGCGCCCCGCCCGCGATGCCGGCGAGGAGCGTGACGGGCAGGTGCAGCCACAGCGGCAGGTCGAGGGAGAAGGTCAGCAGCGCCGCGACCGCGACACCGATGAGCATCTGGCCGCGCGCACCGATGTTGAACAGACCGACGCGAAACGCGAGCGCCACGCCGAGACCGGCCGCGATGAGCGGCGCGGCGAAACCGAGCGTGTTCGTCAGCGGACGGATCTGCGCGGCGAAGTCGGCTCCGCGGGCGTTGAAGATCGCGCCGCGGAAGAGCGCCTCGTAGCCGTTGTAGACGGCGTTCCAGGCCGCCGCCAACGTGTCGGTCGGACGGGCGAAGAAGTACCCGGACGCCTCCTGCACGTCTTCGTTCGTGAAGGCGATGAGGATGCCGCCCACGATGAGCGCGAGCACGATCGCCAGGATCGTGGTGACGGCGCTCCCCCGCAGGATCTCCTTCAGGACGACGTTCGCGCGGGGAGGCGGCGGGACGTCGGAGGGGTCGCGCGGCACGGTGCCGGTGCTCGTGGCGAGCTGTTCGGGTGGGAGCCCCTTGGTCGCGTCCCCTGCGCCTGGTGTCGCTCCGCTCACGCGGCCACCTCTCCTTCGGCCGCACCGGCCATCATGAGTCCGAGTGTCTCCCGGGGCGTGTCACCCGGGACGATGCCGACGATCGTGCCGCGGTACATGACCGCGATCCGGTCCGCGAGAGCTGCGACCTCGTCCAGCTCCGTGGAGACCACGACGACGGGGATCCCGGCGTCGCGCGTCTCGATGATCCGCTTGTGGATGAACTCGATCGAGCCGACGTCGACGCCGCGAGTGGGCTGCGCCGCCACGAGCAGGCGCAGGTCGCGGCTCATCTCCCGGGCGATGACCACCTTCTGCTGGTTTCCACCCGACAGCGTGCCCGCCGGGGTGTGGGGCCCCTGCGCGCGGATGTCGTACTCCTTGATGCGCTCGCGCGCGAACTCCTCGAGCACGGCGCGCTTGAGGGTGCCGGCGCGGCTGAACGCCGGGTCGTCCGAGCGGTCGAGCACCAGGTTCTCGGCGACCGAGAACCCGCCGACCAGGCCGTCCTCCGTGCGGTCCTCCGGGACGAACCCGACTCCCGCGTCGAGGATGGCGCGCACGCTCTTGCCGACCAGCTCCTTGCCGTCGAGCACGATGCTGCCCTCGACGCGCGCCGCGAGACCGACGATGGCCTCCACGAGCTCGGTCTGGCCGTTGCCCTGCACGCCGGCGATCGCGAGCACCTCGCCCGGTCGCACGGTGAAGTCGACGCCGTCCACGACGATCGCGCCGCCCGGGGTGAGCACCCGCAGTCCGGACACCGCCAGGCCGCCCTCGCCCAGTCGCGGCGCCTCCTTGTGCACCGTCAGCTCGACCGCGCGGCCGACCATGAGCGAGGCGAGCTCCGCGTTCGACGCAGTCGGCGACGCCTCCCCCACGATCCGGCCGAGACGGACGATCGTGATGGTGTCGGCGACCTCCCGCACCTCGCGGAGCTTGTGGGTGATGAACACGATCGCGGTGCCCTCGTCGCGCAGCTGCCGCATGATGCCCATGAGCTCATCGGTCTCCTGGGGGGTCAGCACCGCGGTGGGCTCGTCGAACACGAGCACCTTCGCGTCGCGCGAGAGCGCCTTGATGATCTCGACCCGCTGCTGCACGCCGACGGGCAGGTCGCCCACGATCGCGTCGGGGTCGATGTCGAAGCCGAAGCGCGCGGCGACCTCCCGCACGTGCTGGCGGGCCTTCGCGATGTCGAGGGTGCCGAGCGCCTTGGTCTGCTCGTGGCCGAGCATCACGTTCTCGGCGACCGTGAACACCGGTACGAGCATGAAGTGCTGGTGCACCATGCCGATCCCCGCAGCCATCGCGTCACCCGGGCCGCGGAAGTGCTGCACCTCGTCGTCGAGGAGGATCTCTCCCTCATCGGCCTGGTACAGGCCGTAGAGGACGTTCATGAGGGTGGACTTTCCCGCGCCGTTCTCCCCGAGGAGGGCATGGATCTGCCCCGGTTCGACCACCAGATCGATGTGGTCGTTGGCCACGAGGCTGCCGAATCGCTTGGTGATGCCGCGAAGTTCGAGCTTCATATCTGCACCTTATCCAGAAGTGTCATTCAGGAGAATCGTCGTCCGTCCACGGCACGGGGCGAGTGGCAGCCTGCTCACCACTCGCCCCGTGTCGGACCGTTTCAGATCACGGCGAGTTCTTCGACTCCACCGTGATGTCGCCGGAGATGATCTGCTCCTGCAGCGTCTTCAGCTCGTCCATCAGGCCCTCGGGCAGCTGGGACTCGAAGTCGCCGAAGCCGGACAGCTTGACGCCCTCGTTCTCGAGCGTCCCGACGTAGGGTTCCGGGTCGAAGTCGCCCTTGGCGGCCGCGATCGTCGCGTCGTGCACAGCCACGTCGATGGCCTTCATGATCGACACGAGCGTCATGCCCGCAACACTCGGGTCGGCAACCGCGAGGTCGCTGTCCACGCCGAGCATCAGGGTGTCCTTGCCGCTGTCGGTGATGGCCGCCGCGGCGCTCTGGTAGACGGGGCCACCGACCGGGAGGATCACGTCGACGCCCTGGTCGAGCACGCCCTGAGCGGTCTGCTTGGCGGTGTCGTTCGCGTCGAAGCCACCCGTGAAGGAGCCCTCCTGCGTCGCCGCATCCCATCCGAAGACCTGGACCGAAGCCGACTTGTCCTCGTTGTACTTCTCGACACCGAGCTGGTAGCCGTCCATGAACACGGCGACCGACGGGATCTGCATGCCGCCGAAGGTGCCGACCTTGTTCACACCGCTCTGCGCCGACCACGCCGCGGCCGCGTAGCCGCCGAGGTAGGCGGCCTGAGCCGTGTCGAACACGAGGGGCTTGATGTTGGGCGCGTCGACCTCGCCGTCGAAGTCGTTGTCGGCCCAGTCATCGATGATCGCGTAGTCGATCTCGGGGTTCGCGAGCGCCGACTCGACCGTGGCGGCCGACAGCTTGAAGCCAACCGAGACGATGAGCGAGCAGCCCTCGGACACCGCGGTCTCGAGGTTCGGCGCGTAGTCGTTGTCGTTCGCCGACTCGAACTCGAGCGGCTTGATGTCGAGCTCCTCGGCGGCGCTGTCCATGCCCTCCTTGGCCGACTGGTTGAACGACTTGTCGTTCCAGCCGCCCGCGTCGGAGATCAGGCAGGGCAGGAAGTCGGAGTCGGCCGGCTTGTCCGATCCCCCGGCCTCGTCGGTCGGTGCCTGGCCGCAACCGGCGAGCGCGAAGATGACGCCCGCGGCGACGGTCGCGCCGAGAAGCTTCTTGGTGGTGGAGATGGTCAACTCATGCCTCCCTCAACGGAACCGCGACCATCGCGGATCGATCAAAGTTACCTAGTGTTTCAGCCTTCGTGCACGCACGTCGCCCCTGGCGCTGGCGAAAGGTTACAAAGCTGAAATCAACCCACCCGATGAGCACCGATCACTGCTCATCAGAGCACGTCGCCCTGTCCGTTCAGCTTCAGCGACTCCACGACGCCCTTCACGCGCTGCGCGTTCTCCACCGTCGTGACGAGAAGCGCGTCGGGGGTGTCGACCACGACGATGTCCTTGACGCCGACGAGGCTGATGACGCGGGAGGTCTGGCTGACGAGGATGCCGCTGGCGGCATCCGTGAGCACCCGCGCCCGCGGCCCGAGAACGGCGAGGTCGTTCTTCCTGCCGTTGGTGATGAGCTTGGTGAGCGACGCGAAGTCGCCGACATCGTCCCAGTCGAAGTGCCCGGGGACGACGGCGAGGCGACCACGACGCGCGGCGGGCTCGGCGACCGCATAGTCGATCGCCGTCTTCTTGAGGCGCGGCCAGATGCGGTCGACGACCGGGCCCCGTCGCTCGCGATCGTCCCACGCCTCGGCCAGTTCGAGCAGCCCGGCGTGCAGCTCCGGCTCGTTCGCGGCGAGCTCGTCGAGCAGGACGCTCGCCTTGGCGATGAACATGCCCGCGTTCCACAGGTAGCCCCGGTCGGCGAGGTACGCCTTGGCCGTCTCCAGGTCGGGCTTCTCCACGAAGCTCTCGACGAGCGCGGCCTCACGGGCACGCTCGACGACGAGCTCGGAGCCCTTCTTGATGTATCCGAAGCCGACCGCGGGCTCCGTGGGGGCGATGCCGATCGTGCAGATGTACCCCTCGCGAGCGACCTCGACCGCGTCTCGCACCGCGAACTCGAACACGCGCGTGCCGCGGATGACGTGATCGGCGCTGAACGAGCCGATGATCACATCGGGGTCGCGCCGGTGCAGCACGGCGGCGGCCAGTCCGATCGCCGCGGCGGACTCGCGCGGCTCCGACTCCAGGAACACGTTCAGATCGGCGATGCCGGGCAGCTCGGCCTCCACCGCCGCCCGGTGCGCCCGTCCCGTGACCACCGCGATCCGATCGGGTCCGGCGAGAGGCTCGAGGCGGTCCCACGTGTCGCGCAGCAGCGAGTGGCCGGAGCCGGTCAGGTCGTGCAGGAACTTCGGCGCATCCGCCCGGGAGAGCGGCCACAGCCTGCTGCCGATGCCTCCGGCCGGGATCACCGCGTAGAAGTCCTCGATGGGTTCGCTCACCCGGCCAGCGTACCCAGCCGGCCCGCTCGGTCCCCGTGAGCCGCTCCGCGGCGACGCGGTCCCGACCGGATCCGGGCGGCGCACGCTGGTTAGGGTCCCCTTCGTCGCCCACGGCCTTCTCACAGGAATAGGATGGAGGGCGATCGGGCGTGCCTGCCCCTCCCCAGCACTTCGAGGGGTCGAGACGGCGCACGCGACCGAGTCCCATCGATCCAGGGAGGACGACCGTGTCCACAAGCGCTCGCTTGACACCGTCGATTTCGGAAACCACGTCCAAGACCCCCCGCGGCACCCTCTACCGGGGTCGCGAAGGCATGTGGTCGTGGGTGCTTCACCGCATCACCGGAGTCGCCATCTTCTTCTTCCTGTTGGTGCACGTGCTCGACACGGCGCTCATCAGGGTGTCGCCGGAGGCGTACGACGCGGTCATCGGCACGTACAAGAACCCGGTCATGGCGCTCGGCGAGGTCGTGCTCGTGGCCGGCATCGTGTTCCACGCCATGAACGGTCTGCGCATCATCGCCGTGGACTTCTGGTCGAAGGGCGCCAAGTACCAGCGCCAGCTCTTCTGGGGCGTTCTGCTCGTCTGGGGCATCATCATGGCCGGCTTCGTGCCCCGCCACCTGATGCTCGCATTCGCCGGCTTCGGAGGAGGACACTGATGAGCGCTCAGACCGCCGTCGCCCCCGCCCGCCGTCAGCGCGGGGTGAACCTGGAGAAGTGGGGCTGGGTCTTCATGCGCGTGTCGGGCGTCGTGCTCGTCGTGCTGATCTTCGGCCACCTCTTCGTCAACCTCATGCTCGGCGAGGGCATCCACGCCCTCGACTTCGCGTTCATCGCCGGCAAGTTCGCCACGCCGTTCTGGCAGTGGTGGGACGTGCTGATGCTGTGGCTCGCGCTCATCCACGGCGCCAACGGCATGCGCACGATCGTGAACGACTACGTGACCAACGCCACCGCCCGCAAGGCACTCGTGTGGGCACTCGGGCTGGCCGCCGGCCTGCTCATCATCCTCGGCACGCTGGTCGTCTTCACGTTCGACCCCTGCCTGGGTGTGACCGAGTCCAGCACGCTGTGGGAGACCTGCCAGGCGCAGGGCTAGAAGAAGAGGCATACGAGAAGTGACTACCCAGACCCAGGATTCCGTCGTCCGTGACGGCGTGCACTACCACCAGTTCGACATCGTCATCGTGGGCGCCGGCGGCGCCGGGATGCGGGCGGCCATCGAGGCGGGCCCCGGCGCGAAGACGGCCGTGATCTCGAAGCTGTACCCGACGCGCTCGCACACCGGTGCCGCGCAGGGCGGCATGGCGGCGGCGCTCGCGAACGTCGAGGAGGACTCCTGGGAGTGGCACACCTTCGACACGGTCAAGGGCGGCGACTACCTCGTCGACCAGGACGCGGCGGAGATCCTCGCGAAGGAAGCCATCGACGCGGTCATCGACCTCGAGAACATGGGCCTTCCCTTCAACCGCACGCCCGAGGGCAAGATCGACCAGCGTCGCTTCGGCGGTCACACGGCCGAGCACGGCAAGACCCCGGTCCGCCGCGCCTGCTACGCCGCCGACCGCACCGGTCACATGATCCTGCAGACGCTGTTCCAGAACTGCGTCAAGCTCGGCATCAACTTCTTCAACGAGTTCTATGTGCTCGACCTCATCACCGTGAAGGACGAGGCGGGCAAGACCCAGATCGCCGGCGTCGTCGCCTACGACCTCGCCACGGGTGAGCTGCACGTCTTCCAGTCCAAGGCCGTCATCTTCGCGACCGGCGGCTTCGGGAAGATCTTCAAGACCACGTCGAACGCGCACACTCTCACGGGCGACGGCGTCGGCATCGTCTGGCGCAAGGGTCTCCCGCTGGAGGACCTCGAGTTCTTCCAGTTCCACCCGACCGGACTCGCCGGACTCGGCATCCTCCTCACCGAGGGCGCGCGCGGTGAGGGCGCGATCCTCCGCAACGCCTCAGGCGAACGGTTCATGGAGCGCTACGCCCCCACCATCAAGGACCTCGCGCCGCGTGACATCGTCGCGCGCTGCATGGTGCAGGAGGTCGCGGAGGGCCGCGGCGCCGGACCGCACAAGGACTACGTGCTGCTCGACTGCACGCACCTGGGTGCCGAGGTGCTCGAGACCAAGCTCCCCGACATCACCGAGTTCGCGCGCACGTACCTGGGCGTCGACCCGGTCGTGGAGCCCGTCCCCGTGATGCCGACCGCGCACTACGCCATGGGCGGCATCCCCACCAACAACAACGGCGAGGTGCTGGCCGACAACGACACCGTGGTGCCCGGCCTGTACGCCGCCGGCGAGTGCGCGTGCGTCTCGGTGCACGGCGCCAACCGCCTTGGCACCAACTCGCTGCTCGACATCAACGTCTTCGGCAAGCGAAGCGGCCGCAACGCCGTGGAGTACGTCAAGACCGCCGAGTTCGTTCCACTCCCCGAGAACCCCGCCGCGTTCGTCTCCGGCATGCTCGAGGACCTGCGCAACAACCAGGGCACCGAGCGCATCGCCGTGCTGCGCAAAACGCTGCAGGACGAGATGGACAAGGGCGCGCAGGTGTTCCGCACGCACGAGTCGCTGCAGCACGTGCTGGGCGTGATCGCCGAGCTGCGCGAGCGCTACAAGAACGTGCACGTCGACGACAAGGGCCACCGGTTCAACACCGACCTGCTCGAGGCCGTGGAGCTGGGCTTCCTGCTCGACATCGCCGAGGTCGTCGTCTACGCGGCGCAGAACCGCGAGGAGAGCCGCGGCGGTCACATGCGCGACGACTTCCCGAAGCGCGACGACGAGAACTACATGAAGCACACCATGGCCTACCTGACGGGCGACCCGCACTCGTCGGACCCCAGCGACCACATCAAGCTCGACTGGAAGCCCGTCGTGTTCACCAAGAACGACAAGGGCGAGTTGAACTACCCGCCGATGGAGAGGAAGTACTGACCATGTCGAACGCCATCGCCGAAGCCCCCGCGGAGACGACCGAAGACACCGGCATCCAGTCCTTCATCGTCACGTTCAACATCCGCCGGTTCGACCCCGAGGTCGACGCCGAGCCGCACTGGGTCGACTACGACGTGGAGCTCTACTCCACCGACCGCGTGCTCGACGCCCTGCACAAGATCAAGTGGGAGGTCGACGGTTCGCTCACGTTCCGCCGCTCCTGCGCCCACGGGATCTGCGGCTCCGACGCCATGCGCATCAACGGACGGAACCGCCTCGCCTGCAAGACGCTGATCAAGGACCTCGACATCTCGAAGCCCATCTACGTCGAGGCCATCAAGGGCCTGCCGCTGGAGAAGGACCTCGTCGTCGACATGGAGCCGTTCTTCGCGTCGTACCGCGAGGTGCAGCCGTTCCTCGTCGCGAACTCCGTGCCGGAGAAGGGCAAGGAGCGCCTGCAGACCATCGCCGACCGCGAGGTCTTCGACGACACCACCAAGTGCATCCTGTGCGCCGCGTGCACCTCCTCGTGCCCCGTGTTCTGGACCGACGGTCAGTACTTCGGCCCGGCGGCCATCGTCAACGCGCACCGCTTCATCTTCGACTCGCGCGACGACAACGCCGCCGTGCGCCTCGACATCCTCAACGACAAGGAGGGTGTGTGGCGGTGCCGCACGACCTTCAACTGCTCCGAGGCGTGCCCCCGCGGCATCGAGGTCACGAAGGCGATCGCAGAGGTCAAGCAGGCGGTCCTTCGCGGACGCCCCTGAGGCATCTCCTCCCCCGCGCGAAGGGCGGCTCCGACTGCAGAGCCACCCTTCGCCCCTCTCAGAAGCGTCCCATC
>NZ_JBHWHK010000003.1:0-125460 GCF_042732495.1 Microbacterium sp. NPDC059771 | reverse complement strand
TGTGGAGAGAACTGTGGATAACTTCGCCGACGCCGTGAGCGACGGCGCCGAGGGGGCGGGACCCTCCCCACCCCCGCCCCCCCCCTCCCCGCGTCTCGGAGGCGTCCCGGCGTGGGGCGCCTTGGATAGGGTGGGGTCGTGTCCGACCCCACTGGTGCCGCGACCGAGCCCGGTCGTCTCGATGCGGCGGTCGAGCGCGCGACCGCGCTGACGCAGCGCACCCTGGGACTGTTCCCGGTGCGGGTGTGGCGACACTTCCTGCAGCACAACGGCTTCCTGCTCGCCGCGGGCGTGAGCTATCAGGCGCTGTTCGCCATCTTCGCCGCTGTGTACCTGGCCTTCGCCATCGCCGGTCTCTGGCTGGGCGGCAGCGAAGATGCAGTCAACGGCCTCATCGACATCATCAACAACTACATCCCGAACCTGATCCTCGATCAGGGCGGCGTGTTCACACCGCAGCAGGTGCAGGAGATCGCCTCCAACACGACCGGCGTGCTCGGCGTCACCGGCCTCATCGCCCTGGGCACGGTGATCTGGACCGCGATCGGCTGGGTCACCTTCTCCCGCCGCGCCGTGCGAGACATCTTCGGGCTCGAGCCCGACCGCCGCAGCTACCTGCTGCTGAAGGCCCGCGATCTGCTCGCGGCCCTCATCTTCGGGGTGGCCCTGATCCTCGGGTCGGCCCTCAGCTCGGCCAGTGCGGCCGTGCTGCGCTGGCTCCTCACCCTCCTCGGGTGGGACTCCGGATCGGACGGGCTGAACCTCAGCATCCGGATCGGGACCGTGCTCGTGTCCTTCGTGCTCCTGACCGGGGCCCTGGCCGCGATGGTGCGATTCCTCACCGGGACCTCGCTGCACTGGGGAGTGATCTGGCCGGGCGCACTCCTCGGCGGTGCGGCCATGACCGTGCTGCAGTTCGGTGTCGGCTTCCTGCTGAGCTACACGCCGTCGAACCCTCTCCTGGCCACGTTCGCGATCTTCGTCGGACTGCTGCTGTGGTTCCGCGTGAACGGCGTCGTGATGCTCGTCGCGGCGTCGTGGATGGCGGTGACGGCACAGGACCGCGACCTGCCGCTCCTCGCCCAGACCGAGGCGGAGCGCCGCATCGACGAGCACCGGGCGCTGCTCGTCGCCGCGCGCATCCGAGCCCGAGACGCGCAGGCGGACCGCGATGCCGCCCCCTGGTACCGCGTGTGGGCGACCGAGCGGGCGCTGCGCCACGCACGGGAGGAAGTGGCGCACCTCGAGGCCACTGCCCCGCCGCCGCTGCCGGCGGGTTCCCCGCTGGCACAGCGTCTGCTCACGGAGCTCAACCACCGCCAGGACCGCGGTGATGTCGGAGGCGCTCGTTAGGCTGGAGGAATGCCTCATCTGCGTATCGCCACGGTCAATGTCAACGGGATCCGAGCGGCGGCTCGCAACGGGATGAGCTCGTGGCTCGACGCGGCGGACATCGACATCCTCACCCTGCAGGAGGTCCGCGGCCAGGACGAGCACATCGAGGCCGCCCTCCCCGGATGGACCTTCGTGCACGACGAGGCGACGGCGAAGGGGCGCGCAGGCGTCGCGATCGCCAGCCGCCTCCCCGCCGTCGCTTCCCGCACCGACTTCGGGCCGGAGGACTTCGATTCGAAGGGTCGCTGGATCGAGGCCGACTACGTGATCGGCGACCGGCCGCTGACGGTGGTCAGCGCCTACGTGCACTCGGGCGAGGCGGACACCCCGAAGCAGGACGAGAAGTGGAAGTTCCTCGACGCGTTCGAGGCCCGACTCGCGTCGCTGAACACCGACGGCGCCCTCGCCCTCGTCACGGGCGACCTCAACGTCGGCCACCGCGAGCTCGACATCAAGAACTGGCGCGGGAACCGCACCAAGGCCGGCTTCCTCCCGCGGGAACGCGCGTACTTCGACCGGTTCCTCGGCGAGGCGGGCACGTCGATCACGGGGACCGATGGCTCGGTCGGCACCGGCCTCGGCTGGGTCGATGTCGGGCGCCGCTTCCACGGTGAGGTCGACGGTCCGTACACGTGGTGGTCCATGCGCGGGAAGGCATTCGACAACGACTCCGGGTGGCGCATCGACTACCACCTCGCAACTCCCGCTCTCGCGGAACGGGTCGAGGCTTACCACGTCGCCAGGGCCGCCGCCTACGACCAGCGCTGGAGCGACCACGCACCGGTCGTCGTCGACTACTCGTACTGACGACGCCGAGCCGGCCGCGCGGGCGGTCGCGTCGTGCCGGGCCGCGCTCGCGCACAGAGCGCGTTACCCGGACACGGATCGCGCCGAGCCGGCCGCGCGGGCGGTCGCGTCGTGCCGGGCTCGCTAGGAGCCGGGCCGCGAGCCGGGCTGCGCAGCCGCGTGCCGGTCCTGTTCGCGGTACCACCCTCGGTACTCCAAGACCGTCCCCAGCACCGGGTTCACCGCGCGCATGTCGATCGTGCGGCGACGGTGCTCCTCGTCCCAGCCGTCCACGAGATCGACGTGCACGCCGAGGGGTCCGCGGAGCGCGACCCGTCGACCGCACAGACGCAGCGCGACCCGCACCGTGCTCATGCGGAGGAACCCCTCCGGTGTCACGGAGCACGCCTCGATCAGCTCGACCCGACCGCGCGAGCCGAGGAGGTTGCGCACCAGCCCAGGGCGGACGCTCACGGTCAGACGGTCGGCGATCTCCTGCGCACCGCGGGAGAAGCCGAACACGCGGACGGAGTCGAGCGTGGCACGCCCCGACGGAGACCGCCCGGACACCGTCATCAGCGTGAAGGGCACCGCGCGGCCCCGGGCGGTGACGAGCAGACGCGGGCCCACGACGGGACGGGCGAGCGCCGACCATCGACCGAAGCGGCTTCCCGCGATCGCGAACACTCCCTCCGCGTGACCGACGGCCGAGGGGCGACGAAACGAGGCGAGCAGTTCCGGATGCAGTCGCTCCGCCTCCGCTCCGAGGGCGTCGAGGAAGACCTGGCCTCGTGCGGGCGGGGGTGTCTCGGTCATGCCGCCAGCGTAGGCGACGGCCGCGCGGAGGGCCGCGCGACGGGCGCATAGGATTGACGGGTGAACAAGCCTCGTCTCTACTCCGGAATGCAGCCCTCCGCCGACTCCCTCCAGATCGGCAACTACATCGGCGCTCTCCTGCAGTGGCGAGAGCTGCAGAACTCGTACGACGCCTTCTTCTCCGTGGTCGACCTGCACGCCCTGACCGTGGCCCAGGAGCCGGCGGAGCTGCGGGAGAAGACGCGCCGGACGGCTGCGCAGTACATCGCAGCGGGCATCGAGCCCTCGCAGTCGACGCTGTACGTGCAGTCCCACGTGCGCGCACACGCCGAGCTGGCCTGGATCCTCAGCACGATCACCGGTTTCGGCGAGGCCGGTCGCATGACGCAGTTCAAGGACAAGTCCGCCCGGTACGGCGCTGACGCGACCAGCGTCGGACTCTTCACCTATCCAGTGCTCATGGCCGCGGACATCCTCCTCTACCAGACCGACGTCGTGCCGGTCGGCGACGACCAGAAGCAGCACGTCGAGCTCACGCGCGACCTCGCCGAGCGCTTCAACACGCGCTTCGGTCCCACCTTCACGGTGCCGATCCCCGTCATCCAGAAGGAGACGGCACGGATCTACGACCTGCAGAACCCGACCGCGAAGATGTCGAAGTCGGCGGAGAGCGACGCCGGCGTCCTGTGGATGCTCGACGACCCGGCCAAGTCGGCCAAGAAGATCATGCGGGCCGTGACCGACAACGAGGGCTCGGTGCGGTTCGACCGCGAGAACAAGCCCGGTGTCTCGAACCTGCTGACGATCTACGCAGCCCTCACCGGTCGGCAGATCGCCGCGATCGAGGACGAGTACGCGGGCCGTGGCTACGGAGACTTCAAGAAGGGCCTGGCAGAGGTCGTGGTGGCGGAGTTCGGGCCGGTGCGGGAGCGCGCGCTCGAGCTCCTCGACGACCCGGCCGAGCTCGACCGCATCCTCGCCGCGAACGCCGCCCGCGCGGACGCCGTCGCCGATGCGACGCTGTCCGACGTGTACGACCGCGTCGGACTGCTCCGGCGGGTCTGACGGCGGCGGCGCCCGGGGGCGAGGACGGCAGCGCCTCTAGGATGGGGGGCGTGACCGATCCCCAGCTGCCTCCTCCCCCCGACGCACGCTCGACCCCCGACGGACCCCCGCCGACACCCCCGGCATACGCCCCCGCGCCGTCCGCCGCCCCGGTCCCGCCCGCATACGATGCCGCCCCGGTCCCGCCCGCATACGATGCCGCCCCGGTCGCGCCCGCATACGATGCCGCACCGGTCCCGCCGTCGTACGCAGCCGCCCCGGTCCCGCCGTCGTACGGCGCTGCCCCGGTACCCCCGGCATACGCCACCGCCCCCGGGGCATACCCGACCGCGGCTCCGGTCGCACCCGCCGCCCCTCCCGGTGCCTACGCCGTGCCCGTGGGCGGCTACGCGGTGCCGTCCGGGGCCTACAGTGTGCCGGATGCGGCTCCGCAGCGCTCCGGCGTCCTGGGCTCGCTCGCCCTCGTCTTCTCCCTCGTCGCGGCCGTCGTGGCCCCGATCCTCGGCGGCATCAGCGCCTTCGAGATCGGCCGACGACTCCCCTACGGCGTCTCGAGCGGCAACGACCTGAGCGTCCTCAGCCCGGCGCGAGATCAGGTGCTGTGGGCGGAGCTGTCGTTCTGGACCGGGACGGTGTTCGGCGTCGCCGCGCTCGTCCTCGGCATCATCGCGATCCGCCGTCGGCAGGGTCGCGGTGCCGGGATCGCCGCGCTCGTGCTCGCCGTGCTCGGCGTCGTGATCTTCTCCGCCGTCGTGCTCGTCACGTTCGCCGTCGGTGGTGCCGCCGGATTCGCGGGCTCCCCCGCCTGAGTGCACGACCGCTCAGCGGGGCGCGTGGTGCTTCTGCTGCGCGGCCAGGAGCCCCTCGTCCACCAGCAGCTCGACCGCATCGGCGGCATCCGCGACGAGGAGCGGCAGGTTCGCCCGCTCGTCCTTCCCGAACGGGGACAGCACCCAATCGGCAGGGTCCTGACGCCCGGGCGGGCGCCCGATCCCCACGCGCACGCGCGGGAACTCGGGCGTCGTGAGCGCGCGCGCCACGTCGCGCACGCCGTTGTGTCCGCCGTGGCCGCCGCCCGTCTTCAGCTTCACCGTGTCGAACGGGATGTCGAGCTCGTCGTGCACCACGACCACGTGCTCCGGCGCGACGGAGTAGAACCGGGCCAGTGCGGCGACCGGTGTCCCCGAGACGTTCATGAAGGTGTTCGGCTTGGCGAGCACGAGCTTGTCCGCCCCCGGGCGCAGCCACGTCTCCACCACGCGAGCACCGCCCTTGTGCTCACGGAACGTCTCGCCGCGCCTGCTCGCCAACTCGTCGACGACCAGCTGGCCGATGTTGTGGCGGGTCGCCTCGTACCGCGGACCCGGGTTGCCGAGTCCGACAACGAGCCAAGTGACTGCCATTCCTCGTCCTCTCTCGCGGGCGCCGCGCACCCGGTCAGGATACGACGGAGGGGACGCGATGCGATCGCGTCCCCTCCGTGGTGAAGCTGTCGGAGATCACTCCGCGGCGGCCTCCTCGGCGGCCCCGGCGGGAGCCTCGCCCTCGGCGGCCTCGGCCTCGTCCTCGACCGGAGCGGCCGGAACGGCGATCGCGACGACCAGGACCTCGGGGTCGGTCAGCAGCGACGAGCCCTTGGGCAGGGTGACGTCGGCGGCCGTGATGTGCGCGCCCTCCTCGAGACCCTCGACCGACACCTCGATGTGCTCCGGGATGTGGGTGGCCTCGGCCTCGACCGACAGCGTGGTCGCGTCGAGGTTGACGATGGTGCCGGGAGCCGACTCGCCCGTGACGACGACGGGAACGTCGATCGCGACCTTCTCGCCCTTCTTCACGACCAGCAGGTCGATGTGCTCGATGATCTGGTGCACCGGGTCCTTCTGCACGTCCTTGACGAGCGCGAGCTGCGAGGTGCCCTCGATGTCGAGGTCGAGCAGCGCGTTCGCGCGACGCACGATCAGCGAGACCTGGTGGCCCGGGAGCGCGACGTGCACGGGCTCGGTGCCGTGGCCGTAGATGACGGCGGGGATCTTGCCGGCGGCGCGCAGACGACGGGCGAAGCCCTTGCCGAAGCTGTTGCGCAGCTCGGCGTGGACCGTGGTGTCTTCAGACATGGGTTCTCCTTCGGGGCACGCAGCGAAGGCGCCGCGCGGTGGTCTTGGAATTGTGAACTCGAACGCGGACGCGTGAGGAAAGCCACCGGGCTTGCTTCGCCGCGTCGATTACGGAGATCCGCGCACGCGCAGAAACATCCCTCGCCGAGGTACGTGTCCATGGTACCGGATCACCCGATAGGCTGAGGACACCGTCCCTTCTGCAGAACTCGGAGTACCCCCATGCTCGACGGCGCCTTCCTCTCGCACGTCCTCCTCTGGCTCATCGGCGCCATGACGCTCTGCGCCGCGATCGGTACCGCGGGCGCGCTGTTCTCGCTCGGCCGCTCCGGCTACCGCAAGGACTGATCGCCCCTCCGACGCTCCTCGTCCCGCCACGCGGTGACGATGGCGTCGACCTCCCCGGCGGGGTTCCGCGTGGCCTCGACCCGCACCCCGCGCTCATCGCCCTCCAGCGGCTCCAGCGCCGCGAGCTGCGAGTCCAGCAGCGACGCCGGCATGAAGTGGTCCTCCCTCGCCCGCATCCGCGCGGCCAGCACCGCAGGATCGACGACGAGCTCCGCGAAGAACGCCTCCGGCGCCCCCGCCCTGATCGCCTCGCGGTAGCGACGCCGCAGCGCGGAGCAGGCGATCACGATCCGGTCGTGCGCGCGCAGCGTCTCGCCCACGACCCGCAACCACGGCAGGCGGTCCTCGTCGTCGAGCGGGACACCGGCAGCCATCTTGTCGACGCTGGTGAGCGGATGCAGATCGTCACCGTCGACGAACCGCGCGTCCAGCGCCTCCGCGAGGGCCCGGCCCACCGTCGACTTGCCCGAGCCGCTCGGCCCCATCACCACGATGCGGACGCTCATCGCCGCCCGGATCAGTAGAACTCGACGGTGTCGACCACGGCGCGCAGCTCGCGGCCGTCGAGCAGGCGGGTGGCGTTCTCCGCGAAGCGGCGGGCGATGCGCTCCTCCTCGCGGGAGCTGAGCGCCGCGGTGTGCGGACTCACGAGCACGCGCGGGTGCGACCACAGGGGCGAGTCCTCCGGCAGCGGCTCCTCCTCGAACACGTCCAGCCCGGCGAACCCCACGCGCCCGTCGTCCAGCGCCCGCAGCAGCGCGGCCTCGTCGATCACGCTCCCCCGGCCCACGTTGGTGACGATCACCCCGGGGCGCACCGCCCGCAGCACGTCGTCGCCGATCAGGTGCCGGGTCTGCGCGGTACCGGGCAGCGTGACCACGATCGCGTCGACCTCCGCGACCACCTCGCTCAGCGCATCCGGGGAGACGAGCCGCTCGACCCCCTCCACCGGGCGGCCGGAACGGCTCGTGCCCCACACCCGCGCACCCAGCGCGTCGAATCGGCGCGCGCACTCCGCTCCGATCCCGCCCAACCCGACGACGAGCACCGTCATCTCCTCGACCTGCCTCATCTCCCACCGCTCGGGCCAGCGACGGTCGCGCTGATCCTCCAGCAGACGCGGCAACCCCTTGGCACCGGCGAGCACGGCGAACACCGCGAACTCGGCGAGCGTGCCACCGTGCACGCCGGCGCTCGTGGTGAAGACGACCCGGTCCAGGTCGGCGCGACCGAGGTCCGCGGCGCGCACCGTGCTCCCGCCGCCCGCCGCCGTGGTCATGACCCAGCGCAGCCGCGGGTTCGCGGACACCGTGCGCGCCAGCGCGCGGGGATCGACGTCCGGGATCCCGAACAGCACGTCGGCGGAGTCGACCAGGGCGTCGAAGGCCTCCTGCTGCTGGGGCGTGCGCGTGAACCCGGGGTCGCCCGACCAGTCCGCGGGCCCGCGCATCGGCGGCACGAGCGACGGATCGCTCACCACCTCCAGGCGCGGCTCCAGCTCTTCGATGAGCCGGCACAGCTCCTCGGGCAGCGGCACCGCCACCACGGCGCGCACCTTCTTCTCGGACTCCGTCACGACGACTCCCTCTCTGCAGGCCTGCTCCGACCAGCGTAGAGGTCGAGGCGGGCCGCACCGCCGCGGCCTCACGAGGACACGATCGCGCGCCGACCGACCGCACAGCGATACGCTGAACACAACCCTTCTTCACGATCGAGGAGCCCTCTGTGCCCGAAGCATCAGCGAACATCGGAGTCGTCGGACTCGCCGTCATGGGGTCGAACCTCGCCCGCAACCTCGCCAGCCGCGAGGGCAACACCGTGGCGATCTTCAACCGCAGCTACGAGAAGACCGAGACCCTCCTCGAGGAGCATCCGGAAGCCGGCTTCATCCCCGCCCGGACGTACCAGGAGTTCGCCGATGCGCTGCAGAAGCCGCGCACGGCCATCATCATGGTCAAGGCGGGTGCCCCGACCGACGCGGTGATCGATTCGCTGGTCGAGGTGTTCGAGCCGGGCGACATCATCGTCGACGGCGGCAACGCCTACTTCCCCGACACCATCCGCCGCGAGAAGGCCGTGCGGGAGACGGGCATCAACTTCGTCGGCGCCGGCATCTCCGGCGGCGAAGAGGGTGCGCTCACCGGTCCCTCGATCATGCCCGGCGGCTCCGACGAGTCGTGGGTCACGCTCGGCCCGATCCTCAAGTCCATCGCGGCGGTCGCCGAGGGCGAACCGTGCGTCACGCACGTGGGTCACGACGGTGCCGGCCACTTCGTCAAGATGGTGCACAACGGCATCGAGTACGCCGACATGCAGCTGATCGCCGAGGCCTACGACCTCATCCGTCGCGGCACCGGCAAGTCGCCCGCCGAGATCGCCGAGACCTTCGCGGAGTGGAACCGCGGCGAGCTCGAGTCGTACCTGATCGAGATCACCGCCGAGGTGCTCCGTCAGGTGGATGCGGAGACCGGCAAGCCCCTCGTCGATGTGATCCTCGACCAGGCCGGCGCCAAGGGCACCGGCGCCTGGACCGTGCAGACCGCGCTGTCGCTCGGCGTCCCGGTCTCCGGCATCGCCGAGGCGACCTTCGCCCGCTCGCTTTCCTCGCACCCCGACCAGCGCGCCGTCGCCGCGTCGCTGCCCGGACCCGACGAGGAGTTCACCGTGCCGGCCGATCAGGTCGATGCGTTCATCGAGGACGTGCGCCTGGCGCTCTACGCGTCGAAGATCGTCGCGTACTCGCAGGGCTTCGACGAGATCCGCGCGGGGGCCGCCGAGTACGGCTGGAACATCGACCTCGGCGCGATCTCCAAGATCTGGCGCGGCGGCTGCATCATCCGGGCGCAGTTCCTGAACCGGATCGCGGACGCCTACGCCGAGACGCCCGACCTTCCCGTGCTGATGACGGCGCCGTACTTCGCCGAGGCGCTGACCCGCGCCCAGTCCGCCTGGCGCCGCGTCGTGGTGACGGCCGCGCAGTCGGGCATCCCCGCCCCGGCGTTCTCGTCGTCGCTGTCGTACTACGACGGCATCCGCGCCGACCGGCTCCCCGCCGCGCTCGTGCAGGGCCAGCGCGACTTCTTCGGCGCCCACACCTACAAGCGCATCGACAAGGACGGCACGTTCCACACGCTGTGGTCGGGCGACCGCACCGAGATCGAGGCCGAGGACACGCACTGACGCCTCCGTGCGACGAGGGCCCGGGAACCGCATGGTTCCCGGGCCCTCGTGCGTCGTCGCTCAGACGCTGATGTTGTGGTTGCGGCGGAACAGGTTCTGCGGGTCCCACTGCCGCTTGACCTCGAGGAGCCGGGCGAACGCCTCTTCGGCATACATGCCGGCGACCGTCTCGGACTGCTCCGTGTCGACGAAGTTGCTGTACTCGGCGAGGCGCCCCGCGGCGATCCGCTGGACCTCGACGGCAGCGCGCTCGCGCGCGGCGTCGTCGAGCAGTCCGGGGATGTCGAAGGCGGCCGCCATCACGAACCAGGTCGCGGAACGGGCGGGGAACGCGGTCGCCTCCTGGGGCACGTCGGCGAAGGCGCCGCCGAGCGAGCGCAGGAACACGACCGACGCCGGATAGGCGCTCCGGAAGGCGATCAGGCGGTCGATCAGCTCGTCATCGAGGTCGGACATGAGCCCGTTGGCCGCGATGAACCCGGGAGGAGCGGGGGCCTCCTCCCCCTCGGGCTGCGGCATCTCCAGCAGGATGTCGCGGTAGGCCGGCGTACTGACCTCACTGTGCACGCCATCGAGCGCGGCGATCGGGGCGAGGGCGGCCTGCAGCGCCTCGGGCTCGGGGCCGGCCCAGACCGCGGTGAGCCTGGCGCCCGCTGGAGCACTCGGGTCCATGGGCGGCACGTCCATGAACGTGACGGTGAGCTCGCGCGGGGCATCGCGCATCAGGTCGCGTGTCGCCCGGAGGACGTCGGTGGCATCACCGTCGACGACGTTCTCGGCCAGCGCGATGCCCGGGAGCCGGTGCGCCTCGAAGTCGAAGCGGGTGACGATGCCGAAGTTGCCGCCACCGCCCCGCAGCGCCCAGAACAGGTCGGGGTGCTCGTCGGCGGAGGTCTCGATCACGTCGCCGGTCGCGGTCACGACCTGCGCGCCGACCAGCTGGTCGACCGCGAGGCCCCAGGCCCGGACCATCCAGCCGATGCCGCCGCCGAGGGTGAGACCGCCCACGCCGACGCTCGCGGTGTCGCCCGAGCTGAGCGCGAGGCGGTGGTTCGCGAGCTCCGCGGCCACGTGGCCCCAGACGGCGCCGCCGCCGATGCGGACCCTGGTGCCCTCGACCTCGACGGAGGACAGGGCGCCGAGCTCGATGCGGATGCCGGGTGCGGGGGCGTGCGACCAGGGGCCGTGCCCGCCGGAGACGACGGTCAGCGGGACGGGCTCCCGTGCGGCGCGACGGACGAGGTCGGCGACCTCGGAGACGGTGGAGGGACGGTGGACGATGGGGGAAGGATGCTCGACGCTGTCGGTCATGAGCACACGGTAGACCCGGGCGCAGACATTCGGGAGGGCTGTTCCCAGAGAACACATAGCGGCCTCCATAGAAATCGCATAGGAGATTCCGCAGAATAGACGCTATGACCAGCGACCTGCCCGAACTGCGCCGCCCCGACGGCTCCCCTCTGCGCATCCTCGCCGTGGACGACGAGCAGATGCTCACCGACCTGCTCGCCATGGCCCTGCGGATGGAGGGGTGGGAGGTGCGCACCGCGTCGTCCGGCCTCGAGGCCATCCAGGTGGCCAAGGAGTTCGAGCCGGACGCGCTCGTGCTCGACATCATGATGCCCGACCTCGACGGGATGTCCGTGCTCAAGCGGCTCCGCGATGCGGGCAACCTCGTGCCCGTGCTGTTCCTCACGGCCAAGGACGCCGTCGGCGACCGCGTGGCGGGCCTCACCGCCGGCGGCGACGACTACGTGACCAAGCCGTTCAGCCTCGAAGAGGTGATCGCCCGCCTGCGCGCGATCATCCGCCGCACCGGTCATGCGACCGCAGACGACGGGCAGTCCATCCTCCGCGTGGCCGACCTCACGCTCAACGAAGACAGCCACGAGGTCGTGCGCGACGGCACCGAGATCGAGCTGACCGCGACCGAGTTCGAGCTGCTGCGCTACCTGATGCGCAACGAGCGCCGCGTGCTGTCGAAGGCGCAGATCCTCGACCGGGTGTGGAGCTACGACTTCGGCGGGAAGTCGTCGGTGGTCGAGCTGTACATCTCCTACCTGCGCAAGAAGATCGACGCCGGACGCACTCCTCTGCTGCACACGGTGCGCGGCGTCGGCTACATGATCAAGGCCCCGCAGTGAGCGGAGCGACGATGACGCGACGCCCCATGAGCCTGCAGACGCGGCTCATGACGGCCGTGATCGGCTTCGTGTCGCTCATCCTCGTCATCGTCGCCATCATCACCAGCGCCACCCTCGGCAGCACGCTCGAACAGCAGCTCGACGACAAGGTCAAGGGCTACGCCGTCACGATCCGCGACCAGGTCGTCGAGCGGGTCGCGCCGTCCGATGCGACCGTCGAGAACATCCTCTACCGCATCGACCCCGTGCCGGGGCTGCTGCTCTCGGTGGGAAGCCCCGTCGCCGGCGCCACGGGCGTCGCGTTCCACGACAACCGCGCCGAGCTCAGCAACCGGTCGACCACCCTCACCTCCGAGCAGCTGCGACAGCTGTACGGCACGGTCGCCCTCGGCACCCAGGGCACCATCACGTTCGACGGGCTGGGCTCGTACCGCGTCTTCGCGACCACCGCGAGCAACGGGGTCGTCGTGGTCACCGGACTCCCCCGCGACGAGATCCAGAACCAGCTCACGCAGCTGCTCACCGTGATCGTGCTCGCGACCGTGGGCGGCCTGATCCTCCTCGCCCTCACCACCGCGGTGACCATCCGGGTGAGCCTTCGTCCGCTGCGCGCGGTCGCCGCGACCGCCACCCGGGTCGCGAACCAGCAGCTCGACCGCGGCGAGGTCAGCATCACCGAGCGCGTGCCGCCCGCCGAGGCCGATCCGCGCACGGAGACCGGGCTGGTGGGCGCGGCGCTCAACAAGCTGCTCGACCACGTGGACGTCTCCCTCGCCGCTCGGCAGAAGAACGAGGAGCGCATGCGGCAGTTCGTCGCCGACGCGAGCCACGAGCTGCGCACCCCGCTCGCCTCGATCCGCGGCTACTCCGAGCTCTCCCTGCGCGCCCTCCGTCAGGCGGACGCCGCGACCGACCCCGCCAAGGCCCCCGAGGCGATCGAGGGCACCACGTCGTCGCTGGAGCGCATCCAGGCGCAGTCGCTGCGCATGACCAGGCTCGTGGAGGACCTGCTGCTGCTCGCCCGGCTCGACGAGGGCCGCGAGCTCGTCTACAGCAACGTCGACCTCGCGCAGCTCGCGCTGGAGGGCCTCTCCGACGCGCGGCCGACCGCGCCCGAGCACCACTGGAGCATCGAGGTCCCGGACGAGCCGGTGCTGATCCTGGGCGATGCCGGGCGCATGCACCAGGTGGTGGCGAACCTGCTCGCGAACGCCAGGGCACACACCCCGGCGGGGACCACGGTGACGCTCAGCGTCGCCAGGGAGGGCGACGACGCCGTGCTCCGCGTGCACGACGACGGGCCGGGCATCGACCCCGCGATCCGCGACGAGCTCTTCGCCCGCTTCGCCCGCGGTGACACCTCGCGCGCCCGTCAGACCGGCGGCACCGGGCTCGGCCTCGCGATCGTGAAGGCCATCGTCGAGGGGCACGGCGGCGTGATCGACGTGACCAGCGAGCCGGGTGACACCACCTTCACGGTGCGGATCCCGTCCGCGCCCGCTCCGGCCCCCGCTCAGTAACCCGCGAACGCGTCGGTCGTGAGGCTGCGCGCCCTCTGCAGCGCCGGCGCGAGGTCGGCGATCAGCCGCGGCGGTCCGGAGATGAACGCGTGCCGCTCGGCCAGGTCGGGCACGGCCTGCTCGAGCGACTCCGCACCCAGGCGCGCGCCCCGCGCCCAGGACCAGTGCGCGGGAAGCCCGGTGGGCTCGTCGCGCGTGAACACCACCGTCCGCACGCCGGTCGCCTCCAGCTCCTCCCGGAACGCGAGCTCCGCGGCCTCCGCGGCGACGTAGACCAGCACCACGTCGCGCTGCTGACCCGTGGCCCGCAGCTGCCGCAACTGCGACACGAACGGCGTCACGCCGATGCCCGCCGCGACCATGAGCACGGGCTGCTCGCCGCGCGGCAGGACGAAGTCGCCCCACGTGCCGGTGACCGCGAACGTCGCCCCCGGCTCCGCGGCCGCCAGCGCGCGCTTGTAGCTGGACGGGTGCTTCTGGTCGCCGTTCTTGTACGCGATGCGCAGCGTCGGCAGGTCGGCCGGTGCCGAGACGATGCTGAACTCCCGTCGAGTGCCCCGCGCGTCGGGACGGCGGTGCGGCACGTCCAGCTCGAGGTACTGGCCGGCGAGGAACCGGACCCGCCCCTTCGCGCGGAACGTGAGCTCCTGCGCGGTCGGGGTGACGAAGGTGCGACGCTCCAGCACGAGCCGCACCGAGCCCCGCAGCGCGAACGCGAAGGCGAGCAGGTTGCCGATCAGCAGCGCCCGCTCCTGGCCGAGCGTGAACAGCCCGGCCACCGAGATCGGCCAGCCGGCGAGCACGCCGACCAGGACCGCGACCGCGAGCTGCTGTCGCCGTCGCGGCGGGAGCGTGAGCGGCTCGGACAGCATGAACGCGCCGAGGAACAGGAACGGCGACTGCAGCACCGCGAACGACAGCGCCGTGACGAGGTCGAACGGGATGTCGAACTGCGCCGCCTGCACGGCCTGGCGCACCAGGGACGTGGCCACCGCGGCCACGAGGAAGAGCGACACGACCCGGATCTTCTCGGTGCGCCAGAGCACGGCGAGCCCGAGCAGCACCACCGGCACGGCGAGCACCGGAGTGCCGACCCACCACGACGACGAGGTACCCAGCCACGCGAAGGCTCCGAACGCGCCGAGGATCGAGACGACCGCCGCACCGAAGGCCGCCGGGTTGAAGATGTGGCGGCCGCGCCAGGCGATCACGTACTTCGACACGCTCGCCACGGCGCCCGCGATCGCGAGCCCGAGCAGGGCTGCGGGCTCCACACCGGGACGCAGCACGAACAGCAGGATGAGCGCGGTCACCAGCGACGACTCGATCCGCCACGGCAGCTGGAGGATGCGCTGCGCCGCCGCGTCCACCGACGAGATCACGGCCGCGAGCACCGCGAAGGACACCACGAGCTCGACGGGCGTCGGCGACACGATCACCCCGAACAGCGACAGGACGAGGGCGATCGCGGCGAGGGCGATGAGGGCGAACAGCACCAGGCGGTACATCGACAGCGCGCCCAGCACGGCGAGGACGCGCTGGCGTGCAGCGGCGAATGTCGTGATCACGGTTCCACTCTTCCCTAGTCAGCGGCCGCCCGGCCAGGCCCGCCCACCGTGAACAGCTCGGCCGGACAGCCCGGCGACCGCTGCAGGCGCCCATCGGTGGTCATGCGCACCCACTCCACGCCCCAGGCCAGGGCGAGCGCCGGGCCCCCGTCGAAGAACAGCGCGGTGGCCATGGCGTCGGCGAGCATCGCGTCGGGCGCCAGCGCCCAGGTCGCCGCCCAGGTGCGCACGGGCACCCCGGTGCGGGCGTCCAGGACGTGATGCAGCCCGTCTCCCCACGCGCGGCGGTTCACGGCCGAGGCGCACAGCGCGCCGTCACGCACCTCGACCACGCCCACGGCCTTCCGCGGGTCGTACGGATGCTCCAGGGCGACGCGCTCACCGGAGCCGCGGACCCGGAGGTCACCGCCCGCGTCGACCACGACGTCGTCCGGCACCTCCGCCAGTTCCGTTGTCACCAGGTCCACCAGGCGACCCTTGCCGAGCGCGCCGACGTCGAGCAGGGCCGGAGCCGACGCGGTCACCCCGGTCGAGGTCCACGAGACCCGCTCCGTCCAGTCCGCGGGCGCGGCGAGCGGGTCCCGCGGCACGAGCGAGTACTCCCGGTCGTAGCCCAGGGCGGCGAGACTGTCGGCGACGAGAGGGTTGACGGCCCCGTCGGTCGCCGTGGTCAGCGCGCGATACGCGTCGAGCATGGGCGCCGCGTCGGCGGAGGCCAGCGTCCCGCCCTCGCGCCCGAGCCGCGAGACCTCCGAGTCGGCCCGGAACCGCGACCAGGCGCGGTCGAACCTCTCGATCACCGCCGACACGGCGGATCGGACGGGCTCCGGGAGCGGCGATGACGTCTCGATCTCCCAGTGCGTGCCGATCGCCTCGAAACGCCAACCCGCCATGACAAGGCCCCGCGCCTAGGAGGCGGCCTGCTCCTTGATCGACTCGACCGCGTCGTTGAAGCCGCCGCTGGTGAGCGACGACCCCGCGACGCGGCTCACGTTCAGCTCGTCGATGGGCTTGCCCACGACCTCGTCCGCGATACCGTCGATGAACTGGCCCTGATACTGCTCGGTCTCGGGTGCCTTCGGGTCGCCCGTCACCTCGACGTCGGTCACGACGCCGTCCGCGAGCGTGAGAGTGACCGAGATCTGCTCGACCGTCTCCGGGGTCTGGTACGACCCCTCGGCGGTGTAGGTGCCGTCGTTGTAGGAGCCCGCGGCGTCGCCCCCGCCGGATGACGAGCTCGAACCCGTCGGCGCCGTCGAAGCGTTCGACGAGTCGGCGGCGTCGGGGGTGCCCGCGCACCCCGCGAGCACGACCAGGCCGGCGACCCCGAGAAGCGCGGAACCGGTGCGGACGGACGTGGGTACGGTCGTGCGGATCATGGGGGCCTCCGTGGGTCGGGGTCTGTCGATCCTTCGACGGTAGGGACCGCGCCTATGCTCCGGCTGTGCTGTGCCGATGCGTCAGGCGTCGCCGCCGAACATGCTCGTCACGGAGCCGTCCTCGAACACCTCGTGGATCGCCCTGGCCAGCAGGGGGGCGATCGGCAGGATCGTGAGGTTGTCCCAGCGGCGCGACGCCGACAGCGGGATCGTGTCCGTCACGACGACCTCATCGATCGAGGCGTCCTGCAACCGCTCCGAGGCGGGGTCGCTGAAGATCGCGTGGGTCGCGGCCACGATCACACGGTGCGCGCCGTTGGCCTTGAGCGCCTGAGCGGCCTTCACGATCGTGCCACCGGTGTCGATCATGTCGTCGACCAGAAGGCACGTGCGCCCCTCGACGGTGCCGACGATCTCGTGCACCGACACCTGGTTGGCGACCTTCGGGTCGCGGCGCTTGTGGATGATCGCGAGCGGCGCACCGAGGCTGTCCGACCACGTGTCGGCGACGCGGACGCGGCCCATGTCGGGCGACACGACCGTGAGGATCTCGCGGTCCTCCGGGCTCAGCGTGCGCTCGAAGTGGTCGAGCAGCACCGGCTTGGCGAAGAGATGGTCGACCGGGCCGTCGAAGAAGCCCTGGATCTGCGCCGCGTGCAGGTCGACGCTCATGACGCGGTCGGCGCCGGCCGTCTTGAGCAGGTCGGCGACCAGGCGGGCGCTGATCGGCTCACGGCCGCGGCCCTTCTTGTCCTGGCGCGAATACGGATAGTAGGGGGCGACGACGGTGATGCGCTTGGCCGACGCGCGCTTGGCGGCGTCGATCATGATGAGCGTCTCCATGAGCCACTCGTTCACCGGTTCGCCGAAGGTCTGGATGAGGAAGAGGTCGACGCCGCGGATCGAGACCTCGAAGCGGGCGTAGATCTCCCCCGACGCGAACGTGCGGTGCTCCACCGGCGCGATCTCGGTGCCCAGGGCCTCGGCGACGGCCGCTGTCAGCTCGGGGTGGGAGCGCCCGCCCGCGACGACGAGCCGCTTCTTGGTCTTCGCGATGATCCCGGGGGCCACCCCGTTGTCGCGATCCAGGTCGACCGTCTTCTTCTTCCGGGCCATGCTCCGCCTATTCCGCCGTGTTCTCCCGGGCCGCGGCGTCCGCCGCCCCCGTGCCTGCTCTGTTCTTCTCGACCCACCCCTCGACGTTGCGCTGGGGGGCCACGCTCATGGCCAGGGCACCGGCGGGGACGTCCTTGCGGACGACGGCGCCGGCACCGGTCTTCGCACCAGCACCCAGCCTAACGGGCGCGACCAGGACCGTGTGCGAGCCGGTGTGGACCTCGTCGCCGATCTCGGTGCGGTGCTTGTTCACGTCGTCGTAGTTGGCGGTGATGGTGCTCGCGCCCAGGTTGACCCCGCGGCCGATCGTCGCATCCCCCACGTAGGAGAGGTGCGGCACCTTGCTGCCCTCGCCGATCTCGGCGTTCTTGGTCTCGACGTACGCGCCGATCTTGCCCTTGGCGCCCAGCACGGTACCGGGGCGGAGGAAGGAGAAGGGCCCGACGGTCGCCTCGGCGCCGATCACGGCCAGCGTGGCGTCGGTGCGCCGCACGACCGCGTCCTCCCCCACCTCGCAGGTCACGAGCGTCGTGTCGGGACCGATCGTGGCACCCGCGGCGACGGTGGTCGCGCGCAGGATCTGCGTGTTCGGCAGGAGCGTCACGTCGGGCGCCAGGGTGACGTCGTCGTCGATCCACGTGGTCGCCGGATCGATCACCGTGACGCCCTCGAGCTGCCAGCGGCGCACGATGCGGGCGTTCAGGCGGCGGCCGACCTCGGCGAGCTGCGCACGATCGTTCACCCCGAACGTGACCTCGACGTCGTCGACGACCGAGGCGGCCACGCGGTCGCCGTCACGGCGCAGCAGACCGGGCACATCGGTCAGGTACATCTCGCCCTGCGCGTTGTCGACGCCCACCTGCGGCAGGTACGTGCGCAGCGTCGCGGCACGGAACACGTACATGCCGGCGTTGATCTCGGTGACCGCGGCCTCCTCGGCCGTCGCGTCCTTCTGCTCGACGATGCGGTCGACACCGCCGTCCGCGTCGCGGATCACCCGGCCGTAGCCGGTGGGGTCGTCGACCAGGGCCGTCATGAGGGTGGCCGCCGCACCGGAGGCGCGGTGCTCCTCCAGGAACGCGGTGAGCGTCTCGGCGTCCGCGAGCGGGCAGTCGCCCGAGAGCACGAGCACATCGCCGTCGAAGTCGCCGGGCAGCGCATCGACCGCGACCTGCACGGCCCGCCCCGTGCCCGGCACCTCGTCCTGGTCGACGAACACCGCATCGGGGTAGTCCTCCGCGAGCGCGGCCACCACCTGGTCGCGCTCGTGACGCACGACGACCTCGATGTGCGCGGCCTGCAGCCGACGCGCCGTGGTGAGCACGTGCCCGACGAGCGGTCGGCCGCCGATGGGGTGCAGCACCTTGGGCAGCCGCGACTTCATGCGGGTGCCCTGACCTGCGGCGAGGACGACGATGGCGAGATTGTTCCCAGTCATGCTCCGCCGCCAGGACTCGAACCTAGACCTCACAGCTCCAAAGGCTGTCGTGCTGCCATTACACCACGGCGGACCGCGGCCCCCGCGTGGGCACCGCCCGACAAGTCTGCCACGTCCCCGCTCGTGTTCCGATGCACGCCCGGGTGGCCGACATCGGGACGAAACACGGCTCTGCGATGCTGGGGCCATGAGCGACGTCGTCATCACCCGCATCGCCTCCGCCACGCCGGACCTCGCGGCGTTCGTGTCCGCGCATCACGCCGAGATGCAGGGCACCGCGCCACCCGAGAGCCAGCACGCCCTGCCCATCGACGGACTCCTCGCACCGCACGTGCGCCTGTTCGCCGCCACCCTGGACGACCGCATCGTCGGCACGGGCGCCCTCGCCACGGTCGACCACGGGCACGAGGAGCTCAAGTCGATGCGCACCGACCCCGCACTGCGCGGCCGCGGCATCGGACGCACCCTGGTGCGGTTCCTCCTCGACGACGCCACCGCCCGCGGGGTGCGCCAGGTGTCGCTGGAGACCGGGCGCGACGACTTCTTCCTGCCCGCGGTCGCGATGTACACCCGCGCGGGCTTCCGCGAGTGCGCGGCGTTCGGCCGCTACCGGCCGGATCCGCACAGCGTGTTCCTGACCCTGGAGCTGCCCGCCCGCGGGACGGCGGACGACGGGGCGCACGCGATAATGAACGCATGAGCGAGGTGGATGAGGTCGACCGGATCGTCGGCGCGTGGAACACGCAGCGGCCCGACCTCGACTTCTCCCCGCTCGAGGTGCTGTCGCGGATGGACCGGCTGTCGCGTCACCTCGACCGCGCCCGCCGCGAGGTGTTCCGCCGCAGCGACCTCGAGTCGTGGGAGTGGGACGTGCTGTCGGCGCTGCGCCGCGCCGGCGCCCCCTTCCAGCTCTCCCCGAAGCAGCTGCTGCAGCAGACCCTCGTGTCCAGCGGCACCATGACCAACCGGATCGACCGGCTGGTCGGGCGGCGGCTGGTGCGCAGGGAGGCCGACCCCGGCGACGGCCGCAGCGTGCTGGTGACGCTCACCGACGACGGGCGTATCCGGGTGGACGCGGCGATCACCCGGCTGGTCGACGCGGAGGCCGAGCTGCTCAGGGCACTGTCGCGCGGCGACCGCGAACGGCTCGCCGGTCTGCTGCGCAAGCTCAGCCTGAGCTTCGACGCCTGACGCCGCTCACGCGTGCGCGGCGGATGTCGGCGGCCCGGGGCAGGATAGCCACGGATCACGACAAAGGAGCGGCATGCGCATCGCAGTGGCAGGCGGGACAGGACGGATCGGGCGGCTCGTGGTGGAGGAGGCGCGACGGCGAGGCCATGACGCGATCTCCCTCAGCCGCGGCGAAGGGGTGGACCTGACGACGGGCGAGGGTCTCGCGGCGCGACTCGACGGGGTCGACGCGGTGATCGACGCGACCAATCCCCCGGTGTCCGACGTGGCGGAGGCCGAGCGTGTGTTCGCGACGGTGACGCGCACCCTCCTGGTCGCCGGAGCCGCCGCCGGGGTCGCCCACCACGTGGCCCTGTCGATCGCGGCGCTCGATCGGGTGCAGGGCAACCCGCACTACTTCGGCAAGCGGGCCCAGGAGCGCGAGGTCGCCCGCGGCGCCGTGCCCTTCACGATCGTGCGCGCGACGCAGTTCCACGACTTCCCCGCCATGATCGCCGAGTGGTCGATCGTCGACGGCGAGGGCGTCGTCCCCCCGCTGCTGCTGCAGCCGATCGCCCCGGCGGACGTGGCGGTCGCCCTCGTCGAGGCGGCCGCTGCCCCCGCGCTGGGCGGATCCTTCGACATCGCCGGGCCCCGCACCGAAGACGCCGTCGACATGGCCAGGCGCACCCTCGCCGCCCGCGGACGAGAGCTTCCGCTGCGCGCCTCGTGGCGCGGTGCGGCTCTGGGCGTCGAGTTCGCGGGCGAGGTGCTGCTCCCCGCCGAGGGAGCCCGGCTCGCCCCCACCACGTTCGACGACTGGATCGCCGCCGGGGCGGACTGAGCCGAGCCGACCGGCGCCGTCGCCTAGGGTGGAGGGGTCCCGCCCCTCCTGCCGAAGGCCGAACAATGGGCATGCCCTCCCCGCTCCCCGTGCGCGACGGCGTCGGCGCCACGCGACTGCACGTTCCGCTGACCGGGGATTGGCCGACGATCGCGGACTACATGGTCGAGCGGTTCTTCCACCTCGACCCCGAGCGGCTGCTCGTGCGGTTCGACCGCGGCGAGATCGTCGCCCGCGACGGACGACCGCTCAGGCGGGAGACGCCGCTGGGCGCCGAGGAGTTCGTCTGGTACTACCGCGAGCCGCCCGTCGAGAAGGAGATCCCCTTCACCGAGGAGATCCTGCACGAGGACGACCACCTCGTCGTGATCGACAAGCCGCACTTCCTGCCCACCACCCCGGGCGGCAAGTACCTGCAGAACTCGGCTCTCGTGCGGTTGCGGAACCGGCTCGGCAACCCGGAGCTCACGCCGATCCACCGCCTCGACCGCGCGACCGCCGGGCTGCTGATGTTCTCCGTCCGCCCCGCCACCCGCGGCGCCTACCAGCTGCTGTTCGAGGATCGACGGGTCGAGAAGGTGTACGAGGCCGTATCGGCCCGGCCCGCCGGCTGGGATCCCTCCCGCTTCCCGCTGGTGTACCGCACCCACATCGAGAAGCACCGCGGAGAGGTGCGCGTGCAGGTCGACGACACCCGGGAGCCCAACTCGGAGACGCTCATCGACGTGATCGACGCCGACGACCGCGTGGTGCACACCCTGCTGCGCCCGCACAGCGGCAAGATGCACCAGTTGCGCGTGCACCTGGCCGCGCTCGGGCTCGGCATCCTGCACGACGGCTTCTACCCGGAGCTGCTGCCCGAGCAGCCCGACGACTTCTCCCGGCCCCTGCAGCTCCTGGCCCGGGAACTGCGGTTCCTGGACCCGCTCACCGGTGAGGAGCGCGTGTTCACCACCCGCCGGAGCCTGCAGGACGCCCCGGCGCGCTGACCCGCGCCCCACCGGGGGTCAGCGTCGCATGATCCTCCGGGCGAGCCGCGTGCCCAGCAGCTGCACCAGGTGCACGAACACCACGATCAGGATGATGGCGGCCCACATCACGATCGGCTCGAACTGCCGGAAGCCGTAGATCTGCGCGAACGCACCCAGGCCGCCGCCGCCGATCAGACCGGCCATCGCGGTCATGTCGATGAGCGCGACCACGATGAACGTGTAGCCGAGGATCAGCGGTCCGAGGGACTCCGGGATCGCGACCGTGAACAGGATGCGCCACGGCCCCGCCCCCATCGCCCGCGCCGCCTCGATCACGCCGGGCGACACCGACACGAGGTGCTGCTCCACGATGCGGCCGATCGCGAACGCCGCCGCGAGCCCGATGATGAACGCGCCCGCCGTGGTGCCGATGCCCGACCCCACCACGAGCCGCGCGAACGGCTGCGCGACGGCCATGAAGATCACGAACGGGATGGGTCGGAAGAAGTTGACCCCCAGGTTCACGAGCACCGAGACGACCCGGTTCTGCAGGAGTCCACCGGGGCGCGTGATGTAGAGGATGATGCCGATCGCAAGACCGAGGATCCCGCCGAGCACGAGCGCGAACGACGCCATGTACAGCGTCTCCAGTGCGGCCGACCAGAACTCGGGCCACAGTTCGTTCAGACGATCCATCAGCGGGCCTCCTCTGCGGCGATCACGGTCACGTCCACGCGCTCACCGATCGTCGTGAGCGCCCTGTCGATCGCGGAGGAGTCGCCGCGGATCGCGAGCGTCAGGTGCCCGAACGCCCTGCCCCGGATGTCGTTGATGCCGCCGTACACGAGCTCGAAGTCGAGTCCGGCGGCCGCGAGGTCGAGGAACACCTGCGCCTGCGACGAGTCGCCGTCGCGGAACGAGAACGTGACGAGGCGCCCGCGATGCCGCTCGCGCAGCACGGCGAGCTCGGACGGCGACGGCACGCCCTTCACGACCGTGCCGACGAAGCGCTGCGACGCCGGGTTCTGCGGCGCCGAGAACACGTCGAACACGTCGCCGCGCTCGATCACGCGACCGTTCTCCATCACGGCGACCTTGGTCGCGATCGTCTGGATGACGTCCATCTCGTGGGTGATGACCACGATGGTGACGCCCTGCTCCTCGTTGACCCGCTTGAGCAGGTCGAGGACCTCGTGCGTGGTCTGCGGGTCGAGGGCGCTGGTGGCCTCGTCGGCGAGCAGGATCGCGGGCTTGGTGGCCAGGGCCCGGGCGATGCCGACGCGCTGCTTCTGGCCGCCGGACAGCTGCTCGGGGTAGGCCTTCGCCTTGTCGGACAGCCCCACGAACGACAGCAGCTCGGTCACCCGCGCCTCGATGTCGGGCTTCGACCAGCCGGCCAGCGTCAGCGGGTAGGCCACGTTCGACCGCACGGTGCGCGAGGAGAACAGGTTGAACTGCTGGAAGATCATGCCGATGCCGCCGCGCACGCGGCGCAGTTCGCGTTCGCCGAGCGTGGTGAGATCGACGCCGTCGACCGTGATGGTGCCGCTCGTCGCCGGCTCCAGGGCGTTGATCAGGCGCACCAGCGTCGACTTGCCGGCGCCGGAGTAGCCGATGATGCCGTACACGTCGCCCTGGTCGATGTCGAGGGTCACGTCGTCGACGGCGACGACCTCCGGTTCACCGTGACTGCGGGAGGGGTAGGTCTTGGACACGTTCGTCAGGGAGACGATCGGCATGTGCTGCTCCGGTCTGGGTCTCGGGAAACGGAGAATCGGGCGACGCGAGAGGCGCCACCCGATTCTCCCTCACGGGGTGGGGGTGCCCCGCACCCCCACTGCGTCACTTCTTCGCGTCGGCGTCCTTCTGGACCTTCTCCAGCGAGGCCACGAGGTCCTTCACCGGGGTCTGCAACGCCACCGCCGTGCCACCGGAGGACTCGAGGAGTCCCGCCTGCACGTCCTCGTTCGTCTGGAAGATCTCGACCAGCTTGTTGTAGGTCTCGTTGTCGGCATCCTCCGCGCGGGCCGCGAAGATGTTCACGTACGGCAGGGCGCTCGGGTCCTCGGGGTCGTCCTGCGCGATCGCGTCGTCGAACGTGAGCCCGGCGTCCTCCACGAAGTCGTTGTTGATGATCGCAGCGGCGACATCGGGCAGTGAGGTGGGGATGAGCGCCGCCTCCAGCGCCTTCACCTGCACCTTCGACTTCTCGGTGTCGACGTCGGCGAGGTCGGAGTAGGGCGTGCCGCCGCTCTTCAGCTCGACGAGGCCGGCCTGCTGCAGCACGTTCAGCGCGCGGGCCTGGTTCGACGCGTCGTCCGGCACGGCGACGGTCTCGCCCTTGGGGATGTCGTCCATGTCGTCGTACTTCTTCGAGTACAGGCCGAGCGGGTAGATCGCGGTGGAGCCGATCGGCGTGAGGTCGGAGCCCGAGGCGTTGTTGTACTCGGCGAGGTACACGATGTGCTGGAACTGGTTGAGGTCGATCTCGCCCTCGCTCAGCGCGGGGTTCGGCTGCTCGTAGGAGCCGAAGTCGACCAGCTCGACCGTGATGCCCTCGTCGGCGGCAGCCTCGACGAAGGCGGGCCACTGCGCGTCGCCCTTGCCGACGACCCCGATCTTGACGGTCTCGTTCTCCGCGTCGCCGGAACCGGCGTCGGAGGAGGCCGTCGCGCATCCGGAGAGCGCGACGAACAGCGGGACCGCGGCGAGCGCGGCGAGGACGGTGGTGGTGCGGCGGGACATGATGAGGGGGTTCCTTCCTGGCGGGACCCGACTACGTTAGGCAGGTCCGGCGCAGGCGGCGGAATCGCGCCGTCACACGGCGTCACAGGTCCCGGCGGCGCCCGGGGCGGACCACCGGGTGAGGGTCAGTCGAACTCCTCGATGCCCTGCAGACGCACCTGTTCGAGGTCGAGCCGGGCCGAGATGCGCCGCACCACCAGGTCGTCCACGGTCCCGGCGCTGCGCAGCCCGAGCAGCACCTCGCGCTTGCGGTCGAGCAGCGCGAGCTTGAGTCGCGTGTGCTCCTCGTGCCGGATGAGCGGAGAGCGCTGGGCCAGGTCGACGTCGGCCGAGGTCGCGATCATCTGCAGCACCGTGCCGTCGCTCGACTCGGGGTCGACCGCGCCGCCGACGCCGCCGTCGGCTTCCGGCTCCCCGGTGCCCTCCTCCCCGCCGATGCCCAGGGGGTCGGGCTCGCCGAGCATGTCGTCCAGCGCCTCGGCCTCCGCGTCGATCAGGGCCTGCTCCCGCGCCAGGGTCCGGGCGTTCGCGAACTCCAGGTTGCGATACCCCTCGGCCCGCACGTGATCGCGCACCTCCGCGCCGACGCCGTGCTCGGCGGCCAGGTCGTCCAGCGCGGCCAGAGCGGCGCCGGAGATCGCGCGCTCCGCGAGCTCGAACTCCTCGGCCTCCGCGTGGTCGACCGGGAACCGCGCCCAGCGCACCAGGGCCGGCAGCATGGGGGCCTGCGCGAGCAGACTGAGCAGGATCACCCCGGCCGTCACGAGCACGATCTCGTCGCGGCCGGCGATCGCGCCGCCCTCGGTCACGGTCGTGGGCACCGACAGGGCGATCGCGAGCGACACGGCTCCGCGCATCCCCGCGACGGTGGACACGAGGCGCGCACGGGAGCGCGAGCCAGGGGCCGGGCGGGCGGACGGCCTGCCCTGGAACAGCACGTTGAGCAGCTGGAACAGGTAGCGCACGACCAGCAGCGTGGCCCACACCGCGAGCGTGATCAGCACCAGTCGCCCGATCACCGACGGCGGCACCTCGTGCACCACGTACTGCACCTCGAGCCCGATGAGCACGAACAGCGCGCCGTTGAGGAGGAACACGCCGAAGGGCCACGCCGCGTCCGCCTGGCGCCGCGACGCCGCAGTCGTCACGCGCGGCGACACCCAGGCCACGATGAGTCCGGCCACGACCACGGCCAGCACCCCCGAGGCGTGCACCATCTCGGCGACCAGGAACGCCGAGAACGGCACGAGCAGCAGCGTCACGTTGATGACGATGGTCGACGACATGCGACGCAGCAGCAGGTACGCGATCGCGGCGACCGCGACGCCCGCCGCGACCCCGCCGACGTACGACACCAGCACGTCCCACGTGACGGAGAGCGGCGTGACCTGGCCGCCGAGCGCGAGCGACACCGCGATCGCATACAGGACGAGCGCGGTGCCGTCGTTCGTGAGGCTCTCCGCCTTCAGCTTCATGAACATGCGTCGCGGCAGCAGACGTCCGAGCGCGGCGACCGCGGTGGCATCGGGCGGGGCGACGGCGGCGCCCAGGACGAGCGCGACCTCCCACGGCATCCCGAACAGCACGCCGATGCCCGCGACCGCGAACGCCGAGGCCACCACGAGCAGGGTGCTCATCGGCAGGATGTAGCGGAAGTCGCGGCGGATCGAGCGCAGCGACGTGGTGAGGCTCTCCCAGAACAGGATCACGGGCAGGAACAGCAGCAGCACGGTCTCCGGCGGCAGCTGCACCTCGCGCAGCTCGGGCACGAAACCGAGCAGCAGTCCGAGCAGGACGAGGACGAGCGGGAGCGCGAGACGCACGCGCGGGGCGATCAGGGTTCCGACGAGGATCGTGAGTCCGAGCAGGACGGTGACTTCAAGGCCTTCCATCCCTACCTCCCAACGCTATGGGGAGAAGGATATTCCTGGTCTCAGCCGATCTGTTCGGTGAGTTCGAACCAGCGCAGCTCGAGCTCCTCGATCTCGGCCTCCTGCGCCGAGATCTCCTTCATCCGCTCCCCCAGTCCGGCGTAGTCGGACTGGTCGTGGTCGGCGAGCGCGTGCTTGGCCGCGTCGACCTGCGCGGTGAGCTTCTGGATGCGTCGTTCGAGCGCCGCGACCTCCTTCTGCGCCGTGCGGAGCGCGGCACCGTCGAGGCCGGTCGGTGCCGCCGCAGCGGCACTCGCGGAGGGCTTCGACCCCTCGGCCTCCACCCGCTCGCGCAGCCGCAGGTACTCGTCCACGCCGCCGGGGAGGTGGCGCAGCCGTCCGGCGCCGTCGGGTCCCGGGAGGATCGCGTACTGCTGGTCGGTCACGCGCTCCAGGAAGTACCGGTCGTGGCTGACGACCAGGAGTGTGCCCGACCAGGAGTCGAGGAGGTCCTCGATCGCGGCGAGCATGTCGGTGTCCATGTCGTTGGTCGGCTCGTCGAGGATCAGCACGTTGGGCTGGTCGAGCAGCACGAGCAGCAGCTGCAACCGGCGCTGCTGGCCGCCCGAGAGGTCTTTGACCGGTGTCGACAGCTGCGCCGACGAGAACCCGAGCCGCTCCAGCAGCTGACCGGGCGTGAGGTCTTGCGCCTTCGACCCGGCGCCGAGCGTGTAGGAGGTGCGCAACCCGGAGATCACCACGCGCACCGGGTCGTTCCAGTGCGGCGTGAGCTCGTCGAGGCGCTGCGTGAGGGTGCGCACCTGCACGGTCTTGCCGCGCTTGACCCGGCCCTCTGTCGGCTCGACGGCACCGGAGATCAGCCCGAGCAGCGTGGACTTCCCCGCCCCGTTCACCCCGAGGATGCCGGTGCGCTCCCCCGGTGCGATGCGCCACTCCACGTCCTTCAGCACCGTTCTGGTGCCGCCGTCCTCGGTCGGGTAGGTCACGCCGACGTCGAGCAGGTCGACCACGTCCTTCCCGAGCCGCGACACCGCGAGCGACTGCAGCGACACCTTGTCGCGGATCTCCGGCACGTCCGCGATCAGCTCGTTGGCCGCGTCGATGCGGAACTTCGGCTTGCTGGTGCGCGCGGGGGCGCCGCGGCGCAGCCACGCGAGCTCCTTGCGGGCGAGGTTCTGCCGCTTCGCCTCGGTCGCCGCGGCCATGCGGTCGCGCTCGACCCGCTGCAGGATGTACGCCGCGTAGCCGCCCTCGAACGGCTCGACGATGCGGTCGTGCACCTCCCACGTCTCGGTGCAGATCTCGTCGAGGAACCAGCGGTCGTGCGTGACGACCAGCAGCGCCCCGGCGTTCGGGGACCAGCGCTTCTTCAGATGACCGGCGAGCCAGGTGATGGCCTCGACGTCGAGGTGGTTGGTGGGCTCGTCGAGCGCGATCACGTCCCAGTCGCCGGTCAGGAGCTTGGCGAGCGACACACGCCGCCGCTGGCCGCCGCTGAGCGATCCGATCCGCGCGTCCCACGGGAGCTCCCGCAGCAGCCCGTCGATCACATCGCGCACCCGGGCGTCGCCCGCCCACTCGTGCTCCGGCACGTCGCCGACCACGGCCGCGCCGATCGTGAGGTCGTCCGGGAGCGTATCCGCCTGGGTCAGCACACCGATGCGGGTGCCGCCGCGCACGGTCACCCGGCCGGAGTCCGGCTCCTTGGTGCCGGCGAGCATGCCGAGGAGGCTGGACTTGCCGTCGCCGTTGCGGCCGACGATCCCGATGCGGTCCCCCTCCTCGATGCCGAGGGTGACGGAGTCGAAGACGACGCGGGTCGGGTATTCGAGGTGCAGGGCTTCGGCCCCGAGAAGATGTGCCATGTCCTCTCCAGGGTAGTCCCGGATCGCCGGCCGCCCGCCCTGTCGTCAGCGGGAGCCGAAGAGCTCCGGCAGCGCCGCGGTGAACACGTCGAAGTGGCTGTACCAGACGGTGTGCGCCGCGCCAGGGATGCTCCGCACGCGGACGCCCTCGTGCTCGAACCGGCGCGCGTCCTCGTCGGTGACCCACGCGCTGGGGTCGGCGCGGACGACGATCGAGCCCGGTGCGGCGCTCCAGTGCCCATCGGAGCCGCACGACACGGACGCGGCCGTCGCGGCATCGAACCGCTCGGCCGCGCGGGCCTCCGCCTCGGCATCGGCGACCGAATAGAACGGACGCGCGCGGCGCAGCTCGGTCGGCGACAGGCGTGCACGCCGGTCGTGTTCGTACTGCGACACCAGCGCCGCGCGATCCTGACCGCCCTGCAGGGTTAGCGCCGCGTCGACGTAGACGGCGAGCGCCGGTTCGAGTCGCGGGGCGGCCGCGGCGAGGACCGTGGCACCGAAGGAGTGTCCCATCGCGGCGATCAGGGGCGGGCCGGGGGTGGCGGACGGGGGCTCGAGGAGGCGCACCAGGGTCTCGACGACCGCGTCGGCCGCGCTCTCGATCGTGAGCTGCGGATCGCGCGGCGAGAGTCCGTGACCGGGGAGATCGAGCGCGAGTACGCGGAAACCGCGCTCCGTCAGCGCGGGCACGACGCGGTGCCAGCTCTCGGCGGAGCCCATCATGCCGTGGAGGAGCACGACCGTGTGCTCGCCCGAACCGGCTTCGACGACGTTGAGAAGCATCGCGTCAGTAAACCACGACCGTTACCTTTCCGTGACCTGACTTTCGTCCACACTCGTTCGATCCTTTGTTCGAATGTCGGTGGTCAGTGATGGAGTGAGGTCATGACCGCGCTGCTCGACGCCACCGACTCCCAGCGGGCGATGCTCGCCGAGCTGGTCGCGGGCCTGGTCGCGGCGGAGCAGACGCTGAGCAGCATGCAGGCCGCCCGCGACGGCTTGCTGGCCCTGGCCGGGCGCCTCGCGGTCGACATCGCCCGGCAGGGGCGCCACCCCGACCACGGCGACCTGGCGATCCGCACGGTCGCCGCCGAGATCGGCGCGGCCCAGCGCGCGAGCGATCGCGCGGTCGAACGGCGCATGTCCGAGGCGTCCTGGCTGGTCGAGCGCTTCCCCGCGGTGTGGGAGGCGCAGGGCCGCGGGCTGATCAGCGCGGCGCACGCGCGCGCGATCCTCGACGCGGGCGCGCATCTCCACGACGCTTCCGAGCGGTCGGCCTTCGCCGACGACGCCGTAGCCCTCGCGCAGACCACCTCGCCCAACCGGCTGCGGCCGCTCGTGCGACGCCTCGCCGAACGCTTCCAGGAGCGCACGGTCACCGAACGGCACCGCGACGCCCGCGAGCAGCGGCGGGTCTGGGTGAAAGACGCAGGCGACGGGATGGCCGACCTGGGCATGCACGGACCGGCGGCACTCGTCCACGGCATGTTCGACCGGCTGTCGCAGATGGCTCACGCCGTACAGCAGGAGAACGCGCGCGCGGAGCGGGGCGCGACCGAGCCCTCCCCTGCCACACCCGACACCCGCACGGTCGACCAGCTGCGAGCCGACCTGCTCTCCGATCTGGTGCTGACTGGCACCCCGGCCGGCCACGACACGGCGGACGGTCTGCTGGGCGAGCTGCGGGCGCGCGTGGAGGTGACGGTGCCTGTGCTGACCCTTCTTCGTGACGATCACCCCACGGCGGTGGGCGCTCCGGCTGAGCTCGACGGTCAGACGCCGATCGATGCGGAGACCGCCCGACATCTGACCGGCGGCGCCGCGGGGTGGGACCGGGTGCTGACGCATCCGATCAGCGGCGCGACGCTCGCGGTCGACCGCTACCGGCCGAGCGAGGAGCTCCGCCGGCACCTGCGAGCGCGCGACCAGCGCTGTCGTTTCCCCGGATGCGGCCTCGCGGCGCGGAAGAGCGACCTCGACCACAGCCACGATGCGGCCCGCGGCGGGAAGACCGAGCACCGGAACCTGGCGACCCTCTGCCGCAGACACCACACCCTCAAGCACCACTCCCCGTGGCAGGTGCGGCAGCGGCCGGGCGGCCTTCTGGAGTGGACGAGTCCGGCCGGACGGAGCTACCTCGACCGCCCGCCGCCTCGGCCATCGGTGGTGTTCGCGGAGGCGGGTGTGCAGGATGGCCGCGGCGCGGGGACCGGTGGAGGCGCATGGGACGCGGGTGCGGACATGGGCGCGGCACCGTTCTGAGTCGCGAGGCTGCGAGCGCATTGACGATGCCGGCGGGTGCGGCGAGCGGTGGGTGCAGCGAGTGCGGCGGGTGCGGCGAGCAGTGGGTGCAGCGAGTGCGGCGGGTGCGGCGAGCGCGGCAGGTACGGCGGGTGCGCCTCCCCCTAGAGTGGAAGCATGTCGAGCCCCGAATCAGACAGGTCGGGGGCTGCCGGTCGCACCGCCAGCCCCGACACTCGCTGACTCGTCGCATCCGCCCCCAGGCGGGCGCTCCCCCGTCGCACCCGTCGCACCGGGCTGACCGTGGTGACCAGAAGACCCCTTCTGCTCTCTCACCTCGGAGTCTCGATGCCTCTTGCCCTCTACTCCCTCGCCCTGACGGTGTTTGTCATGGGCACGTCCGAATTCATGCTCGCCGGGCTCCTCCCCGCGATCGCCGACGACCTCGCCATCCCCGTCGGATCAGCGGGATTGCTCACCTCCGCCTTCGCGATCGGAATGGTCGTGGGCGCCCCGGTGATGGCGGCCTTCGCGCGCGGATGGCCGCCTCGCCTCACCCTGCTCCTGTGCCTGCTCGCGTTCGGCGCGTGCCACGTGCTCGGCGCCCTCACCACGTCGTTCGAGGTCCTGCTCCTCACGCGGGTGGTGAGCGCGATCGCCAACGCCGGCTTCCTCGCCGTCGCCCTGCGCACCGCGACGTCGCTGGTGCCGCCCGGCCAGACCGGGCGCGCGGTCTCGGTGCTCCTGGCCGGCACCACCGTCGCCACGGTCGCGGGCGTTCCCGCGGGCACCGTGCTGGGCGCGGCCTGGGGGTGGCGCGCCACCTTCTGGGCGGTCGCGCTGCTCTGCGTGCCCGCCCTCCTCGGGATCGTCCGCGGCGTCCCAGCGCGCGTGATCGCTCCATACCGGCCAGAGTCCACATCCATACCCACACCAGCGCCCACACCCACACCCACACCCACACCCACACCCGCGCCCGCGCCCACACCCACACCCGCGGCCGCGCCGACCCTGCGTGCCGAGCTGCGCGTCTTCGGCACCCGACCGGTCGCCATCGCTCTGGCGCTCGCGGCGCTGATCAACGGCGGCACGTTCGCCGCCTTCACGTTCCTCGCGCCGATCGTGACCGAGACCGCGCACCTGGCCGAGGGATGGGTGGCGATCGTCCTGGTGCTGTTCGGCGTCGGGTCGTTCGTCGGTGTGACCGTCGCTGGGCGACTCTCCGACCGGCACCCCGGGCTGGTGGTCGGCATCGGCGGACCGCTGCTGCTCGCCGGCTGGACGGCGTTCGCGCTCCTCGCGATCCACCCCGCGGCTCTGCTGGCCGGCGTGCTCGTGCTGGGAGTGCTGTCGTTCGGGGTGGGCAGCACCCTGGTCACACGGGTGCTGTACGCCGCGACCGCGGCGCCGACCATGGCCGGCTCCGCCGCGACCGCAGCCCTGAACGTCGGAGCGGCCGCGGGCCCCGTGCTCGGAGCTGCGGCACTGGAGACCGGCACCGGACCTCTCGGACCGGTCTGGGTCGCGGTCGCCCTCACCGGGATCGCCCTCGCCCTCCTGTTCCTCACCCGCGCCTCCATGACGCGCACCTCGTGACGCGACCTCGTGATCGGCGCCGGTGCGCTGGCGTCACGGGCGCCGCGACCGACACAGCCCCGTGACGCGGGCGCCGGACAGACACGGGTCCCCATGCGGACGAGCCGCCCGCCCCGGAAGGGACGGACGGCTCGTGCGCGGTGCGAATCGTGTTACTGGTACGACTTCACGATCTCGAGGAGGCTCGGCACGTTGGCGTATGCCTCGGCCGCGTTCTCCTTGGTCACGATGACCGGCGGGAGCAGGTAGGCCGGAACGACCTTCTTGCCGTTGTCGTACTGGTCGGTGTCGTTGACGTCGACCTCCTCGCCCTTCTGCAGTTGGCCGACCATCTTGATGGCCTGCTCCACGAGCAGCGTGGTGTCCTTGTTGATCGTGGAGTACTGGACGCCCTCCATGATCGACTTCACCGACTCGACCTCGGAGTCCTGACCGGTGACGACCGGGACGGGCTTGCCGGCTTGCTGCGCCGAGGTGATGATGGCGCGCGCGAGCGTGTCGTTCGGGGACAGGACGCCGTCGAGCGTCTCCGAGCCGTAGCTGGACGTGAGGATCGAGTCCATGCGGCGCTGGGCGTTCTCCGGCTTCCAGCCCTCGGTCGCCGTCTGGGAGATCTCGGTCTGCCCGGAGACGACGTTCAGCGTGCCGTCGTCGATCTTCGGCTGCAGCACCTCCATCGCACCGTTGAAGAACACGGCGGAGTTGGCGTCGTCCGGCGAACCCGAGAACAGCTCGATGTTGTACGGCGCCTCGTGGCCCGCGCGCTCGGCGAGACCGTCGAGGAGCGCCTGACCCTGGAGCTTGCCGACCTCGAAGTTGTCGAACGCGACGTAGTAGTCCACCGCGTCGGTGTTCTCGATCAGGCGGTCGTACGCGATGACGGCGACACCGGCGTCGCGCGCGGCCTCGACCTGGGTGGTGAGCTGCTTACCGTCCTTCGCGCCGATGATGATCACCTTGGCACCGCCCGTGACGAGCGCCTGGATCTGGTTCTGCTGCTCGGCGACCGTGTTGCTGGCCGGCGCGTACTGCACGTCGGCCTTGAATCCCGCCTTCTCGAGACCGGTCTTGAACAGGTCACCGGCCAGGACCCAGTTCTCCGAGGTCTTGTCCGGGAGGGCGACACCGATCGTGGCGTCGGCGGCGAAGCCCTTCGTCGCTTCATCGCCGGAACCCGATCCCGTGTCACCGCCGCGCTCCGAGGAGCAGCCGGTGAGGGCGAATGCGCCCGCGACGACAAGCGCTGTCGCCGACAGAAGAATCTTCTTCATGTGATCTCTTTCTCTGGTGTGTGCAGGTCTCGTCGCGCGTGCGCTGCGCGACGCGGCCCTTACTTTCCGCGCGTCTCCTCGACGGCGGGGGCTTCGTACTTCTGGCTGGTGGGGTAGTTCGTCTTCGTCGGATCGAAGGTGTCGGTGGCCGGGTCCTGCTTGCGGCCGAAGCGACGCGTGAGGAAGCCGGTGATCGAGGGGCGTCCCTGCTGCTTGTTCCACACGTCGATGCCGACCGCGAACAGCAGCACGAGGCCCTTGATCATCGACACGACGTCGGCGCCGGCGCCGAGCAGGGCGAGGCCGTTGTTGAGGAACGCCATCACGAGACCACCGATGATCGACCCGATCACGGTGCCGATGCCGCCCGAGACGGCCGCACCGCCGATGAAGACCGAGGCGATCGCGTCGAGCTCCCAGCCGTTGCCGTCCTGGGGACCGGACGCGGTCGCCCTCGCGACGTAGATCATGCCGGCGAGCGAGGCCAGGACCGACATGTTCATCATCACGAAGAAGTCGACCCAGCGGTCCTTCACGCCCGACAGGCGCGCCGCCTGCCGGTTGCCGCCGACCGCGTAGATGTGCCGGCCGAACACGGTGTTGTTCGTGATGAACGAGTACAGGATGACCAGGGCGAGCAGGATGACGCCCGAGATCGGGAAGCTGGTGCCCTCACGGCCGGTGGCGAACAGCCAGCCCGCGATGAGGATGACCGCCGAGATCAGCACGACCTTGGTGACGCTGACCCACAGCGGCGCCATGTCGGAGCCCATCTTGCGCTGCACGCGACGCGTACGGATCTCCCAGAACACGATCCACGCCACGCCGGCGAGCGCCAGCAGCATGGTCGGGATGTTGAACGGCAGCGGCAGCGCGATCTCCGGCAGGTACCCCGCGCCGATGATCTTGAAGCCCTCCGGAACGGGCACGGACTGCGAGTCGCCGACCCACTGGTTCGCCCCGCGGAAGAACAGCATGCCGGCCAGCGTCACGATGAACGCCGGCACTCCCACATAGGCGACCCAGAAGCCCTGCCAGGCTCCCACGAGCACACCGACCCCCAGTCCCAGCAGGATGCCGAGCGGCCAGGGAAGGTTCCAGTCCTGCATCGCCTTCGCCACCACGATGCCCGTGAACGCGGCGACCGAGCCGACCGAGAGGTCGATGTGCCCCATGATGATGACCATCACCATGCCGATCGCCAGGATCAGGATGTACGAGTACTGGTTGACGACGTTGATGAGGTTCCCGGACGACAGCGTGAGTCCGGTGCCCTTCACGATCCACGTCAGCACCTGGAAGACGACGAGGATGACGACGAGGCTGCCGAGGATGCCGAACTGGCGCAGCGTGGAGGTGCCGCCGCCGCCGAACATCTTCGTGATGTCCTTGAAGTGGAAGCCGCGCTTCGCGGTGGTCGAGTCGGTGGTCATGCGGATGCTTTCTGGGTCGCGGAGGTCATGCTGCGCATGAGGTCCTCGGGGGTCGCCTGGTCGGCCGGGATGCAGTCGGTGACCCGGCCTTCGAACACGGTGTAGATGCGGTCGGAGATGCCGAGAAGCTCGGGCAGCTCGCTGGAGATCACGATCACGCCCTTGCCCTGGGCGGCGAGCTCGTTGATGATCGCGTAGATCTCGTACTTCGCGCCGACGTCGATGCCGCGGGTCGGCTCGTCGAGGATCAGCAGGTCGGGGTCGGTGAACATCCACTTCGCGAGGACGACCTTCTGCTGGTTGCCGCCCGACAGCTTGCCGACGCCCTCCTCCACCGAGGGGGTCTTGATGCGCAGCGCCTTGCGGTAGCGTTCGGCGACCGCGAACTCCTCGCGCGCGTCGACCACCCCGTTGTGCGCGATCTTCGACAGCTTCGCCGCCACGATCGACCGTTTGATGGTGTCGAGCAGGTTGAGCCCCAGCACCTTGCGGTCCTCGCTCACGTAGGCGAGGCCGTGCTTGATGGCCGCAGCGACATCGGGCAGTTCGATCTCCTGCCCGTCCTTCACGAGCGTGCCGGAGAGGTAGGTGCCGTAGGAGCGACCGAAGATGCTCATGGCGAGCTCGGTGCGCCCCGCGCCCATGAGCCCGGCGATGCCGACGACCTCGCCGCGCCGCACGTTCAGGTTCGAGCCCTTCACGACCATGCGCTCCGGCACCGTCGGGTGCTGCACCCACCAGTCCCTGACCTCGAAGAACACCTCGCCGATCTCGGGCGTGCGGTCGGGGTAGCGGCTCTCCAGCGACCGGCCGACCATGCCGCGGATGATGCGGTCCTCGTTGATCTCGCCGCGGGAGATGTCGAGCGTCTCGACCGTGCGGCCGTCGCGGATGATCGTGATCTCGTCGGCGATCTGCTCGATCTCGTTGAGCTTGTGGCTGATCATGATCGACGCGATGCCCTTGGCCTTGAGCCCCAGGATCAGGTCGAGCAGGTGCTGGGAGTCGTTCTCGTTCAGGGCCGCGGTCGGCTCGTCGAGGATCAGGAGCTTGACGTCCTTGTTGAGGGCCTTGGCGATCTCGATGAGCTGCTGCTTGCCGACGCCGAGGGTCTTGATCGGCACGTCGGGGTCTTCGCTCAGCCCGACGCGGGCGAGCAGCTCGATCGTGCGCTCCTTCTGCGCCTGCCAGTCGATGCGGCCGAAGCGGCGGATCTCGTTGCCGAGGAAGATGTTCTCGGTGACGGACAGCTCGGGGATGAGCGCCAGCTCCTGGTGGATGATGACGATGCCCGCCTGCTCGCTCGCGGCGATGTCCTTGAAGCGCTGCTCCTCGCCGTACAGCAGGATCTCCCCGTCGTAGCTGCCGTACGGGTACACCCCGGAGAGGACCTTCATCAGCGTCGACTTCCCGGCGCCGTTCTCGCCGCAGATCGCGTGGATCTCGCCGGCGCGAACGGTGATCGAGACGTCGGCGAGCGCCTTGACCCCCGGGAACTCCTTGGTGATGCTGCGCATCTCCAGGATCGGGCCTGACACGGTCGGCAACGTTGCAGTGGTGCTCACGGATCTTCCTCGCGACGTGCGGTCACCTTCGATGTGACCGTTCACATCGATACATCGTCGTCTCCCGCGGGAGCGGTGTCAAGTCGGCGCGGGCATTCCGTGTCGCGACCGTGATCTCCTCGCGATCCGCAGGAACATGGGCATCCCGGCGGCGCGGCGGATCGAAAGGATTCGATCCGTGGAGGGGCGCGGCCCGCGGGAATCGAGTGCCCCGAGCGCGCCGGATCGGCTCAGCGGGCGGCGGCCGACTCGCGAGCCCGCAGCAGCGTCTGCAGCGCCCCGAACGCGGGCGGATCCTCACCGCGGATCTGCGCCAGCAGGATGCGCACCGCGCGGCGGCCCAGCTCCGGGAAGTCCTGGTGCACGGTGCTCAGCGTCGGTGCCACGTGGGCCGCGACCGGGATGTCGTCGAAGCCGATCACGCTCACGTCATGCGGCACCCGCACCCCCGCGTCGCGGAAGCCGTGCAGCAGTCCGATCGCCATCAGGTCGTTCGCCGCGAACACCGCCGTGAAGTCGCGGCGGTGCGACAGCTCCTTGCCCGCGAAGTAGCCGAAGTCCGCCGTCCAATCCCCGCGGATGGGCGGGAACGTGGGCAGATCGGCATCGCGCAGCGCGTCGAGGTAGCCCCGCATGCGCGACTCCGCCTCGATCCAGTCCTGCGGTCCGGCCAGGTGCAGGATGTCGCTGTGCCCGAGCGAGATGAGGTGCTCCGTCGCGGCTTTGGCACCGGCGACCTGATCGGCCGACAGGCTCACGCCGTCCGAGCCCGACGCCGTCTGCAGAGTGACGAAGGGCATCGCGCCGGACATGCCGCGCAAGACATGGAACACGCGCACCTGTGGCGCGAGCACCACGATCCCGTCGACCTGCTCCCGCTCGAGCTGGCGCACCGCGTTGCCGATGGCCTCCGGCGTGGTCGAGGGGAGGTTGAGCGTGGAGACCGAGTAGCCCTCCTCGCGCGCCGCATCCTCGATCCCGGCGATGGACGAGGTGGGGCCGAACTCGCCGATCGTGGCGGACAGGATGCCCAGCATGTTCGACTTGCTCGTCACCAGCGCGCGCGCCGCGAGGTTCGGCCGGTAGTCCAGCACGGCGATCGCGTCGAGCACCTTCGCCTTGGTCTCCGGCCGGATGCTGGGGTGATCGTTCAGCACGCGGGACACCGTCTGGTGCGACACCCCCGCGAGCCGGGCGACGTCGCGGATGCTCGGCAGGCGGGCACGCTCGGAGGACGTGGACATCACTGCCTCCTCGCGTGTGCACGGTCACATCGTCACTTCATTATGTCTGCCACGACCGCGCCGTGCATCCCGAAGGCGTCAGGGACCGGTGGGCCGGAGGACGTCGCGGCGGGAGACCTCAGCCGAGGATGCGGGCGCCGGGCACCGGCCCGTGCACGTGCAGCGGGTCCAGCCCCTCGTCCCGCAGCCGGGTCTGCACGTCCTGCGCGGTCTCGGGATCGGGGCACAGCAGCGCGACCGTGGGACCGGAGCCCGAGACGATCCCGTGCAGGGCACCCGCCGCGATCCCGCGGTCGATCGTGTCACCCAGATCGGGCCGCTCGTGCAGCGCCGCCGCCTGCAGGTCGTTGTGCAAGGCATCGGCGAGCTGGCGCGGGTCTCCGGTGCGCAGCGCCTGGAGCACCGGGATCGGCACGTCGAGCGACAGCGGCGGGTCATCGGCGAGCGCACCCTCCTCCTCGCGCAGCAGGTCGAGCCGCTCGTACACCACCGGGGTCGACAGGCCCTGCTCGCTCGTCACCAGCAGCCAGTCGAAGCGGCCACGCGCGAGCGCGGGGTTCAGCTGATCACCGCGCCCCGTGCCCACCGCCGTGCCGCCGTGCAGGGCGAACGGGACGTCGGCGCCGAGCCGCGCCGCCAGGTCGTGCAGACGCGCGGGCGACAGACCGGTCCGCCACAGCGCATCGCACGCGACCAGGGCCGCGGCGGCGTCGGCCGATCCGCCCCCCATGCCGCCAGCGACCGGAACGCTCTTGCGCACCTCGAGCGCCACCCCGCCGGTGTGCTCGGTGGCCGTGGCGAGCAGCTTCGCCGCGCGCATCGCCAGGTTGCGGTCGTCGAGCGGCACGGAGCCGTCGTCCTCGACCCCGGACACCGTGATCGAGAAGTCGTCCGCCGGCCGCGCGATCACGTCTTCGTACAGCGACACCGCCTGGAACACCGTCGCGAGGGCGTGGTAGCCGTCGTCGTGGCGGCCGCCGACCCCCAAGTAGACGTTGATCTTCCCCGGCGCGCGCACGTGCACGGATCCGGCGGCCGAGGCGAGGCTCATGACCGGGTCACAGATCCGAGGAGGTGGCCCAGAGGTTCACGTCGATCCCCCCGGACAGCTCGTCGATGCGGGCGAGCTCCTCCGCGGTGAACTCGGGCCCGTCGAGCGCGGCGAGGTTCTCGTCGAGCTGCTCGGGCCGGGACGCCCCGATCAGGGCCGAGGCGACCACCGGGGTGCGCAGCGTCCACTGCAGCGCCAGCTGGGCGAGCGACTGTCCGCGGCCCTTCGCCACGTCGTTCAGCGCCCGCAGCGTCTGCACGGCCTCGTCGGTGAGCTTGCCCTTCGGGAGCGAGCCGCGCTGCTGCGCCCGGTCGGCGGTGCCGTCGCCCAGGTACTTGTCGGTGAGCAGTCCCTGCGCGAGCGGCGTGAACGCGATGGCCCCGAGACCCGACTCCTCGAGCGTCGTCGTGAGGCCGTCCTCGATCCACCGGTTCAGGATGGAGTACGCGGGCTGGTGGATGACCAGCGGGGTGCCGAGATCCTTCGCCACGGCGACCGCCTCGGCCGTGCGCTCGGCGCTGTACGACGAGATGCCCACGTAGAGCGCCTTGCCCTGCCGCACGAGCGTGTCGAGCGCGCCCACGGTCTCCTCGATCGGGGTGACCGGATCGACGCGGTGCGAGTAGAAGATGTCGACATAGTCCAGGCCCATGCGCGTGAGCGACTGCTCGGCGCTGGCGAGGATGTACTTGCGGCTCGCGTAGTCGCCGTACGGGCCCGGCCACATGTCCCAGCCGGCCTTCGACGAGATGATGAGCTCGTCGCGGTAGGGCCGGAAGTCCTCCGCGAAGATGCGACCAAAGTTCTTCTCGGCGGAGCCGTAGGGCGGGCCGTAGTTGTTCGCGAGATCGAAGTGCGTGATACCGCCGTCGAACGCGTGACGCAGCAGTGCGCGCTGGTTGTCGAGCGGGATGTTGTCGCCGAAGTTCCACCACAACCCGAGCGAGATCGGCGGCAGGTAGAGGCCGGACGACCCGACCTGACGGTAGGCGAACCGTCCGTAGCGGCCCTCGTCGGCGGCGTACGGGCGGTGGAGCTCGGGGACATCGGGACGGAAGCGCGGGGAGTCGGTCACGGTGCCAGATTACCGGGCGGTGTGGGATCCGGGATCGCCGTTGCGTGGCGCCCGATGCGCTGGTAGGCGGGGACAACGGGCGGTGCGGGACAACGGGCAACTCCGGGTTTCGTCGCCTACACTCGTGCCGCTCGGACGCCGCGGGGCAGTGACAACTGGCCGTCCGGGTGATCACGCAGTCCGCCAGGGCATCGTCCCGATGGCGTCGCGGTGTGGTGCGCGGCGATCCGCTGTGCCTGCAGCGCGCGCCGCACACTCCGAAGGAAACAACATGAAGATCCGCCCCGCTCTCGCTCTGTCCACCGCGGCCCTCGCGATCGGCGCTCTCGCCGGCTGCGCACCCGCCGCCACGACCCCCGCCGCGTCTGCGTCGCCCTCGCCCGGCGCCTCCGCGGACGCCGAGTGGTCGTACCGCGGCTCCAACGGCCCCGAGCACTGGGGGAAGTTCGGCGCCGCGTGCGAGAACGTCGACAGCTCCCACGAGTCCCCCATCGCCATCGACACCTCGACGGTGCAGATGGGGACCGCCGCGCAGAAGGTCGTGACGCACTACGCCCCCGCCGCGTTCGACATCGAGAACAACGGCCACACCATCGAGGCGATCCCCGAGGACCCCGCGGCCGACTCGATCGAGGTGGACGGCAAGACCTACGAGCTGCAGCAGTTCCACCTGCACGCGAGCAGCGAGCACACGATCGACGGACGCACGGCCCCCGCCGAACTCCACCTGGTGCACAAGGCCGAGGACGGCTCGGTGCTCGTGCTCGGCGTGATGCTGCAGGCAGGGGCGGCCAGCACGGCGCTCGACGAGTTCTTCTCCTCGATCACGCCCACGGTGAGCGAGAAGGGCACGCCGCTGAGCCACGAGATCGACCCGAGCGCGCTCATCCCGGCGGACGGCATGAGCGTGCAGTACGACGGCTCGCTCACCACGCCGCCGTGCACCGAGGGCGTGCGCTGGAACGTCTACCTCACCCCGGTGACGGTGTCGGCGGAGGAGCTCGCCGCGTTCACCGACGTCTACCCCGACAACCACCGACCCGTGCAGCCCCTGCACGACCGCACGCTCACCGAGATCCCTTCGGGGGTCTGAGCTCCGCGTCCTGCCCGCACCTCCGCCGGGCTCCCGCCGCGACGGCGGGAGCCCGGCGGTGTCGAGGGGCAGAACCCCGGGCCGCGCGCGGGGCGTCAGGCGGCGGTGTCTAGGGGCAGAACCTCGGGCCGCGCGCGGGGCGTCAGGCCGCGCAGGGCGTCAGGCGGCGGTGTCGAGGGGCAGAGCCTCAGGCCGCGCGCGGGGCGTCAGACCCCGGCCGCCGCGTCCGGCGCCGCCGGTGCCTGCTGCGCGATGCGCTGGTAGTCGTCGACCGTGAGGTCCTCGCCGCGGGCGGTCGGGGCCACGCCGGCGGCCGTCAGCACCTCGGTCGCAGCGGCCGAGCTGCCGAAGACGCCGGACAGCGCCTGGCGGAGCATCTTGCGGCGCTGGTTGAACGCGGCATCGACGATCTCGAAGGTGCGGCGACGCTCGGCCTCGGAACCGCGCTCGCCCTCCGACCGATCGAAGCCGACGAGCAGGCTGTCGACGTTCGGAACGGGCCAGAACACCTGCCGCGACACCGTGCCGGTGAGCCGCCACTCGCCGTACCACGCGGCCTTCACGCTCGGCGAGCCGTAGATCTTCGACCCCGGCTTCGCCGCCAGGCGCTCGGCCACCTCGGCCTGCACCATCACGACGCCCCGCTGCAGATAGGGGAAGGTCTCGAGGAAGTGCAGCAGCACCGGCACCGACACGTTGTACGGCAGGTTCGCGACCAGGACGGTCGGCTCGCCGGGCAGCTCGGCCACCCGCAGCGCGTCGGCATCGACCACCGTGAGCGCCCCCTCGGGCACGCCGTGCTCGGCGGCGGTCTGCGGCAGGCGGGCGGCGAGGCGGTGATCGATCTCCACGGCGGTGACGGCGGCCCCGGTCTCCAGGATCGCGAGCGTCAGCGAACCCAGGCCGGGCCCCACCTCGACCACGCGCTCGCCCGGCTGCACGCGCGCGGCCTGCACGATCTTGCGGACCGTGTTCGCGTCGGTGACGAAGTTCTGGCCCAGCTTCTTGGTGGGGGTGACATCGAGCTCGGCGGCCAGTCGGCGGATCTCGGCGGCTCCGAGCAGGGTGACGGTCATGCGTCCATTCTCGCCGAAAGCCCGACCGTCCCCGGCACTCGCTATCCTGCGGGGATGCCCTCCCTCGGTGAACTGATCGCTCCGCGGCGCATGGGCAGGGACTTCCGCTGGCTGCTCGCGTCGTCGTGGACGAGCAACATCGGCGACGGCGTGGCGCTGGCCGCCGCTCCCCTGCTCATCGCCTCGATGACCTCGTCGCCGATCCTCGTCGCCTCCGGCGCCGTCCTCCAGTTCCTGCCCTGGCTGCTGTTCGGCCTGCACGCGGGGGCCATCGCCGACCGCTTCGACCGTCGGCGCCTGGTGATGATCGCGAACGCCGCGCGGGCGGTCGTGCTCGCGGCGCTGTGCGTGTTCCTCGTGACGGGCACCGCGAACATCGGCATCGTGCTCGCGGTGGCCTTCCTGTACGGCTCGGCCGAGGTGTTCGTCGACACCGCGAGCAGCACGCTGCTGCCGATGATCGTGAAGCCGGACGACCTCGGCCTCGGGAACGCCCGGCTCCAGGCCGGCTACCTCGTGGCCAACCAGTTCGCCGGTCCTCCCCTCGGGGCGTTCCTGTTCGCCGCGGGGCACGCCTGGCCGTTCCTGGTCGAGGTGCTGTGCGTCAGCCTCGCGGTCGTGCTGATCTCCCGCATGGCCCGCACGCCCGTGCCACCCCGGGCGGACGCCGCCGCGCACCCGCCCGTGCACACCGACATCGCGGAGGGGCTGCGCTGGCTGTGGCGCAACCCGCCCGTGCGCATGCTGGTGATCATCATCCTCGTCTTCAACGTCACGTGGGCGGCGCCGTGGGGCGTGCTCGTGCTGTACGCGACCGAGCACCTGCAGATGGGCCCGGTGGGGTACGGCGCCCTCACCACGGCGTCCGCGGCCGGCGGCATCCTCGCGACGTTCAGCTTCGGGTGGCTCGAACGGCACGTGTCGTTCGCGACCCTCATGCGCATCGTGCTCTCGCTGGAGGTGCTGATGCACCTGGCGTTCGCGCTCACCACCGCCGGCTGGGTGGCGCTGATCATCATGTTCTTCTTCGGCGCGTACGCCTTCGTGTGGGGCACGATCTCCACGACTGTCCGGCAGCGCCTCGTGCCCGCCGAGCTGCAGGGACGCGTCGCCTCGGTCAACATGGTCGGGGTGTTCGGGGGCATGATCGTCGGCCAGGCGCTCGGCGGAGTGATCGCCCAGCTGTGGGGGCTCACCGCACCGTGGTGGTTCGCGTTCGGCGGCGCAGCGATCACGCTGCTGCTGGTGTGGAGGCCGATCTCGCAGATCGTGAGCGCGAGACCGGTCGCCCAGACCGGCCCGGACGACGTGGACGCTCAGTCGGTGAACGAGCCGTAGACCCGCAGGGTGTTCTCGGCGAGCTGCGCGGACAGCTCGTCGACGCCGATGCCGAGCTCGGCGGCCAGGAAGCGGACCGTGATCGGCACGAGGTAGGGCGCGTTCGGGCGTCCCCGCAGCGGCGTCGGCGTGAGGAACGGGGCGTCGGTCTCCACCAGAAGTCGGTCGAGCGGCGTGACCTTCAGCGCGTCGCGCAGGTTCTGCGCGTTCTTGAACGTGACGTTGCCCGCGAACGACAGGTGGTAGCCCGCGTCGGCGCACACCCGGGCCATCGCGGCGTCGCCGGAGAAGCAGTGGAACACCGTGCGATCGGGAGCGCCCACACGCGACAGGGTCTCCAGCACCGCGTCGTGCGCGTCGCGGTCGTGGATCTGCATCGCGATGCCGTGCTTCTTCGCGAGCGCGATGTGCGCCTCGAACGACTCGAACTGCGGCCCGCGGCGCTCCGGCTCGGTGCGGAAGAAGTCGAGCCCGGTCTCGCCGATCGCGCGGGTGCGCGGATGCGCCGCCAGCTCGTCGATCACCGCGAGGGCCTCGTCGAGACCGGCACCGCCGCGACGGCCCTGCTCGGCATAGGTCGGCGCGTCGTTCGGGTGGATCGCCACCGCGGCGAGCACGCGGGGGTCCGAAGCCGCCGCCTCGACCGCCCAGCGCGACGACTCGATGTCGCCCGATGCCTGCACGACCCCGGCGATGCCCACGGCCTCGGCGCGGTCGAGCTGCTCCGTCAGGCTCAACGGCTCGTCGCCGTCCATGATCTCCAGGTGCGCGTGGTTGTCGTACACCGGGACGGCGAGGGGCTCAGGGGCTGCGGGATACCGCAGGTCTTTGCGCCCGTCGCCGTCTCGGCGCTGCACGTACGTCTCGGTCATGGGGTGTCGGTCAGGCCGTCGACTCCACGCGCGGGAACAGCGGCGCCAGGCCGTTGACACTCGTGCCCGGCTTCAGCACGCCCCACGCCCCCGCCTCACGGATCGGCTGGTCCTGCAGACGACCCAGCGTCTCGGCGGCGCCCAGTGCGATCCACAGCTTCTCGGTGGACTGGGGCATCACCGGCGACAACAGCACCGCCAGGGCCCGCAGGCCCTCGGCACACGTGTACAGCACCGTGCCCAGACGCTCGCGCTTCTCGTCGTCGCGGGCCAGCGCCCACGGCTCGTTCTCGGTGATGTAGCCGTTGAGCGCGTCGACGATGGTCCAGATCGCGGAGATCGCCTCGTCGATGCGGAACTGGCCGATCGCGGCATCCGCCTTCGTCGCGGCGTCGGCGACGATCTTCTGGATCGCGAGGTCCGCCTCGGTGTACTCGGCCGCCGGCGGGACGATGCCCTCGAAGTACTTCTCGATCATCGCGGTCGTGCGGGAGGCGAGGTTGCCGAAGCCGTTCGCGAGCTCGGCCTGGTAGCGGGCGGACAGGTCCTCCCAGGAGAACGAGCCGTCCTGGCCGAACGCGATCGCCGACAGGAAGTAGAAGCGGTAGGCGTCGGAGCCGAACACGTCGGTGATCTCGGTCGGCGCGATGCCGGTCAGCTTCGACTTCGACATCTTCTCGCCGCCGACCAGCAGCCAGCCGTGCGCGAACACGCCCTTGGGAACGTCGAGCCCCGCCGCCATCAGCAGCGCGGGCCAGATCACCGCGTGGAAGCGCAGGATGTCCTTGCCGACCACGTGGTACGCGGGCCAGCGGCGCGCGAACGTCTCCTCGTCGGAGCCGTAGCCCACGGCGGTGGCGTAGTTGAGCAGCGCGTCGACCCACACGTAGATCACGTGCGACTCGTCCCACGGCAGCGGGATGCCCCAGTCGAACGTGGAGCGCGAGATCGACAGATCCTTCAGCCCCTGGCTCACGAACGACACGACCTCGTTGCGCGCCGAGTCCGGCCGCACGAAGTCGGGCTCGGTCTTGTACAGCTCGAGCAGCCGGTCCTGGAACTCGCTCAGCTTGAAGAAGTAGTTCTTCTCCTGCAGCAGCTCCAGCGGCTTGGAGTGGATCGCACACACCTTCAGCCCCTCGAAGGGACCGGTGCCGTCGACGATCTCGGACTCCGGCTTGAACTCCTCGCAGCCCACGCAGTAGAGCGCCTCGTACTCGCCCGCGTAGATGTAGCCGCGGTCGTACAGGCGCTGGAAGAACGTCTGCACGTTGGTCTCGTGGCGCTCCTGCGTCGTGCGGATGAAGTCGTCGTTGGCGACATCGAGGGTCGTCAACAGCGGGAACCAGCTCTCGCTGACCAGCTTGTCCACCCACTCCTGCGGCGTCACGCCGTTGGCCGCCGCCGCCCGCAGCATCTTCTGCCCGTGCTCGTCGGTGCCCGTGAGCATCCAGGTGTCATCCCCCGCCTGGCGGTGCCACCGCGCGAGCGTGTCGACCGCCACCGTCGTGTACCCGTGGCCGATGTGGGGCACGTCCGACGGGTAGTAGATGGGCGTGGTGATGTAGAAGGATTCGCCTGCGGGCATGGGGACAATTCTAGGTGCCCCCATGCCGCAGGTTACGCCGGTGCGCGCTCAGAGCGCGTTGCGTCGCGCGACCTCGCCCAGCCACGCCAGCGACGGCTTCGGGAACCGCTCGAACGTCTCGTGGTCGAACCCGATCAGCCCGAAGGTCGGCCGGAAGCCGCTCGCCCACTCGTAGTTGTCCAGCGCGCTCCAGTGCTGATACCCGCGCACCTCGATGCCGTCCGCGATCGCGCGGTGCAGGCCCTCCAGTGCGCCCTGCGTGTAGGCGATGCGGCGGGTGTCGTCGGCCGTGGCGATGCCGTTCTCGGTCACGATCACCGGCACCCCGCCACTGCGCTCCCACGCGCTGCGTACCCCCAGCTCGAGCGCGGGCGGGTAGAACTCCCACCCGGTCAGCGTCGTCTCCACGTCGTCGGCGACCGGCCGCGGGCCCTCCGGACCGATGAACGTGCGCGTGTACGCCTGCACGCCCACGAAGTCGTCACCGGCCGACTGCTCCAGGTACCAGTGGTCGCGCGGGTCGCCGTAGGCCGCCAGCATCTCGTCGGCGCCCGGCTCGCCCGTCGAGTGGAAGGCCTGGGTCGCGATGGTCCACCCCGCCTGCGCGCCCGGCACGGTGTGCACGAGTTCGGAGGCCCGGCGGTGCGCGGCCAGCAGTGTGTCCGCCACGGCGAGGTCGGGATTGGGCAGGCCGTAGGCGACGAGGTTGGCCGCGTCCTCTCCCCCGGCCAGCATCGCGGCGATGTTGGGCTCGTTGATCGTGCACACGTAGCGCACGCCGTCGAGGATGGGCAGCACGGTCTCCACGTAGCGCGAGAACAGGTCGACCGCGTCGTCCGCGCGCCAGAAGCCGTCGCGCTGGAACCACTGCGGCACCGTGAAGTGCATGAGGGTGACCGTCGGGTCGAGCCCGTGCTCCCGCGCGGTGTCGATCATGCGGCGGTAGTGGTCGAGCATCGCCCGTGACACGAAGCCGCGCTCCGGCTCGATTCGCGCCCACTCGACCGAGAAGCGGTAGGAGTTCAGCCCCGCCTCGGCCAGCAGCCGCATGTCCTCCGGGTAGCGGTGGAAGTGGTCGGCGGCGTCGCCGGAGGGCTCGACCATGGGCGAGTCGGGGGCGTGCTCCATCGCCCACCAGTTGCTCGTGGTGTTGTTGCCCTCCACCTGATGGGCGGCGGTCGCGGCGCCCCAGAGGAAGCCGTCGGGGAATGCGAGCACGGATGCGCTCCTCTCTCTTTCTTGCAGATCTCCCGGCGCGGTTCAGCGCGCGCGGGAGGGGTTGGGCACGGCGTCGAGCAGCTCGACCGTGTACGGGTCCTCGGGGTGCTGGAGCACGTGCGAGGTCTCGCCGCGCTCCACGACCCGTCCTCCGTTGAGCACCAGGATGTTCTCGGTGACCAGGCGCGCGCTCAGCAGGTCGTGCGTGATGTAGAGCATGCTGATGCCCCAGCGCTCACGCAGGTCCTCCAGCAGCGCGAGCACGCCGGCACGCAGCGACACGTCGAGCATCGACACGGGCTCGTCGGCGATCAGCACCTGCGGGTCGCTCGCGAGCGCACGGGCGATCACGACGCGCTGCCGCTGTCCGCCGGAGAGCTGGTGCGGCAGCTTGGCCGCGAACTGCTCGACGGGCGTGAGGCCGACGGTCTCCAGCAGTTCGAGCACGCGCGCCCGCGCCTCGGTGCCGCGCAGCGTCGTGTAGTTGCGGATCGGGCGGGACAGCGCATACTCGACCGTGTGCAGCGGGTTCAGGGCCGCGTACGGGTCCTGGAACACCATCTGCACGTCCTTGCGGAGGTCGCGCAGGCCCCGGCGCTTCAGCGCGGCGACGTCGGTGTCGCCGAAGCGGATCGTGCCGGCGGTGGGCTTCTCGACGCCGGTGAGCATCTTCGCGATCGTCGACTTGCCTGACCCCGAGGCGCCGACCAGCGCGAGGGCCTCCCCCGGCTCCAGCCGGAAGGACACGTCGTCGACCGCGACCACCGGCTCCTGCCCGCGCCGTGGCGCCGGGTACCGCTTGGTGACGCCGTCCACCACGATCGCCGCGTCCGCGCGCCGGGTGTCGCGCGCAGACACGGTCGGCAGGGTCTCGGTGACGTCGGTGCGGCTGCGGCCCTCGCGGCGGCGGGTGCCCACATCGAGGAACCCGGGGATCTCGATCTTCTCCGCCCGGGGGTCGGCGTAGTGGCTCAGCAGCATGCGCGTGTACTCGTCCTGCGGACGGTGCAGGATGTCGTGGCTCGGGGCGTCCTCCACGATGCGGCCCTCGTGCATCACCATGACCCGGTCGGTGGCCTCGAGCACGATGCCGAGGTCGTGGCTGATGAGGATCGCCGTGAACCGTTCCGACCGCTGCAGCTCCTGGATCGTGTCCATCACCGCGTGCTGCACGAGCACGTCGAGGGCCGTGGTCGGCTCGTCGAACACCATGAGCTGCGGCTCCAGCGACAGCGCGAGGGCGATCGAGGCGCGCTGCCGCATGCCGCCCGAGAGCTCCCCGGGGTAGCGGTCGAGCACCTCGGGCTTCAGGCCGACCTTCCCCACGAGCTCGCGGGCCCTGGCCTCACGGGCCTCGCGGGGCACATGCCCGTGCGCGGCGAAGATGTCGCGGAAGTGACCTGCGACCGTGCGCACGGGGTTGAGCGCGTTCATGCCCGACTGCAGCACCATCGCGAAGCCGCCCTGCCGCTGGCGGCGCAGTCCCTCGGCGTCGAGCTCGCGGATGTCGCGCCCGTCGAACAGGATGCGACCGCCGCTGATGCGCGCCGGGGGCTTCTGCAGCCGGGTCAGCGCGAACCCGAGCGTGGACTTGCCCGACCCGGACTCGCCGACGAGTCCGACGAACTCGCCGCGTCGCAGCGTGAACGACACGTCGTGCACGGCCTGCACGGGCTGCTGCCCCGGGGAGGCGTACTCGACGGACAGGTTCTGCACGTCGAGGAGGATTCCGGCGTTGCGATCCGAGGTGTGCGCGGTCATGGCGCTCATCGCCCCTTCCCTTCCCGCAGGCGCGGATTGGAGATGCCGTCCACGCCGAAGTTGATGAGTGTGAGGCTGAGGGCCAGCAGGGCGATGCACAGACCGGGGGCGAACAGCAGCAGCCACTGCCCGGTGAGCAGCGAGTTGGAGTTCTGCGCCCAGTAGAGCATGGTGCCCCAGCTGACGATGCTGGAGTCGCCGAGGCCGAGGAACTCCAGGCCTGCCTCCGCCAGGATCGCCGCGGTGGCCGCGCCGAACAGGGTCCCCGCGATGATCGAGGTCATGTTCGGGAGGATCTCGCGGAACACGATGCGGGCCCTGCTGTCGCCGGAGAACTGGGCCGAGGTGACGAAGTCGTTGCCGCGCAGCGACTGGGTCTGGCTGCGCAGCACGCGCGCGCCCCACGCCCATCCGGTGACCACGATCACGGCGATGATCATGAGGATGCCGCCGTTCTGCAGGTACGCGGCGATCACGATCATGAGCGGCAGGCCGGGGATCACGAGGAACAGGTTCACGATGAACCCGACGACCTCGCCGGCGAAGCCGCGCATGTACCCCCAGCTCAGGCCGATCAGCACCGCGACGATCGTGGACAGGATGCCGGCGGCGAAGCCGACCAGCAGGCTCACCTGCGCGCCGTAGATCAGCTGGCTGAGCACGTCCTCGCCCGCGGCGGTCGTGCCGAGCCAGTGCTCCCACGACGCGTCGGCGTTGCGCTCGAAGCCGTTCTCCTTCGGGCCGTACGGCGCGAGGAGCGGCGCGAACACCGCGACCAGGACGAAGAAGGCGAGGATGCACAGCCCGAGCCGTGCCTTACCGTTGGCCCACAAGGTGCCGACCATGCGCCCGAAGGAGCGCCACGGGCTGGGGGCCGCGATCCGATCGGCCGGGATCTTGACGTTCATGGTGGAGGTCATCGTCTGGTCCTCGGGTCGAGCACGCAGTGCAGGCGGACAGGGAAAGGAGGGATCATCATCGGCGCGTCCTCGGGTCGAGCACCCCGTAGAGGATGTCCACGAGGAAGTTGGCGATGAGCACGCTCACGGTGATCATCAGGAACAGCGCCTGCATGAGCGGGTAGTCCTGCCCGATCACGGCGTTGAACAGCAGGTAGCCGATGCCCGGATAGCCGAACACCTGCTCCACGAGGATCGACCCGCCCACCACGCCGCCGAGCGTGAGCCCGAAGCCGGTGAGGTTCGGCAGGATCGCGTTGCGCGCGGCGTAGCGGAGCGCGATCGTGCGCCCGCGCAGCCCGTTGGCCTCACCGAAGGTGATGTAGTCCTCGCCGAGCGTGTTGATCATGGCGTTGCGCATGCCGATGATCCAGCCGCCGAGCGACGTGAGCAGGATCGTCAGCGCCGGCAGGAACGCGTGGCGCACCAGGTCGACGATGAAGTCCCACGTGAACCCGGGCGTCGTGGTCGCCGAGTAGGCGCCGGTCGTCGGGAACCAGTGCAGCACGTACCCGAGGAAGAACAGCAGCAGCAGCGCGGTCCAGAAGTACGGGAACGTGCTGAGGAACGAGCCGGTCAGCGTCGGCAGCGAGTCGAGCCACGTGCCGCGCCGCCACGCGGCCATCACGCCGATGAGGGTGCCGATCACGAACGCGAGGATCGTGACGATGCCCACCAGGCCCAGCGTGTACGGCAGCGCCGTGGACACCATGCTCGACACCGACTGCGGGTAGAACGTGTACGAGACGCCGAAGTCGAGCCGTACGACCTGACCGAGGTAGGCGACGTACTGGTCCCACAGCGAGCCGGTCGGCACGCCGAGCTGGGCCTCGATCGCGGCCCTGGTCGCATCCGACACGGGTCCGTTCTGCGAGAGCTTGGCGATCGCGGCGTCGGCGGGCGAGCCGGGCATCATGCGCGGGAGGAAGAAGTTCAGCGTGACCGCGGCCCACAGGGTCAGCACGAACAGGCCGAGTTTCTGGGCGACGTACTTCACTGGTCGTCTCCGTTCACTCGCTTCAGGTGGGTGAAGATCATCAGAGGCGCCGAGTCGTAGTTCTGCGGGATCATGTACGGGTCGTCGGCGGACGGCCACCCGGTGAACTTCGCGTCGTTGAACAGGCCCCAGATGCCGCCGTAGTACATGCCGATCACGGGCAGCTCGTCGTACACGATGTTCTGCAGCTCGTGCACGATCTCGCCCTGGCGCCGCGGGTCGACCGTCGCGCGGTACTCCGCGAGCAGCGCATCGGCCTCCGGCGAGCGGTAGCGCTCGAAGTTGTTCGTGGTCGACTCCCCGGACGGCACGTAGAAGTCGCTGGAGAGCAGGCTGTTGAACGCCTGGTAGACGTCGCCGTTGCCCATGCCGCCGATCGCCATCTCGAAGTCGCCGTTGCCGATCGCGCTCTGGTAGCCCGCGGGCTGCGGCAGCTTCAGCGAGACCTTGATGCCGATGTCTCCGAGCTGGCGCTGCACGGTCTGCGCGGCGCGGGTCCAGTCGGAGAAGCCGTTCGCGGTGGTGAGCGAGAACTCCAGCTGCTCGCCGTCCGGCCCCACCAGCCGATCGCCGTCGAGCGTGTAGCCGGACTCGGCGAAGGCGGCGAGCGCGGCGTCCTCGTCTTGCGCGATCATGCCCGCGTCGGGGATCTCGGGGTCGAGGTACTGCTCCTGGTTCGGCAGGATCAGGCCGGTCTGGCCGGCGGGCTTCATGTAGCCCTCGGACGCGGTCTCGGCGATCTCCTCGCGGTCGAGCGCGAGCGCGATGCCGCGGCGCACGTTGACGTCGTCGAACGGGGCGACCTCGAGGTTCGGCACCAGCGAGATCACGCCGCCCGGCGGGAACCACCAGGTGTTGTCGGGGCTGGCCGCGCCCCACGTGCCCTCCACGTCGGAGATGAACGCGTACGCCCAGTCGTAGCCGCGCGTGACGGTGTCGAGCTGGCTGTTGGTCGCCGGGAGGATGATGTGCTCGATCTCGATCCGGTCGGCCTGCCAGTAGTCGGGATTGCGGTCCATCGAGTACTGCTGGTCGTTGTAGTTGCCGAGCACGAACGGGCCGGTGCCGACCGGATCCTCGTTGCGCCAGGTGCCCGGATCCTGCACGTCCTTCCAGATGTGCTCCGGCACGATCATGGTCTGGCCGAGGATCGACAGCGACGGGGCGTCCTCGCTCTGCAGGTGGAAGATCACGTCGGAGCCGTCGACCTCGACCGAGTCGATGTGCTGCCAGGCGCCCTTGATGTCGAGAGACGGCTCATCCTTCAGCAGCTGGAACGTGAAGGCGACGTCGTCGGCCGTGAAGTCCTCGCCGTCGCTCCACTCGACCCCGTCGCGCAGCGTCATCACGATCGTGCGGGCGTCGGGCTGCGACCACGCGGAGGCCAGCCACGGGTTGAGCTCGCCGTCGAGGGGGTTCACCAGGATCAGCGGCTCGTAGATCCACCGCGAGGCGGTGCGCGTGTTGGTCAGGTACGGGTTGAAGTTCTTCGTGAAGAACGGGTTGCCGTGGTCGGCGTTGATCAGCATCGTGTCCTCGCCGATGGAGGGGTCGGGCTGGGAGCTGATCTGGATGCTGCAGCCGCTGAGCGCGATCGCCGCGGCCGCGAGCCCCACGACGGCGGCTCTGCGCCAGCGTCGGAAGGTGTGCGTCTCTGCCACTGGGGGACCTCATGTCGTCTCTGTCATGATGGGCGCCCCACGGGTCGGAGCGTCCGTCGGCCGAAGCCGCATGAGCGAGTGTAAGCGCATACATTTGTGATCGGCAACCCCTTGACACCGCGCTCCCGTCCGTTCGAGGCGCGTCAGGAGGGTCGCGCGGAGCTCTCCCGCAGGAGGATCTGCAACGGCAGCCGCACCACCGCGGGCGGGGCCTCCGGCTCCTCCAGCCGGCGCGCCAGCACCTGCACCGCGGCGCGGCCCAGCTCGATCATCGGCTGCCGGATCGTCGTCAGCGGGGGGACGGAGAGGGCGGCGGCGTCGATGCCGTCGAACCCGGTCACGAGCACGTCGTCGGGCACGCGCACGCCCGCGCGGTGCAGCACGTCGACGACCCCCAGCGCCATCTGGTCGTTCGCCGCGATCACCGCGGACGGGGGTGCGCCGTCGCGCAGCAGCTCCTCGGCCGCGCGCCGCCCCGATGCCCGCGTGAAGTCGCCGCGCAGCAGCCGCAGCTCCTCGGTCGCCCGGCCCGACGCCGCCACGGCCGCCACCACGCCCTCGCGCCGCTGCTCCGCGTCGGGCGAGTCCGCGGGACCCGCGAGGAACGCGACCGCACCCTCCCCGACCTGCGCGAGAACGTGCCGCGTGAGCTCGCCCATCGCCTCGGCGTTGCTGACCGTGACGTGGTCGTAGTCGTCGCCGCGCGGCGGACCGGACAGGACCACGACCGGAATGCGGCGCGCGAGCCGCGCCAGCACGTCATCCGGCACGCTGCTCGCGAGCACCATGAGCCCGTCGACACGACCGGCCATGTCCCGCACGGTCGACCGGTCGGGGTCGTCGCGCCCCACGCCCACCATCAGCACGAAGCCCTGCTTCCACGCCTCCAGCTCGGCCCCGCGCAGCACCTCGTCCAGGAACAGCATCGAGGTGACAGGAGCGCCGGGCTCGCCCTCGTCCTCCACCACCGTGAACGGCGGGGCCGCGGCTCCCGCACTCGACAGGACGTCGAGCGCGGGGGCGTCCTCCGCCGCGTCGAACCCCGGGAAGTACAGGCCCAGCACGCCCGTCCGGCGCTCGGCCAGCCCGCGCGCGCTTCCGCTCGGGACGTAGCCGAGAGCCGTGACCGCATCGAGCACCCGCTCGCGGGTCGCCGGTCGTACGGCATCGGGCGACCGCAGCACCCGCGACACGGTGGCGATCGAGACGCCCGCGTGCGCGGCGACGTCGTACACGGTCGCGGCCTTGCTCACGGCGGATCCCCCAGGGTCGAGTCGTCGGATCGGGTGTCAGGACAGCGTAGATCAGACCCGGCGGGCGATCAGCGCACCGTGCGGGCGCGTGCTCGCCTCCCCGGGCACGCGGGCGCGGGTCTCGGTCCCCTCGACCTCGAGCCCCGCGGCGGCGAGCAGCGGCGTGAGCGCCTCCGCCGACCAGAAGTACGCGGTCGTGATCGCGTGGTCGAACGGCGCGCGCGGCTCGCCGTCGAAGAAGCCCAGCAGCAGTCGTCCCCCTGGCGCGAGCACGCGCGCGAACTCGGCGAGCGCGGCGGGCACCTCGGTCGGCGGCGTGTGGATGAGCGAGTACCACGCGAGGACGCCGCCCAGCGACCCGGCGGGCTGCGGCAGCGCGAGGAAGGAGCCCTGGGTGACATCGAGGCCGGGGTGCCGCGTGCGGGCCTCCGCGACGAACTCCGCCGACAGGTCGATGCCCGACACGTCGTGCCCCGCGTCGTGGAGGAACCGCGTCCACAGCCCGGGACCGCACCCGGCGTCGAGCAGGGCACCCGAGGTGGCTCGGCGCCAGCGATCGATCGTGTCGCGGTCGCGGGGGTCCAGCTGCTCCACCGTGCCGGCGATCGCGACGTACTCCGCGGCGCGGCGGTCGTAGGCGGCCGCGATGGCGTCGTGCGCCTCCGCCGGTGTCGTCACCGGGTGCCCCCCGAGCTCATCGGGTACGGGCGGCGAGGGCGGCCTGGTAGAGGTCGCGCGTGGAGAGGCCGGTCTGCGCCGCCACCTCGGCCGCGGCCTCCTTCAGGCGCGTGCCGTCCGCGACCAGGGCCTGCACCTGGGCCAGCGCGTCGTCGGCCGACACCGCGCGGCGGGGCGCGCCCTCGACCACGACCACGATCTCGCCCTTCACGCCGTCGGCGGCCCAGGCGGCGAGCTCGGCGGCGGTCCCGCGGCGCACCTCCTCGTACAGCTTCGTCAGCTCCCGGCACACCGCGATCCGGCGGTCCTCGCCGAACGCCGCCCCCATGTCGGCGAGCGTCGCGGCCAGGCGCGACGGCGACTCGAAGAACACCATGGTGCGCGGCTCCGCGGCGAGCGCCGTCAGGGTCGCCCGGCGCTCCCCCGGCTTGCGCGGCAGGAACCCCTCGAACGTGAAGCGGTCGGTCGGCAGACCCGAGATCGCCAGCGCCATGAGCACGGCGCTCGGACCGGGGATCGCGGTGACCGTGACCCCCTGCGCCACGGCCTCGGCCACGAGCCCGTAGCCCGGGTCGCTCACGGTCGGCATCCCCGCGTCGCTCATCACCACGACATCGGTGTCCGCGGCGAGGGCCGCCAGCTCCGCGGCCTTCTGCTTCTCGTTGTGGTCGTGCAGCGCGATCAGGCGCGGGCGGTTGGCGATCTGCAGCGCCTGCAGCAGCCGCTGCGTGGTGCGGGTGTCCTCCGCGACCACGACCTCCGCGTTCTCCAGCACCTCCACCAGACGCCGGGACGCGTCCCCGAGATTCCCGATGGGCGTGGCGGCGAGGATGATCACCCGCCCAGCTTAGGCGGGCGGGTGACCATCCTGATCGTCGCGACCGCCCCCGCGATACCAGCGGATGACCATGGAGATCACGCCCACCACGAGCACCACCCCGCAGGCGACGAAAAAGATCCGGAAAGCGATCTCGGTCGCAAGAGCTGCGTTGAGGAAAGCCAGGCCGGCGCAGAACAGAGTGGCGATCCACCCAGTGATCCGTGCCCCACTGGGCTGCGCCTTCGTCGTCGGACTCTGATCCATGGGGGAGCTCTTTTCCGTCTCGACAGGATGGGTCAACATGCGAAATCCCCGGTGCTCGTGCGCTTCTCCTGCGCAACCTGTCCCAGATACGCCGCCCATGCGGCGACACTCCAGCCGGGACTGACGATAGTCGCACCGATCGATCCGAAAAAGCCACCGACAACTCTCCCGGCTTGCGCCCAACACGGACCGAGGTCGCGCGACGGCACGGCGCGACCCACGACCGCGACTTCAGAGACCGCCACCCCTCGCTCCGTCGGCGCTTCAAAGCTTGCTGACGCCGAAAGCGGGAAAACCAGGGCGGATGCGACGGTCAGTGCCGCGGCCGCGGTGAGTCGTGCGGAGAACTGAATGATCATGAACGTGTCCTATCTGTCCTCAAATGCGGACAGATACACGCTACGGTGCCAGACACTCGGCTGCTATCCCTCCAGCTCTCGAACTTCTAGAACATCGGCATTCGTGCTCTGACGCGGCGCGGGGCGAAACCGCGGCGAAGCGCACACTTCCGAGCACACGGAAGCGGGGTGTCTAGGCTGGAGCGGTGACCGCGCCCCAGCCCCTGCTGCCTCCCCCCGAGGCGCGGGCGACGCGCTACGAGCGCCTGCGCGACCGCGTGCTGCACGCCCCCGACTGGGGACGGGCCATCGGGTGGCTCGCACCGCTCGTGGTCACGGCGCTCGCGGCGGTGCTGCGGCTCGTGAACGTCGGGCACCCCCACCAGCTGGCGTTCGACGAGACCTACTACGTCAAGGACGCCTGGTCGCTGTGGACCCTCGGCTACGAGGGCGTCTGGGGACAGGGCGCCGACGAGGCCTTCCAGACCCTGCAGGAGCTGCCGCTCACGAACAAGGGCGCCTTCATCGTGCACCCGCCGCTGGGCAAGTGGCTCATCGCACTCGGCATGGCCATCGGCGGCCCCGACAACAGCGCCGGCTGGCGGCTGGCCACGGCCCTGCTGGGTGCGGGCTCCGTGCTGCTGGTGTACCTGATCGCCCGCCGGCTGACCGGATCCGTGGTCGCGGCCACCGTCGCGGGCACCCTTCTCGCGATCGACGGACTGAGCATCGTGCTGAGCCGCATCGCGCTGCTCGACGGCATCCTCACCTTCTTCGTGCTGCTCGGCGTGCTGTTCGTGCTGCTCGACCGGCAACGCACCATCCCCCTCCTGGAGCGTCGCGACCCCGACGCCCCCGACCCGCTGTGGGGTCCGGTGCTGTGGCGCCGCCCGTGGCTCGTCGCCGCGGGTCTCGCGCTGGGGGCGGCGTGCGCGGTGAAGTGGTCCGGCTTGTACGTGCTGGCCGGCTTCGGGCTGTACGTGGTGGTCACCGATGCGCTGGCCCGGCGCCGCGGCGGTGTGGTCGTGTGGCCCGCGTCCGCCGTGTTCCGCCAGGGGCCCGTGTCGTTCGTGCTGCTGGTGCTGCCGGCCGCGGCCGTGTACCTCGCAAGCTGGACCGGGTGGCTCGTGACCGACAAGGGCTACGACCGCGGCAGCGACGCGAACCCCCTGCTCGCGCTGTGGAACTACCACCAGGCGATGCTGGGCTTCCATGTGGGGCTCAGCCGCGGGCACCCCTACGCCAGCCCCGCGTGGGAGTGGCCGTTCCTGCTGCGACCGACCGCCGTCTGGGTCGACCCCGATCCGACCGCGTGCGGGGTCGACCACTGCATCGGCGTGATCTCCGCGATCCCCAACCCGCTGATCTGGTACGGCGGCGTCGCCGCGAGCGTGTACCTGCTGTACCGCCTGGTGCGCGCGTGGATCGCCCGTCAGCCGATCGAACCGGCGCTCACGCTGCCGCTCGTGGGGCTCGCCGTGACCTACCTGCCCTGGCTGATGTTCCCCGAGCGGACGATCTTCCAGTTCTACACGGTGGTCATGATGCCGTTCCTGGTGCTCGCGCTGACGATGACGCTGCGGATCATCGCCGGGACACGCGACGATCCGCTGCACCGGCGCCAGTCCGGACAGCGCACCGTGGTGGTGTTCCTGACCGTGGTCGTGCTCGTGTCGGCGTTCTTCCTGCCGCTGTGGCTGGGGATCAGCGTGCCGTACGACTTCTGGCGGCTGCACAACTGGCTGCCCGGCTGGATCTGAGCACGGGAGCCCCCGACGGCGAGGCCGGTGCTCAGCCGGCGTCGTCGGTGGCCACGTGCTCGACCAGCGGCAGCACGCGCCCCGACAGGTGCGTACGCATCGCGATGGACGACGCCGTGCGCGCCACCCCCGGCACGACGGCGACCCGGTCGAGCACCTCCTGCAGCTGCGTGGCATCGCGCGCGACCAGGCGCAGCTGCATGTCGCTCGCCCCCGTCACGGTGTGCATGTCCACGATCTCCGGCACCGCGTCCGCGAGCGCGGCGGCCACCTCGTCGTGCCCCACCTTCTGATCGATCTCGACCAGGCAGAACGCGACCATGCCGTATCCGAAGCCGGCCGGGTCGACGCGCGGCACGATTGCCTCGATCACCCCGCCCTCGTGCAGTCGCGCGAGCCGGCTGGTGGCGGTGCCGCGTGCGATGCCCAGCCGCCGCGCACACTCCAGGATGGGCAGCTGCGGCGACTCGGTGAGCAACCGGATCAGCGCGGCGTCCAGCCGGTCGATGCGCACGCCGCTACTCCCGCACCACGCCGGGACGGGACACACCACGGGTGAGCCGCGCCACCACCAGCAGCACGACCGTCAGCCCGAGGGTCAGCAGCAGCTGCGTGCGCGCCGCGGGGTCGATCATCGCGAGGGCGATCACCCCGGCGAGCAGGGCCAAGCACAGCCACGAGATCCACGGGAAGCCCCACATCCGCATCGGCATCGCCTCGCCGGCGCGGTCCGCCCGGCGCCGCAGCACGATCTGCGAGACCGCGGTCGCCGTCCAGATCACCAGCAGCGTCGAGCCCACCACGTTCAACAGGGCGGGGAGCACCACATCGGGGAACGCCCAGTTCAGCCCGACCGTGACGAACCCGAACGCGACCGACGCCAGCACCGCCAGGTACGGCACGCCCGTGAGACTCGTGCGGGTGACCGCCAGCGGCGCCAGTCCGCGCTCCCCCAGCGAATACGCCATGCGGGAGGCGCCATAGATGTTGGCGTTCATGGCCGACAGCAGCGCGACCACGACGATGAGGTCCATCACCAGACCGACACCCGGCACATGGAGCGTGTCGAGCACCGCCGAGAACGGACCGGCCTCCACCGCGGGGTCGTCCCACGGCAGCACCGCGACGATCACGAAGATCGAGCCGACGTAGAAGATGAGGATGCGCACCAGCACCTCGCGCACGATGCGGCGGATGTTGCGCGCCGGGTCGTCGGACTCGGCCGCCGCGATCGCCACGACCTCGGTGCCGCCGAACGCGAACACCACGATCAGGAGCGCCGCCGCGATGCCGGTGATGCCGTTGGGCGCGAAGCCGCCCTCGTCCACGAGGTTCGACACACCCGTGGCCGGAACACCGGGGATGAGGCCGACGATCGCGCACACGCCGACCACGAGGAACGCGATGATCGCGGCGACCTTGATCGCCGCGAACCAGAACTCGAAGGTGCCGTAGTTGCGCACCCCGAACAGGTTCACCGCGGTGAGGGCGACCACGAACACCAGCACCCACACCCACGCGGGCACGCCGGGGATCCAGCCGGCCACGATGCCCGCCGCCCCGGTCGCCTCGGCCGCGATCACCACGATCAGCTGGATCCAGTAGAGCCAGCCGACCGCGCTGCCGGCGCTGCGCCCCATCGCCTTCTGGGCGTAGGAGCTGAACGCGCCGGAGCTGGGGCGTGCCGCGACCATCTCGGCCAGCATCGCCATGACCAGCACGACGATGCCGCCGGCGACCAGATACGAGATGAGGACCGCGGGACCGGCGATCCCGATCGCCTGGCCGGAGCCGACGAACAGCCCGGCGCCGATCGCGCCGCCGAGCCCCATCATGGAGATCTGGCGCCGGGTGAGCCCGGGATGCAGGCCCTTCGTGGTGGTGGTCGTGACCGGGACCTCGACGCTCACGCGGACACCCCCATCAGGTCGGAATCGCGGTCGGAATCGTGCGCGGCGTCGCCGCCGGAGACCGCGGCAGCGAGGGCGGCCTCGACCCTGTCGATGTCGGCGGCGGAGCCGGACGAGATCCGGATGCCCTCGCCGGGGAAGGCGCGGGCGACGACACCCCCGGCGTGCAGGAGGGCGTCGAGCTCGGCGGTGCGCTCCCCCGACGGGACCCAGACGAAGTTGGCCTGTGACGGGACGGCGGGCCAGCCCGCGGCGGTGAGCACGGCGTACAGGCGCTCGCGCTGCGCGACCACCTCGTCGATGCGGATGGCCAGCTCCTCCTCCGCCGCGAGCGACGCGAGGGCGGCGGCCTGCGCCAGGTCGGTCACACCGAACGGCACGGCCACCTTGCGCTGCGCCTCGGCGATCTCGCGCGGGGCGATCGCATAGCCGATGCGCAGGCCGGCGAGACCATAGGCCTTGGAGAACGTGTGGAGCACCGCGACGTGCGGGTGGCGGCGGAACAGCTCGATGCCGGCGCCGCGGCTCGCCGTGCGATCGAAGTGCACGTACGCCTCGTCGATCACCACGAGCACGTCGCGCGGCACGGCGGCCACGAAGCGCTCGAGCGCGTCCGCGTCGACGACCGTGCCGGTGGGGTTGTTCGGGTTGCACACGAACACCAGTCGGGTGTGCGGGGTGATCGCGGCGAGCATCGCGTCGAGGTCGTGGCCGTGCTGCGCGTCGAGCGGAACGGGCACGGGCGTGGCCCCCGCGATGCGCACGAGCGAGGGGTACGCCTCGAATGACCGCCACGCGAACACGACCTCGTCACCCGCGCCGGCGACCGCGTGGATCAGCTGGGCCGCGATCTCCACCGATCCGGCTCCCACCGTGACCTCGTCGACGTCGACGCCGTAGCGCGCGGCGAGCGCCTGCCGCACGGCCGCGGCACTCATGTCGGGATAGCGGTGGATGCCGGCGACGCGCTCCTGGACGACCTGCACGACGGAGGGCAGGGGCGGATGCGGGGACTCGTTGGACGAGAGCTTCGAGGCACCGGCGGGGGCCGAGCGGCCCTGACGGTAGGCGGGGACGGCGTCGAGGCCGGGACGGGCGGAGAGGGGCATCGTCAGAGCATCCTTGCTGTGATCCGGGTGGTGTCGCGCCACCCTAGAACGCACGTCGCCCCCTGGGCAATCGGTGCAGCGAATGGTGGGCATCGCGCGCAATCGAACGCCCGGCGCGCTGTCCACCCTGGGCAGATTGCCCAGTCGACTCCGGGAGCGGGCGGAGGGCAGGGTGAGCGTCAGCGTTCCCTCGTGACCTCGGCGGGGTCGGCGGTGGGAAGCCGGCACACGAACGCCCGGCAGTCGTACAGGCGCTCGGGCGTTGCGGCCTTGCCCTCGAACAGCTCGAAGCCCGCCGCGGCGAACGCGGCGGCCTGGGCGGGCGACACCACCGCGAGCACGTCGGCGTCGGCGTCCCGCGCGGCGCGGGCGAGCGCCCCGTCGCGGTCGTCGGTCACGACCACGAGCTGACGGGGCGGTGCGACCAGCCCCGCGGCCACCCGGAGCAGGCTCCCGTGCGCGAACGGCTGACCGAGCGCACGCGCCGCCAGCATCCGCACCCGGGCGACCGCCTCCTCGCGGTACCGGTCCCCCGCACCGAGCCGCCACGCCGCCAGCGCAGCGCCCGCCACCGCCGCCGCGTCGGAGGGGAGGTCGCCGTCGGTGTGGTCGGGCGAGGTCGCGATGCCCTGCGCCGCAAGCAGCGGGTCGGCGCCGGCGGCACCGTCGAGGGCCGGGTCGAGCAGCCGCAGCGCCGTGACCGCCCACTGGGCCTCCCCGGTCGCGGCGGCGAGGCCCAGCAGTCCCTCAGCGAACAGCGCGAGGTCGGCCGCGGTCGCCGGGGCTGCCGAGGCACGGTCGTCGAGCGACGCCCGGGTGAGCGCGCCGTCGTCGCCGCGGTTGACGCGCAGCACGTGATCGGCCGCCGCGGCCGCCGCCTCGACCCAGTCGGGCTCGCCGAGAGTCGTCCCCGCCCTGGCCAGCGCCCCGACCGCGAGGCCGTTCCAGCCCGTGATGACCTTGCCGTCCACCGCGGGAGGCTCCAGCTCGCCGCGCGCGGATACCGGGCGCTGGTAGTACCCGCCCTCGCTGCGCACCCCGTCGATCCACGACTCCGAGTCCTGCGCGGCGCCGAAGCCGCCGCCGTCGCGTCGCAGCACGCCCAGGAGGAAACCGGCGATGCCGCGGGCGGTGCCCGTATCCCCCTCGTCCAGCGCGACCTCCAGCAGCTGCGCGTTGTCGGTGAGCATGCGCTCGTAGTGCGGCACCGTCCAGTCCCGCTGCGTGGCGTAGCGGAAGAAGCCGCCGTCCTCGTCGCGCAGGTCGGAGCCGGACATGGCCGCGAGCGCCCGCGTGGCCGCTGCCCCGGCGTCGGGAGAACCCGCCCGCACCAGCGGATGCTGCAGCAGCCGCAGCGTGGTCGCCACCGGGAACTTCGGCGCCCCGCCGAAGCCTCCGAACAGCCGGTCCTCCCTGGCCGCGATCCCGTCGGCGGCGGTGACGATCGCCGCCGCGTCGGGCAGGTCGGACGGCGCGGACTCGGCGGCCCTGGCGAGGGCCTCGGTCACCGCGTCCGCCGACTCCTCCGCCTGCGCGCGCCGCACCGTCCACGCCTCCCGCACGGCCGCCAGCACCTCGCGGAACGCGGGCATCGGCGGCCGGGGCTCGGGCGGCCAGTAAGTGCCGGCGAAGAACGCGCGGCCACTCGGCGTCGTGAACACCGTCAGCGGCCAGCCGAGGTTCTGCGTGAACGCCGACGCCGCGGCCATGTACGCCGCATCGACGTGCGGGTGCTCTTCGCGGTCGACCTTGACCGCCACGAAGCCCTCGTCGATCAGCGCGGCCGTGACGGGGTCGGAGAACGACTCGCGCGCCATCACGTGACACCAGTGGCACGTGGAGTAGCCGATCGAGATCAGCAGCGGCACGTCCCGCCGTCGTGCCTCCGCGAACGCCTCCTCGCCCCACGGATACCAGTCGACCGGATTCTCGGCGTGCGACCGGAGGTAGGGGCTGAGGGTGTCCGCGAGCCGGTTGGTCATGCCGTCCACGCTACGCCGCGCGGCGGGACGGCGGGCTGCGGCGGTGAGCACGGGATCGCGGCTCCCACGCGAACGCCCCGCGTCGCGAGCGGCGACACGGGGCATCCGGGTGCGGGGGGGTGGTGGGCGGGGTCAGCCGGTCCGTTGCGTGACCGGTCGATCGGGGCGACTCCGTGGGCGGGGTCAGCCGGTCCGTTGCGTGACCGGTCGATCGGGCCGACTCCGTGGGGCGGGGGTTCCCGTCAGTTGACCTCGTCGGGGTGCGAGCCGACACGACCCGAACCGTCGAGCGGGTCGAGGGCGTCGATCGCGGCGATCTCCGCGTCGGTCAGCTCGAAGCCGAACACGTCGAGGTTCTCGCGCAGACGCTCGGGGCGCACCGACTTCGGGAAGACGATGATCCCCTTCTGCAGGTGCCAGCGCAGCACCGCCTGCGCCGGGGTGACGCCGTGGGCCGCGGCCGCGTCGGCGACCGCCGGGATGCCGAACAGGTCGTACTTGCCCTGACCGAGCGGACCCCACGCCTCGATGCGCACGTCGTTCGCGTCGGCCCACGCGACCTCCTCGCGACGCTGGTACGCCGGGTGCAGTTCGATCTGGTTCACGGCCGGGACGACGCCGGTCTCCTTCACGGTGCGCTCCAGGTGCGGCACGAGGAAGTTCGAGACGCCGATGCTGCGGGTCAGTCCGGCCTCGCGCAGCTCGATGAGCTTGGCGAACGCGTGCACGTAGTCGTCCTTCGCCGGGGTGGGCCAGTGCACGAGGTACAGGTCGACCCGGTCGAGCCCGAGCTTCTCGAGGCTCTCGCCGATCGCCGCACGCGGCTCGTCGTCGTGGTGGCGGTCGTTCCAGAGCTTGGTGGTGATGAACAGCTCGTCGCGCGGGATGCCGGAGGCGGCGATCGCGGCGCCCACGCCCTCCTCGTTGCCGTAGATCGCGGCGGTGTCGATGTGGCGGTAGCCGATCTCCAGCGCTTCGCTCACTGCGCGCTCGGTCTCGGCCGGCGGCACCTTGAAGACGCCGTAGCCCAGCTGCGGGATGGAGTTGCCGTCGTTGAGTTCGAGAGAGGGAATGGTGGTCATGGGTCCAGCCTATGACCTGTGATGACAGGTGTGGCGGGATCGTGTCTTTCCGTGTCGGCGGAGGCACCGCGTCGGTCGACCGGCACCGAGGCCATGGCCTGCGCCGCCCGACCCACGAGGCGCTCGAGGGGTCCGCGGCCGAAGAGGATCGACCACAGTGTCGCGGCCACCACGAGTGCGATCGCGGTGAGCAGCCAGAAGGCCGTGCTCTGCACGAAGCCGCCGGGGCCGACCAGCACCACGATCGACACCACGTGCACCGTGTATGCCGTGAGCGGCATGGAGCCGAGTGCCGCGAGCGGCAGGAACACCCACCGCAGCGGCCGGCTCAGCAGCAGGCACAGCGCGACCACCGCGAGCGCGAAGCCCCCGGAGCCGAGGATCTCGGCCGTGCCCCCGGAGTGCGGTTCCACGCCGAAGAACGCCGACAGCACCGACCGCAGCGGGTCCAGCCCCGCGAGCGCCGCGGGGTACGCGTCCCACCCGGAGCCGAATCCGAAGCCGCCGTCGCCGGAGCCGATGCCACCGTCGTCGCCCCCGACTCCGGCCGCCTGGCCGACCGCGCCGAGCCCGTATCCGATGACCGCGAGCAGCACGCCGACAGCGAGCGCGACGACCGCCGTGCGGAGTCGCTCCACGTGCAGCCGGCCGAGCGCGAGGCCGCCCAGCACGAACGCGAGCCACGCCGTCAGCGGGTACACGCCGTACAGCGCGAAGCCGAGCCCTGCGCCGTAGGGCTCCAGCGCGAGCGCGCTCAGCAGCGCGAGCGCGGCGGGGGCCACGAGCGCGAGCACCCCGGCCGCGAGGAGCAGCTGCCACGCCCGCCACCGCAGGAACGGGATCACCGCGACGTAGAGCAGCCCGTAGAGGGTGAGGATCACCGCGATGGGCGTGTTCAGCATCTCGAGCGCGAGACCTATCAGGAAGATCGCCGCGCCCCGGCCCACCAGGTTCAGGCGCAGCGTCGGCATGCGCTCGGGAGCGGGCAGCGTGCTGCGCCCCGTCATCAGCGCGATCGACACCCCGGCGAGCAGTGCGAACAGGATCGAGGAGCGGCCGTTCACCAGGTCGGTCCAGGTGGACGGGTCGCCCCACGCGAAGGGCCGGAGCTCGCCGACGTGGGCGGCGGCCATACCCAGGATCGCGAGGGCCCTGGCCACGTCGAGGCCGAGGATGCGCGGTGGCCGGCCGAAGTCCCGGAACCAGCGGGTGGGCGCGAGGGGGGAGGTCACGAGTTGATCGTAGGGCGCGCATCCCGGCATACGATGGAGGGCTATGTCCTCCCCCGTGATCTCCTATCCCCCGGAGCTGCCCGTCAGCGCCGCGCGGAAGGAGATCGCCGACGCCGTGCGCGACCACCAGGTCGTGATCGTCGCGGGCGCGACCGGTTCGGGCAAGACCACCCAGCTGCCCAAGATCGCGCTCGAACTCGGCCGCGAGCGCATCGCCCACACGCAGCCCCGACGCCTGGCCGCCCGCACGATCGCGGAGCGCGTCGCGGAGGAGCTGCACGTCGAGCTCGGCACGCTCGTGGGCTACAAGGTGCGCTTCACCGACAAGGTCTCCGATGCCACGCGCATCGCGCTGATGACCGACGGGATCCTGCTCAACGAGATCCACCGCGACCGGCTGCTCACGCGCTACGACACGATCATCATCGACGAGGCGCACGAGCGCTCCCTCAACGTCGACTTCCTGCTCGGCTACCTCGCCCGCATCCTCCCGGAGCGCCCCGACCTCAAGGTGATCATCACCTCGGCGACCATCGACCCGGAGAGCTTCGCGCGGCACTTCGCCGCCGCCGACGGCACCCCCGCCCCGATCATCGAGGTCTCCGGCCGCACGTACCCGGTGGAGGTCCGCTACCGGCCCCTCGTGGACGACGCGGACGAGGAGGCATCGGCATCCGGCGACCCGGAGGACGAGGTGTCCGCGATCGTCGCGGCCCTGCGCGAGCTGGACCGTGAAGCCCCCGGCGACGTGCTGGTGTTCCTGCCCGGCGAGGCCGAGATCCGTGATGCGGCCGATGCGGTGCGCGGCGCCTACGGGAAGGACCGCTCCCCCACCGAGGTGCTGCCGCTGTTCGGACGGCTCTCGGCGGCTGAACAGCACCGGGTGTTCGAGCGGAGTCGCGTGGCGGGGGTGCGACGGCGGGTCGTGCTCGCCACGAACGTCGCCGAGACCAGCCTCACCGTGCCGGGCATCAAGTACGTGATCGACACCGGCACCGCCCGCATCTCCCGGTACAGCAACCGCTCCAAGGTGCAGCGCCTGCCGATCGAGGCGATCTCCCAGGCCTCAGCGAACCAGCGCTCGGGGCGCGCCGGCCGCACGAGCGAGGGCATCGCGATCCGCCTCTATTCGGAGGAGGACTACGACCGGCGCCCGGAGTACACCGAGCCGGAGATCCTGCGCACCTCGCTCGCCTCGGTCATCCTGCAGATGCTGTCGCTGGGGTTCGGCGACATCGAGGCGTTCCCGTTCCTCACCCCGCCCGACTCCCGCGGCGTGAAGGCCGCGTTCGACCTGCTCACCGAGCTGGGCGCGGTCGAGCCGTCGCGGCGGGACGGCTCGACGCATCTCACGCGCGTGGGCCGCGACATCGCCCGCATGCCGATCGATCCGCGGTTCGCGCGCATGCTCCTCGAGGCGGGACGCGACCGCAGCGGCGCCGTCCTGCGCGACGTGCTCGCGATCGTCGCCGGACTCACGATCCAGGATGTGCGGGAGCGGCCGGAGGAGCGCCGCGAGGAGGCCGACCGCCTGCACGCGCGCTTCGCCGACCCCACGAGCGACTTCCTGACCCTGCTGAACCTGTGGAACCACCTGCGCGAGCAGCAGCGCGAGCTGGGGTCGAGCGCGTTCCGCCGGCTGTGCCGCGCCGAGCACCTCAACTACGTGCGCGTGCGCGAATGGTTCGACGTGCACCGCCAGCTGCGCACGCTCGGCAAGAACCCGGAGCGCGGCGCGGAGGCGGGTGGCGCGGCCGACCCCGACGCGATCCACCGCGCCCTGCTGTCTGGTCTGCTGTCGCAGATCGGCATCCTCGACGAGCGCACGGCCCCGGCCGGCAAGAGCCACTCCCCCGCGAAGGACCCGAAGCGCCGGGTGACCGAGTACCGCGGGGCCCGCGGCATCCGGTTCTCGATCTTCCCCGGCTCGGCGCTGCGCAAGAAGAGCCCGCGGGCCGTGATGGCGGCGGAGATCGTGGAGACCTCCCGCACCTTCGCCCGCACGGTCGCCCAGATCGACCCCGCGTGGGCCGAGCCGCTGGCCGGTGACCTCGCGAAGCGTCAGGTCACGGAGCCGCACTGGTCGAAGGATGCCGGAGCCGCCGTCGCCTTCGAGAAGGTGACGCTGTTCGGGGTGGAGATCATCCCCCGCCGGCGCGTGCAGTTCGCCCGCATCGACCGGGCCGCGTCGCGCGAGCTGTTCGTGCGGCACGCGCTCGTGGAGGGCGAGTGGGATCCGTCGCGCATCGACAAGCGGGTGAGCGCGTTCTGGCGCAGCAACGCCGAGCTGCGCCGCCGCCTGGAGAAGCTGGAGGAGCGGGAGCGCCGCCGCGACATCCTCGCCGGCGACGAGGCCGTGTTCCGCTTCTACGACGAGCGCATCCCCGCCGACGTGTTCGATGTGCGCTCGTTCGAGAAGTGGTGGCGCGAGGCGCTCACGACCGCGCCGAAGCTGCTCGTGATGCGCGAGAGCGACCTGGTCGACGAGGCCGACCGCGCCGACCAGCGCGAGTTCCCCACGCGGTGGACGCAGGGCGACCAGGTGCTGGGGCTCGCCTACCGCTTCGAGCCCGGAGCCCCCGACGATGGCGTGAGCGTGGTGCTGCCCCTGCCGCTGCTCGCGCAGATCGAGGACCGCGGCTTCGACTGGCAGGTGCCGGGTCTGCGCGCCGAGCTCGTCACGGGACTGCTGCGCGCGCTGCCCAAGGCCATCCGCCGCCACGTGGTGCCCGCCGCCGACTGGGCGGAGAAGTTCGGCGCCGAGCTGGCCGACCAGGGCCCGGAGTCGCACGAGGGCCTTCCCCCGCGCACGCTCAAGGAGGCACTGGCCCGCCTCATCCAGCCTCTCGCGAACCAGCTCGTGTCGGCCGCGGACTTCGAGGACGACCGCGTGCCCGCGCACCTGCGCATGAACTTCCGCGCCGTGGACGAACGCGGCCGCGTGGTCGGCTCGGGGCGCGACCTCCGGGCACTGCAGACCGAGCTGTCGGACCGCGCCCGCAGCAGCGTCGCCCGCTCCATCGCGGCGCCGTCACGACGCGCGAGCCCGACCGCGGCGGGCGCCGAGCGCGTCGCGGCCGCCCCGGTGGAGCAGACCGGGCTGACCGCGTGGACCTTCGGCGACCTGCCCGAGGTGCTCGACACCCGGGTCGCCGGCGGCGTCGTGCGCGGCTACCCGGCGATCGTCGACGCGGGCAAGAGCGTCTCCGTACGCGTGGAGGCGACCGCGGAGGCCGCCGCGACCGCGACCAGGGACGGCGTGCTCCGGCTGGTGCTGCTCACGGTGCCCTCGCCGTCGTCGTACGTGCAGGAGCATCTGACGAGCCAGGAGAAGCTGGCGCTCGCGGCGTCGCCGTATCCCTCCGCCGCGGCGCTGATCGAAGACGCCAGGGCCGCGGTCGCCCGCCGCGTGATCGACGCGTCGACGGGCGGGCCGGACGGCGCCGGTCGCGGCATCGTGCGCACGGAGGCCGAGTTCGCCCGCGTCCGGGAGGCGGTGTCGGCGGTGCTCGTGGACGAGCTGTTCGCCGCCGTGTCCCTGGTGGCGCGGATCCTGGTCAAGGCGCGCGAGGTCGAGCGGGGCATCAAGGCGCAGAACTCCCTGGCGCTGCTCGGACCGCTGAACGACATCCGCACGCAGCTGAGCGGTCTGCTGCACCCCGGGTTCGTGTCGGCGGCGGGCATCGACCGGCTCGCGCACTACCCCCGCTACCTCGACGGCATGCTCGACCGCCTGAAGACGCTGGCGAACGAGCCGGGCAAGGACCGGGCGCGGCTGACCGAGTTCGAGCGCATGGCGACCGCGTTCACCGAGGCGGGCGGCACGATCCCGCTGCCGCCCGACGCGCCGCCGACGCTGGTGGAGGTGCGGTGGCTGCTGGAGGAGTACCGCGTGAGCGTGTTCGCGCAGCGCCTCGGCACCGCGCAGCCGGTCTCGCCGCAGCGGATCATGAAGGCGCTGTCCGGGCGCTGATCCTGCCCCGGCGCTGACGGTGTCCTCCCCGGGCGGTGATCCTGTCCGGGCGCTGACCGTGTCCTCCCCGGGCGGTGATCCTGACCGGGCGCTGATCCTGTCCCGGCGCTGATCCTGCCCCGGCGCTGATCCGGTCCGGGCGCTGATCCTGTCCGGGCGCTGACGGTGTCCTCCCCGGGTAGCCTGGGGACATGGCCAGCGCGATCGTCTACACCGAGTTCGGCTCCCCCGATGTCCTGCACCTGATGGAGGTGCCCGATCCCGTCGCCGTGCGCGGCGAGGCCGTGGTGCGCATCGAGGCCGCCGGCGCGAACCCCATCGACGCGAAGCTGCGCAGCGGCAAGCGTCCGTCACCGCCGATCACCGAACCGCGGGGCGTCGGCTTCGACGGCGCGGGCGTGGTGGAGGTGCTCGGCGAGGGCGTCGACGGGCTGGAGGTGGGCGACCGCGTCGCGATCCGTGACACGGTCGGCACGTACGCCTCGGCGCTCGCGGTCGAGGCCGACAAGCTGGTGAAGCTCCCCGACGCGGTGACCGCGGCCGAGGGCGCCGCGATCGGCATCCCCGCCGGCACCGCGTATCAGGCGCTGCGCTCGCTCGGCGTGACCGCGGGCGACGTGCTCCTGGTGCACGGCGGCTCCGGCTCGGTGGGTCAGGCGGCGGTGCAGTTCGCGGTGGCCGGCGGCGCGACCGTGATCGCCACCGCGAGCCCCGCCCGGCACGAGCAGCTGCGCGAGCTCGGTGCCCTCCCCGTCGCATACGGAGACGGCCTGCTCGACCGCGTGCGCGCGGCCGCTCCGTCGCCCGTCACGGTGGCGCTCGACTGCGCGGGCACGGACGAGGCCATCGAGACCTCGCTCGCCCTGGTGCCCGACCGCGACCGCATCGCCACGATCGTGCGCGGCCCCGACGCGGCCGACTTCGGCATCCGCGCGTTCTCGGGCGGCTCCCCCGTCCCGCTCACGGAGCAGGAGCTCGCCTGGCGCGCCGAAGCCCTGGAGAAGACCGTCGAGCTGCTCGCATCGGGCGACTTCACGATCGAGCTCGGCCCGGAGCTCCCGCTCGCCGAGGCGGCCCGGGCCCATGAGCTCATGGAATCCGGCGCCGCCTCCGGCAAGATCATCCTGGTGCCGTAGCCATCACCCTGGTGCCGGAGCCGGGGCCGTCCGGCTCAGGCCGGAGCCACGGGTCGACCGAGCGACAGCATCAGCCGGTTCGCCCAGTTGAAGAACGCGGCGCCGTGCACCACGTCGGCGATCTCGCCGTCGTCGAGCCCCGCGGATCGCAGGAGCGCGATGTGGTCGGGCCCGAACGCGCTGGGCGTCTCGGTCAGCGCGACGGAGGCCGCGACGATCGCGTTCCACCGCTCGCCGAGGTGGGCGGACACGCCCTCGTCGAGCAGCCGGTCCACGTCGTCCGGCCGCTTGCTGTGATGCGCCGCGAAGCGCGAGTGCACCGAGGCGCAGAACACGCAGCCGTTGCGCCGCGAGGCCGCGGTGGCCGCCAGCTCACGATCGGCCCTGGGCAGTCCGTCGGCGACGTTGTAGAAGATGTCCTTGTCGACCAGGGTGCGCGCCCGGAGCACCTCGGGGTCGCGCGCGAGCAGACGGAAGTAGTCGTTCTTGGCGCGAGCGGTGTCGACCAGGCCGTCATAGTGCCGCTCGGTCAGCTCGTCCTCCGCGAGCGGGGGCAGGTGCGGCGTCCACCCGACCTCGGCGCGCGTGAACCCGTGCGGGTGCGGGGCGTCGTCGTGTCGGAGCACGGTGTCGGCGGTGTCGGTGGTGTCGGTGGTGTCGGGCTCGGTGGTGGTGTCGGGATCGGTGGTGTCGGTGGTGTCGGGCTCGGTGGCAGCGGTGGCGTCGGCGGTGGTCATGCGGCCTCCTCCTCGGTGGACGCGGCGGTGGGCACGGTCGTGGCGGTGGTGGCGGCGGTGGTGGCGGTCGCGAGTCCGGCGGCGGCGAGCACGCGGAGCCCGGTCACGACGCGCTGCTGGAACGCCAGGAACGACACGAGCTGCGACACCGTGACGATGCCGTCGGGCGTCCACCCCGCGTCGAGCAGGCGGCCCAGGTCGGCGGCCGAGGCCTCGCGCGGCCGCAGCACCAGCAGGTGCGCGTGGGCGAGCGCGGCGGCCATTCGCCCGCCCAGAGCGTCCGTGGCGGTGGCGTCCGGCGCATACCTCAGCCCGTCGGTGCTCTCCCCCTGGAGCCCGGCCTCGGTGTACGCGCCGAACGGACCGGTGGCGGCGGCCCCGGCCAGCTCGGCCCTAACCACCGCGGCGCGCTCGGGATCGGCGGCCTCCGCCCGGTCGGCGTAGAACAGCGCGGTGGGGTCGTCGGCGCCGGCGAGTCCGGTCGCGAAGGCCGCGATCAGCTCGCGCTCGGCCTGGGACGCGTGCTGCACCGAGACGGGGCGGAACAGCGCGTCGAAGCTCGCCTGCAGCTGCTCGCGCGTGATCGGACGGCGCCGCCGCAGCGCGTCGAGCCCCGGCGTCACCTCCGCGATGCGGTCGACGATGTCGTCGGTCATGCGTTCTCCTTGAGGGTCGTGTCCGCGGGGGACGGGGTGAGGGCGTAGCCGAGTGCCGGGGCGACCTCGGCGGCGAACAGCTCGATCGAGCGCAGCACGTGCTCGTGGGGCGCGTCGACCGAGTGCACCTGGATCGCGACCTCGGTCGCGCGGGACAGCGTCGCGTCGTCCGCGAGCGAGGCGGCCACCTCCTCCGGCGTGCCCAGGTGGGTGTCGAGCGCGGCGATCAGGTCGTCGAGGTCGTCGCCCGGGATCGTCTGCCCCTGGCGGCGGAAGCCCTCCGCGGCGCGCCGCAGCCCGACCTCCGCGAACCGCAGCGCCTCGGCCCTGCCATCCGCCACGAACACGGTGCGCGAGGCCGTGATGCGCGGCGTGACGCCGGCCGGCAGCGCGTCGAGGTAGGCGTCGATGATGGGGTCCTGCAGCTCCGACAGCGGCGCGCGGAGGCGCTCGGCCGTGCGCGGCTGCGTGCGCGAGAGCAGCAGCCCGTGGCCGTGCACACCCGCGCGGCGCCCGCCCGCGGCCGAGAACGTCGCCTGCCAGACGCGCGAGGCGAGGTCGCCCGGGTCGGGGTACAGGGTGTTGTCGCCGCCGACGTCCTCGCCCGCGAGCGCGTCGAGCAGCACGCGCAGCTTGCGGTCGTACGTGGCGGCCTTGTCGCGCGCATCCTCCCCGAACGGCACGAACGACGAGGGCGTGCCCCCGCTGCCGAGCCCGAGATCGAGACGCCCGCCGGAGAGCAGGTCGGCGACCACCGCGTCCTCCGCCACGCGCACCGGGTCTTCCAGTGGCAGCGTGATCACCCCGGTGCCGAGCCGGAGGCGGTTCGTATGCGCCGCGGCGTGCGCCAGGAACACGAGCGGCGACGGCAGCCCGCCCTCCGCGGCGCGGAAGTGATGCTGCGCGACCCACGCACGACCGATGCCGTGCCGCTCCGCGTGCTGGAGCTGCGCCGTGGCCAGCGCGTAGCGATCGGCGGGCGACGCATCGTCGAGCAGACGGGTGAAGAACGCCACGGTGGGTGCGGCGGCTGGTGCGGTCATGCGAGGACCTCTCGGCTCTGGGGAGCGTCGCCGACGCCGGGCACGGCGGCGAGCAGCTCCCTGGTGTACTCGTGCTGCGGGTCGTGGAACAGCTCCTCGGTCCGGCCCTCCTCCACCACACGGCCGCGGCGCATGACCGACACCGTGTGACTGATGCGCCGCACCACCGCGAGGTCGTGCGAGATGAAGAGGTAGGTGAGCCCGAGCTCGGCCTGCAGCGAGGTGAGCAGCTCGAGGATGCGGGCCTGCACCGTCACGTCGAGCGCGGACACCGCCTCGTCGAGCACCACGATCTCCGGGTCGATCGCGAGGGCACGGGCGATCGCGACGCGCTGCCGCTGCCCGCCCGACAGCTCCCGCGGGGTGCGGCGGGCGACGTCGGCCGGCAGCGCCACCCGGTCGAGCAGTGCGAGTGCGCGCTCCCGCCGTTCGGCCCTGCCGCCGACGCGGAAGTTCTGCAGGGGCTCCGCGACGATGTCGACGACGTGCTGCCGCGGATCGAGCGACGCGAACGGGTTCTGGTACACGAGCTGGATGCGCCGGCGCAGCGCGCGCAGCGGCGCCCCCGTCGCGGCCGTCACGTCGGCCCCGGCGACCTCGATCGATCCGGCATCAGGGCGGTGGAACCGGGTGACGAGTCGTGCCGTGGTGGTCTTGCCCGAGCCCGACTCCCCCACGAGCGCGTGCGTGGTGGCGCGGCGCACGCGGAACGACACGTCGTCCACCGCGCGGAACCGCTCGCGACCCGCCACGCGGAACTCCTTCACGAGCCCCTCGGCGACGATCGCGTAGGGGTTCTCGGCGGCGACCGCGGCCGCATCCCGCAGGAACGGCGGTGCGTCCGGCCGGCGGAACCCGGTCGCGAAGGCGGGCGCGTCGGCGAGCAGCTGCCGCGTGTACGGCTCCCGCGGCGCCGCGAGCACCGCGTCGCTCGCCCCCTGCTCGACGATGCGGCCGTCCTTGAGCACCACGAGCCGCGCGGCACGGTCGGCCGCGACCCCCAGGTCGTGCGTCACCAGCAGGATGCTCGTGCCCTCCTCGCGCTGGAGCTCGTCGAGAAGGTCGAGCACCGTGCGCTGCACCGTGGCGTCGAGCGCGCTGGTGGGCTCGTCCGCGATCAGCAGCCGCGGGCGCAGCGCCACCGCGGTCGCGATCAGCACCCGCTGCCGCATGCCGCCGGAGAGCTCGTGCGGGTACTGCCGTGCGCGCAGCCCCGGGTCGTCGATGCCCACGCGGTCGAGCAGCTCGATCGCCCTGGCCCTGCGCGACCTCCGGTCCCGGTGCCCGTGCAGGCGCAGGATCTCCTCCACCTGCACCCCGACCGGGCGCACGGGGTCGAGCGAGGTGGTGGGGTCCTGCGGCACGAGCCCGATCTCGGGGCCGCGGATGCTGCGCAGGGCGCGGTCGCTCCAGCCGGCGATGTCGAGCTCGCCGAGGAGAACGCGCCCCGCGTCGACGCGGCCACCCTCCGGCAGCAGCCCCAGCAGCGCGTGCGCCGTGGTGGACTTGCCCGACCCGGACTCGCCGACGAGCGCGAGCGTCTCGCCCTCGGCGATGTCGAACGAGATGCCGTGCACGACCTCGCGGTCGCCATACGACACCGTGAGGTCGGTGGCGGCGAGGACGGGGCCCGCACTCATCGCACTCCCCTTCCGAGGCGGTGGCGGGTAACACTCATCGCACTCCCCTTCCGAGGCGATGGCTGATGCGGTTGGCGCTGAGCACCACCGCGACCACGACGAGGCCGGGGAGGGCGGTGAGCCACCAGGCCGTCGCGATGTAGTTGCGCCCCTCGGCGATCAGCAGGCCCCACTCGGGCGTGGGCGGCGGAGCGCCGTAGCCGAGGAACCCGAGCGTGGAGATGGCGAGGATCGCGGTGCCGAACTGGAGCGCGGCGAGCGCGACGATCGGGGTGAGCGAGTTGGGCAGCACGTGGCGGCGCAGCACGGCGACGAACGTCCCGCCACTGCCGAACGCCGCCTCGACGTACTCGGTGCGCCGCACCCGCGCGACCTCGGCGCGCATCAGGCGCGCGAACGCCGCGACGCTGCCGAGTCCCACCGCGATGGCCGCGTTGACGGTGCCGAACCCGAGCAGGATGATCACCGACAGCGACAGCAGCAGGCCGGGGATCGCCAGGAGCACGTCGACGATGCGCATCAGCACGTCGTCCACGATCCCGCCGACCGATCCGGCGATCGCACCGAGCACCGTGCCCAGGGCGAGGCCGACCGTCACCGCGATCAGCGCGCCGGAGAGCGAGTGCACCGCGCCGTGCACGACCCGGCCGAACAGGTCGCGGCCGAGCGTGTCCGTGCCGAACCAGTGCGCGGCGCTCGGTGGCAGCAGCTTGTCGGCCGGCACGCCCGTGAGCGGGTCGCCCGGCGCGAACACCCCGGGGATCAGCGCCCAGAGCACCGCGAGCGCCACCGCGGCGACGGCCAGGTAGAGCCCCCACGGGCGGCGACGCAGGCCGCGACGGCGCCGCGGGGTCGCGGCGGGGGCGGGGGCCGAGGGGGTCGCGGAGACGGCGTCCGCGGTCTCGGCGATCACGGGCGCGGTCATGCGGTGGCCTCCTGCAGCGTCCGGCGGGGTTCGGGGCGACCGCGGCGGGCGGAGGTGCGCTGCCGCGGGTCGATGAGCGGCGTGGCGAGGTCGACCGCGAAGCTGATGAGCACGAAGCCGAGTGCCGACAGCAGCACCACCCCCTGCAGCACCGGGATGTCCTGGTTCGCGACGGCCTGCTCCGTGAGGCGTCCGATCCCGGTCCGGCCGAACACGGTCTCCGTCACGACGGCGCCGCCCACGAGCTCACCGAACAGCACGCCCGCGATCGTGAGCGTCGGCACCGCCGCGTTGCGCGCGACCGAGCGCGTGAGCACCCACGCCGGCGGTGCGCCCTTCGCCCGCAGCACCGTCACGAACGGCTGCGCCTGCACCTGGTCGATCGCCCGCACCAGCACCTGGGCGAGGGGCGCGGAGATCGGCACGGCCAGGGTGAGCACGGGCAGCACGAGACCGCTCACCGGGTCGGCTCCCACGATCGGCACCCAGCCGAGGCCGAACGAAAACACCTGGATGAGCAGGATCCCGAGCCAGAACACCGGCACCGCGACGAAGAGGCCAGGCACCTGGCGCAGTCCCGTGCGCAGCCACGCGAACGGCGCCAGCGACGACAGCCCGGCGATCAGCACGGCCAGCACGAGCGCCACCGCGAGCCCGAGCGACGCGAGCAGCAAGGTGGCGGGCAGCGCCTCGGCCAGCATCGTGCGCACCGGGGTGCCGAACTGCGTCGAGTAGCCGAAGTCGCCGGCGAGGAAGCCGAGCCCGGCGTGCGCGTACTGCTCCCACCACGGCAGGTCGGCGCCATAGGTCGCGCGGATCCCGTCGAGCTGCTCCGGCGAGAGCCCGAGGCTCGGGTCGGAGAACTTGATCAGGATCGCGTCGCCCGGCAGGAGCTGCAGCAGGAAGAAGGTGGCCGTGAAGGCCGCGACCAGCACGATCGCGGCCTGCCCGGCTCGTCGGAGGACGAAGCTCATCGCGTCACCGTCGCCCTCAGTGCTCCGCGAGCCAGACGCCGGAGAACGTGGGGCGCCCGACCGACTCGAACGCCACGCCGTGCACGTACGTCGCGGCACCGTAGACCTGCGGCTCCTCGAACAGCGGGATCACGTAGGCCTGCTCGGCGATGTAGTCCTGCACGGCCTGCGACGCGGCGATGCGCGCGTCGGCGTCGGGCTCGGAGGCCACGGCGAGCAGCAGCTCGTCGAGCGTCGCGTCCTGCGAGATCAGCACGTCGCGGTTCTTCGTGAAGTACTGGCTCTTGATCACGTCGAGGTCGGCGCGTCCGACCATCGAGTGATAGAACCCGGTCTTCAGCGGGTCTCGCGTGTCCTCGGCATAGGTGCCGGCATCGCCGGGCTTCACGGTCAGCTCGACGCCGACCTTCGCGAGCTGCTGGGCGATCAGCTCCAGCGTCTGCTTCGACAGCGGCTGCGGCTTCGCCTCGTAGACCGTGATCGCGAGGCGCTCGCCGTCCTTCTCCCTGATGCCGTCGCCTGCGGGCGTCCAGCCGGCCTCGTCGAGCAGTTCCTCGGCCCGGTCGGGGTCGAAGGTGTAGTGCTCCGACTCGTCCTTGTAGCCGACCGCCTGGGAGGACAGCACCGACGTCGCCACCGGGTAGTTCTCGGTGAAGAGCGTGTCGACCACCTCCTGCGCGTTCACGGCCGCGATGATCGCCTGGCGCACGCGGATGTCGGAGAGCAGCGGGTTGTCCGGCCGCAGGGCGATCGAGTTGTTCACGCCGCGGGTCTGCGGGGCGTAGAGCGTGAAGCCGGCGCCCTCCACACGGTCCTCGTCGAACGCCTGCACGTAGCGCACGTAGTCGGCCTGCCCCGCGAGCAGCGAGCCGATGCGCACGGAGTCCTCCGGGGTGATCAGCACGTGCACGGCGTCGAGGTACGGGCGGCCGTCGTTGTCGGCGCTCTCCGGACCCCAGGCGTAGTCGTCGCGCGCGGCGAGGGTGTACTCCGTGCCGAGCTTCTCGTCGGTGACGGTGAACGGACCGGAGCCGACGATGTCGGCCGCATTGCCCGCGCCGAAGTCCTCGATCGTGCCGTCGAGCGTATCGGGTGACAGCAGGCCGGAGTTGATGGTGGACGTGGCCTGCAGGAACCCGGGCGACGGGGCGGAGAAGCGGAACGTGACGGTGTCCTCGTCGACCACCTCGCTGCCGGCGTAGTTGTTGATCGCCTCGGACACGGTGAGCCCGCGGTCGGCGTCGCCCAGGCCGTAGGTGTCGAAGTTCTTCGCGACGGCGGCGGCGTCGAGGGGCGTGCCGTCCGAGAAGGTGACGCCGGGGTTCAGGTCGAACGTGTACTCGGTGGCGTCGTCGTTCACGGTCCAGTCCGCGGCGACCCACGGCTCGATCTCGAGCGTCTCCGGGTTCTGCCACGTGAGCCGGGCGGCGATGTTGTTGACGATGCCGCCGTTCGGGTAGAAGCCGGCCTGCGGCGGGTACAGGTTCGTGTAGGCCTGGTGCTCCAGGTACGTGAGCGTGCCGCCCGTGACAGGGGCCCCGGCGTCGGTCGGTGTGCCGGCGGGGGCGGCGGAGGTCGCGCACGCGGCGAGGCTCCCGGCCAGGACGAGGGGCAGCGCGACGGCGGCGGTGCGGATCAGGCGGCGGTTCATGCGGAGGACTCCTCGGGGGTGCGGGTGGGTGCAGGTGGGTACGGGTGCGGCGTGGGGTTCACGCTAGGAAGCGGCGGGCGGTGCGCGCCGGGCGGCGGACGCGGAAGGTCGCCCGGCGACACCCGCGGTCACGCATCGACACGCGACGTCACACGCAGGCGGTCGCGCAGCGTGATCGCGCCGTCGCCGTGCTCGCGCAGCAGTCCGCGTCGCCGCAGCTCGGGCGCCGCCAGGTGCGTGAACGCCTCGAACTGCGCGGGCTGGAACGCCGAGAGCACGTTGAACCCGTCGGCCGCTCCCGCGTCGCGCCACGTCTCGAAGTGGTCGGCGACCGCGGCGGCGTCACCGACCACGAACGCGGCGGGCACGGCGTGCGCGGCGACCAGATGCCGCCAGGTGAGGGCTGCGTCGGCGCCGATGCCGAGACCCGCGAGGTGGGCCACGCGCTCGATCAGGGCGGCCCCTCGTCCGCCGAGGCGCAGCGCCTCGGCGGGAGCGACGGGGGCGTCGAAGGCCGCGTCGCGCAGGGGGTCGTCCCCCGGCACGTCGAGGGCGTCCGCGAGCGCCGCGACCGTGCGGTTCGCCGGGAAACCGGGGCGCTCGACCTGATGCCCCTCCGCGAGCGGCACGAGCGCGAGCAACCGCGCCACGATGCGCTGCGCCTCGGCGTGCGTCTCGGCGACCACGGGCAGCACGGGCGCGATCACCCGCAGTTCCTCCGGCGAGCGCCCGGCCTCCGCCGCGATCTCCCGCAGCCCCCGCCGCGTGGCGACCGCGTCGGCCAGGGTCGGCGAGGCGATGAGGGCGAGGTCGGCCGCGGTCGCGGCGAGCGCACGCGACCGCGGCGACGTGCCGGCGTGCACCACCGGGATGCGCCCCTGCGGCGGTCGTGCGACGTTGAGCGGTCCCGTCACGCGCACGTGCGCGCCCTCCAGGTTCGCGGCGCGCAGCCGGTCGGCGTCGATCAGCACCCCGCGTTCGGCGTCGGCGATCCAGGCGTCGGCGTCCCACGAGTCCCAGAGCCGGCGCAGCGCCGTGACGAACTCCTCCGCCCGGTCGTAGCGGGTCTCGTTGTCGGCGTGCGCCTCGCGTCCGTGGTTGCCCGCCGCGCGCGGCTCGGCCCCGGTGACCAGGTTCACCCCGGCGCGTCCGCCCGAGAGCACGTCGAGCGACGCCAGCGACCGCGCGGTCGTGTACGGATCCGCGTAGGTCGTGTTGACGGTCGCGATGAGCCCGATGCGCGAGGTGAGGCCGGCCAGGAACAGCACGGCGCTGACCGGGTCGATGCGCGCGAGCAGGTACGGGTCGCGGAACTCCAGGTCGGGGCCCGTCGCGAGCCAGTCGCCGAAGAACAGGTAGTCGAGCCCGGCCTCCTCGCCCGCCGCGGCGATGCGCCGCAGGACCTCGGCGTCGCGTGCGGGGTCGCGGTGTGCTCCGGGGTGACGCCAGCCGGACGGGTAGGCACCGAGCGTGCGCACCATGGCGCCGATCACGAGGGGTTCGGTCATGCCGTCACGCTAGGAGCGCGGGACGGCGGCGACCACGGCGCGGAAGCCGGGGGTCACGCGACGTCACACGGCGACATGTCCACCCCACCCTCTACGCTGAGAGGATGACTGGTCTTCGTTGGGGAATCCTCGCGACCGGCGGCATCGCCGGCGCCTTCGCTTCCGACCTGCGCACGGCGGGCCTCGACCTGGTCGCGGTCGGCTCGCGCTCGCAGGAGTCCGCCGACGCGTTCGCCGCGCGGTTCGACATCCCGCACGCGCACGCCTCGTACGAGGCGCTCGTGGCGGATCCCGACGTCGACATCATCTACGTCTCCACACCCCATCCGATGCACCACGAGAACGCCCGGCTCGCCCTGGAGCACGGCAAGCACGTGCTGGTCGAGAAGGCGTTCACGCTGAACCAGACCGAGGCCGCCGACCTGCAGGCGCTCGCCGCCGAGCGCGGCCTGCTGGTCACCGAGGCCATGTGGACCAGGTATCTGCCGCACATGGTGCGCATCCGCGAGCTGATCGCCGAGGGGGCGCTGGGCGAGATCCGCACCGTGAGCGCCGACCACACGCAGCTCCTGCCGACCGACCCGGCGCACCGCCTGAACGCGCTGGAGCTGGGCGGCGGCGCGCTGCTCGACCTCGGCATCTACCCGATCTCGTTCATCTGGGACATCCTGGGTGCCCCCACCAGCATCCGCGCGGTGGGCCGCCTGGTCGAGACGGGCGCCGACTCCGAGGTCGCCACGGTCATGACGCACGAGGGCGGCGCAGTGTCGACCAGCCTGTCGTCCTCGCGCGGCGCGGGCCCCAACGCGGCGAGCATCGTGGGCACCGCCGCCCGCATCGACATCGATCGCGTCTGGTACGCGCCCACCACGTTCCGTCTGGTGCTGCCCGACGGCACGGTCGCGGAGGAGTACGTGACCGACATCACCGGGCGCGGGATGCAGTTCGAGGCGATCGCGGCGGAGCGTCTCGTGGCCGAGGGGAACCTCGCCGGCGACATCCTCCCGATCGCCGAGAGCGTCGCGATCATGGGGGCGCTCGACGAGATCCGCGCCCAGATCGGCGTCCGCTACCCCGGCGAGGAGGACCACCGTGGCTGAGACCCCCGACGCCCGTGTCGCGGTCTACCTCGACTTCGACAACATCGTCATCTCCTGGTACGACCGCGTCCACGGCCGCAACTCGTACGGCAAGGACCGCCAGCGCATCACCGAGAACCCGAACGACCCCGAGGTCGCCGAGCGGTTGAACAGGGCGATGATCGAGGTCGGCGCCATCATCGACTACGCCGCCTCGTTCGGCACCCTCGTGCTCACCAGGGCCTACGCCGACTGGTCGTCGCCCGTGAACGCCGAGTACCGCTCGCAGCTCGTGGCCCGTGCGGTCGACCTGGTGCAGCTGTTCCCGGCCGCCGCGTACGCCAAGAACGGCGCCGACATCCGGCTCGCGGTCGACGCGGTGGAGGACATGTTCCGCCTGCCCGACCTCACCCACGTGGTGATCGTGGCGGGCGACAGCGACTACGTGCCGCTCGCGCAGCGCTGCAAGCGCCTCGGCCGCTACGTGATCGGGGTCGGCGTGGCCGGCTCCACCGCGAAGTCGCTCGCCGCCGCGTGCGACGAGTTCGAGTCGTACGACTCGCTGCCCGGTGTCGCCCGCCCGGCGAAGAGCGTGAACCGCACGCCCGCGGAAGCCCCGGCGGAACTCGCGGCCCCACCGGCGGACACCGCGACCAAGCCGAAGGCGGCGCCCAAGACGCGCGCGAAGGCCAAGGCCGCGAAGACCGAGGAGCCCAAGGTCGAGGAGAAGATCGACGACCAGGGCGAGGCCACGCGTCTGCTGGAGCGGGCGCTGCGCCTCGGGCACGACAAGGCCGATGCCGACGAGTGGCTGCACAGCTCAGCGGTCAAGACGCACATGCGCCGCATGGACCCGTCCTTCAGCGAGAAGGCGCTCGGCTACCGGTCGTTCTCCGACTTCCTGAAGTCGCGCGACGACATCGCCGAGCTCGAGGAGACGGGGCACGAGCGCCTCGTCCGCCTGCGCGAGCCCTGATCCCCCCGCCTGCGCGAGCCCTGATCCACCCGCCTGCGCGGGGCCTGGCCCATCCGCCTGCGCGGGGCCTGGCCCATCCAGGCCGAGGTCCGGCCCCTACTGGTTGCTGAAGGCGGCGTCGAACGCGGCCTCGGGCGGCGGCCACAGCAGCGACCGCACGAAGCCGAGCGCTTCGGGGGCACCGTGGAGCCGGTCCATGCCGGCGTCCTCCCACTCGATCGAGATCGGGCCGTCGTAGCCGATCGCGTCGAGTGCCCGGAAGGCGTCCTCCCACGGCACGTCACCGTGACCGGTCGACACGAAGTCCCAGCCGCGCCGCGGGTCGCCCCACGGCAGGTGCGACCCGAGCACGCCCGCCCGGCCGTTGTGCGGACGCATCCGGGTGTCCTTGCAGTCCACGTGGTAGATGCGGTCGGCGAAGTCGACGATGAACCCGACCGGGTCGATGTTCTGCCACATCATGTGCGAGGGGTCCCAGTTGAACCCGAACGCCTCGCGGTGGTCGATCGCGTCGAGCGCACGCACGCTCGACCAGTAGTCGTAGGCGATCTCACCCGGGTGCACCTCGTGCGCGAACCGCACGCCCTCGCCGTCGAACACGTCGAGGATCGGGTTCCAGCGGTCGGCGAAGTCCTGGAACCCCTGCTCGATCACGGCGGCGGGCACGGGCGGGAACATCGCCACGTAGGGCCAGATGGACGAGCCGGTGAAGCCCACGACCGTGTCGACCCCGAGCTTGCGGGCGACCCGGGCGGCGCGCGTCATGTCCTCGGCCGCTCGCTGCCGCACCCCTTCGGCCTCGCCGTCGCCCCACACGTACGGGCGCAGGATGCCCTGATGGCGGAAGTCGATCGGGGCGTCGCACACGGCCTGGCCCGCCAGGTGGTTCGAGATCGCGAAGAGCCGCAGGCCGTGTCGGTCGAGGATCTCGCGGCGCGAGGCGAGGTAGGCGTCGTCCTCGTCGGCGCGGCGCAGGTCGAGGTGGTCCCCCGATGCCGCGACCTCCAGCCCGTCGTAGCCCCACTCGGCGGCGAGCCGGGCTACCTCCTCGAACGGCAGGTCGGCCCACTGGCCGGTGAACAGGGTGACCGGACGAGTGCTCATGGATCCTCCTTGGTCGCGGGTACGGGGGTCGGGGTACGGGGGTCGGGGTCGCGGGGTCAGGCCCCGAGGGCGCGGAGATGGGCGATGCTGCGCGCGGCGAGCTCGTCCTGGCTCGCAGCGAGCGGGCGCCACACCGACGCCGCGACCGCGATCGTCGCGTTCTCGCCGGTGAAGCTCTCCAGCCCGAGCACCCCGCGGTAGCCCGCGTCGTCGAGCGCCGCGAGGATGCCCGGCCAGTCGGTGTGGTCGTCGCCCACCGCCCCGCGGTCGCTGCCGCACACCTGCACGTGGGCGATCGCGGATCCCGCGGCCCTGATCGCGTCGGCCGGCCGCTTCTCCTCGATGTTGAGGTGGTACGTGTCGAGGGCGAGCCCCACGCCCGCGCCCAGCAGCGGCTCGAGCGCGTCGAGGCTCTGCGCGACCGTGTTGAGCACGCTCGTCTCATACCGGTTGAGGGGCTCGACGGCGAGGATGAGCCCGGCGGCCGCCGCCTCGTCCGCCAGGGGCGCCAGGTTCTCCCGCAGCTCGGCCACGACCGCGGTGCGCTCCTCCGCGTCCATCCGCCAGGTCGCCCCGGTGGGCGCGTAGAACGGACCGGCCACGACCGGGGAACGGAGGATCGCGGCCGCGTCGAGGCAGGCGCGCAGGTAGTCCTGCGTCGCCGGCACGTCGCCCGCGCGTGCCACGAGCGACCGCCCCTGCCCCATCGCGCCGACCAGGACCGCGCCCATCCCGAGGCCGTCCAGCACGGCACGCGCCCGCACGGGGTCCCAGTCGCCGGGGTTCTCCAGCGGCAGTTCCAGGGCGTCGTAGCCCATCCGTGCGGCGGTGTGCGCGAGCGGCTCCAGCGTCTCGTCGGTGAGCGGAGACGTCCACACCCAGGTGTTGACGGCGATCGTGCGGGGCATCGTTGTCCTTCGATCAGGGAGTCGCTCCCACCCTCCCACCCCGGTGACACGGAGCGGAAGGGCGGGAGCGCAGGCGGTTACGGGATCTGCCGCTCCTGCCACACCGTCGGGTACCCGGGGAGGTTCTCCCCGCCGAACTTGGCGTAGTGGCCGTCGGGCATGCCCTCGTTCGCCGCCAGGTAGTCGTCCAGCTCCGCCTCGGTGATGGGCTTCTGCGGCAGCACCCACTCCTTCGGCACCTCCTGGCCGGCGAAGATCATCTGCGCCGCGAGCAGCGGGGTGCGCCACTGGAAGTTCGAGTACACCGGGGCGAGGCCGGTGAGGCCCGTGTCCTTCCACTTGCGCAGGAAGCTCATCTCGTCCTCACCGGTCATGACCGGGTAGTCCGCGCCGGCGTCCTCGAACGCCTCGATGGCCGCGACGGCGCCGTCACCGGCGTCCATCCAGATGCCGTCGACGTCGCCCTTGGCGAGCTCGTCGCTGATGATGCTCTTGATCTCCGCCGGGTCGGCGCCCGTGAAGTAGTCCACGGCCTCGATGCCCGCCTCGTCGAACAGCTTCTCGGCACCGGCCCAGCGGTGCTCCAGCACGTCGACGCCGGGGAGGATGCGCAGGGCCACGACCTTGTCGCCCTCCTCCAGGTTGTCGATCAGGAACTCGGCCGTGTCGATGCCCCAGGCGAAGCCGCCGATGGGGTGGATGAAGGTGACGGGGCAGTCGGTGTTCACACCGCGGTCGAACACCACCACGGGCTTCCCGGTCTCGCACGCCCGGTCGACGGCGGGCGTCATGGCCGCCGTGCTGTTCGGCGAGATGAGGAACACGTCGCAGTTCCCCTCCGAGATGAAGTAGTCGATGTCGGCGATCTGCGTGTCATCGGAGTCCTGCGCGTCGCGCGTCTCCATCTCGCTGATCGCCCCGGCCTCCTGCAGCGCCTTGAGCTGCTCGTTCATGGTGATCCAGCCCGTCTGCCGCCACGGGTTGGAGATCGAGGCGTTCGCGAAGCAGGCCTTCTTGGCCCCGGCGCTGGCGAACTCGGACGTGTCGACCATCTCGGCGTTGATGTGCTGCAGGTAGGGCTCGTCGGCGGGACCCTGGGGTTCCACGCCGCGCTCCTCGTCCTGCTTGTCGAACAGCTCCTGGTCGAACCACTCGGTCGTCTCCGCCGCCTGCTCGGGGTTCTCCGACTCCGCCGGCGCCACGGACGGGTCGGTCGTGCACCCGGCGAGCGCGATGAGGCCGAAGAGGGCCACCCCGGCGGTGGCGATCTTCATCGATCGTCGCATTGCTAATCTCCTCTGGTTTCTGTGTGGATGGTGCGTGAGGTCGTGGCGGCCCCGTGGGTCACGGGCGCCGCGGGTTCGGGTGCCGCGGGCTCCGGCGCCGCGGGTTGGGGGCCGCGTGCGCGGCGGGCACGGAAGGCGACGGCGGAGTAGGCCACCGCAGCGATGATGATGACGCCCTGCACAGCGTCGCGCAGCGTGGACGGCACGCCCGCGATGTTGAGGAGCATGAACAGCGCCTCGAGCGTGAACGCCCCGGCGACCGCGCCCACGATCCAGCCCCGGCCACCGCCGAGCACGACGCCGCCGAGCACGACCGCCGTGATGGCGGTGAACTCGTAGCCGCGGCCGACCGACGGGTGCACGCCCGCATAGCCGACCAGCAGCACGGCCGACAGCGTGGCCGAGAGCGAGGAGATCACGAACGCGCGCGTGGTGACCCAGGCGCGGCGGGCACCGGCGTAGTCCACGGCCCTGGCGTTGTCGCCGATGGCGATGAGGGTCTTGCCGAGCGGCCGTTTCGTGAGGACGATGCCCAGCGCGAGCCACACGATCAGCAGCAGCACCGCCCACGGGATGAAGTCCAGCAGCGGCACGTCGCGCAGGCCGCCACGTCCGATCTCGCGGAAGCTGTCGGCGGGGTTTCCGGTGGCCGCTCCCCCTGTCCACCACATCACCCCGCCGAGCAGCGCGAGCATCATGCCGAGCGTCACGATGAACGACGGCACCTTCAGCAGCGTCGTGATCAGGCCGTTCACGAGCCCGACGGCCACCGCGAAGACCACCATGAGCAGCAGCACCGGGATGGTGCGGGCGTCGTCCTGGCCCACCAGGTTGCCGGCGATGATGACCTGCGCCGTGATGAGCGAGCCCTGCGACAGGTCGAACTCGCCGGCGATGATCACGAAGTACTGCCCGATCGCGACGATGGCGATGGGTGCGACCCGCTGCAGGAACCGCATGAACTGCCCCGGCTCGGCGAAGCTCGGGTTGAGGATCGTGACCGCGACGAGCAGCACCACCAGCAGCAGGAACACGGCGCCGCGCGGGCTGACGAGGGTGCGCAGGGCCTTCATGAGCGCGTTCCTTCCGTCGTGGAGCCGGGACTGGGCGCGAGCTCCCGCGCCGCCGCCGCCATCTCGGCCTCCGCGGCTCTGGCCGCCGCATCGCCCCCGGTGCGCGTGCCCCCGGCGCCGAAGCGCGGGCGACGCCGCACGATCGCGCGACGGCTGTACACCGCGACCGCCGCGACGATGACCACGCCGCGCACCACGTCCTTCAGGAACGGGTTCACCTGCAGCACGCTCATCACGTTGTCGACCACCGCGAGGATCGCGACGCCGCCGATCGTGCCCCAGATGGAGCCGCGGCCGCCGAGGAGCAGCGTGCCGCCCAGCACGACCGCGGCGATCGAGAGCAGCGCATAGCCGCCCTGCTGCCCGACGGTCGGGCTCCCGACGCCGAGGCGGCTCGCGAGCAGCAGTCCGGCGAGCCCTGCGAACACGGAGCACAGCACGTGCGCCCAGATCAGCGGCATCCGCGTGCGCACGCCGCTGAGCCGTGCGATCTCCGGGTCGCCGCCGACGGCGTACAGGTGCGCGCCGGTGCGGGTGCGGTTCAGCAGCACCCAGACCACCACGGCGAGCACGATCATGATGATCGTCGACACCGGGACGGGCCCGACGCCGGTGGCGCCGATCAGCTGGAACGCCCAGGGGACGTTGCCCGCCGAGCCCTCGAAGTTCGTGTTGAGGATGCCCTGGAGGATCAGCCCCACGCCGAGCGTGGCGATGAAGCCATTCACCTTGAGTACCGTCACGATCACGCCGTTGAGCAGCCCGATGCCCGCGCACACCAGCAGCGTGACGGCCACGGCGACCGGGATGTTGCCGGGGTTGCCGTTCATCAGGGTGGCCGCGAGCAGGCTCGACAGGCTGATGACGTAGGTGACGGAGAGGTCGAGCGACGCCCCGAGCACCACGAGCGTCTGCCCGATCGCGACCAGTCCGAGCACGCTCATGCCGGTCAGCACGTCGCGGATGTTGCCGGGGCTGAGGAAGTTGCGGCCGACGGTCGCGACGAGGATCGCCCCGACCACGAGGGTCAGCACGAGGATGCCGAGCACGATCACGGTGGAGTCGATGCGCAGCCGGGGGCGGGTGGCGGTGGTCATCGCTGGCCTCCCTCGGTCGAGGGGCGCGCATCCGCACCGGTCGCCGCGGCGAGGATCTCGTGCTCCGCGGAGCCCGCGGGCAGCTCGGCGACCAGCTCCCCGTCGTGCATCACCAGGATGCGGTCGCTCATGCCGATCACCTCCGGCAGCTCGCTCGAGACCATCAGCACGGCCGTGCCCTGCGCCGCAAGCTGGCGCATCAGCTCGTACACCGCGTACTTCGCGCCCACGTCGATGCCGCGTGTCGGCTCGTCGAACAGCACGATCTGCGGTCCGGTGAGCAGCCACTTCGCGAGCACGACCTTCTGCTGGTTGCCGCCGGAGAGGTACCGCACCTCCTGGTCGAGCCCGCGCGACGACACCTCCAGCGCGCTGAGCACGCCGGGCACCTCGCGGCGCGACGCGGCCGTGCGCCCGGCGAACACGCTGCGCACGACCAGCAGGGCGTTGTCGAGCACCGACTGGCCGAGCGCGAGGCCCTGCGCCTTGCGGTCCTCCGACACGAGCGCGAGCCCCGCACGGACGGCCGCCCGGGGGCCGGTGATGCGCACGGGGGCGCCGTCGATGCGCATCGTGCCGCGCGTGAACGCCTGGATGCCGAACACGCCCTCCACGAGCTCCGTGCGTCCGGAGCCCTGGAGCCCGGCGACGCCGACGATCTCGCCGGCGCGCAGCGTGAGCGACACCCCGTCCACGTAGGCGTTGCCGCAGCCGTCGAGCTCGAGCCGCGGCTCCCCCACCGCGGTGCCCTCGAGCGCGTCGGGGAAGTACGACTGGATGGAGCGCCCGACCATGCGCCGCACGAGCTCGTCGGTCGTGAGCGCCGCGGTGTCGTCGGTGGACACGAGGGCGCCGTCCTTGAGGATGGTGATGCGGTCGCAGAGGTCGAAGATCTCCTTGAGCCGGTGCGACACGTAGAGCACCGCGACCCCGCGCGAGGTGAGCCGGCGGATGATGGCGTACAGCAGCTCGACCTCGCGGTCGCTGAGTGCCGCCGTCGGCTCGTCCATCGAGATGACCCGGGCGTCGAACGACAGGGCCTTCACGATCTCGACGATCTGCTGCTCGGCCACGGTGAGCGAGCCGACGCGGGCCTGCGGGTCGATGAACGACACTCCGAGGTCGTCGAGCAGTGCGCTCGTCTTCGCGTTCATGCCGCGCACGTCCACGAAGCCCGCCCGGCGCGGCTCACGTCCGAGGTACACGTTCTGCGCGACCGTGCGCTCGGGCAGGAGGGTGAATTCCTGGAACACGGTCACGATGCCCGCGTCCATGGCCTGACGCGGGTGCGCGTGGTGCACCTCTTCGCCGAGGTACGTCAGGGTGCCCTCGTCGGCGGGCTGCACTCCGGCGATGATCTTCATGAGCGTGGACTTGCCCGCACCGTTCTCGCCCACGAGGCCGTGCACCTCACCCGGTCGCACGTCCAGGTCGACGCCGTGCAGCACCTCCACGCCGAAGAACGACTTGCGGATGCCGCGCGCCGCGAGCACGGGCTGCGTCGTCGTGGCGGTCATGCCGTCACCTCCACCCATCGGCCGTCGTGCGCCGCCGAGTCGAGCACGGCCTCGGTGAGCACGGCGGAGCGGTGTCCGTCGGCGAAGGTCGGGAGTCCGTCCGGTCGGGCCCCGCCGATCGCGGCGTACACGTCGGCGACGAAGCCGTTGAACGCGTCCTGATAGCCCATCGCATGCCCCGCTGGCACCCGCTGCAGCCGGGCCGCATCGGCGCCGGCGGTCGCGGGGTCGCGCAGCAGCAGCCGGGACTCCTCGCGCATCCCGACCCAGAGCTCCTCCGGGCGCTCCTGCTCGAACCGCAGGCTCTGCCGCGAGCCGTGCAGCTCCAGGGTGAGGGCGTTCTTCCGCCCCGGTGCCATCTGCGAGATGAGCAGCGTGCCGAGCGCGCCGGAGCCGGTCTCGACGAGCACGGCGACGAGATCCTCGGTGTCGACGGCGTGCCCGCCGCGCTCCGCGTAGACGCGGCGGCTGCGGGCGCTGAGGGCACGGATGCGCTCTCCCGTGACGAACTCGATCAGGTCGCACAGGTGCGAGCCGATGTCGGCGAAGGCGCGCGAGGCGCCGCCTGCCTCAGACCTCACGCGCCAGTCGTCGTCGCCGGGCAGCAGCATCCAGTCCTGGAGGTAGGAGCAGTCGAGGGTGAGCAGGTCTCCCGCCTCTCCCCTGGCGATGCGGGCCCTGGCCTCGCGCACCATGGGGTGGTAGCGGTAGATGAAGGGGACGGCGCCGATGAGGCCGGCCGCGGCGGCCGCCTCCGCGAGCTCGCGGGCGTCGTCCGCGGTGGTCGCGAGCGGCTTCTCGCAGATCACGTGCTTGCCGGCGTGCAGCGCGCGGCGCGCGAGGTCGGCGTGCGTGGCGTTGGGGGTGCAGATGTGCACCACGTCGATGTCGTCGGCGTCGAGGAGGGCGTCGGCGTCGACCTCCGCCCGCTCGGCCCCCAGTGCCTGCGCCGCATCGCGTCCGCCCGCGGCCGACCGGGTGGCGATCGCCCGCAGCTCTCCCCCTGCGTCGCGCGCTGCCGCGCGGTGGACGCGGGCCATGAATCCCCCGCCGAGGATGCCGGCTCGGATCGTCCCGAGACCGGTGTCTGTGACATCCGTTGTCATGTCGGGGAGTCTGACACACTCCGAACGACTTTTGCTAGCTTTTCGTCAAAAGTTGTTCGAACCGAATTCGAAGTTCTGCCTCTGCACTCCGAAGTGCTGTGGTTTACTGACCGAATGGTTGACGTGCTGAGGCCGGTCACGGTGCCCTCCCCGGGGACGGGCGAGATCTTCCAGATCCTCCGCGACGGCCAGGCGCGCACCAAGGCCGAGCTCGCGGCGCTCACCGGACTCGCCCGCTCGACCGTCGCCCTCCGTGTCGACGCGCTCCTCGCCGCCGGGCTCCTGCGGCCGGCGGGCGAAGCCGCCTCCACGGGCGGACGCCCGCCCGCGCGGGTGGCCTTCAATCCCCGCGCCGGACTCTCGCTCGCGGTCGACCTCGGGGCCACGCACGCCACGGTCGCGGTCGCCGATCTGTCCGGTGTCATCCTCGACGCCCGCACGCGCACGATCGACATCGGCGACGGCCCCGAGAAGCTCCTCGACACCATCCTCGCCGACGGCGCCGCGCTGCTCGCGGCGACCGCGGACGGACTACCGCTGGTCGGCGTCGGCATCGGGGTGCCCGGCCCCGTCGAGCACTCGACCGGACGGCCCACGAACCCGCCGATCATGCCGGGGTGGGACCGCTTCGACGTTCCCGCCTATGTGCAGCGGACCTTCGACGTGCCCGTGCTGGTCGACAACGACGTGAACATCCTCGCGCTCGGCGAGCAGGCCACCAGCTGGCCGCGCGTCGACGACCTGATCTTCGTCAAGGTGTCCACGGGCATCGGCGCCGGCATCATCGCGGGTGGACAGCTGCAGCGCGGAGCCCAGGGCTCGGCGGGCGACATGGGCCACGTGCAGGTGCCGCGGGGGGCGGGATCCGAGCGCGATCCGGACGACGAGCGCGACCTCGAGGCCCTGGCCAGCGGCTCGGCCCTCGCGATCGCGCTGCGCGCGGCGGGGCACGAGGTGCACAGCGCCTCCGACGTCGTCGACCTGGTGCGCGGAGGCAACGCGGCGGCGATCGAGGCGACCCGGCAGGCGGGCCGCGACGTGGGCGAGGTGCTCGCCACCGTCGTGAACCTCCTCAACCCGTCGATCATCGTGCTGGGCGGCAGCATCGCGCGGGCCGGCGAGCATCTGCTGGCCGGTGTCCGTGAGGTCGTGTACCGCCGCTCGATCCCCCTCGCCACCCAGCACCTGGCCATCGTGCAGTCCCAGGCCGGAGACCGGGCCGCGGTGCTGGGGGCGGCGATCATGGTCGCCCGCGAGGTGCTCTCCCCCGCGAGCGTCGACCGCTATGTCGCGGCGAAGGGGTCGAAGTCGGCCGACAGCGCGCCGACCTGATCGAGCGTGCTGGCCACCTCGACGAAGCGGCGCTGTTCCGCGGCCTCCTCGATCGACAGCAGCGTGTCGAGCACGTGGTACGCGAACTCGCCCGTGGCGACGTGCGGGCGGTCGTCCGCGATCGAGCGGACCATGTCCAACAGGCCGATGCCGCGACCGGCGAGCACGCCCTCCTGGGCGACGTCGACGATCTCCTGCTCCACGGGCTCCGGCGGCACGAAGTGGCGCGCGAGCGGGCGGGTGATCGTGATCGGTCCCCCGAAGGTGTTGGGGTCGGGGATCGTGATCGTGCCCTCGGTCCCGGTGATCTCCACGATGCCCTGCCGCACGAGGGGCGAGTCGGTGCTGTAGAGGCTCTGGGCCTGGCCGCCACCCTCGAAGTCGAGCAGCACGCTCAGCGTCGACGGGATCTCGACGGGGAACTCCTGCCCGGCGAGCTCGCCGACCTGCACCCGCCTGGTCGGCGCACCCTGCAGCCCGAGCGCGGCGACCGCCGCCACCGGGCCGAACACGTGCACGAGCGTCGAGACGTAGTACGGACCCATGTCGAGCAGCGGACCGGCGCCCTTGGCGTAGAGGAACGCCGGGTTCGGGTGGAAGATCTCCGGTCCCTGCCACTGGAACGTCGTCTGCCCGAACAGCGGCCGCCCGATGTCGCCGCGGGCGATCGCGCGCTTCGCGGTCTGCACCCCGGGGCCGAGCACCGTGTCGGGCGCGGCGCCGATGCGCCGTCCGGCCGCCTCGGCGGTGCGCAGCAGCCGGCTGGCCTCCTCCCGGCTCACGCCGAGCGGCTTCTCCGTCCACACGTGCTTCCCGGCGCGGATGATCGCCTCGGACACCGCGACGTGCGCGGCCGGGATCGTGAGGTTGACGACCACGGCGATGTCGGGGTCGTCGAGCACCACGTCCACGCCGCCCGCCCGCGGCACGCCGTACGCCTCGGCCTGAGCGCGGGCGCGCTCCGGGAGGAGGTCGCCGATCGCGAGCACCCGCACGTCGGGGAACCGGGTCAGGTTCTGCAGGTACTGGTCGCTGATGTTGCCCGCGCCGATGATGCCGACGCCGACCGCGTCGCCTGCGCGCCCCATCAGCCCGCGACCTCCGCGTCGAGGAACCGCCGACTGCGCTCGATCGCGTCGAACAGGTCGCCCTCGTAGTGGTCGAACTCCACGATGGCGAGCTCGAGCGCGGGGGCCGCCGCGATGGCCGCCACGAGCGGGACGGCGCCGTCGCCCGCGGGCACCTGGTCCGCCGGCGGGTAGGCGTCGAGCAGGGCGGGGTCGAGCGTGCCGTCCTTGGCGTGCACCGCGATCACGCGGTCGCCCAGGCGCTCCAGCAGGGCCACTGGGTCGACCCCACCGCGCGCCACCCAGTAGAGGTCCACCTCCAGCACCACGCGGTCGTCGAGCAGGCCCGCCAGCACCTCCAGCCCCGTCACGCCGTCGAACGCGGCCCCCAGCTCGTGGGCGTGGTTGTGGTAGCCGACGCGCACGCCCATCGCGGCGCCGACCTCGGCCGCGGCGTTGAGCAGTCGGGCGGTCTCGGCGATCTGCTCCACCGACTCCCAGCGGGCAGGTTCGGTGTACGGGTCGATCACGGTGTGCATGCCGAGCGTCTTCGCCGCCGCGAACACCTCGGCGGGCGCGGGCACGGGCAGGGTGGTGCCGCTGCCGTCCGGGTTGACGAACGACTCCGACGCCAGGAACGCGTGTCCGGAGGGCGCGGTGAGACCGGCGGCGGCGAGCGCGGCGGCCATCGCCTCGGCCCTGCGCACGAAGTCGTACGGCTCGACGGCCGTGAACCCGCGCGCGGCGACGGCGGCGAGAGTGCCGTCGAGGTCGGCCTCCAGCTGCTCGCGGATGGTGAACAGCTGCAGGGACGTCTGGATCGTCATCGGTCGTGCTCCTGGTCGTCGGCGACTCGCGGGTGGTGCCCCGCGCTGGCACGCTATCACCGAATACCTCCACATGGAAGTTTTGGTCGCACTAGACTCGGGCCATGCCCCCCTCCTCCGCCGACGGTCCGGAGCGCCCACGCGCCCGCGGCGCCTACGCCAAGGGGATCGCGCGTCGGCAGGAGATCCTCGACCGCGCGATCGAGGTGTTCGCGACCCGCGGCGCCGACCGCACGAGCCTGCGCGCGATCGCCAGCGAGGTCGGCGTCACGCACGCCGCGCTCACGCACTACTTCGGCTCCCTGGAGGAGCTCCTGGTCGCGGTCTACCGCGAGAGCAACGCCCCGGGCCGGCACCCCGAGGCGCGAGACGACGCGACGCCCGTGGAGAGCATGATCCTGTCGGCCAGGGTCAACCGCGAGGTGCCAGGACTCGTGCAGCTGTACTCGGCCCTGGTGGCCTCCGCGCTCGAGGAGGGCCATCCGGCGGCGAGGGAGTTCGCCACCGACCGGTTCGCGCGACTGCGAGCGAGCATCGCCGCGACCGTGCGGCAGCAGCAGCGCGAGGGGCGCATCCGCGACGACGCCGACCCCGAGGCGGTCGCGGCCCTGGTCATCGCCGCCTCGGACGGCCTGCAGACGCAGTGGCTGCTCGACCCCGACGCCCCGCAGCACGAGGCGCTGACACTGCTGGACCGCCTGCTCCGCCCCACCCCGGGTGCCGAGCCCCGACCACCGGAGGATGACCGCGCATGAGCACAGGACGGGTCGTGGTGGGCGGGTCCACCGGGTTCATGGGGCAGTACCTCACGGAGCGCCTGCGCGGACAGGGGCGGGAGGTCGTGACGGTCTCTCGCGCGGGCGCCGATCTCGCCTGGACCGATCAGGCCGGGATCGACGCGGCGGTCGAGGGTTCCGCGCTCGTCCTCGGCCTCGCGGGCAAGAGCGTCAACTGCCGGTACACGCCGGCGAACCGCGCCGAGATCTTCCGCTCCCGGCTCGACACCACCGCCGCCCTGCGCACCGCGATCGCGCGCGCCTCGGCCCCGCCCGCCCTGTGGATCAACTCGTCCACCGCGACGATCTACCGCCACGCCGAGGACCGGCCGATGACCGAGGCGGACGGCGAGCTCGGCAGCGGCTTCTCGGTCGAGGTCGCGAAGGCCTGGGAGCGGGAGCTGTTCACGGGCGCGCTGCCCGGCACGCGCCGTGTCGCCCTGCGCAGCGCGATCGTGCTGGGCGACGGCGGAGTGCTCGGCCCGCTGCGCACCCTCGCCCGCCTGGGCCTCGGTGGTCCGCAGTACGACGGGCGCTGGCCGGTGAGCCGTGCGCGCCGGGAGGCCGGCACCGCGCATCGCTTCGGCGCGCGCCGCGGTCGCCAGCGGTTCAGCTGGATCCACCTCGAGGATGTGGCGCGGATCGTGGAGTTCCTGGAGCAGACGCCGGCGCTGGAGGGTCCGGTGAACGCCGCGTCGCCGAACCCCGTGGACAACGTCGCCTTCATGGCGGCCGTGCGTCGCGCGCTGGGGGTGCGTCTCGGCCCGCCGACGCCGCGGTGGATGCTGGAGCTGGGCGCGATCGGCATCCGCACCGAGACCGAGCTCGTCTTGAAGAGCCGGTGGGTGCTGCCCGAGAAGCTCCGTGCCGCGGGCTTCACTTTCCGCCACCCCGACCTCGATGAGGCGCTGCGCTCCTCCTTCGCCGCGTCGACCTGATCGCACCCCGGCGCGCGATCAGGTCGACGTCTCCGGCGAGGGTCACACCGAACGCTGCAGGGCCGGGAACGTCCAGCTCCCGTCGAGGAGCTCGGCCCGCGGACGGTACAGACGCACGAGGTAGTTCCACCCCTCCGGAATCGGGATCACGTTCGGCACGCCGTCGGGGTGGTCGCCGAACCGCACCGTGATGGCGCCGTCGTCGTCCCGGACTCCGGTGATGTTGTTGATCGTGTAGGCACCGCGGTCGTTCGGCTCGAAGAAGCCGTCGGCGTTGTACACCGAGATGGACCAGAACCCGTCCACGGGAACGTCGATCACCCGGAGTTCGTACCGCCCCCGCGGCAGCCGCGGGTCGACTCCGATGTACTGAGCCTCCCAGGAGGGCAGCCCTCCCCACCCCGCCGCGGTTCCGATCAGGTGCCGGACCGGATCGACTTCGGCCTCGGACCCGAACATGCGGTCGAAGCCGCGCAGGTTCCGCGCAAGAGTCAGCAGCGCCCCGCGTGTCTCGTCCAGGTCCGCGGGGTCGTCGTCGGGGAGGGGGAACGGCTCGGCGGACGCACTGTCGATCCCGAGCTGATCCTGGAGCGCCGTCACGACGGCCACGTCTGCCTGGTCTTCCGGGTCGACGAGGATGCGCACCGCGACCACGACGTAGGGTGTGCCGAACCGCTCGGTGGTCAGCCGGTACTCTCCGGGGTCGTGGAAGACGGCGTCCACGTAGTGGCGTTCGTTGACGACCATCGCCGAGAGGTAGCGATCGCCGTGGTCCGGGATCGTGAGCGTCGCCCCCGCGCGGATGTCGACGACGGCGAAGCTGTAGAGCGTGTCGCGGTTGAGCCGGATGACCGTCTGATGCTCGATCGCGGCCGGCTCCCTGTTGTGTCGGAACCGGTTCACGCCCCCGGCATCGCGCTGCAGGTCGGACATCATGCGGTGGGTCTCGGCGACGGCGAAGTTCTCCACGTTCACGGGTGCGCTCATACCGGCATGATGGCACCGACCCGCACCCCGAGCCAGGATCGTCTCGAACGGCCGGTCTCCGAACCGTCTACGCTCCCGCCGCGGGCGCGTCGCCGTCGTCGCGTCGCCGCTTCTCGAGTTCCTCGCGCAACCGCCACTCCTCGATCTCGCGGTCGAGGTCGGCGATCTGCTGCTCCGTCGTGCGGGTGTCGCGGGGCCGGGAGGGGGGCGCCGTCACGGTGGGTGCGGCGGGTCGTTCGGCCCTCCGCATCCGGGGGATCGCGACGCCGCCCTCGCCGTACTCGCGTCCGAGCGCGAACCACAGCAGGCTTCCGACGAGCGGCAGCAGGATCACGATGATCAGCCACACCGTCTTGGGCAGGTGCTTCACCTGCCCGTCGTCGCGGGTGATGATGTCGATCAGCGCACCGACCATCAGCGCGATGATCAGCAGCGAGAACAGGAACGGCATGAGTTCAGGGTAGACGACGGGTCGTGCGCCGCGCCGCCCTAGGGCAGGAGGTGCCCGGCGGCGCGGAACAGCTCGTACCACTCGGGCCGCGTGAGGACGACGTCGGCGCCGGCCGCCGCGTCCCGCACGCGCTCGGGGGTCGTGGTACCGAGCACGACCTGCATCCCGGCGGGATGCCGCGTGATCCACGCGGTGGCGATCGCGATCGGCTCGACGCCGTACTGGGCCGCGAGCCGGTCGATCACGGCGTTCAGCTCGGCATACTCCGGACTGCCCAGGAAGACACCGGCGTCGGTGCCGCTCTGGAACGGCGACCACGCCTGCACCGTGATGCCGTTCAGTCGGCAGTAGTCGACGATGCCCCCGCCGTCCCGCACGATGCTCTGGTCGTGTCCGCCGATGTTCGCTGCGACCGGCTGCGCGATGATCGGCGCGTGGGTGAGCGACAGCTGCAGCTGGTTGGCGATCAGGGGCTGGCGGACGGCCGTGCGGAGCAGGTCGATCTGCGACGGGGTGTGATTCGAGACGCCGAACGCCCTGACCTTGCCGGAGGACTCGAGGTGGTCGAACGCGCGCGCGACCTCGTCGGGCTCGACGAGCGCGTCCGGTCGGTGCAGCAGCAGGACGTCGATGCGATCGGTGCGCAGCGCCGCGAGCGATCCCTCGACCTGGGTGACGATGTGGTCGTAGGAGAAGTCGAACATCCCCTGCGTCGGCACGATGCCGCACTTGGTCTGCAGCACGATCTCGTCGCGCTCGCCCGGGCTGAGGGCGAGCGCCTCCGCAAAGCGCGATTCGCAGCGGTGCATCGCGCCACCGTAGATGTCGGCGTGGTCGAAGAAGTCGATGCCCGCGTCGCGGGCTGTCGCGTACAGCTCGCGGATGTGGGCGTCATCCTTGTCGGCGATACGCATCATCCCGGCGATGACGGCGGGGGCGGTGGCGGTTCCGAAGGGCACGGTCTTCATGGTCGCCACGCTATCGCGCACTCACGGGTCCACGGCAGTCGAGAACGGCAGGAGGTCCGTCACCGGGATGTCGAGCGCCGCCGCGATGCGCGCGAGGTCGACCATGGTGAAGTCCACGCGCGCGTCGAAGAGCTCGTGCAGTCGACGAGCGGAGATGCCTGATCGATCCGCCAGCCGGTCGAGCGACACTCCGGCGTGCAGTCGCGCCGCCTCCACCGTCGATGCCATCGTGTGACTCAGTTCTGTCCCCATACGCCGACACTACCCCCACACGCGGACACTCACTCGGGAAGAATGAACCGATATGACGGCATCTTGATCTCGGAGCGCTGCTAGGGTGTGCCGAATGAGGACACCTGCCGAGCAGTTCAACGAGGCCGTCGGGCGGCAGATGCGGGCCGAGATCGCCGCCGCGCGCAGCAGCATCGCGGCGATGGCGCGCAGCGTGGGGATCGCACGCAGCGCCCTCGACAACTACGTCACCGGAAAGCGCGCGATCCCGGTGCCCGTGGTCTATGCCGTGTGCGCGACTCTCGGGATCGAGCCGCACGTCCTGGTCGCGAGAGCCGAGGAGCGCCTCGACGCCGACGGCACCACCGCCATCATCACTCCCCTGCGCCGCACCACCGATGTCGCCACCCCGCGCGACAATACCCGCGAGGTCGCCTTCGAATCCGACGAGCGGCACGACGCCGACACCGACGACCTCTACGACTGACGCCGACGACCGTGGGAGGACGCACATGCAGCAGCTCCTCCTGCGCGCCGAAGACCTCGGTCTGCGCGTGATCGAGCGCCCGGGACGCACGCGCGGCGGGTTCGACCCCGCGACCGGCACCATCCGCCTCGCGCCGGGCATGAGCAGACGGACGGCGCGCAGCGTGCTGGCGCATGAGCTGGGTCACGCACATCTCGGTCATCGACCCACCGAGGTCCCCCACACCCGCGAACGCCAGGAACGGGCGGCGGACGAATGGGCCGCCCGGCTCCTCCTCACACCGCAGGCGTATGCCGCCGCCGAGCGGGCTCGCGGCGCGCACCTCGCGAGCCTCGCCTTCGAGCTCGATGTCACGGTCGAGATCGTCGTCGCCTTCCAGCGTCTGCTGCGCCAGGGGAACACCGCGACCCGGGCGGCGTGAGGTCCACCCGCATCGCGCTGGTTGAATGGGGACATGGCCTTCCTCGTCCCGCCCGCCCCCGTGACCCTGACCGGCGACCTCGTCGAGCTGCGTCCCCTCGATCGCTCCCACATCGACGGGCTGGTCGACGCCGTCCGCGAGGGCGAGCTGTGGAAGACGGCGTGGTACACGTCGGTCCCGGAGCCCGACGGCGTGGCCGCGGAGGTGGATCGGCGGCTCGGGCTCGTCGACCGCGGCGAGATGCTGCCGTTCACCGCGATCGACGCGAGCGGACGGATCCTCGGCCTCACGTCGTACTACGACATCGTCGCCGACGTGCCCCGGCTCCACATCGGCTACACCTGGAACCGCCCGTCCGCGCACGGAACCGGAACCAACGCGGAGTCGAAGCTGCTGCTCCTGCGGCACGCGTTCGAAACGCTCGGGGTGTTCCGCGTCGGGCTCACCACGCAGTGGGTCAACTTCCAGTCGCGCACGGCGATCGAGCGACTGGGCGCCAAGCAGGACGGCGTGATGCGCGCGATGAGTCGTTACCGCAACGGCGCGCTCCGCGACAGCGTCGAGTACTCCATCATCGAGCCCGAGTGGCCCGCGGTCCGGGCGAACCTGGAGGCGCGGTTGTCCCGTCGGCGCTGAGCGATCGCGCCGACGGGGTCGGCCTCACTCGGTCGGGCTGCCGGTCCAGTTCTTGGAGCGGCGCGTGGCCGAACCGCGCTGCCGCATCGCGAAACCGAGGGCGAGCGAGACCAGGATGATGCCGGCGCAGAAGGTGAGCGCGGCGGCGGTGTCGGGAAGCTCGTGCGCGATCCCCAGCAGCCAGAAGCCCCCGAGGAAGAGGATCATGAAGAACAAGAAGCTGAGGATCACGGGATCTCCTGTCGTCGGTGCCCTACCAGGATAGCCCGGGCCCGGGAAGGCCCTGTGCCGCGGTCACCGGCCCTGGTGTGATCGTCGCATGACCAGTACGCTCACCGCCCTCGCGATCTCCTGCACGCTCAAGCCCTCCCCCGCGGAGTCGAGCTCCGACCTCCTCGCGCGCCAGCTGCTCGACGCGCTGTCCGCGCACGACGTCTCCGGCGACATGGTGCGGGCCGTCGACTTCGACATCCGTCCCGGCGTCGAGAAGGACATGGGCGACGGCGACCAGTGGCCAGCCCTGCGACGGCGGGTGCTGGCGGCGGACATCCTCGTGTTCGTGACGCCGACCTGGATGGGCCAGCACTCGAGCGTGGCGCAGCGCGTGCTCGAGCGGCTCGACGCCGAGCTGAGCGAGACCGACGACCAGGGCCGCCCGATCCTGTTCGACAAGGTCGCGATCGCCGGCGTGCTCGGGAACGAGGACGGCGCCCACCACATCTCGGCGATCCTGTTCCAGGCGCTCGACGACATCGGCTACACGATCCCCGCCCAGGCCTCGGTGTACTGGAACGGCGAGGCGATGCAGACGGTCGACTACAAAGACCTCGAGGAGACCCCGGAGAAGGTGGCCTCGGCCATCCAGACGGCCGCGCGCAACGCGGCACACCTCGCACGGCAGCTGACCGCGCAGCCGTACCCGGCGTCCTGACGCGAGGACACCCGCCGCGGCGCCCTCACTCCGTGGCCGCGAGGCGCCGGCGCCAGTAGTCGATCTCCGCCTTCGACCGTGGATGGCTGAGGGGATCGACCGCGGCATCGGCGTCGTCGAGCCACGCCTGCGCGGAGAGCCGGTCCCCGGCCACGCACGACAGGGCGCCGAGCGCGATGCCGGGCGTGAACGGTCGGGTGCGCAGGTGGAGCGTCGTCTCGGTGTGGCCGGTCACCGGATCCCGCACGCCCTCCGCAGCCGGGATGCCCTCCCCTGTGGTGAGCACCGCCGCGAGCCGAGCCCGGTCGCCGCAGGCGCCCAGGAACGGCACGATGGCCGAGCGCACGCGGGCGGCCAGCCGCTCGAGGGTGTCCTCCTCCGCGAACCACGCGCTCTCCACGATCGACACATCGAGCTGGTAGGGCTTCACCCGCTGCGGGTCGCGGTGGGCGGCGACGCCGTCCTCCGGATGCAGCGCCGGGAACAGCACGCCGTAGTGCACGCTCATGTGCAGGCCGCTGGAGAAGAAGTCGACGACCTCGACGCGGTCCTCCACGGTCCGCCGCCACGTGCGCCCCGACTTGCGGAAGCCGAATCCGCGCATCGTGCCGTCGACGTGGTCGCGCAGCAGCCGATCGACCTCACCGCGCAGCACCCGAGGGATCGGATTCGCCTTGGCGCGCACGGCCGCCGCTTTCTCCCGCTTCAGGTCGTCGTCGCGCGTCGCCGCTCGGGCCGTCGCCTCCGAGCCGAGCGCCGTTCCGATGCGCTTCACCAGATCGCGGCGTGCGATGCTCTCCAGCAGCGCCTCGAGCTCTGCGATGTCGGCGGGCGCCTCGCGCTGCACCAGACTGTCGATCGCCGCGGTCGCCACCCGCAGGGCGAGCGACTCGGTCTGCGGGGGTCGCGTGGCGGCGCCCTGGCGGGCGAGCGCGCCGAGCAGCGGCGCGGGTACGTCGTCCGAGGACAGCCAGCGCGCGGCGACGACGGCCGCGCGCACGAGATCCTCGTTCGACGGCGTGAAGAGATGGCCGTCCGCGGCCACCCCGGTCTCGGCCGCGGCGCGTATCCACTCGCGCACCAGACGGCGGCCGGCGTCGGACTGCACGTGCTGCCGCGCCTGGCGCTGCCAGGTCTGGGACGGCGCCTTGTGTCCGAGCGCGGCCAGGTGCCGCACGATCGGTTCGATGTCATCCACGGGCAGCGCGCGGGCGAGTCGTCGTGCCCGCTCGGCCCACTCGTCCCCGTCGTCGACCACCGTGAGGTCGAGGACTCCCGACGGCAGGAACGACGCCCGCAGGCGGCGCGCGACCTTGAGATCCTTGTCGACGCCGTAGCGAGAGGCGAACCGTCCGGACATCAGCCCGTCGAGGTGCTGCACGCTGGCCTCGAGCGCCTCATACAGCTCGGCATCCCGATGCCCGGCGTCCATCGCCGTCTCGGCGCCGCGCAGCGCCGGGGCGCACACATAGCTCATGGCATCGATGGCGAGCGCGGCGCGCAGGGCGAACGCCGCGGTCTCCGCGTCCCAAGGCAGCTTCTTGCGCGGGAGGGATCGGATGAGATCGTCTTCGGCCGATCGATGCCGCCACCCGTTCACGAGCTGCGGGCTGACGTCCATGATCAGCAGCAGCGCGACGAGCTGGAGGCGCGGTGTCGACGCTCTCCCGGCGAAGGCCTCCGCCCAGTCGGTGTCCGACGACACGGGACGACCGAGGGCCTCCCCCAGCTCACGGCGCAGTGCCTCGCGGGTCAGTGCCACGCCGGCACCGCCGAGCGCTTACTCGGCGGGACCATCGATGACTTCGTCGACCAGGCTGATACCTCCGGACGAGCTCGCCTCGACCATCAGCGCCTGGATCCACTTCACGTTGAGCTGCGGGGTCTCCGGCTCCTCGAACGTGAACCGGAGCGGGATGGACGGGTGCAGCCAGATGGTCGAGCGACCGGGGGTGTCGCCCTCCGGGTGACGCCAGGAGAGCGTGAAGCTCTCGTTGCGGCGGAGCTTGGTCGCGATCGCGACCTTGAGGTGTGCGAGGGCGCGGTCCTCGATCTGGATCTCGCTGCCGCTCCCGTACTGCATGGTTCCCATGCCACGACTGTAGCGGGCGGCTCTCCCGCATGCGAAGGCCGTGCTGCGCTCGCGGGAGGAGGACTCGTCCGGGGCTGTCAAGGCCCTGGGCCCGGCGCGGTGCGGGTGTAGGTTCCGCGCATGGAGACGATCAGAGTGGGTCTCGTCGCGGATCCGGCGTCGCCCACCGCCGTTGCGCGCCGGATGACCGGCCTCACTCCACCGCTCGCCGCCGAGGCCGACGGATGGATCGTCGAGCTCGTCAGCGAGCCGTTCACCCTCGGGTCGGAGGATGTGGACGTCGCTCTGGAGCGACTCCGCTCGCACGCCGATCAGCACGGGTGGGACCTCGTCATCGGCGTCACCGAGCTTCCGCTCCGCGACGACGACGGCCGCTATCTCCTGGCAGCGGTCCACCCTCGACGGCGCTCCGCCGTCCTGTCGCTTCCCGCACTGGGAGGGTTCCGGGTGCAGCGCCGCGCACGACACGCGGTTCGGGGCCTCGTGGACGGGATGGCTGAACCCGTCTCGCCGGAAGAGCAGCGCCTGCCGCTCCCCCGGCTCAGCGCCCGGGGGCGTGTGCTCCTGGGCATGGTGCTGGCCAACCGCCCGTGGCGGCTCGCCGCGGGTCTCAAATCGGCGCTCGTCGCCGCCCTCGCCACCGGCGCGGTGGCGACCATCGAGCCGACCGTGTGGTCTCTCGCCCTCTCGCTGTCGCCCTGGCGCCTGGTGGCGGCGACGGTGGCCTCGATCGCGATCATCATCGCCTGGATCGTGATCGACGGCAGGCTGTGGGACCGACCCGACGACGACTCGCCCGCGGCGCGGGAGCGATCCCGTCTCTACAACACCTCGACGCTGCTGACCCTCACCGTCGGGATCGTCATCTGCTATCTGACGCTCTACGTCGTGAACCTGGCGTGGGCGCTGTTCGTCCTCGACCCCGCGGTCATGAGTGAAGACCTCGGGCGGTCCGTCGAGTTCGGCGATCTGTTCGTGCTCACCTGGTTCGTCGCGTCGGCGGCGACTGTCGGCGGGGCGTTGGGCACCGGCCTGGAGTCCGACGAGGCGATCCGGGCCGCCACGTACTCCAAGCGCGAGGAGGAGCGCCGCGCCCGGTTGGCCGACGAGCGCGACGCCCGGTGACGACTGCCGGGTGCACGTCCACGCGGAAGGGCCCCGCCACCTGCTCATGGTGAGCGGGTCGCGGGGCCTATCGATCGTCGACGTCGGCCGGGGGACTCAGAAGTCCCAGTCGTCGTCTTCCGTGGCCTCGGCCTTGCCGATGACGTACGAGGAGCCCGACCCCGAGAAGAAGTCGTGGTTCTCGTCCGCGTTCGGGGAGAGCGCCGACAGGATCGCCGGGTTCACGTTGGTGACCGTCGAGGGGAACATCGCCTCGTAGCCCAGGTTCATCAGGGCCTTGTTGGCGTTGTAGTGCAGGAACTTCTTGACGTCCTCGGTCAGGCCGACGCCGTCGTAGAGGTCCTGCGTGTACTGCACCTCGTTGTCGTACAGCTCGTAGAGCAGCGAGAACGTGTAGTCCTTCAGCTCGTCCTTGCGCGCCTGGTCGAGCGTCTCGAGCCCGCGCTGGAACTTGTAGCCGATGTAGTAGCCGTGCACGGCCTCGTCACGGATGATGAGGCGGATGAGGTCGGCGGTGTTGGTGAGCTTCGCCCGGCTCGACCAGTGCATCGGCAGGTAGAAGCCCGAGTAGAAGAGAAAGCTCTCCAGCAGGGTCGAGGCGACCTTCCGCTTGAGCGGGTCGTCGCCGCGGTAGTAGTCCGTGACGATCTGCGCCTTCTTCTGCAGGTTCGGGTTCTCCACCGACCAGCGGAACGCCTCGTCGATCTCCTTCGTCGAGCACAGCGTCGAGAAGATCGACGAGTAGCTCTTCGCGTGCACCGACTCCATGAACGCGATGTTCGTGTAGACGGCCTCCTCGTGCGGAGTGATCGCATCGGGGATGAGCGACACGGCGCCGACGGTGCCCTGGATGGTGTCGAGCAGCGTCAGGCCGGTGAACACCCGCATCGTGAGCGTCTGCTCCTCGGGAGTGAGCGTGTTCCACGACTGGATGTCGTTCGACAGCGGCACCTTCTCGGGCAGCCAGAAGTTGTTCACCAGGCGGTTCCAGACCTCGAGGTCCTTGTCGTCCTGGATGCGGTTCCAGTTGATCGCCTGCACGCTGTCGACCAGCTTGAGGGGTTCGTGCGGAGTCATTTCTCGTTGTTCCTTGGGGTGCGGAGGCCGGTCAGAGCATGCAGGAGACGCACTCGGTCATGTCGGTGCCCTCGAGCGCCAGCTGACGCAGGCGGATGTAGTAGATCGTCTTGATGCCCTTGCGCCACGCGTAGATCTGCGCCTTGTTGATGTCACGCGTGGTGGCGGTGTCCTTGAAGAACAGCGTCAGCGACAGGCCCTGGTCGACGTGCTGCGTGGCCGCGGCGTACGTGTCGATGACCTTCTCGTAGCCGATCTCGTACGCGTCCTGGTAGTACTCCAGGTTGTCGTTCGTCATGAACGCCGCCGGGTAGTACACGCGACCGAGCTTGCCCTCCTTGCGGATCTCGATCTTCGACGCGATCGGGTGGATCGACGACGTGGAGTTGTTGATGTAGGAGATCGAGCCCGTGGGCGGCACGGCCTGCAGGTTCTGGTTGTAGATACCGTGCTCCTGGATCGACGCCTTCAGCGCGGCCCAGTCCTCCTGCGTCGGGATGTGCTTGCCGGCGAAGAGCTCCTTCACCTTCTCGGTCTCGGGGACCCAGGCGCGCTCGATGTACTTGTCGAAGAACTCCCCCGATGCGTAGGTCGAGTCCTCGAACCCATCGAACGTGGTGCCGCGCTCGATGGCGAGGTTGTTCGACGCGCGCAGCGCGTGGAACAGCACCGTGTAGAAGTAGATGTTCGTGAAGTCGATGCCCTCCTCCGAACCGTAGAACACGTGCTCGCGGGCGAGGTACCCGTGCAGGTTCATCTGGCCGAGGCCGATCGCGTGGGAGCGGTCGTTGCCGTCTTCGATCGAGCGCACCGAGCCGATGTGACTCTGGTCGCTGACCGCGGTGAGCGCGCGGATCGCGGTCTCGACCGTCTGGCCGAGGTCGTCGGCGTCCATCGACAGCGCGATGTTCATCGAGCCGAGGTTGCACGAGATGTCCTTGCCGATGCTGTCGTACGACAGGTCGTCGTTGTACGTGGTCGGCGTGTTCACCTGCAGGATCTCGCTGCACAGGTTGGACATGTTGATGCGCCCCTTGATGGGGTTGGCCTTGTTGACCGTGTCCTCGAACATGACGTACGGGTAGCCGGACTCGAACTGGATCTCGGCGACGGTCTGGAAGAACTCGCGGGCGTTGATCTTCGTCTTCTTGATGCGCGGGTCGTCGACCATCTCGCGGTACTTCTCGGTGACCGAGATGTCGCCGAACGGCACGCCGTAGACCTTCTCGACGTCGTACGGCGAGAACAGGTACATGTCCTCGTCGTTCTTGGCGAGCTCGAACGTGATGTCGGGCACGACCACACCGAGCGACAGCGTCTTGATGCGGATCTTCTCGTCGGCGTTCTCGCGCTTGGTGTCGAGGAACCGCATGATGTCGGGGTGGTGCGCGTTGAGGTACACCGCGCCGGCGCCCTGACGCGCGCCGAGCTGGTTGGCGTAGCTGAAGCTGTCTTCGAGCAGCTTCATGACGGGGATGATGCCGGACGACTGGTTCTCGATCTGCTTGATCGGCGCACCGGCCTCGCGGATGTTCGACAGGAGCAGGGCGACGCCGCCGCCGCGCTTGGACAGCTGCAGCGCGGAGTTGATGCCGCGGGCGATCGACTCCATGTTGTCTTCGATGCGCAGCAGGAAGCAGCTGACGAGTTCGCCGCGCTGCGCCTTGCCCGCGTTGAGGAACGTGGGGGTGGCCGGCTGGAAGCGACCGGAGATGATCTCCTCGACCAGGTTGACCGCGAGCTTCTCGTCGCCGTCGGCCAGGGCGAGGGCCGTCATCACGACGCGGTCCTCGAAGCGCTCCAGGTAGCGCTTGCCGTCGAACGTCTTGAGCGTGTAGCTCGTGTAGTACTTGAACGCGCCGAGGAACGTCTCGAAGCGGAACTTCTTGGAGTAGGCCAGGTCGTTGAGCTTCTGCACGAAGTCGAACGAGTACTTCTCGATGACCGCACCCTCGTAGTACTCCTTCTCCACGAGGTAGTCCAGGCGCTCACGGAGCGAGTGGAAGAAGACGGTGTTCTGGTTCACGTGCTGCAGGAAGTACTCCCGCGCGGCGCGCTTGTCGGCGTCGAACTGGATCTTGCCGTTCGCGTCGTACAGGTTGAGCATCGCGTTGAGGGCGTGATAGTCGAGCCCCTCGTATGCGGGGTTCACCTTGAAGGCCACCGTCTCGGTCACTGAAGTTCCCACCGTCGTTCCAATCCGTCGCTCACGCGATCCACGTCGTCCTGTGTGCCGAAGATCTCGAGCCGATACAAGTGAGGCACGTGGCACTTGCGGCTGATGATGTCGCCGGCGAGGCAGAACGCGTCGCCGAAGTTGGTGTTGCCCGCGGAGATCACTCCGCGGATGTGGCGCCGATTGCGCTCGTCGTTGAGGAACCGGATCACCTGTTTGGGCACCGCGCCCTTCTCGACGCCGCGCCCCGCACCCCCACCGTAGGTGGGGGTGACCAGCACGAAGGGCTCGTCGACCACGAGGTCTTCGTCCGTGCGGTGAAGGGGGATGCGTCGGGCGGGGAACCCGAGTTTCTCGATGAAGCGCGCGGTGTTACCCGACACGCTCGAGAAGTAGACCAGGAGCGGCGCTGCGGTCGCGACGGCGCTCATGGCCGATCACGCCAGGCGGGAGGCGAGCTCGTCGATCTTGTCGGGACGGAAGCCCGACCAGTGGTCCTCGTCGGTGACGACGACCGGCGCCTGCATGTAGCCGAGCGCCTTGACCTGCTCCAGGGCCGTCGGGTCCTCCGACAGGTCGTGGATCTCGTACTCGATGCCCTTGGCGTCGAGGGCGCGGTAGGTGGCGTTGCACTGAACGCAGGAAGGCTTGGTGTAGACCGTGATCGACATCTGATTCCCCTCGAATCTCTGGTTTCTCCGGCAGGCCCCCGCCGGGATCTCAATACTACATATGGGTGCGGACATTCGGAGTGACCACAAGGGGTAGTAGTTACATCCGTGTAGTTTTTCCACCGCTCTCCACTGATACAACACAGGTTCTCCACCGTTTCTTCCACAGGCGGAGGTGCGCTCGCAGACCTCCCGAACCGCGTGAAATCGCGGCTGGGAAGACGCTGGGAGAGATCCATCCACAGGGGGCACCGTACGCCGGGCCTCGGACATCCGAATGCCTGTGGAATTCGCTCTTCGGCGTGTCGCGGGCGTGTCGCGGCGTGTCGTCCCCGACGCCGTCTCCGCAGCCCCCTCGCGGGCCGGTACCGTTGTCGGGTGGCGGGCTATCGGGATCTCCTTCGCACGCCGGGAGTCGGGCGCATGATCGCCGCCCAGCTCACCGCGCGGTTCCCCAACGGGATGATGTCTTTGGCGATCCTGCTGCACGTCGAACAGCAGACCGGCTCCTACGGATCGGCCGGTCTCGTGCTCGCCGCGACCAGCGTCGGGCAGGCCGTCGCCGGGCCGATCACCAGCCGCTGGATGGGCGCGTGGGGCATGCGTCGCGTGCTCACCCTCACCCTGACGGTGTGCGTGCTCGCCGTGCTCGGCCTGGCCGTCCTCCCGCTCTCGGTGCCGGGATACATGGCGCTCGGCATGGTCGCCGGGCTCTCCACCCCTCCCGTGCAGGCCGCTGTGCGCACGATCTACCCCAAGCTCGTCAACGCCGGTCAGCTCACCCCGCTCTTCTCGCTCGACGCCTCGCTGCAGGAGATCATCTGGGTGCTCGCCCCCGTCGTCATCACCCTGGTCTCCACCCAGATCGGCACGACCGAAGGGCTGCTGCTGGTCGCGATCGTGCTCGTGGGCGGCGGCGCGTGGTTCATCCTCTCCCCCGAGGTGGGGCGCGTGCGCATCCCGCGCAGCCGCAACGCGCTCGGCACGGTCGTGCTCAAGCCCCCCGTGCTGCTGTCCACCGTGATCGGCTTCCTCCTGATCGGCGCCTGCTCGGCCGTGGAGGTCGGCGTCGTCGCGACATTCGAGCACGGCAGCCTCGCGGCGGGCCTCATCCTCGCGGTGTTCTCGGCGGGCAGCCTGGCCGGAGGCCTCGCGTTCGGCCACATCCCGATCGGCCCGTGGGCCATGGCCCGACGGCTCCTCATCGTCACGGTCGGGCTCGCGCTCACCATGGTCATGCTCAACGTCTTCTGGCTCGGGGGCACCCTGATCCTGGCGGGCATCGGCATCGCCCCCGCGCTCGCGGTCCTGTTCGCCATCACGACCGCGAGCGTCAAGTTCAGCGAGACAGCCGAGGCCTTTGGCTGGGCGGGAACCGGGCAGCTGATCGGCGCCGCCGCGGGGTCCGCCGTCGCGGGCTTCCTCGTCGACGTCGGCGACTGGCGCGGCGCCTACCTCGCCGCCACGATCTTCGCCGGCGTCGGCCTCCTGGTCTCCATCGTCTTCGTCCGCGCCTTCCCCGACCTGCGTCACCGCGACGCGAGCCCGCATCCCGACACCGAACCCCTGGCGGTCACCCCCTCATGAGCCTCCCCGTCCCCTCCCCCGCGCCCGAGATCGTCTGCGTCGGCGAGTCGATGGCCCTGATCACCCCCACCGGCGCCCCCCTCGCGGACGCCGACACCGCGACCCTCACCCATGCCGGCGCGGAGGCCAACGTGGCGGTCGGCGTCGCGGCGGCCGGGCACCGCGCCGCCTGGGCCTCGCGCCTCGGCGACGACCCGCTGGGCGACCGTCTCGCCGGCGAGCTCGAGCGTCGCGGGGTCGAGCTGTGGGTCGAGCGCGACGGGGACGCGCCGACCGGGGTCATGTTCAAGGATCCCGGTGTCGAGTCGTCCGCGGTCTACTACTACCGGCGCGGATCCGCGGCCTCCCGCATGGCCCCCGGCTTCCTCGACGCCGCCCGGCTCGAGGGCGTGCGCATCGTGCACACCACCGGCATCACCCCGGCGCTCTCCGCCACCTGCCTGGCGATGGTCGATGCGCTGTACGCCGACGCCCGCGCCGCGGGAGCCACCGTGTCGTTCGACGTGAACGACCGCCGCGCCCTGTGGAGCCCGGAGGACGCGGCCTCGACGCTCGCGCGACTCGCGGACGCCGCCGACATCGCCTTCGTCGGCCGCGACGAGGCGGAGCGCATCTGGGGCACCGCGACACCGGCCGCGATCCGGGCGCACCTCCCCCACTGCGCGCTGCTCGTGGTGAAGGACGGCGACGTGGGCGCGACCGCGTTCGCGCACGACGCCGAGCCCGTGTTCGTCCCGGCCCCCACGGTGGACGTGGTCGAGCCGGTGGGAGCCGGCGACGCGTTCGCCTCCGGCTTCCTCGCGGCGACGCTCGAGGGCGAGGACCTCGCCGCACGCCTGGCCGCCGGGCACGCCGCCGCCGCCCGGGTCCTGCGGATCGCGGCCGACCTGCCCCCGCTGACCCGCGTCGGCTGAGCCCCGCCGGGCCGACCGGTGCCGCGGCCGCGGTCGTAGGCTGGTGCCATGCCCGCACCCCTCACCCTGCCCCGACGGTCGTGGGGCGATCCCGCAGCCGCGCGCCGCATTCTCCTCGTGCACGGACTCGGCTCGTCGGGCGCCCTCATGTGGCGGCTGGGCGATGCGATCGCGGCGACCGGAGCGACCGCGACCGCGGTCGACCTGCGCGGCCACGGTGACGCCCCCCGCTCCCTCGACTACACCGTCGACGCGTACGCCGCCGACCTCGCGGCGACGGCATCCGACGGCGGAGGACCGTGGGACGCGGTCGTCGGCCACTCGCTCGGCGGCGCGGCCGCGACGGTCGCCGCCGCCGGCTCGCCGGACTGGACGCGACGCCTCGTGCTGATCGACCCCGCCCTCCACGTCGACGGACGCGACGCGGGCATCGTGCGGCGCAGTCAGGAACGGGCGTTCGCCGACAACCGGATCGAGGTCGTCCGGGAGGAGCACCCGCACTGGCACCCGCAGGATCACGAGCTGAAGATCGACGCCGTGCGGCGCGCGAGCGCCTGGGCCGTGGAGCAGACCAGCGCGCAGAACCAGCCGTGGGACGTACGCGCGCACGCCGCCCGTCTCACCGTCCCCACCCATGTCATCGGCGCCGATCCCGCCGTGTACAGCATCTTCGCGGGCGACCTCGCCGCCGAGGTGCTCGCCGGCAACCCGCGGATCACGATGTCGGTCGTGGCGGGCGCCGGGCACTCCCTTCATCGCGACCGGCCGGAGGAAGCGATCCGACAGCTCCTGGAGGCACTCGCATGACCGCGTTCGACCCGACCCGCTACCTCCCGGACGACCTCCTCGCGCGCATCCGCGAACGCGCGCCGATCCACGACCGCGAGAACACGTTCCCGCAGCAGGACCTCGACGAGCTCCGCGACGCCGGCTACCTGTCGATCCTGGTCCCGGTCGAGCGCGGCGGCGCCGGACTCGGGCTCGCCGAGGCCGCGATCCTTCAGCAGCGTCTTGCCGGCGCAGCCCCCGCCACGGCCCTCGCGATCAACATGCACCTGGTGTGGACCGGGGTCGCGAAGGTCTTCTCCGACCGGGGTGTTCCCGGGCTCGAGTTCGTGCAGGACGGCGCGGTCGCCGGCGAGGTGTTCGCGTTCGGCATCAGCGAGGGCGGCAATGACCTCGTGCTGTTCGGCAGCGACACGGCCGCGGTGCCCGACGCCGACGGGGGCTACGCGTTCACGGGCACCAAGATCTTCACCTCGCTCGCGCCCGTCTGGACCAGGCTCGGACTGCACGGCCTCGACACCACCAGCGCGGACGCCCCGAAGCTCGTGTTCGCGTTCGTCGAGCGGACCGACGCCGTCACCACCTCGGACGACTGGGACACGCTCGGCATGCGCGGCACCCAGAGCAGGACGACGCGGCTCGACCGCGCCGTCGCCGACGCGGCGCACGTGGTCCGGCGGATCGACCAGGGCCCGAGCGCCGACCCCATCGTCTTCGGCATCTTCTCGGTGTTCGAGATCCTGCTGGCCTCGGTGTACACCGGCATCGCCCGCCGTGCCCTCGAGCTCGCGGTCGCGACCGCGCAGACCCGTCGCTCCAAGAAGAGCGGCGCCGCCTACAGCCAGGACCCCGACATCCGGTGGCGCATCGCCGACATGGCGATCGCGTACGACGCGCTGCCGCCCCAGATCGCCGCGCTCGCGCGCGACGTGGACGAGCGCGTCGACCACGGGCCGCGCTGGTTCCCCGCCCTGTCCGGCCTCAAGCACCGTGCCGTGACGATGGCCAAAAGCGTGGTCGACGAGGCGATGCTGGTGGCGGGCGGCGGGTCCTACTTCTCGGGGAACGAGCTCTCCCGGCTGTACCGCGATGTGCTCGCCGGGATGTTCCATCCGTCCGACCCCGAGTCGGCGCACGCGACCGCGGCGAGCGCCTGGCTCGGACCCGTGGAGGCCTGACCGAACGCACGGATCGTGCAGGTCGGTCACTCAGATTCGACGGATCCGGTTGTCCATGACCGCCGCCAGTGCCAGGATCGCAGCATGGCACCGGCGAAGAAGAACTCCGCCCTCGACGCGATCTCCAAGACCATCATCGAGCTGCTGCAGGACGACGGGCGTCGCTCCTACTCCGACATCGGCCGCGTGGTGGGCCTCAGCGAGGCAGCGGTCCGCCAGCGCGTGCAGCGGCTCACCGAGACCGGCGTGATGCAGATCGTCGCGGTCACCGATCCGATGCAGCTCGGCTTCCACCGCCAGGCGATGATCGGCATCCGTGTGGCCGGGGACGCCCGGCACGTGGCGGAGGCGATCGCGGAGATCGACGCCGTCGACTACGTCGTCATCACGGTGGGTTCGTTCGACGTGATCGTCGAGGTCGTGTGCGAAGACGACGACCACCTGCTGGCCCTCGTGAACGACGTGATCCGTCCGATCGACGGCGTGCTGTCGACCGAGACGTTCATCTACGCGAAGCTGCAGAAGCAGCTCTACAACTGGGGGACCCGATGACCTCGCGCTCCGTGCCGTCCGCGTCCGCGCTGCAGTCCATGGCGAAGGATCACCTCTGGATGCACTTCACCCGCCAGTCGACCATGGCGGACTCCGGCGTGCCGATCATCGTCCGGGGCGACGGGCACCGCATCTGGGACATCGAGGGCCGGGAGTACATCGACGGTCTGGCGGGGCTGTTCGTGGTGAACGCGGGACACGGCAGGCGCCGGCTCGCCGAGGCCGCGGCGGCGCAGGCGTCCGAGTTGGCGTTCTTCCCGCTGTGGTCGTACGCGCACCCCGCGGCGATCGAGCTCGCGGACCGGCTGGCGGACGAGGCGCCCGGCGACCTCAACCGCGTGTTCTTCTCCACGGGCGGCGGCGAGGCGGTGGAGACGGCCTTCAAGCTCGCGAAGCACTACTGGAAGCTGCAGGGGAAGCCCGCCAAGCACAAGGTGATCTCGCGTGCCGTCGCGTATCACGGCACCCCGCAGGGGGCCCTCGCGATCACGGGGATCCCCGCCATGAAGGCGATGTTCGAGCCGGTCACCCCCGGCGGGTTCCGCGTGCCCAACACCAACTTCTATCGTGCGGCCGAGATGGGCGCGCCCGCCGACGACCTCGAGGCGTTCGGGCGCTGGGCCGCCGACCGCATCGAGGAGATGATCCTGTTCGAGGGTGCGGACACCGTCGCGGCCGTGTTCCTCGAGCCGGTGCAGAACGCGGGCGGCTGCTTCCCCCCGCCGCCCGGCTACTTCGCCCGCGTGCGCGAGATCTGCGACCGGCACGACGTCCTGCTGGTGTCAGACGAGGTGATCTGCGCGTTCGGACGGCTCGGGCACACCTTCGCCTGCACGGGGCTGGGGTATGTGCCCGACATGATCACGTGCGCCAAGGGCATGACCAGCGGCTACTCCCCCATCGGCGCCACGATCGTGAGCGACCGCGTGTACGAGCCGTTCGCGCAGGGCGATGTCTCCTTCCCGCACGGCTACACGTTCGGCGGCCACCCCGTGTCGGCCGCGGTGGCCCTGGAGAACCTCGCGATCTTCGACGAGGAAGGGCTCAACGCGCACGTGCGGGAGAACTCGCCGGTGTTCCGCGCGGAGCTGGAGACACTGCTCGACCTCCCGCTCGTGGGAGACGTGCGCGGCGACGGGTACTTCTTCGGCATCGAGCTGGTCAAGGACACCGCCACGCGGGAGACGTTCGACGAGGAGGAGTCGGAGCGGTTGCTGCGCGGCTTCCTCTCGCCCGCACTGTTCGAGGCCGGGCTGTACTGCCGGGCGGACGACCGCGGCGACCCGGTCATCCAGCTCGCCCCGCCGCTGACCGTCGGACCCGCGGAGTTCCGCGAGATCACGCAGATCCTGCGGGACGTGCTCACGCGGGCGCAGGCGGTGCTCTGAGCCACGCCGTGCGGCGTCAGGAACGTTCTCGGGCTCCGCGGGGCCGCGTCAGCAGCGCGATGTGCAGCGCCGCCAGCACCTCGCCGTCGTCGAGGTCGACGGCGAGCAGATCTGCGATGACCGCGAGCCGCTGGTAGAACACGGAGCGGGACAGGTGGCTCGCCGTCGCGGCCGCCGACCGGTTCCCCGGGTGGGCGACGAGCGCGGCGAGCACGTCGAGCAGATCCCCGCGGCGCTCCCGGTCGTGGCGGATCAGCGGCGCGAGCATGCGTTCGCCGTGCTCTTGCAGTCGGCGGTCATCGCCGAGCGCCGCCACCAGCTGCGCCAGCGGACGGTCGGCCACGCGGCGCACGGTGTCGGCGGCGTCCTCCGGGGCCCGGGCGGCGAGTTCCAGTGCAGCCCTGGTGGACGCGAGGAGGCCGCGCACATCGTCGGCCGGCTGACCGATGACCACCGCGACCGCGGGGCCGGCGATGCGGCGCGCGGCGGCGTCGCTCAGACCTCCGGCTGGTGGGACGACGAGAAGCACGACCGCGTCGTCGCGTCGGGCGGCGAGCGCGGCCACCCCTTCCGCGGTCGCGCGGGCTCGGATACTCTCCGCCGCCTCGGTCGTGCGCACGACCACGCCGCACGCCGGACGCCCGCCCACGTCGAACCCCAGACGGGCGAGCCGTGCCGCGACATCGTCGACGCGCGCGAACCGCGACCCCAGCAGGTCGTCGATCAGCGTGCGATGCGCGAGCACCGTCCATTCCGCCGCTCCGTCGGCGAGGCATCCGAACGCGAGCGCGGTGGCCCCCAGCTCCAGGACCGTGAGCCGACCGGCCGGGTGCGGGGGCCCCACGAGTGCCGTGAGCGACCCCCAGCGCACACCCCTCGCCTGCACGGGTACCCGCTCGGACGCCCCGTCGGCGGCCAGCGCGAGCACCTCGGCGACCGGACGGGACAGCGCTTCGGTGGCGATCACCTCTCCCGCCAGGTTCTCCAGCACGACCGGCGCGTCGAGCGCGCGGGCCGTCTCGGTCACGATCACGTCCGCCGGGGCTCCCCGCAGGCTGAGGGCCGTGAACAGCTCGTGCAGTCGCTGCCGTTCGCGCAGGGCCGCCGTCTGCGCGTCGATCAGTGCGCGGTGCACGGCCTCCGTCACGGTGACGAACTTGACCTCTCCGGCCAGCGCGACCAGGGCGAGCGACGCCTCCGCGCACGCCTCGACCACGGCGTCCGGCACGCGCGGCATCCGGTCGCCGAGCTCCACCACGACCCCGGAGACGCCGACCGCGGCCAGCTCGCGCACGAGCGCGCGCAGCGAGCGGGCGTCGCGCGGCCAGGCGGCCGCCGTGGTCAGCAGCAGCTCTCCCCCGTCGAGCAACCGCGCGACCCCGGCATTGTCGGATGCGTGCACCCAGCGCACGCCCGCGTCCAGCGCCGCCCCACCCACGAGCACGCGCGGCGCACCGTCCTGCACCACGGGGAGCGCGACCACGTCCGCCACGCGCAGCAGCGGCGATCCGTGTCGCTCCGGACGATCTGTCTCGGACGGGGAGAACTCCCGACGTTCTGACACTCCGCATCTCCTGCCGGCTCTGTGACCATGGACTCGCACCCAGCGTAGCGAGCGCCGGTCAGAGTGTCCGGTCACGCGCATCACCCAGCGGAGGAACCGTGGACATCGTCCGACACATCATCGACGGCAGCGAGACCGCGGCGGCACGCCGCACCGCCCCCGTGTACGACCCCGCGACGGGCCGGATCACGAAGCAGGTGGCGCTCGCCGACGCCACGGAAGTCGAGGCCGCCGTCACCGCCGCGGCCGCGGCGCTCCCCGCGTGGCGGGCCACCAGCCTGATCAAACGCGCCGACGTGTTCTTCCGGTTGCGGCAGCTGCTCGCCGACCGCACGTCCGAGCTCGCGGCGATCGTGACATCCGAGCACGGCAAGGTGCTCTCCGATGCGGCGGGCGAGGTGTCGCGCGGCATCGAGAACGTCGAGTTCGCCGCCGGGCTCGTGCACCTGCTCAAGGGCGAGCGCAGCGAACAGGTCGCCCGCGGCGTGGACGTGCACTCCGTCAAGCAGCCGGTCGGTGTCGTGGCGGCCATCACCCCGTTCAACTTCCCGGTCATGGTGCCGCTGTGGATGGTCGCGTCCGCGATCGCGTGCGGCAACACGGTCGTGCTCAAGCCCAGCGAGAAGGACCCCTCCGCGGCGGTCTGGCTCGCGAAGCTGTTCCGGGAGGCCGGGCTCCCCGACGGCGTGCTCAACGTCGTGCACGGCGACCGGGAGGCCGTCGAGACCCTGCTCGACTCGCCCCGCGTGGATGCGGTGAGCTTCGTCGGCTCCACCCCCATCGCGCGCTCGATCTACCGGCGGGCGTCGGCCGCGGGCAAACGGGTGCAGGCGCTCGGCGGCGCGAAGAACCACATGGTCGTGATGCCCGATGCCGACCTCGACGCCGCGGCCGACGCGGCCGTGTCCGCCGCCTACGGCTCCGCGGGTGAACGCTGCATGGCGGTGTCCGTGCTGGTCGCGGTCGGCGACGTGGCCGACGACCTGGTGGCCGCGGTCGCCGCACGCATCGGCGGACTCCGGATCGGCCCCGGCACCGACGCCGCGAGCGACATGGGACCGCTCATCACGCGCGAGCACCGTGACGCGGTCGCCTCGTACGTGCACGGCGCACCGGCGGAGGGCGCGACGGTCGTCGTCGACGGCACGGGGCAGGAGTTCGACTCCGACGGGTTCTTCCTCGGCGTGAGCCTGCTCGACCATGTGCGTCCCGGCATGGCCGCGTACGACCAGGAGATCTTCGGCCCGGTGCTGTCGGTCGTCCGTGTGGACACCTACGCCGACGCGGTCGCCCTCGTGAACGCCAACGCCTACGGCAACGGCACCGCGATCTTCACGCGCGACGGCGGCACCGCCCGCCAGTACGAGTTCGACGTCGAGGTCGGCATGGTGGGGGTGAACGTGCCGATCCCTGTACCGATCGGCGCGTACTCGTTCGGCGGATGGAAGGACTCGCTGTTCGGCGACTCCCACATCTACGGTCCCGAGTCCATCCACTTCTACACCCGCTCGAAGGTCGTCACGACCCGCTGGCCCGACCACACCCCCTCCCAGATCGACCTGGGCTTTCCGAGCAACCACTGACCACCGCGACCGGAGGGCACGACTCATGACCACCTACACCGATCGGCACGGCGCCACCCTTCCCCTGCCCGATGCGGCGGCCGACGCGCGCGTGCGTTCCGACGACCGCTCGCACGTCTTCCACTCCTGGAGCGCGCAGGCCGCGATCGATCCGCTGCCCGTCGCCGCGGGGCACGGCTCCACGTTCTGGGACTACGACGGCAACGCCTACCTCGACTTCTCCAGCCAACTGGTCAATCTGAACCTCGGTCACCAGCACCCCGACCTCGTGGCCGCCATCCAACGGCAGGCGGGGCGGCTCTCGACCATCCAGCCGGCCATGGCCAACGACGTCCGCGGCGAGCTCGCCCGGCTGATCTCCGAGGTGGCGCCCGACGGCTTCGAGAAGGTGTTCTTCACCAACGGCGGCGCCGAGGCGAACGAGTACGCGGTGCGCATGGCACGCCAGTCCACCGGGCGCCGCAAGGTGCTGTCGATGTACCGCAGCTACCACGGCTCCACCTCGACCGCGATCTCGCTCACGGGCGACCCCCGCCGCTGGGCGAACGACACCGCCGACGCGGGAGCCGTGCGCTTCTTCGGCCCGTACCTGTACCGCTCCCCGTTCCACGCCGAGACGCCGGAGCAGGAGGCCGAGCGCGCCCTCGCCCACCTGGAGCAGACCATCCAGCTCGAGGGACCGCAGACGATCGCGGCGATCATCATCGAGACGGTCGTCGGCACGAACGGCGTGCTGGTGCCGCCGCCCGGCTACCTCCCGGGGGTGCGCGAGCTGTGCGACCGCTACGGCATCGTCTACATCGCCGACGAGGTGATGGTGGGGTTCGGACGCCTGGGCGAGTGGTTCGGCATCGACGCGTTCGGCGCGCAGCCCGACCTCCTCACCTTCGCGAAGGGCGTGAACTCGGGCTACGTGCCCCTCGGCGGTGTCGTGATCTCCGACCGCATCGCCCGCGCGTTCGACACGATGCCGTTCGCGGGCGGGCTCACGTACTCCGGGCATCCGCTGGCGTGCGCGGCCGGCGTCGCGACGTTCGAGGTGTTCCGCCGGGACGGGATCCTGGAGCGCGTCCGCGACCTCGGCGAGCGCGTCGTCGAGCCGACCCTGCGCTCCTGGGTCGAACGGCACCCGTCCGTGGGCGAGGTGCGGGGGCGCGGGCTGTTCTGGGCGGTCGAGCTCGTGCGGGATGCGGAGACCAGGGAGCCGTTGGTGCCGTTCAACGCCGCGGGGGCCGACGCTGCACCCATGGTCGCGTTCGCCGCGGCCGCTCGACGCGCGGGGGTCTGGCCGTTCACGCACTTCAACCGCGTGCACATCGCGCCGCCGCTGGTGATCGAGGAGGAGGAGCTGCGGCGCGGGCTGCGGGTGATCGACGAGGCACTGGCCGTGGCGGACGAGGTGGCCGCCGGCTGAGGAGCCGGGCGGCCGGCGGGACTACTTGGAGTCGAAGTCGAACGCCTTGAGCAGTTCCAGGACGGCCTTGTCGCGCTCCTCGCCGCCCTCCTCGAACATGTGGGTCACGTGCGTGCGCAGGTGGTTCTCGAGCAGCAACCGGTTGAGAGACTCGAGGGAGCGCTGGATCGCCCGGGACTGCGTGATGATGTCCATGCAGTACTCCTCGTTCTCGATCATCCGCGCGACGCCGCGCATCTGACCCTCGAGGATGCTCGTGCGATGCAGGGCGCGCTTCTTGATGTCTTCGATCACGTATCGAGGGTACTCGCCCCGTGAAAGGATGACGTCATGCCGCGAACACCCACAACGCTGCTCTCCCTCGCCGATCAGGAACGGCGGCGAGCGCTGCGGCGGATGAAGGCCGTCGCCCTCGGCGCCCTGCTGTTCATGGCCCTCGCGTTCGTGATCGCCTTCGCGTTCCAGGAACGCATCGGCTGGCTCTCCTACGTGCGCGCAGCGGCCGAGGGTGGCATGGTCGGTGCTCTCGCGGACTGGTTCGCGGTCACGGCGCTGTTCCGTCGCCCCCTGGGGCTGCCCATCCCGCACACGGCGATCATCCCCAACCGCAAGGACGAGATCGGCCGTACGCTCGGCGAGTTCGTAGAGACGAACTTCCTGGCCGCCGACGTGGTGCGCACGAAGCTGTCGACCACCGCGATCGCGCGCCGCGCCGGCGAGTGGCTGCGGGAGGAGCCCCATGCGGAACGCGTCGCCGCGGAGGGCGCGACGATCGCGACGGCGGTGCTCAACGCCCTGAGCGACGACGACGTCCGTGACCTGCTCACGGATCTCGCCCGTGAGCACCTGGTGGCGCCGGAGTGGGGTCCGCCCGCCGGGGCCTGGCTGGAGAAGATCGTCGAGTCCGAGGCGCACCACGGCGCCGTCGACCTGGCGGCCGACAGCATCGAGCGCTGGCTGGAGGCCAACGCCACCTCGTTCACCGGGCTCGTGTCGCGACGCCTCCCCGGCTGGGTTCCGAAGCTCGCGCATCGGTTCGTCGACGACACGGTGTACAACGAGGCCCTCAAGTTCGTGCGCGCCGTGCAGGCCGATCCGCACCACCCGGCACGCCTGGCCGTCGACGGCTATCTGGCCCGGCTGGCCGACGCCCTGCAGAACGACCCGGCGACCCGCGCGAAGCTCGAGAGCGCGAAGGCGTCGCTGTTCGACAGCCCCCGGGTGGGAGCGCTGGCCGCCGAGGCCTGGAACACCGCGAAGAACGGACTGCTCACCTCGCTCGCCGATCCGGAGAGCGGACTGCGGAGCCGGGCGGTGCAGGCGCTGCAGGAGGTGGGCGGGCGCCTCACCACGGACGCCGCCCTGCAGCGTCGCGTCGACACCTGGGTGTCCGACGCCGCGGTCTTCCTGGTCGAGCGCTACCGTCATGACATCGCCTCGATCATCACCGACACCGTGGAGCGCTGGGACCCCGCCGAGACCACCGAGAAGATCGAGCTGATGGTGGGCAGGGACCTGCAGTACATCCGCCTGAACGGCACCGTGGTGGGCGCGCTCGCGGGCCTGGCGATCTTCACGCTCGCGCACGCCCTGATCCCGGGAGTCTGACATGGCACTGTCCCACGACCCGCTCTGGCCCCGCGCCGGATCCTGGCCCGCGTTCGATGCCGCGGCCGACGCCGTGCTGCTGGGCGTGCCGACCTGGCGCACCTCGCTGTCGCCCACCGGAGCGCACGCCACGCCCGCCGCGATCCGCGAGGCCCTCCCCCGCTACGGCACCGCGCTGATGGGTCCGCCGCCCCGCGACCTGAACGAGCTACTGCGCATCACCGACGCCGGTGACATCGCCGAACCGGACGGGCCCGAGGGCGAGTCGGAGGTGATCGACCGCGTGCGAGAGCTCTCGGAGGCGGCGGAGCTCGTGGTCGCCCTCGGCGGAGACAACTCCCTCACGTACCCGGTCGCTCTCGGTGCGCGGGCCACGGGGCTCATCACGTTCGACGCGCACTTCGACCTCCGCGACGGCGTGTCCAACGGCAGCCCGGTGCGGCGCCTGGTCGAGGACACCCCGGTGGCGTCGCTCCTGCCGACGACGCGGCTCGACCCCACCAGGGTCGTGCAGATCGGGATCGCGGACTTCGCGAACTCGGTCGCCTACGCCCGGCGCGCCTCGGAGTGGGGCATCCGGGTGATCACGCTCGACGAGCTGCGGCGGCGGGGTGCCGCCGACGTGGTGACCGAGGCGCTGGAGATCGCGGGGGCGGGCGCCGACCCGCGCGTGCACCTCGACATCGACGTGGATGTGTGCGACCGCGCCGTCGCTCCCGGCTGTCCGGCGAGCGTCCCCGGTGGGCTGCAGGCGTGGGAGCTCCGCGCCCTCACGCGTGCCGTGGCGTCGGATCCCCGCGTCGTGAGCGCCGACATCGCCGAGGTCGACGCGACCGCCGATGCCGCCGACGCTCGGACGGTGCGACTCGCCGCCCTGTGCGTGCTGGAGCTGCTGACCGGGCTCGCGCTCCGGCGATGAGGATCGTGCCGGCGAGGCCGGCGAGGCCGGCGAGGGTGTCCGCGGCGGACGCTGTCCGCTCCTGAGCCGGAGCGCGGGCGGTCAGCCGACCTCGACGCCGTCCTTCCACACCCGGTGCACGAGCGGAACGCCGGGGCGGTAAGCCAGGTGCACGCGGCTCGGCGCCTCCAGCAGCACCAGGTCCGCGCGTGCACCCGGTGCGAGCGTGCCGATGTCGTCTCTGCGCAGGGCGCGGGCGCCGCCGGCCGTGGCCGCCCACACCGCTTCCGCCGGGGTCATGCCCATATCGCGCACGGCCACGGCGATGCAGAACGGCATCGACGAGGTGAAGCTCGACCCCGGGTTGGTGTCGCACGCGAGCGCCACGATCACCCCCGCATCGAGCAGTCGTCGCGCGTCCGGGTACGGCTGACGCGTCGAGAACTCCACCCCGGGCAGCAGGGTGAGCACGGTGTCGGATCCGGCGAGCGCCGCCACGTCCGCATCGGTCAGGTAGGTGCCGTGGTCGATCGACGCGGCGCCGAGCTCGACGGCGAGCTGCACCCCCGCGCCGGGGCCGAGCTGGCTGGCGTGCACCCGCGCGCCCAGTCCCCGGGCGATGCCGGCTTCCAGCACGCGCCGCGACTGCGCGGTGGTGAAGGCGCCGGTCTCACAGAACACGTCGATCCACCGGGAGTGCGGCGCACAGGCGTCGAGCATGGGACCCGCCACTAGGTCCACGTACTCGTCGGCGCGATCCGCGTACTCCGGTGGCACGACGTGCGCTCCGAGGAACGTGACCTCGGGCGTGATCTCGGCGGCGAGCCGCACGAGCCGTTCCTCGTCCTCGACGCTCAGCCCATACCCGCTCTTAATCTCGACGGTCGTGGTGCCCTGCGCGAGCATCTCGTCGCGGAACCGCCGCAGCCGCAGCCGCAGCTCGGCGTCCGTCGCCGCCCTGGTCGCGGCCACGGTGGAGCGGATGCCTCCGGCGGTGTACGGGCGCCCCGCCATGCGGGCCTCGAACTCGGCGGCGCGGTCGCCCGCGAACACGAGGTGGCTGTGGCTGTCGACGAACCCGGGGATCACGGCACGTCCGGCAGCGTCCACGACCTCGAGGTCTGCCAGCCCGGCGGTGCGCGCCGCGGCATCGCCAGCGGGGCCCGTCCAGACGACGCGCCCCTCGTCGAGGAGCACAGCTGCGTCGACGGCGGTACCGCAGGGATCGCGGTCGCTCACGACGTTCGTGGTGAGTTCGCCGATGCGGGTGATGAGCGTGGGCATGCGGTCTCCTGGGTCCGGGCGGGTCAGAGCATCGGGATCGTCAGGCCGCGCTCGCGCGCCACCTCGCGGGCGTGCTCGTACCCGGCGTCCACGTGCCGCATCACGCCCGTCCCCGGGTCGTTCGTCAGCACTCGCGCGAGCTTCTCGGCCGCGAGGTCCGTGCCGTCCGCGACGGTCACCTGGCCCGCGTGGATCGAGCGCCCGATGCCGACGCCGCCGCCGTGGTGGAGCGACACCCAAGCGGCGCCCGAGGCCGTGTTGAGCAGCGCGTTGAGCAGCGGCCAGTCGGCGATCGCGTCTGAGCCGTCCTTCATCGCCTCGGTCTCGCGGTACGGCGACGCCACCGACCCGGCGTCGAGGTGATCACGACCGATCACGATCGGCGCGGAGAGCTCCCCCGAGGCCACCATCTCGTTGAACTTCAGCCCGGCGAGGTGCCGTTCCTGGTAGCCGAGCCAGCAGATGCGTGCCGGGAGGCCCTCGAACTGCACGGAGGACCCGGCCTTGTCCAGCCAGCGACGGAGGGCGGTGTCCTGCGGGAACAGCTCGGCGATCGCGCGGTCGGTCTTCGCGATGTCGGCGGGGTCGCCGGAGAGCGCAACCCAGCGGAAGGGCCCTCGACCCTCCTCGAACTGGGGACGGATGTAGGCGGGTACGAAGCCGGGGAACGCGAACGCGCGGTCGAATCCGCCGAGCTCGGCTTCCGCGCGGAGGGAGTTGCCGTAGTCGAACACGGCCGCCCCGTCGTCGAGGAACCCGACCATCGCCTCGACGTGCGCCGCCATCGACGCCCGCGACCGTCGGGTGAACTCCTCCGGGTCCCGCGCGGCTTCGGCTCGCCAGTCCGCCACGGATACGCCGACGGGCAGGTAGGCGAGCGGGTCATGCGCGCTGGTCTGATCCGTCACGATGTCGATGGGCACTCCGCGGCGCCGCAGCTCGGGGAAGATCTCGGCGGCGTTGCCGACCACGCCCACGGAGCGCGCCTGTCCCGCGTCCTTCGCGGCGACCGCTCGGGCGACGGCGGCGTCGAGGTCGTGCGTGTACTCGTCGAGGTAGCCGTGTTCGACGCGACGCGCGAGCCGGGTCTCGTCCACGTCGACGATCAGCACGGCCCCCTCGTTCAGCGTCACGGCGAGGGGCTGCGCGCCCCCCATTCCCCCGGCGCCGGCGGTCAGCGTGAGAGTGCCGCGCAACGAATCGCGTCCGAGCGAGCGGGCGACGGCCGCGAACGTCTCATACGTCCCCTGCAGGATCCCCTGCGTGCCGATGTAGATCCACGACCCCGCGGTCATCTGCCCGTACATGGTGAGCCCGAGCTCCTCCAGCCGACGGAACTCGGGCCACGTGGCCCAGTCGCCCACGAGGTTCGAGTTCGCGATGAGCACGCGGGGCGCCCACTCGTGCGTGCGGAACACGCCGACCGGCTTGCCCGACTGCACGAGCAGCGTCTCGTCGGGCTCGATCTCGTCGAGCGTGCGGACGATCGCCTCGTATGCGGCCCAGCTGCGCGCCGCGCGGCCCGTCCCGCCGTAGACCACGAGCTCTTCGGGGTGCTCGGCGACCTCGGGGTCGAGGTTGTTCATGAGCATGCGCTTGGCGGCTTCCGCGCCCCAGCTCTTGGCGGTGCGGGTGTTCCCTCGCGGTGCGCGGACGGTGCGGCTCTTTGGTTCGACGGTGTCACTCATGCATGTGCTCCTTTGCGATGCGGGCGACCTGGCCCGACTGGACGAGTGCGGTCACGGCTTCCATGTCCGGCGAGAGGTAGTGGTCGGGGCCCGGACCGGCGGCGACGGTCCGCACGAGGTCGCGGACGGCGCCGGTCGCGGCTCCGGCCTCGAGGGGCGCGCGCAGATCGAGGGCTCGCGCAGCCGTGAGGATCTCGATCGCGAGCACGCGCGACAGTCCATCGATCGCACGGCGCAGCTTGCGGGCGGCCGCCCAGCCCATCGAGACGTGGTCCTCCTGCATCGCCGACGACGGGATCGAGTCGACCGAGGCGGGCACGGCCAGGCGCTTGAGCTCGGAGACGATGCCCGCCGCGGCGTACTGGGCGATCATGAGGCCCGAGTCCACGCCCACCTCCGCGGCCAGGAAGGGCGGCAGTCCGTGGCTGCGCGCGGGGTCGAGGGCGCGGTCGGTGCGGCGCTCCGACACCGAGGCGACGTCGGCGACCGAGATGGCCAGGAAGTCCAGCACGGCGGCGACAGGTGCGCCGTGGAAGTTGCCGTTGGACTCGATGCGGCCGTCGAGGGTGATGACAGGGTTGTCGATCACGCTGGAGAGCTCACGCAGCGCGATCGTCTCGGCGTGCGCGACCGTGTCCCGGGCGGCCCCGTGCACCTGCGGAGAGCACCGGAGGGAGTAGGCGTCCTGCACACGTCCATCCTCCGGCCCCTTGTGGCTGGCCACCATGGGCGAGTCGGCGAGCAGCGCGCGAAGGTGTGCCGCCGAGATCGACTGTCCCGCCTGCGGGCGCAGCGCCATCAGGTCCGCAGCGAAGACGGCGTCGGTACCGAGCTGCGATTCGATGGACATCGCCGCGGCCACGTCCGCCGTGAGAAGAAGTGTGTCGAGGTCGTGCAGGGCCAGCGCCAGCATGCCGAGCATGCCGTCCGTGCCGTTGATCAGCGCGAGGCCTTCCTTCTCGACCAGCGTCAGCGGAGCGATCGCCGCGGCAGCCAGGGCGTCGGCGGCGGGGACGAGAGTCCCCTGCGCGTCGCGCACGTCCCCCTCCCCCATGGTCGCGAGCGCGATGTGGGCCAGGGGCGCCAGATCGCCGGAGCAGCCGAGGGAGCCGTACTCGCGCACGACCGGTGTGATGCCGGCGTTGAGGAGCGCCGCGTACGTCTCCACCACCGCGGGCCGCACCCCGGTGCGACCGGAGGCGAGGGTCTGCAGGCGCAGCAACTGCAGTCCGCGGACCACCTCGCGCTCGACCTCCGGACCGGTACCGGCGGCGTGCGAGCGGATCAGACTCGCCTGCAGCTGCAGACGACGCTCGGGCGCGATGAACGTCGTGGCCAGCGCGCCGAAGCCGGTCGACACTCCGTAGTGCGGGTGCGGATCCGACGCGAGCCCGTCGATCACACGACGGGTCTCGGCGACCCGCTCCAGGGCATCGGTGGGCACGATGACGGGTGCTCCGTGACGAGCCACGCGGACGACATCCGCGAGAGACACGGGACCGCGACCGACGACGACGGGGGTGGAAAAGCTCATGGATCCGATTCCACACCCGACGGCCCCGTCGCGCGGTGTCTTCGTGAGATCCTGTGTCTGTGATCCCAGACAGCAGCGAGCCCGCCGTGGCCGGTACGAGCGTGCCGGCCGCCGACCAGACGCTGCGGATCCTGAGCCACCTGGCCACCCGTCCGGCGCCGGTCGCTGCGTCGGCGATCGCGCGGGAGCTCGGGCTTCCGCGGTCCACCGTCTATCACCTGCTGAACACGCTGGCCGCCCGGGGCTTCGTGATCCACCTTCGCGACGACCAGCGGTGGGCGCTCGGCACCGCCGCGTTCGAGCTCGCGGGCGGGTATGCCCGTCAGCAACCGCTCGCCCGTCTCGGCCGGCCGATCGTCGCGGCGCTCTCCGACCGCCTGGGAGAGAGTGCGCACCTCGCCGTGATGAGCGGCAGTGACGTGCTGTACATCGTGGAAGAACGTGCGGCCCGACGCCCGGCCCTGGTCACCGATGTCGGCGTGCGCCTCCCCGCTCATCTCACGGCGACGGGCCGCGCCATGCTCGCCGCGCTGCCCCGTGAACAGATCAGGGCGCTGTATCCCGGGCCCTCGGCGTTTCCGGACCGGACGGGTCGCGGTCCTCGTCGGCCGTCGGAGCTGCGTGAGCTGCTGCGGCAGGTGAGGGAGCGCGGGTACGCCACGGAGGACGGCGAGGTCGCGGACGGCCTGCGGTCCGTCGGTGCCGTCGTCGCGGATCGCACAGGATGGCCTGTCGCTGCGGTGGCGGTCACCTGGGCCGGCGACAGCCGTGACGCACCGCAGGACGGCCGCGACGCAGCACTGGCCACGGAGGTCCGCGAGGCGGCAGCGCTTCTCGAGGCCCGCACGACGCGTTGAGGCCGTGCCCTGCGCGCGCAGGTTCGGCGGCGCGGCCCGTTAACGCAAGGCGGCGCGGCCCGTTAACGCAAGGCGGCGCGGCCCGTTAACGCAAGAAGGCCACCCAACGATGGGTGGCCTTCTTGACTAAAAGGAGTCCGGCGGTGTCCTACTCTCCCACAGGGTCCCCCCTGCAGTACCATCGGCGCTGTGAGGCTTAGCTTCCGGGTTCGGAATG
>NZ_JBHWHK010000002.1:269289-702594 GCF_042732495.1 Microbacterium sp. NPDC059771 | reverse complement strand
AGTGCACGCTGTTGAGTTCTCAAGGATCGGATGCTCCCACGACCCAGCCATCACAACCAGGCCCGCAGGGCAACTTCTCTATCTTAGCCATCCCGTTTCCGTTGTCAAATCGCCGTTCGGCGACCTGCTCGAGGGAACGAGTCAGCACCTTCATCCGGATTGCTCTATCGAGCTCTTCTGGAATCGGGAGGTGTTCGATGCTTGACGGGAGCCGGTCCGAGGACCTCCGCTCAACCGTTTGGGGCGAACAGGTAATAACTTACGTGGATTCCGGGGGTCGGGCAAATCGCCCCATCCGCCCGGGCGTGTCGCACCCCCACCCGGCGGATTCCGGCTCGGATCCTACGCAGCGGTCGCCGGGCGACGGGTCCGCGACGCGCGCTCACGTTCTGCTGCGGCATCGAACCATTCGCGCCGAGATGATGTTGCGGACGGAACGGAAGCCTCGGGCGGAGACGAAGAAAGCCGCCGGTGACCCGGCGGCCTTCTTCATGTGTTGTTGTGGACCTAAGGGGATTCGAACCCCTGACCTCCTCGATGCGAACGAGGCGCGCTACCAACTGCGCCATAGGCCCGTGAACGAGTTCTACGTTATCACGATGCGCGGGGTGCTCGTGTCGGCGCAGTCAACCAGCCGCTCGCCGTGCGAGAAGCTCGCGAACGTGCGCCTCGATCTCGGCGTCGTCCACGAAACCCATCCGCGCGTACGGAGAATCCGCCGCGGGTGCGGGGATCGCGACGGGGGGAGCGGGAGCGAGGCGCTCAGCGCGCTCCCGCAGCTCGGCGCGTCGCGCGGCGTCACGTCGCGCCTGCTGCGCATCCATCTCGGCACGCGCGACGTGCGCTCGCGAGCCGGTGACCGAGACCATCGGTTCGGGAAGCGGGCGCGGCGTCCAGGTCGCCCGCCCCTGGTCGTGAAGCTCCGGAGCGACGCGCTGCGCTTCCGCCGGCACCGCGACCCGGGGTCGGCGAGCCGCGCGTACCGCCACCGACGCCATGCGCTGCAGGATCAGTGCGGCGATGAGGGTGAGCGCGCCGCCCACCCACAGGAGCACGGAGGATCCGGCGGCAAGGAGCTGCCATACGCCGAACCCGGCGGCGACGAGGCCGAGCAGAAGCGTGGACGTCGCAAGCATCCGCGTGCGCCGACGCGCGCGTGCACGCCGGACCGCCGGGTCCGCCTTGGTGGCAGCGAGCTGCTCGCGCAACGCCTCGAGCTCGGCCGCCTCGCGCTGCGACTGCACGCGCTTCGCGAGCTTCTGCTGAGCGAGCACCGTCCGGGCATTGAGCTCGACGTGCACCTCGCTCGGCGTCTCACTGGTCTCTGCCAGCACGCGGAGGGCCTGGTTCAGCCGCACGGCGTTGCGCTCCGCGGCGTTGTACTGGAAGCGTCCGCGCCAGGACGGCAGGAGATAGAGCATCCACAGGAGCACGGCGACGAGCACGATCACTCCCCCGCTCAGCACCGGCCCGTCCATAACGACAACGGTAAGGGCAGCGGGGTGGCGCCGCCGTGCAGCCGGGCGCGTGTCGCGGTGTGTCCGGGCGGAATAGGACTGGATCAGAGCGAGATGCGGTCCGAAGGAGGGACGGCCGCGGCCTCAGGCGGGACCTGACCGCTCAGCCAGCGGGCGAGCACACCCTGGGGCACGTCTTCCCGGGTGAGTGCGAAAGCGTAATGATCGCGCCAGTCGCCATCGATGTGGATGTACCGGCGACGAAGGCCCTCGTACCGGAAGCCGAGCTTCTGCACGACGCGGAGACTCGCGGCGTTCTCGGGTCGGATGCAGATCTCCATCCGATGCAGACCGTACTCCGTGAAGCAGGCGTCGGTCGCGAGGGCGACAGCGGTCGGAGTGATCCCCCGCCCGGCGAACCGCTCGCTGACCCAGTAGCCGATGGTCGCGGAGCACAGGGATCCCCGCGCCACTCCCCACACGTTCAGCTGCCCCGCGATCTCACCGTCGCACTCCATGACGAACGGATAGCCACCGCCGTCGCGGTACTGCTGAAGCAGTCGCCGGATGCTGAGGCGCATGTCGAACGACACGGCGCCATGCGGCACTGTCGCCTCCCACGGCTGCAGCCACGACCGGTTCGTCAGCAGCTCGTGCTGAAGCGGCCTGGCGTCCTTGGTCCTGATCAGGCGCAGCTCAACGGGCCCGTGCCGCATCCCCGCCATCATCTCCATGCCGCACCCCGACCGCCCGCGCGATCGCCTAGAGGCGCTCCGCGAAGTCCTTCAGCCAGGGGCGGAGCTCGGCTCCGAGATCATCGCGGTCGGTCGCCAGCTGCACGATCGCCTTGATGTAGTCCACACGGTCACCCGTGTCGTAGCGGCGCCCGCCGAACACCACGCCGACGACGCCGGGACCGCCCTCGGCCGTCGCGAGCTCCTGCAGCGCGTCGGTGAGCTGGATCTCGCCGCCCTTGCCCGGCTCGGTCCGCTCGAGGATCTCGAAGACGGACGCGGGGAGCACGTAGCGGCCGATGATCGCGAGGTTCGACGGCGCATCCTCCTTGGCGGGCTTCTCGACGAGACCGGTGACCCGCACCGCGTCGGATCCCTCGATCGGCTCGACGGCAGCGGCGCCGTACATGTGGATGCTGTCCGGGTCGACCTCCATGAGCGCGATGACGGCCGCGCCCGTGCGTTCGTGCTGGGCGATCATCTCCGTGAGCAGCGGGTCGCGCTCGTCGATCAGGTCATCACCCAGCAGCACGGCGAACGAACTGTCACCGACGTGCGTGCGGGCACGCAGCACCGCGTGCCCGAGCCCCTTGGGCTCGCCCTGACGCACGAAGTGGATGTCGGCCAGATCGCTCGACTTCATCACGCGCTCGAGCCGACCGGTGTCGCCCTTCTCCATGAGCTTGACCTCGAGTTCGGGTACCGAGTCGAAGTGGTTGGAGATCGCGTTCTTGTTCCGCCCGATGATCACCAGGATGTCCTCGATGCCGGCATCGGCAGCCTCCTCGACCACGTACTGGATCGCCGGCTTGTCCACGACGGGGAGCATCTCCTTCGGCATCGCCTTCGTCGCTGGCAGGAAGCGGGTCCCCAGTCCTGCGGCGGGAATGACGGCCTTGATCTTCTCGTTACCCATCCCCACAGCCTACCGCCGGGCCCCGCCCTAGACTCGGAGCATGTGGAAAGACGTCGAGCACGCCAAGCGAGCCCTTCGGGCAGACCTGCGTGAACGGCGTCAACTCCTCTCCGACCCGCAGCGTGAGGCGGCGGCGAACGCGATCGGCGAACGCCTCGACGCGCTGGTGGATGAGCTCGGCGCACGGTCGATCTCCTGCTTCCTCTCGACCACCACCGAGCCCGGGACGCGCGACTTCGTGACCCGCGCTGTGCGGCGGGGAATCCGCGTGCTGCTGCCCGTCACGCGCGCCGACGGGCTGCTCGACTGGGCGGTCGCCGACGACACCGACGAGGTCGCCGAGGGTCTGCACGGACTGCCGGAGCCGACCGGCGAGGTGCTCGGCCCGATCGCGGTGAACGACGTCGACCTCATGATCGTCCCCGCCGCCGCCGTCGACCGCTCCGGCATGCGCATGGGCTGGGGACGCGGCTACTTCGACAAGACGATCGGCTCCATGGAGAAGTGCCCGCCCGTGTATGCCGTCATCTATGATTCCGAGATACTCGACGCACTGCCGCGGGAGGTGCACGATCAGCCGGTGGACGGCATCGTCACCCCGACGCAGACCCTGAACCTGTCGCCCCGGCGACGCTGAACCGCAAGGACCCCATGCCCACCTACGCCTATGCCTGCACGACGTGCGGGCACCAGTTCGACGCTGTCCAGAGCTTCTCCGACGACGCGCTCACGGTCTGCCCCGAGTGCGGCGGCCCGCTGCGCAAGCAGTACGGCTCCATCGGTGTGACCTTCAACGGCTCCGGCTTCTACCGCACGGACTCGCGTGCCGGAAGTGGCACATCCGCGACGGGTTCGGCATCATCGAAGGCGGGTTCGACGACGGGGGCCAAAACGACCGCCGCATCGACCCCGGCCTCGAACTGAGGTCGCACGATATTTGGGGGTTTCCCGTGATCAAGGGATTCAAAGAGTTCATTCTGCGCGGCAACGTCATCGACCTCGCGGTCGCCGTCGTGATCGGCGGTGCGTTCACCGCCGTCGTCAACGCGATCGTCGCCAGCATCATCAATCCGCTGGTGTCGCTGTTCTTCGTCGCGGACGCAGCGGGGAAGTTCGGCCCGAAGATCACCGGCCTGTACGGGCAGGAGGTCACCTTCCCGATCGGTGACCTGATCACCGCGATCATCAGCTTCCTCGCGGTCGCCATCGTGGTGTACTTCGCCTTCGTGATGCCGATGAACATCTACAAGGAGCGTCGCGCGAAGAAGAACCCGGTCGTCGAGGAGGCCGCCCAGGCCAGCGAGACCGAACTCCTCGCGGAGATCCGCGACCTGCTGCAGAAGCAGCAGCGCGGCGCCTGACACCGGGCCGCGCCCCCACGCGGCACAGAACTCACGACGCACGGCCCTCCCGAGGGCCGTGCGTCTTTCTTGTGCAGGGCACTGCCGTGTCAGTAGTGCGGCGGCACGTCGCGCAGGAGTTGCTCGTCGTTCGGGCCCTTGGCGCCCGCGGGAGCGGTCCGGCGTTCGTCGCCGGTCGCGGTGGTCGCCGCCTCAGGGGCCGTGTCGCTCCCCGGAACCGGTGTCAACCGGGCCCGGCGAGCCCCGGGCACCCGAACCACGCGCTGCCGAGGCTCCGCGTCGCCGCTGTCACTCACGCCCGCGGTCGCCGAGGTCGATGGGCTGCGTGTCGTTCTCGGCCCGAGCCGTCGACTCCGCGATGCCGAGCACGGACGCGATGCGCGTCGCCACGGTGCGCGGGTCGCTGTACAGGTCGAACGCGTGCACGCGCACATAGTGCCACCCGAGGCGGCGGAGCACGTGCGGGCGCAGGCGCAGCGTCTCGCGCAACGATTCGCCGCGCGACTCCGGGTCGGACTCGATCACGACCGCCTTGCCCCGATGCTGCGCCACGAGCGGAAGCAGTCCCCGGTAGTCCACGTCGACCGAGGCTCCGAGTCGTCGCAGCTCCCGCGCGAGGGCCAGCGTCAGTGGATCGGCGAGATCCTCCAGACGTGCGTCACGCGCGCGCGTGGCCAGACCGCCCAGGATCGACATGAGGGTGGCGGCGCCGTGCTCCAGCCGACCGTCGTCGAACGCCGACGGCCGGATCGACGACACCAGGACCATCGACCGGCGCGCCCTGGTCATGCCCACGGTGAGCAGACGCTCGCCGTCCGGGGTCGACAGGTCGCCGAAGTCGCTGAGCACCCGTCCGTGCTTGGTCAGACCGAATCCGAGCGAGAAGATCACGCGGTCGCGGCTCTCCGCCACCGACTCCTCGAGCGTCAGGACCGCGAACGGTTCGGCGGTGTCACGGCCCACGAAGTCCGCGACATCCGAGCGACCGGCGAACGCGGAGGTCACCGCCGCGCGCACCCGCTCGGCGTGGCGCGTGCTCGCCGTGACGACCATGAGCGACTCGGCGGGACGGTGGACGGCATGCTCCACCACGAGCGTGACCACCCGCGCGACCTCGGCGTCCGGGCTCTCGACCGCTCCGGAGACGGGGTCGGGAGTGCCCGTTCCCCCCTCCACGTAGTCGACCGTGAGGCTGCCTCGGCCGAGATAGGACCCGGCCCACGGGAGGGAGACGATCTCCCCGCCGTAGAACGCGTCATTGATGAGCTCCGCGAGGTCCTCACCACCCGCGCGATAGCTCCGGGTGAGGGTCATCACGGGCAGCAGCTCGGACAGGCGCTCGAAGACCGACACCTCGTCGAACGGGACCTCGGCCTCCCACTCCTCGGACGGATCGACGGCGATGTGGAACGGCGTGGGCCGCTGTGTCACCGGATCACCGAACGCGACCACCTGGCGCGCGCGACGGATCGCCGGGGCGGCCTCCGCGAGATTGATGGCAGCGGCGTCGACCAGCAGCACGGTGTCGAACTCCACCGAGTCAGGGATCTCCGGCACGAGGTACGGCGACGAGATCCACACCGGGGCGAGCACGTCGACCAGGGTCGGCGCCGCGCTCACGACCTCCGCGGTCGTGGTCGACGGCTGGGTCAGCGCACGGCGCAGATGCTGCGACTGCTGCGGCTCGTCGACGATCGCGATACGCCACTGGTTGGCCAGCTGCCACGCCAGCAACGGTCCCGCCATCGCCGCATGCGCCTCGTCCACAAGCCGGAAGTCGCGCTCGAGCCGGTCGACGACGGCCGTGTTCGCACCCAGCAGGGACCGGTTGTCCTGCAGCGCCCGCTCCAGCAGCGACTGCCACCACGCGAACTCGAGCTCCTCCCCCACCTGGGCCTCGGACACATGTCGCACCGAGAGCTCAGTGAGCAGCGGCTCCAGCCCGAGGAGAGCCAGCTTGTCGCGCAGCTGCGCGCGCTCGACGAGGTTCTCGAACACCTCGGACTTCGCCGCGAGACCCGCCAGCATCCGCACCAGCCGCGCGACCGGGAGGGAGGACAGAGGCTCACGGCGTCCCAGGGCCGCATCCAGTTCCGCCAGCTCCGCCTCGACCCGCTGCCAGGCCACGTAGACGTCGGCGAGCCCGAGCGGGATCTCCGGAGCGACGCCCGCATCGACATAGCGCTGCCACTGCGTGCGCTGCGTCTGGATGCGCAGCAGCGCCTCGTGCATCTCGGTCACGTGCACACCCGGACGCACGTACTCCTTCGCCAGCCGTCGCAGCCGACGACGGTTCGCGCCGGACATCCCCGGCGTATCGCGTCGTGAGCCGTGCGCCTGGATGAGCTCGCCGAGCGGCCGCTCGAACACGGTCGGGCTGAAGCGATCGAGCGTGTCGCGGATGCCCTGCAGCAGGCGGAGGTACTCGCCGAGCTCGTCGATCGTGGCGAAGGGGCGCATATGCGTCTGTGCGATCAGCTCGTAGCCGCGCTCCAGGAGGGCCGGGACGCTCGTCGCGTGCAGTCGCCCGGCGAGCTCGTGTGCGGCACGGGCGGCCTCGGTGCTGGCGAACGTGACGCCGTACCAGGGAGAGTCGTTGGGCCCGACGCGGAACTCGCCGAGACGAGCCGCGTGCGCGAGGGCCTCGGCCGCGTCCGTCCGATCGGCGGCGAGTCGCCGGAGCGCGTCGATCCCCAGCCTCGCTGTGGTCGAGGGCGGAACCGGAAGGGAGGCGAGGCGGGTGAGATGGCGCGTGGCGTCGAGGACCGAGGCGTCGAGCCCCGGCACGGGTGACGTCAGTGCCTCACGGTAGTCGCGCAGCACAGTGCGGAGCCGGACGAGTGCGTCGTCGACCTCGCTCACCTTCGGCGCCGTCGCCTTCTCGTTGCGGCCGATCGCCTTCACGAGGTCGCGTCGCACGCTGGCGGGCGACACGGCGAGGCTGTCCAGCCCGATGCCGGCGAGACGGTGGCGCACGCCGTCGAGAGTGGACCGTCGCGCTGACACCACGAGCACGCGCTTGCCCGCCCGGACCAGCTCGCCCATGGCGTTGATGACGGTCTGCGTGCCCCCGGTCCCCGGAAGCGTCGCCACGGTCAACGAGTGCCCGGCCGCGATGCGTGCGAGCACCGCCTCCTGTTCGGCGTCGGCATCCAGAAGAAGGTTGTCCGACGCGGGGGCACGATCGTCCGGGCCCGTGTGATGCGGCACCGCCCGGGGCGCAGCGAGCTGTTCGCGATCCCCGACGTGGCCGCCGAGAGCGTTGAGCACGGTGTGGTCGAGGGTTGCGCCATCGCGGGACATGGCGGAACCGACGTCGGCGAAGGTCGATACGACGAGACGCGGCTCGACGGAGAAGGTGTCGATTGATCGCGTGAGCGCGCGGAGACTGTCGATCACCGGCTGCGGCTTGAAGATGCCGCCGTCGTACGCGAGAGCAGCGAGGGCATCGGCATCGATCGTGAGACCGAAGTGCTCCCTCGCGATGCGCACGAGCTCGGGGTTCACCTCGAAGGCGCCCTGGAGCTTGAGCTCGAAGTCGGTATGGTGACGGCGGATCGCGAGCGGCCGCAGCAGCACGGGCGCGGCGAACCACGCGCCACCGATCCGCCATCGCGCGACACCGACCGCCAGGTGCACGGCCTCGATGCCACGGACCGTGCGCAGCTCGGTGTTCTTCGCGGTGATGCGCTCGGCCGCGAGTCGGGCGGTGCGCAGTCCCACCTCGTCGCGGAAGAGATTGGACAGCAGCGTGGACTTGCCGGTGATGAACTGCGGGAGGCTGCCGGGGTGGGCCTTGGAGATGTCGATGCCGGACTCCGGCCCGTCACGGAAACTGGTGAGCGGGGAGGGACCTCCGAGATCAGCCGCCTCCGCCTTCAGCCTCGTCCGCTCGGCCTCGGCGGCATGCGCGATGTCCACGCCGGTCGAGGTCTCGTGGAGGTCGCCGAGAGGCACAGCGGTCTCCGCCGCCGTGCCGTCCGCAGACTTCCCTTCACGTCGCCACACACTCACACCCTAGGCGCGCGACCGCCGGAGGCCGGTATCCCTGGCGGGTTTCCGCCGAAAATCCGCGCATCCGTCCCGCGTTCACCCTCCCTCCCCCGCCAAGGCCTCGGCTCAGGTTCTCCACGGTCCGTGAATCGCGACGAGCGCAGCATCGTCCTCATCGGCCGCGCCCACCAGGATGGTGCCATGAGCTTCCGCTACGACTTCGCCCCGACGCCGTTCGGCGATGCCCTCGCCGTGTTCTCCGACGAGGGCATCGTGCGCTTCGACCTCTCCGAGTCGGAAGACCCGAGCGTCCCCTGGCTGCTGGAGGGGGTGTCTCGGCAGCTGGGCGCCGTTCCCGCCCCTGCCCCCGGCGCCGCCGACGAACTGGCGCAGCTGCTCCTCGACTACTTCGACGGCGATCCGGTGCGGTTCGACACGCACCTGCGCATCGACTGGCGACTCACGGACGGCTTCGCGCGGCGAGCGCTGCAGACCATCTGCGAGATCGAGTGGGGGCAGACCATGAGCTATGGGGAGGTCGCGATCCTCGCCGGCCACCCCGGAGCGGCCAGAGCGGTCGGCACCGCCTGCCGCGTCACGCCCTTCTCCATCATCGTCCCGGTCCATCGTGTGGTGCGGTCCGACGGATCACCGGGCCAGTACGGCGCGCACCCCGACCGCAAACGATTCCTCCTCGACCTCGAGTCCCACTGAGCCTCCCGACCCCACGCACCCGACCCCGCAGAGAAGTGGACCCGGCGAGTAGGCCGCCGGGTCCACCTCCCTGTTCCGCCGAGGCGACGGGGTCTCTAGTGGTCCACCGCCTTCTCGGCACCGAAGCCGGTGAGGGAACGGACCTCCATCTCCGCAGCGAGCTCGGGCGACTCGCGTCGGGTGCTCGTGACCGTGCCGAGCCAGCCGAGGAGGAAGCCCAACGGGATGGAGACGATCCCCGGATTGTTGAGTGGCCACACCGCGATGTCGATGCCGGGGATCATCGACGTCGGCGTCCCAGAGAAGACCGGAGACAGGACGATCAGCAGGATCGCCGAGCCCAGGCCGCCGTACATGCTCCACACCGCGCCACGCGTGGTGAACCTCCGCCAGAACAACGAGTAGAGGATCGTCGGCAGGTTCGCCGACGCCGCGACGGCGAAGGCGAGCGCCACCAAGAACGCGATGTTCTGCCCCTGAGCGCCGATACCGCCCACGATCGCGAGGATGCCGATCACGATGACCGTGCGACGGGCGACGCGCACCTCGCCGTTCGGATCGGCCTCGACCGGGTTCCCCGCGGCATCCTTGCGTCCCTTCTGGATCACATTGGCATAGATGTCATGGGCGAACGACGCCGCAGCCGTGATGGTCAGCCCGGCGACCACCGCGAGGATCGTGGCGAACGCGACGGCCGAGATGAAACCGAGCAGCACGGGGCCGCCGAGCTGCAGCGCCAGGAGCGGTGCCGCCGAGTTCACCCCACCGGGTGCTGCCGCGATCACATCCGCTCCGACGAGCGCGCCGGCGCCGTAGCCCAGTACCAACGTCAGCAGGTAGAAACCGCCGATGAGCCAGATGGCCCACACCACAGACCGCCGCGCCTCCTTGGCCGTCGGCACCGTATAGAACCGCATGAGCACATGCGGCAGACCGGCGGTACCGAGCACCAGGGCCATGCCGAGGGAGAGGAAGTCCCACGGATTCGCCCCGTACTGCAATCCGGGCGCGAGCACCGCGTCACCCTTGTCGGAGTTGGCGACCGCAGCCTCAAGCAGCGTGTTGAGGCTGAACCCGTTGAGCGCGAGCACCCAGATCGTCATCCCGAGAGCGCCGCCGATGAGCAGGACCGCCTTCACGATCTGCACCCACGTGGTTCCCTTCATCCCCCCGATCAGGACGTACACGATCATGAGGATGCCGACCACCGCGATCACGATCGACTGTCCGACGCGCCCGTCGATGCCGAGCAGCAGCGAGACGAGCCCGCCGGCGCCGGCCATCTGCGCGAGCAGGTAGAAGAAGCACACCGCCAGGGTGGTGATGGCCGCCGCCATGCGCACCGGGCGCTGCTTCAAGCGGAACGACAGCACATCCGCCATCGTGAACTTCCCGGTGTTGCGCATGAGCTCGGCCACCAGCAGGAGCGCGACAAGCCAGGCCACGAGGAACCCGATCGAATAGAGGAAGCCGTCGTACCCGTTGATGGCGATCGCACCGCAGATGCCGAGGAAAGACGCGGCGGACAGATAGTCGCCGGCGATCGCGAACCCGTTCTGCGGCCCCGTGAACGAACGCCCCGCCGCATAGTAGTCCGCCGCCGTCTTGTTGTTCCTGCTCGCGCGGATGACGATGAACAGGGTCACCGCCACGAAGGCCAGGAAGATCGAGATGTTGAAGACCGGATTGATCTCGAGGGCGACGGTGTCGGTAGCCGTCCGAATACCGATCATGCGTCGGCCTGCGCCTTCTCCAGTTCATCCCTGATCTCGGTCGCCAGCGGATCGAGTCTGCGATTTGCAAATGCGACATATGCCATGGTGATCGCGAATGTCGTGACGAATTGTCCCAGTCCGAAGAGCAGACCGACCGTGATATCGCCCCACACCCGCTGCGCCATGAAGTCGCGCGCGAATGCGGCCAGCAGCACATAGACGAAGTACCAGACCAGGAAGAAAGCAGCCAACGGGAAGATGAACGATCTCTGCGTTCGCTTCAGCCGGACGAATCGCGGAGACTGTTCGACGGCGACGTAGTCGATCGCTCCGCTCTGAGGGGTCGGTTGATGGTCGTTCATGGGGCCTCCTTGCCACATGTCCCGTGCTCGCGCGGCTCGATCCGCCCGAATGGTAGGGTCGACGCTACGAAACGGGGAACGGCGCCGTCACCCCCGAAAGTAGGTATTCCGTGACCTCTCCGATCGCCGCTGAGACCGAGGCGGATCTCGTCGCCAATGCGGTGCGCGAGCTCGCACGACGCACACGGTTCCCCGTGGCCTTCGGCGGTCTCGTGGAAGAGGGCGTGGTGAGCGTCACCAGCATCGTCGGGGCCCGCACCCGGTCGCTCGACGGGCTGCGCGTCCGACCGGAACGGGGTCTCGGCGGGCGCGCCATGATGGAGTTGCGGCCGCGCATGACCAGCGACTACGGCTCCTCACGGCAGATCACGCACGACTACGACGTCTTCGTCCTCGGCGAGGGGCTGCGCACGCTTCTGGCCCTGCCCATCGTGGTGCAGGGACGCTCGCGCGGCGTTCTGTACGCCGGTGCCTGGGACCACGCGCAGGTCGGCGGGGTGACCACGGCGCCCGCCATGCAGGTGGCGCAGTCGGTGGCGGACGAGCTCCGCATCAGGGACGAGGTGCAGCGGAGGCTCCGTGCGGCGACGGAAACGCCGCCGACCGTCGCGGCGCCGCAGCGCGAGGAGCTGCGTGAGAGCTTCGCCGAACTGCGCAGCATCGCCGCCGCGGTCGAGGACGTCGATGTGCGCGCGCGTCTGGCTCAGGTGGAGCGGCGTCTGCTCACCCTTGCCGGTGAGACCGTGCCGCCCACCACCGCCCCGGTGCCGGTGGTGCACCTCTCCCCTCGGGAGACGGATGTGCTCGCGTGCGCGGCGCTCGGCGCGACGAATGCCGAGATCGCCGCGCAGCTCGGCCTGAGAGAGGGAACGGTCAAGGCATATCTGGGGACCGCGATGTCGAAGCTCGATGCTTCGACGAGGCACGCCGCGGTGACGAAGGCACGCCGCGCCGGTCTTCTCCCCTGAACTGCTTCTCTCTCCGGCCGAGCGACCATGAATTATTGCTGCGTTTGCGTGCCGCAGGTACAGTCGCATTCATGGCGAGAAGAATTGTGCATCAACTGGTCGACGATATCGACGGCAGCGTCCTGGAGGTCGGTGAAGGCGAGACCGTGCGTTTCTCGTTGAACGGAACGTCCTACGAGATCGATCTGAACGCGGCGCACGCGGAGGAATTGCGCGCCGCACTCGAGCCGTATATCTCCGCGGGCCGCCGCGCCGGGAGCGGATCATCCGCGCCGTCGCGCTCGAGTTCCACCCGGAAACGGCCGGCACGCAACCCCGAAGTCGCGGCAATCCGCGCGTGGGCGAATGAGAACGGCTACACGCTCTCAGAACGCGGGAGGATCCCCGCCCCCATCCTCGAAGCCTACAAAGCGGCCCAGTGACACGGTCCCGCCCCACCTCACGGTCGGGCGGGATCTTCTTTTGCGCCCGCCGTCGCCCACGGCTCATCGCGGAGGGTGATCTCCTCCGTCATGTCCTTCAGGAAGCGGATCACGACATCACGCTCGGCCGAAGACAGCCGAGCGGCTGCATAGAAGCGCTTCGCCTGCTGTCGGCCGACGGTCTCCATCGCGGCGTGCCGCGTCTCCGGCGTGATGGTGATGGCGAGCGCACGACGATCGGTCGGATGAGGCGACCGCCGGATGTGCCCGCCCTTCTCCAGCCGGTCGAGGAGCTTGGTGGTCGCCGCCGTGGACACGCCCAGGTGATGCGCGATGCCGCTGGGGGTCGCGACCATCGCACGGTTGGCACACACGATCAGATAGTGCAGCGCGCGCATGTCGGTCTCGTTGAGCTGCATGTATCGCCGCGAGGCCTGCGACAGCCGCTGCTCGGCGTCTCGAAGATCGCTCAGCGCCTCCATGACGAGGGCGATCTGGCGCAGATCCTCCGGGGGCACCCCGGTGCGATCGATCAGTGTGCTGCGCGGGTCGCTCGCGTCGACGTGGTAGATCGATCCGTGACTCAGCCCGTCTGCGCTCTCCGTCGACGCCGATTCAGCGGAGGAGTCCGCGGCCACAGCCGCCCCGGAGCGCAGGGTGGTGCGGGGCTCGGTGTCCATGCGATCATGTTACACACGAACAGATTCATGCTAAGTTGATATTTCACCAAGTTAGCTAAAGGACGGGGAAGTCATGCAACAGGTCACGCTCCTCGCGGAAGACGGGACAGCCGTCGGCGTCCTTCCCAAGCACGAGGTCCACACGTTCGACACCCCCCTCCATCTGGCCTTCTCGTGCTACGTCCTCGACCCGTCCGGGCGCGTCCTCGTCACGCGGCGCGCCCTGACCAAGCGCACCTGGCCCGGCGTCTGGACCAACAGCTTCTGCGGACACCCTCAGCCCGGCGAGGACATGGCGGACGCGGTGCGGCGGCACGGCCTGCACGAGCTCGGCCTCCGCGTCGACCAGGTCCGCCTCGTCCTCCCCGACTACCGCTATCGCGCCGTGGATGCGAGCGGCATCGTCGAGAACGAGATCTGCCCCGTGCACGTCGCCGTGCTCGATCACGATCCCGTCGCCAACCCGCAGGAGGTGTCGGAATGGGCCTGGGTCGACCCGGCGGCGCTGGCCGAGGCCGTGGCCCTCGCCCCGTTCGCGTTCAGCCCGTGGATCGTCGAGCAACTGCCACGCCTCCGCAGCCTCGGTGAGGTCTGAGCCATGAGCACGACCATCACGCACGAAGACCTCGGTACTCGGATCGAGGAGGTCCTGCGGCGGCGCTTCGCCGAGCGCGCCGTGGCCGCCGAGCATCACGGGGCCGAGTTCGCCGCGCTCTGGAACGAGGCCGCCCAGCACGCCCTCGGCGGCAAGCTCCTGCGTCCGCTCATGCTGATGGAGCTCTTCCCCGCGCTGGCGACGACCGTGCCCACCCGACGCGAGACCGAGGGCGCGATCGACGTGGCCGCGCACGTCGAGCTGTTGCACTTCGCGTTCCTGCTGCACGACGACGTGATCGACGGCGACCTCACGCGGCGCGGGCGGCCCAACCTCATCGGCTCCCTCGTGGCGCGGCGCCCCGACGAGACCGCGGCCGCCGCCCTGCACTGGGGACGCGCGAGCGCGATCCTCCTCGGCGATCTGCTCCTGTCGACCGCGGTGCTCGGCTTCGCCCGCGCCGAGGTGAGCGCCGACGGCCGCGAGCGGCTGCTGGCCCTGCTCGACACCACCGTGTTCGAGACCGTCGCGGGTGAGCACGCGGACGTCGCCCTCAGCGATGGCATCGTCACGCCCGACCTGCGGACCATCCTCGCCACGAGCGCGTCCAAGACCGCGACCTATTCTTTCGTGCTGCCGCTGCGCGCCGCTGCCGTCCTCGCCGGAGCCAGCGCGGAAGCCGAGGAGCAGCTCACCCAGATCGGCACCCACCTCGGACTGGCGTACCAGCTGCAGGACGACCTCCTCTCGGTGTTCGGCGACCCGCACGCACACGGCAAGGACGCCTTCTCCGACCTCCGAGAGGGCAAGGAGACCGCGATCATCGCGTACGCGCGCATGACGAGCCACTGGCCGAGCATCGAGCTGCGCTTCGGCACGGCCGACCTCAGCGCGTCCGACGCCGGCGACATCCGCGACCGTCTGCGCGAGTGCGGCGCCGAGCGCTTCGTCCGCGGACTCGTGCAGGAGCAGCTCACCGCCGTGTCGACCGTGCTCGCCGAGGCGGAGGAGTCCGGCACGCTCAGCCCCGCGGCCGGGCGCACGATCCTGGCGATCGCCGACCGCATCGAGGGCCGCCGCCGATGAGCCCCCGCCCCGTCGAACGCCCGGATCCCGCCGCCCTGCGCCGCTTCAGTCGCACCGCCGAGATCGCCACCACCGACGTCATCCGCACCTACTCCACCTCGTTCGGTCTCGCCACCCGGCTTCTCGGCACGCGGCATCGCCAGCACGTGCGCAACATCTACGCCATGGTGCGTATCGCCGACGAGATCGTGGACGGGGTCGCGGCCGAGGCGGGGCTGGACGCCTCGGCGCAGGCCGCGGCACTGGACTCGTATATCGCCGAGACCCACCGCTCCATGCGCACCGGGTACAGCAGCGACCTGATCCTGCACGCGTTCGCCCGCACCGCGAGGGAGTGCGCCATCGGCGAGGACCTGACGGGGCCGTTCTTCGACTCCATGCGTGCCGACATCTCCCGCGACGCCGGGTTCACCGCCTACGACGCGGACGCCCACGCCGCCTACGTCTACGGCTCGGCCGAGGTCGTCGGGCTCATGTGCCTGCAGGTGTTCCTCCGCGATGCCGACCGCACCCCGGAGGATCTGGAGATCCTGCACCGGGGAGCCCGGCGGCTCGGAGCCGCGTTCCAGAACGTCAACTTCCTGCGCGACCTCGCCGACGACACCGACCGCCTCCAGCGCGGCTACCTCGGTGGCACCGAACGGCTCACGGACGCCGACCGCGACGCCTGGGTCGCCACGGTCGAACGCCAGCTGGCCGACGCCCGCGCCGCGATCCCCCTCCTGCCGAAGGACGCGAGGGCGGCCGTCCGCAGCGCGCTGGCGCTGTTCGCCGCACTCACCCGCCGCGTCGCGAAGACCCCCGCCGCCGAGCTCTACCGCCGCCGTGTGCGTGTGCCGGACCCGGTGAAGGCGCTGCTCGCGGCACGGGCCGTCGCGACCACCGCGTGGGAGCGTGACCGATGAGCCGCGTCGTCGTGATCGGTGCCGGTGTCGCGGGGCTCGCGACCGCGGGGCTCCTCGCCCGCGACGGGCACGAGGTCGTGGTGCTGGAGCGCAACGACCGGGTGGGCGGACGCGCCGGAACGCTCGAACGCGAGGGCTTCCGCTTCGACTCCGGCCCCTCGTGGTACCTGATGCCGGAGGTGTTCGACCACTTCTTCCGGATGATGGGCACCAGCACCGAGGAGCAGCTCGACCTGACGCTGCTCGACCCCGGGTACCGCGTCTTCCGCGCACCGGAGTCGGCGGAGGGCGCTGTCACCGTTCCCGCGGGCCGCGATGCCGTCCGACGACTGTTCGACGACCTCGAGCCGGGCTCCGCTGCCACGCTCGACCGCTACCTCGACTCGGCGTACCACGCGGGCACCATGGCGCAGCGCTACTTCCTCTACAACCCGTTCACCCGCACGCGCTCCCTCGCGGCCCCGGAAGTGCTGCGCGCCCTCCCCCGCCTGTTCTCCCTCCTGGGAACCCGACTCCAGTCGTTCGCCGCCCGGCGCTTCCGCCACCCCGTGCTCCGGCAGATCCTGGGCTACCCGGCGGTCTTCCTCGGCACCGATCCGCGCAGCGCCCCCGCGATGTACCACCTCATGAGCGCGCTCGACCTCGATCAGGGCGTGCTGTACCCGCAGGGCGGATTCTGGCGCGTGGTCGAGCGGATCGCGGCCCTGGCCGAGGACTCGGGCGTCCGCATCGTGACGGGAGCCGAGGTCACCGGCATCCTCACGCGGGACGACAGCGCCGGGACGCACGTGTGGGGCGTGGGGTGGACGGACCCCAACGGAGACCAGCACGTGGAAGAGGCGGACATCGTGGTGTCCGGCGCCGACCTGCACCACACGGAGACCGCGCTGCTGCCGCCGTCGCTGCAGTCGTACCCCGAGTCGTGGTGGGCGCGGCGGACAAGCGGGCCCGGCGGGGTGCTGGTCATGCTCGGGGTACGGGGATCGCTGCCGCAGCTGCCGCACCACTCCCTGTTCTTCACCGACGACTGGGACGCGAACTTCGACGCGATCTTCGGGCGCACCCCGCAGATCCCCGCACCGGCATCGACGTACGTGTGCCGCCCGAGCGCGACCGACGCCGACGTCGCGCCCCCCGACCACGAGAACCTCTTCGTCCTCGTCCCGGTGCCCGCCGATGTCGACCTCGGCCATGGCGGATCGGACGGATCCGGCTCGCCGCAGATCGAAGCGGCCGCCGACGCCGCGATCGACATGATCTCCTCGTGGGCGGGGATCCCGGACCTGCGCGAACGCATCGTGGTGCGCGAGACCGTGGGACCTGCCGACTTCCACGACGACTACCACTCCTGGCGCGGCGGAATGCTGGGCCCGGCGCACACCCTGTCGCAGAGCGCGATGTTCCGCGCGCAGAACGCGTCGCGCCGAGTCCGCGGACTGTACTACGCGGGCGCCACGACGGCGCCCGGGGTCGGCGTGCCGATGTGCCTGATCAGCGCGGAGCTGGTGCTCAAGCGCATCCGCGGCGACCACTCGCCCGGTCCCCTCCCGGAGCCGGCGCCCTCGGAACGGACGGCCCGGCCGTGACCGGCGCGATCTACCTCGGCACCCTGCTGGTGTCGCTCGGGTGCATGCTGCTGCTGGACTGGCGCTTCCGCCTGTTCTTCTGGCGCGACGTGTTCGCCGCGGCCGTCGTGACGGTGCTCGGGGTCGCGTTCTTCCTCGTCTGGGACGTGGCGGGCATCGCCGCCGGGATCTTCTTCCGCGGTGATGCGGTGATCGCGACGGGCATCGTCCTCGCCCCGGAGCTGCCGATCGAGGAGCCGGTCTTCCTGGTGTTCCTGGTCGTGTGCACCATGGTCCTGTACGGCGGTGCCGTGCGGATCATGGAGCGCCGCCGCGCACGGTCGCCCCGCGCGGAGGTCGCCCGATGACGTATCTGCAGCTGTCCGCCGTGTTCCTGGCCGTCGCCGCGACGGGCGGCCTCGTCGCCGGGCTCGTGGCCCGGCGCGGTCCCCACGCCGGCGCTCTGGCCGCCACCGCCCTGACCCTCCTGGCGCTCACGGCCGTGTTCGACACCGTCATGATCGCGACCGGGCTCTTCCACTACTCCCCCGCACATCTCGTCGGCGTGCACATCGGTCTCGCTCCGCTGGAGGACTTCGCCTATCCGGTCGCCGCGGTGCTGCTGCTGCCCGCCGTGTGGACCGCCCTGCGGGCGCGACGTTCCCGTAGGGGAACCTCGGCCGCAGCGACCGCAGCCGCCACCGAACGGGAGGAGCGCGCATGAGCCGGGCGTCCGTGCCGCGCACGGGAGTCGGACACGACATCGCGCAGATCCTCCTGTCGTCGCGGCCCATCAGCTGGATCAACACCGCCTTCCCGTTCGCCGCCGCCTACCTGCTCAGCACGCGCGAGATCGACCCCACGTTCGTCATCGGCACGCTGTACTTCCTCATCCCCTACAACCTGGCGATGTACGGCATCAACGACGTGTTCGACTACGCGTCCGACCTGGCGAACCCGCGCAAGGGCGGGATCGAGGGAGCACTGCTGTCGCCGCGCATCCACCGCGCCACCCTGTGGGCCGCTGCCGCGACCAACGTGCCGTTCCTCGTCTACCTGTTCGCGGTCGGCAACCCTGCGTCGTGGTGGTGGCTCGCGGTGAGCGTGTTCGCGGTGATCGCCTACTCCGCGCCGGTGCTGCGCTTCAAGGAACGGCCGTTCCTCGACTCGATCACGTCGAGCACCCACTTCGTCAGCCCGGCCATCGTCGGCCTCGCCCTCGCGGGAGCTCCGGTCTCGGCGGCGACCGTGGTCACGCTCGGCGCGTTCTTCCTGTGGGGCATGGCAGCGCACGCGTTCGGCGCCGTGCAGGACGTGGGGCCGGACCGCGAGGGCGGCATCTCGTCCATCGCCACCGTGATCGGTGCCCGAGCCACCGTGCGCCTCGCGATCGGCCTCTGGGCGGTGGCGGGGGTCGCGATGCTCCTCACGCCCTGGCCCGGCCCCCTCGCGGCGGTACTCGCCGTGCCCTACATCGTGAACGCCGCACCGTGGTGGAACGTCACCGATCACACCTCCGGCAGGACCAACCGCGCCTGGCGCCGCTTCATCGCCCTCAACTACGTCGCCGGCTTCCTCGCCACGATGATCCTCATCCTCGCCTGGGTCTCCTGACTCCGACGCCCCCGCGACGAACCCACCTCCTCCCGAAAGGAACCCGATGTCCCGCCCCGCCGAAACGCCGACCCCGCCGTCCCGAGAGCGCGTCCGTCGCCACTCGTGGCTGCGGGTCTTCCTCCCGGTCCTGCTGATCCTGGTGTGGCTGGCCGGGGCGTCGTTCGGTGGCCCCCTGTTCGGCAAGGTCGACGAGGTCTCCTCGAACGACCAGACCACGTACCTGCCCGAATCGGCCGACGCGACCACCGTGCAACAGCTCCTGGGCGAGTTCAACGACAGCGACGCGATCCCGGCCATCGCGGTGTTCACCTCGGACCAGGAGCTGACGCAGACCGAGCTCGACGCGATCAGCGATGCGGTCGCCGACGCTCCGTCGGTCGAGGGCGTCGCGGACGACGTCTCGCCCGCGCTCCCCTCCGACGACGGGAAGGCCGTGCAGGCGTTCATCCCGATCGAGGGCGACGCGGAACTCGCCGACACCACCACGGCGCTCGGCGAGGAGTTGCGCGCGGCGGTCCCCGACGGGGTCACGGTCTACATCACCGGACCGGCCGGTTTCAGCGCCGACCTGGTCGCCGGCTTCTCGGGGATCGACGGCCTCCTGCTCGGGGTGGCGCTGCTGGCGGTCCTCGTGATCCTCGTCCTGGTCTACCGGTCGTTCCTGCTGCCCCTCGTCGTGCTGTCCACGAGTCTGTTCGCGCTGTGCGTCGCGCTCCTGGTGGTGTGGTGGCTGGCGAAGTGGGAGATCCTGCTGCTGAGCGGACAGACCCAGGGCATCCTGTTCATCCTCGTGATCGGCGCCGCGACCGACTATGCGCTGCTCCTCGTCGCCCGCTTCCGTGAAGAGCTGCGCGTCGCGCAGGACAAGGGCGTCGCGCTGCGGGCCGCGTGGAAGGGCTCGGTCGAGCCGATCGTCGCGTCAGGCGGCACCGTGATCGCCGGACTGCTGTGCCTGCTGCTCAGCGACCTGAAGTCGAACAGCACGCTGGGGCCGGTCGCCGCGATCGGCATCGTGTTCGCGATGCTGTCGGCGCTCACACTGCTCCCGTCGTTGCTGCTGCTCTTCGGGCGCGCGGTGTTCTGGCCCCGCCGGCCCCGTCTCGAGCCCGAGGTCGTCGCGGAGGAGCACGGCATGCGCACCACCGGGCTGTGGGCTCGCCTCGCCGGCGCGGTGAAGAGGCGCCCCCGGGTGATCTGGATCGTGACGACGCTCGTGCTCCTGGCCGGAGCCGCCGGAGTCACCCAGCTCGACGCGGTGGGAGTGCCGCAGTCCGACCTCGTGCTCGGAGCGTCTGAGGCGCGCGACGGGCAGGTCGCGCTGGGCGAGCACTTCCCCGGCGGGTCGGGCAGCCCGGTGTCGGTCGTGGTCGACGAGGAGCGCATGCAAGACGCGGCGGACGTGCTCCTGTCCAACGACGGGATCGACGGGGTCACGGTGACCGCCGCCGACTCCCCGAGCGGCTCCGCGCCGATCGACGAGGACGGGATCACGGCGGTCGGCCCTCCGGGAACCCCCGCGCCGGATCCCACGGTCGTGGACGGTCAGGTGCTGCTGCAGGGGACCCTGACCGACGCAGCGGACTCCGCCGAGGCTGCCGCGACGGTGCGGGAGCTGCGCGTCGAGCTCGACGACCTCGGTGCGATCGTGGGCGGCGTCACGGCCACATCGGTCGACACGAACGATGCCTCGATCCACGACCGCAACCTCATCATCCCGGTGATCCTGCTCGTGATCATGCTGATCCTGATGCTGCTGCTCCGGTCGATCCTCGCCCCGGTGCTGCTGATCCTGACCACGGTGCTGTCGTTCGGAACCGCGCTCGGCGTGTCCGCGCTCGTGTTCAACGGGATCTTCGCGTTCCCCGGCGCCGACCCGGCCGTCCCGCTCTACGGCTTCGTCTTCCTCGTGGCCCTGGGCATCGACTACAACATCTTCCTGATGACCCGCGTGCGCGAGGAGTCGAAGCAGCACGGAACACGCGAGGGCATCCTGCGCGGGCTCTCGATCACCGGGGGCGTCATCACCTCTGCCGGCCTCGTGCTCGCTGCGACGTTCGCCGCCCTCTCGGTGATCCCGATCCTGTTCCTCGTGCAGCTCGCGTTCATCGTCGCGTTCGGCGTCCTGCTCGACACGTTCGTCGTGCGCTCGCTGCTCGTGCCCGCTCTCACGTACGACATCGGGAAGGCCATCTGGTGGCCGTCCGCGCTGTGGCGCCGCGGGAAGCCGTGACGACGGGATCGCGGGAAGGGTGCCCTCGACAGGATTCGAACCTGCGACCTGCCCTTTAGGAGAGGGCTGCTCTATCCTGCTGAGCTACGAGGGCGCGCACCCAGTCTACGGGACCGGGATGCGCGCCCTCGGCCGCTCAGGGTCAGGCCGCGAGGGCGAGGTACGGCTCCCACCGCGGGTCGCTCCGCTCGGACCCCCGCACCGTCCAGGCGGTGCCGTGGGGTGGGCGCGGCGTGAACCGCAGCTGCCACCGCATCTCCTGCGGCGTGCGATTGCTCTTGAGGTTGTTGCACCGCAGGCAGCACGCGACGAGGTTCTCCCACGAGTCCGCTCCCCCGCGCGACCGGGGCAGGACGTGGTCGATGGTCGATGCCGACTTGCCGCAGTAGCCGCAGCGGTGGTCGTCGCGGCGGAGCACCCCGCGCCGGGTGACCGGAACACGTCGCCCGGTCGGCACCCGCACGTAGCGGGACAGGATGATCACGGCTGGCCGGTCGTAGACACCGTGCGTCCCCCAGACGGGGTCGTCTTCGACGCGCTCGATCACGGTCGCTTTCTCATTCATGACCAGGACCAGTGCTCGCTTGAACGACACGATCGCCAGCGGCTCGTACCCGGCGTTCAGGACCAGTGTGCGCATTCGTCATCCTCTCGATCCGCCGGGACGGCTTCCCGGCACTCTCGACTCACACGGCATCGCACAGGTGGTGGAGTGCACGCAGGGACGAAAAAAGGCGCTGTCTAAAGACAGCGCCTTTCGCGCGCGGCCGGACCGCGGCATCCCTGCGGGCGATGCTGAAGGACGTGACGACCGAGGACATCCATGGTTCGGATGGTCGGTATTCGCTCCATCAGCCTCTCCCGCCTGTTCGACGACGGGTTCAGGCTAACCCATCCCACAGGGGGCAGGGCGCAACAGCGGGTGAACGATCGGAGGTGTGTCCGTCAGCCGGCGTTGATCGAGAGCCAGTTGCCCGGCTCCACCAGGCCGCCGTTGATCCACACCTCGAAGTGCAGGTGGTTCGCGGTCGAACGTCCCGTGCTGCCGACGTAGCCGATGAGCTGACCGGCCGCGACGCTCTGGCCGGCCTGCACCTGACGCGAGCCGTAGAGCATGTGGCCGTACGTGGTCTGCACGCGCTGGCCGCCGATGACGCTGTCGAGCATGACGCACACGCCGTAGCCGCCGATGTTCTCGGCCGAAGCCCGGACGACGCCGGCCGCAGCCGCGTAGATCGGGGTGCCCGCGGGTGCGAGCATGTCGATGCCGTTGTGACCGCCGCCGATGGTGCGGCTGACGTGCCACGAGCCGAGCGGCAGCGGATAGCGCACCTCGCCGGAGCCCGGCGCGGTGAGCGCGTAGCCGGCCGTGTTGAAGCGACCGCCCGACGACGAAGCCGCAGCGGTGGCGGCGGCCGCGGCGCGAGCGGCAGCGGCCTCCTCGGCCTTCTTCTTCGCGATCTCGTCGGGAGTCGTCGCGCTGAAGGTGCCGCGCACGACAGGAGCGGAGGTCGCCTCGGAAGCGACGACCAGCGACTGCGCGTCGACCGCGGCGAGCTGCTGCACCGTCGTGGTGGCGGCGTCGGCCGGCTTGGACGCGGCGTAGGCGGGAAGCGCGACGGCGGCGACCAGTGCACCGACGGCACCGAAGATCGCCACCGACCGGAGAGGCTTGACCACCTTTCGCGCCGTCACCTTCGGTGGGGTGCGGCGAGCCGGAACTCGATCTTCAGGTGTCTTCTCGGTCGGTTCGATGTCTGCGGCCAAAACGTGGTCCTCCTGGGCCTTCGCACCTCGGGTGTGCTGGCTCATCGGCGCTCTCCTCGATGGCGCGGATGGGGAATCGGGTACGAGAGTCATCCGTGCCGAGAAGACGATGAGCCTGAAGGCGTATCTTCGCGGTCCATCCCCAACGGGCTTCTTCGCTGAGGACCTGACCGAGGTTACCGGAAGATAACGATCATGTCACCCTGGGAAACTGGCAATCCTCGGTGAGGCCGTCCGACGCCCCGAGACGGTGCGCGACGAACCGCGATTCTGCGGCGCGATCAGGCCGGTTCGCCCACCAGGAAGATGTGCGACGCGAGCTCGACGGGAAGCTCGAGCCCCTCGTCCTTGCCGTCCATCTGGATGAGGACGTAGCCCTCGTTGAACCGGAAGTCACCGCGCGCCCCCGGTACGACGCCCGCATCGCGCAGCTGCTCCAGCAGCTCGGGGTCGACCTGCGCGGGCTCGGCCAGACGACGCACCGTGCCCTCGACGGGCTCGCCCGCCGCGTTCAGACGCTGCACCAGACCGATGACGCCCTCATCGAACGTCCGGGCCGGGAGGTCGCCGAGCTGATCCAGACCGGGGATCGGATTGCCGTAGGGCGACTCCGTGGGATGCCCGAGCAGCTCGACGAGGCGGCGCTCCACCTGCTCGCTCATCACGTGCTCCCAGCGGCAGGCCTCTTCGTGCACGAACGCCCAGTCGAGTCCGATCACATCCGACAGCAGGCGCTCGGCGAGACGGTGCTTGCGCATCACGTCGACCGCCTTGCGGCGACCGGCGTCGGTGAGCTCGAGCGTACGATCCTCGGAGACCACGACGAGCCCGTCGCGCTCCATCCGCCCGACCGTCTGCGACACGGTCGGTCCGGAGTGGCCGAGCCGCTCGGAGATGCGCGCGCGCAGCGGCACGATGTTCTCCTCCTCGAGTTCGAGGATGGTGCGGAGATACATCTCCGTGGTGTCGATCAGATCGGTCATGTGCGGGCCCTCCGAAGTTCTTAGGCAAGCCTACATTCCCGCGGGGACATCGGATCGACCGCGGGCGGGGCGGCCCCGTGCGCTCCCCCTAGAATCGACCCATGGCGATCGAGATTCCCGGTGACCTCCTGCCCGCTGACGGGCGCTTCGGCTGCGGCCCCTCGAAGGTGCGGCCCGCACAGCTGGAGGCGCTGCTCTCCTCCGGCTCGTCGATCCTCGGCACCTCGCATCGTCAGGCGCCCGTGAAGAACCTCGTCGGCAGCGTGCGCGAGCGGCTCGCCGCGCTGTTCCGCATCCCGGACGGATACGAGATCCTGCTCGGCAACGGCGGCTCCACCGCGTTCTGGGATGCCGCGGCGTTCGGCCTCATCGAGCGCCGTAGCCAGAACCTCGTGTTCGGCGAGTTCGGCGGCAAGTTCGCCGCCGCCGCCGGGGCCCCGTGGCTCGAGGCCCCCGACGTGCGCAGAGCGGAGCCGGGATCCCGCACGCAGGCCGCATTCGTCGACGGGATCGACGTGTACGCGTGGCCGCACAACGAGACCTCGACCGGCGTGAGCGCTCCGGTGTCGCGCGTCGACGCCGACGGGGCCCTGACCGTGATCGATGCGACGAGCGCGGCGGGCGGCATCGACTTCGACGTCGCGCAGGCCGATGTGTACTACTTCGCCCCGCAGAAGAACCTCGGGTCGGACGGCGGACTGTGGTTCGCGGCCGTCTCGCCCGCCGCGGTCGACCGCATCGAGCGCATCGCCGCTTCGGGCCGCTACATCCCCGAGTTCCTCAGCCTCAAGCAGGCGGTTGACAACTCCCGACTCAACCAGACCCTCAACACCCCGGCGCTGACCACGCTGCACCTGCTCGACAGCCAGCTGCAGTGGATCCTCGACAACGGCGGCCTCGCCTGGGCTGCGGCGCGCACCGCGGAGTCGTCCTCCGTGCTGTACGACTGGGCCGAGGCCTCCACCGTGGCGACGCCGTTCGTGTCCGACCCGGCACACCGCTCGCCGGTCGTCGCGACGATCGACTTCGACGACAGCATCGACGCGGCAGCGATCGCGAAGACGCTGCGCGCCAACGGCATCGTCGACACCGAGCCGTACCGCAAGCTCGGACGCAATCAGCTGCGCGTCGCGACGTTCGTCTCCATCGAGCCCGACGACATCCGTCAGCTCACGCGCTCGATCGACTACGTGCTGGAGAACCTCGGCGGCTGAGCGCCGGGACTCACTCCTCCTCGTCGACCTCGCCGGCGTCCGCACCGCGGACGTCGGCGTCGTCGTCTTCGGCGTCGTCGGCGTCTTCGTCTTCGTCTTCGGCGTCGTCGTCTTCGTCGGCGTCGTCGACATCCGCGTCGTCGTCCTCCGCGTCGTCGGATGCGGAGTCGTCGAGCTCGTCGATGTCGACGCCGTCGAGGTCGCCGGCGTGAAGGATGTCGGACGCCTCGTCGTCATCCTCGTCGAGCTCGTCGTCCAGGACATCGTCGAGTTCGACGTCCGCGGCTCCGTCTGTCCGGTCGCCGTCATCGCCGTCCGTTGCCGCCGCAGCCGCGTCGGCGAGCTCGGCCTGGTGCGCGCGATACTCCGCCAGGCGCTCGGCCCAGGGCACCCATTCGGGCGCGAGGAGTGCGCCGTCGCCCGGCAGGAGCTCGGCCTCCAGCACCGTGGGCTCTTCGTCGTCGACGCGGGCCACCGTCACGGTCCAGTACCACCCCGGATATCCGGCCAGTCGGTTCTCGAAGCGCAGCGAGACCGATCCGTCTTCCTCTGCGATGTATCCGGCGGCCGGCCCGATGGTGGACGCGGGAGTGAACTCGCGCAGCGCTGCGAGCGCGAGATCATGGGCCTCGACGAGGCGGGCGTCAGCCTCAGGCTTCGAGGTCATCAGCGACCTTGCGCAGAACGGCTGCGATCTTGCGGCCGTGACCGGAGGACGGGTAGCGCCCGCGACGCAGATCGCCGCCGATGCCGTCGAGCAGCTTCACCAGGTCTTCGATGATGATCGCCATGTCGTCGGCGGGCTTGCGCTTGGCCTTCGCCAGGCTGGGCGGGGCCTCGAGCACCCGCACGGACAGCGCCTGCAGGCCGCGCTTGCCATCGGCGACGCCGAACTCCACGCGCGCACCCGCCTTGATCGCGGTGCCGGCCGGCATCGCGGAGGCGTGCAGGAAGACGTCCTGGCCGTCATCGCTGGCGATGAAGCCGAAACCCTTGTCTTCGTCGTAGAACCTGACCTTGCCGGTGGGCATGGGTGAACCTCGCTGGTATCGAAAAGCAGAATAGAGCGCGCTCGTGCGCGTGCGTCCAGCCTACCGGTCGCGGGGCGAACGGAACCGACCGCGCCGGGGCGAGTAGTCTGGAGCGGATGAGCACGCAGAGCCCCGGACCGGAGGTCCCCATCCGCCGGATCGATCGCATCCTGGCGTTCACCGCACTCGGGATCGCCGCCGCCTCCGTGGTGTGCTTCTTCGCGATCATCATCGGCACCGCCACGGGCATGGACCGCGCCGCGTTCGGTGAAGGCGCGTGGCCGGTCGTCGCCGCGATCCCCTACTGGGGGCTGCCACTCGCGTTCGTGCTGATCATCACCCTGCTGATCATGAGCTTCGTCCGGAAGGGTCGCGCGCAATCGCGTCGCTGAGCCCCCGCCGATGAGCACGCACGCACGACCGCTGGCCGACCGCCTGGCCGCAGCGAGCGATGCCGAGCTCCGGGAGCTGTTCGCCGCCCGCGGCGTACGCCCCGACGCGACGTGGCAGGACTTCTTCGATGCGGCCGAGGCCCTGCTGGAACCGTCCTCCCTGAGCCGAGTCCTCCCGGCACTCACCGCCGCGGAGGCCGCGTCCCTCGTGGATGCCGTCGCCGGTGAGCAGCCGGGCGAGGGCCGCGAGCGACTGGTCGCCCTCGCCCTCCTGCGCGCCGACGGGACACCGCAGCCGCCCGTGGACCTGCTGGTCGAAGGCCGCGCGCGGCCGACGCCGATCGACGCCACTCCCCCCGCGCCGTCCTCCGAGGCCACGTCCGCTCACGCCGCCGAGCGCGCCTTCACCACGGTCGCGCGCCTCGCCGACCTCCTCCTCATCGCCAGGGAACGGCCCTTCGCCCTCCTGCTCGGCGGAGCGGTGAGCGCCGGCGAGAAGCGGCAGCTCGCCGAGGCCGGGCTGCCCACCGAGGCCATCGACCTGCTCTCCGGACTCGCCGTCCGTGCCCGGCTGGCGGCCCCGGTCGACCGTCGACTGCGGACGACCGCGCTCGCCGAGGAATGGCTGCGCTCTTCCGTCGCCGCCCGCTGGACGCTCCTCGCGACCGCCTTCCGCGACTCCCTGCCGCGCGGTCTTCGCCCGGCGACTGCCGGGTGGATCCCGGTGTCGCAGTGGCCGCTCGCGCACCCCTGGGACGCCGCCTGGACGGAACACGCCGCAGAGCTCACGGAATCGGCCCGGCTGATCGGTCTGATCGCCGACGACGGCACCGAGCCCCCCTGGGCCGCGCCGCTCCGATGCGGAGAGCCCGCCGACGCCCGCACCCTCGTCGCACAGCTCCCGGCGGAGGTCGACCGCATCTTCCTCCAGAACGACCTCACGGCCATCGCTCCCGGTCCGCTGCAGCCCGCCCTCGACGTGCGACTGCGCACGATCGCCGTCCGGGAGTCCGCTGCACAGGCCTCCTCCTACCGGTTCACCGCCGAGTCGGTGGCCCACGCCTTCGCCACCGGGGAGAGCGAACACTCCATCCTCGACTTCCTCGGCGCGATCTCCCTCACCGGAATACCCCAGCCGCTGGGCTACCTGGTGGCGCAGACCGCCCAACGGCACGGTCTCATCCGGGTGTCCGTCGACGGCGAGACGGGGCGCACCCGGATCGAGAGCAGCGACCCGCACGTGTTGGAAGCCCTCGCGGTCGATCAGGCGCTCCGACCGCTCGCGCTCACAGCCCACGTGGGCTCGCTCACCACGCGAGTGGCACAGGACACCGTGTACTGGGCGCTGACGGACGCCCGCTACCCGGCGAGCCTCGTCGACGAGGACGGAGCGATCGTCGTGCGCGACCGCCACCCCGCCGCTCCCCCGGCCGACGGACACGACCCCGCTGACGACTACGACCCGCTGATCGCCCGGTTGCGCGATCGCCAGGGTCCGGACGCCGATGCCGCCTGGCTCGACCGGGAGCTCGAAGCCGCGGTGCGAGCCAAGGCCGTCCTGCGTGTGACGGTCGGCATGCCCGACGGATCCACGCGGGACCTGCTCCTGGAGGCCACGGGTATCGGCGGCGGACGGCTGCGCGGCCGCGACAGGGCCGCCGACGTCGAGCGCACGCTCCCGGTGTCGAGCATCCGCGCGGCGACCGTCGTGGCCCCGTGAGGCCCTGCCCTCCGGACGGCCGGTAGACTGGTCAGCTATGTCTGATGGCCCCCTGATCGTCCAGAGCGACCGCACCGTGCTGCTCGAGGTCGCCCACGCCGATGCCGAGAGCGCCCGACACGAGCTCGCGATCTTCGCCGAGCTGGAACGCGCGCCGGAGCACATCCACACGTACCGCATCACCCGCCTGGGACTGTGGAACGCGCGAGCCGCCGGGCACACGGCAGAAGACATGCTGGAGACGCTCGACCGCTGGTCGCGTTTCCCGGTGCCCCCGTCGGTCGCCGTCGACCTGCGCGAGACCGTCAACCGCTACGGGCGGCTCGTCATCGAGCGCGACGACGAGGGCGTGCTGATCTTGCGGTCGACCGATCCCGCCGTGCTGGCGCAGGTCGCGAACAACAAGCGCATCCAGCCGCTGCTGATCGGCCACCCGACTCCCGAGACCTTCGTGGTCGACGCGTGGGCCCGCGGACAGATCAAGCAGGAGCTGCTGAAGATCGGCTGGCCCGCGGAGGACCTCGCGGGCTACACGCCCGGCACTCCGCACGAGATCGAGCTCGCCGAGGACGGCTGGCACATCCGCCCGTACCAGCAGGACGCGGTCGACGCCTTCGCGAAGGACGGCTCCGGCGTCGTGGTCCTCCCCTGCGGCGCGGGCAAGACGATCGTCGGGGCCGGGGCCATGGCCGCGACGAAGACGACGACGCTGATCCTCGTGACCAACACGGTCTCGGCGCGACAGTGGCGCGACGAGCTGCTCAAGCGCACCAGCCTCACACCGGAGGAGATCGGCGAGTACTCGGGGCAGTCGAAGGAGGTCAAGCCGGTCACCATCGCGACCTACCAGATCCTCACCGCCAAGCGGAAGGGCGAGTACGCGCACCTGGCGCTGCTCGACGCCTTGGACTGGGGCCTCATCGTGTACGACGAGGTCCACCTCCTGCCCGCGCCGGTGTTCAAGCTGACCGCCGACCTCCAGGCCCGCCGCCGCATCGGCCTGACCGCGACGCTCGTTCGTGAGGACGGCCGCGAGGGCGACGTCTTCAGCCTGATCGGGCCGAAGCGCTTCGACGCTCCCTGGAAGCAGATCGAGGCGCAGGGGTTCATCTCCCCGGCCGTCTGTTACGAGGTGCGCGTGGACCTTCCGCCGAGCGACCGGCTGGAGTACGCCGCGGCGACCGATGACGAACGCTACCGCCTCGCCGCGTCGGCGCCCGCCAAGATCGACGCCGTCCGCGAGCTGATCGCGAAGCACGAGGGAGAGCAGATCCTCGTGATCGGCCAGTACCTCGATCAGCTCGACTCGCTGTCCGATGCGCTGAACGCACCGCAGATCACCGGATCGACGCCGGTCGAGGAGCGCGAGGAACTGTACCGCGCCTTCCGCGAGGGCGACATCTCGCTGCTCGTGGTGTCGAAGGTGGCGAACTTCTCCATCGACCTGCCCGAGGCCTCGGTCGCCATCCAGGTGTCCGGCTCGTTCGGCTCCCGACAGGAGGAGGCCCAGCGGCTCGGACGGCTCCTGCGTCCCAAGCAGTCCGGACACACGGCGAGCTTCTACACGCTCGTCGCTCGGGACACGATCGACCAGGACTATGCGCAGAACCGCCAGCGGTTCCTCGCCGAGCAGGGCTACAGCTACACGATCATGGACGCGGACGCGATCGCCGCGGCCGCCTAGCCTCGGCGGCGCGGCTTCCGGCGCTCCGAAGGTAATCAGCAACCGCATGGCCGAAGTCACCATAATGGGGACATGACTGCTGCGCGCATCCTGGTCGTCGACGACGAGCCCAACATCCGCGACCTGCTCTCCACGGGTCTCAGCTTCGCCGGGTTCCAGGTGAAGACGGTCGCCAACGGCGCCGCCACGATCTCGGCCGTCCTCGAGGAGGAGCCGGACCTCATCATCCTGGACGTCATGCTGCCGGACATGAACGGCTTCAGCGTGACCAAGCGCCTCCGCGGCGCCGGCTTCACCGCTCCCATCCTGTTCCTCACCGCCAAGGACGGCACGGACGACAAGATCGAAGGCCTCAACGCCGGCGGCGACGACTATGTCACCAAGCCGTTCAGCCTCGACGAGATCGTCGCCCGCGCCCAGGCCATCCTCCGTCGCACCATGCAGGCCGACGAGGAGTCGATCATCCGCGCCGGCGAGCTGTCGATGGATCAGGACACCCACGACGTCTACGTCGGCAAGGAGCCGATCGAGCTGAGCCCGACCGAGTTCAAGCTCCTGCGCTACCTGATGCTCAACCCCAACCGGGTGCTGTCGAAGGCTCAGATCCTCGACCACGTCTGGGAGTACGACTTCAACGGCGATGCCGGCATCGTCGAGAGCTACATCTCCTACCTGCGCCGGAAGATCGACCCGCACACGGAGGAGTCGCTGATCCAGACGAAGCGCGGCTTCGGCTACATGCTCAAGGTCGGCAAGACGGTCTGACGACCACGCACGGATCCGCCCTCGACGGCGGGATCGCCACAGCAGGGAGGGCCGCATGGCGCACGAGCCGGATGCGGTGACCACGTGGTGGCGGCGGATCAGCCTCCGCGCCAAGGTCACCGGCGTCACGGTCGCCGTGCTCGCGCTCGGTCTGCTGGTGGCCGGGATCGGTACGGTTCCGCTGCTGCGCAACGCGCTCGTGGAGAACATCAACGCGCAACTTCCTGCCCTCGTCACGAGCGATCTGATCGAGCGCTACTTCGACACCACGACGATCGACGGCGTCACGACCTACACGCCCCGCGACGAGAAGCCCCGCGACTTCTCTTTCGCGGTGTACGACGCGGAGGGCGCGCTGCGCGCCACGGCCCCCAGCGCGTCGGGTCGCGCCCCCTTCTTCCCCGCGGAGTACTCGCTCTCGGAGGCACAGGCGAACGAGGACAAGGTGCTCGCGCTCGAGGGGGACAACGGCAGCGTCTACCACGGGGCCGTCGCCCTGGTGCAGCAGGAGGGCACGCCGCTCAGCATCCAGATGGTCGCTCTGCCGTTGGCCGAGGCCGATCGCATCATCAGCCAGTACTTCGGCATCTACATCACGATCGCGCTGATCACGATCTTCGTCGCCGCATTGCTCACGCGCGGCCTGGTGACGCTGACGTTCCGGCGGCTGGGGCAGGTCGAGCAGACCGCCATGTCGATCGCGGCGGGCGACTTCCGACAGCGCCTCACCGACCTGGAACCGACCACCGAGGTGGGCCGCCTCAATGCCGCGATCAACACGATGCTCGACCGCGTCGATCGCTCCCTCGCGCAGCGCGACCGGACCGTGCAGCACATGCGACGCTTCATCGGAGACGCGAGCCACGAGCTGCGCACCCCGCTCGTGAGTGTCCGCGGCTACGCCGAGCTCTATCGCATGGGCGCGATCACGGGCGAAGAGGACACCGCCAGGGCCATGGAGCGCATCGAGAAGGAAGCGATCCGGATGGGGGTGCTGGTGGAAGACCTGCTGGCGCTGGCTCGGCTCGATGAGGAGCGCGAGCCCACGATCGAGCCGCTCGACCTCCGGCCGATCGCGCGCGACGCGGCGCTCGACGTACGGGCGGCAGCACCCGGCCGGGTGATCTCGGTGATCGACCGGACGCTGGAGAACGTCCCCACGGCGCCGGTGCGCACGCCGATCGTCCCGATCGAGCCCGAGCGCACGACCCCGCGCGTGCGGCCGCTCGCACCGCTGTCCCGGCTGCGCCGCCGCGCCAAGCAGAACGAGGAACCGCCGGCCATCGACTTCAGCGAGGTGCAGGACATTCCCGTGCGGACACCGCCGATCGTGCTCGGCGAGGAGAACAAGGTGCGCCAGGTCGTGACCAACCTCTTGGGCAACGCGCGGCGCTTCTCCCCCGCCGACAGCCCCATCGAGATCGTCGTGGACTCGGATCGCCTGGCGGGAACGGCGAGTATCGCCATCGTCGATCACGGCGAAGGCGTGCCGCCGCAGATCCGGGAGCAGATCTTCGAGCGGTTCTGGCGAGCGGACACTTCGCGGGCGAGGGAGACCGGCGGATCCGGGCTGGGCCTGGCGATCGTGGCCTCCATCCTGAAGGCGCTCAACGGCGACATCGCGGTCTCCGAGAGCCCGGGGGGCGGAGCGACCTTCACGGTCACGCTGCCCCTGGCACCGGCCCAGGCCACGCCGGCCCACCTGCTCGAAGACACGCAACCGCTCGACCCGCTCGACCTGCCCTGACTGCGACGCGCGGCGCTGGCTCTGCACGGAGTCGTGAGCGGACGAGGTGTCCCCAGGACGCAGGGGTGACCCGCCTCCCGTCCGCTCCATCGACGTGGCCTCACCTACCGTCGGAAGCTCCGAGATGAAGGAGTTCCTCATGACCGTATTCACCGTCGACACCGATGCCATGCACGCCGCGCACGCCTCCACCCGCGCGACCATCGAGCGTCTCCGTGCCGAGTCATCGACGCTCATGGCGCAGCTCAGGCAGTTGCAGTCGTCGTGGGTGGGAACCGCGTCCAATGCGTTCCAGGGGTGTGCCGAGCAGTGGCAGGGCGCGCAGCTCCACGTCGAGCAGGTGCTCGACGGCATCGGCACATCGCTCGGCTCCGTCGCGACGCAGTACGCCGACGCCGACCAGTACTCGGCGAGCATGTTCCGCTGAGCGTCGGCTTCACTTCCCGTGAACACCAGAAAGCCCCCGGCCGGAGCCGGGGGCTTTCTGTGGATGCAGCGGGATCAGAAGTCCATGCCACCCGAGGGGTCACCCACGGGAGCGGCAGCCTTCTCCGGCTTGTCGGCGACGACGGCCTCCGTCGTCAGGAACAGGCCGGCGATCGACGCGGCGTTCTGCAGCGCGGAGCGCGTGACCTTCGCCGGGTCGATGATGCCCTGTGCGAACATGTCGCCGTACTCGCCGCTGGCGGCGTTGAGGCCCTGGCCCGCGGGGAGCTCGGAGACCTTGTTGGCGACGACACCCGGCTCGAGACCGGCGTTGAGGGCGATCTGCTTGAGCGGAGCCTCGATCGCCACGCGGACGATGTTCGCACCGGTCGCCTCGTCACCCTCGAGGGACAGGGCGTCGAGCGCCTTGGTGCCGGACTGGATGAGCGCGACGCCACCACCGGGGACGATGCCCTCCTCGACGGCCGCCTTCGCGTTGCGCACGGCGTCCTCGATGCGGTGCTTGCGCTCCTTGAGCTCGACCTCGGTTGCAGCGCCCGCCTTGATGACGGCCACGCCACCGGCGAGCTTCGCCAGGCGCTCCTGCAGCTTCTCGCGGTCGTAGTCGCTGTCGGTGTTCTCGATCTCGCGACGGATCTGCGTGACGCGACCCTCGATCTGGTCGGCCTCGCCGGCACCCTCGACGATCGTGGTCTCGTCCTTGGTGACGATGACCTTGCGGGCACGACCCAGCAGGTCGAGCGTCGCGTTCTCGAGCTTCAGGCCCACCTCTTCGGTGATGACCTGGCCGCCGGTGAGGATCGCGATGTCCTGCAGCTGCGCCTTGCGACGGTCGCCGAAGCCGGGAGCCTTGACGGCGACCGACTTGAAGATGCCCTTGAGCTTGTTCAGCACGAGCGTCGCCAGAGCCTCGCCCTCGACGTCCTCGGCGATGATGACGAGCTCCTTGCCGTCCTGGATCACCTTGTCGACGATGGGCAGGAGGTCCTTGATGTTCGAGACCTTCTGGTTGGCGATGAGGATGTACGGGTCCTCGAACACGGCCTCCTGGCGCTCCGGGTCCGTGACGAAGTACGGGTTCAGGTAGCCCTTGTCGAAGCGCATGCCCTCGGTGAGCTCGAGCTCGGTGCCGAAGGTCTGCGACTCCTCGACGGTGACCACACCCTCCTTGCCGACCTTGTCGATCGCCTCGGCGATCAGCTCACCGATGGCCGGGTCTGCCGCCGAGATGGACGCGGTCGCGGCGATCTGCTCCTTGGAGTCGATCTCCTTCGCGCTGCTCAGCAGCTCCTCGGTGATGGCGGCGACGGCCTTCTCGATGCCGCGCTTGAGGGAGATGGGGTCGGCGCCGGCCGCGACGTTGCGCAGACCCTCGCGGACCAGGGCCTGGGCGAGCACCGTGGCGGTCGTCGTGCCGTCACCGGCGACGTCGTCGGTCTTCTTGGCGACCTCCTTGACGAGCTCCGCGCCGATCTTCTCGTACGGGTCGTCCAGCTCGATCTCCTTGGCGATGGAGACACCGTCGTTCGTGATCGTGGGGGCGCCCCACTTCTTCTCGAGCACGACGTTGCGACCACGCGGGCCGAGGGTCACCTTGACCGCGTCGGCGAGGATGTTGAGGCCACGCTCGAGGCCGCGGCGGGCCTCCTCATCGAAGGCGATGATCTTTGCCATGAGTTTTGTCGTCCCTCCTGGACGTAGACGGTGGGTTTAGCACTCAGAGTGAGAGAGTGCTAACGCCATTCTGGCACTCGACACCATCGAGTGCAAGCCGCGTCGCCCGCCTGTGGAGGGGCGTCAGGGAGCGGGAGTCTCCTCGGACTGCTCCGGCGCCGACGCTGAGCGATCGAGGCCGATCACGACGGTGAGCTGCTTGCCGCCCGTCTCGTTCAGATCGGCGTAGAAGTCATCCTGCTTCACCGCAGCGCCGCCGATCACCCCGGCGAGACCCACGGCCGCCTGCTCGTCCGCGTCGTCGACGTAGTAGATGGTCGTCGTGGCGAAGTCGTCGCTCGCGCTGTCCGTGGCGAACACGATTCCCGCCGGCCAGCCGGCATTGATGAGAGTGTCACGCATCTGGTCGTCGAGGCCGGAATCAGGGGTCGCGTTGAGGATCATGACCGAGTAGCTCGGGTCGATCACACCCGTCTCCTCCGGTGTCGGCACCGCGCTGGGGCCTGCCTCGGGGAACAGCTCGATGCGCCCCATGACGACCAGCGAACCGAAGATCCCGGCGATGATCAGGACGAGCGCAGCCACGAAGGACCACAGCAGGACCACCCAGCCGTTCATGCCCGGAGCCTCCGCGCGGTGGGCCCCGACGCGTCCGGAGGCGCGGGGAACGTCATCGAATCGGTCACGGGAGGGCTTGGACACCCCTCGATGCTAGCGGCACGATGCTGGCAATCCGCGACGGAGGCCAGCGAGCGGAGCGAAGCGGGTCCGTCAGCCGACGAAGCCGGGCATGCGCGCCGCCCTTCGGGTGCCCCGGGTGTCGCGGAGCCGTCGCAGCCGCCGCACCAGGACCGGGTCGAACGCCAGGGCCGCCTCGGAGTCGATGAGTCGTCCGAGCAGCTGGTAGTAGCGCGCCGCGCTCATGCCGAGGGTGCTGCGGATGACCTCTTCCTTCATGCCGCCGTGCCGCGGCCAGGCGGCTTCGAGGGCGAGGATCGCGCGGTCGCGTTCCGTGAGGTCTCCGAGCATGGCTCCAGGTTAGGACGCGACGACGCCATCGCCCGCGCGCCACTCCCACCATCGCCCGAGCGGGTCGGCCGCCGCCCGCACCCTGCCGTCGAGCGCGACCACGAAGCCGGACCATGTCGTCGCGTCCACGGACGGCCGCCACACGTCGAGCAGTCCGGGTGGGTCGATCGTGATCCATCGCGCCGGCAGCCCCTGGATCTGCGCGACGAGAGCCTCGCGCGCACGGCGGGGGATGTGGACGAGCACCCCGGGCGTCGTGACGACGGGGGTGGCACCCACAGGCATCATCGCCAGGAGCTCCTCGAGCCTCTCGGCCGCGTCGCCGGCGAGCAGCAGCGGTGGATCGGCTGCGACGATGTCGAGCGCGGCCTCGATGCGGCGCTCGCGCCCGGACTCCCCCGGCCACACGAGCCCGCGCAGCCACCGCCGGTCTCCGTCGTCCGCGGCATCGAGCGGTGCGAGATCGATGCCGCCCCGCCACACGACCTCGGGCAGGCGAACACTCGGCATCGTCCCCGTCACCCGACTCTGCAGCACGACCGGGGAGGGACCGTCGTGCGGGTCGACGGCGAGCCGTTCGGAGCCCTCGGCCGTCACGTAGCGATACGAGTACCGGTCTGGGTACAGGCAGAGACCGGCCGATGCGCCGAGCTCGAGAAGCGCGATCGGCCCCTCGATCTCGGAGAGGACCGGGAGCAGCGCCGCCAGCCGCAGCGGCTCGTTCGTCTGCAGGGACCGCGCCGCGCACTCGGCCACGAGCACGTCGGCGTGCGCCAGGACGAAGGCGCGCCACGCCGCGTAGTCCTCGAGCGGGGCGCCCAGCAGCCGGGACACCGCGAACACCAGCGGTGGCTGGCGGTGCGTCTCCGGGATGCGACGCAGCACATCGCGCAGCTGCTCGTCATCGCTGACGCCGGCCGCCCACTCCCCGTACAGGGCGCTGCGCCCGGGGGCCTCGTCGCGCGCGAAGCGGGCATAGCGCTCCCGGATCGGGTCGGTCATGCGTCCATTCTGACGCGCAGCGCCGAGACACCGCCGCAGCGTGGAGAATGGAGAGGACCCGAGGAGGACGCAATGTCGTACAGCGTGGACAAGACCGAAGACGAGTGGCGCAAGGAGCTCGGCGAAGAGCAGTACGCGGTGCTGCGCCAGGCCGCGACCGAGCGCGCCTGGACCGGAGAACTGCTCGACGAGGAGCGCGCCGGCCTGTACACGTGCGGAGCGTGCGGCGCCGAGCTGTTCAAGAGCGGCACCAAGTTCGACTCCGGGTGCGGGTGGCCCAGCTTCTACGAGTCGATCCGGCCCGACGCCGTGGAGCTCCTGGAGGACGACAGCCTGGGCATGGTGCGCACCGAGGTCCGCTGCGCGACGTGCGGCTCGCACCTCGGGCACGTGTTCCCCGACGGCTTCGGCACTCCCACGGGCGACCGCTACTGCATGAACTCGATCGCGCTGAACTTCACGCCAGACGAGTCGTGAGCGCGCTCGACGCCGTCCGCGCACGACAGTCCTGGTCGAAGGTCGGAGACACCGCGCCCGGGCGGGAAGAACTGCTGGCCCTGGTGGCCGCGGCCGGACGCGTCGCCGATCACTCCTCGCTGCGACCGTGGCGGCTGATCGAGCTGCGCGGCGCCGATCGAGAGGCCCTCGGAGCAGCGATCGCCCAGGCGCAGGGCGACGACTCCCCCTCGACGAAGCCGCTGCGCGCCCCCCTGCTGATCGCGGTGGTGGCCAGCTACCAGCCGAGCGAGAAGGTGCCGCGGTGGGAGCAGGAGGCCGTCGCCTCCGGCGTCGCCCACGTGCTCAGCCTCCTGCTGGACGAAGCAGGGTGGGGTGTGATCTGGCGCACCGGACACTACACGCGGTCGCACCCGGTCGCGGCGATGCACGGCCTCGCCGACGACGAGGAGCTGCTGGGCTGGCTGTACGTCGGCGACAAACCGCCGGGGAAGTCGCCGGGCCGACGCAAGGCCGTCGACGCGCGCAGACTGCTGACGCGTCTCCCCTCGACCCAACCGGCCGTCGCCGCCGCCGAGCCCGCCGAGAACGAGAAGAAGGCCGAGGCGAACGCGGAGAAGAAGTCCGCCAAGAAGGCGAAGAAGAAGGCGAAGAAGGCCGCCAAGAAGGCGAAGAAGAAGGCCGCGAAGGAGAACCCCGCGTAGTCACCGGCGACGACGCCGCGGCACTGCCACGACGACCGACGCCACCGCGACGACGACCATCGCGATCACCTGCCACAGCGCCGGTCCCGCCTCCGCAGGCCACAGCACGTCGATCACCACCGAGGTCACCAGCTGGCCCAGCACCGAGCCGAGCCCCATCAGCAGCACACCCGTGTGAGCCACGATGAACGCGCCGAGCAGGATGTACGCGGCACCGAGGAACCCGCCGAGGTAGAGCCACGGCTCGGCCGGGAGGGGGTCCGGCGCTCCGCGCAGCGCGACGCTCAGGGCCGCGGCGACCGCGAGCACGACCGTCCCGGCGATGAAGCTCATGAGCGTGGCGGCGATGGGCGACTGCACGCGCTGCGCCAAACGCCCGTTGGTCGCAGCCTGCCAGGCGATGCCCACTCCCGCGAGGAACGGCAGCACCAGCATCCACAGCGGAGCGGACGCCAGGACGTCGCCCGACAGGGAGATCGCGACCGCGGCGAGCGCCAGCGCCCCACCGAGCAGGCGACCGGGGGTCACCGCGACGACGCCCGCGGGCCCGAAGCCGATCCGGTCCAGCACCAGGCCGTGGAGCGTCTGCCCCGCCACCACGCCGACCGTGAACAGCGAGACGCCGAGGACGCCCGCTGTGAGCCCCTGCGTCGAGACCGTGAGGGCCCCGCACGCGCCGCCGAGGAGCATCCAGAACGGGACGGAGCGCCCGCGGATCCCCCGCCATAGCCGTACGGCACCGCGACGGGCGAACGGCAGGAGCGCGATCACGACCGCGAGCGCCACGAGCCCGACCGAGAAGGAGAGGAAGCCCGCGACGACGCCGTTGTCGACCCGTACGCCCAGCACCCCGTTGATCCGCGCCTGGATGGCGGTCATGACGCCGATGGCGACGGCTCCGCCGAGGGCCAGGGGCGCGGGGAGTCGACGGGCGTCTGTCACCCGTCGACCCTATCCGAGCCCCGGAGCCCGACGGCTCACGGCGCTCACGGGCGCAGCATGGTGGCCCCGGACAGCGCCCCCGCGCAAGCGGTCTCTCATCCATCCGGGGGAGGATGCGGAGCGCGCGGAAAGGTACCGCGGGCGGACGCGCGCGGCGGGCGCCGTCCGTAGCGTGGGCGACATGATCACAGCAGAAGGCCTCACCAAGAGGTTCGGAGACAAGACGGCCGTCGACGACGTGTCGTTCACCGTCCAGCCGGGCACGGTCACCGGGTTCCTCGGCCCGAACGGTGCCGGGAAGTCGACGACCATGCGCCTGATCGTCGGACTCGACCGGCCCACCTCGGGTCGCGCTGCCGTCGGCGGGCGCGAATACCGCAAGCTCCGCGCCCCGCTCACCGAGGTCGGGGTGCTCCTCGACGCGAAGGCCGTGCACACCGGGCGCAGCGCCAGGAATCATCTGCGGGCGATGGCCGCGACCCACGGCATCCCCGACTCGCGGGTCGACGAGGTGATCGACCTCGCCGGCATCGGCTCCGTCGCCCGCAAGCGCGCCGGGAAGTTCTCCCTGGGCATGGGCCAGCGCCTCGGGATCGCCTCGGCTCTGCTGGGTGACCCGCACACGTTGATCCTCGACGAGCCGGTCAACGGTCTCGACCCCGAGGGTGTGCGCTGGGTGCGGCAGTTCGTGCGCCACGCCGCCTCCGAGGGGCGGACCGTGCTGCTGTCGAGCCACCTGATGAGCGAGATGGCGCAGACCGCCGACCACGTGATCGTGATGGGACGCGGGCGTGTCCTCGCCGATGCTCCCCTCGCGGACCTCGTGCGTTCGTGGACCAGGAACACCGTTCGGGTGCGCACGCCGCGTCCCGCGGAGCTCGCCGCGGCCGTGGGGGCGCCGGACGTCGAGATCGTCAGCTCCGCGCCGGATCTGCTCGACATCGTCGGTCTCCCGGCCGCACGCATCGGCGACCTGGCTGCCGAACGCGGTATCCCCCTGCACGAACTCACGCCCACCACCGGCTCTCTCGAGGACGCCTATCTCGCTCTCACCGGCGACGCCGTCGAGTACCGCACGAAGGAGCTCTCATGACCACGCAGGCCCCCGTCGCCACGACACCGCGCGTCGACACCGGTCGCCGGCTCACCTTCTTCCGGGCCGTCCGCAGCGAGACCATCAAGCTCACCACGCTGCGGTCCACGTGGTGGTCCATCGCGATCGCCGCCGTCCTCACGATCGGCATCGCCATGCTGATCGCCCAGGCGGTGGACGTTCCGGGGTTCGACCCCATCCAGGCCGTGGTCATGCCGATCCAGTTCACGATGCTGTTGGCGGGCATCATCGGCGCGATCGCGGTGACCGGCGAGTACTCGACCGGCATGATCCGCTCGACCCTCACGGCCGTTCCGGTGCGCGGGGCCGTCCTGCTCGCGAAGTCGCTCGTGCTGGCGCTGTTCCTGTTCGTGTCCTCGCTCGCGATCTTCGGTGTCGCGGCCGTGGCGGTCGGGATGATCGTCGGTTCCCGCGATCAGAGCATCGACTGGTCCGACCCGTCGGCGTCGTTCCTGCCGATCCTGGTCGCATCCCTGTCGATGTCGGTGTTCGCACTGATCGGCGTCGCGTTCGGGTTCATCCTGCGCTCGGGCGCCGGCGCGATCGCCGCGACGGTGGGCCTGCTGTTCGTGCTGCCGATCGTCGGGAACTTCTTCTCGATGGCCGGTGAGGCGTGGGCGTGGGTGGTGGATGCCGCGACCTATCTTCCGGTGGCGGCCGCGCAGAGCGCGATCCTCCCGGGTGAGGGAGCGGCGCTCGAGGCCCCCGTCGCCTTTCTGACGCTCGCTTGCTGGGTGGTCGGAGCGCTGCTGGCCGCATGGGCGGTCCTGCGCACGCGCGACGCGTAGAGTCGGCCCGTGAGGAGAACGCGCAGCCGCAGCGACTCGATCCGTGAGGACGAGGAGCTGCGGCTTCCGCGTCCGCCCGGGGTGTTCCGACGTTTCTGGGCGCGGCACCCCGTGGTCGCCGACGTCCTCCTCACGGCGCTCTGCGTCCTGCTCACGCTGACACCGGCCGCGCGTCTGGACGCTCTGCCGGAGCCGTGGGCCGTCGTCCGTGCGATCGTCTGGCCCCTGGCCGTCCTCGCCGCCTGTGCCACGCTGCTGTGGCGACGGCGGCTCCCCCTGCTCCCGGCGGTCGCGGCGTACGCACTCGACGTGTTCTTTCTGCTCGCGGGGTCTCCTGGCAGCAGCCCGCTGCTCCTGATCGCGGGCTTCTCCCTCGCCGTCCACGGGTCGTCGCGCGCGGCCTGGGCGGCCTTCGGCTGGGGTGTCGCCGCGGTGTCGGCGGTCGCCGGCGCGCTGCTGCTGACCGGTGGCGTCACCCTCCAGTCGGGCCTCAACACGGTCCTGAGCACCGTGGTCCTCGGTCTCATCGGCACTCTGATCGGCGTGAACGTCGGCAATCGCCAGCGATACATCGACGCGGTGATCGACCGATCGCGGCAACTCCTGGTCGAACGCGATCAACAGGCCCAGCTGGCGGCGGCCGCGGAGCGCGCGCGGATCGCCCGCGAGATGCACGACATCGTGTCGCACTCGCTGACGGTGATCGTCGCCCTGTCGGAGGGTGCGGCCGCGACCCCCGATCACACGCAGGCCCGCGCGGCAGCCTCGACCGCTGCCGAGACGGCCAGGAGCGCGCTGACGGAGATGCGATCGATGCTGGGCGTACTGCGCGACGACGGCTCGCCGCCTCCCCTCGCGCCGGTCGAGCCCGCCCAGCCGCGGGAGACGGTCGAAGCCGCCCAGCGCGCGGGGTACCCGGTGACGCTCACGGTGACGGGCACCGCCGACGTCCCGCCGTCCGTCGCCCACGCACTGGGCCGGATCGTGCAGGAGGGGGTGACGAACGCCATGCGCCACGCTCCTGCCGTCTCGATGATCGGTGTCTCGATCGGCTATTCCGACGACGAGGTCCGCGTCGAGGTGGTCAACGACGGCGTCTCCGGCACCGACGTCGGCGCGGGCGGCTTCGGCCTCCGCGGACTCACCGAACGCGCGGCGCATGTCCACGGCCGGCTGCACTCCGGACCGGACGGTCCCGGCCGATGGCGCCTGCACGCCCGACTGCCCCTCAGCCCGGTCGTCCCCGCGACGACACCCACCCCGGAGGACCCCTCATGACATCGCCGATCCGCGTGCTCCTCGTCGACGACCAGGAGCTGATCCGCCTCGGCTTCCGGATGGTGCTCGAGTCCGAACCCGACATCGTGGTCGTCGGGGAGGCGAAGGACGGCCGCGCGGCGATCGCCCAGAGCGCGGCCCTTGCGCCCGACCTCGTGCTCATGGACATCCGGATGCCCGAACTCGACGGCATCGCCGCCACGTCGGCCATCGTGCGCGACCACCCGGAGACCCGCGTGCTCGTGCTCACGACCTTCGACCTGGACGAGTACGCGTTCGGGGCGATCCGCGCGGGAGCGAGCGGGTTCCTCCTCAAGGACGCGCAGCGCCACGAGATGCTCGCAGCGGTGCGGGCCGTGCACCGTGGGGACGCCGCGCTCTCCCCCCGCATCACCCGCCTGCTGCTCGAGCACGTGGGGCCGCGGCTCGGATCCGGGACACCGGCGGAGCCCGACCGCGCGGATGCGTCCCGCTACGCCTCGCTGACCGACCGGGAGCAGGAGGTGTTCCTGGCGATCGGTCAGGGCCTGACCAATGCCGAGATCGCGCGCGCTCTCTATGTGGGCGAGTCCACCGTCAAGACGCACGTGGGCCGGGTGCTGGCCAAGCTCGACGCCCGCGATCGCATCCACGCGGTCATCCTCGCGCATCGGCTCGGACTCGTCGGCGACTGACGACTCAGGCGGTGGAGGTCGGCGTCCACGCCGAGACATCGTTCAGACGGTGCACCTCGTCGGACGACAGCTCGAGCCGTGCGCCCTCCAGCAGGTCGGGCACCTGATCCACGGAGCGGGCGCTCGCAATCGGGGCGACCACGGTCGGCTGGGCCCGGAGCCAGGCGAGCGACACCGCGGCGATCGAGGTTCCGCGGGCGTGCGCGACCTCGCCGAGCGCGTCGAGGACGCGCAGGCCCTGGTCGGTGGCGTAGCGCGCGGCACCCGCGGCCCTCGGCGACGCCTCGCCGCTGGCGTCGGTCGAGCGATACTTCCCGGTGAGGAACCCACTCGCCAGGGCGTAGTAGGGCACCAGCCCGAGTCCGAACTCCTCGGCGACCGGGATGATGGTGTCTTCCACGACGTTGCGGTGCACGAGGTTGTAGTGCGGCTGGATCGCGATCGGCTGCGCGACCCCGAGCCGCCCGGCGATGTCGACCCACTCGCGAATGCGCTCGGCCGAGTAGTTCGACACCCCCACGTGTCGCACGAGGCCGTCGCTGACCAGCTGGCCGAACGCGGCGACCGTCTCCTCCAGCGGAACGGTCTCGTCGTCGAAGTGCGCGTAGTACAGGTCCAGCTCGTCGACGCCCAGCCGCGTCAGCGACGCCTCCGCTGCGGCGCGCACCGTGGTCGCGGAGAGCCCGGAGAAGTCCGGATGCTGGCTCACCTTGGTCGCGACGACGACACCCCGCGGACGGCGGGAAGCCAGCCACTCCCCGATGATCTCCTCACTCTCCCCGCCCCGATTCCCCGGGACCCACGCACTGTACGAGTCCGCTGTGTCGATGAAGTCGCCGCCACCGTCGACATAGGCGTCGAGGACGGCGAAGGATGCGTCGCGATCGGCGGTCCAGCCGAACACGTTGCCACCGAGGGCGAGGGGGAAGACGTCGAGGTCACTGCTGCCGATGCGGGTCATGCTCATCACAACCGCGATCGCGATACTCGGCATTCCCGCGTGACGCCGCTCCGTCACCGTCGTTACGCGGCGGACTCGCCCTGGTCGTAGATCTGCGACGGACGCCCGACGAGACGGCTGTCCGGCGCGTGTGCGACCCGCGCGTCCTTTCCGTCGTATTCGAAGCGCGACAGCACGTAGCGGATGGCCTCGAGCCGTGCGCGCTTCTTGTCGTTCGAGCGCACCACGATCCACGGCGTGACCGGGGTGTCCGTGTGGAAGAACATCGCTTCCTTCGCCGTGGTGTAGTCGGCCCACCTGTCCATGCTCGCGATGTCGGTGGGGCTCAGCTTCCACTGCTTCACCGGATCCTCGCGACGGCGGTCGAACCGGCGGCGCTGCTCCGCCTCACCCACCGAGAACCAGAGCTTGATCAGCCGGATGCCCGAGCCCACCAGCATCCGCTCGAATTCCGGAGCGGTTCGGAGGAACTCCTGGTACTCCTCATCGGTGCAGTACCCCATGACGCGCTCGACCCCGGCGCGGTTGTACCAGGAACGGTCCATGAGGACCATCTCACCGCCGGACGGCAGATGGGCCACGTACCGCTGGAAGTACCACTGCGTGCGCTCGGCGTCGGTCGGCTTGTCGAGAGCGACCACCCGGGCCCCGCGAGGGTTGAGATGCTCCATGAAGCGCTTGATGGCCCCGCCCTTGCCGGCTGCGTCGCGCCCCTCGAACAGGACCAACACCCGCTCCGCGCTGTGCTTCACATGCGCCTGCAGCTTGAGCAGCTCGATCTGGAGGAGGCGCTTCTCGGTCTCGTATTCCGCGCGGGAGAGCTTTTCCGAATACGGGTAGCCCTGCTGCCACTCGGGAACGTCCATCGTCAGCCTCCTGCGAACGGGGCGGCCGTAGGAGGCCTGAACAGATGCGCGCAGGTGGCCGGGGCGGGGTGCCGGCCACCTGCACGTAAGTAACATAACACTCGCCAAAGTGTTACGCAAATGGCGCGGCCGCGGCAGTGCACGACCTCGCCATACCTACCTCTAGGTATGGCATGATCCTTCTATGAGCACAGATGCGAGGGAATCCCTGCTACGCGCGGCGCAACAGCTGTATGCCGCCAACGGGGTGGCGGCGACCACCCCGCGGCAGGTCATCGAGCGAAGCGGTGTGGGACACGGGAGCCTCTATCACCACTTCCCTTCGAAGCGCGACCTGGCGCTCGCTGCCGTCGGCCGTTCGGTGGATGAAGCGTTGGCATCGTCCTCCGACGCCCTGAACGCCCACACCGAGCCGCGAGCGAGGATCGCCGCGTATCTCGAACGTCCCCGCGAGGCGACCTCGGGGTGCCGTATCGGTCGCCTCACGGCTGACCCCTTCGTCGCGGCCGACGAGGAGCTCAGCGCCTCCGTCGCCCGCTACTTCCTCGACCTCATCGGTCTCGTCGCCGACGTCTTCGAAGAGCAGGGACTCGATGGGGGCGTCGCGCGCGACCGGGCTACGGCCGCGGTCGCGGTGATCCAGGGCGGGTATGTCCTGTCGCGAGCCACGGGGGACGAGGAGATGATGCGCGCCGCCGTCCGCGGGTTCCTCGGCCTCGTGGACGCACCCCAGCGACCGGAGGGCGACTCATGACTCTGATCGCGCACCTCAGCGACCCGCATCTGGACACATCTCCGCACCGACTGCGCCGGCTCGAGGCAGTGCTCGCAGCGGTGTCCTCCCTCCCCGACGTCGATGCGATCGTCCTCAGCGGCGATCTTGCCGACCACGGCGCCGCCGAGGAGTACGCCCAACTGTTCGCGACCCTCCCGGCGGACATACCGACGATCGTCGTACCCGGGAATCACGACCACAGCGAGACGATGCTCCACTCCCAGGCCCAGGCCGGTCTCAACCCGGCCCTGTCGGGCTTCATCGACGTGGGCGAGGTGCGCGTCATCGGGCTGGACTCGCACCTCGATGCTCGCGTCGAAGGCCACCTCACGCCGGACACGATCGACTTCGCGCGGCACGCAGCGAGCTCGGCCCCCGGCACCGCCCTTCTCGCACTGCACCATCCACCGGTGCCCGTCGGGCATGATGTCGCCGACGGGTGGAATCTCGAGAACACGAGCGACCTGGAGGCGCTGATCGTGGGGAACGCACGAATCATCGGCGTCCTGACCGGGCACGTGCACTCCGCCCTCGCCGCGTCGTTCGCCGGGGTACCGGTGCTCGGTGCCCCGGGCATCGTCTCCACGATGCGACTGGGAAGCAGGGTCAATCCGATCGCCGACGACACGGCGATGCCGGGGCTCGCCATGCACACCATCGACGGCACCGCCATCCGCACCGTGTTCCACTACCTGAGCCCCGCCGAGCCGTGAGACGCAACGCCCGCCATCCCCCGGAAATACAGGGATGGCGGGCGTTGCCGTCCGGAGCCGACTACGGGACTCGAACCCGTAACCCCCGTATTACAAGTACGGTGCGCTACCAATTGCGCCAAGTCGGCGGGTGCCATCAGCTTAGCGATGGCGGAGGCGCCGCTCGATTACGGCGCGGGCGTCGACGTGGCCGACGGCGTCGGAGTGGGGGTCGAGGTGGACTCGTAGTACGCCTCGCTCGCCACCGACATCACGAACGTGGACAGCTCCTGCGGGTCGTCGAGCGCCCCCACATAGGCCTCGCCGTTCACGACGATCATCGGCGCGGCGGTGAGGACCAGGTCGTCGGAACCGGCGAGCGGACCCTTGAGCGCCCGCGTGGTCGCTTCCTTCGCCCAGTTCACGAAGTCGCCCTCCTCGATGCACTTGCGGACGACCTTCCCGTTGTCGACGCCGACCGCTCCAGCGAGGTTCGCCAGCTCCTGATCGGAGAGACCGTCGCTGCCGACCTCGGGCTGATCGTCGAGCAGGTCGTGATTGAACGCGTAGAACTGGTCGGGCGAGTGCGTCGCGACGCACGCCGCAGCTGCGGCCGAGCGCAGCGAGTACTTCGTGCCGTTGGAGCTGGCCGTCAGCAGCGCGACGGGGTGATAGCTCACTGTCGCCGCGCCGTCCTCGATCCACTGCGCAAGCAGTCGCGCGTTCGCGCGCTCGAACTTCCCCGCATCGGGCGACAGATAGTCGACGTAGACGTGCACGTCCACAGCCTGAGACGCGGTCGGATCCGGCGTGGGAGAAGCGGAGGCACCGGCCTCGGACGGCGTGGGCGTCGGCGTGGCGGGGGCTTCGGCGGAGGTGGCCATCGACGAGATGTCGGTCACCACGACGCCGTCCGACTCCATGCCGCTCGGGCTGAGCTGAGGCTTGGATACCTGCGACGTCACGGCCATGGTCACCGCGGTGCCGATGGCCCCGACGGCGATCACCGCGACCGCGCCGATGATGATCCGTCTCATCAGGCGGGCCCTCGACTGCTGGGCGTGCACCTTCTGGGCCTTCTCCCGCACGACCTCGCGGGAATTGCGAGGTGCGGGGACGTTCGGCGTTTCGTCGCTCGACATCGTTCCTCTTGAGTCTCGGGGGGTCCGGGTTGGCCCCGACCGTCGCCCGGCGACGATCGCCGCAGAACGCGGCCGGATTCGATGCTAGCCAGTGAGGCTGAGAAATACCCAGGTACGGCCGATCGTGCCATACTGAACCCGACCCGATGGCGGGTCACGGCGGGTCACTCCGCCGCTTCATTCACTACGGATCGTCCGGCACGTACCTGCCGGTGAAGGAGAAACACGATGGCATCTGTGACTTTCGACGAGGCCACCCGCCTCTACCCCGGCGGAACCCGTCCGGCCGTCGACAAGCTCAACCTCGAGGTGGGCGACGGTGAATTCCTCGTCCTCGTCGGCCCTTCCGGTTGTGGTAAGTCCACCTCGCTCCGCATGCTCGCCGGCCTCGAAGAGGTCAACTCCGGCCGCATCCTGATCGGTGACCGCGACGTCACCGACGTGCCGCCGAAGGACCGCGACATCGCGATGGTCTTCCAGAACTACGCCCTGTACCCCCACATGACGGTCGCCGAGAACATGGGCTTCGCGCTCAAGATCGCCGGCGTCGGCAAGGAGGAGCGCGCCGCCCGTGTCCTGGAGGCCGCCAAGCTCCTCGACCTCGAGCAGTACCTGACCCGCAAGCCGAAGGCCCTGTCGGGTGGTCAGCGTCAGCGCGTCGCGATGGGCCGCGCCATCGTCCGTCAGCCGCAGGTGTTCCTCATGGACGAGCCGCTGTCGAACCTCGACGCCAAGCTCCGCGTGCAGACCCGTACGCAGATCGCGTCGCTGCAGCGCCGTCTCGGCGTCACCACGGTCTACGTCACGCATGACCAGACCGAGGCGCTCACGATGGGCGACCGGATCGCCGTGCTGAAGGACGGTCTGCTGCAGCAGGTCGGCTCGCCGCGCGACCTGTATGAGAAGCCGAACAATGTCTTCGTCGCCGGCTTCATCGGCTCCCCCGCCATGAACCTGTTCGCGGCGGACCTCGCCGACGGCGGCGTGCGCTTCGGCACCGAGGTCGTCCCGCTCGACCGCGACACGGTCGGCCGCGCCAACGGCTCGCAGGTCACGGTCGGCGTCCGCCCCGAGGACATCACCGTGGGTCCGGCCGACGGCAAGGGCCTGTCGGTCGTCGTCGACCTCGTCGAGGAGCTCGGCGCCGACGGCTACCTCTACGGCCACACCGAGATCAACGGCAAGCGCGCCGACCTCGTGGCCCGCGTGGACGGCCGCAACCACCCGAACGCCGGTGAGACCGTGACCCTCGCGGCCAACGCCGGTCACGTGCACGCCTTCGACCAGGAGACGGGCGACCGCCTGAACGACAAGCCGGTCGTCTCCGCCTGATCGGACACACCATCCGCGGCGCGGGCTGACTTCGGTCGCCCGCGCCGCGCTCGTTTCCCCTCAGGAGCATCCATGCAGGAGTCGCTGCGCATCACCGCCAGCACCGTCGACCCGGGGCTCCTCGCGCTGCCCTGGTCGACCAGCCTCGCCAAGTGGCCGTCCGAGCACATCGTGTCGCTGCCGAAGGGGCTGTCCCGGCATCTCGTGCGCTTCGCGGACCTCTCCGGTCGGGTCGTCGCCGTCAAGGAGACCACCGCCGCGATGGCGCAGCGCGAGTACGACATGCTCGGCAACCTCGCCCGCCTCGACGTCCCCTGCGTCGCCAGGGTCGCCGTGATCGCCGGGCGCACCGATGCCGCCGGCGAGCCCCTCCCCGCGGCGCTCGTCACCTCGCACCTCCGCTTCTCCATGCCGTATCGCGCGCTGTTCACACGCGTGCTCCGACCCGACACGGCCACGCGACTCGTCGACGCGCTCGCCCTGCTCCTGGTGCGCCTCCACAACGTCGGCTTCTACTGGGGCGACGTGTCGCTGTCGAACACCCTCTTCCGCCGCGACGCCGGCGCGTTCGCGGCCTACCTCGTGGATGCGGAGACCGGCGAGCTGCACGAGGAGGGCCTGACGGACGGTCAGCGCGCGTACGACCTCGACCTCGCCAGGACGAACATCGCGGGCGAGATCATGGACCTCGCGGCGGGCGGTCGGCTCGAGCACGGCGTGGATGCGGTCGCGATCGCCGACGGCATCGTGTCCTCCTACCGCTCGCTCTGGGCGGAGCTCACGGCGCAGGAGTCGTTCTCCGCGGCCGAGACATGGCGCATCACCGAGCGCGTCGAACGCCTCAACGCGCTCGGCTTCGACATCGACGAGATGTCCATGTCGACGACCGCCGACGGGACGGTGGTCGAGATCCAGCCGAAGGTGGTGGATGCCGGCCACCACCAGCGCCGCCTCATCCGGCTGACGGGACTCGACGTGGAGGAGAACCAGGCGAGACGCCTGCTCAACGACCTCGACGAGTTCCGTGCCCGCTCGACCAAGCAGTGGGCGGACGAGGAGATGTACGCGCATGAGTGGCTCACGCGCGTGTTCGAGCCCGTCGTCCGCGCCATCCCCTACGACCTGCGCGCCAAGCTGGAGCCCGCCGAGGTGTTCCACCAGGTGTTGGAGCACCGCTGGTACCTGTCGCAGGCGCAGGGCCGCTCGATCCCCCTCGCGGAAGTCCTGACCAGCTACATCAACGATGTGCTGCGCCACCGCCGCGACGAAGCGACCATCATGGGACCGCCGACCGAGACCATGAGCCTCCCGGTGATCACCGGCACGCTCTCGCTCGCCGATGACGAGGACGAGGTCGACTGGCGCGACCTCGTCTGAACGCCGCCCTCAGTAGCCGACCGTGAACCGCTCGCGGTGGTGGTTGCCCTGCTCGATCTCGTCCACGACGGCCACGGCGAAGTCCGCGCCGGAGATGTACGACTTCCCCTCCTCGTCGCGCACCAGCACGTCGCCGCCGTCGCGGTAGCGACCCGTCCGCTCCCCCTCGGCCCAGGGGCCGAAGACCTCGGCGGGGTGCACGAAGAACCAGTCCAGCGCGGGATCGGTCTCCTCGAGCAGCGCGAGCGAGTCGATGCCCACCTGCGCCTCGTGCTTGTACTCCTCCGGGAAGTCGAGGTCGAAGAGCCTCGGCCCCTCCGGAGCGACCAGGCTGCCGCCGGCACCGCCGACCACACCGAGCCGTGTTTCGGTGCCGTCCAGGAGGTCGATGACGTTCGTGAGGGCCTCGAGCACCCGATCCTCCATGTCACCGCGGGGCGACAGCGCGGACACCACGGCATCCGCACCCGCGAAAGCCTCCCGCAGCGACGCCGCGTCGAGGGCGGATCCCTGCACGTACGCGGCGCCGGCGACCGGGTCGGACGGCGTCGTGCGGGAGATCGCGACGACCGCATGATCGCGGCTCACCGCCTCCGACACGATGTGCCGTCCGGCATAACCGGTTCCTCCGAGGACGATGATGCGCGCCATGCTCTGCCTTTCTCGTGCGGTCAGTCCGCCGCGCGGACGGTCGCCACCTGGTACAGGGCGACCGACGCGGCGATCCCGGCGTTCAGCGACTCCGTCGCCGCCGAGATGGGGATGGAGACGATCTGGTCGCAGGTCTCGGTCACCAGACGCGACAGGCCCTTGCCCTCGGAGCCGACGACGATCACGACCGGTCGATCCGCGAGCTGCAGCTCGGGCAGCGACACGTCACCATCGCCGTCGAGCCCCAGCACGAACACGCCCTGCTTCTTGAACTCCTTGAGCTGCGTGGTGAGGTTCGTCGCGAGGGCGACGGGGATGCGCGCGGCGGCACCGGCACTGGTCTTCCACGCCGCCGAGTTGACACCGGCGGAACGGCGCTGCGGCAGGATGATGCCGTGGCCGCCGAACGCCGCCGTCGAGCGGATGATCGCGCCGAGGTTGCGCGGGTCGGTCACGCCGTCGAGCGCCACGAACAGCGGCGTCTCCCCGCGGTCGATGACCTGCTCGAGCAGATCCTGCGGGTGCGCGTACTCGTACGGCGGCACCTTCAGCGCGACGCCCTGGTGCACGCCGTCGAAACCCGCCATGCGGTCGAGCTCCTGGCGCGTGACCTCCAGCACCGGGATGTCGCGGTGAGTCGCGATCGACAGCATCTCCTTGACGCGATCGTCCATCTCGACACGCTGCGCGATGTACATCGCCGACGCCGGGATCTTGGCCCGCAGCGCCTCCAGCACCGAGTTGCGGCCGGTCACCGTCTCGGTGTCGGTGGTGTTGTCCTTGGCACGGGCCGTGCGGTTGGGGCTGCCACCCGACGGGCGCCCGCCGGGCTTGCCCTTACCGCCCGCCGCGGCGTAGCGCTCGGCCGCGGCCTTGCGCTTCCCGGCCGGGTGCCATGCGCGGTCCTCCGCCTTCGGGGTGGGACCGCGGCCCTCGAGCGCCTTGCGCCCGAGACCACCGGTGCCCTTCGTGGGGCCCTTCTTCTTGCCCTTGCTCGCGCCGGGGCGCCCTGGCTTAGTCATCGATGCTCCAATGAGTTCCGGCCGGAGTGTCCTCCAGCGTGATTCCTGCGGCAGCGATCGCATCACGGATGCGATCCGCCGCCGCCCAATCCTTGTCCGCCCGCGCCTGCGCACGCTGCGTGATCATCTCCTGCACCAGCGCGTCCAGTGCGGCCGCCCGGGCGTCGCCCGCGGCCGTGGCGTCGCTCGGTCGGAGACCGAGCACCGACGTCATCGCCGACACCGCGCGCGCCGCCTGCGCGGCTGCGTCGCGGTCTCCCGCGTCGAGCGCGGAGTTTCCCGCCCGCACGGTCTCGTGCACGACCGCGAGCGCCTGGGGAACGCCGAGATCGTCGTCCATCGCAGCGGCGAAGGCCGACGGCAGGTCTTCGCGACTCTCGGCGGCGTCCACCTCCGCGACACGCGCCGCCCGCTCCAGGAAGGTACGGATACGACCGAGGGCCGCCTCCGCCTCCGCCCACGAGGACTCCGACAGGTCGAGGCTCGAGCGGTAGTGCGCGGCGGCGAGCGCATAGCGCACCACCAGCGGGTCGTGCGCGTCGAGCACGTCACGGGCGAGCGTGAAGTTGCCGAGCGACTTCGACATCTTCTGCCCGTCCACCGTCACCAGGCCGTTGTGCACCCAGTACCGCGCGAAGCCGTCCCCCGCCGCCGTCGACTGCGCGAGCTCGTTCTCATGGTGGGGGAAGCGGAGGTCGAGCCCGCCGCCGTGGATGTCGAACTCGTCGCCGAGGTAGCGCTTCGACATCGCCGAGCACTCGATGTGCCATCCCGGTCGCCCGAGACCCCACGGCGAACGCCACGTGGCATCGGCCGGCTCATCCGGCTTCGACGCCTTCCAGAGCGCGAAGTCCTGCGGATTGCGCTTGCCCCGGGGGTCCGCATCCTCCGCCGCCTCCATCGCGTCGACCGACTGATGCGTGAGCGCGCCGTACTGCGCCCACGACCGCACGTCGAAGTAGACGTCGCCGGAGCCGTCGGGCGCGGGATAGGCGTGGCCGCGGTCGATGAGGCGCGTGATCAGCTCCTGCATCTGCGGCACCGAGGCGGTGGCACGGGGCTCGTAGGTGGGCGGCAGGATGCCGATGCCCGCATACGCCGCGGTGAACTCCTGCTCCATCCGATACGCCAGCGCCCACCACGGCTCCTCCGGTGTGGCGTTCTGCAGCACCTTGTCGTCGATGTCGGTGACGTTGCGCACGAACGTGACGCGACCGTAGCGGTGCTCGAGCCACCGGCGCAGCAGGTCGAAGCTCAGCGCGGCCCTGACGTGACCGATGTGGGGTCCGGACTGTACCGTCGGTCCGCACACGTACATCGTGATGTTCTCGGAGTCGAGAGGCACGAAGTCGCGCAGCAGCTGTGCGCGGGTGTCGTAGAGGCGGAGGGTCACCGGTCAAGCCTACTCGGCGGGCGCGCGGCGCTCCTGATCGTGTCGCGGATGCGCTCGGCTCAGCGGTGCGGGCCGTCCACCGGCACCACGAGTGCGACGGCCGTGACCGCGATGCCTTCTCCGCGGCCGGAGAAGCCCAGGGCGTCGGTCGTCGTCGCAGTGACCGACACGGGAGCGCCCCCGAGCGCCGCGGACAGCGCGCGCTCCGCCTCGACACGGCGGGCGCTGAATCGCGGACGGTTGCCCTGGAACTGCACGGAGACGTTCCCGATCGAGAAGCCGGCTTCGGCGAGCAGCCGCCGCGTCGCCGACAGGAACACGTCGGCGTGCGCGCCCGCATACTCCGGATGCGCCGTGCCGAAGTGGGTGCCGATGTCACCCAGCCCCGCCGCGCCGAGCAGAGCGTCGACAATGGCGTGCGCGACCGCGTCGCCGTCGGAATGACCCGACAGCGGCTGTTCGCCCGGCCACTCCAGCCCGGCGAGCCACAGGTCGCCCTCGCCGCCGAACGCGTGCACGTCGGTTCCGATGCCCACGCGCGGTAGAGCGCCTGCGCCGCGGTCTCGCCGCGCACCCGTGCTCGGGGGCGCCGTCGCGAGGAGAGCCCTGGCACGCTCGAGGTCGTCGGGAGTGGTGATCTTGAACGATCGCTCCGAACCAGGGACGAGGCGGACCGTGTGACCGGCCGCGGCGAACAGCGCCGCGTCGTCCGTGTACTCCGCGCCCTCCTCGGCGGCACGCGCGTACGCCGCCTCGAGCGCGTCGCGCGGGAAGCCCTGCGGCGTCTGCGCCGCGGCGAGCTCGGAGCGGTCGACGGTGCCGGTCACGACGCCACCGTCCACCCGCTTGAGGGTGTCGACGACGGGAAGCACCGGAAGCGCGGCCGCCTGCGCCGTGACGGCCGCGGCGACCGCATCGATGACGGACGGTGGGGTGAGCGCCCGCGCCGCATCGTGGACGAGCACCGTCGTCACGTCTCCCCAGAGGGCCGCCAACCCCGCGGCGACGGATTCCTGTCGGGTGGCGCCTCCCGTGACCACGCGGCCGAGATCGGCGCGGTCGCCCGCGGCGGCGAGAAGCTCGGTCTGCGCATCGCCCTCGTGCCCGGCGGGCGCGACCACGATGACCTGCAGGGGCTGCGCCGCGAACACCCCGTCGAGGGCGTGGCGCAGGATCGTGCGGTTGTCGATGCCGACGAACGCCTTCGGGGCGCGCGCCTCCAGTCGGGTGCCGGAGCCGGCGGCGACGATGATGATCGCGGTGTGCGGGACGGGAACGATGCTCACGCCTTCACGTTACCGGCGGAGACGACGAAAGGCGGGTGCCGCAGCACCCGCCTTTCGTCGTGAAGAAGTCAGGAGGCGAGGACCTCGTCGAGCAGGGTGCCCGCCTTGTCCTCGTCGATCTTCTCTGCCAGCGCCAGCTCCGAGATGAGGATCTGACGAGCCTTCGCCAGCATCCGCTTCTCGCCGGCGGAAAGCCCGCGGTCCTGATCGCGACGCCACAGGTCGCGCACGACCTCGCTCACCTTGATGACATCGCCGGAGGCGAGCTTCTCCAGGTTCGCCTTGTAGCGACGGGACCAGTTGGTGGGCTCCTCCGTGAAGGGAGCACGCAGCACCTCGAACACGTGATCGAGGCCCTCCTTGCCGATCACGTCGCGAACGCCGACCAGGTCGACATTCTCGGCCGGGACCTCGATGATGAGATCGCCCTGCGTGACGTTGAGCTTCAGGTACTTCTTCGTCTCGCCCTTGATGACGCGTTCCTTGACCTCGATGATGGTCGCAGCGCCATGGTGCGGATAGACGACGGTCTCGCCAACCTCAAAAAGCATAAAAACATGTCCTTTCGGCAACCTCAAGGATACCACAGGGGATATGCGCTAAGGTTCGCGCTTCCTCGTCCACGCCCCGCTGACACATACCCATAGAATGGGTACGGATATCCCGCCGGACCTCAGGAGGACCCGTGAAATCGCGCCTTGTCGCGTCTGCCGCCATCAGCGCCCTCGTTCTGCTCGGCGCGACCGGGTGCACGTTCATCACGCCGCAGTCGACCAAGATCGAGTACGCGGCCTCCGACGGCGTGAACGTCTCCGACAAGGACGGCCCGATCGACGTGCGGAACGCCCTGGTCATCGCGAACGAAGACGGCTCCGTCGGCAACTTCGTCGGCGCGATCGTCAACCCGACGCAGGACCGCGCCACCCTCACCATCACCCTGGAGGGCGTCGACCCGTTCACGGTCACCGTCTCCGCCGGCCAGACCATCAGCCTCGGCTCCGACGAGGAGCCGCTGCGCATCGTCGGGCTCGACACGAAGCCCGGCGCCACGGTCGACATCCACTTCCAGTCCGGCGACTCGGCCGGCGTCACGACCGCGGTGCCCGTGCTCGACGGCACCCTCCCCTACTACTCGGACCTCGCCCCCGAGGGCGACTGACACCGCACGAACACACGAGGCCGGCACCCACGGGTGCCGGCCTCTTCGCGTCCCCGGTCGTCAGCCCTCGAAGCGGTAGCCCAGACCGCGCACGGTCACGAGCATCACGGGCTCGCTCGGGTTCTCCTCGATGCGGGACCGGATCCGCTTGATGTGCACGTCGAGCGTCTTCGTGTCACCGAAGTAGTCGCTCCCCCACACCCGGTCGATCAGCTGCCCCCGCGTGAGCACGCGCCCGGAGTTGCGCATCAGGACCTCGAGGAGCTCGAACTCCTTCAGCGGCATGTTGATCTGCTCCCCCGCGACCGACACCGTGTGGCGATCGATGTCGAGCGACACGCGTCCGCCCTCGAGCACCCTCTCGTCGAGCTCGCCCTCGGCCTGGACGACCCGACGCAGAACGGCCCGCATCCTGGCCAGCAGCTCCCGCGACGAGTACGGCTTGGTGATGTAGTCGTCGGCGCCCAGTTCGAGCCCCACCACGATGTCGACCTCGGAGTCCTTCGCGGTCAGCATGATGATCGGGATGGCCGACGTCGACCGGATCTGACGACACACCTCGGTGCCGGGCATCCCCGGCAGCATCAGGTCCAGCAGCACGATGTCGGCACCGCGCTCCCGGAACGCCGCCATCGCACCGGGACCGTCCTCGGCGATCTCCACCTCGTACCCCTCGCGGCGCAGCAGATACGCGAGGGGATCAGCGAGGTCGGGCTCGTCTTCGACGAGAAGGATGCGGGTCATGCGGTCTCTCCGTTTCGGACGCGCGAGCCGGCCGACCTGGCCGCTTTCCGCGCACGCTTCTTCTTGTTCTTCTTGTCACGATCGGCGTTCGCCGGCGCGGCGATCTGCGGAAGACGGATCGTGAAGGTGGAGCCACGGCCCGGCCGGGACCACAGGCGCACCTCGCCGCCGTGGCGCTGCGTGGCGTGCTTCACGATCGACAGTCCGAGCCCTGTGCCGCCGGTGCGGCGCGAGCGCGCCTCGTCCGCACGGTAGAAGCGCTCGAAGATCCGCTCCCTGTCGGCCTCCGCGATCCCGATGCCCTGATCGGACACGGCGATCTCGACCACGTCGTCGTCGGCCCGCACCCCCACACCTACGCGCGAGCCGCGCGGGGAGTACACGATCGCGTTGGCGATCAGGTTGCCCACCGCCTCGATGAGGATCTGCGCGTCGCCGCGCACCCACACGCCGCGGTCGCCCCCGCGGGCAAGCTCCACCCCCGCCGAATCGGCCTGCACGACGTGCGCCTCGATGGACGAGGCGATGACCTCATCGATCGAGACGGGTCCGACCTCCGTCAGGCCGTCCTCCGCCTGCAGGCGGGACAGGCTCATGATGCGGCCGGTGAGCTGTCCGAGTCGGTTGGCCTCCGCCGAGATGCGCGACGCGAAGACGCGCACCTGTGCGGGATCGTCGGCGGCGGACTCGATCGCCTCCGCGAGCAGGCTCACCGCCCCCACCGGGGTCTTGAGCTCATGACTCGTGTTCGCCACGAAGTCCCGACGCATCTGGTCCAGGCGCTCCTGCTCGGTGACATCCCGCACGATCAGCAGCACCAGGCGCGCCCCGATCGCACTCGCCCGTGCCGACACCAGGCGCGGATCGAGGCTGAGCCCTCCGCGAGTGATGCGCAGCGACTCCATCGCCGTGTCGCCCGACGCACGGACGCCGCGCACCAGCTGCCGCAGCTCCGGGTTCTCCAGCGTGGAACCGACCTCGATGCCGAACCGCGCCGCCGCCCGCGAGGTCGCGAGCACGAGTCCCGAGGCGTCGACGACGCAGGCCGCGTCGTCCATGCTGCCGAGCACATCCGTGATCCCCTGCGGGATCGACGTCGACGTCTCCTCCTCCGCACGCGCCCTCGCCCGGTAGGCCCAGACGACCAGAAGCGACATCCCGACGCCGATCACCAGCCCGATGGCAAGGGAGGACAGCGCGAGCTGCGGCAGGGTCATGACTCCAGCGTAGAGCGCGTTCACCGCCCGTCCGGCGGGTTTCCGCGCCGTGACGGGGAGGCGAGACGTACTATTCACTCGCTGGGCACCGTTCGTTAACCTTCGGAGCAGACAATCGCTTCAGGCCTGCGCACAGGCCCGAACTCGTGCGGACGCCCCGCCGCCTCGCGCTGACGACTCAGCAGAGATCCGAACGAAAGGTTGCGCCCCCATGCGCGAAGTCTTCCACCAGTCCCTCGAGGACCTGCAGTCCCGCCTCGTCGAGATCGCCGACCTCGTCACCGTCTCGATCGACAAGGCGACGCGCGCGTTCGCCACCAGCGACGTCGCCCTGGCCGAGGAGGTCATCGCCGACGACGCGAAGATCGACGAGCTGGCCGTCGCGCTCGACGAGCAGGCCATCGAGATCCTCGCCCGCCAGCAGCCGGTCGCGCGCGACCTGCGCATCGTCGTCACCGCGCTGCGCGTGAGCGCCTCCCTGGAGCGCATGGGCGACATGTCCGAGCACATCGCACAGCTCGCCCGGCTGCGCTTCCCCGAGCGCGCCATCCCGAAGGGCCTCAAGGGCACCTTCGTGCGGATGGGCGAGCTCGACGTCGAGATCTCGCGCACGCTCGCCGAGCTGCTGCGCACCCAGGACCTGAAGTTCGCCGACCAGATCCGCAACGCCGACGACGACGTGGACGAGCTGCACGCCAGCGTGTTCGAGAAGGTGCTCAGCGACAACTGGAAGGGCGAGGCGGTCGCCACCGTCGACGCCACGCTGGCCAGCCGCTACCACGAGCGCTTCGCCGACCACGCGGTCGCCGTCGCGAAGAAGGTCGTGTACCTGGCGACGGGCGACTGGCACGTCGAGGAGGAGGACATCGCCCTCGCCGTGGAGCAGCAGGAGCTCGGACACGCCTGACGCGTCGCCCCTCGTACGCGAGAGACCCCCTGCGCCGACCGGCGGCAGGGGGTCTCTCGCGTCGGGGCGTGCGCGTTACTTCTTGCCCTGCGCGGCCACGGCGGCGGCACCGGCGGCGGCGGCTTCGGGGTCGAGGTAGCGGCCGGGGCCCGTGGGCGCGTTGTTCTCGTCGAGCTCGTAGACCAGCGGGATGCCGGTGGGGATGTTGAGCGCGGCGATGTCGTCGTCGCTGATGCCCTCGAGGTGCTTCACGAGCCCGCGCAGCGAGTTCCCGTGCGCGGTGACCAGCACCGTCTTGCCAGCCTCGAGGTCGGGCACGATCGCGGTCTCCCAGTACGGCAGCAGACGGTCGATCACGAGCTTGAGTGACTCCGTACGCGGCACCTCACCGTCGATGTGCGCGTACCGGGGGTCGTTCACCTGGCTGAACTCGCTCGCGTCGTCGAGCGGGGGCGGCGGCACGTCGAACGAACGGCGCCACAGCTGGAACTGCTCTGGACCGAACTCCTCCAGCGTCTGCGCCTTGTCCTTGCCCTGCAGCGCGCCGTAGTGCCGCTCGTTGAGTCGCCACGAGCGCGTGACCGGGATCCACAGCCGGTCGGCCGCGTCCAGCGCGATGTCGGCGGTCTGGATCGCTCGGCTCAGCAGCGAGGTGTGCAGCACGTCGGGGAGGATGCCGGACTCGGCGAGCAGCTCACCGCCGCGACGGGCCTCGCCCTTGCCCTGCTCGGTCAGGCGGACGTCCACCCAGCCGGTGAAGAGGTTCAGTTCGTTCCACTCGCTCTGGCCGTGGCGGAGCAGGATCAGGGTGCGCTTCGCAGTCATGCGGCCAGTTTATCCGCGGCCGTGGATCGGACTGCGCCGGGCACGGGAGAGGATGGACGCATGGCGTCATCTCCGCTCGGCCAGCCGACCCGTGGCACGACCGGGACCAACCGGCTGCGCCGCAACGACCGCTGGATCGCCGCGAGCACCGCGTTGCGTCGCGCGGAGGATCCGCTCGTGGTCGACCTCGGCTACGGCGCCAGCGGAGTCACGGCGCTCGAGCTCGCCGCGCGCCTGCGCCGGGTCCGTCCCGACGCGGAGGTGCTCGGCCTGGAGATCGATCCGGCGCGCGTCGCCACGGCCATGCGACAGCTCGCCGAGGTCCGGGCGGGTCGGACGGGATTCCCGCCGGATCTGCGGGTGTCGTTCGCGCGTGGGGGCTTCGAGGTGCCGCTGCCGGGCGACCGCCGCGCCGCCGTGATCCGCGCCATGAACGTGCTCCGGCAGTACGACGAGGCCGAGGTCCCCGCGGCCTGGCGCACGATGGCGGCGCGCCTCGCCCCCGGCGGTCTGCTCGTGGAGGGGACGTGCGACGAGATCGGCCGCATCGCCAGCTGGGTCGACGCGGACCGGGATGGATCGGCGCTGCGCCTCACGATCTCGCTGCGGCTGGAGGGACTCGAGCGTCCGAGCATCGTGGCGGAGCGGCTGCCCAAGGCGCTGATCCATCGCAACGTCCCCGGCGAGCGCATCCACGCGCTTCTCACCGAGCTCGATCGGGAGTGGGACCGCGCGGCTCCCCTGTCGACCTTCGGCGCCACGCAGCGGTTCCTCGCGGCCGTGTCCGCGCTGCGCGACCAGGGGTGGCCCGTGCAGGGCGGCCGCACGCGCTGGCGTCTCGGCGAGCTCACGCTGCCGTGGGACGCGGTCGCCCCGCGCACGACCTGACGCCGGGACGCCCGCTCAGGCGGACGGCGAGGTGCGGCGCGGGTCCGGCGCGGTCGGGCGGCGCGACAGCCGCGTCAGGCGGGGCACCTCCGCCGTGGCGCCCGCGTCTGCGGGGACGATGACCTGCTGCGACGCCGCGATGTCGACGCCCTCGGAGCGCACGACCAGATCCCCGACCGGGGCGCGGCGCGACAGGATCGCGAGCGCGATGGGGCCCTCCTCGTGGTGTCGCGCGACCGAGGTGATGTGCCCCACCTCGTCGTCGCCCGCGAAGACCGGAGCGCCGGGCTCGGGGAGCACTGCGTCGCTGCCGTCGAGGTGCAGCGCGGCGAGCCGCCGAGGCGGATGACCGAGGTTGTGCACCTTCGACACGGTCTCCTGCCCGCGGTAGCAGCCCTTGTCGAGGTGCACCGCACTGCGCAGCCAGTCGGACTCGTGCGGCAGCGACCGCTCATCGACCTCGGACGCCCACCGCGGTCGCCACGCGGCGATGCGCAGAGCCTCCGCGGCCAGCAGTCCGGCGACCTCGCCGTCGTCGAGGGTCGCGGCGAGCGCGGGCACGCTGCCGCTCGTGACGATGGCGATGCGCCAGGCCAGCTCGGCCCCGGGGTGCTCGGCGGTCGCGGCGTACTGATACCCGCCCGCGCTGACGCGCTGCCAGGGGTCCGCCCACACGAACACGCCGTCGACGGCGCGGATGCGCTCGGATGCGGCGCCCCCGTCGACGAAGCCCAGCAGCGCCACGTCGTCGCGCACCTCGACCGTGGCCTGGGTGCGGAACTTCATGCGGGTGAGCCAGCCCGCCAGTGCCTCCGCGTCGGCGGCATCGACGATGAGCCAGGTCGCGGAACCGTCGTCGACGACACCGGCGGCGTGCTCCACCCGCCCCTGGGGATCGAGCACCAGCAGCTCCGTGCTCTCGCCCGGCGCGAGTCGCCCGACGGCCTGCGACGTGATGGAGTCGAGCCAGCCGAGACGCTCGGGGCCCGCCACTTCGATGACGGCGCGGTCGTCCAGCGGGACCAGCGCCTCGCCCGCCGCCAGCCAGCGCTGCTCGCGGAAGGGATCACCGAAGTGCGCCACGCCCCCGTCGCCGAGGACGGCCCCGTTCCGCTCGTCGAACCCGCCCATGCCTGCTCGCCCCTCTCCGTTCACACCCGCGCGAGGCGGGCCGAGGCGTGCGCGCGCAGCGGTGTGCCGAGCGCGGCAATGTCCCAGGCCCACAACAGGTGGCCGTCGACCAGGCCGTACATGCGCGAGGCCGAGCCGTACTCCTTCGTCCCCGCTCCGCGCACGATCGCGTCGGACGCCAGGTCGACGCGCGGGCCGTTGATCTCGCCGAGGTAGAACTCGAGCATGCCGTCGGAGCGGGCGATCGAGACCTCGAGCGGGAACGCGCCGTTCGGTCCGCGGAGCTCCTCCACGTCGTCGACCGTGCGGACGACCGGCGCGACGGTCGGCGGCAGCAGCGCGGGTCCCGCATCGGATGCAGCAGCCGGGCGCGCGAGGCGCCAGAAGCCGGACTCGGCGGTCAGGGGAATCGACGCCGACTGGTCTTCGCCGGTGAAGGTGGCGGTCGCGGCGTAGTTGAGGAAGGGGCCACCGTCATGGCTGAAGCTGACGCGGTGGGTGAACTCGCCCTGCAGACGCTCCTCGCCGACCGGGTACTCGATCACGCCGGTGCCCTCCCAGACCCCGATCAGCCACGAGAGCGGAACGAGATCGGCGGGAAGGTCGGTCGGGAGCTCGATCACGATCTCGTCAGCGCTGACCGCGGAAGAGGTTGCGCAGCACCACGGCCGACACGAAGACGATCGCCAGGCTCGCGAGGCCCAGGAGGCCGATGAAGAAGATTTCGAGCGCCATGATGTCCATGGATCCACCATACCGCGCCGGATCGGCGTCAGGACGGGATGAGCGCCGCCAGCCCGAACCCGACCGAGATGACCCCCATCAGCAGCAGGGCGCCGGTGACGCTGCTCGCCACGCGGAAGATGAACCCCTGCGTGCGGCCGTACCAGAGCTGCACCGCGAAGGAGATCAGGACGACGGCGCCGAACCCGACGAGCATCCAGGGGATGCGCCACTCCTCCGCAGCGAAGATGCCGATCAGGATCGTGCCGACGAAGGCCACCGCCCACACCACGATCACGCCGGTGAAGGCGTTGCGCGGAGCGAGGGCGGGTTCTGACATGTCTCCATTCTTGCGCATCCACGGCCGCTATCATGGCGGCACGGCGTCGAACCCCCCGCCGGTGAGGAGTGCGCGTGGCCCTGGTGCTGGTTCTGACCAACGCTCCCCTCTCGGAGCAGGTGCTTCCCGCGCTGGAGCTGCTCAGCCATCGCACCCGCCAGATCCCGGCCGAACCGGCGCAGCTCGTGAACGCTCCGGAGTACGACGTGGCGGTGGTCGACGGCCGCCACGACCTGGTCGGAGCGAAGTCGCTGTGCCGGCTGCTGCGCGCCACCGGCCAGCAGGCCCCGCTCCTCCTCGTCGTCACGGAGGGCGGCATGAGCGCGCTCTCCGGCGACTGGGGCATCGACGACGTGCTGCTCGCGACGGCCGGCCCCGCCGAGATCGACGCCCGCGTCCGGCTCGCCATCGCCCGCCGCGACGAGGTGTCCGAGCCCGCGCGCGTGCAGGCCTCCGGCGTCACGATCGACGAGCAGTCGTACTCGGCCAAGCTGCACGGCAAGCCCCTCGACCTCACCTACAAGGAGTTCCAGCTCCTGCACTTCCTGGCCACGCACCCGTCGCGGGTGTTCACGCGCGAGCAGCTGCTCAGCGAGGTATGGGGCTACGACTACTTCGGCGGCACCCGCACGGTCGACGTGCACGTGCGACGGCTCAGGGCGAAGCTCGGCGACCAGGAGCAGATCATCGGCACGGTCCGCAACGTCGGGTACCGCTTCAACGTGTACGACGACGAGAGCCTCGTCGGCACGGGGTGACCGGCGTTCACACGCCCGACACCTCCCGGTGCTTAGATGTACCCCATGATCGATCCCGCACTCGCCGACGCCGGCCTCGGTGACGCCGAAGACGACGACTTCGATGCCGTGGAGTCCCCGGACTCGCAACTGCCCGACCACCGGTACCTGGACCGCGAGCTGAGCTGGCTCGCGTTCAACCAGCGTGTGCTCGAGCTCGCCGAGGATCCGACGCTGCCCGAGCTGGAGCGCGCGAACTTCCTGGCGATCTTCGCGAGCAACCTCGACGAGTTCTTCATGGTGCGCGTCGCCGGCCTCAAGCGCCGCATCATGACCGGCCTCGCGGTGCCGACCAACATCGGTCGCTCCCCCGTCGACGCCCTGGCCGACATCTCGCGCGAAGCACACGCGCTGCAGCTGCGGCACGCGGCCGCGTGGACCAACCTGGTGCGTCCCGCTCTCGCCGACTCCGGCATCGAGATCACCGAGTGGTCCGACCTCACCGACGAGGAGCGCAGCGCGCTGTCCGACTACTTCGGCGCGCAGGTCTTCCCCGTGCTCATGCCGCTGGCGGTCGACCCCGCTCACCCGTTCCCCTACATCTCCGGGCTGTCGCTGAACCTCGCGATCCGCATCCGCAACGCCCGCACGGGCCGTCAGGAGTTCGCCCGTCTCAAGGTGCCGCCGATGCTGCCGCGCTTCGTCGAGGTGCCGTCCACCGGGGAGATCAAGCGCTTCCTGCGCCTGGAAGAGCTGATCGCCAACCACCTCGGCGACCTGTTCCCCGGGATGGAGGTGCTCGACCACCACGCGTTCCGCCTCACCCGCAACGAGGACGTGGAGATCGAGGAGGACGAGAGCGAGAACCTCATCCAGGCGCTGGAGGCGGAGCTGCTGCGCCGCCGGTTCGGCCCGCCCATCCGCCTCGAGATCACCGACGACATGGACGACGTCACGATGGACCTGCTCGTGCGCGAGCTCGACATCACCGATCTGGAGGTCTACCGCCTTCCCGGACCGCTCGACCTGCGGGGCCTGTTCGACCTGTCACGCATCGATCGTCCCGACCTGCGCTACCCGCCGCACCTGCCCACGACCGCGGTGGCGTTCCAGCCGGCGGGATCGAGCAACCGGGCCGACATCTTCAAGGCCATCCGCAAGTCCGACGTGCTCGTGCACCACCCCTACGAGTCGTTCACGACCAGCGTGCAGGCGTTCCTGGAGCAGGCGGCGCGAGACCCGCACGTGCTGGCGATCAAGCAGACGCTGTACCGCACCTCGGGCGACAGCCCCGTCGTGCAGGCACTCATCGACGCCGCCGAGGCCGGCAAGCAGGTGCTCGCCCTGGTCGAGGTGAAGGCACGGTTCGACGAGGCGAACAACATCGTGTGGGCACGCAAGCTGGAGAAGGCCGGCGTGCACGTGGTCTACGGGCTGGTCGGCCTCAAGACGCACTGCAAGCTCGCGCTCGTGATCCGCGAGGAGGACGGCCTGCTGCGGCACTACTCCCACGTCGGCACGGGCAACTACAACCCCAAGACCAGCCGCATCTACGAGGACTTCGGCCTGTTCACCGCCGACGCCCAGGTCGGCAAGGACCTGACCCGGCTGTTCAACGAGCTCAGCGGCTACGCGATCGAGAAGAAGTTCAAGCGCCTCCTGGTCGCACCGCTGCACCTGCGCAAGGGCCTCATCCGCCTGATCGACGCCGAGCGCCGCAACGCCGAGGCGGGCGTGCCCGCACACATCCGCATCAAGGTGAACTCGATGGTGGACGAGGAGATCATCGACGCCCTGTACCGCGCCAGCGCCGCAGGCGTGAAGGTCGACGTGTGGGTGCGGGGCATCTGCAGCCTGCGCACCGACCTCGAGGGCATCAGCGACAACATCACCGTCCGCAGCATCCTCGGCCGCTACCTGGAGCACTCGCGCATCTTCGCGTTCGAGAACGGCGGCGACCCGCAGGTCTACATCGGCAGCGCCGACATGATGCACCGCAACCTCGACCGTCGCGTCGAGGCGCTCGTGCGCGTGACCGACCCCGCGCACCTCAAGGAGCTCACGGCGTTCTTCGACCTCGCGATGGACGATGGCACGTCGTCGTGGCACCTCGGCGCCGACGGCGTCTGGGAGCGCCACGCCGTGAACGCGGACGGCAGGCCGCTGGTCGACCTGCAGGACAAGACCATGGGCATGATCCAGCGGCGCCGGCGGGCGCGGGCGGTCCGATGACGGCGCGGCAGCTTCAGCTCCCCGAGGACATCGCCCGCTCCAAGTGGGCGGACAAGGCCGTGTACGCCGCGGGTGCCGTGGTGTGGCGCCTGGTCGACGGCAAGCTGCGCATCCTGCTGATCCACCGCACGAAGTACCGCGACGTCACGCTTCCCAAGGGCAAGGTCGACCCCGGTGAGATGCTCGCGGAGACGGCCGTGCGCGAGGTGCACGAGGAGACGGGCATCCGCGTCGCCCTCGGCGTCCCCGTGGGGGTGAGCCGCTACCTGCTCGCCTCACGCAAGCAGAAGGTCGTGCACTACTGGGCGGCCGAGGCGACCGACGAGGCCATCCGGGCGTCGACGTTCGTGCCCAACCGGGAGATCGCCGCGCTCGAGTGGGTCAGCGTCAAGAAGGCCCGCGCCGCGCTCAGCTACCCGGTCGACCACGAGATCCTCGACGCGTTCGCGGCCCTCGTCGACGACGGCGTCCTGCGCACCTTCCCGGTGATCGCGCTCCGACACGCGAAGACCCTCCCCCGCTCGGAGTGGGACGGCGCGGACTCCGCGCGGCCGCTCACCGAACGCGGCCGACGCCAGGCCAAGGCGATCGTGGGTCCGCTCCGCGCGTTCGGCGTGCGCAAGCTCATCACGAGCGACGCGGTGCGCTGCGTGCAGACGGTCGCCCCGCTGGCGAAGGCCCTGGACCGCAAGCCGGTGAAGACGGAGAAGATCAGCCAGGACGCGTGGGAGGACGGCACCGCAGACCTCCGCTCGGTCGTCGGACGCCGCATCCGCTCCGGCAAGCCCGCCGTGCTGTGCAGCCACGGCCCCGTGCTGCCCGCCCTGCTCGCCGAGATCGCCCTCGCCACCGGCACCGTGCGCGGCTCGTACGTGACCAGCGCCGCCGATCTGGAGACCGGCGCGTTCTCCGTCGTGCACGTGTCCGCCACGAATCCCGGCTCCGGGATCATCTCGATCGAGACGCACGCGCCGAAGGTCTGACACGTCGGCGACCCGCGAACGAGGGCGCTCGAGCCCGCGCGGCGCCTGGGATCGCCCCCAGAGCGTCTCCGGTCGTTCACCTGCCGTTCACCTGCGAGGGAGAGTCTCGTTAACCGTCGCCCCTAGCGTCACTGTGTGCCCTGCACCGGGCCCCAACCCTCCACGATCGAAGGATCCACAGTGAAGATCTCCCGAATCGCACGAATCGGCGCCATCGGCGCCGTCGCCGCTCTCGCACTCGCCGGCTGTGCCGCGAACGAAGGCGGCACCGGCGGCTCCACCGACGAGCCCAGCGAGTCCACGCTCTCCGGCACGATCGACGCGACCGGCGCGTCCTCCCAGACCGCAGCCCAGGAGGCCTGGGTCGCCGCGTTCCAGACCGCCAACCCCGACGTGACCGTCAACTACGAGCCCACCGGCTCCGGCACGGGCCGCGAGAACTTCCTCGAGGGCGGCAGCAACTTCATCGGCTCCGACCGCGCGTTCAACGACGAGGAGATCGCCGCCGGCGGCTTCGGCGCCTGCACGACCGACGACATCGTCGAGGTCCCGCTCTACATCTCGCCCGTCGCGGTCGCGTTCAACCTCGAGGGCATCGACACCCTGAACCTCGACGCCGCGACCATCGCGGGCATCTTCGCCGGCACCATCACCAACTGGAACGACGCCGCGATCGCCGCTCTCAACGAGGGCGTCGAGCTGCCCGACCTGGCGATCTCGCCCGTGCACCGCTCCGACCCGTCCGGCACGCAGGAGACCTTCGCGAAGTACCTCAGCGCGACCGCTCCCGACGTGTGGACCTACGAGGTCTCGGACGAGTGGCCGATCCAGGGCGGCGAGGCCGCTCAGGGCACCTCGGGCGTGAAGCAGGCCATCACCGCCGGCAACGGCGCCATCGGCTTCCTCGACGCCTCGCAGGCGGACGGCCTCGGCCAGGTCGCCGTGGGCGTCGGCGAGGAGTTCGTGCCCTACTCGGCCGAGGCCGCAGCGAAGCTCGTCGAGGCCTCGCCGCTCGCCGAGGGCCGCGGCGAGGGCGACCTCGTCTTCGACGTCGACCCGGCCTCCGCCGCGGACGGCGCCTACCCGATCGCCCTGGTCAGCTACCTCATCGGCTGCGAGCAGTACGAGGACAGCAACGTCGCGGAGCTCGTGAAGGCCTACTTCACGTACATCGCGAGCGCCGAGGGCCAGGACGCCGCCGCGGAGAACGCCGGCAGCGCCCCGATCTCGGACGGCCTGCGCGAGCAGGTCCAGGCCGCGATCGACCTGATCCAGGTCGGCTGATCCCGCCGATCCGCTGACACGGTGCCCCCGCGTCCCGACACGGACGCGGGGGCTCCGCCGGGTCAGCACCCGATCCATCTCCACCCGGCCCGAAACAGGGAGATCATGAGCACGACCGCGCAGGAGCCCACCACGGCACCGGCACCGACCCCGGCGCCGCCCGCACCGATCAAGGCCAAGCAGCGACTCGGCGACCGGGTGTTCTCCGGCACCGCACTCGGAGCGGGGATCATCATCCTCGTCGTGCTCGCCCTCGTCGCCGCGTTCCTCATCATCCAGAGCCTTCCGGCCTTCCAGCTCGACACCACCGACAACCACATCCTGCGCGGCGAATCCTTCTGGGCCTATGTCTGGCCGCTCGTCTTCGGCACGCTGTGGGCCTCGTTCATCGCCCTGATCATCGCGGCCCCCATCGCCATCGGCATCGCGCTGTTCATCTCGCACTACGCGCACCGCCGACTCGCGGCCGTGCTCGGCTACATCATCGACCTGCTCGCGGCCGTGCCGTCCGTGGTCTTCGGCCTGTGGGGCGGACTCGTGCTCGCCCCGCTGCTCCAGCCGATCTACGTCTGGCTGAACGACAACGCCTCCTGGGTGCCCTTCTTCGGCGGTCAGGTTTCCGCCACGGGCAAGACCATCCTCACCGCGGCCCTCGTCCTCGCCGTGATGTGCATCCCGATCATGACCGCCATCTGCCGCGAGGTCTTCCTGCAGACGCCGAAGCTGCACGAGGAGGCCGCCCTGGCCCTCGGCGCCACCCGCTGGGAGATGGTGCGCATGGCCGTGCTCCCCTTCGCCCGCGGCGGCATGGTCTCCGCCGCGATGCTCGCGCTCGGGCGGGCCCTGGGCGAGACCATGGCCGTGACCATGGTGCTCTCCCCCTCGGCGGTCGTGAGCTTCCTGGTGCTCACCGCCACGAACCCCACGCCGATCCCCGCGAACATCGCCCTCGCCTTCCCCGAGGCACACGGCACGGGCGTCAACACGCTCATCGCGACCGGCCTCATCCTCTTCGTCGTGACCTTCGCGGTCAACGCCGTGGCGCGCTGGATCGTCGCCCGCCGCGCCGAGTTCTCTGGAGCGAACTGACATGACCGTCCTCACCAGCGCTCCCACGACGCCGAGCGCCTCCCTCACCTCCGGCCGCCTCCCGAAGTGGGCGCCGTGGGCTCTGCTCGGCGTCTCGTTCGCGGTCTCCGCGGCCGTGTTCGGCGTCGCCGCCGCGGGGTCGCACACGCCCCTCGCCGACTTCAACATCGCGGGCACCGTGATCGTCGGCATCCTGCTCTACATGGTGATCATCACGGTGATCTCGTCGATCGCCGAGAGCCGCCGCAAGGCCGTGGACCGGCTCATGACGGCCCTCGTCGCCACCGCCTTCCTGATCGCGCTGCTGCCGCTCGTGTCGCTGCTGTGGACCGTGGTGGCGAACGGCATCGAACGCTTCGACGCCGAGTTCTTCAGCTACTCCATGCGCAACGTGGTCGGCGACGGCGGCGGCATCGTGCACGCCATCTGGGGCACCGTGCTGATCACCCTGACGGCCACGATCATCTCGGTCCCGATCGGGCTCATGACCTCGATCTACCTGGTCGAGTACGGGCGCGGGAAGATCGCGAAGGCCATCACGTTCTTCGTCGACGTGATGACGGGCATCCCGTCGATCGTCGCCGGTCTGTTCATCTACGCCGTGTTCGCGCTGCTGCTGCGACCGGGCATCTCGATGGGCTTCATGGGTGCGCTCGCCCTCGCCGTGCTGATGACCCCGGTCGTCGTCCGCGGCAGCGAGGAACTGCTGCGCATCGTCCCGAACGAACTGCGCGAGGCCTCCTACGCGCTGGGCGTGCCGAAGTGGCTGACGATCCTCAAGGTCGTGCTGCCCACCTCCATCGCCGGCATCATGACCTCGGTCATGCTCGCGATCTCCCGCGTGATCGGTGAGACCGCCCCGCTGCTGCTGACCGCCGGCTTCACGCAGAGCCTCAACACGAACATCTTCGACGGTCAGATGATGACCCTGCCGGTGTTCGCCTACAACCAGTACATGAACCAGGGCACCAACCCCGACGCCGCTGTCGCGCGCGCCTGGGCCGCCGCCCTCACCCTCATCCTCATCGTCATGGTGCTGAACCTCCTCGCGCGTCTGATCGCGAAGTGGTTCGCCCCGAAACTCTCCGGCCGCTGAGCCCGAACCTCAGAACAGGAAACCCCGTGTCCAAGAGCATCGAAGTCAACGACCTCAACGTCTACTACGGCAACTTCCTCGCCGTCGAAGGCGTCTCCCTCGACATCCAGCCGCGCAGCGTGACGGCGTTCATCGGCCCCTCCGGCTGTGGCAAGTCCACCTTCCTGCGCACACTCAACCGCATGCACGAGGTCATCCCCGGCGCCCGCGTCGAAGGAGAGGTGCTGCTCGACGGCAAGGACCTGTACGGCGCCGGCGTCGACCCGGTGCTCGTGCGCCGCCAGGTGGGCATGGTGTTCCAGCGCCCCAACCCGTTCCCCACGATGTCGATCAAGGAGAACGTGCTCGCGGGCGTCAAGCTCAACAACAGCCGCATGTCCAAGAGCGACCAGGACGACCTGGTCGAGAAGTCGCTCACCGGCGCGAACCTCTGGAACGAGGTCAAGGACCGGCTCGACCGCCCCGGCTCCGGCCTCTCCGGCGGTCAGCAGCAGCGTCTGTGCATCGCCCGCGCGATCGCGGTGTCGCCCGAGGTGCTGCTGATGGACGAGCCGTGCTCGGCGCTCGACCCCATCTCGACGTACGCGATCGAGGAGCTGATCGGCGAGCTCAAGAACGAGTTCACGATCGTGATCGTGACCCACAACATGCAGCAGGCGAGCCGTGTCTCGGACAAGACGGCGTTCTTCAACATCGCCGGCACCGGCAAGCCCGGCAAGCTCATCGAGTACGACGACACGACGTCGATCTTCACCACGCCGTCGGTGCAGGCGACGGAGGACTACGTCTCCGGCCGCTTCGGCTGAACCGCCGGTACGACAAGGGCCCGGGTGCGACGGCACCCGGGCCCTTCCGTGTCTGCGGCCTCAGTCGCGCGGCGAGAGCAGGTACGCGTTGAGCTCGTCCGTGAGCGCGGCATCCACTGGCAGCGGCACACCGTCGACCGCGGTGATGGCCGCCGCGAGACGCACGCTCGACACCAGCCACGCCGCATCGGCCCGGGTGAGGTCGCCCGCGGGGATGCGGTCGTAGCCGACCTCGAAGCCGCGCGCGCTGAGGTGGTCGTACACGCTGAGCTGTGTGGTGCCGTGCAGGATCCCGCCGTTCGGCGCCGGGGTCGTGAACCGGTCGCCGAAGCGCAGGAGGAGCGAGGCCGTCGGCGCCTCCAGCACGAAGCCGTCGCTCGAGAGGAACACCGCGTCGTCGGCCCCGCGCCGCTTGGCCTCGCGCAGCGCCGCCATGTTCACCGCGTACGACAGGGTCTTGGCGCCCAGCAGCAGCCACGGCGCCCGCTCGGCGGCACCGAGGTCGTACCCGCGGTCGAGCGTGACCACCTTCACGCCGTCGCGGCGCACGGCGGAGAAGTCCGCGGCGGGAGCGGCCGTGACCCAGGCGGTGGGTGTGGGTCCGTGCTCCACGCCGCGACTGAGGATCAGCTTGATGACCGACTCCCCCGCGCCGAGCTGCGCCGCGGCCCGCTGCACCGCCTGCCGCCACTGCTCGAGGTTCGGCTCCGGGAGGTCGCACAGTCGCGCGGAGTGTGCCAGTCGCTCCAGGTGCGGCACGACCTCCTGCGCATGACCGTCGACGACGCCGATCGACTCGAACACGCCGTCCCCCCGCTGGGTGCTCAGCTCGCCGACGCTCAGGGCCGGAGCCGTGGCGTCGACCTGCGTGAACGTGCCGGTGTAGTCGTCGCGCTGCTCGTCGGCGGCGACGGGGTCGAGCATGAGGGCGAAGCGTCGGGTCATGCCACGAGCCTAGAACGCCGGGAATACCTGTCGCGCGCTCGCGTTACACTGGAGTGGCCGGGCCGCATAACCCCGGGCTCCAATTTTCGCCGCTGCGAGCGGCCTTCCGCCGAGAGGCGTTCTTGCGGCCCGGTCTTTCTCTGTCCGGGCGCCGGCCGCGGCGCTGTCAGGCCAGCGCGCCCATGCGCCACAGCGCGGCCGAGGCCGAGAGGTCCTGCGCGTACGTGCTCAACCGCAGCGCCCGCGTGGTCAGCTCGCTCGCGCGCTCCGGCTCCGTCACCTCGTAGTCGTCCGCGGTGTGCGTCGCGCCGGAGGCCTGCACGCGGCAGAACGCCGCCGCCCGGTCGAGCGCCACCGCGAAGTCGCCCCGGAAGGCACCGCGGAGGATCGTGTCGATCAGCGCGACCAGCTCGTCCGGGCTCGCCGGCACCGGGGCACCCGCCACCACGGCGTCGGCGGAGGAAAGCTCGACGCGACCGCGGTCGTACAGGAGCGCGGCGGTGCGCGGGTCGCCGTGGATCGCGAGCTGCAGCACGTACAGGCGCCACAGCGAGCCCGGCAGCGTGCGCGACGGCGCGGTGGACCACAGCTCGGCGATCTCGTCGATGCCGTGCTCCCGCGTGAACGCGATCAGCCGTTCCACGCTCGCGCCGGTCTCGTCCTCGCGCACGCGCGTCAGCAGCGCGGAGGCCGTGGCGTGCGCGACCCTGCTCTCCTCCGCGGGGTCGCTCGACCCCACGATGTTGTCGAACGCGTGGGAGGGGCGGCGCACGGGCCGGTGGTGCTGCTCGGGCATCCCTCCAGGGTACGCCCGCCGCCGCGACTCAGGCCGTGGGGATGACGATGACCGGATCCGTGGTGGGCTGCCCGGACGGCGAGCCGCCCTCCTGCTCCACGGTCACCGCGATCGCGTCACCCGCCCGCATCTCGCCCTCGAGCAGCGCGGTCGCCGCACCGTCCTCCGGGTCGAACACACCGGCCGCGATCGGTTCCTCGCCGCGCACGAACCACAGCTCGTACGTCTTGCCGGCGTCGGTCTCGGGCAGACCGTCCGTCACGAGCACGGCCTTGCCGACCGAGCCCGACCAGTGGGCGGTGGCCGTGGCCCCGCCGTCGAGCTCGACCGTGGCCTGCTGCGCATCGCCTGCGGCCTCGATCTCCTGCAGCGCCACGACGCTGGCGGGACGGGTGAGCTGTGCGTTGAGCGCCACCGCTCCGATGCCGACGCCGACCAGCAGCGCCAGGCATGCGGCGAGCGCGAAGGCCAGGCGGGTCCAGCGGCGGGGGGCGCGGACGGCGGGCTCCTCGGGGCCACCGGCGGACGCGACCCCGGGGGTGCGCCCCGCGGTGTCGTGCGCGTCGGTGTCGTGCGCGTCGGTGTCGTGTGGGTCGGTGTCGCCCTGCGGCGTCTGGGCGATCTGGGCGAGCAGAGCCGCACGAACGCCGGGCGGCGGGGCGATCGGCGTCACGCCCTCACCCAGCAGCGCGACGCTGTCCGCGTCGACGTCTGCCACGGCCGCCCACTCCGGATGCTCCACGAGTGCCCGGCGGTACCGGTTCTCGTCGTCGGCGGACAGCGCGTGGAGCGCGGCACCCGCCGCGAGTTCCGCGAAGTCCTTCTCGTTCATGCCGTCACCCCCATCGCCGTGCGGAGACGGGTCAGCCCGTCTCTCATCCGTGTCTTGATCGTCCCCAGCGGCGCCCCCACGAGCGCCGAAATCTCGTTCTGACTGTAACCGCCGTAGTAGGCCAGGACGAGCGCCTCCCGCTGCGCGTCAGGAAGCCCTGACAGCGCCGCGACGACCCGCTCTCCCTCGATGCCCAGCTCCACCCGCTCCGCGACACTGTCGTGCGCGACACCGAGGTCTTTGAAGCCGGCTCGCACATCGCGGTCGGCGCTCGACTGCGATGCCCGCACCCGGTCGACGGCCCGTCGATGGGCGATGGTCATCACCCAGGTTCGTCCCTGTCCTCTGTTCGGAGCGAACCGCGAAGCGGATTGCCAGATCTCCAGGAACACCTCCTGGAGCACCTCCTCGCTCTGCGCGCGGTTGACCAGCACGCGGAGGATGAGGCCGAAGACCCGCGGGGACAGGGAGTCGTACAGCTCGGCGAAGGCAGCCTGATCACCGGACGCGACGCGGACGAGGAGGTCGGCGACGGCATCCTGCGGCGCTGCCCCGTCCTCCGGGACGTCCATCCCGTCGATGACCATCTCCATAAGCATGCCGTATCTCCTCCCCGTTCCCGCGCAGACGTCACCCGAATGTGAAGGAATAGACCTCGACACCGGCCGGGACCTCGAGCGTGAGCGTTCCCTTCGCGATGTCGCCCTGCTCGACCAGGCCGTACGAGCGAGGCGTCCCGTCGATCGCGATGGTCTGCTCCTCGCCGTCCTGATCGCGCACCACGACCTCACCCGAGCCCGCCACCACCATCCGCACCTCGCCCGCGCGATACTCCAGGCGGATGCGTCCGTCGTCGCTCGTCGGGGTCACGTACTGCGTCTCGACCGTCCAGTCGCCGTCCAGCGCGAAGCTGTCGTCGGGCTGGTCCTTCGGGAACGAGAAGCTGCCCTCACCGCGGCGGTACTCGTCCCCGCCGCCGTAGTTCACGTCCTTCGACGAGCCGAGGAAGGTCTCCCGTGTCGTCGAGCCGAGCTCCGGCGTCTCGTCCTTCACGTCCGTCGCCGGCGGCAGCTGCACGTCCGGATCCGCGTCTTGCAGCAGCTCCCGGATCATCGACTCGGTCGCCGCGTAGTTGCCCTCGCCGAAGGAGATGTGGCGCACGGTGCCGTCCGCGTCGATCAGGTAGTGCGCCGGCCAGTAACGGTTGCGGTAGTTCGTCCAGGTCGACAGGGTGTTGTCGAGCGCGACGGGATACGCGATGCCGAAGTCGCGCACGCCCGCGGCGACGTTGCCCGGATCCTTCTCGAACGCATACTCGGGCGAGTGGATCCCGATGACCTGCAGTCCGGCGTCGCGGTACGCCTCGTCCCAGGCCACCACGTGCGGGATCGACCGCTGGCAGTTGATGCACGAGTACGCCCAGAAGTCGATCAGCACGACCTGCCCCCGCAGGTCCTTCAGGTCGATCGCCTCGCCGTCGGGCGTGTTCAGCCACTGCTGGATGCCCTTGATCGACGGGGCAGTGCCGCACGACTCGAGCTCGGTCGCACCGTTCGTGCACTGGTCGAGGTCCTTGTTCTCGTCGTTGACCAGGCCACCGAGGTCCAGCGCGTCCTGCACCTGCTCGGAGTCGGCGATCTGCTCCTGCAGCGGAGCCGTGTAGTCGGGAAGGAGCCGCTGCAGCGCCTGCGGCACGTTGAACACGAGCCCCACGGCGAGTGCGATCATGGCGATGCCGGCGGCGATGCGCAGTGCGCGCTCCTTCGAGCGGAAGGCGCGGATGCGCTCCACCACGCTGCGACCCGCGAGCGCGAACACCAGCAACGGGACGGCCACGCCGATCGCGAACGACACCGTGAGGAGCACCGTGCCCACGCCGATCTGGCCGGTCGAGCCCGCCACGATGATCGCCGCGAGGACCGGTCCGGCGCACGGCACGAACACCGCGCCGAGGGCCAGTCCGACACCGAAGCCGTTGCCCCGGTTCTTCACCTCACGCTGCCCGAAGCGCTGGAACGGCCGCTCCAGGAGGTGCTGGAACCGCGGCACGATCAGGCCGACGCCGATCACGACCAGCACCGCGATGCCCACCCAGCGGATGATGTCCTGCGGCAGGTTCAGCAGACCCAGGATCAGCGAACCCACGAGCGTCACCAGCGTGAAGCTGAGCACGAGTCCCGCGATCACGAAGTACGGGCGGCTTCGCCGGGCGGGCACCGCCTCTCCGTCGTAGGCCGCCGACTGCGCGCCGCCGGTGAGGAAGATCACCGGGAGCACGGGCAGGATGCACGGCGAGATGCCGGTGATGAGCCCGCCGAGCAGGCCGATGATGATCAGGTCCATGAGGTCCTCGCTTCTGTCAGGCTCTGTTCGCTCCGGGCCGCCCAATGGATTGGATCGGACCCCGCGAGGGAGGATTCGCGAACTTTTTCCGAATTCGTCCCATCCGATCCCGAGACGGTTCCGAACACCGGTCAACGCCACGGAGAGGCCGTGGCCGGAGTTTCGAAGGAGCTCGACATGTTCAGCACCAAGAAGAAGGTCACCGCAGCAGTCACCCTGGGTCTGGCGAGCGCATTCCTGCTCTCCGCGTGTTCCATGGGCAGCGGCAGCACGACGGAGGAGTCGTCGGAGCCGAAGGCCCCCGAGACGTCGGAGTCGACGCCGATGGAGATGGACCCCGCCGCGAACCTCGTGGGCCCGGGCTGCGCGGCCTACGCCGAAGAGGTCCCGGACGGCGCCGGTTCCATCCAGGGCATGTCGCAGGACCCGGTCGCGGTCGCCGCGTCGAACAACCCGATGCTGACCACGCTGGTGGCCGCGGTGAGCGGCCAGCTCAACCCCGACGTGAACCTGGTCGACACGCTCAACGGTGACGAGTTCACCGTGTTCGCGCCGGTCGACGACGCGTTCGCGAAGATCGACCCCGCCACGATCGAGGCCCTGAAGACCGACAGCGCGACGCTGACGTCGATCCTCACCTACCACGTGGTGCCCGGCCAGATCGAGCCGGCCGACATCGCCGGCATGCACACGACCGTGCAGGGCGCGGACCTCGAGGTGACCGGCAGCGGTGACCAGTGGATGGTCAACGACGCCAACGTCATCTGCGGCGGCGTGCAGACCGCGAACGCGACCGTGTACCTGATCGACTCGGTCCTGATGCCCCCGGCGCAGTAAGCGCGGGGAGGTGCCGGGCGACCCGACCGGCACACGGCCTTCTCTGATCGGGAGGAGTCAGGGAAGGTGAAAGGGCCGTCGGCGAGCTGTGCGCCGACGGCCCTTCGTCGTGCGCCCTAGACTGGGAGCACGGGCCTCTAGCTCAGTTGGCAGAGCATCGGACTTTTAATCCGCGGGTCGTGGGTTCGAGCCCCACGGGGCCCACCGTCATTCCTCCGTCGCCACCCCTGCGGGTGCGTGCGGCGACACGACCGTGGCCGGGTCGATGCGGCGTGCACCGGGGTGGTCGCCATCGCCTGCTCATCCCCCTCCAGCGCGACCTCGCGTGAGCCCGCCCTCGTATCATCCGCGCGGCCTCCTGGCCACCCCCTGTCCGCGCTCCTGGCCCCCGAGAGAGGGTGATGGTGCGCCCGGATCCGGGCGACTCCCCAGCGAAAGGACAGACGATGACTCTCAGCGGAAACCGCGTGGCGTTCCTGGCGACCGACGGCTTCGAGGACAGCGAGCTGACCAGCCCGTGGGAGGCCGTGACCGCGGAGGGCGCGAGCGCGACCATGATCGCCCCCGACGGCGCCGCCATCACCGGCAAGAACGGTCACGAGCAGGCGGTCGACCTGGCCGCGGCCGATGCCTCCGCCGACCAGTTCGACGCGCTCGTCCTCCCGGGCGGCGTGGTGAACGCCGACCACCTGCGCATGGACGAGGCGTCCATCGCACTCGCCCGCTCCTTCTTCGAGCAGCACAAGCCGGTCGGGGTGATCTGCCACGGCGCCTGGATCCTGATCGAGGCGGGCGTGGTCGACGGCCGCACCCTCACGAGCTACCTCAGCCTGAAGACCGACCTGCGCAACGCGGGCGCGAGCTGGGTGGACGAGGAGGTCGTGGTCGACGAGGGCCTCGTCTCCAGCCGCACCCCCGACGACCTCCCCGCCTTCAACGCGAAGCTGGTCGAGGAGATCGGCGAGGGCAAGCACGCGGGACAGACCGCCTGACCCTCACCCGACGCGCGCCCGATGGCGCCGCACGGCCGCCCGGTTCGCGCACCTCACGGAGCAGAACCGCTGGCGGCCGTTGCGCGTCACATCGGCGACCACGTTGCGGCAGGGTGCGGCCTCGCAGCGTCCGAGCCGGTTCATGCCGCGCGTGACCAGGTGCAGCGCGGTGCCGAGGTTGATGGTCGCGCGCAGCACGAACGGCAGGGACCGCACGTCGTCGCGGTAGTGCAGGTGCCACCCCTCGTCGTCGTGGTCGACGAGTCGCGGATAGGCGCCGGCGGCGGCGAGCTGCGCGTTCAGCAGGGCGGCGCGCTCGTCGGGGTCGGGCGCATCGACGATGGAGAGCCAGTCGTCGATCACCGCCCGCACCGCGGCGTGGTCGCCGTCGGCGGGCGGGAAGGTCTGCGTCATCCCGAGGGCGAGCGTGCGCTCCTCGATGCCCTGCCGGTCGGCCGGCCAGTCGTTGGCCAGCGACGCGGCCAGCAGCACGGCATACTCGCCGTAAGGGTTGAGATGCATAAGACCATTACATCACGCTGGTCCCATGACCGCCGCCGACACCCTCCCCGTCCCCCTCGTCCCGCCCGTCGACCGTCACGAGCACGCCTGGCTCGTGGAGTCGCGGCACTCCACCAGCGAGGGCGTCGTGCTCTACGTGCGCTGCCTCGACTGCGGCACGCGCCGGGTCGACGTCGCCGCGCATCCGCACCTCCCGCCGCGCGCGCTGAGCCGCCCCCTCGCCGCAGCTCCCGACGGCTCCGACGCCGCCGACGCCGACCAGCGATGAGGCCCCCGCGCCCTGCCCCGCTCAGGCCGTGAGGTCGATGAGCTTCTGCGTGGTGCGCAGGTTGCGGGCGGTTCCGGCCACCCCCAGGGCACGGTTGAGCACGCTCGTGGTGAGCTTCGTGGAGTGCACGCCGCCCTCGGCGTAATCGATCCACAGGTCCTGACCCACCAGCGCGATCCGCTCCCCTGGCACGAGTCGCTGCTCAAGCGCCGCGACCGCACCCGGCATGCGCGGCCCCTCCAGGAACATCGCGTGCACGTACCTCGCCTCGCCGTCGGGGAACGGCTGCGCGGCCGCCGTCGCCACGAGCTCCGCGTGCGTGCGGTGGATGACGGGCGTGTCGACGCCGAACTCCTCCGCGATCAGGCGGCGCACCGTCGCGCGGGCCGCCTCGGGGTCGTCGGGCGTCGCGCAGAGGATGTTGCCGCTGGCGATGTAGGTCGACACAGCGGCGAGCTCCGTCCGCTCCTCCAGCACCTCGCGCAGTCGCGCCATCGGCACGCTGTTGCGCCCGCTCACGTTGACCGCGCGCAGCAGCAGGACGCTGCGACTCACGCGTCGCCGCTCTCGGCCAGCACCGCGCCGGCGTGCACGAGCTCGGCCAGCGCAGCCTCGCTCGAGGGCGCGGCCACCCCGGCGATCAGGTCGGTGAGGACGCGGACCCGCACGCCGTGCGCGATGGCATCCAGCGCGGAGGCGCGCACGCAGTGGTCCGTCGCGATGCCGACGACATCGGCCGACACGACTCCGGCGGCCGAGAGCACGGCCCCGGCGGTGTCGCCGTCGTCGGTGATGCCCTCGAACAGCGAATACGCGGGCACACCCTGCCCCTTGCGGACGTGGTGGGTGACCGCGGTCGTGTCGAGCAGCGGGTCGTAGTCCGCGCCCGCCGTGCCCGCGACGCAATGGGCCGGCCACGTGTCGACGAAGTCGGGCGAGCCGGAGAAGTGTCCGCCGTTGTCGCCGTCCGCATCGTGCCAGTCGCGGGAGGCGAGGATCACGTCGTAGTCGGCCGCGTGCACGGCGAGAAAGGCGGAGACGGCCTCGGCGACCGCGTCTCCCCCCTCCACCGCGAGCGCCCCACCCTCCGTGAAGTCGTTCTGGACGTCGACGATGAGGAGTGCTCTGCTCATGCCTCGAGGGTACGCCGTGCGGGCGCCGTCGACCGGGCAGCGCTTGACCCTGTCATCGTGACAAGGTGTGGAATGGACGGCGGAGGCAACCATGACCGAACAGCATCCCCTCGACCCGGCGTCGCGACTGCGCGCTGCCCTGCAGGCGACCGCGTCCTCGGCGCGCCTGCAGGCCGCTCTCACGGCCGGCACCATGCCGAACCCCTGCTACATCGACGTGCTCGTCGAGCAGAGCGCGGTGGAGCCCGACTTCTTCGTGCGCGACATGCTCACGTGGGCACTCACCCGACACGACGCCGAGCCGACCGTGGACCGCCTCCTGCCGGAGCTGCGGTCACCCGTGGCGCAGGCCAGGAGCCAGGCCCTGCACACGCTGTCGAAGATCGGCGACCGTCGTGCCTGGCCCGCGGTGTCGCCCGAGCTGCTGCGCGACGACGACCCCGAGGTCGCACGCGCGGCGTGGCGCGCCGCGGCGGGGCTCGTGCCGGACGAGGAGCGGCCGGCGCTCGCGCGGGAGCTGGCGACCCATCTCGGGCGCGGCGACCGGGAGCTGCAGCGCAGCCTCAGTCGGGCCATCGCGATGCTCGACGACGCGGGGGCCGCCGTGGCCGCCGCTGCCGCACACGACGCCGACCCCGCCGTGCGCGCGCATGCCCTGGCGACCGCGCGGCTGATCGACGACCCCGACGACGACTTCGGCGCGGCGATCCGAGAGGCGCAGCGGATCGTGGCGCTGCAGGCGTCTCCCGCTCCCGCGGAGGGCTGAGGCGTGCTGATCGGCGAGGTCGCGGCGCGCTCGGGCATCAGCGCGCGCATGCTGCGCCACTACGACCGCATCGGCCTGCTGTCGCCCAGCGAACGCACCGCGGGCGGGTACCGGGACTACTCGGACGCGGATCTTCGCCGGCTGTTCCACATCGAGAACCTGCGCTCGCTCGGCCTCCCGCTCGCGGACATCCCCGCAGCTCTCGCGGACGACGCCCGCGCGCCGTCCGACACGATCGAGCGGCTCCTGCATCGCACGCGCGCGCGGCTCGCGGTGCTCACCGAGCTGGCGGAGCGCCTCGAACAGGTGCGGTCGGGCGAGCCGCGGGACTGGTCCGACGCCCTGCGCATGGTGGAGCTCCTGCGGGGCCTGGAGGCGCCGGACGCGTCCGCGCGGCAGACGCTCGCCCTCACCGCGGACGCCGACCACGCGTCCACGGCCGTCCTCGTCGCGGCGCTGCTGCGGGAGGACGACCTCAACACCGCCGGGGCCCTGCTGTGGGCGGTCGCGCGGTCCGGGGACGATGCCGTGCCGACGCTGGAGCGAGGACTGCACGACGCCGAGGCCGCGCGTCGTCACCGCGCGATGCGCGCGCTGGAGAAGCTCGACACACCACGGGCGCGGGCCGCCCTCGGCGCGCCGATCGAGCACCCCGACCGGGAGATCGCGGCCGCGGCCGCCCGAGCGCGGGGCCGCGACGGGGACACGGCTATGATTCCCCGGCTGGTGGCGGACGTGGCAGCCGGGGTCGACGACGTCGCCGCCGCGGAGGTGCTCGAACGACTCGCGGAAGACCCCGCAGCCGCGCGGACCGTGGCCGAGCACGTGCAGCGTGCCGCCGACGGCGCCTCGGTCGTCGCGCGTCGGCGGCTCGCCGCCGCACTGGCGGGGGTTCGTGGCCTGAGCGCGGACGAGGCCCTGGGCGGATTCGCACGGGATGAGGATCGCGGGGTGGCGCTCACGGCGTCGGCACTCCTGGCACGGCGCACCTAGGCGTCGGTGCCGTGCCACGCCCGATGGCGCAGCTCCGCACACGCAGAAACCCCCGGGATCTCGAGGATCCCGGGGGTTTCACTGAGCCGCTTGTCAGAATCGAACTGACGACCTTTTCATTACGAGTGAAATGCTCTGCCGACTGAGCTAAAGCGGCGTGCGACGCGTGAGCGGCGCGATCACCGATATTACCCTGTCTCGGCCTCGCTCGCGAATCGAGCCCGCCCTCACTCGCAGCGCAGGCCGTCCTCGGGCACCACGTCGTCGAGCAGGAATCCCTCGACCGCGTCGTCGACGCAGGTGTTGCCCTTGTTGTAGCCGGTGTGCCCTTCGCCCACACGGGTGATCAGCACGCCCTCCTCCAGCTGGTCCGCGAGCGACTCGGACCACTCGTACGGCGTCGCCGGGTCATTGGTGGTACCGACGACGACGATGGGACCGGCGCCCTCCGCCGCGATCTCCCCGCGCGTCCCCGTCGGCGGATAGGGCCACACCTCGCAGGGGTCCGGGCCGGTCCAGTAGGGCGCGATCGTGGGTGCCCCCTCCGCGATCTTCGCGGTGATCGCCGCCTCGGCCGCCGGGTCGTCCTCCACCGGATAGTCCATGCAGTTGTACGCGCGGAAGGCCTCGCTGGAGTTGTCGATGTAGGTGCCGTTCTCCCGACCGTTGTAGAAGTCGGCGAGCACGAACGCGGTCGTGGGGTCGCCCTGCAGCGCCTCCTCCAGGGCCTGGGTGAGGTAGTCCCAGCTGTCCTGCGAGTACAGCGCGGCGATGATCGCGGTCATCAGCGCATCGGCGCCCATCAGCCGTCCGTCCCCGTTCTCGAGGGGGGTGCGGTCGGCGCTGGCCAGGAGCGCTCCGAGGTCGGCCATCGCCTCGTCGACCGAGCCGCTGAACGGGCAGTTGCCCGAATCGAGGCAGTTCTGCATGTACGCCCGCAGCGCCGACTCGAATCCCAGCGCCTGCGTGGCCCCGACCTCGAGTCCCGGGACGGAGGGGTCGATCGCCCCGTCCAGCACGAGGCGTCCGGCCTTCTCGGGGTAGAGCTGGGCGTAGGTGGCACCGAGGAACGTGCCGTACGAGTAGCCGAGGTAGTTGAGCTGCTTGTCTCCCAGCACCGCGCGGATCAGGTCCATGTCGCGGGCCGCGTTGACCGTGGTGATGTACGGCAGGATGCCGTCGCTGTTGGCGTCGCACGCCTCAGCGAAGGCGCGATGCCCGTCGAGCAGCTCCTGCTCCCACTCGGCGCTCCCCCGCTGGGCCTCGGGGATGCCGTAGAGGTAGTCGTCCATCTCGGCGTCGTCGTAGCAGGTGACGGCCGTCGACCCGCCCACCCCGCGGGGGTCGAAGCCGATCACGTCGTAGTTCTCGACCAGTGCGGGGCCGACCGCATAGCCGAGGCTGCTGAGCACCAGGTCGACCCCGCTCGCGCCGGGCCCGCCGGGGTTCGTGAGGAGCGAGCCGACCGCGGTGCCCTCGGCGCGATGCCGCACTACCGCGAGCTGGATCTCGCCGGAGCCGGGGTTCTCCCAGTCGAGAGGCGCCGTGACGTCGGTGCACTCGAAGCCGGTGCCGCACTCCGTCCAGTCCAGCTTCTGGGAGTAGTAGGGCAGCAGGTCGGCCGCGACACCCTCGGTGTCCGGCTCCTTCTCGCCCGCCGGGCGTGCCGACTGCTCGGGGATCATCGCGTAGAGGCAGCCCGAGAGGGCGACCGAGGCGACGGCCAGTCCGGCGATGAGCGCGGCCGCGCGACGCAGGCGCGACAGAGGGCGAGTGTTCACGGTTTCCTCCCGCTCGTGACCGTCACGAGCAAGCTCTCCAGGGCGAGCAGCGGAGCGACGTTGCGCTCCAGCGACTGCCGGGTCTCGGCAAGGTGGTCGAGGACGACCAGGGTCCGGGCGACGGGCCATGCCGCCGCGAGATCGACGAGTTCGGGGCGCAGTTCGCTGTTGATGAGGTCGTCACTGCGCCCGAACTGGAGCATCACGACATCACGGAACAGCGACTGCATGTCCGTGAGCACGCGGTCGATGCCGTCGCGCAGACTCCGCGTGGCCCGCTTCTTCTGCTCGTCTTCCAGCGCGGACACCTGCGGGCGGAGCGCCGGCGGCACGGCCTGCCCCTCCGCCACGCCCACGGTGCGCAACAGCGCGGCCCGTTCGTTCGCGTCGCGCTCGGCCGTGAGCGCCTTGGCGTCTTCGGTCGCCGCCTGGATGATGCGCCCGGCGACATCGACCGCGTCGTTCACACCGCGGACACCGATGACGGCGCGCAGCGTCTCTTCACGACGACGTCGTGCGGCATCATCGGTGGCGAGCCGCTGGGCCATCCCGATGTGCCGCTGCGCGTGACGCGCCGCCTGCTCGGCGACCGCCTCATCGACCCCCGTGCGGAGGCTGATGAGTCGTGCCACGTCGGCGACGTCGGGTTCCCGCAGCCGCAGCGACCGCACGCGCGAACGGATGGTGGGAAGCAGATCCGCCTCACTCGGCGCGCAGAGGATCCAGACCGTCTGCTCCGGGGGCTCCTCCAGAGCCTTGAGCAGAACGTTGGACGTGCGCTCCACCATGCGATCGGCGTCTTCGACGACGATGACGCGGTAGCGCCCGGCGGACGGGGCGAAGTACGAGCGTTCGACCAGGGATCGCGCCTCCGCGATAGTGATGATGACCTTGTCGGTGCGCAGCGCCGTGACGTCGGGATGGGTGCCGGCGAGGACCTGGCGCATGGTGGCCTCGTCATCGGGACCCTCGGCGATCAGCGCCGCGGCGAACGCGTACGCGAGCGTCGACCGCCCCGACCCCGGCGGGCCGGTGATCAGCCAGGCGTGGGACAGGGCCGACGGATCGGCTGCCGCCGCGCGCAGCGTGTCGACCGCCGCGTCCTGGCCCCAGACGTCCGCCCAGGGGAATGCGGGGGCGAGAGTCGGGGGCATGTCCTCAGCCTAATCGGGACCGCCGACGCCGCGGGGACGTCTCCCGTCATCCGTGGTCGCAGCCGTCCTTGTTCGGCCTGTGGAGGATCAGTCCAGGAGCTCAGCGACGCGAGCTCGGATCCGTTCCGCGATCGCCTCGGGCTGCTGTGCGGCATCGAGCACGAGGAAGCGCTCCGGCTCCGCGGCGGCCAGGTCGAGGTAGGCCTCGCGCACCCGCTCGTGGAACTCGGCCTGCTCGGCCTCGAGGCGGTCGAAGGGCTTGTCGGCCGAGTCGAGTCGGGTGCGCGCCGCGGCGGGATCGAGGTCGAGCAGCACCGTGAGATCGGGAAGTGCGCCCTCGGCCGCCCACAGCGACAGGTCCCGCACCTCGGCCGGGTCGAGCACCCGACCGGCACCCTGGTAGGCGACGGACGAGTCGAGGTAGCGGTCCTGCAGCACGACCTCACCGCGCGCGAGCGCCGGGCGCACGACCGTCGCGACGTGATGCGCCCGATCGGCGGCGTACAGGAGGGCCTCGGCGCGCGGCGCGATGTCCCCGCGATGGTGCAACACGATCTCGCGGATCAGCGTGCCGACCTCGGATCCCCCCGGCTCCCTGGTGCGCACCACGGTGCGCCCGCTCTGCTCCAGCCAGTCGGCGAGAACGTTCGCCTGAGTGGTCTTGCCCGAGCCGTCCCCGCCTTCGAGAGTGATCCAGGCGCCGCGGCTCGCGGTCACGAGCCGGCCTTCTCCGCTGCCTTCGCCGCCGCGTTCGCCGCGCGCGTCGCCGCCGCCTTCTTCGCCGCGGTCGAGCGCGCCGCCGACGTGGAGCCCGCGGATTTCCCGGTCTTCTTCGCCGCCGCCGCCTTCGCCGTCGTGGACTTCGCCGTCGTGGCCTTTCCGTCGGCGCTCGCCTTCTTCGCCGGAGCCTTCTTCGCCGGAGCCTTCTTCGCGGCGGTACGCGAGCCGCGCTTGGGCGCAGGGCCCTTCGCGCGCTTGTCGGCCAGCATCTGCACGGCGATCTCGAACGTGATGTCCTCGGGTTTCTGGCCGCGCGGGATCGTGACGTTCGTCTCACCGTCGGTCACGTAGGGACCGAAGCGACCGTCGCGCACGCGGATGGGCTTCCCGCTCACGGGGTCGGCGTCGAACTCGGCCAGCGCGCTCGAGGCGCGACGACCTGCACCGTACTTCGGCTGGGCGTAGATCTCGAGGGCCTGGTCGAGCGTCACGTCGAAGATCTGCGACTCGCTCTCGAGCGACCGCGAATCGGTGCCCTTCTTCAGGTACGGGCCGAATCGGCCGTTCTGCGCGGTGATCTCGTCGCCGGACTCCGGGTCGACGCCGACCACCCGCGGGAGGCTCAGCAACTGGAGCGCCGTGTCGAGGTCGAGCGTGTCCACCGACATCGAGCGGAACAGCGAGGCGGTCCGCGGCTTGGGCGCCGTCTCCTTCTTCGCACCTCGCTTGGGCTTGGGAGCCTCGACGACCTCACCGGTCGCCTCGTCGACCGCGGCGTCGTCCGAGACCGGGTCGTTCTCCTGCACGTACGGCCCGAACCGGCCGTCCTTGACGACGACGATCTTGCCGTTCTCCGGATTCGTGCCGAGCACGCGGTCCCCCGCCACCGGGGCGTCGATCAGCTCCTGCGCCTTCTCCGCCGTCAGCTCGTCGGGCGCCAGGTCCTCCGGCACGTTCACGATGCGCGGCTTCGCGTCCGGGTTCTCCGGGTCCGTGACCTCCAGGTAGGGGCCGTACTTGCCGAAGCGCAGCGTCGCGGTGTCGGTGATGCGCGTGGAGTTCAGGGCGCGCGCGTCGATCTCACCGAGGTTGTCGACGACCTGCCGCAGTCCCACGTGCGACTCCGAGCCGAAGTAGAACGACTTCAGCCATTCCACGCGGTTCTGCTCGCCCCGGGCGATCGTGTCGAGGTCGTCCTCCAGCGCCGCGGTGAAGTCGTAGTCGACCAGCTCGGCGAAGTGCTCCTCGAGCAACCGCACCACGCTGAACGCCAGCCACGTGGGCACGAGCGCCTGTCCGCGCTTGACCGCGTAGCCACGGTCGAGGATGGTCTCCGGGATCGTGGCGAAGGTCGACGGACGACCGATGCCCTTCTCCTCCAGCACCTTGACCAGCGACGCCTCGGTGTAGCGCGGCTTCGGGGTCGTGCGGTGGCCCTTGGCCTCGGCGTGGGAGACGGCGAGCTCATCCCCGACGGCGACGGCCGGGAGCGACTGGTTCTCGGCGGCGTCCGCGTCGCCGCGCTTCTCGTCGCGACCCTCCTCGTAGGCCTCCAGGAAGCCCTTGAAGGTGTAGACGGTGCCGGATGCGGTGAACTCGGCCGTCTGGCCATCGGCATCCACGGCGATCGTGACGGTCGTCGTCTCGTACTTGGCGTCCGCCATCTGGCTCGCGACCGTGCGCTTCCAGATCAGGTCGTAGAGACGCTGCTCCTCGCGGTCGAGCTCGGAGGACAGCGACGACGGCGTGCGGAAGTTCTCGCCGGAGGGACGGATGGCCTCGTGGGCCTCCTGGGCGTTCTTGCTCTTCGACTTGTAGACGCGCGGCTTGAGCGGCACCGCGCTGTCACCGTAGAGAGCCACAGCCTGGCTCCGCGCCGCCTGCACCGCCTGGGTGCTCAGCGCCGTGGAGTCGGTACGCATATAGGTGATGTACCCCTTCTCGTACAGGCGCTGGGCGACACTCATCGCCTGCTTGGCGCTCATCGAGAGCTTGCGACCCGCCTCCTGCTGCATGGTGGACGTCGTGAAGGGGGCGTACGGGCTCCGGGTGCCGGGCTTCGCCTCGACCTTGGTGACCGTCCCCGCCCCCGTGGCGTCGACGGCTCTGGCCAGTGCGGCAGCGCGTGCCTCGTCGAGCACCACGACGGCCTTCTTGAGCTTTCCGGTGTCATCGAAGTCGGTGCCGCGGGCGAGCTGGCCGCCGTCGACCCGGACGAGACGGATCCGGAAGGAGGTGCCGGTCGCGGCCGCGTCGGCGTCGACGTCCCAGTACTCAGCCGACACGAAAGCCATGCGCTCGCGCTCGCGGTCGACGATCAGACGCGTCGCCGCGGACTGCACCCGTCCGGCGGAGATCCCGGTCTTGACCTTGTACCAGAGCACCGGCGAGACGTCCCACCCGTACAGACGATCGAGGATACGGCGGGTCTCCTGCGCATCGACCAGGGCATGATCCAGCTCGCGCGTGTTCCCCACGGCGGCCTGGATCGCATCCTTGGTGATCTCGTGGAACACCATGCGCTTGACGGGCACCTTGGGCTTGAGGGTCTCGAGCAGGTGCCAGGCGATGGCCTCACCCTCACGGTCCTCATCGGTGGCGAGCAGGAGTTCGTCGGCGCTCTTCAGCGCACGCTTCAGCTCGGCGACCGTCTTGGTCTTGCGGTCGGAGACGACGTAGTACGGGTCGAACCCGTTGTCGATGTCGATCGAGTACTTCCCATACGCCTTCTTGTCGTCGGCGGGGATGTCCTTCTTGTCGGCGAGGTCGCGGATGTGGCCGACGGAGCTGAGCACCTCGTAGCCGTCGCCGAGGTATCCCTGAATAGACCGCATCTTCGTCGGGGACTCGACGATGACGAGCTTCTTGCCTTCAGCCAAGGGTGCGTCCTTTCTTCGAAGCACACCATACACACCGCTGTGCGGGGTACTTCACAGCGAGCGAGGGTCGCGCGGCCGTCACGGTTCCTCGGGTTGCCCGGCACGGGCGCGGGAGACGGCTGCGAGTCCAGCGTACGCCGCCGACACCGTCACGGTCGCCACGTCCCCGGCCAGCGAACACGCGATCAGGCGTGCCCCTCCGGCCTGGGCGACGTGCGCGGCCAGGTCGCACGGCGTGCGAGCCGTGGGAATCGCACCGCTGCGCGCATCGGCGGCGGCGAGCGCCGCGGCGTCCGCTGCGTCCGCTGCACGCTGCGCGGTCACGGCCGCCCCGCCGACGGCGGCGAGCCCGACGGAGAGCGTCGCGCCGACGACGAGCACGCCGGCGGCCAGCACCGTCCCCGCCATCACCGACCCCCGTCGAGAGCGCAGCTCGCGGCGCGTAGCGGGAGGCTCATCAGCGGTCCCACGGTGAGGTCGAGCGTCGCCGTCGCACAGACGAGATCGTCGACGGCGGCGAACGTCACCCTGGCGTCGGGAAGCGCCCGCCGCACCACAGCCGCGGCCGCGGCGTCGCCCTCGCCCCGCCCCAGCAGACGGGCGGCGTCCGCCGTCGCATCTTGGAGCGCGACCTGTCGTGACGATGCGGCGAGCGCCCCGACGCCGAGAAGAAGCACGAGCACGACGGCCGGCAGGGCGAGCGCCAGTTCCGCCGCCACCGCGCCGCGCTCGCCCAGCGGCCTGCTCATGACACCGTGAGCGCACGCCGCACGAGATCGGTGAGGATGCCGCGCACCTCGTCCGACCTCATGATGACGACGAGCAATCCTGCGAACGCGACCGCGGCCATGGTGGTGATGGCGTACTCGGCCGTCGCCGCTCCCGTGTCGTCGCCGAACAGGGCGGCCGCACGACGGCGGTCGAGTCGGGGAATGGTGTTCATATTCTTCCTTCTTCCTCTTTATTTGGTGGTTCGAGCGACTCACGCAGGAATGGACGTGGAGGCGAGCACGCTGAGCATCAGCGGAGCCACCCCCAGCAGGAGGAACGCCGGCAGAGTGCAGACGCCGAGCGGCACGAGGAGTCGCGTCGAGAGCACTGCCGCGCGGAGGCGCCCCTGCACGCGCGCTGCATGTCGGTCCTGCGCCGCGGAGGCACGCAGCAGCTCGACGGCGGGAACGCCCGCCGTCCGGGACAGCTCCAGTACCCGGCGCACGCTCTCCTCCCCTCCCTGGTCCACGACCGCCGCATCTGCCACGAGCCGGAGTGCACGGTCGATCGGGGCGCCCCCGCGAAGGGCGACCGCGACGAGCTCGGCGGCGATCCCCGGCGTCCCCGACGCGGGCTGCGCACGGCGGAGCAGCCGTCGCGTCCACACGCGAGCCGCTCCGACCAGCAGCAGCCCGGCGACGGCGCAGGTCGCCCCGGCGGGTGTGCCGAGGAGCACCCCGATCGTGTCGAAGCCGAGGCCGACGCCGAGGAGCAGTCCCGCGAGGGGCATCCACAGCAGCAGTCGCGCCGTTCCGGCGGGCTCGGCCAGCGCGACGCGGACATCGTCGGCGGCGGCGGCCGCGTCGCGCAATGACCCGGCGATCGTGCGGAGGACCTCCGCGAGGGGCGCGCCCACGACGGTGGCGATCTCCCAGGCCGCGGCGAGCTCCCGCCAGCGACCGCCGGCCGCATCGATCGCAGTGACGAGCGGTGTTCCGTCGTCGACGCGCGCGAGGACCGCGATCGCATTCGGGTCGCCCGTCCCGGCGAGATGGCGCCACGCCACGAGCGGCGCTGCACCTGCCTGCAGCAGCACGGCCAGCGTCTGCACGGAGTGCGCCAGGTCGACCTCGTGCGCGGACTGCATCGCGCGACGCCTCCTGTTCACCATGGTCGGACCTCCTCGATGCCCAGCCGATCGCTCTCCAGCACGAGTCGCCCGACGTGGGCGATGCGCCGCGTTCCGTCGGACCCCCGGTGCAGGTGGAGGACGACGGTGAACGCGCTCACGGCCTGACGAGCGAGCGCCACGGGGTCCATTCCGGCAAGCGCGCCGAGCGCCTCGAGCCGCGCGGGCACGTCCGCGACACCGCTCGCGTGCATCGTGCCGGCGCCACCATCGTGGCCGGTGTTGAGGGCGGTGAGGAGTTCCCGTACCTCCTCGCCGCGGCACTCTCCGACCACCAGCCGATCGGGGCGCATGCGCAACGACTCGCGGACGAGCCGGGCGAGTCCGATGCCGCCCGCGCCCTCGAGGTTCGCCTGACGCACCTCGAGGGCGACGTGGTGCGGGTGCCGTGGCCGCAGCTCCGCCACGTCTTCGATCGTCACGATGCGCTCACCCGGCGGTACCGACGACAGCAGCGCCGACAGCAGCGTCGTCTTTCCCGTACCCGTCCCGCCCGTGATCAAGAGGTTCGCCCGTTCCGCGACGAGCTTGTCGAGCCAGACGTGCTGCTGCGCATCGATCGTGCCCAGTGCGGCGAGGGCGTCGAGGTCGGCCGCATGGACCCGCGGGATCCGGATGGACAGCGCCGTGCCGGTCGTGGAGACAGGGGCGAGCACGGCGTGCACCCGCACGCCCGAGCCGAGGCGCACGTCGACGCACGGCGCCTGGTCGTCGAGGTGCCGGCCGCCGAGCGCGACGAGCGCGACCGCGAGGTCGCGTACCTCCCGCTCGGTCGCTCGCCACGACGGAACGGGCTGCGCGCCGCTGCCGCGGTCGAGGAAGAGTCCGTCTGCCCCGTTGACGAAGACGTCGGTGACGGTGTCGTCCACATGGGGGGCCAGCGGCGCGAATGCGGGTTCCGCGAGGAGCACGGCATGGGGAGGGGCGGTAGCCGCATCCCCCGCTGCCGCGTCTTTCGACCGGATGACGAATCGTTCAGGCATGCGGCGAGAGTAGGCACGGCGGGCGAGGCGTGCCGCCGCAGGGCGACTCCGGCATCGGCGTCTGTGCACAAGGCCTCGGCCCGGCTGCCCGTGGAGAACTCGGGGCCGCGGGTCGACAACGGAGAGGACCCGGGCAGAGGGAGCGCTCCCAAAGAGATGGGCGGCATCTCACGGGGGGAATGAGATGCCGCCCACGGCGCCGCGCGATCGGGGGAATCGGGCGCGCCAAGGCCGGAATGAGATTTCGGCTGTCGTCGAGTGTACGCAAGGCGACCGTCCTGACAAAACCGGCGCCACTACCGACTTTCGGCAGTACTCGAGGGCGTGGCACGCCGATAGATTCGCCCTGACCTGGTCGCGCCTCCCCCCGTGCGACCACGCCTGCATGACCCGTATGCCGCAAAGGAGCGCCTGCCGATGAGCAGCCAGATCGACCACCTTCTCGACGAGACCCGGAGATTCCCGCCATCGGAGGAGTTCGCGGCGCAGTCCGTCGCGTCACAGGAACTGTACGAGCGCGCCGCGGCGGATCGGGAAGGCTTCTGGGCCGAGCAGTCGCGCGATCTCATCCACTGGCACACGCCGTTCACCCAGGTCCTCGACTGGAACAACCCGCCCTTCGCCAAGTGGTTCGACGACGGCGAGCTCAACGTCGCCTACAACTGCCTGGACCGTCATGTCGAGGCCGGCAACGGCGACCGCGTCGCCCTGCACTGGGAGGGCGAGCCCGGCGACAGTCGTCGCATCACGTACGCCGAGCTGACCGAGGAGGTCAAGCGCGTCGCGAACGTGCTGGAGGGACTCGGCGTCGGTCATGGCGATCGCGTCGCCATCTACCTGCCGATGATCCCCGAGGCGATCGCCGCGATGCTCGCGGTCGCACGTGTCGGCGCCATCCACTCCGTCGTGTTCGGCGGATTCAGTGCCGACAGCCTCCGCTCCCGCATCGACGACGCCGGAGCCAAGCTCGTCATCACGGCCGACGGCGGCTACCGCAAGGGCCGCGTCTCGGCGCTCAAGCCCGCCGTGGACCAGGCTCTGGCCGACCGCGGCGACGGCGAGCAGCAGACCGTCGAGCACGTCCTCGTCGTTCGTCGTGGCGAGAACGAGGTGGACTGGACGGACGGGCGCGACATCTGGTGGCACGACGTCGTCCCGGCGGCCTCCGCCGAGCACACGGCTCAGGCCTTCCCCGCCGAGAACCCGCTCTTCATCCTCTACACCTCCGGCACCACGGGGAAGCCGAAGGGCATCCTGCACACCTCCGGTGGCTACCTCACGCAGGCCGCGTACTCCCACAAGTACGTGTTCGACCTCAAGCCCGAGACCGACGTGTACTGGTGCACCGCCGACATCGGGTGGATCACGGGCCACAGCTATGTGACGTACGGCCCGCTGGCCAACGGTGCCACCCAGGTGCTGTACGAAGGCACGCCCGACACGCCGCACCCCGGACGCTGGTGGGAGATCATCGAGAAGTACAAGGTCTCCATCTTCTACACGGCCCCGACCGCGATCCGGTCGTTCATGAAGGTCGGCCGCAGCGTCCCGCAGAAGTTCGACCTGTCGTCGCTGCGAGTGCTCGGATCGGTCGGCGAACCCATCAACCCCGAGGCGTGGATGTGGTACCGCGAGGTCATCGGCGCGGGCAAGACCCCGATCGTCGACACGTGGTGGCAGACCGAGACGGGCGCCATCATGGTGTCGGCGCTCCCCGGCGTCACCGCCACGAAGCCCGGCTCGGCGCAGGTCCCCCTCCCCGGGATCACCCTCGACGTGGTGGACGAGCAGGGCGTCGAGGTCGGCAACGGCAACGGCGGACTGCTCGTGATCACCGAGCCGTGGCCGAGCATGCTGCGCGGCATCTGGGGCGACCCGGAACGCTTCCGCGAGACGTACTGGGAGAAGTTCGAGAAGCAGGGCTACTACTTCGCGGGTGACGGTGCACGGCTCGACGAGGACGGCGACCTCTGGCTGCTCGGCCGCGTCGACGACGTCATGAACGTGTCGGGCCACCGGCTGTCGACGGCGGAGATCGAGTCCTCGCTCGTGGCGCACGAGGCCACCGCGGAGGCCGCGGTGGTCGGGGCGTCCGACGAGACCACGGGCCAGGCGGTGGTGGCGTTCGTCATCATCAAGGAGAGCTATCTCGCCGCCCACGACCCGGCGGGGCTCGCGCAGCAGCTCCGGCTCTGGGTCGGCGAACAGATCGGTGCCATCGCGCGCCCTCGAGACGTGTACATCGTCGGGGAGCTGCCCAAGACCCGCTCGGGCAAGATCATGCGGCGTCTGCTGCGCGATGTGGCCGAGGGCCGCGAGGTCGGCGACACGACGACCCTGGCCGACACCGCGGTCATGAGCATCATCTCCGCGCAGGTGAAGTAGCCCGCAGACGACGAACGCCCCCTCCCGCGGGAGGGGGCGTTCGCGTGTCGGGGTCAGGCGAGGCGGAACGTCACCTCGACCTCGACCGGGCTGCCGAGCGGGAGCTCGGCGACGCCGACGGCCGCGCGCGCGTGACGGCCCTCGTCACCGAAGATCTCACCGAGCACCTCGCTCGCGCCGTTGATGACGCCGGGCTGGCCGGTGAAGCCCTCGGCTGAACCGACGAAGCCGCCCACCCGCACGACACCGGCGATGCGGTCGACCCCGCCCGCGACGTCGGCGGCCGCGGCCAGCGCGTTGAGGGCACACGTCCGCGCGAAGGCCTTGGCGTCCTCCGCGGAGACCTCGGCGCCGACCTTGCCCACCGCGGGCAGGGCGCCGTCGACGAACGGGAGCTGGCCGGATGTGTAGATGAGCCCGCCGTGGGCGACCGCCGGGACATAGGCGGCGACGGGAGCGGCGACGGCGGGGAGCTCGATGCCGAGCTCGGCGAGGCGCGTGGAGACGCTCATGCCTGACCCCCCTCGAACTGACGCGCGGCTTCGGCGGCGGCGGCGAGGCCCGCGTTCGCGGAGCCGTCGGTGGTCACCGGGCGCTTGAAGTACGCCACGAGGCCGCCTTCCGGTCCCTGCACCACCTGGACGAGCTCCCAGCCCTGCTTGCCCCAGTTGTTGAGGATCGCGGCGGTGTTGTGGATCAGCAGCGGCGTGGTCAGGTACTCCCACGTGGTCATGGCTCTCCTGTCGGTCGGGACGCGAACAGGCCGAGCGGGCGTGTTCGTCAGAGGGTGCATTCAGGGAACTCCCCTACGATCAAGCGTATGCCCCACAAGAATCGCACGGTGAAGGGCGTGCTCGGCGGTCTCGTCGGGCTCGTCGGACTGAGCGCCGTCGCCGGTCTGCTCGTCACCGCCAGCGTCACCCCCGTCCTCGCGATGACGGGAGTCGCCGGCACCACGGCACTGACGCTCTTCGACAAGCTCCCCGAGAACCTCAGCCCCGGCACGCCGATGGAGCAGTCGACGATCTACGCCACCCAGCCCGACGGCACGCCGGTCGCCCTCGCGTCGTTCTATGAGCAGAACCGCGTCCCCGTCACGTACGAGCAGATCAGCCCGGTGCTCTACGACGCGATCCTCTCCAGTGAGGACAAGAGCTTCTACAGCCACGGCGGAGTGAATCTGGGCGCCACCATGAAGGCGCTGATCGACAACGTCCGCGGCACATCCAGCCGCGGTGCCTCGACCATCAGCCAGCAGTTCGTGAAGAACGTGCTGATCCAGCAGTGCGAGCAGGACGTGGACACCACGTCGGACACGTACTCCGAGGAACTCCAGCAGTGCTGGCTGGACGCGACGAACGCGGTCGGCAGCAAGGGCATCGAGCGCAAGCTGCAGGAGATGCGCTACGCGATCCAGATCGAGAAGGACTTCTCGAAGAACGACATCCTGCTGGGCTACCTGAACATCGCGAACTTCGGTGGCACGGTCTACGGCATCGAGGCCGCCGCCCGGTACTACTTCTCCACGACGGCGATGAACCTGACGGTCGCGCAGGCCGCGACGCTCGCCGGCATCGTGCAGAACCCCAACACGTACCGGATCGACAAGCCGGTGGAGGGCACGTACACCGACGATGCGCAGGTCGGACACAACAACGCCGCCGACGGCTACGCGGACACCCTCAAGCGCCGCGACTACGTGCTCTACCGCATGCTCGACGACGGCAAGATCACCCAGGCCCAGTACGACGAGGCGAAGGCCTCGCCGATCGTTCCTGCGATCAACCCGCCGACGCAGGGCTGTGCGGCTGCCGGCACGAACGCCTACTTCTGCCAGTACGTGCGCTCGATCGTCCTGAACGACGAGGCGTTCGGCGCCACGCCGCAGGAGCGGCGTGACCTGCTGCGCCGCGGCGGTCTGAAGATCTTCACGTCGCTGGACTACCGCATCCAGAACCCGGCGGCGCAGGAGATGGCCGACATCGTCCCGGCCAACTACGACGGCATGCACTTCGGTGCCGCGGGTGTGTCCATCGAGGTGGGCACCGGCCGGATCCTCTCGATGACCCAGAACACGATGTTCACCGAGACCCCGACCACCGATCCCGCCTACACCTCTCTCGTGTTCGCGGGCGACCGCAAGCACGGAGACTCCAACGGCTTCCAGGTTGGCTCGACCTACAAGCTGTTCACGCTGATCGACTGGCTCGAGAAGGGTCATTCGGTGCGCGAGACCCTGAACGGCCGCGTGCAGACCAACATGAAGTTCACCGCGGCCTCGTGCGGTGGGGGCACCATGGTCGCGAACACCAAGGAGATCGGCAACTTCGGCGGCGGCGGCGGCTCGACCGACACCGTGCTGAACTTCACGAAGAACTCGCTCAACAGCGGGTACTTCGCGATGGCCTCCAAGCTCGACCTCTGCGACATCAACAAGGTGGCCGACCGCCTGGGCGTCACGCTGGCCAACGGCGGCAAGACCACCGATGAGAACGTGCCGTACGACGTGCTCGGCGCGAAGAACATCTCGCCCATCGCGATGGCCAACGCCTACGCCACGGTCGCGAGCGGCGGCACCTACTGCACGCCGCGGGCGATCGACCGCGTGATCGGTCCGGACGGCAAGGACCGTGAGCTGCCCGCGTCGTCGTGCACTCCCGGCGTGATCTCTCCCGAGGTCGCAGCCACGGCCGCCTACGCGCTGCAAACCGTCATGGGCGGCGGCGGCACCGGCTCGCGGGCGAACCCGGGCGACGGCACCCCGCTGATCGGCAAGACCGGAACGCACAACACGTGGTCGACCATGATGATCGAGTCGAGCACGAAGGTCGCGACGGCCGTGTGGGCGGGACGCTGGCAGGGCCAGGAGAACATCTACCGGAAGAGCTACGGTCGCTGGAATCTCAACGACATGCGCTACCCGCTGGCCCGCGCCGCGCAGGCGGCCGCGAACGAGGCCTACGGCGGCGACCGCTTCCCCCAGCCGGACAACAACCTGATCCGTCAGGAGCTCAAGGCCGTTCCGAGCGTGGTCGGCATGTCGCAGGATCAGGCGCGCTCGACCCTCGAGAACGCGGGCTTCCAGGTGGCGATCGGCGGAGAGGTGGACAGCGACCTCGCGGCCGGCCTCGTCGCGGCACAGGACCCGACGGGCGAGGCTGCGACGGCTGCCACCGTGACCCTCTCGATCAGCAACGGCCGTGGTGCCGTGGTGCCGTCGAACATCGTCGGAATGTCGCGAGACCAGGCGGACGCCGCACTCAAGGCGGCTCGAGTCGCGTCCTACGAGTTCGACAATTCGTGCAACCCGCCGGGGTCTGCGGTCGCGGTGACCAATCCGGCACCGGGCACTCCTGTCAACAGCAGCACCACCGTGGTCGTGACGTGCCAGTAGGTTCGTCGCGCTCGGCTCATCCGGCCCTCATCGCGCTCGGCGCGGTGGGGGCCGTGGGCGCCGCCGCCGCGGTGTGGGGCGTGGGCATCGAACGTTACCTCTTCACCGTGCGCGAGGTGTCCGCCTCGGCGTTCGCCCCCGGCACCCCACCCCTGCGCATCCTGCACGTGTCCGATGCGCACATGGCCCCGTGGCAGCACCGCAAGCAGGACTGGCTCGCGTCGCTCGCGCAGCTGCGGCCCGACCTGATCGTGAACACCGGCGACAACCTGGGTCATGAGCGCGGACTCGAGGGGATCCGCCGCGCGTTCGCCCCGTTCGCCGGCATCCCCGGGGTCTTCGTGCACGGCTCGAACGACGTGAACGGCCCCGCGCCGCGCAATCCGCTGCGCTACTTCTCCGGCCCCTCGCGGCGCCACCGCGAGCCGACCGTGCTCGACACGGAGTCGATGGACCGCTTCTTCACGGACGAGCTCGGCTGGACCGACCTCAACAATCGCGCGGCGCGACTGACCCTGCGCGGCACCGCCGTCGACCTGTTCGGCGTGGACGACGCACACCGCGACTGGGACCGCCTCGACGCGCTCCCCTCGGCCATCGAGGGCCTGGGCCCGCGCGAGCCCGGAACAGCGGTGCTGGGCGTCGCGCACGCGCCGTATCAGCGCGTGCTCAACGGTTTCGTCGACCTCGGCGCCGACGCCATCCTCGGCGGTCACACGCACGGCGGGCAGGTCTGCCTCCCCGGCTACGGCGCGCTCGTGGCGAACTGCGACATCCCGCTGAAGCAGGCCAAGGGACTCAGCACCTGGACGCACGACGGCCGCAGCGTCCCGCTGAACGTGAGCGCCGGCTGCGGGCACTCGATCTACGCGCCCGTGCGTTTCGCGTGCCGCCCGGAGGCGACGCTGCTCACGCTGATCCCCCACTCGTGATCACCGCCCCGATTGGGCGCTCAGGGGATTTCCCTGTAGACTCGGAGGGTTGCAAACGGGGTGTGGCGCAGCTTGGTAGCGCGCTTCGTTCGGGACGAAGAGGTCGCAGGTTCAAATCCTGTCACCCCGACCAGTGACACCGGAAGGCCGCCCGCACGGGCGGCCTTCTCTGTATCGGAGAGCGTGCGAAAGGGGACCGCATGGGGACGCTCCTGCCTCCGCCGCGTCGCGCCACCCGCATCTGGGCGCTCGCCCTCGGCGTCCCGTTCCTCGCGGGGCTCGCCCTGCTCACGCTCACGCCGTCCCGGGTCGAGCATGCGGTCCCGAATCTGCTCGACGTGATCGTGTCGCTCACCCACCGGCTCGGCTGGACCGCACTGACGTTCACGCGGCTGGAAGTTCTGTCGAACATCGCGGTCTTCGTGCCCCTCGGCGTCCTCGCGTTCCTGCTCCTCCCCCGCCGTGTGTGGCCGCTGTCGCTGCTGGTCGGACCGGCACTTTCTCTCGCGATCGAGACCGCGCAGCACCTCGCCCTGCCCCACCGCGATGCGACGATGAACGACGTGCTGGCCAACTCCACCGGGGCCACCCTGGGCGTGGCCCTCGCCCTCCTGTGCACGCTGCTCGCAGCTCCACGCTCTTCACGGCTGCGACCTCCTAGGCTGGAGGCATCATGACCTCGCCCGCACTCGTCGCCTTCGACCTCGATGACACCCTCGCCCCCTCCAAGGGCCCGATCGACCCGCGGATCTCCGGCCTCCTGCGCGAACTTCTCCGCAGCGTCGACGTCGCCATCATCTCCGGGGGCAACGAGCCGCAGTTCCGCACGCAGGTGATCGCCCAGCTCGCCGATGCCGACGCCGCAGCTCTCGCCCGGCTGCACCTGCTGCCGACCTGCGGCACCCGCTACCTGCGCCACGACGGCGCCGACTTCGCGCCGGTGTACGCGCACGACCTGAGCGACGACGAGAAGGCGTCTGCTCTCACGGCCCTCCGCGAGGAGGCGGAGCGGCTCGGCCTGTGGGAGACCGACCCCTGGGGCGACATCATGGAGGACCGCGGCTCGCAGATCACGTTCTCCGCGCTCGGGCAGCGGGCTCCGCGGGAGGCCAAGCACGCGTGGGATCCGTCCGGCAGCAAGCGCGCGGCCCTGCGCGACGCGGTCGCCGCCCGACTCCCCGGGCTCGAGGTGCGCTCGGGGGGCTCCACCTCGATCGACATCACCCGCGCCGGGATCGACAAGGCGTTCGGCATGAGGCAGCTCTCCGCGCACACGGGCATCCCGTTGGACGCGATGCTGTTCTACGGCGACCGGCTCGACGAGGGCGGCAACGACTACCCGGTCCTGGCGATCGGGGTCCCGTCGATCGCCGTCGAGGGCTGGGAGGACACCGCCACCCGCCTCGAAGCCCTGCTGCCCACCCTCACGTCGCGCGTCTGAGGCGGCGGCCGGTGCCGGATACCCGGCCTGGCTTGGCTCTAGCATGGCGTCATGGATGCCCTGCAGATCGTCGTCCTCGTCGCAGCGCTGGCCAGCCTCGTGTGCTGGATCCTGTCGCTGATCACCCGTGACACGTCGTGGGTCGACCGCGCGTGGTCGATCGTCCCCGTCGTCTATGTCTGGATCTTCGTGGCCGGCGCCTTCACCGCCGACGTCGGATCAGCGCGCATCGTGCTGATGGGGATCCTGGTGACGGCCTGGGGCGCGCGGCTCACGTTCAACTTCGCCCGCAAGGGCGGCTACACCGGCATGGAGGACTACCGCTGGGCGATCCTGCGGAAGCGGATGCGCCCGTGGCAGTTCCAGGTGTTCAACCTGCTGTTCATCATCGGGTACCAGATGACCCTGCTCGTGTTGATCACCCTTCCGGCATGGCTGGCCGCCCAGCACCCCACCGCGTTGACCGGGTGGGACGCGTTGTTCACGATCGCGTTCCTCGGGTTCCTGGTCGGCGAGACGGTCGCCGACCAGCAGCAGTGGAACTTCCACCAGCGCAAGAAGCAGGCTGGCGGTGACCTCGCGCCCGGCTTCGCGACGACCGGGCTGTTCCGCTACAGCCGACACCCCAACTTCTTCTTCGAACAGGCGCAGTGGTGGGCGTTCTACGCGCTGGGCGCGACCGCGGCCGCCACCGCGGGGGCCGGGGTGCTCGGGGGCGTGCTGAACCCCACGATCGTCGGCGCCGCGCTCCTGACGGTGCTGTTCCTCGGCTCGACGATCTTCACGGAGTCGATCACCGCGTCGAAGTATCCCGCATACGCCGACTACCGGCAGACCACGTCGATGCTCGTGCCGTGGCCACCGCGGCGCCGCGCCGTGGCCCCGCAGTCGTAGCGGAACCCGGCACGGCGACGTCAGCGGACGACGGCCTCCGCGGCGTCGCGCGCGACGGGCACCAGACGCGTCAGCTGCGTGACGTGGGCCGGCTCGAGCTCCGCCAGCGACGCGACGCCGAGGAGACGCATGGTCCGCTCGATCTCACTGCGCAGGATCGCGATCGTCCGGTCGACGCCCTGGCGGCCGCCCGCCATCAGGCCGTAGAGGTACGCGCGGCCGATCAGCGTGAAGTCCGCCCCGAGCGCGACCGAGGCCACGATGTCGGCGCCGTTCATGATGCCGGTGTCGATCATGACGGTGAAGTCGTCGCCCACGGCCCGGCGCACCTGGGGCAGCAGGTGGAACGGGATCGGCGCGCGGTCGAGCTGACGACCGCCGTGGTTCGACAGCACGATGCCGTCGACACCGGCGTCGCGCAGTCGCACGGAGTCCTCGACGTTCTGCACGCCCTTGATCACGATGCGACCGGGCCAGATGTCACGGATCACCGCGAGATCGTCATAGCTGATCGTGGGGTCCATCGCGGCGTCGAGCAGCTCGCCGACCGTGCCGCCGGTGGAGCTCAGCGACGCGAACTCCAGCTTGGGCGTGGTCAGGAAGTCGAACCACCACCAGGGCCGCGGGATCGCGTTGATGATCGTGCCGAGCGTGAGCTGCGGCGGGATGCTGAAGCCGTTGCGCTTGTCGCGCAGCCGGGCACCGGCGACCGGGGTGTCCACCGTGAACTGCAGCGTGTCGAAGCCCGCGGCGGCGGCACGGCGTGCCAGCTCATACGAGATCTCGCGGTCGCGCATGACGTAGAGCTGGAACCAGTTGCGGCCGTGCGGGTTCGCGGCCTTGACCCCCTCGATCGAGGTCGTGCCGAGCGTGGACAGCGTGAACGGGATGCCCGCCGCGGCCGCGGCCCCGGCACCGGCGACCTCCCCCTCGGTCTGCATGAGCCGCGTGAACCCGGTCGGAGCGATGCCGAACGGCAGCGCGGACGGCCCACCGAGGATCTCGACCGTCGTGTCGACATCCGGCGCGGGCTTGAGGATGCCGGGGTGGAACTCCACGTCCTGGAACGCCTGGCGGGCGCGGCTCAGCGACAGCTCGCCCTCCGCCGCGCCATCGGTGTAGTCGAACGCCGCCTTGGGCGTGCGGCGCTTCGCGATCGTACGGAGGTCGTCGATCGTGAGAGCCGCGTCGAGCCGGCGCTTGCGGCCGTCGAGCTCGGGCTTCTTGAACTTCATGAGCTCCAACAGCTCGGCGGGGTTGGGGAGCTGGCGCTGGACCATGGCGTGCCTCTCAGTCGTGGGGGTGGATGTCGCGGGTGAGCCCCGCGGACGTGTAGTAGCCGGTGATGTGGGCGCGGACCAGCGTGCGGGCGGCCTCCGCATCGCCCGCGTCGATCGCGGCGACGAGGGCGTGGTGTTCGGCGCGCAGCCGTGTCGCCATCGTGTCCCAGTCGGGGATCGCGGCGGCTCCGGCGCGCACATACGACTCGATCGACGACCGCAGCCCCGCCATCATCGCGGCGATGACCGTGTTGCCACTGCCCTCGGCGAGCGACAGGTGCAGCTGGGCGTCTAGGGCGAGGAACTCGGACGGGGTCAAGCCCGCGGCGTCCATCGCGTGCAGCAGCTCGTGGGCCTTCGCGGTGTCGCCGCCGCCTCCGGACGCCAGGGCCGCGACGACCGCGTCCTCCAGCACCAGGCGGGTGCGCACCACATCGTCGAGCGGGAAGCCCTGCGCCGCGACCTGCAGCCGCAGCAGCGCGGACATGCCCCCGGTCGGCGTCGCGATCACGATCGCTCCCGCCTGCGGGCCCGATCCGGTCGCGGTGCGGATGAGGCCGAGCACCTCGAGCACGCGGAAGGCTTCGCGCACGCTGGAGCGTCCGACACCCAGGTCGCTCGCCAGGTCGCGCTCCGACGGCAGCCGGTCACCGGGGCCGAGGCGTCCGTCGAGGAGGTCGCGCTCGATGTGCTCGAGCACGAGTCGCCATGCTCGCGCCGGCTGCTCCTCCGCCATCTCGCCTCCTGTGGTCTGACCACAGCGTACCCCGTGTGGTCAGACCACGCAAAGCCGCCCGCCTCGCGAGGAGACGGGCGGCAGCGAGAGCGATCAGGTCACCCCAGGCGCCCGCCCGACTCCTCCAGGTAGCAGGTGCCGCACAGCGACTCGTAGGTGGTGAGCTCGGGCGACGCGGAGCCGTCCGCGCCCTCGTCGATCGCGACCTGATCTCCGTCGAACACGAAGCGTCCGCCGACGACGCGGCCGTTGAACACCGCCTTGCGCCCGCAGCGGCAGATGGTCTTGAGCTCCTCCAGCGAGTGCGCGATCGCCAGCAGCCGCGCGGAGCCGGGGAACGCGTGGGTGAGGAAGTCGTTGCGGATGCCGTAGGCCATCACGGGGATGCCGTCTTCCACCGCGACCCGGAACAGGTCGTCGATCTGGGAGGCCGTGAGGAACTGCGCCTCGTCTACCAGCAGGCACGCCACGTCGATCGGGGCCGTCGGCAGCAGCTCCTCCTCGGTCGAGCGCCGCATGCGCGTACGATGCTCCGCGAACAGCGCCCGCGCGTCGTCCTCCGGCCCGATCAGGAAGTCCACCTGCCGCGTGACGCCGAGGCGGCTCTCGATCTCCGCCGCGCCCTTGGTGTCGATAGCGGGCTTGGCGAGCAGCACGTGCTGGCCCCGCTCCTCATAGTTGTAGGCAGCCTGCAGCAGGGCGGTCGACTTGCCCGAGTTCATCGCGCCGTAGCGGAAGTAGAGCTTCGCCACGGTCCGGTCTCAGGCGTTGATGCCGAGGGCGGCGGCGGTCGCCGCCGTGGACTCCTCCGCGAGCGCCGGATCGGCGTTGAGCTTCTGGCCGAAGGTCGGGATCAGCTCGCGCAGCCGCGGCTCCCACGCGGGGAACTCGCCCGGGAAGCACTTCTTGAGCAGATCGAGCATGATCGGCACGGCCGTGGAAGCCCCCGGAGAGGCGCCGAGCAGCCCCGCGATCGAGCCGTCGCCGGCGGCGACCACCTCGGTACCGAACTGCAGCACGCCGCCCTTCTTCGCATCCTTCTTCATGACCTGCGCGCGCTGACCGGCGTTGATGAGCGTCCAGTCCTCGTCCTTCGCGGTGGGCATGAACGTGCGCAGGCTGTCGACCTTCTTGCGGTGGTTCTTCATCAGCTCGCTGATCAGGTAGGTGATCAGATCGGGGTTCGCGAACGCCACCCGCAGCATCGGCCACAGGTTGTGCGCGCGCACCTGCGTCACGATGTCGAGCATGGAGCCGTTCTTGAGGAACTTCGGGCTGAAGGTCGCGAACGGGCCGAACATCAGCGACGCCTCGCCGTCGACCACGCGGGTGTCGAGGTGCGGCACCGACATCGGCGGCGCACCGACGGACGCCTGCGAGTACACCTTCGCCTTGTGCTGAGCGACGATCTTCGGGTTCGTGGTCTTGAGGAACTGCCCACCGATCGGGAAGACGCCGTAGCCCTTGATCTCCGGGATGCCCGACCGCTGGAGCAGCTTGAGCGCCCAGCCGCCCGCCCCGACGAACACGAACTTCGCCTTGATCTGGTTGGGCGTGCGCCCCACCGTGGTGCGGTAGTTGAGGAGCCAGGTGCCGTCCTTCTGGCGCTTGAGAGACTTCACCTCGTGGTTCGTGCGCACCGAGACGCCGGACTCGCGGAGGTGATCGAACAGCTGGTGCGTCAGGGCGCCGAAGTCGACGTCGGTGCCCGCGGGGACCCGGGTGGCGGCGAAGGGCTCGCCCTTGCGTCGCTTCTGCATCAGCAGCGGCGCCCAGGTGTTGATGACGCGGGAGTCCTCGCTGTACTCGATGCCCGCGAACAGCGGCTGCTCCTTGAGCACCTCGTAGCGGTTCCTGAGGTACGCCACGTCTTTCTCGCCGCGCACGAACGTCATGTGCGGGGTCGCGTTGATGAACGTCGACGGCGCGTCCAGCACACCCTTCTCGACGAGCGACGACCAGAACTGCCGGCTCTGCTGGAACTGCTCGTTGATCGACACGGCCTTCGCGGGGTCGAGCGGAGCATCGCCCTGCTGCGGCATGTAGTTGAGCTCGCAGAGCGCGGCGTGCCCGGTGCCCGCGTTGTTCCAGGGATTGGAGCTCTCCTGCGCCACGTCGGACAGCCGCTCGAAGGCGACGATCTTCCACTCCGGCTGCAGCTCGTGCAGCAGAGTACCCAGGGTGGCGCTCATGATGCCACCACCGATCAGCACGACATCGACGTTTTCAGTCACCCGACCAGTCTAGGGCGTGGCTCGGGGCCGATCGTCCGCCGGGCGACCCCGCTCGGGCACGCCGGAGCCCGCTCCCCCGTGCGGCGGGAGCGGGCTCGGCGTCGTCCGTTCTCAGTTGCGCAGAGCGGTGTACGTCAGGTCGAAGCTCATGTTGGCACTGCCCGGATTGTTCTCGTGCACCTCCGCCGACATGACGTTGACGCCCGGCCGGAGCAGCGACACCGGCACCGTGAAGGACACGCGACCGGCCGCCGCCTTGCCGGGTGCCACCGAGGACGACGCGAACGTCGTCTGGCGGAGGGTCGCATCGGCCGGAAGATTCGACCGCCCGATCTCCACGCCGTTGAGGTAGACGGCCACCCCGTCATCCGCGATCACCGACACGGTTCCGTCGTGCAGACCCGTCAGGTCGTCGACCGTGAAGGCGGTCCGGAAATGCGCGCTCTGCGGTTTGACCGCGAGGTCGTCCGGGTCGATGTCCGTCGCCGCACCGGCGACCCCGCGCGCCAGCACCGCGGGGCCCGTGTGCCAGGCGGACGCGTCGAACTCCACCGTGTTCCAGTCCGCGGGGAGCGGATCGGCGGAGTACCGCCACGACCACGTCGCACCGTTGGCGATGAACGTGTCCGTCGACGGCTGCCCGGGCTGCACGGCTGCGTCCGGGGTGACGGCCTCGTCGGGCGCGACCGGAGCGGGAGCGGGGGCCGGAGCAGCGGCGTCGGCAGCCGCGGCGACACCCGCCGTGGTCGCGGAGCGGTTGCCCGCCGCATCCCGCGCCCGGACGTAGTACGTCGCAGCCTCCGACGACGCCGGCGCCGTGTAGCTCGCCGCCGTCGTCGACGCGATCACGCGGTTGCCGCGCAGCACCTCGTAGGTGACCGAGCTCGAATCCGAGATGCGGTTCCACGTCAACGTCGTCGCCCCGCCGGCCGGGGTGACCGTGAGGCCCGTCGGCACAGCGGGGGCGACGGAGTCCCTCGGAGCGAACCGCACGAAACCACCGGACCATTGCCGGGAACCACCCGCACGGACCGAGCGGGTGATGTCGCCACCCGCCCACAGCACACCCGTGCTGTCGAAGAACGAGGCCCAGGCGCCGTGCCCCTCGCGCGCCTGAAGATCGGGCGCGAACTCGTAGACGTGTCGACCCGTCACCGCGTCCCAGACGCCGATCAACGACATGTCGTCGATCTCCGAGGCAGTCGTCGGCGTCTCCGGGTTCGTGTAGGCGTCTTCATACACCCAATCACCGCAGTGACACCCGGCGGCGATGAGGGTCGAGTCCGCGTTCTGGGCGATCGTCTGGAAGTCGCCGCCCTTCAGCGTGACGTTTCCACTGATCAGGCGGAAGTCGGTGCGGTCGTAGGAGAACAGGGAGTGCTGGGATCCGCCGAGCCACAGTCGACCGCCCGTCTCGGTCACCGCGTTCTGATAGACCCACCCCGTGGGGTTCCCCGCGGCGTCGTACATCGGCCTGCTGAACGTCGGCGTCCAGTGCGGCGTGACACCGGCGGCACCCGCCGTGGTCTGCAGGGCCGCAGCGCTGGTGGTCGTGATCGCCCCCTGCATCGTGAAGTAGCCGGCGAAGTACGCACGATCGCCGGCCGCCGACGCGTCCACGGACATGCTCGTGCCATTGAGGTTGGCATTCCAGGCCGTGTCCGGGCGTCCGGTCGTGAGGTCGATCCGGCCCCCGTCCCACGCGCTCGCGCTGACGGTCGACGAGGCCGCCCGAAGGTGGGTGAACGAACCGGCGACATACAGGTAGTCCCCCTGCACGTCGAAGTCCCGCACGTACGGCACCGCCCCCGCCGCCCGATGCTCGGCGACGACCTGCGGACCGGACAGCTGCCCGGTCGCCGGGTCGAGGAAGGCGATCGCGGCCTGAGGAACGCCGTTCACCGTCGAGAACTGGCCGCCGATGGCGACCCGCCCGTCGGGAAGACCGGCGATCGCCTTCACCTGCCCGTTCAGGACGGGCCGGAACGACGAGACCCACGCGCCCGTGCCGAGGGCGAACGCGGCGAGATAGGGCTGCGCCACCTGACCGGCGCCCGCCTCCGACTGCTGGACCGTGGCGAAGTTCCCGCCGACGAACACGTTGCCGCCCGCCTCGCCGAAGGACGCCACCTCGGTGTTCGCCTCCCCGGACAGCCCGTTGGCGAGCCCGGCGACACCCCACGTCGTGGTCATGGCGTTGCTGTTGGGAATCGCGGACTGCGTGATGGCCGGAGCACCCTGGGACCCGATCGTGCCGTAGTCGAGGTCTCTGGTCATGAGCTTCGGCTGAAGGAACACCTGGGCGAAGGGGCGCGCCTTGCCCCTCGTGCCCGCCGGAGCCCACAGGTACGACGACGGGTCTTCACTCCCCGACACCTGCGCCCCGAACGACCAGCCGTTGCGGAAGCGGTACGGCAGATCGCCCTCCTCGAAGCGGACGCGCTTGGTGCCGGTGTCGACGCCGAACACGGCCGACGTCCCGCCGCTGCCGGTGGTCTTCGACCGCTCCCCCGGGTTCTTGAAGGAGAACGACGTGAGAACGTGCCCGCCGCCCATCGTCCACACCCAGCGGTCGCGGTTGGCGAAGGAGAAGCGCACCTCCTGCCACGCCGAACCCGCCGTGTCGAGCGCGCGACGGACACGCACGCCCTCCTGCAGCGCGTCGACGCGACCGCCGTCGAGCAACCCGTCGATCGTCTTCGACGACAGCTGCGCGGGCGCGAACGCCGCAGTGCCCGCCGGGGTGTCGCGGATCTGCTCGGGTGTTCCCACACCGTTGTAGCCCTCCTTCCACCCCTCGCGGCCGCGGCCGATGAGCACCCATCCCCCTCCGCCGGTGGTCTGATCGCAATAGAACTGCTGTGGCGCCACGAGCCGCGGAGTCACCAGCCAGTACACGCCGTCCGGCGCGGTCGGATCGTTCTGCTTCACCTCCCAGCACGACGCCGCGGCCGTCTCCTGCGTCAGGCCATCGGGAGCCGCCGCCGCAGACGCCGGCGCACCCCCGACCACCAGCGAGCCCGCGATGGTCGCCGTCACCGCGGCCGCCGTCGCCAGGGCACGACGGAATCGTGCCCCCCGTGATCTCCGATCGAGACCCATTCGTCCTACCCCCAGAATCCACGCCCCTCCGCGCGCACGCGCCGCGGCGCCTGCGCCCCCGCGGAGGGACGACCAGGAGCCGCCCCGATCGGGACGGCCCGGCTAGGAGGTCTCCGTCGGGACCCGCGGATGCGCGGAGCGGCGACCTCGGCCGGCTAACACGTTACCTGCCGAGCGGTTCGATCCTTGAGCATGCCGATATGCGATGACGGTCAGGTCCCGCTGTCCCCGTGGGCGGGACGGTCCCGCGCCCCGGGTCAGCGCACGGGGGCCAGGCGCTCCGCGAGCACCTCGGCGATCTGCACCGCGTTCAGCGCGGCTCCCTTGCGGAGGTTGTCGTTGCTGAGGAACAGCACGAGCCCCTTGCCCTCCGGCGCGGACTGGTCGGCGCGGATGCGACCGACGAAACTCGGGTCCTTGCCGGCGGCCTGCAGGGGCGTCGGCACCTCATCGAGCACGACCCCGGGGGCCGCGCTCAGGACCTCGCGCGCGCGCTCGGGCGTGATGTCCCGCGCGAACTCGACGTTGATCGAGAGGGAGTGACCCGTGAACACCGGCACCCGCACGCACGTCCCCGCCACGCGCAGACCCGGGAGCTCGAGGATCTTGCGGCTCTCGTTGCGGAGCTTCTTCTCCTCGTCGGTCTCGTTGTCACCGTCGTCGACGAGGTTGCCCGCGAACGGGATGACGTCGAACGCGATCGGTGCCACGTACTTCTCGGGCTCCGGGAAGTCGACGGCAGAACCGTCGTGCACCAGCTCCAGGGTGTTGCCCTGAGCCAGCACGCCCTCGACCTGGCCCAGCAGCTCCTGGGCGCCGGCGAGACCGGAGCCGGAGACCGCCTGATACGTCGAGACGATGAGCCGTTCGAGCCCGGCCTCGGCGTCGAGCGCCTTGAGCACCGGCATGGCCGCCATCGTGGTGCAGTTCGGGTTGGCGATGATGCCCTTCGGACGGGCGTCGATCGCGTGCGGGTTGACCTCGCTCACCACGAGCGGGACCTCGGGGTCCATCCGCCACGCGCTCGAGTTGTCGACCACGACCGCGCCCGCCTCGGCGAACCGCGGCGCGTAGGCACGGCTCGCGGTCGCGCCGGCGGAGAACAGGGCGATGTCGATGCCCGCGGGGTCCGCCGTCTCCACGTCTTCCACGATCACGGTCGCGCCGCCGAACTCGATCACGGTGCCCGCGGATCGCGACGACGAGAACAGGCGCAGCTCGCGGATCGGGAACGACCGCTCCGCGAGAATCTCGCGCATCACGGTGCCCACCTGGCCGGTGGCGCCGACGATGGCGACGGAGAGTCCTGAATCGGAGATGCGGGTCATGAGGTTCCTTGGCTTCGTGCGGTACGGCGTACGAGGCTTCGGGCGCGGCGACGGGATGCGGAGGCCACGCCTGGCGCCGGTGTCAGGGTTTCGGTGAGTCTACCGTGCCGACAGCGGCCGACCGCCCGCGTGACGGCGCCGTGACGACGTCGGCAGGATCCGGGCGGCCGATGGCAGGATCAGCGACCGGTGCCCGCGTGGACCGTCGCCTCGGCCTCGCCGTCCAGCCCGTAGGCGGTGTGCACGGTGCGGGCCGCCTCGGCCAGGTCGTCGGCGCGCAGGACCACCGAGATGCGGATCTCCGACGTGGAGATCATCTCGATGTTGATGCCGCCCTCCGACAGCGCCTCGAACAGCGTCGCCGACACACCCGAGTGCGTGCGCATGCCCGCACCGACGACCGAGAGCTTGCCGATCTGGTCGTCGTGCACCAGGTTCAGGAAGCCGACCTCGGCCTGCTCACCCGCGAGGGCCTTCAGGGCTGCGGTGGCATCGGCCTTCGGCACCGTGAACGAGATGTCGGTGCGTCCGGTGGACGCGGCCGACACGTTCTGCACGATCATGTCGACGTTCGCGCCCGACTTCGCGACGATCTTGAAGATGTCGGCGGCCTTGCCAGGAACGTCGGGCACGCCCGCGACCGTGATCTTGGCCTGGCTGAAGTCCGTGGCGACTCCGGCGACGATGGGCTCTTCCATGGCTGCTCCCTCGGCTTCGCGAGGGTTCTTCATGCCCTCGCCCAGAACGTACGTGCCCTCGGCCGACGAGAAGGTCGACCGGGCGTGGATCAGGACGCCGTGACGGCGTGCGTACTCGACCGCGCGGATGTAGAGCACCTTCGCACCGTTCGCCGCGAGCTCGAGCATCTCCTCGCTCGACACGTGGTCGAGCTTCTGCGCCCTCGGGATCACCCGCGGGTCCGCGGTGAAGATGCCGTCGACGTCGCTGTAGATCTCGCAGACGTCGGCGTCGAGCGCTGCCGCCAGGGCCACGGCCGTGGTGTCGGAGCCGCCACGGCCGAGGGTGGTGATGTCGCGGGTGTCGCGGTTGAAGCCCTGGAACCCGGCGACGATCACGATCGCACCCTCGTCGAGCGCCTCACGGAGCCGCACCGGCGTGACGTCGACGATGCGCGCGGCGCCGTGCTGCGAGTCCGTGATCATCCCGGCCTGGCTGCCCGTGAAGGACCGCGCCTCGAAGCCCATCGAGTGGATCGCCATCGCCAGCAGCGCCATCGAGATGCGCTCACCGCTGGACAGCAGCATGTCGAGCTCGCGCGGTGCCGGGATCGGCGCCACCTCGTTGGCGAGGTCGAGCAGCTCGTCGGTCGTGTCGCCCATCGCGCTGACCGCGACCACCACGTCGTGGCCCGCACGACGGGTGTCGACGATGCGCTTGGCGACGCGCTTGATGCTCTCTGCGTTCGCGACGGACGAGCCGCCGTACTTCTGCACGATGAGGGCCACGTTCACTCCCGGGGATGACGGGCGGATCCGCCCACGCTCATTCTACGGATCGCGCACATGCCCGACCGCGCATGTGACGGACGCGGACCCTTCACCGGTTGCGCGACTCACCGCAGGGCGCGGGCGCTAGAGGGCGAGGGGCGGGGCCGGGGTGGAGGACGGCGGCGGCACGGGGCGCAGCCGGCCGCCGGTCGCGGCGAACCAGCAGCCGACGATGATCAGCGGGAAGCCGATCAGCAGACCCGGCGTGAGCGGCTCGGACAGGACGATCGCGCCCAGCACGATCGCGACCACCGGGTTGACGTACGTGAACAGCGGAGCGCGCACCGGCCCCACCTCCCGGATGAGGGCGAAGAACGCCAGGAACGCCAGCGCCGTGCAGATCACCGCCAGGGCGAGCAGCGCCCCGAGCGAGGGCAGCGTCGGCACCTCGTGCTGTGTGAGGAGACCGATCGGCAGATAGACGAGGCCGATCATCAGCAGGGACAGCGTGATGGTGCCCAGCGACGGCACGTCGGCCAGCTTTCGCGCCACGATGAAGGGCGCGATCGCGTAGAGCACCGCGACCAGCAGGACCTCACCCGCCGCCAGCAGACTCACGTCGCCGCCGAACAGACCGGGGCCGGCCACCACGATCGCGACGCCGACGAAACCCACGAGCAGACCGATGCCCCGGGCGGGGCGCAGCACGCCGCGGTCGCCGCCTCCGAGCGCGATCAGCGCCGCGAACAGCGGAACCGTCGCGACCAGGAGCCCCGTCATCCCCGACGGCAGCGTCATCTCCGCGTGACCGAGGAGCACGAAGGGCCCGGCCATCTCGACAGCGCCGAACGCGAGCACCCAGGGCCAGTGCCGGAGCGCCGCGCGCAGGGCTCCGCTGCGCAGCGCGAACGGCAGCAGCAGCAGCGCCGCGATCAGCGTGCGGCCCGCGACGATCGCCGGCGGGGAGATCGACTCCACCGCGATGCTGATGAACAGATAGGGCACGCCCCACAGCAGGGCCATGACTCCGAAGAGCAGCCAGCCCCGGCGCGTGAAGCCGGAGTGCGGGGTCACAGCACGCGCCGCCCCTCGAAGGCACGACCGAGCGTGACCTCGTCGGCGTACTCGAGGTCGCCGCCCACGGGCAGCCCCGACGCCAGGCGCGACACCGTGATCTGCATCGTGGTCAGCAGCCGGCTCAGATAGCTCGCGGTCGCCTCGCCCTCCAGGTTGGGGTTCGTGGCGATGATGACCTCCTGCACCGTGCCGTCGGCGAGGCGCGTCATCAACTGTGCGATGCGCAGATCGTCCGGTCCGATGCCCGCGATCGGGCTGATGGCGCCGCCGAGCACGTGGTACAGGCCACGGAACTCACGCGTGCGCTCGATCGCCGCCACGTCTTTCGCATCCTCGACCACGCAGATGAGCGCCTGATTGCGACGGGGATCACGGCAGATCGCGCACCGCTCCTGCTCCGCGACGTTGCCGCAGATCTCGCAGAAGCGCACGCGCACGCGGATCTCGGTGAGCAGCTCGGCCAGCCGCGCCACGTCGAACGTGGGCGTCTGCAGGATGTGGAACGCGATGCGCTGCGCGGACTTGGGCCCGATACCGGGAAGCCGGCCGAACTCGTCGATCAGCTCTTGGACGATGCCGTCGTACATCAGGAGAACCTCGTGGGGGGCTCGTAGGGCTCTTCGCGAAGGAACGTCGCTCCGAGCACCTGGCGGATCACGGCCTCACCGTAGCGCTGCACGCCCCCGGCGGCGGGGGTGCGCTCGACCACGACGGGCGGGGTGGCGACCGACGGAGCGGCGGCCCTGGACGGCTGCGCGGTGGGGCGCGCCGCTGGTGGGGCGGACGGGGATCGCGGCTCGTACGCCGGCTCGTACGACGGGTCGTAGGGCGGCTCGTCGTCGAAGGCGGGCGCCTCGTCGTCTCCGGGCAGCGGCGGCTCGTCGCGGTCCACGGCACCGTCGGCCGGTGGGGCGGGCGCGGACGAGGCGGCCTCGACCTCTTCGGGCTCCTCGTCGACCGCGAGCGCCGGGGCGGCGGCCACCGGCTCCGCGGTGGGGATCGCGGCCACGGCCCACTCGGTCACGGGCGCGGCGGAGTCGCTGCGGACCTGCGGGCGGGCTCGCGCCGCTGAGGCAGGCTCCGATGCGGGTGCGGCGTCGGCGGGGGCGCTGGACCCGGAGGATGCGGGCTGGCGCGGCGCTCCCCCCTGCGGTATCGGTGCCGGCAGATACTTCACCCGGACGCCGACCTCCTGCTCGATCGCGGAGCGCAGGTGGTCGGACGGACCGGAGCCGGGCGTGGTGCCCTTGAACTTCGCCACGTCGTGCTGGCTCGTGAACCCGAGCGTGAGCACCTCGGAGTCGGTGTCGTACGCGAGCGGCTGCACCGCGGTAGCGAGCAGCCACGACGTGCGGCTGATGCCCTCGAGCCGGGTGAGCACCGAGGGCCACGCCGCGCGGATGCGGTCGAACGTGACCGGGCCGGCGGGGGGCGGCGAAGACACGGACGGCGCCGACGCGGTGTCGTCGGCGGCGGCCGAGCCTCCGGCGTCGGAGCCCCCGGAGGCGGAGGTGGAGGCGGAGGTGGAGGCGGAGGTGGAGGTGGAGGTGGCGCGGTCGGGGCTCGCGGGATCGGAGGCCCGATCGGTCGACACCGCCTCATTCGCCGCGGAGGACGCGGGCGCTGCGGGAGCCGACGCGGCCGGTGCCCCGGTCGAGGCGGGCGTCGGCACAGCGGGAGCCGCGGACGGCGCCGGGGCCGGTGAGGGTGCAGCGGGAGCCCCGGACGAGGCGGGCGTCGCCGACGTTTCCGGCGCGGCGGACGCCTGCGCCATGGCCGGCGCGGGTGGCACGGCAGACGGTGCTGCGGCCGCGGCCGACGCGGGAGCCGCAGCCGGCGCGGGGGCCGATCCCCCGAGCGAGGACGACGCGGTGACCGGAGCAGCGCCCGCGCCCGAGGCCTCCGCCAGCACTCTCGCGACCATGAGCTCGAGGTGGAGGCGGGGCGACGTGGCGCCGGACATGTCGTCGAGGGCCGCGCTCACGACATCGGCCGTGCGCGAGAGCCGGAGCGCCCCGAACGCCTCGGCCTGGCGGCGCATGCGGTCGAGCTCGTCCTCCGCGATGCCGCGCAGCACCGCGGACGCCCCCGAGCCCACGGCGGCGATCACGATCAGGTCGCGCAGGCGTTCGAGCAGGTCGTCGACGAAGCGCCGCGGATCCTGCCCGGTCTGCACCACGCGGTCGATCGCGGGGAAGGCCGCGGCGGCATCGCCCGCGGCGAGCGCATCGACGATCTCGTCGAGCAGCGCCCCGTGCGTGTAGCCGAGCAGCGCCACGGCGCGCGCGTAGCCCACGGTGACCGTCTCCGACCCGGCCGGGGAGTCGGACCCGGCGATCAGCTGGTCGAGCAGCGACAGCGTGTCGCGGGGACTGCCGCCGCCCGCACGCACGACGAGCGGCAGCACGCCCTGCTCGACGACCACGCCCTCCTCGGCGCACAGCTTCTCGACGTACTCGAGCATCGCGGCGGGCGGCACGAGCCGGAACGGGTAGTGGTGCGTGCGCGAGCGGATGGTCCCGAGGACCTTCTCGGGCTCGGTGGTCGCGAAGATGAACTTCACGTGCTCCGGCGGCTCCTCCACCAGCTTCAGGAGCGCGTTGAACCCCTGCGGCGTGACCATGTGCGCCTCGTCGAGGATGAAGATCTTGTAGCGGTCACGACTCGGGGCGAAGGTGGCCCGCTCACGCAGGTCGCGCGCGTCGTCGACGCCGTTGTGGCTCGCCGCGTCGATCTCCACCACGTCGAGCGACCCGCCGCCCGCGCGGGACAGCTCCACGCAGCTCGGGCACGTGCCGCACGGGGTGTCGGTCGGGCCCTCGGCGCAGTTCAGGCAGCGCGCCAGGATGCGGGCCGACGTGGTCTTGCCGCAGCCGCGGGGACCGGAGAAGAGGTAGGCGTGACCCACGCGGTCTCCGCGCAGCGCCGTCATGAGCGGATCGGTCACCTGCGACTGCCCGATCATCTCGCCGAACGTCTCGGGGCGGTAGCGGCGGTAGAGGGCTGTGGTCACCACCCCAGCCTACGGCGTGCCACCGACGTTCGGCGGGTCGCGCCCCCTCCTCGACGGAGGAGGCGCGGCCCGGCTCAGTCGATCGGCTCGACGACCGGAATCGCGGTCGTGATCACCGGCACCGAGGCCGACAGTCGCGTGCCGTCGTCGCGCCGCGCATCGGCGAACTCCCGCAGCGTCGGCCGCCCGGCGATCACGGGCCCCTGGTCGGCCAGCCGCACCACCGCCGGGTCCTCCAGCGTCGCGAAGTACGCGGTGTCACGCACGCTGAAGGGCACGGGAGGGCCGCTGCGCACCTCGACCCGCAGCTCCTCGCGCGTGACCGTCACGGTGAGCGCCGACCCCTGCCACTGCAGCGGGAACGACAGCGACGGCCACCCCGCCGGGAGCCGCGGGTCGAAGCTCAGGTCGCCCGCGTAGTCGCGCATGCCGCCGAAGCCGCACACCAGCGCCGTCCACACCCCGCCGGCCGAGGCCACGTGCACGCCGTCCGACGCATTGTGGTGCAGGTCGTGCAGGTCGACGAACAGCGACTGCTCGAAGTACTTCTGCGCCAGATCCTGGTACCCCACCTCCGCGGCCAGGATCGACTGCACCACGGCCGACAGCGTCGAGTCGCCCGTGGTCAGCGGGTCGTAGTAGTCGAAGTCGGCCTTCTTCTCCTCCGGCGTGAAGTGGTTGCCCTGCAGGAACAGCGCCAGCACCACGTCGGCCTGCTTCAGCACCTGGAACCGGTAGATGACCAGCGGGTGGAAGTGCAGCAGCAGCGGCCGCTGATCCGCCGGCGTGTTCGCCAGATCCCACACCTCGCGCTCCAGGAACAGCGAGTCCTGCGGGTGGATGCCCAGGCTCTCGCTGTACGGGATGTACATGGCCTCGGCCGCCCGCTCCCACGACTCCGCCTCGCCCGACCCCAGCCCCGTGCGCTCGACCAGTGCCGCGTAGTCCTCGGGGTAGCTGTCGCGGATCTCGCGCACCACCTTGGCCGCGTAGCGGAGGTTGTAGCGCGCCATGACGTTCGTGTACAGGTTGTCGTTCACGACCGTCGTGTACTCGTCCGGCCCCGTGACGCCGTGGATGTGGAACGTCTGCAGGCCGTCACCCGCGTCCGACTGCTCGACCAGCCGCGCACCGCGCCAGAATCCGAGCGTCGCCCACAGCCGCGCCGTCTCGATCGCGATGTCGGCACCCTCGCGGCGCAGGAACGCCTCGTCGCCCGTCGCGCGCACGTACTTGCCCAGCGCGAAGCTGATGTCGGCGTTGATGTGGTACTGCGCCGTGCCGGCCGCGTAGTACGCCGACGCCTCCTCGCCGTTGATCGTGCGCCACGGGAACAGCGCGCCCGCCTCGTTGAGCTGCGCCGCCCGCCGACGGGCGGCGGGAAGCATCTTCACCCTGGCGCGCAGCGCGTTGTACGCCCACCGCGGCGTCGTGTAGGTCAGGAACGGGAGCACGTAGATCTCGGTGTCCCAGAAGTAGTGGCCGCTGTAGCCCGAACCCGTGAGGCCCTTCGCCGGGACGCCGGCCCCGTCCGCGCGCGCCGAAGCCTGCGCGAGCTGGAACAGGCACCAGCGCGTGGCCTGCTGCAGGTCGTCACGCCCGCCGATCTGCACGTCGCTGCGCTCCCAGAACGCGTCGAGCCACTCGCGCTGCCGCCGGAACACCGACTCCACGCCCTCATCGGTCGCGCGATCGAGCGAACGACGGCACCGGTCGACCAGCTCCCGCGTCGGCACGCCCCGCGAGGTGTGGTAGCTGACGAGCTTCGTGATGGTGATCGGCACGCCCGCCTTGGCCTGCACCCGGAACACGTTCTTCGCGATGTCCGGCTCGCACAGGGTCCTGGCGTTGTACTGGTTCTCGGTCTCGACGATGTGGTCGGCCACCACCGCGACGGTCATGCCCGACGCCGCGACCCGGTACGACAGCGCCGAGCGCAGCCCGTCCTGCCAGTGCTCCGCGGGCTCCAGCACCCGGTCGGCGATGCGCTCCGCCTTGCGCGGGTCGAAGCCCGCGCCGCTCTTGGCTCCGATCGGCGTCCCCGCGTAAACACCGGCGCCGTCCTGGCGGTTCAGCAGCTGGCAGCTGATCGTGACGGGCGCATCCGCGTTCTCCACCACGACCTCGAGGCGCAGCACCGCGAGGTGACGCTCCTCGAAGCTCACCAGCCGCTGATCCCGCATGCGGACCCGCTTGCCTGACGGCGTCTCCCACACCACGCGACGCTCCAGCACGCCCGTGCGCATGTCGAGCGTGCGGGCGTACTCGCGCACGTCGGCGTCGTCGAGCGAGATCGGCTCATCGTCGACGTACAGCCGCATCACCTTGGCGTCCGGCGCGTTCACGATGGTCTGCCCCACCTCGGCGAAGCCGTAGGCCTGCTCGGCGTGGCGGATCGGCCAGGTCTCGTGCAGCCCGTTGATGAAGGTGCCGTGCTCGTGCGCACCGCGGCCCTCGATGTGGTTGCCGCGCAGGCCGAGGTAGCCGTTGCCGACCGAGAACAGCGTCTCGCCGACACCCTCCTCCGAGTAGTGCGTCTCGATCAGACGCCACGGGTCGACGGGGAAGCGGTCGCGGTCGATCATGCGGTCTCCGGGATGTCGGTGCGGGTGTCGGGAAGCAGGGCGGCGAGGTCGTCGACCACGTGCGTGGCGCCGGCGGCGCGCAGCGCGTCGGTACCGGTGCCGCGATCCACGCCGATCACGGTCGCATAGCCGGCGGCGGCGGCGGACGCGGCACCGGACGTGGCGTCCTCGACCGCGACGCTGCGGGCGGGGTCGACGCCCAGGCGGACGGCACCCGCCGCGAACATGTCCGGCGCGGGCTTGGAGGCCAGGCCGTCGTGCTCCGCGACCACGCCATCGACCACGACGCGGAAGAACGAGCGGATGCCGGCGGCGGCGAGCACCTCCTCGGCGTTCTTCGAGCTCGACACGACGCCCATCGGCACACCGGCCGCGTGCAGCCGCTCGACCAGAGCGAGCGAGCCGGGGAACGGGGCGATGCCCTGCCCGCGCAGCGACGCCGCGAAGGCGGCGTTCTTGCGGTTGCCGATCCCGCACACGGTCTCGGCCGAGGGGTCGTCGTCGACCGATCCCCACGGCACCTCGACGTTGCGGCTGCGCAGCAGGCTCGCGACCCCGTCATAGCGCTTCTTGCCGTCGACATACGCGAAGTAGTCCTCGTCGGTGTACGGCGGGGTGATGCCCCAGCGCGCGAACACGTCGTCGAAGACGGCCTTCCACGCCCTCATATGCACCTCGGCGGTCGGCGTGAGCACGCCGTCGAGATCGAACAGCACTCCATCGGCGAGGAGCAGGTCGGGCAGCGCTTCTGGCACAGGGCCTCCAGGAGAAGGGCGAGGGACGGATCGGCACCTCTCCGTGCCACTGTGCCAGCGTAATGCGGGCGGCACGCACGGGGTAACCCCGCAGCCGCGATCAGAGCAGCTCGGCCGTCTGCCTGGCGATCTGGAGCTCCTCGTCGGTCGGCACCACCAGCACCGTCACGCGCGACGCGTCGGTCGAGATCACCCGGATCCCGCGCTCTCTGGCGGTGTTGCGCTCCTGGTCGAGCTCGACGCCCGCGAAGCCCAGGGTCGCCAGGGCCGCCGCCCGCACCGGGGCCGCGTTCTCGCCGACGCCCGCCGTGAAGGAGATCACGTCGACCCCGCCGAGCTGCGCGATGTACGCCCCCGCATAGGCGCGGAGCCGGTGCACGTATACGTCGAAGGCCAGCACCGCCGCCTCGTCGCCCTCCGCGACCCCGGCGAGGATGTCGCGCATGTCGCTGCGCCCCGCCAGCCCCGCGAGTCCGCTGCGGGTGTTCAGCAGCGTGTCGAGGTCGTCGATCGTGTACCCCGCGCGCCGCGACAGATGCACGAGTGCCGCGGGGTCGAGGTCGCCCGACCGCGTGCCCATGACGAGCCCCTCCAGCGGCGTGAGCCCCATCGACGTCTCGACCGAGCGACCGCCGTCGATCGCGGTGACCGAGGCCCCGTTGCCGAGGTGGAACACCAGCTGGCGCAGCTCGCCCAGCGGTCGGTCGAGGAAGCGGGCCGCGGCCTCGCTCACGTACTGGTGGCTCGTGCCGTGGAACCCGTAACGGCGCACCCGGTGCTCGGCGGCGAGCTGCGCGTCGATCGCGTAGGTGTAGGCCGCGGGCGGAAGCGTCTGGTGGAAGGCCGTGTCGAACACCGCCACGTGCGGGACGGCGTCGAACACCGCACGCGCGGCCCGGATCCCGGCGAGGTTCGCGGGGTTGTGCAGCGGGGCGAGGACGGCCAGCTCGCCGATCTGCCGCTCCACGTCGGCGTCGATCAGCGTGGGGGCGTAGAAGCGTGCCCCGCCGTGCACCACCCGATGCCCGACGGCGACCGGCGGGTGCGCGTCGAGGGAGGGCCCGTGCGCCGCGAACTGCTCGCGCATCACCTCGAACGCGGCCGCGTGGTCGGGGATCGGCCGCTCCTCGCGGTACGTCGCATCGAGCATGGTCGGCACCGCGTCGGCGGCCACGACCGGGCGGACGGTGTGGGACACCGGGCTCGACTCCTGGCCGATGCGCTCGATCAGCCCGCTCGCGAGCTCGTCCTCCCGCTCGACGTCGATCAGGCTGTACTTCAGCGAGGAGGATCCGCTGTTGATCACCAGGATCGCGCTCACGCCCGCTCCCCCTCTGCGCTCTGCGCCTGGATGGCGGTGATCGCGACCGTGTTGACGATGTCGTCCACGAGCGCCCCGCGCGACAGGTCGTTGATCGGTCGGTTGAGACCCTGCAGCACCGGACCGATCGCGACCGCTCCCGCCGACCGCTGCACGGCCTTGTAGGTGTTGTTGCCCGTGTTGAGGTCGGGGAACACGAAGACCGTCGCGCGGCCGGCCACCGCGGAGTCGGGCAGCTTGGCCTTGGCGACCGCGGCGTCGGCGGCGGCGTCGTACTGGATCGGGCCCTCCACGGGCAGCTCCGGCGCGCGCTCCCGCACGAGCGCCGTGGCCTGGCGCACCTTGTCGACGTCGGCGCCGCTGCCGGACTCCCCCGTGGAGTACGACAGCATCGCGACGCGCGGGTCGATCCCGAACTGCCGCGCCGTCGTCGCCGACGAGATCGCGATGTCGGCCAGCTGCTCCGCCGTGGGGTCGGGGATCACGGCACAGTCGCCGTACACCAGGACGCGGTCGGCGAGCGCCATCAGGAACACGCTGGACACGACCTCGACCCCCGGCTTGGTCTTGATGATCTCGAACGACGGGCGGATCGTATGGGCTGTCGTGTGCGCAGCCCCCGACACCATGCCGTCGGCGAGACCCAGGTGCACCATCATGGTGCCGAAGTACGACACGTCGGTGACCGTGTCGGCCGCCCGCTCCAGCGTGATGCCCTTGTGCGCGCGCAACCGGGCGTACTCCTCCGCGAACCGCTGCACCAGCTCGGGGTCGGTGGGGCTGAGGATCTGCGCGTCGGCGATGTCGACGCCGAGCTCGGAGGCCCGCGCGCGGATGGCGGCCTCGTCGCCCAGGATCGTGAGGTCGGCCACGTCTCGCGCGAGCAGCGTCGCGGCCGCGCGGAGGATGCGGTCGTCGTCGCCCTCCGGCAGCACGATCCGGCGACGGTCGGCCCGCGCCCGCTCCATCAGGCCGTACTGGAACATCAGCGGCGTGACCACGTGGGCCTCGGCGAGCCCGAGCTGCTCGGTCAGCTCGGCGATGTCGACGTGCGCCTGGAAGAGACCGAGCGCCCGCTCGTAGCGCCCGCGGGCATCGGCCGTGATCCGTCCGCGCGTCCCCATCACCCGCACCGCCGTGTCGTAGGTGCCCAGGTCGGTCGTGATGATCGGCACGGACGACGCGAACCCGTCGAGAAGCTGCAGGATGGGCGCGGGCAGCGGGAACGGCCCGTTGAGCACGATGCCGGCGATGCGCGGGAAGGTCCCGGAGGAGTCGGCGAGCAGGGCGGCCAGGAGGACCTCCGTGCGGTCGGCGGGGATCACGACCACGGCCTCCTCCGTGATCCGCGGCAGCACGTTCACCATCGACATGCCGGCGACGACGATCGACAGGGCGACCGCGGTCAGGCGCTCCTCGTCGCCCGCGAGCAGCGTGCCGTCGATCGCGGCGAGGATGCCGCGGATGGACGGTGCGACGAGGGCGCGGTCCTCCGGGATCGCCCACACCGGGGTGCGGTCGGCCGGAAGCACGGCGCGAACGGCGGCGACGATCGGCTCCAGCGCCTCGGGGTCGGCGCGGTTGACCGCCACGGCGAACAGCTCCGCCCGTTCCGCGGCGAGCTCGGACAGCGCGAGAGCGGCGATCTGCCCCACGGCGGCCGGCGTGCGGGCGGTGGTGGTGCCCAGCTGCTCGGCCTGACGCTGCTGGTCGCGGCCGCTCAGCACGAGCAGCACGGGCGCGGCGAGGTTCGCGGCGATGCGCGCGTTGAACCCGAGCTCCGCGGGGCTCGCGACGTCGGTGTAGTCGCTGCCGACGATCACGACCGCGTCGCACTGCGCCTCGACCGCCTTGAACCGCGCGACGATGGTCGCCAGCGCGGCCTCGGGGTCGGCGCGCACGTCGTCGTAGGTCACGCCGATGCAGTCGTCGTAGTCGAGCTGCACGCCGTCGTGCGCGAGCAGCAGCTCGAGGATCTCGTCGCGCTCGGCGACCGACCGCGCGATGGGTCGGAAGACGCCGACGCGCGGGGAGACGCGCATCAGGGCGTCGAGCGCCCCGAGGGCGATCGTCGACTTCCCGGTATGGCCTTCGGCCGAGGTGATGTAGATGCTCCGCGCCACGCCCCCAGCTTAGGCGGGGCGCCGTCGGACGCGCCCGGACGGTGCCGTGACTAACGCGCCGTCACTCGCACGGTCCGGACAGAGCGTCGACCACGGCCGTCGCATCCTCCTGGTAGCGGGCGTAGTACTCGCGGTCGGTGTTGATCTGCACGCGGTGGATCGCGTGCGACGCCGGCATCGACTGCCACTCCGGAAGCCGCCCGAGACGCTCGTAGAACAGCGTGGCCGAGGCCGCGGGGTCCATCCGCTGCTCGACGCTGCCCCACCAGTCCTGCTGCTGGAACAGGCCGATGCTCGTGGTGCGCGAGCCGTCGGGGTTGGTCCAGCCGCGGGTCTCCCAGTCGCCGTAGTCGATCGCGCGCAGGCTGCTCTCCCCCATCGCGGTCATCACGCCGAGGATCTGCCCGTCGCGCCCGAAGCCGAGCGCGGAGGCCGTGCGGATGATGGTCGCCGCGTTCTCCAGCTGTTCGCCGCGCCACCCCTGGATGCCCGCCGCGGGGAAGGTCTCCGGGCGGTCGATGCAGACCGGCGCGGGGTCGCGGGCCAGGCCGAGCGGGATGAGCACCAGGAGCCCTGCGACCACCGCCACCACGCCGGCGGACACGAGCAGACGCCGGCCGCGCGTGCGCCAGCGCGCACGGGATGCCGTCCGGCGCCGCGCGGCCGCACGACGCCGAGCCGCCGGAGACCTCTTCGCCGCGGGCCTCCGCCGGGCGGCGGGCTTGCCCGCCCGCGGCCTCGCGCGGGACGCGGTCACGGGCGCACGGCTCCCGCCGCCGGATGGGAGCGCCGCCCGATGAGCGCCGCGACGCCGCCGCCGATCGCGCCGAACAGGTGCCCCTGCCACGAGACGCCGTCGGCCACGCCGATCACGCCCGCGAGCATCGTGCCGCCGTAGACGCCGATCACGACCACGGCGATCACGGCGTAGAGGATGCGATGGGCGACGCGCCCCGGCGCGAACACGCGCATCACGACGTAGCCGAAGTAGCCGAACACCAGGCCCGAGGCGCCCACCGTGAGCGTGCCTGGAGCGTTCACGAGCCAGGTGCCGACCCCGCCGATGACCGCGACGATCACGGTGACGGCCCAGAAGCGTCGCGCCCCCTCGACCGCGACCAGGCAGCCGAGCACGAGGAACGGCACAGAGTTGGCGATGAGGTGCGCCAAGCTCGCGTGCAGCAGCGGGGCGAGGACGATGCCGCTGAGCCCCGACAGGTCCCACGACCGCAGACCGAAGCCCGTGAACGATCCGGGCAGCACGGCATCGGCGAACTGCACGAGCCACATCACCGCCAGCAGCAGCACCGGCGAGGCGAAGCGGGCGAGCGGATGCGGCGGCCGCGAAGGAGGGGGGACGGTCACCGCTCGATTGTCGCAGGCCCGTCCGACGAACGCCTGTGTACCGTGCCCGGCAAAAGAAAAGACCCTCCGCGCACCCAGCAGAGCCCGGTTACCCTTGCTGCGTTTCCGCCCTGGGGGAATTGGCCTGGATGCCGCCACGCGGAGAGCCGTCGTCCACTCTACCCGACCAGCGGCGGGGCGACGAACCCACGCGGGCATGGTCCCGCACGCCGCGCGGAGCGTACGATCGATTCACGCGCATCGTTGCGTCGACGTGAGAGGGATCGCATGCCTGAGAACGCCCCCCTGACCCCGGTCACGATCGACGCCGAGCGATTCGCCGCCCAGACGGCGGCGATTCTCGGCTCGATCAGCCAGGTCATCGACGGCAAGCCCGACGCCGTACGCAGCGCGCTCGTGTGCCTGCTCGCCGAGGGCCACCTGCTCATCGAAGACGTGCCGGGCGTCGGCAAGACGATGCTCGCCCGCGCACTGGCCGCGAGCATCGACGCCACGGTCCGCCGCATCCAGTTCACGCCCGACCTGCTGCCCGGCGACGTCACGGGCGTGTCGGTGTACAACCCGGTCGACCGGGAGTTCGAGTTCAAGCGGGGCGCCGTGTTCGCCCACATCGTGATCGCCGACGAGATCAACCGCTCCTCCCCCAAGACGCAGTCCGCGCTGCTGGAGGCCATGGAGGAGGGCCAGGTCACGGTCGACGGCTCCACGCACCGCCTGCCCGACCCGTTCCTCGTGGTGGCGACGCAGAACCCGCTGGAGATGGAGGGCACCTACGCCCTCCCCGAGGCGCAGCGCGACCGCTTCATGATGCGCATCTCGATGGGCTACCCCGACCCGGGCGCGGAAGCCCTCATGCTGCGGCAGCGCGACGTGGTGAACCCGCTCGCCACCGTGACGCCCGTGGCCGACGCCGCATCCGTCGCGCAGCTCATCGCGTGGGCGCGGGCCGTGCACGTGGCCCCGGCCCTGGAGGAGTACGCGGTCGCACTCGCCCAGGCCACCCGCTCCGACCCGAGCCTGCATCTCGGTGCCAGCCCCCGCGCCACCCTCCAGCTCGTCCGCGCGGCGAAGGTGTGGGCGGCCCTCGACGGCCGCGACTACGTCATCCCCGACGACATCACGTCGCTGCTCCTCCCCGTGTTCGCCCACCGCCTGCTCCCCGCGCGCGGCGCCCACCGCGCCGGAGCCCAGCCCATCGAGGCCGCGCTCACGCAGATCGCCGAGCGCGTGCGCGTCCCGGTCGCCACCCGCTCCTGAGACCCCCGCCATGCGACGACGCCGCCTCCTCACCCGCCGGGGCACCGGCACGCTCGTCGCGGCGTTCGGCTGCCTGGTCGCGGCCAACGTGCTCGGCGCGCGCATCCTCCTCTTCATGGCCGTGTTCCTGGCCGCCCTCACCCTGTTCTCCGCGCTGGCGGTGCGGCTGCCACGGCGCTCAGGGACGGTCGCGCGACAGATCTCGACCGACCTGCTCACGGTGTCGGAGGCCTCGCGGGTCACGGTGCGCTTCACGCTGCGGGCGCTGCGGGTGCCGCACGGCCTGTGGCATGACGTGCTGCCCGACGCGGTCGCCGGAGATTCCAGCGGCGAGTACCCCGCCGAGACCGCGCAGCTGAGCTACCTCATCACGGGGGTGCGGCGCGGCGTCTGGCCGCTCGGCCCCCTCATGCTCCGCACGGTCGACCCGTTCGGACTCGCGCAGCGGGAGCAGGCGTTCGGCGACACCCGGACCATCACGGTGGTGCCGGAGGTGTTCGCCCTCACGCCGCTCGCCGTGCGCATCGGGGCGGCGGGAGGGACGGCCCACACCTCGTCGACCCGCCTCGGACAGGGCAGCGACAACCTGTCCCCCCGCGGCTACGCCCCCGGCGACTCCATGCGCCGGATCCACTGGCGGGCCACGGCCCACCGCGGCGAGCTGATGGTGCGCCAGGAGGAAGAGGAGTCCAGCCCCGACGCGCTGGTCGTCCTCGACCGGAGCGCCGGTCGCTGGGACCCGCAGGGCGACGCCGCCGACCCGGCCTTCGAGTCCGCGGTGTCGCTGTGTGCCTCGGCCGCCCTGCACCTCGCCGCCGAGGGCTACAGCGTCGACGTGATCGACACCGCGGGCACGCTGCTCGGCGCGCTCCGCGGACACGAGGACGACCGCGACGGCCTGCTCGTCGCACTCGCCCTGGTGACCCCGCGCGGCGAGGCCCGGGAGCTCGCGGCCCTCGTCGGCGGCACCCCGCCCGGGCCGCTCGTGTTCGTCACCGGACGCGTCGACGAGGAGGACGCGGCGCTGCTGCGTCCCGCGGGAGCCGCGGCCCCGCTGCTGTTCGCCACCGAGCCGCTGCCGGGTGCGGCCGACGCGGCACGACAGCACGGGTGGACCGTCGCCGCCCTCGGCACCGACGTCGCCGAGGCCTGGGACGACGCGCTGGCCGCGCGGAGCGGAGCGGGCGATGTTCCGCGCTGAGCAGCCGCGCGCCGCGACCCCGCCGCCGCGCACCGTGCCGCGGTGGCACCGCGACCGCGACGAACCGGATCGCGTCGTCGCCACGGGCGTGCTCGCCGCGGTCGGAGCGCTCGTTGCCCTGTGGCCGTTCACCTCGGTGATCACGCCGGGGGCCTGGTCGTTCACGGTCGTGCTGATCGTGGTGGCCGTGGTGGGCACCGGGATGCTCGCCCGTCACCTCCTCCGCCGCCGGCGCGCGGGACTGGGCGACCTCGGCGCGCTGCTCGCCCAGGTCGCGGTCGCGGTCGCCGTGCTCACGCTGCTGCTCGCGGGCGACACCGCGATCCTGGGGGTCGTTCCCACCGCGACGACCCTCGCGGTGTTCCAGGGCCTGGGGGCGGCCGCATGGGAGCAGATCGTGTTCGGCTCGGCGCCGCTCGACGCCTCCCCCGCACTGGCGGGTGCCCTCGGTGCGGGCTTCGCCGTGGTGGCGATCCTGCTCGACCACCTGGTCGCCCAACGCTCGGCCGTGCTCGCCACCGTGCTGATCGGCGTGATCGGCGCCGTGCCGATGATCGTGACCTTCGGCGACCCGAACGTCGCCTGGTTCGTGGCCCTCGCGCTCACGGCGCTGCTGCTGTTCCGGGTCACCGCGCAGCGCGACGGCTCCTCTCCGCGCCGGAGCCCGCTGTCGGTCGCCGTCGGGGTCGGCGCGGCCGCCGTCGTCTCCGCGCTCGTGGTGACGCCCGCGCTGCCCGTCGCCCCCACCATGGCCGGCACCGGCGTCGGCGTGACCGTCGACGCGTCGCTGCGCCTCGGCGACGACCTGCGCCAGCCCAACCCGGTCGAGGTGCTCACCCTCGCCACCGACGCCGCCACCGCGCCCTATCTGCGCCTGACCACGCTGTCCCGCTTCGACGGCCGTGTGTGGCAGCCCGACCGCGGCGACCTGCAGTCGCAGGCGGACGGCTTCGGGGAGCCGGAGTGGAGCGAGGGCGTCGCGACCGAGGACGCCACCACGTCCATCCGCATCCTGCGCATGTCGAGCACCTGGCTGCCGGTGCCGTACCCCGCCACCGACGTGTCGGGATTGAACGGGTCGTGGCGGGTGGCCCCCGAGAACCGCACGCTGTACTCGCGTCGGTCCGACGCCGCCGGCAACGACTACACCGTGAACTCCACGCGCGTCACGCCGACGCTCGAGCAGATCCGTGCGGTCGACGCGGCCCCGCCTCTCGCGGATCCCGACATCGAGGACGTCGAGCTGCCCGGGATCATCGGCGAGCTCGCGGCCGAGGTGACCGCCGACGCGGACACCGACTACGACCGGCTCGTGGCGCTGCAGAACTGGTTCCGCGCGCAGTTCGACTACTCGCTGGAGACGCCGGTGGAGGAGGGCTTCGACGGCACCGGCGCCGACGCCGTCGCCCGCTTCCTGGAGGAGCGCTCCGGGTACTGCGTGCACTTCGCCGGCGCGTTCGCCCTGATGGCCGAGAGCCTCGACATGCGAGTGCGGATCGTGGTCGGGTACCTCCCCGGTTCGCTCACCGACGAGAAGCGCGGAGACGAGTCGATCTTCTCCGTGACGAGCGACCAGCTGCACTCCTGGCCCGAAGTGCTGTTCCCCGGCATCGGCTGGGTGTCGTTCGAGCCCACCGCGTCGCTCGGCGTCCCGACGGCGTTCCGCGCGGGCGAGGCCCAGGGCGGTGCGACCGGCGGGATCACGGAGCCCGCGCCGACCACGGCGCCGCAGACGCAGGAGACGCAGGGCCCCGACGTCGACCGGGGTGACGCGGACCCCGGGTCCGCGGGATCCGGAGAGCTGCGCCGCCTCGACCCGACCCCGGTCGCGCTCGTGACGCTCGGGGTGGTCGTGCTGCTCCTGCTCCCCGGGATCGTGCGGCTCATCGAGCGGCGGATGCGGATGCGTCGCGCGGCCCGAGGCGACGCGGCCGCCGCGTGGGCGGAACTGCGCGACACCCTGCTCGACCTGGCGCTGCCGGTGTCGGACGCCGACAGCCCCCGTGCGCGAGCCGCCGCCCTCGCGCGCGACCGTGGCGCGGACGCCGCAGCCCTGCAGCGCCTCACCACCGCGGTCGAGCGCGCCAACTACGCCCGCCCCGGCGCACAGGGGACCGACGATCTCGCGGAACCCCTGCGTGCGGTGCTGTCGAGCCTGCAGCACAGCGTCGACGGCCCGACCCGGGTGCGCGCGCGACTGCTGCCGCGGTCGCTGTACGCCCCGCGCGGAGCGGATGCGGCGCTGCTGGCCTGAGCGCCCCCGCGGGTGATCAGGACGCGGCGGCCTCGGCGGGGTGCGCGGCACAGCGCACGGTGTCGCAGTCGTCGCACACGACGAACTGCGCCCGGCACGAGAGGTCGGGGCAGTTCGCGGTGCGCTTGGTCGCGGCGCCGCAGCCCGCGCAGCGACCGATCACCCGGGCGTGATCGCTGAAGTCGACGGAACCGCGGCCGTCGAACACGTACAGCGAGCCGTCCCACAGCCCGTCGTCGCCGAACTTCTCGCCGTAGCGCACGATGCCGCCCTCGAGCTGGTACACCTCGCCGAACCCGCGGGCCGTCATCAGGCTCGACAGCACCTCGCAGCGGATGCCACCCGTGCAGTACGTCACGACGGGCTTGCCCTTCAGGTCGTCGTAGACCCCGGAGTCGAGCAGGTCCACGAAGTCGCGCGTGGTCTCGGTGGCGGGCACGACCGCGCCGCGGAAGCGCCCGATCTGCGCCTCGAGCGCGTTGCGACCGTCGAAGAACACGACCTCCTCGCCGCGCTCGGCCACGAGCTCTTGCAGCTGTTCCGGGGTGAGTCGCGCTCCGCCGCCGACGACGCCGTGCTCGTCCACGCGCAACTCGCCGGGCGCCCCGAACGACACGATCTCGTCGCGCACCTTCACGCTCAGCTTCGGGAAGTCGAGGCTGCGGCCGTGCTCGTCCAGCCCTGTGCCCTCGCTCCACTTGAGGTCGACGTCGCGGAACGGCGCGTACGACCGGAACGAGCGCGCCCACTTCTTGAGTGCGGGGAGGTCGCCACCGAGGGTGCCGTTGATGCCGTCCTTCGAGATCAGCAGTCGTCCCCGCAGTCCCAGCGCCTCGCCGAGGTCGCGCTGCCACACCCGTATCGCCTCGGGATCGGCGAGCGGGGTGAAGGCGTAGAAGAGGACGATCTTGGGGGTTGCCACCCCGGAATCCTACGTCGCCGACCTGACCGCGGCCGGGGTCAGAGGCGGTCACGTGACGTCGCGGCTCAGGAACGCGAGGCTCCCCCCGCCGACGGCCGCGAGCACCCAGGCCGCCGTCAGCCCGGCCGGGAGAAGGCCGTACAGCTGATCGCCCGTGGAGAGCCCGACGGCGGTCACGTCGAACCCGAGGGTCTGGAGGAACGCGAGCAGCGGAAGACTCGCGGCCCCGGCGCTCCAGAACAGCGCGACGAGCGTCGCGACCCCGAGCGACAGGGACGTGACGAAGAGCGCGACGAGGTGGGCCTGGACGATCATCCCGATCCCCACTCCCCACAGGCCGGCGAGGGCACCGAGCGCGAGAGTGGCGCCCACCGCCGCTGCGTCCAGGGGAATGCCGCCCATCGTGGCCCACAGCACGACGTGGCCGCCGAGGAGTGCGACGAGCGCGACGGCCGCTCCCCCGATCGCCGACGTCGGCAGCCGGACCAGAAGGACCGCCCACCGCGGCAACAGCATCAGACGCTGCGCGATGACGCCGTCGCGCCGATCGACCGTGTACCGGAACGAGCCGTAGACCGCCGCGAGAACGGCCGCGGAGGTCGCCAGGACGGTGTGGAGCGGCGCGGTGAGGGTGTCACGGACACCGGCAGGGGCATCCGCGAGCTCTGAGGGAATGCTCGCCGCGAGCGGGAGCGAGATCACGAGCGCCGCCACCGCCGCACCGAGCAGCACGAGGTCGCCGCCGACGTCGCGCGCCTGCGCACGCAGAGCCCGACCGATCACGCGACGGCCCGGCGTCCTCGCGCCCACGCGATCCCGACCAGACCGCCCGTCCACACGAGCGCGACGCCCAGCGCCGGAAGGAGGTCGAGCAACCGCCCCTGATACGCGGGGGCTCCGATCGCGGCGAGGACCATGCCGGGCGAGTACCTCGCGACCTCCGGCGCCGTCCGCAGCAGCGCGAACTCCACGGCCAGCGGATAGGCGAGGAGGATCGCCGCCGTCACGTAGTAGTTCCGGGTGATCCAGCCGATCGCACCTCCGAGGAGAGCGCCGAGGACGGCGCCGACGAGCGCGCCTCCGTACATTCCCCAGGCGTCGTCGCCGAGGACGAAGGACTGCCCCTCCCGTGTCAGGAGGATCGCGGCGGCCGCCGTCCAGAGCACGCAGATGACGAGAGAGGTGCCGACGGCGACCAGCGCCCCCGCCACGAGCTTGCCCGCGAAGGCGCGCCGGAACCCCACGGCGACGAGGGTCCGGTCCATCGAGCCGTAGTAGTACTCGCGGGTGACGGTGTAGGCGCCCACGAACGCGGCCGAGAGGGCCGTCCAGGCGAGGGGCTGCAGAACCTGGAGTGTCGCGGCGGCGGGCTCGAGGCCCGCGAGGTCGAAGTGCGAGCCATCCGAGCAGAGAACGTACACCGGCAGCAGGACGGCGACCAGGAAGATCGCGAGCACGGAGAAGCCGCTCACCGAACGCAGCAGCTCGCTGCGAATCACCGACGTCACGCCGACACCCCCTCGATCAATTCGAAGTACCTGCTCTCCAGCGACTCGGCGTCGCTCGTGACGAGATCCCGCAGCGGCCCCGCGAACAGGGCGCGACGCTTGAGCACGACCACCTCATCGACCACCTGTTCGAGCTCGGGAAGCTGATGGCTCGCGATCAGCACCGTGCCGGCACGGTCGGCGAAGCTCCGTAAAAAGCCGCGAAGCCAACGAATGCCGTCCGGATCCAGCCCGTTCGCCGGCTCATCCAGGATCAGTGTCCGCGGCGAGCCGACGAGCGCGGTCGCCAAGCCCAGTCGCTGCGCCATCCCCGTCGAGTAGGTCTTGACGCGGCGGCGGGCGTCGGGCGCGAGTCCCACCTCGTCCAGCACCTCATCCACGCGCTGCGACGGAGCCCCCGCCGCCAGCCGGGCGATCTCCAGATGCCGTCGCCCCGTGATGCCCACCTCGAACCCGAACCCGTCCATGTGGACTCCGACGTGCGTCGCGGGGTTCTCCAGCGACGCGAACGGGCGGCCGTCGATGAGGCACTCCCCCTCCGTCGGTCGCAGCAGCCCGACGATCGCTCGGAGGGTGGTCGACTTACCCGCCCCGTTCGGGCCGAGCAGCCCGACGATCGACCCGCGCGGCACCCCGAATGAGAGCCCATCGACCGCCGCCCGATGGCCATACCTCTTGGTGAGCCCTCGGACCTCGATCGCCCGATCCTTCCTGTTCATCCTTCTCCTACCTTTCGTCCATTAGAGTCGACAACGGCTCGGTCACTCCCGCCGTCCAGAGCGCGTGCCACAGATCGGTCGTCCCCAGATGAGCACGCGCCTGCCCGGTGCCCCGCGGGGCTGGGTGGTCTGGGGATAACTCGACGACGCCGATACTCACCGCGGCGACGGCGACGTCGGGGGCGGACACCGGGACCAGCGCGTCCAACGGCACCGTCACCGGGGTCGGGGACCGGTGCACGACCGTCCCGGTGCCGATCACCGCGCTCCCGAGGATCCCGCTGGTCATCAGGTCGACGCGGGTGCCGTCGGGGATTCCGGAAGCGCGTCCTCCTCCGGCCTGCACGAGCGACATCCGGCCGTCATGCGTCCAGAAGCCGAGCGTGACCGTGCGTGGCACGGGGATCAGGGCACCGGCGATGACGACAGCGCCGGTCATCACGGCGAGCACGGTCGCGAATCGGACTCGGGACACTCCGGCCCGGAGCACGCGCACGAGCGCCCGAAGCACGATCGTCAGCCCGGTGATCGCCACGATGACCTCCAGAGCGAGCGTGAGGACGGAGAGCACCGGGCCGCCCGCGGTACCCGCCTTCGCCACCCGTGCAACAGCGAGGAACACCAACACGCACGGCGTGAACAGGCTCGCCAGACCGAACGGCACGCTCCACCACCGCGGCACTCGCTTCTCCGACCGCCCACCCCCGAAGAGGAGCCGGACCAGGCGGTCCGAGGCATCGCGGATCGTGCGTTCGCGCAGATTCGGCTCGTCGAGAGCACTCATGAGCGCGATGTATCCGTCGAAGCGCACGAAGGGGATGAGATTGATCAGGACGATGAGGACGCACGAGACACCCGCCAGCAGCACGGCCTGACGAAGCTCGGACGGCGGGAGCGCGAGAGCGGCGACCAGAGCGACTCCGGCGGCCACCACGTGCACGGCTGGTCCGGCGAGGGCGACCGACACGCGTTGCCCACGGTCGCGGAGACGCCAGCCGTCGGTCACATCGACGAAGAACGCGGGAGCGAGATAGAAGATCATGAAACCGGCCCGACGGGGCGTGCCGCCAAAGCCGGTGAGTGTGAGGCCGTGGGCCGTCTCGTGGAGCAGGGTGAGCAGCCCGAGCACGATGACGGTGCCGAGGAGGGCGGCCAGCGGCACCGGTGTCACGACGACCCGGACGACATCCGCCGCCTGAAGAAGGGCGGCAACAGCCCCGAGCCCGGCCATGACGACGGGGATCAGCATCACCCTCTTGGGAAGCGACGGGAGCAGACGGTGCAACCGTCGGAAGAGCTCGGGCGCACGCAGGGTCGCGACCTGCAGGGTGAGCGGGGCACGATACGACAGCCGCCCCGGCGGGATTCTTCCTGCGCCCTCCAGCAATCCGCTCGCTCGGAAGCGCTCGACGAGTCGAAGGAAGCTCTCCGAGGACTCGGACGGTGCGAAGCGGGTGCGGAGGACGTGGAGCGGTGTCTCGCCGTCCATCGCCTCCAGCAGATCGACGACGGAGCGCGAGACCCGCGACGTCGGTACGCCGTGCACGGACGCGACCCACACCGCGTCCTCCCCGACACGTTCGAAGGAGACGTCTGCGGAGCGCACGGGACGGTCCTCGGTACCCAGCGGGGCGGTCCCGCGAAAGCGCTGCCGGTGGGGCGGCTCAGGCGACGGCATCGTCAGCCGCGATCGTCGTGGAGGAAACCGCGGACGTCGTCACCATCACGATGTCCGCACCCTGCGGAGACCGTACGGGAGAAACGTTCGGTTCCTCGAACCCGGCGTCCGCGATCTCACGGCAGATCTCATCCAGGCCGAGAACCTGCAGGCGGCTCGTGAACACCGTCACCCTTCCCCCCGGTACCAGATCGTCCGCGCGCAGCCAGTTCACGAGTCGGGCGGAGCCGTCGTCCTCGATCTGCTGGCTGAACAGATACCTCTCCGCGCCATCCGGCCCCGGGACCCAGATCTTCTCGGTCCTCGTCACGCGCAGTTCCGCTTCCGCGATGGCCCCCGCCAGCGTGAATGCGAAGAGACCGCCCGGAGCGAGGTGCCGCCGAACGGCGGCGTACAGCGCAGCGCGGTCTTCCCCGTTCAACAGGGTGAGAGAGGTGGCACCGAGGATGACCAGGCGGAAGCGTCGCGCGAGCGTGAAGTCGCGCATGTCCGCCACGACGCACTCCACGGCGGATTCCCCCGGGAGGACGTGCCGCACGAGGGCCAGCATGTCGGCCGACAGGTCGAGCGCGATCACGCGCCGGCCCGAGCGCACCAGAGGGATCGTGAGCCGTCCGCTTCCCGCCGCGAGGTCGAGGATCGGACCCTCGGTCTTCCGCGCGAGCGCGAGCACCTCCCGGATCTCGGCACGATCGGAGCCGACGAGCCGTTCGTAGAAGGTACTGCCCGCAGCCGCGTACAGGTCCTCCGGCACGGCGTGCGCGCCGACCGCGCGGAGCCGTGCGGCCACCGCCTCCGTGATCAGATCTGCCATTCGTCTTCGCCTTCCCGGTGTGAGCGGGCGCGGGCCCCCGCCTGCGGCCCGCACCCTTCTGTCAGGTGGCGATCGCCACCGCCCCGCCGATGATGGCGATGATGTAGCTGGCGTGCTCCCACCACTCCATCGGTGTGTCGAGTTGCTCGAGCTCCACGAACTCGATCGATGTCTTCTGCACTGTGCACCTCCTTGGGCACTCGTCCGAGTGCGTCTCCTACGTCAGAGCGAGGATCCCGATGATCACTCCGACGGCGAAACCCCGCATGAAGTCATCGCCGTCGTTGAGCGCGTCCATGGCCTCGAGTTCTGTGAACTCGAGCGTCGGCGTCGCAGCGTGCATGCTCACCTCCCTTCGCTCTCTCCCGCCGTCAAGTCAGATCACGTGGCCATCGCCGCGCCCGCACCGATGAGGATCAGAGCACCGATGACGCCCTTGTAGAAGCTGTCCCAGCTCGGGGCCTCCATGGGATCCAGCTCTTCGAATCGGATGCACGTGTCACTGCGTGGTTCCATCTCGTTCACCTCCTTCCTTCGTCGATCGTCCGGCTTTCGCCGCTGCGTTTCGGAGGCTCCATCTGCCGTCGCCCAGCACAGCGCGGAGGTCTCCCGCGTCGAGCCCGTGGAGCATCGGCCGACGCCCGCCCCACGACTGCTCGGCGGCCTCGGCGATGCTGTGCAGGAGCGCTGCGGCCGGCCGGGGCGGACTCGGAATCCGCCACCGCTCGAGCAGCGCGTCGATGCCGTCCGCCGGGTCGAGGGGAAGGGCCACCGCGTGAGCGACACGCGCCCAGAAGTCCGCGAGACTCTCCCGGTCACCCCAGCGAGCGTCGCCCGCTCCGATTCGGCGCCAGACCGCGCCGATGACCGCCGCCGTCGCGACCATCTTGCGCACGCCCAGGTGAGAGGAAACCTCGTTCGCCAGATACCAGTGCCGCGCGCTGAAGGGATCGCCTCCACGCAGCGCCGCGCTGCGCTGCGTGGCTCCGCTCAGACGCGCGAGGCGCTGTCTCCCCGAGGGCGATCCGGCGTCGTGCGCCGCGGTCTCGAGCAGGGCCCTTCCGAGAGCGACGGCGTCGCTGTCGGCCCTCGGGCTTCGTTGGACGCTGGTCGCCGCACCCGCGATGCGCAAGAACGCCTCCAGCGCTCCCTCGCGCACCGCACCCGGGCTGAGGGTGGAGAAGTTCCACGGGTCGACCAGGGCGTGGCGGGGGCGGAGGGCGCGGCCGACGATCAGTCGAGAGCCCCGTTCGTTCGTGAGGATGCCGACGCCGTTCGTCTCCGACGAGGTCCCCAGCGTCGTCGGCACGGCCACGAGGTCGACGGGCGGGAGTGCGTCGGGCAGGACGGTGAGCGCGGACAGCCGCGCGTGCCCGATGGCGTAGTCGAGGAGATGACCCCGGGCCAGCGCGAGCGCGGCGATCTTGCCCGCGTCGAGGATGCTTCCACCTCCGACGGCCACCACCACCTCCGGCGGGCGGTCCATCATCTCGCGAGCGATCGCGACGACCGCTCTGACATCGGCGCGGCCGGTGTCGAGTGTCCGCGTGCGCACCGAGCGTCCGGTGGGAAGCGGGAGCACCGCGGCCGGATCTGCGATGACGAGCGCCTCACGCCCTGCCGTCAGCTGACGCGTCATCCGACGGGCGATCCCCGGTCCGTGCCAGAGAGTCGGAACGCGACCCGCGAATCCGCTGGTCATGAGAGCGCCCCACGTGCCTCGGCGAGGCCGGCGCGGACGGCGGTGTCGACCTCTCGCAGCTCCGGCGCGCCGAAACCGTACGCCGGGATCAGCTCGATCGCACTGGGCACCGGATGCACGACGACACCGTGATCGGCGATCGCGGAGACGACCCGCAGGACGGCGGCTCCGGAAAGCTCCTGTCCGTGCTCGTCACGAAGGGCAAGCCCGACGAAACACCCGCGACCGGTGCTGTCGGCGATCAGCTGCTCCGTCTTCCACGACCGCACCAGGTTCTGCAGTTCGACCGCCAGCGCCTGTGTCGCCGACTCCACGTCGATACGACGCAGCTCATCGATCACGGCGAGGATCGCTGCCGCGCACATCGGGGTCCCCGCTTGCGTCTCCCCGTGCACGAACGTCCATCCGCCGTCTGTGAATGCGACGGCGATCTCTTGCCCCACCAGGAGTGCGGCGGCCCCCATCGCGCCGTTGGTCAACGCTTTCGACAGGATGAGCACGTCGGGTGCGGCGGGCCAGGTGTCGGTCGCGAACATCGTGCCCGTGCGGCCGAAACCCGTCGCGACCTCGTCGGCGACGACGAGGAAGCCGTACTCCTCGCGCAGGGCGAGAAGGCGATCGACGAACGCGTCGGAGAGCGCGTGCGCGCCGCTGCCCAGGATCGGTTCCACGACGACCGAGGCCACCCGCGAGCCCTCCCGTGCCATCAGGGTCGCCAGCTCCTCACCGTCGTCGTGCGCCGACACGTGCCGCACGGAGCGGCGGTCGACGGCGTACACGGACTGCAGGAGATCGTCACCGCTCAGGGCGTGACTGCCGTACATCGTGCCGTGATAGCTGCCGCGGAGGCCGACGCTGATCGTCCGGTCCCGGCGCCCCTTCTGCGCCCAGTACTGGCGGACGAGTTTCATGGCTGCGTCGTTCGCCGCCCCGCCGGAGGTGGAGAAGATCACGCGGCGGTAGCGGAGCGAGCCGGCGAGGTCGATGAGAGCGTCCGCAGCATGTTCGGCGTAGCGATGCGGAGCCCGGAAGAGGGAGAGATACGAGGCGTCGCGGCTCGCCCGACTCACGGCTTCGGCCACGGCAGGGTTGCCGAAGCCCAGCGGGACGTTCCACAGCCCGCTCGTCGCACAGAGCCGCGTCGAGCCGTCCGCGAAGGCAATCCGATGACCCGCGGCTCCGACCGCGACCCGGTCGGGCGCGAAGGTCGTGTCCGCCGGCAGCATCGAGGTCCAGAGGGCGTGCGGCGCGCTCACCGCACGGCTCCTGTCGTCGAGGACGAGTCGACGGCTCGCCGCCCGCAGTGCACGCCGAGCGCATCGATCGCTTCGAGGCAGAGCGAGAGCGCCTGGGACTTCGGCACCTCGAGCTGTCGCGCCACGCGCGCGGCCGCACTCTCCGTATCGCTGGACGTCTGCGTGACCGCCACGACCCTGGCCGTGTCGGGGGACAGCAGCTGCCGGCGCCGCGTCGTGAGATCCGCGAGCAGAAACCCGTTCCCCGTCTCGAGGAGAAGCGGATCGGCGGTCCGGGGTTCGGCATCGCAGAGCCCGTCGTCGAAGGGCGTCCAGCCGAAGCCCGCGACCGCCGCGTCGGTGCTCGCGAGGGAGAGGGTTCTCATCAGCTCCAGTGCCGTGAGGTATCGCCCGACCCAGCCCCGCGTGCGGAGGTCGTCGAGCACCCTGTCTCGGGGCATGACTCCGCCCACCAGGGCGGCCCCCGGCAGCGCTGCAGCGAGAAGAGACGGCAGCTCGGTGACCGCACCGACCACCTCGCCCTGCATGCCCGCCGAGACCCGCCCGTCGCTGCGGACGCGGACGGCACTCGGACGCATCAGCGCTACGGGAGAAGCGAGCGCGACGCGGTCCGCGAGGAGCACGCGGGCATCGAGCAGGGCGGCGGGAAACACGCCGGTGCGTCGAGCGAGCTCCGCATCGTCGAGGAATGCCCGCCAGCTCGTCTCATCGGAGAATCCGACGGCGATCGGTCCCACGATCTGTACGAAGGCCGCCGCGATGTAGTCCTGGCGCTCGACGCCGTGCGGGCCGAGGAACAGCTCATCGCCGATGTCGTCCCACCCGCCCCCGTAGCGGATGACCTCGGCGTGGGTGTCGCACGGCTCGCTCCCATCCGGCAGGAAGACCGCGTCGCGGCGTTCGGCGGCCGCCAGGACCTGGTGGGCGGGGGCGTCCCGGTCCACGAAGAACACCCGCGAGTAATGATGGCGCTCACCGGTTATCCACTCGCGCAGAGCGCGCGCACCGATGATCTCATCGCCCGACATCAGGGCGTCCCTCTTTCTTGCGCTCGCATGATTCCCCCGGAGTGCGACCTCCCCAGTGTCGGTCGCGTCCTCACTTGAGGTTATACAGCACCCTGGTGAGGTGCAATATTACACATCTGCCTCTTCGGATGACGTCCCCGGGCCCGGTCACGCGCACCACATCGCATCGGATAGGATGGACAGGTTGTTCCCTGGTGACGTGTCCGAGCGGCCGAAGGAGCACGCTTGGAAAGCGTGTGTTGTGCAAGCAACCGCGGGTTCGAATCCCGCCGTCACCGCCAGAAAGCAGAAGGGTCTCCGCGCCAGCGGGGGCCCTTCTGGCTTTCTCCCGAGCATCGTGCGATTCGGGGAGGAGTGAGCGCAGCGAGCACCGGAGTCCCGCCGTCACCGCCAGAAACGAGAAGGCCCCCGCCGTTGCGGGGGCCTTCGTCGTCGAATGGGGAGGCGTCAGCGCGCCCCGGCCTCGTCGTCGAAGCGCACGCCGTAGGTGATGCCGCCGGGGGTCTCCGCGAGACGGGTCATGCCGAGCCGGTCGTAGAACGCCGCCGCACCCGCGTTGGCCGGATCCATGCCCAGGTGCAGGGCGGGCACACCGCGGCGGCGGAGCTCGTCGAACAGCGTCTCCACCAGGCGCCGCCCCATCCCCTGCCCCTGCGTCTCGGGCAGCAGGTCGATGTGCAGGTGGGCCGGGTACGCGGCGGCGTGCGGCTCGGCGCCGGGCTCGCGCGTGTAGGCATAGTCGATCAGGCGGCTCTCGCGTCCGTCCACGGCCTCGGGGCGCGGGTAGCGCTCGTGGAACGGAGGCCACCACACGTCGCGGAACCAGGCGTAGAACGCATCGGTGTCGTCGGTCGCGACGAGGTAGCCGATCGCCCGGCCGTCGTCTCCCTCCACGACCCACGCGAGGTCGGGGTGGCGCTCCACGTACGGCACGGCGAACAGCGCGCCCCACAGGTCGTCGTCCGACAGGATGCCGGTGGCGTCACCGCCGGCATCGGCGGTCTTGAGACAGATCTCGTACATCGCGGCACGGTCGGTGGGCCGGTAGGGGCGGATACGCGCCACGGAGCACTCCTCGGGTCGGGTCAGGTCTGGCTCAGCCTATCGGCGCGGGCGGCACGGTCCGCCACGTCGGCGCGCACCCACGGCAGCAGCCAGGCGGCGAGCGCCAGCACCACACCCGCACCGACGAGAGCGCCGCCGAGCGTGTCCGTCGCCCAGTGCACCGACAGGAACGTGCGCGACAGCGCCATCGCCAGCACCCAGACCGCTCCGGCGATCGCCGTCCAGACGCGGGGGAAGAGGACCCAGACGACCACCGCGATGGTCGCGGCGTTCGCGGTGTGCCCGGACGGGAAGGAGCCGTAGTCGCTCACCACGAGCATGTCGTCGGGACGAGCGCGCCCGAAGATGTTCTTCAGCAGCTGCACCGCTCCGGCACTCGCGAGGAAGCAGATCGCTGCGAACAGCGCCCCTCGCCAGCGCCGCAGCAGCAGGAGGATCAGGATCGCCAGGAGCGGGACCCCGAGGATGGCGACCCAGCCGCCGCCGATCCAGTTCAGCACCAGGGCGAAGTCGAGCATCCAGTCGGCACGGATGCGCACGATCGTCTCGTTCCACCACCGGTCGAACCCGAAGGTCTGCGGGGAGGTGAGCACGACGACCGCGCCCAGTGCGGTGGCCAGGAGCAGGCAGGCGACGCCCCACCAGAGCAGCATCCGTCGATTCATCGTCCTATTCTGACCGATGCTCGTGCGACCTCAGGGCGTCAGCATGCCGACGGTGCGCGGGCGCACCACGAACCACAGGGCGAGGATGCCCACCGCGGCGCAGCCCACCATGACCGAGGCCATGGTGGTCGCGGTGATCCCCGCGTCCTGCGAGATCCAGCCCACCAGCGGCGAGATGAGCCCCGCGACGCCGAAGTTCGTCGCGCCGATGATCGACGCGGCGGTGCCTGCGGCCTTGCCGTGACGGTCGAGCGCGAGCACCTGCACGTTCGGGAACGTGAAGCCGCAGGCGGTCATGAACACGAACAGCGGGATCACGGTCCCCCACAGGCCGAGGCCGAGCTGGTCGGTGATGACGATGGCGGAGGCGGCGAGCAGCAGCACCGCGGTGGAGTACGCCATGACCCACTGCGGCCCGAAGCGCGCGGCGAGGCGCGACGCGGTCTGCACGCCGATCACGACGCCGAGGGAGTTCACCGCGAACAGCAGCCCGTACTGCTGCGGGTCGAGCCCGTGCGTCACCTGGAACAGGAACGGCGACGCCGACAGGTACGAGAACAGGCCGGAGAACGTCATGCCGCCGATCACGAGCACCCCGAGGAACACCCGGTCGGTCAGCACGGACCGGTACCGCTCGCGCATGGTCGCGCCACCGGGGTCCTTGCGTCGCGCGACCGGGAGGGTCTCCCGGATGAACAGCACCGTCGACACGAGCATCACCACGCCGTAGGCCGCGAGCACGCCGAAAATGCCGCGCCAGGGCATGAGCGTCAGCAGCCACGAGCCGATCAGCGGGGCGATCACGGGTGCCACGCCGGACACGAGCGCGAGCCGCGAGAGCATCACCACCAGGCGTCGCCCGCCGAACAGGTCGCGCACCACGGCCATCGCGACCACACCGCCCGCCGCGGCGCCGATGCCCATCAGCACCCGGGCAGCACCGAGCAGCGGCAGGTCGGGGGCGAACGCGGCACCGAGGCTGGCCAGCACGTGCAGCGCGGTCACGGCGATGAGCGGAGTGCGGCGGCCGATCTTGTCGCTGAGCGGTCCGACGATGAGCTGACCCAGCGCGAAGCCGATCATGGTGCCGGTCAGGGTGAGCTGGATCGCGGCGGCCGTGGTCTGGAAGTCCTCCTCCAGCACGGGGAACGCGGGCAGGTAGAGGTCGATCGTGAACGGCCCGAGGGCCGTGAGGGCTCCGAGCAGGATGATCGTGAGCGTGCGACGTCCGAGCGGGATCGCGTCGCCCGGGTGCAGCATGATCGGCGCGGTGGCCGGGTTCGATCCGAGCGTGCGGATGGCGCCGGTGGGCGACGAGGTGCGGATGCTGCCGGTCGCGGTGCGTTCGGGCGCGGGCCCGGGGGTGGTCGGAGTGCTGTCGGTGCGAGGGGCGTCGGACACGAGGTCCTTCCAGAATCGGCGGAGCGTGGTCGAATCGATTCGGCCAGGGGAACCCTTCATGCTACCGTCGCCGCCTCGTCCAGCGGGACGGCAAACGCACCCCCGGAGCGCTCCGGGGGTGCGTCGTCGATCCCGTACGGGGAGTGCTGAGGCCGGTCAGCCGAGGCGCGCGAGGCCCTCCTCGAGATCCGCGATCAGATCCGTGACGTCCTCGATGCCGACCGACAGCCGCACCACGTTCTCGGGCACCGCGAGCTCGGTCCCGCGCACCGAGGCGTGCGTCATCTCCGGCGGGTATCCGATCAGCGACTCGACCCCGCCGAGCGACTCGGCCAGCTGGAACACGCTCGTGCTCTCCGCGAACGACCGCGCCGCCTCGGCACCGGCCGCGAGCCCGAGCGACAGCATGCCGCCGAAGCCGCTCATCTGCCGCGCCGCCACCGCGTGACCCGGGTGCGACGACAGGCCCGGGTAGTACACCTCGGCGAACTCCGGTCGCGCGGCCGCCCACTCCGCGATCGCCTGGGCGTTCTCGGAGTGCTGCCGCATGCGCACCGCGAGGGTCTTGATGCCGCGGGTGGTGAGCCAGGCGTCCAGCGGCGCCGAGACCGCACCCACCGCGAACTGCTGGAACTTGACCGGCTCCACGAAGCGGTCGTCGCCGAACACCACGGCCCCGCCGAGCACATCGGAGTGCCCGCCGAGGTACTTCGTGGTGGAGTGCACGACCAGGTCGGCGCCGAGCGCCAGCGGCTGCTGCAGCGCGGGCGACGCGAACGTGTTGTCCACCACCACGAGCACCCCGGCCGCGTGGGCGATCTCGACGATCAGCGCGATGTCGACCACCTTCAGCAGCGGGTTGCTCGGCGTCTCCAGCCAGACGATCCGCGTCTCGGGGCGGATCGCCGCCCGGAGAGCATCCGGGTCGGACAGCTCGGCGGTCGTGGTGACGATGCCCCACGGCGCCAGCACCTTCGTCAGCAGACGGTAGGTCCCGCCGTAGACGTCGTTGCCGAGCAGCACGTGGTCGCCCGGCTTCAGGACGCCGCGCAGCAGCGCATCCTCCGCGGCGAGCCCCGACGCGAACGACAGCGCACTCACGCCGCCCTCCAGAGCCGCGAGCTGCGTCTCCAGCGACGACCGCGTCGGGTTGCCCGCGCGGTTGTACTCGTAGCCGTCGCGGAAGCCGCCGATGCCGTCCTGCACGTGGGTCGAGGACTGATAGATCGGCGGGATGATCGCCCCGGTGGTCGGGTCGGGCGCTTGGCCCGCGTGGATGGCTCGGGTGGCGAAGGCGTGCTCGGACATGTCCTCAGCCTACGACCGGGCTTCGCGCGCCGACGGCCCCTGTTACGCCCCGCGTCAGCGCGACAGGTACGCCAGCAGGTCCTGCCGGGTGAGCACCGTGTGCGGCTTGCCGTCTTCCGTCACCAGCAGCGCGTCGGCCTCGGCGAGGGCCGCCCTGGCCTGCGCGACCGGCGCGTGGATGCCGACCAGCGGCAGCCGCTCCCCCACGTGCGCACCGACCGCATCGCTGGGCTCGGCGTCGCCGCGGAACAGCAGGTCGAGCAGGCCCTTCTCGTCGACGGTGCCCACGACCTCACCCATCATCACAGGCGGCTCGGCGCTCAGCACGACGAGCTGCGACACGTCGTACTCCGTCATCATGCGGATCGCCTCCAGCACGGTGTCGGTGGGATGCGCGTGGACGAGGTCGGGCAGCCCGTGTCCCGTCCGCGACGGGCGGGCGGCCAGCACGTCCGCGACGGTCTCGCCCTCCTCCACCTCGCTGAAGCCGTACGAGCGCATCCAGCCGTCGTTGAAGATCTTTCCGAGGTAGCCGCGCCCCCCGTCGGGCAGCAGCACGACCATCACCGCCTCCGCGGGCAGGTCGCGGGCCACCCGCAGGGCGCCGACCACGGCCATGCCGCTCGACCCGCCGACGAGGATGCCCTCCTCGCGCGCCAGCCGTCGAGTCATCGCGAAGGCCTCGGCGTCGCTCACGGCCACGATCTCGTGCGGCACGGAGGGGTCGTAGGCGCCGGGCCAGATGTCCTCCCCCACGCCTTCGACCAGGTACGGCCGCCCGGTGCCTCCGCTGTAGACGCTGCCCTCGGGGTCGACGCCGACGATGCGCACGCGGCCGTCCGACACCTCGCGCAGGTAGCGGCCCGTGCCCGTGATGGTGCCGCCCGTGCCCACTCCGGCGACGAAGTGCGTGACCGCGCCCTCGGTGTCGCGCCAGATCTCCGGCCCGGTCGTCTCGTAGTGGCTGCGCGGACCGTTCGGGTTCTCGTACTGGTTCGGCTTGAACGCCCCGGGGATCTCCCGCGCCAGCCGGTCGCTGACGCTGTAGTACGACTCGGGGCTGTCGGCGGCGACCGAGGTGGGCGTGACCACGACCTCGGCCCCGTACGCGCGGAGCACGTCGATCTTGTCCTCGCCGACCTTGTCCGGCACGACGAACACGCACCGGTAGCCGCGCTGCTGGGCGACCAGGGCGAGGCCCACCCCGGTGTTGCCGCTGGTGGGCTCGACGATCGTGCCGCCGGGGGCGAGGTCGCCGTTGGCCTCGGCCGCGTCGATGATCCGGGTCGCGATGCGGTCCTTCGCCGACCCGCCGGGGTTGAGGTACTCGAGCTTGACGAGCACCGTGCACGCGATGCCCTCCGTGACGCGCTGGAGCTTCACGAGGGGCGTGTCGCCGACCAGGTCGACGATCGATTCTGCGTAGGCCATGAGCCCAGAATACGGCGGCACCACGGCGCCCACGCGGGTGTGACGACGCCGACGAGCTGCCCGTCGTGGCGGGTATACCGGGTGCTCGCCGCTGCGATGCTAGCCTGCCCGCGCGGCGGGGAGTCCATCGGAAGCGGCGGGGACCCCGTGAAGGAGCACCACCATGTCCGTCCGACCATCGAGCCCCTGGATCCGCGCCGCCGCCGCCCTGGCCCTCGGCTGCCTCCTGCCGCTCGCCGCGGCCACCGGCGAACAGGCTCTCGCCGCGAGCGGGTCCCCCGCGCGACCGGCCACCCGCGACGCCGGCACCTCCCCCGACCGTCATCGCCACGAGCCGCTCATCATCGCCCATCGCGCGGGCACGGCCGACTACCCCGAGAACACCCTGGAGGGCATCCGCGGCTCGCTCGACGACGGCGCCGACGGACTCTGGCTCACGGTGCAGCTGTCGAAGGACGGCGTGCCGGTGCTGTACCGCCCGGTCGACCTCGCCGCGAACACCGACGGCACCGGCACGGTCGCGGAGCACACCGCCGACGAGCTGACCGGGTTGAACGCCGGCTGGAACTTCCACCCCCGCGGCAGCACCGACACGCCCTACCGCTCGGGTGCGGCACTGCTGCCCACCCTCCGCCGGGCGCTGGCCGAGGTGCCGGCGGATCGACTGCTGTTCCTCGACCTCAAGCAGGCGAACCCGGAGCCGCTCGTGCAGGCCGTGCTCGCCGTGCTGCGCGAGACCCGTCGCACGGCGAACACGGTCGTGTACTCCACCGACGCGGTAGCGAGCGGCGCGGCCAGGGCGGCCGGAGACGTGCAGGTCGCCGAGGACCGCGACCTCACGCGCGAGCGGCTGCTCGAGATCGCCCTGGCCCACCACTGCGACGCGCCTCCGGCCGCGGGGACGTGGATGGCGTTCGAGGACAGGCGGACGGTCGCCGTGAGCGAGACGTTCACCTCGGGCACCGCGACGACCGAGGTGGAGGTGACGCCGTGGGACCGCGAGTCGGTCGCGTGTCTCGACCCGAAGGACCGCGTGAACCTGATGGTGATCGGCGTGACGGACGCGGAGCGGTACCGCGAGCTCGGTCGCCTGGGCATCGACGCGGTGCTGGTCGACTCACCTCGCGACGCGGTGGCGTGGAGAGACGGCCGCTCCCGCTGAACCGGCACGGGTATGACCGAAGGGGCCGGGCACCTGGTGGTGTCCGGCCCCTCCGTGTGCCCCCTCGGCTTCGGCTTCTGTTCCTCCTCACGACCGCGGCGGATGCCGCGGCGCGTGTCCGTGGCAGTTATCGCGGCATGGTGAGTGCGGCGTCGAAGGTGAGGTCGGGTGTGCCGCGGTAGTTGGCGTGGACCGACGCGGCGAGCACGTTGGCCCCCTCCTTCACCAGCGTCGCCGGAACCTGGAACGTCACCCGCGCGCCCGCCGCGGTCGTCGCCCGCGGCGCCGCCGTCGCATACGTGTTCTGCGTGATCGACCCGGCGGGCAGATTCGCCCGCCCCAGCTCCACCCCGTTCAGATACAGCACCACCCCGTCATCGGCGATCACCGACACCGTCCCGTCCTTCACCGACGCCGCATCCGACACGGTGAACGACGTCCGGAACTGCGCACTCAACGGCTTCGTGGCCAGGCTCGACGGATCGATGTTCGTCGCCACCGTCGCCCCCCGCCCCAGCACGCCCTTGCCGACCGCCCACGACGACGCATCGAACCCGACCGTGTTCCAGTCCCCCGGCAACGCATCCGCCGAGTACCGCCACGACCACGACGACCCGCTCGGCACCGACACCGCCGGGCCCACCGGAGCCGCAGCCGTCGTCGTCGCCTGCACCGTCACCGGAGTCGACGCCACCCCCGCAGCCGACACCGCCGTCACCGCATACGTATACGCCGTCCCCGCCGTCAGCCCGGTATCCGTGAACGTCGTCGCCGGAGCCGTCACCGTGCCCACCTTCACCCCGTTCCGCGACACCACATACGACGCCGCCGCCGTGGTCCCGGACGGAGCCGTCCACCCCAACGCCACCGACGTCTGCGCCGTCGTCGCCACCAGACCCGTCACCGGGCCCGGTGCGGGAGCCGGAGCCGTGCCCCGCTCCGCCGTGAACGCCAGGTCGAAACTGAGATCGGTCGTGGCACGGTAGCTCGCGTGCACCGACGCAGTGATCACGTTCGTGCCCGCCACCAGCGCGCCGGCCGGGACATCGAAGACGACCCGGTTACTGACGGCGGTCGCGTTCGAGACCACGCCGTTCGCCAACGTGTTCTGCGTGATCGCCCCCGCGGGCATCCGCACCCGACCGAGCTCCACCCCGTTCAGGTACACGACCACACCATCATTCGCGATCACCGAGACCTTCCCGTTCACCACCGTCGTCGGGTCGTCCACCGTGAACGTCTTGCGGAACTGCGCGCTCAGCGGCTTGGTCGCCAGGTTCGAGGGATCGATGTTCGTCGCCGCCCCCGACACGCCCCGCGCGAACAGGCCCTTTCCGACCGCCCACGACGACGCGTCGAAGGTCGCCGCGTTCCAGTCCGCCGGCAGCGCATCCGACGAGTACCGCCACGACCACGAGTCCCCGTTCGTCACGAAGGTCAACGCGTTCGGGGACGCCGGCTGCAGAGTGAACACCGCCGTGGACGCCGAGCGGTTGCCCGTGACATCCCGCGCCCGCACGACGTAGGTCGTCGCCTCGGCAGGAACCGGGACCGTCAGGTTCGTCGCCGTCGTCGACGCGATCACCCGGTTGCCACGCAGCACCTCGTACGTCACACCGGAACCCGCATCGGAGGATGCCCCCCACGCGAGCGTCGCGGTCGCCCCATCCGCGTTCGGCGTCGACGAGATCGCGCCCGGCGTCGACGGAGCCACGGAATCCCGCGGCGCGAACCGGATGAAACCGCCGGACCACTGGTTGACCTGCCCCGCCCGCATGGAGTCGGTCAGATCACCACCGATCCAGAGCGCGCCGGTGCTGTCGAAGAACGAGCCCCACACGCCCTGCCCCGCGCGCGACTGCACGACCGGGGACCAGTCGGGGATGTACTTGCCCGTCGCCGCATCCCAGGCACCGGCGTAGTTGATCTTGTCGACCTCGGTCCACGGGTCCGTGATCTCCTTCTTCAGGTACTTGTCCTGGTAGGCGTGGTCGCCGCAGTGGCACCCCGCCACCACGATGGATCCGTTGTCGTCCACGGGCTCGTGGGGTCGATGTTCGTGGTCTCCCCCGTGACGCCGCGGCCGAGGAGACCCGGCCCGCTGTTCCACCCGGCGGCGTCGTAGTCCACGCCGTTCCAGTCGTCGGGCAGAGCCTGGGTCGAGTACCGCCACGCCCACGTCGACCCGCTGTGGATCGTGACCATCTTCGCCCCCTTCGCCGCCGGCGCATGCGCGGTCATCATCTCGAACACCGCTCCGCCCGCCGAGGCGGCGGTCACCAGCGAGGTCGTGAATGCGGTGGCGGCGATCGCCGCCCCCACCAGAGCGCGCATCCCCCAGGTGCGCGCTCGAGTTCCCTTCAGATACATCGGATTCCTTCGTGTCCGTCGTTGCGTATCGGCGCACTGCACCCACGACCGAATCCGGGCGCGGGTGAGGCGGCAGGCAGATGCCTCCGGCTCAGCTCACCCCCGCTGCGAACGTCCCCATACCATGAGACGTTTCGACGCCCGATTCATTACGCCGGAATCCCGGATCGATTTGCGATGCGGACGGGGCCGGGCACCCGGAGGCACCCGACCCCGCCCGTGGCGGTTATCGCGGCATGGTGAGTGCGGCGTCGAAGGTGAGGTCGGGTGTGCCGCGGTAGTTGGCGTGGACCGACGCGGCCAGCACGTTGGTCCCCTCCTTCACCAGCGTCGCCGGAACCTGGAACGTCACCCGCGCCCCCGCCGCGGTCGTCGCCCGCGGCGCCGCCGTCGCATACGTGTTCTGCGTGATCGACCCGGCGGGCAGATTCGCCCGCCCCAGCTCCACCCCGTTCAGATACAGCACCACCCCGTCATCGGCGATCACCGACACCGTCCCATCCTTCACCGACGCCGCATCCGACACCGTGAACGACGTCCGGAACTGCGCACTCAACGGCTTCGTGGCCAGGTTCGACGGATCGATGTTCGTCGCCACCGTCGCCCCCCGCCCCAGCACGCCCTTCCCGACCGCCCACGACGACGCATCGAACCCTGTCGTGTTCCAGTCCCCCGGCAACGCATCCGCCGAGTACCGCCACGACCAGGCCGACCCGCTCGGCACCGACACCGCCGGGCCCACCGGAGCCGCAGCCGTCGTCGTCGCCTGCACCGTCGCCGGAGTCGACGCCACCCCCGCAGCCGACACCGCCACCACCGTGTACGTATACGCCGTCCCCGCCGTCAGCCCGGTATCCGTGAACGAGGTCGCCGGGGCCGTCACCGTCCCCACCTTCACCCCGTTCCGCGACACCACATACGACGCCGCCGCCGTGGTCCCGGACGGAGCCGTCCACCCCAACGCCAACGCCACCGATGTCTGCGCCGGCGTCGCCACCAGACCCGTCACCGGGCCAGGAGGCGCCGCCCGCTCGCCCGTGAACGCCAGGTCGAACCCGAGGTCCGCGGTCGTGCGGAAGTTCGCGTGCACCGATACCGCCAGCACGTTGGTGCCCTCCGTCAGCACACCGGCCGGAACGCTGAACACCGCGCGCGTGCCCGCCGCCGACGACTGCGTCACCGCCGCCGTCGCGTACGTGTTCTGCGTGACCGCGCCGGCCGGCATCCGCACCCGCCCGAGCTCACGGCCGTTCAGGTACACCACGGCGCCGTCGTTCGCGATGAGAGAGACCTTCGCATTCGTCACGCTCGCCGCACTGGTCACCGTGAACGTCTTGCGGAACTGCGCGCTCAACGGCTTGGTCGCCAGGTTCGACGGATCGATGTTCGTCGCCGCCCCCGACACGCCCCGCCCGAACAGCGCCTTCCCGACCGGCCACGACGACGCGTCGAACGTGGTCGCGTTCCACGTGGCCGGCAGCGCGTCCGACGAGTACCGCCACGACCACGAGTCCCCGTTGCCCACGAACGTCAGCGCGTTCGCCGGGGCCGGAGCGACCGTGAACGCCGCCGTCGACGCCGACCGGTTGCCCACCGCATCCCGCGCCCGCACGACGTAGTTCGCGGCGGTCGAGGTCACCGGCACGGTGTACGAGGCCGAGGTCGTGGAGGCGATCACTCGGTTGCCCTGCAGCACCTCGTACGTCACGCCCGAACCCGCATCCGTCGACGCGCCCCACGTCAGCGTCGCCGTCTTCCCGTCTGCCGATGGGGTCGACGACACCGCCCCCGGGGTCGTCGGCGCCACCGCATCCCGCGGCGCGAAGCGGATGAACCCGCCCGACCACTGCTCCGCACCACCCGGAAGCTGCGACCGGTTGAAGTCGCCACCCACCCACAGGGTGCCGGTGCTGTCGAAGAACGTCCCCCACGCGCCGTACCCCGCACGCGCCTCCACCATCGGCGACCAGTCCGGGATGTAGGTGCCGGACTTCGCGTCCCACGCCCCCACCAGATTGATCTTGTCCGCCCGGCTGAATCCGCCGACGAGCGTCTGGCTGTAGGCGTCGTCGTAGACGTAGTCCCCGCAGTGGCAGCCGCCGATCACCACGGAGCCGTTGGTCTCGACCGTCTGCATGTCGCCGCCCACCTGCGTGATCCAACCGCCCACGCGCTGGAGCGTGTTCCGGTCGTACGAGAACATCGAGTGCTGCGAGCCGCCCATCCACACGCGCCCGCCGACCTCGATGATGCCGAGCTGCCACACCGCGTTGACGTACGCGCCGTTCTCGTCCTTGCGGTCGTCGCTGAACTCCGGCGTCCAGGTGGTCGCCAGCGGTGCGCCCGCCGTCGTCTGCAGCACCGCGGCCGACGGCGCCGGGGTCGACGACTTCATCAGGAAGTAGCCGGAGAAGTACGCGCGGTCGCCCTGGGCGTTCGCGTCGACCGAGGCCGCCGTCCCGTTGAGGTTCGCGTTCCACGCGGTGTCGGGCTTGCCGGTGGCCAGCACGATACGGCCGCCGTTCCACGCGCCGCCCGTCGTCGGTGTCGTGCCGACGGAGGTCAGGTGCGTGAACGAACCGGCGACGTACAGGTAGCCGCCCTGCACGTCCAGGTCGCGGACGAAGGGGACCGCACCGGTCGCGCGGTGCTCGACCTTGACCTGCCAGCCCGAGAGCTGCCCGGTCGCAGGATCGAGGATCGCCAGTCCCGGCTGCGCCACCCCGTTCACGGTCGAGAACTGCCCGCCGATCGCCAGCCGGCCGTCCGGAAGCGCCTGCACCGACTTCACCTGTCCGTCGAGCTTCGGCCGGAAGGTCGGGACCCACGCGCCGGTGTGCACGTCGAACGCCGCCAGGTACGGCTGCGGCGTCTGCCCCGCGCCGTCCTTGGTCTGCTGCACGTTCAGGAAGTTGCCGCCGACGAAGACCTTTCCGGCGACCTCGCCGAAGTCCGAGACCTCGACGTTCGTCTCTCCGGACTGGCCGTTGGCGAGCCCCGAGACCCCCCACGACGTCTTCACGGCGTACGAGCTCGGGATCGACGGGAGCGTGCTCGCGGGCGTGCCCGTGGTCGGGACGGCACCGAAGTCGAGCGTCGACAGGGTGAGCTGCGGCCGCAGGAACACCTGGGCGAACGGCGTCGCGTACCCCTGCCCCGCCGGAGCCCACAGGTAGGAGGACGCGTCCGTCGTGCCGGTCACCGCCGAGCCGTACGCCCAGCCCATCCGGTAGCCGTGCGTGGCCCGCTGCGAGAACACGACGTTGTTCATGCCCGCGTCGTCGTTGAAGGCGGCGGTCACGCCGCCGGTTCCCGTGGTGTCGATGCCGCCGCTGATGCCGAAGCCCCAGTCGGCGAGGTCGTGCTTGGCGCCGAAGGTCCACTCCCAGCGGTCGCTCTTCGCGAGCGAGAACCGCACCTCCTGCCAGGCACTGCCCGCGGCGTTGGTCGCGCGCCGCACGCGGATCCCGTCGGGCAGAGCATCGGGGCGGCCGTTGTTCAGCAGGCCGTCGACGGTCTTGGCGGGCAGCTCGGCCGGAGCGAACGCGGCCGTTCCCGTGGGCGTGTTCGCCACCTGATCCGGCGTGCCGAGACCGTTGTAGCTCTCCTTCCACGCCTCCCGACCCCGACCGACGAGCACCCACCCGCCGCCGTCGGTCGTCTGGTCGCAGTAGAACTGCTGCGGGTAGACCAGGCCTGGCGTCACCAGCCAGTACACGCCGTCCGCCGCCGCCGGGTTGTTCTGCTTGATCTCCCAGCACGACGCCGCCGCCGTCTCCTGCGTGCGCCCGTCCGGGCCCGAGGCGACCACCGCCGACGCCGCGCCCGGCGTGAGCAGGGCGCCCACCACTGCGAGGGCTGCGATGGCAGCCCCCATGACCGCGCGGCCTCCCCAGGCGCGCGCGCGATTCCCCACGATGTTCATCTGTTGTTGTGTCTTTCTGGCTTCCGACATCAGCTCTCGCTGCGGACGCGCCGCCGCGGCACACTCCTGCCACGGCGAAACGCAGACACGACACTGCAGACTGCCGGACCGGATGCCCCAAACATCCGGACCGGATCGCTCCACCCCCGAGCGGACGTCCCCAGATCGTCCCTATGCCATGAGACGGGATCGGGAGCGTTCCATTACGCAGAGACACCCGTTCCGATCATGTGAAGTTCCTGCATGCCGCCGCCGGGACGCCCCGCCGAGCCTGTCCGCGACACACGGAAGGGGCCGGCCACCGCGACGGTGACCGGCCCCTTCCGGCGAGCGCTCCTGTCTCGACTACCCCTTGGTAGACCCGGCGAGCAGGCCGCGCACGAAGTAGCGCTGCAGCGCGAAGAACACGATCAGCGGGATGATGATCGACACGAACGCACCCGCCGTGAGCAGGTACCAGTCGTTGCCGCGCGTCCCGGTGATCTCGGCCAGCAGCTTCGTGATCGGCGCGGCCGCTCCGTCGGCGAACACCAGCGCCACGAGCAGGTCGTTCCACACCCACAGGAACTGGAAGATCGCGACCGAGGCGATCGCCGGCATCGTCAGCGGCAGCACGACGCGGAAGAAGATCTGTCCGCGCGAGGCGCCGTCCACGCGGGCCGCCTCGATGATCTCACCGGGGATCTCCGACATGAAGTTGTGCAGCAGGTAGATCGCCAGCGGCAGCGCGAACATCGAGTGCGCGATCCACACCTGCGCGTAGCCGTCCGATGCTCCGAGCGGCAGGGTCACCTGCAGACCGAACAGGTTGAGGCCGCGCGAGAACGAGCTGAGCAGCGGCACCAGCGCCATCTGGATCGGCACGATCTGGAGCGCGAACACGAAGATGAACAGGGCGTTGCGGCCCTTGAAGTCGATCCACGCGAACGCATACGCCGCCATGGCCGCGATCATCAGCGGCACCACGGTCGCCGGGATCGTGATGGCGATCGAGTTGATGAACGACTCGAGGATGGTCAGCTGCGTCGTGCCGGACTGCAGCACATCGACGTAGTTCTCCAGCGTGACCTGCGGGTTCGTGAAGAACGTCCACCATCCGGTCGACTGGATCTCGTCGCGCGGACGGAACGACGAGATGAACAGCCCGAGCGTCGGGATGGTCCACAGGACCGCGATGACGATCGACGCGGCGGACGCCCACGGACGGGACAGCTTCTTCCTGGCGCGTCCGGCGGCGCCGTCGAGGCCACCCCCGGTCGTGACGGCGCGCGTGCTGGCCGGGGTCTCGGTGCCTACGGTGTCGGTCATCGGATCTCCCGCTGCTTCTTGATCTGGCGCGCGTTGTAGATGACGATCGGCAGCACCAGGATGAACAGGATGACGGAGAGCGCGGCGCTGCGCCCCGCCTCGAACTTCGAGAACTGCGTGTACATCTCGTTCGCGAGCACCGACGTGCCGTAGTTGCCGGCGGTCATGGTGCGGACGATGTCGAACACCTTCAGCGAGGCGATCGAGATCGTGGTGAGCACGACGATGAGTGCCGGGCGGATCGCCGGTACGGTCACCGAGACGAACCGCTGCCACGCGTTCGCGCCGTCGAGCTCGGCGGCCTCGAGCAGCTCGGCCGGGACGCCCTTGATGGAGGCCGACAGCACGACCATCGCGAAACCGGTCTGGACCCAGATGAGCACGACGATGAGGAACAGGTTGTTCCACGGCTGGTTCAGCAGCCACTGCTGCGGCGTCCCGCCGAACCACACCAGGATCTGGTTCAGCAGACCGATCTGCTCGAACTCCGGTCCGCGGTACTCGTACATGAACCGCCAGATGATGCTCGCGCCGACGAACGAGATCGCCATGGGCATGAACACCAGCACCTTGTAGATCTTCTCGCCGCGGGTCCTGTCGATGAAGACCGCGTACGCGAGACCGACGATCGTCGAGACCGTCGGCACCAGCAGCACCCAGATGATGGTGTTGACGACCGAGGTGATGCCGTCCGACTGCGTGAAGATCCACACGTAGTTGGCGAACCCGACGAACGTGTTGCCCGAGGAGTTCCAGAACGACGTGTACATGGTCTGGATCGACGGGAGGATGAGGCCGACGAGCAGGAGCAGCATCGCCGGAGCCATGAAGGCGACGAGCTGGATCAGGTAGCCCGCTCCATCGCGGGACCGGTAGTCCAGGAAGAAGAAGACGGCGCCGACGAGGACCGCGACCCCCATCGCCCAGTAGTAGGAGTTGAAGAACCACATCACGGCGAGCGGGATGAGCAGGCACATCGCCAGCCGGATGATGGTGTACTGCGTGCCCCGGCGTGGAGCGATGTCCACGAGCAGCAGGATGATCGCCACGACCACCGCGAAGGCGATGACCACGGCGACGGCCTGCAGGATCGGCGGGAGCGAGCCGATCCATTGGAAAAAGACTGTCGCGTTCACGGATTCCCCTTACGTCACGCGGATCGGATCACGGCGCCCACGTCGATGTGGGCGCCGAGGGAGCAGAGGGGCCGCCCCTGGTGCGGGGCGGCCCCTCTTCCCCCGGGATCAGCTGGAGGGCCAGCCGGTCTCGATCTGCGTGAGCACCTCGTCCGTCGAGGTGCCGTTGACCCACGCGACCATGCCCTTCCAGAAGGTTCCGGCACCGACGGCACCGGGCATCAGGTCGGAGGCGTCGAAGCGGAACGTGGTCTCCGGGTCCTGCAGGATCTTGATGGTCTCCTGGAGGATCGGGTCCTTGGCGTTCGCCGGGTCGAGCCCGTTGTTGGCCGAGGTGACGCCGCCGAGGCTCACGCGGCTGTTGGCCCACTCGGGGCTGGACAGGTACGCGAGCACCTTCTGCGTGGCCTCGGACTCGCTGAACGCGCCGACGATCTCACCGGCGCCCGTGACGGCCGTGTCGCCCTCGGACTCGCCGGGGAGCATGAACGCCCACACGTCGCCGTCCTCGGCGATGTTCGTGCCCTCGGGGAAGAAGCCCGACAGGAACGAGGCCTGGTGCGTGAGCGCGCACTCGCCGGCGGCGAGCTTGGGTGCCACGTCGCCGAACGCGGTCGAGTTGATCGAGCGCACGTCGCCGAAGCCCGCGTTGACGTTGGCCGGGTTGAGCAGGATCTGTCCGACCGAGTCGAACGCCTGCTTGATCTGCGGGTCGGTGAACTTCACGTCGTTGGTGACCCACTGGTCGTAGACGTCGGGTCCGGACTGGCGCAGCACGTAGTCCTCGATCCAGTCGGTTCCCGGCCAGCCGGTCGCGGTGCCGGACTCGAAGCCTGCGCACCAGGCGGGCGTGCCCGTGGCGGCCTGGATCTTCTCGGTCAGCGCCGTCATCTCGTCGAGGGTCTTGGGGACCTCGACGCCCCACTCCGCGAACTTGGCGGGCGAGTACCAGATCCAGCCCTTGACGTTCGCCATGAGCGGCGCACCGTAGAAGGTGTCTCCGACCGTGCCGTAGTTCACCCAGTCTTCGGTCCAGTACTCGTTGGCGTTCTTCTCGACCTCCTCCGGGGCGGGCTTCAGGAAGCCGCGGTCGGCGAAGTCGGCGAACAGACCCGGCTGCGGGAAGATCGCGATGTCCGGCGGGTTGCCGCCCTGGGCGCGCGTGCCCAGCTGCGTCTCGAAGTCCTGGCTGCCCTCGTACTTGATGGTGATGCCGTTCTCGTCGGCCCAGTCCTTCCAGGACTCCTGGAGGAGTTCCGCCTCCGAGTCGACGATCGTGCCGTAGATCGTGACGGTGGCGTCGTCGCCTCCGCCGCCTCCGGTGCTCGGCGCACCTCCCGGAGCCCCGCAGCCGGCGAGGGCGATGCCCGCGACGCCCATCAGGGCCAGCGGCACGACCAGCCGGGAACGCTGTGACAGAGCCATGTGAATTCTCCTCTTCGAGTACAGGGTCCCGCTGTCCGTCGCCAGCACCGGCGTCGATTAGGGAACCGATTCCAGGCCAACATACTGGCGGCCCGCTCCCCGCACAACACGCAAGGGTCACAAGCTCGCAACCATTCCGATGCACCGCCGCATCGCGGATGGGAGCGCTCCCTCCGGATCAGTGTGGAACCGGTTCCTTTTCCACGGTCGAGCCGCTACGCTGTCACCCGGCGAGCCCGGGCGTCGCCGTCCCCACATCGAAGTGGACCCTGGTCGAGGAGGACCGATGAGCACGATCGCGGACGTCGCGTCGCGTGCCGGAGTGTCCAAGGCCACCGCGAGCCGGGCGCTGAGCGGACGCGGCTACGTGTCCGACGAGACACGGCAGCGGGTCATGGACGCCGCAGACGACCTCGCCTATGTCGCCCACTCGTCCGCCACGAGCCTCGCGACCGGACGCACGCAGACCGTCGGCCTCGTGATGCCGCCCATCGACCGCTGGTTCTTCGCCGAGCTGCTCGCCGGGGTGCAGGAGTCGCTCCTCTCCGTGGACTACGACCTGTCGCTGTACGGCGTTCCCGAGGGGACGCAGACCAGGGAACGGCTGTTCGAGACCGTGCTGCCGGGTCGGAGGTTCGACGGCATCATCGCGGTGGGCATCCAGCCGAGCGCGCGCGAGCTCGAGCGCCTGCACCGCACGGGTCGCCCGCTGGTCAGCGTCGGGCCGTACAGCGAGGGATCGAGCGCGGTCTCGATCGACGACACCGCCGCCGCCCGCATCGCCACCGAGCACCTGATCGAGCTCGGCCACGAGGACATCGCGTTCGTGGGGGGCGCGACCGACGCCGCCGCACTGAGCTACGGCGATGCGCAGCGGCTCGAGGGGTACCACGGCGCGCTCCGCGCGGCGGGCCTGCTCGCCCACGCCCGCGTCGTCGGCGCGGCACCGACCATGCCCGGGGGCTATGCCGCGACCGCCGGGCTCCTCGGAGACCGGCGGAACCGGCCCACCGCGATCGTCGGAGTCTGCGACGAGGCGGCGATCGGGGCGATCATCGCCGCTCGACGCCTGGGCATCGCCGTGCCCACCGAGCTCAGCGTGGTCGGCATCGACGACCACGCCCATGCGGACATGTTCGCCCTCACCACGATCGGGCAGTCTCCCCGCGACCAGGGTCACGAGGCCGTGCGGCTGCTGATCCGACGGATGGCGGAGCCGGAGGCCCCCATCGAGCGGGTGACCGCCCCCTCGTCGCTCGTCGTGCGCAGCTCCACCGCACCACCCCGCTGAGCACCCGTCCCCGGACGCACGAAGGCCCCGGGCGGAACCCGGGGCCTTCGCAGAAGCGCTGGTGCGCTGGAATTACTTGAGGGTGACGGTCGCGCCGGCCTCTTCCAGAGCAGCCTTGGCCTTCTCGGCGGTCTCCTTGTTGGCGCCCTCGAGGACGGCCTTCGGAGCACCGTCGACGACGGCCTTGGCCTCGCCGAGGCCGAGCGAGGTGAGCTCGCGGACAGCCTTGATGACCTGGATCTTCTTGTCGCCGGCAGCCTCGAGGATGACGTCGAACGAGTCCTTCTCCTCCTCGGCAGCGGCCTCGCCTGCGCCACCGGCGGCACCGGCAACGGCGACGGGGGCAGCAGCGGTGACCTCGAACTTCTCCTCGAACGCCTTCACGAAGTCGTTCAGCTCGATGAGGGTGAGGCCGGCAAACTGCTCGAGCAGCTCCTCGGTGGTGAGCTTCGCCATGATGTATCTCCTAATAGATGGGGTGGTGGTGACGAGATCGCCGGTCGCTTACGCGGCCTCTGCGGTCTCCAGCTTTTCGCGAAGCGCGTCGATAGTGGCGGCAGCCTTGCCCATCGTCGCCTTCATCATTCCCGCGGCCTTCGCCAGCAGAACCTCACGGCTCTCGAGCGAGGCGTACGTGTTGACCTCGTCGGCAGAGAGGGCCTTGCCCTCGAAGATGCCGGACTTGATCACCAGAAGCGGGTTGGCCTTGGCGAAGTCACGCAGAGCCTTGGCAGTGGCGACGAAGTCACCGTGCACGAACGCGACGGCCGACGGACCCTTGAGGTCGTCGTCCAGCGAGGAGATGCCGGCCTTGTTGGCGGCGATCTTGGTCAGCGTGTTCTTCACCACGGCGTACTCGGCGTCCTGACGGATGCTGTTGCGCAGCTGCTTGAGCTGGGCAACCGTCAGACCGCGGTACTCGGTCAGCAGGACGGCGTTCGAGTTCTCGAATGACTTCGTGAGCTCGGCGACCGATGCATCCTTCTGCGCCATGGTCACTCCTTGATGTGTACGAGGCGCCGCACGGTGGTGGGGCGCCGGCCTCCGACCCCCTGCAAAGAGAAGAGCTCCGGCGCAAGCGCACGGAGCTCGGAAGTTCGTGACACCTGCGCGGGCCCCTGCGATGCAGAGCTTCGATCCTGCGTGCTTGCGCACACAGGATGACCAGCGGTCTTCGGTTGCCACCCACTCTACCTCAGCACGCGCCCCTCCCCAAATCCCCGGCGGCCGTGCGGGGACGCGGCGTGTGCGGGGAGGGAGCGTCGGCGGACGGGGTTAGGGTTTTCAGGTGACCCCCGAACTCCACGCCCGTATCGTCGCGGACTCTCGCGACCGGGTGGCGTGGATGCGGGCGCGGTCCCGCGGCATCACCGCGACCGACGTCGCCGGACTCACAAGCGAGCGCTCCATCGCCCGTGCCGCCGACTCCAAGCTGGGCGGCGGGCCCCGCTTCGGCGGCAACGCGTACACCGACCACGGCCGACGGCGCGAGCCGGAGATCGCGGCCTGGGTCGCAGCCACGCACGGGATCCTCCCCTCCTCCGCGCTGTTCCGCGCCGAGGTGGAGCACCGCCACCTCGCCACGCCCGACGGGATCGCGGTCGACGCCGACGGGCGCATCCGCCTCGCCGAGATCAAAACCACGAACAAGGCGTTCCGCGGCATCCCGCGCACCTACCTGCGACAGGTCTGGTGGCAGCAGCACGTGCTCGGTGCCGAGCGCACGCTGTTCGTGTGGGAGGAGCACGTCGACTTCGCTCCGGTGCACGACGAGCCTCGCTGCGTGTGGATCGACCGCGACGACCGCGAGATCGCCAAGCTGGTCGACCTGGCCACCGCCCTGATCGACGAGCTGTACCGGCGCACCACGGGCCGCGACGTTCCCGCCCGCACGCAGGACGATTCCGCGAGCCGCCGCGAGCAGCTGCGCGAGCGCGACCTCTTCCGCGCCCTCGCCCTCGCCGACTGAACGCCGCACCGCCGGCACGACCTCACGTGCAGGTGTTGTTGCCCCCGAGCCCCAGCAGTCCGCCCACCGACAGCGTGCGGGTCGCCGCGGGCGACACCCAGGCCGTGCCGGGCAGGACGGCCTCGACCCGCACCGTGTTCGACGAGCCGAGCAGACTCCCCAGCAGCGTGCTGAGCAGACCGGAGCTGATCGTCGCGGAGTAGGAGTAGGGGCCGCTGCCGCTCTGCGTCACGTTCGCGTTGTCGACCGCGACGTTGTTGATCGACAGTCGCTGCTGCGGCTTGAGGTATCCGGAGCTCCACGTGATCGTGAAGCCCGTGAACGTGCCGAGCAGGTTGGTCACGCTGCACGAGGTGATCGTGGGCGTCGTCAGCTGCGACGCGGTGAACGACCCCGCCGCGTACTCCGGATCGGTGAACCGCGCCTCGGTCGGCTGCACCGCGGGCAGCAGCGCCACGCCGACCAGGACCCCGACCCCGAGGGCACCGGCGATCGTGCGCCGCCACGGCCGTGTCATCCTCGCCCCTCCCCGCGCTCTCCTCCGCGACGCCCCCGCGCCACGAGAGCCCCGGTCAGCAGCAGTCCGCCGCCCCCCGCCGCCAGCGGCAGCCACGGCGACGGACCCGTGACCGCGAGCGCGCCGTCGGAGCCCACCGCCGCGCTCTCGCCCGCGCCGTGAGCCAGCACGCGCACCTCGGTGCTGCCGGAGCCGTCCGCCGGGTCGAGCGCGATCGTCAGCCGCAGATGCGCGGTCTCGGTGTCACGCATGGCGGCGAGGGGCACCTCGGCACCGTCGCGCGGGACGCTCCAGTCCGTCCGCAAGACCGTCGCCCCCGCCGGGCACACCGCGTCCTGCCACGGCTCCGCGCACAGGGCGATGTCGAGCCGCAACCGCGCCGACCCGGACGCGCTCACGCCGAGCCGCACGACCCCGGGATCCGGCGCGTCGGCGCTCACCTGCACGTCCCACTGCACCGGCCGGTCGGGTCGCAGGTCGCGGGCGGCGTCCCAGTCCGCGACCGAGACCAGGCGCAGCACCTGGCCCTGCACCACCTCGGTGGAGGGGGCAGCGACCGCCGCCGCCGGTGCCGCGAGGGCCAGGCAGACGGGCGCCAGGACCGCGAGCGCGACGCGGGGCCTCACAGCGGACCGCCCTCGGTGCGAGCGCGTCGCGGCGACCGCGGCCAGAAGGCCCACACCACCAGCGCGGTCGCGGCCACGGTCATGCCGCCGAGCACGACGGGATGCCCGAGTACGACGATCACGGTCGCCAGGCCCGGCACCGCGAACAGCATGGTGCGCACGGAGGTCACGGTGTACGGAAACGGGTCGTCGACCGCGTTCGCATCGCCCCGCAGCGTCAGCACGCGTTCCCCCGCCCCGGCGCCCGGTTGCACCGCGGTCACGCGGTGGGTCACGGGCAGGTCGCCGGGGCGGTCGACCGTCACGACGTCGCCCACCTCCACCGCCGAGGCAGGGACCCGCTGCACCACGGCGACCGATCCGGCCGAGATGGTCGGCGACATCGAGCCCGTGCGGAACAGGATGAGCGTGATCTGCGCCGTGGCCGCCAGCAGCACCAGCACGATGCACACGACGCCCGCGGCGGCGGCGAGCCACAGCAGCGCATCGCCCAACGCGCGCGCGAACCCGAGGCGCCGGGTGGGGTGCTGCGCCCGCGCCCCCGCTTCCCCGCTCTGCTGCGCGCGCGCCTCGCGGCGGGTGAGTGCCGTCACGACCCCTCCTCTCGCTCCTGCCCCGCCGCGGCTACGACGACGTGCCCTGGATCTGCCATGTCTGGGTCATCGTCAGGCCCTGCGCGGTGTTCGGCGCCGTCGTCGGCAGCGTCACCGCGAAGCAGTAGTTCACGACCGACGCGCCGTTCGCGGACACCGCCTGCGTCGAGGCGCCGCCGGCCGTGAGCGCGGAGCCGTCCGCGACCACGGCGGTGCCGCCGGGGTAGGTCGCCGCCGAGCACGTGGTCCCGGCGATCGCACGCACCCCGTAGGTGAGCGACGACGCGAGACCCGTGCCGCCCGGCGTCCCGGCCGTGAGCTGGAGCACGCCGGCGACCGAGGGCGACGCGGTCTTGACGCTGAACAGCGCATACGTCGTGGTGCCGGGCGCCATGGCCGTGGGCGGGAGCTGGAAGTTCAGAGCGGCCGCCGCCCCCGTGGTCGCGTGGCTGGAGAACGTGACGCCGTCGGTCGCCCCGACGAGGTCGAACCGGCCGGCCGTGAACGTGGCCGAGCCGAACTCCGAGTCGTTCCAGGCGGCGAGTGTCGCGGTCGCCCCGATGCCGAGCACCAGACCGCCCGCCAGGAGGGCTCGGAGGCGGCGGGAGCGGAGCCGGATCCTCTCCCGCCGCTGCCTGCGGGTACCCATGGCCCGCTCAGCTCGTCGACGTGGCCGTGAACTCCCAGGTCGCGTTCGTGACCAGGCCGGGTTCGAGCGCGGCGGCGGCCGTGACCGCGACGCACAGCTGCACGGCGGTGCCCGGGGTGGCGGCGGAGGCTCCTTCGGTGAGCGTCACGGCGGTCACGCCCGTCTGTGCGTCGAGCGTGGCCCCGGAGGCGACGGCGGTTCCGGTCGCGCTGGCCGCGTTGCAGGTGGCGCCGGGAGCGAGCGGGTAGATCGCGTAGGACAGATGATCGGTGTTGGAGCTCGCCGCGGGATCCGCGGTCGTGCCCGCGGCGACGAGGCTGGCCCCGGTGGTCGTGCCGGCCGCGAGACGCACCCAGAAACCCGCGTAGACGGTGTCGCCGGGCGACATGTTGCCGACGATGCCGGCGGGGAGCGTGAACGCGAGGGTGGCGGCCGTGTCGCCGTCGTCGACGTTGTGGTCGGTGAAGGCCGTGCCGTCGGTCGAGCCCTCCAGGTTGAACGAGCCCGCGGTGAACGTGCCGGTCGCGAACTCGGAGTCGTTCCACGCGGCGAGCGTGACCGCCGCTCCCACTCCGAGGACGAGTCCTCCTGCCAGGACCGCGCGGACCTTTCGCCGGGTCGTGGTCGTCGCCATGTCGTTCCCCCTCCGTCGTCGATCTCGGGGAACGCCGGCGAGCGGAACTCGGAGGATTCTCCCGCGTCCTCGCATCCTCTCCGAGCCCCTCGGACCAGACAAGGCGGATCCGCGCGCAGCCGTGGCACAATCCGCGCAGCCGGGGATCGTCCTGTCAGCGGCGCGACCGGCGGGCGGGCGCGACCGGGGCGAGCACCCGCCGCGCCTCGGCGGCCACCTCGGCGGCGATGGTGTCGAGCAGCGTCGACCGCAGGTTCCACTGCTGCCAGTACAGCGCGACCTTCAGCGTCGGACCCCCGAGCGCGACCAGTCCGGGCGTCTCCTGCAGCCGCGGGACCATTCCCCAGCCGAGGCCGAGCGACACCGCGATCGCGTAGTCGTGGGACGCGGGGACGTAGTGCCGCGGCACGCCCTGCTGCGTGACGGACATGGCCGCGAGCCACTCGTGCTGCAGCGTGTCGCGACGGTCGAAGTCGACGAAGGGCGCGCGGGCGAGAGCGGCGGCGCTCACCCCCTCGGCGAACCACCGGTCCGCGAAGCCCTGCTCCGCCATGGCGCGATACTCGAGCACCCCGAGAGGTGCGACCGAGCATCCGGCCACCGGGGTCTCCTCGCTCGTCACCGCGGCCATCACCGTGCCGGATTCCAGCAGCCGGGCGGTGAAGTTCTGATCGTCCCGGTGCAGGTCGACGTCGACGTCGTGCGTGGCGGAGAGTCGTGCCATCGGCGCGAGGAACCACGTCGCCATCGAGTCGGCGTTCACGGCGAGCGGAACGACGATGCGCCGCTCGGAGCCGTCGTCGCCGATGCCCACCCCGGCGAGCGCGTCGTGCTCCAGCAGCGCCACCTGCCTGGCCAGTCGCACCACCGCCTCGCCGGCCTCGGTGAGCCGCGCGGGCTTGCTGCGCACGAGCAGGATGCGCCCCAGCTGTTCCTCCAGGCTCTTGAGCCGCTGGCTGACCGCGGACGGCGTGATCCGGAGTCGGCGCGATGCCGCGTCGAGAGTGCCTTCGTCGGCGACGGCGGCCAGGGTCGCGGCGAGCTCCGGATCGATCCTCACATCAGTGATGCTAATGGTTCGGAAGAAATCTTCGCTTTCTCTGATGGCACTCGCTTCCTAGGCTGGTGCCATGCTCACCGTCCTCGCCGGTCTCGGACTCGGCCTCTCCCTCATCGTGGCCATCGGCGCCCAGAACGTCTTCGTCCTGCGCCAGGGCATCCGGCGGGAGCATGTGCTGGCGGTCGTGATCGTGTGCGCCGTCTCCGACGCCGTGCTGATCGCCGCCGGTGTCGCCGGGCTGGGCTTCCTGCTCCAGGCTGCGCCGTGGCTCGTGGTCGTCGCCCGGGTTGCCGGGGCGCTGTTCCTGTTCGGCTACGGGCTGCTCGCGGCACGGCGCGCCTGGCGCGGCGGTGAGGTGCTGGCGGTCGATGCGTCCTCCCCCGCCGACGGAACGGGGACCGGTCGATCGGCCGGCGGCACCGCGACCGCCACCCGGAGCGGAACACGTCTGGCCCCCGTGCTCCTCACCGTCCTCGCGCTCACCTGGCTCAACCCGCACGTGTACCTCGACACCGTCCTGATGCTCGGGTCGATCGCCGCGACGCACGGCGAGCAGCGCTGGCTGTTCGCCGCCGGGGCCATCCTCGCCAGTGCCCTGTGGTTCACGGCCCTCGGTTTCGGGGCACGCTACCTCGGGCGCTGGCTGCGCACCGAGCGGTCGTGGCGGGTTCTCGACGCGGTGATCGCCGTGATCATGGTCGCGCTCGCCGTGAGCCTGATCCTCCCCGTGTTCGGCGGCTGATCCGGCTCAGACTCCGTCGATCTGCGCCAGCCGCGCCCGCACCAGCGCGCGCAGCGTCTGCTCCGGGATCGGATGCTCCGGCTGGAAGCGGATCGTCCCCTTGTCCACGCTGGCGCCCGGATGATCGGCTAGCGCCGCCGCCACGGCCGCGACCGCGTCGGGGCTGAAGGGATACACGCCGATGTGCTTCTTGGCGCGCATCACCGACAGCAGCGGTCTGCCCCCGTGGACGAGGGCGGGCATGCCGTAGCCGGTGCCCTGCTCGGCATCCGGCTCCTCCTCCCGCGCGATCGCGTACACGCGGTCGATCGCCGCGCGGTCCGCGGGGGCGAGCCCGGTCAGGTAGTCGTCGATGGTTCCCACGACCGCATCCTGTCACCGATCGGCGGCGCGCACGAGCCCCGGGTCTCAGGCGCCGTCGAGCGGGCGGAGGATGCGCGTGAGGAACCGCTGCGTGCGCTCGTGTCGCGGGGCGCGGAAGATCTCGGCCGGCGGCCCCTCCTCGACGACCACCCCGCCGTCCAGGAACAGGACGTGGTCGGCGACCTCGCGCGCGAAGCTGAGCTCGTGCGTGACGACCGCCATGGTCCACCCCTCGTCGGCGAGCTCCTTGATCACCAGCAGCACCTCCCCGACGAGTTCGGGGTCGAGCGCACTCGTCGGCTCGTCGAACAACAGCAGGTCGGGCTTGAGAGCGAGAGCACGCACGATCCCCACGCGCTGCTGCTGTCCTCCGGACAGCTGATGCGGACGGGCGTCCGCCTTGTCCGCCAGGCCCACCCGGTCGAGCAGGGCCAGGGCCTCGGCCACGACCTCGGCCCTGGGCCGCCGCTGCACACGCCAGGGCCCCTCGATCACGTTCTGCAGCACCGTCAGATGCGGGAACAGGTTGTGGTGCTGGAACACCATCGCGGAGCGATCGCGGAGGGCGAGCCGCTGCTGCTTCTGCGCGCGAGGCCGCGGCCGCTCGGCGGGGGCGAAGTCGAGCTCGGGCCCGCCGTCGACCGTGATGGTGCCGGCGTCCGGCGTCTCGAGGCCGTTGAGCGCGCGCAGCACGGTGGTCTTCCCCGAGCCGCTCGGGCCGATGAGCACCAGCACCTCTCCGCGGTGCAGCGTCAGGTCGATCCCGCGCAGCACCTCGGTGTCGCCGAAGCTCTTGCGCAGTCCGCGGGCGGACAGCAGCGGGACGGGCGTCTGGTCAGTGGGCGACACGGCTGTCGAGCCTCCTCTCCAGGGCGCTCTGGCCGAACGACAGCACCAGGCAGAACACCCAGTACACCAGCGCCGCGGCGAGGTAGATCACCATGAACTCGAGGGTCGTCGCCGCGATCTGCTGCGCGACCTTGAACAGCTCCGTCACCAGGATCAGCGACGTGAGCGAGGTGTCCTTCACGAGTGAGATGAACGTGTTCGACAGCGGGGGCACGGAGACCCGCGCCGCCTGCGGCAGGATGATCCGCGTGAGCGTGCGGGTGCGGTTCATCCCGACCGTGTACGCCGCCTCCCACTGCCCCTTCGGCACGGACAGGATCGCGGCCCGCACGACCTCGGCTCCGTAGCCGCCCACGTTGAGCGACAGCGCGATGATCGCACTCGGCCACGGGTCGAGCGTGATGCCGATCGACGGCATCCCGTAGAAGATCACGAACAGCTGCACCAGCATGGGCGTGCCGCGGATCACGGAGATGTAGAAGCGCGCGACGCCCGCCACCACCGGATGCACCGAGATCCGCATCAGCGCGACCCCGACCGCGATCAGCAGCCCCAGCGCGAACGACACCAGCGCGAGCGGCACCGTCGCCGTCAGGCCCGCCCAGGCGATCGGCCAGAGCGAGTCGAGGAACAGCTGCCAGGGGTTCGCCATCGGCTACTGCGAGACGTCCTCGCCGAAGTACTTCTCGCTGATCTCCGCCAGGGTGCCGTCGGCGCGCAGCTCCTCGAGAGCGCCGTCCACGGCCTCGACGAGCGAGGTCTTGTCCTTCGTGAACACGAACGCCTGCTCGCCGGCGTCCTCGGTCTCCGCCGCGATCTTCAGCCCCGTCGGGCTGTTCGTCGTCTCGTAGTCGAGGAACGTCAGCTTGTCGTTAACGGTCGCGTCCACACGGCCCTGACGCAGCAGCTCCACGGCCTGCGCCCAGCCCTCGACGGCCTCGACCTTGGCGCCGGAGTCGGTCGCCAGCTCGTACCAGTTGCTGGTGAGCGACTGGGCCGTGGTCTTGCCGGCCAGGTCGTCGAACGAGCTGATCGAGTCGTCGTCCTCGGCCACCACGATGACGCCGGGCGACACGGTGTAGGGCGCGCTGAAGAGGTACTTCGCCTCGCGCTCGTCGTTGATCGAGACCTGGTTCGCGATCACGTCGAAGCGGCCGGCGTCGAGACCGGCGAAGATCGCGTCCCACTGCGTCTCCTGGAACTCCACCTCGAGGCCCAGCTTGTCGGCGACGGCCTGGATGATCTCGACGTCGTAGCCGGTCAGGTCGCCCGAGCCGCCGTCGTCGTGGAAGCTGAACGGGCGGTAGGTGCCCTCGGTCGCGACCGTGAGCGTGCCGTCCTTCACCAGGCCGAAGTCGGAACCCGCGGTGCTCTCCGCACCGGACGTGCTCGCGGGCGTGGTGGAGCCGCTGCAGGCGGTGAGCGCCGCGGCGGCGACGACGAGTGCGGTGACGGCGATGAGACGACGGGACATGGACCCTCCTGGGGTGAGAGGCGCGGTGCGAGTTTACGCGACCGGCGCGGGACCTCCCCACAGTACGTGCCGTCGCGGGATCCCCCGCATCCGATGACGCTCCGTGTCGACGCGGGGCGGAGGACGCGAAACGCCCCCGGGCGGAACCCGGGGGCGTTTCGGTGAGTCAGGCTCAGATGGCGTTGACGTCCAGCGGGATGCCGGGGCCGAACGTGGTCGACACCGCACCCTTCTGGATGTAGCGGCCCTTCGCGCTCGACGGCTTGAGGCGGACGATCTCCTCGAGCGCTGCGCCGATGTTCTCGTTCAGCTGCTCGGCGGTGAAGGACGCCTTGCCGACGACGAAGTGCACGTTGGCGTGCTTGTCGACGCGGAACTCGATCTTTCCGCCCTTGATCTCCTCGACGGCCTTGGCCGGGTTCGGGGTCACGGTGCCGGTCTTCGGGTTCGGCATCAGGCCACGCGGACCCAGCACCTTGCCGAGACGACCGACCTGGCCCATGAGCTCCGGGGTGGAGACAGCCGAGTCGAACGCGGTCCAGCCGCCGGCGACCTTCTCGATGAGCTCGGCGCCGCCGACCTCATCGGCACCTGCGGCGATCGCGGCCTCGGCCGCGGGGCCCGTGGCGAAGACGATGACGCGGGCGGTCTTACCGGTGCCGTGGGGCAGGATGACGGTGCCGCGCACCATCTGGTCGGCCTTGCGGGGGTCGACGGCGAGCTTCAGCGCGACCTCGACGGTCGAGTCGAACTTCGCCGAACCGGTCTCCTTCGCGAGCGCGACGGCCTCGGCGGGCGTGTAGAAACGGTCTGCCTCGATCTTCTCGGCGGCAGCCTTGTAAGCCTTGGACTTGGTAGCCATGATTATTCTCCTCAGCCCTCGACCGTGATGCCCATGGAACGGGCGGTGCCGGCGATGATCTTCGAGGCGGCCTCGATGTCGTTCGCGTTCAGGTCGGCCTGCTTCTGCTCGGCGATCTGACGGACCTGGTCCTTGGTGATCTTGCCGACCTTGACGGTGTGCGGGGTGGCCGAGGCCTTCTGCACGCCGGCGGCCTTCTTGATGAGCTCCGCCGCGGGCGGGGTCTTCAGGACGAAGGTGAAGCTGCGGTCCTCGTAGACGGTGATCTCGACGGGGATGACGTTGCCGCGCTGCGACTCGGTCGCGGCGTTGTACGCCTTGCAGAACTCCATGATGTTGACGCCATGCTGACCGAGCGCGGGGCCGATCGGCGGCGCCGGGTTGGCGGCACCGGCGTTGATCTGAAGCTTGATCAGGCCGGTCACCTTCTTCTTCGGTGCCATTCTCTTTCCTTTCCTCGAGGCGGATGCGGACACCCGCTTCTCCCACGGACCCGGCATCTCCGGGTCGTGGTCGTCAGCGCGCACGCCGAAGCGGCGCACAAACCATAAGAGTCTACCGCATCCCGCGTCCCACTTCCGCGCAGGGTCAGGGGTCGCGGTACTGCTCCGCGATCCGCTGCCCGAGCTCGCGCAGGGCTGCACGCACCTCGACGGGTTCGAGCACTTCCACGGCGCCCGTCCACCCGGCGAGCTGCTCGGCCAGAGCGTCCGCACGGTGGGCCCGCACCTCGATCAGTCCCTCGTCGGCATCCATCACCGCGGCCTGGCGCCCGAAGCGGTCGAGCACCGCGCGCACGGCCCAGGCCTCCGCGCGGATCACGGCGCGCGCCTCGCCCCGCAGCCCCTCGACCGTCTCGACCATCCGCTCCCACGCGGCAGGCGCGTCGAAGCCATCCGGCCCTTCCCCCCGCTCGTCGGTGAGGGCGAGATCCGCGATCCGGTCGACCCGGTACGTGCGCAGCCGGTCCACGTCGGCCCCGCCGTTCCGCCCCGGCGCCGCGAGCAGATACCACCGCGGACCGCGGCTGCCGACCACGAGCGGCACCACCTCGACCGGCCGCCCGGCGTCGCCGTAGCCGAAGCGCACCCGGCGGCGCGCAGCGATCGCCCGCTGCAGCTCCGACACCGCCGGCCGCTCCGGCGCATCATCGGGTTCACCCCAGGGCGCATCCCGCACGGTCGACTCCGCCACCCGCTGCGCGCCCTCGCGGAACGGTTCCGGCACGGCACGCATGAGCTTGCGCACCGCGGCCGTGTGCTCCGGCGCGGCGGTGCGGCTCTGGCTGAGCGCGATCAGCAACGACGTCACCTCGCTCTCGGTCAGTCCCGTGAGATCGGTCCGGGCCCCTCCGATCAGGCGCCACCCGCCGCCGCGCCCCCGAGACGGATAGAGGGGCACACCCGCCATGGCGAGCGCCTCCAGGTCGCGGCGCGCGGTGGGCACCGAGACCTCCAGCTCGGCGGCCAGTTCCGCGGCGGTGATCCGGGGGCGGCCCTGCAGGAGCAGCAGAGCCTGGATCAGGCGATCGGCACGGATCGGGAACCTCTTTTCCGAAGTGATCAGAAGGTGATCACTTCACGGTCGAGCATAGAAGGAAAGCCGTTCCCACCAAAGGAGAAGATCCCATGTTCCGTGGTCTCGCCAACCTCAACCTCGTCGCCGAGGACATGCCCGCCGCGATCGACTGGTACACGCGCGTGTTCGACGCCGCGCCGTACTTCACCCGCCCCGAACAGGGGACCCCGCAGTACGCCGAATGGCGCTTCGGCGACGACGACGACGAGTTCGCCCTCATGGACGCCCGCTTCCGCCCCGCCCTGCCGCAGCCGGGAGGCGCACTCGTGAGCCTGCACGTCGACGACATCCACGCCGAGATGGACCGCCTCGCAGCCCTCGGCGCCACCCCGTTCGACCCGGTCACCCAGCGCGGCGAGGGGTGGTGGTCGGCGTCGGTCAGCGACCCGTTCGGCAATCTCCTCGGCCTGATCCAGAGCCCGCACTGGGCCGCACAGCACGCGAGCTGACCGACGGGTGCGGGGAGACCCGCGGCCGCACGCAGAACGCCCCGCCGGATGAGCCGGCGGGGCGTTCTGATGACAGCAGTGTCAGATCATCTTGGTGACCTGGTCGAACGACAGCTCGACCGGCGTCTCGCGCTCGAAGAGCGAGACGAGGACTGTGAGCTTGCCGCTCTCCGGCTTGATCTCGCTGATCGAACCGGGAAGACCCGCGAACGAGCCCTCCTTGATCGTGATGGTCTCGCCCACCTCGAAGTCGACCTCGGCCGGCAGCGGACGGGCCACGGCGACGCCGCCCTTCGCCGCGATGTTCTTGGCGGTCGGGACGTCCTTCACCTCGACGAGCGACTTCAGCATGTTGAAGGCCTCTTCGAAGCGCAGCGGCGTCGGGTTGTGGGCGTTGCCCACGAAGCCGGTGACGCCGGGGGTGTGGCGCACGACCGACCAGGTGTCCTCCGTGAGCTCCATGCGCACCAGCACGTAGCCGGGGATGCGCACGCGGGTGACCATCTTGCGCTGGCCGTTCTTGATCTCGACCACGTCTTCCATCGGGACCTCGACCTGGTAGATCTCGTCCTCGACCTCGAGCGTCGACTTGCGCTGCTCGATGTTGGCCTTCACCTTGCGCTCGAAGCCCGCGTACGAGTGGATGACGTACCACTTGCCGGGGAGCATGCGCAGGTCCATGCGGAAGGCCTCGTAGGGGTCCTCCTCGGACTCGGCGTCGTCCTCCTCGGACTCGGCTGCGGGACGGTCGTCCTCGCCGTTCACGTCGGGACCGTCGTACGGGGTGACCTCGTCGGCCGCCTCGGCCTCCTGCTCGGCGGCCTCCTCGGCCACGGAATCGTTGAGGACCTCGGCGGCGGCCTCGGACTCCGCCGCTTCGTCCAGGTTGAGAGCGTCGTTCACGATCGCGTCCGCCTCCGGGTCGTCGATGTCGATGTCGATGTCGTCCGTGTCGTCCTCGCCGTCCTCGTCTTCGACGTGGACCGCGACGTGCTCGGCAGAGGTGACCGAGAACTCCTCAGCGGCGAGCACGTTGCCCTCCTGGGCCTCGTCCTCCTCGCTGGACTGCTCTGCGGCGGTCGCCCAGTCGGCGTCGTCGGAATATCGTTCAGACACGTTGCTTCTTCTCCATAGCTGCGGCTGCCGCCGCGGGGGTCATCAGCCAGGGATACCGAACACGTAGTGGGTCAGGAGCCCGAAGACGTAGTCGAGACCGTAGACGATGCCCATCACGATCACGACGAAGACGAGCACCACACCCGTGAACTTGAACAGCTCCTTGCGGGTCGGGGTGACGACCTTGCGCAGTTCGGCGATGACCTGGCGGATGAACAGGGCGATGCCCCCGAAGAACCGGGAGAAGGGGTTGCCCTTCTTCTGGCGCGTGGCGCCGGCCGCGACGACCTCGCCGCGCGGTTCGTCCTGATCCATCCTGAATGTACCTTTCGTGTGCCAGCGTTGCACTGACGCGCAGGGCGGACAGGAATCGAACCTGCAACCTGCGGTTTTGGAGACCGCTGCTCTGCCAATTGAGCTACCGCCCTAGAGACCCGGAGGCCTCGGGGTGCCCTCCCATCCCCGCGCTGCGCCGAGATCCGAAGACCCGAGGCACGGCGAAAGAATGCAGAGAACAACTGCTCCACAAGCATACGGCATCCGCCCGACGGTGCCGAACCGGGCTCGATATACGGGTTGTTGCTAGGCTCGGCGAGCGGATGCCGGCGAGAAGGGGCGCGTGTGGGTGGGGATGTGCAGCAGTTCCAGGTGGATCTGCGCGGAGTCGTCGATCTGCTGAGCAGGCATATCTACTCGAGCCCCCGCGTCTACCTGCGCGAGCTGCTGCAGAACGCCCGCGACGCGATCACCGCCCGTCACGAGGTCGACGGCGGCGGCGGGCGCATCCGCATCACGCCGCTCACCGCGCAGACCGGCGAGTTCGTGCTCCGCGACGACGGCGTCGGCCTGACCGCCGCCGAGGTCGCCGACCTGCTCGCCACGGTCGGCCGCAGCTCGAAGCGCGACATCTTCGACCTCCCCCGCAGCGACTACCTCGGGCAGTTCGGCATCGGACTCCTCAGCTGCTTCATGGTCGCCGACACCATCGTCATCCGCTCGCGCAGCGCCCGAGGCGGCGCGGCCGTGGAGTGGACGGGCAGCGCCGACGGCACGTTCCAGGTGATCGAGCTCGACGACGACCTCCCGGTCGGCACCAGCGTGCACCTCGTACCGCGGTTCGACGCCGACGAGCTGCTCCGGCCCGCCGCCGTGCACGAGCTCGCCACCACGTTCGGCGAGTTCCTCCCCGTGCGGGTCACGATCGACACCGGCGCCGGAGACGTCGACATCACGCGCGAGCCGCCGTTCCTCTCCCCCGCCGACGACCCCGAAGCGGCCGTCGCCTACGGGCGGGACCTGCTCGGCGCGAACCCCCTCGACGTGATCGAGCTCGGCGAACCGGGGACAGGCACGCGCGGTCTCGCCTACGTGCTCCCCTACGCACCCCCGCCCGGCGCGCGCCAGGCCACCCGCATGTACCTCGGCCGCATGCTGCTGTCCGAGCGCGTGGACGACGTGCTGCCCGACTGGGCGTTCTTCGTGCGGGCGGTCGTCGACTCCACCGGCCTCGCCCCCACCGCGAGCCGGGAGTCCCTCGTGGAGGACACGGCCCTGGAGCACGTGCGCGAGCAGCTCGGCGCGGGGATCCGCCGCTGGGTGCTCGAGCTCGGACTGCGCGAGCCGCACCGCCTCGCACAGTTCGTGGCGGTGCACGAGGTCGGTCTCAAGTCGCTCGTGCGCCACGACGAGGAGCTGGCGCGGTTCATCACCCGGTGGCTCACCGTCGAGACCACGCACGGCACGCTGCGCATCGGTGACCTGGTCGAGCGCTACCCGCACATCCGCTACGCGCAGACCGTCGACGAGTTCCGCCAGGTCGCCGGGATCTCGCCCGGCGATGAGGTGCTGGTCAACGGCGGCTACCTGTACGACGCGGACCTCGTGCGCCTACTGCCCGAGCTGTACCCCGCCGTCACCGTGGAGAAGGTGGACGTCGCCGGCGAGCTCGACCGTCTCGATCCCCCGCCCCTGGACGACCGCGACGCCGCCGTGGCGCTCGAGACCCGCGCGGGGGCCGTGCTCGCCGCCTCCGACTGCGCCGTCGTCGTGCGCTCGATCGACCAGCCCGCACTCACCGGGCTGTACGTCGCCGACCCCGAGGTGCTGCGCGCGATCGACCGCAGCCGCACCAGAGGGGTCGCCGGCGCACTGTGGGGCGGCGTGCTCGACCGCATCGACCAGACGCTGTCCGCCGCGCGCGACGACGACCTCACCGCACGGCTGTGCCTGAACTGGTCCAACCGCGTGGTGCGCGCCCTGGTGCGCGTCGAGGACGACGCCGTGTTCGCCCGCACCGTGCAGCTGCTCTACATCCAGGCGCTCCTCGCCGGCCACCATCCGCTCCGTGACGCCGACCGGGCGCTCATGACCAGCGCGCTGGCCGACCTCGTCTCGCTCTCCGCCGGCATCGAGGGGGACTCCCTCCCCTTCGGCGACGCCCGCTGACACTCCACCGAAAGGCTCCCATGGCACGTCCGAAGAAGCGCTTCCAGCAGCTCATCGAGGAGATCGACCGCACCCCGTGGGGTCCGGAGGAGCAGGCCCTCGTCGCGGAGGCCGTGGCCCTCGCCGTCGAGCTCGGCGACGAGCGCCTGGAGTACGAGGCCCGCATGCGGCAGACCGCCTCGGCCAACATGGTCGGCGCCACCGACGTGATGCTCAACTCCTTCGCGTGGTGCCTCGCCCACCACGACGCCGACCCGCAGCGCTTCCCCGCCGACCTCGACAACGGCGGTGCCGACCTCATGTGGCAGTTCAAGTGGATGGCCTCGTCGCTGCGGTCGTCCCCCGCGTTCTCGCAGGAGCAGATCGCCGCCGTGCTCGACGACATGGAGGCCCACTACCGCGCCGCGGGCCTCGGCCTCAGCGGCGTGCTCACCGCCCGGTTCGAGGACGCGTGGGACGCCGGCCGGATGGACGACGCCGAGGCGCTGCGCGTGCAGCTGGAGGCCACACCCCGCGACGACCACAGCCACTGCGACGCCTGCGGCCGCAGCCAGTTCGCGGGCTTCTTCGCCGACACCGACCGCGACGCCGACGCCATCCGCCTGGTCGAGGAGATGATCGAGGGCGGCTTCTCGTGCGGCGAGGAGCCCGAGCACGCGCTCTCCCGCGTCCTCCTCCCCTACCTCCGCGCCGGACGCCTGGAGGACGCGAAGACCGCCCACCTGCGCAGCTACCGCCTCGCGAAGGACAACCCCGACAACCTCCGCATCGTCGCCAACAACATCGTGTTCGCGGCCGTCACCGGCAACGAGGCGCGTGCCCTCGCCCTGATCGAGCGGCACATCGGATGGCTCGCGCACGACGGCCTGAACGTCGACGCGCACTTCGCGGCCCTCACCGCCTTCGCCGTCGCACTGGACAGGGTCGTGGCGACCGGGCACGGCGACACCCCCGTCCGCGGTGCGGACGCCCCCGCCCTCGTCGGGCTCTTCGGAGAGCACGACGGCGCGTGGACCGCGGCCGAGCTCGCCACCGCCGCCTGGACGGCCGCCGAGCGCATCGGCGCGCAGTTCGACGAGCGCGACGGAACGGACGGGCACGCGCGGAGCCTCGCCCGCTCGCGCCGCCTGGCCGACGAGAGCTGGGACGTGCCGATCCGCTCCGACGCCTTCGTCGCCACCGCACCGGCCACGACCCCGACGGACGCGGACGGCTGGTTCGACCGCGTGATGCAGCTCGCCCAGTTCGGCGCCGAGCACGAGACGCTCGACGCCCTCCCCCGTGCGCTCGAGGTGACCGACCCCGGCAAACGCGCACAGCTGCTGTCGATGCGCCTGGGGATCCTCGTGGCGCTCGACCGCATCGAGGAGGCGGAGCAGGTGCTGCCCGAGCGCATCGCCGCGCTGCGCGACGCCGGCCGCGACGTGCAGGCCGAGCTGGAGCTGCGCCTCGGCCTCGCCACGTTCGGGCTCGACACCGACGACACCAGGGCCGCCCTGGAGGAGGAACTGGCCACCGCCGAGCGCCTTCCGGCGTGGTCGCGCGGAGACCTCGCCATCAGCCGCGCCTCGCTGCACCTGCACGCCGACGAGCCCGACGCCGCGCTCGACCTCGCCGAGCACGCCGCCCGCGCGTTCGCCGAGGCCGAGGACACCCGGCTGTCGAACACCACCACGCTCGTCGCCATCGGGGCCGTGCTCTCCAAGGGCGACCTGGAGGCCGCGACCGCTCTGCTCGACCGATTCCTCGCGCAGGACGACCTCTCCGCCGGGCATCGCGCCCAGGCGCTGCAGACCAGGGCCCGGGTGCGCGGAGGGACGGGCGAGCACCTCGACGGCGCCGCGGACGCCGACGAGGTCTGCCGCCTCCTCGCCGAGCTGGGCGCCACACGGGCCCTCGCCGACGCGCACGTGCTCGCCGGGGCACTGTGGGAGGACGCCGACCACCCCGACCGCGCCGTTTCGCGCTACCGCCTCGCCTCGCGCCTGCGCGCCGAGGCCGGAGGCGACGCGACCGGCGTCGACTTCCGGCTCGCCCGCGCCATGCTGCGCTCCGGCGACGCCCAGGAGGCGGCCGAGCTGTTCGGCGACGTGCTGCAGCGCGAGGAGCAGGCCGACGTGGCCCCCGCCTCCCGCGGCATGACCGCCACCCTGCTCGCGCGCGCTCTGGCCGAGTCGGGCGAGTTCGGACAGGCGGTGGGCGTGCACGGCTACGCCGCCGAACTGTTCGGCGAGGGCGCGGAGCACGCCGACCAGGCGATGGCGATGACCGAGCAGGCGAAGATCCTCGCCCGCTTCGAGGAGCACGACGACGCGATCCGCCTCCTGGAGGGCGCGGCCGAGATCGTCCGGGGCGCGCCGGAAGCGGTCGGCGCCCTCAGCGAGGTGCTCCACAGCCTGGGTCAGGCCTACGGCGGACGCGGCGACGAGCGGGCGTTCGCCCTGTTCGACGAGGTCGCCGCCCTCGCGCAGCAGCACGAGGCCGGGTGGCTGCACGCCGACGTGACCGACTCCCGCGCCCGCGCGCTCGCACAGCTCGGACGGATCGACGAGGCCGTGGCCGCCGCGCTCACCGCCGCGGACGCGTTCGCCGAGCTGGGCGACCCGGGCTCCGCCGGAGGCTCCGAGCTGTTCGCCGCCCGGGTGCTCGCGGGCAACGAGCGCGCCGCCGACGCGGTCGCGGTCTACCGCAGCGCCCTGGAGCACGCCGAAGGCTTCCCGCCGCTGCGTCAGGTCACCGCGCTCGAGCTCGGCGACGTGCTCGAAGGGCTCGGCCGCCACGGCGAGGCGGCCGAGGTGCGGGCGCTGCTGGAGAGCTGAGCCCGCACCCCGGCGCGGCCGGAGGCGTCAGAACAGCTGGCGCCAGTTGGCCCGCGCCAGATCGAGGAGCTCGTCGCCGCGGCCCGACATGACCGTGCGGATCGCGTACAGCGCGAACCCCTTCACCTGCGCCGCCTCGATCGCGGGCGGCATCGAGAGCTCCTGACGCTCGGTGACCACGTCGAGCAGGGCGGGACCGTCGTGCGCCAGCACCTCGCGGACGGCGTCCGGCAGCTCGTCGCTGCGCTCCACCCGGCGGGCGAAGATCCCCATGGCTTCGGCGATGGCGGCGAAGCTCGGGTTGTCCAGTCCGGTGCCGTACGTGACGAACCCGGCGGCCTTCATCTCCAGCTCCACGAAGTTCAGCGAGGAGTTGTTCACCACGATGGTCTTCACGGGCAGACGGTTCTGCGTGAGCGTGAGCAGCTCGCCCAGCATCATCGACAGCCCGCCGTCGCCCGCGAGGGCCACGACCTGGCGCTGCGGGTGGGCGACCTGCGCGCCGATGCCGTGCAGCAGCGCGTTCGCCATCGAGCCGTGCGTGAACGAGCCGATCAGTCGACGGTGCTCGGTCATCGTCAGGTAACGCGCCGCCCACACCGTCGGCGACCCCACGTCGGCCGTGAAGATCGCGTCGTCCGCGGCGTGCTCGTCGAGCAGCCGCGCGAGGTACTGCGGGTGGATCGGGCGGTCGCCCTTCGCCGGGACCGCGAGCTCGTCGAGCTTCTTGCGCGTCTTGCGGTAGTGCGCCGTCGCGTCGTCGAGGTGCGTGCGGTCGTCCTTGCGGGCGAGGCGCGGCAGCAGGGCCTCCGCGGTGGCGCCGACGTCGCCCACGAGTCCGAGGTCGAGCGGGTGGCGCTTGCCGAGCTGCGAGCCGCGGATGTCCACCTGGATCGTGGTCGCGTGGTCGGGGTAGAACTGCTCGTACGGGAAGTCGCTGCCGAGCACGAGCAGCGTGTCGGCGGCCTCCATCGCCCGGTAGCCGGACGCGAACCCGAGCAGACCGGTCATGCCGACGTCGAACGGGTTGTCGTACTCGATGAACTCCTTGCCGCGCAGCGCGTGCACGATCGGCGCGCCCAGGCGGTCGGCCAGCGCGATCACCTCGTCGTGCGCGCCCTCGACGCCGGCGCCGGCGAGGATCGTGACACGCTTCGCGGCGTTCAGCAGCGTGGCGGCCTGCTCCAGCTCCGCCCCGCTCGGTGCCACCACCGGCCGGGCGCGGCGGACCACGACCGCGCGGTCATCCTCGATCTCCGCCAGCGCCACATCGCCAGGGATCACCAGCACCGCGACACCGCGCTCCTCTATCGCCGCCCGCATCGCGATCTCCATCAGCCGCGGCATCTGCTTCGGGTCCGCCACGTACTCGACGTACACGCTGCACTCGCGGAACAGCTCCTGCGGGTGCGTCTCCTGGAAGTAGCCGGTGCCGATCTCGGTCGTCGGGATGTGCGCCGCGATCGCCAGGACGGGCACGCGGGAACGCTGGGCGTCGTACAGCCCGTTGATGAGGTGCAGGTTGCCCGGCCCGCACGACCCGGCGACGACGGCGAGCTCACCCGTGGTGCCCGCGTCCGCGGCGGCCGCGAACGCCGCGGACTCCTCGTGGCGCACGTGCACCCAGCGGATGCGGCCGTCCTTGCGCAGCGCGTCCGTGAATCCGTTGAGCGAATCCCCGGGGATGCCGTAGACCCGATCGATCCCGTTGGCGTGCAGAGTCTTGACGATGTTCTCAGCGACGTTGGCCATACTCCGACCCTACGCCCGCCCCTCCGCCCTGGTGCCGGGGTTGACGCGGGCCGGTCAGTACTCCTGGGGGCCGTCGCGCTCCGGCTCGGGATCACGATGGAACGCGCGTCCCGACACCGAGGCGGGTGCGATGCGGACGAACACCCGCTTGACGGTCGGGATCCACGGGCGCAGTCCCGCGGCCTCGGCGCGCGCGACATCGGCATCGGTCTCCAGCGCCGCGGCGTGCCCGCGCACGACCACGCTCCACGCGTCGACGTCGGTGTGGTCGTCGACCTCGAACAGCACATCGGCGTTCGCGGTCAGTTCGAACAGCTTGCTCCCCGGAGCGGTGCGGAACACGATGCCGTCCCCGTCGACCGCGTAGTTGATCGGGAAGATGTCGATCGTGTCGCCGATGTGGGTCACGAGGCGTCCGAGCTCCTGTCCGCGCAGGCGCTCCCAGCTCTCGGCATCGGTCAGGGTCCGGACGGGGTCGCTGTGCACACTCATGCCGACATTGTCACCCACGGACCCGCCGGCTGGACAGCACCCGTCCGAACGTCACAGGCCCGGACGCGACAGTGCCCGGGGGCCGATCGACCCCCGGGCACCGTCACCGCGTCGGACTCAGCCGATGCGGATGAGCTTCTTGTTGACGAACTCGTCGGCGGCGAGGTGTCCGAGCTCACGCGCGGTGCCGCTGCGCTTGATGCCACCGAACGGCAGCTCCGGGCTGTCGGCGAGAACCAGGTTGACGTACACCATGCCGGCCTCGATCTTGTCGGCCACCCGCTCCGCCTGGGCCTCATCGGTCGTGAAGACGTACGACCCGAGCCCGAACGTGGTGTCGTTGGCCAGCTGCACCGCGGCGTCCTCGTCGGCCACGCGGTACACGACGGCGGCGGGGCCGAACAGCTCCTCCCGGTACACGTCCATCTCCGGCGTGACGTCGGCGAGCACGGTCGGCGCGAAGAACGCCCCGTCGCGCGTGCCCCCGGTCAGCAGCGTGGCGCCCTGGGCGACCGCGGTGTCGATCTGCTTCTGCAGGTTCTCCGCCGCCGCCTCCGACGACACCGGTCCGAGCACGGTGTCGTCCTGCGTGGGGTCGGTCGCCTCGACGGCCGCCATCGCCGCCGTGAACTTCTCCACGAACGCGTCGTACAGCTCGTCGACGATGATGAAGCGCTTGGCGCCGTTGCACGCCTGACCGTTGTTGTCGAGCCGCGCGTCCACGCCGGCCTGGACCGTCGCGTCGAGGTCGTCGGTCGAGAGCACGAGGAACGGGTCGGAGCCGCCGAGCTCCAGCGCGACCTTCTTGAGGTGCCGTCCGGCGACCTCGGCCACCGCCGCCCCCGCACGCTCCGAGCCGGTGAGCGAGACGCCCTGCACGCGCGGGTCGGCGATCATGTCGGCGATCTGCTCGTTCGTGGCGAGCACGTTCTGGTACGCGCCCTTCGGGAACCCGGCGTCGTGGTAGATCGCCTCGATCGCGCTCGACGACTCCGGGCACTGCGGCGCGGGCTTCAGCAGGATCGTGTTGCCGACGATCAGGTTCGGCGCCGCGAAGCGCACGATCTGGTAGGCCGGGAAGTTCCACGGCATGATGCCCACGAGCGGCCCCAGCGACGACCGGCGGATGATCGCCGAGCCGTCGCCGAGGATCGTGATGGGCTGGTCGGCCATGATGTCCTCGGCCTGATCCGCGTAGTACTCGGCGATGTCGGCGGCGAAGTCGACCTCGCCGAGCGCGGCCTCGCGCGGCTTGCCCATCTCGCGCACGAACACGTCGGCCAGCTCCTCGCGGCGCTCGCGATGCAGCTCGGCGGCGCGGCGCAGCAGCCGTGCGCGCTCCGCGACCGTGGTCGAGCGCGACCACTCGCGGTGCGCCTCGTCGGCGGCCGCGACCGCCTCTTCGATCTGCGCATCGGTGAACGTGTCGTACGTGGCCAGGGTCTCGCCGGTGGCGGGATTGACGACGGCGTAGTCGGTCATGTCTCCTCCTCTTGCCGTCCGGTCAGGAGACCGGGATCAGCGTGTACTTGGTGGACAGGTACTCGTGGATGCCCTCGAAGCCGCCCTCGCGTCCGACACCGGACTGCTTGACGCCGCCGAACGGAGCCGCCGCGTTGGAGACCACGCCCACATTGAGTCCCATCATGCCGGTCTCGAGCGCGTCGATCATGCGCTGACCGCGCTGCAGGTTCTCGGTGAACACGTACGACACCAGGCCGTACTCGGTGTCGTTCGCGAGGCGCACGGCCTCGTCCTCGGTCTCGAACGTGGCGATCGCCAGCACCGGGCCGAAGATCTCCTCGCGCAGGATCGCGCTGCCGGCCACGACATCGGTGAGGACCGTGGGCTCGTAGAACGTGCCGGTGCCCTCGAGCGCCTTGCCGCCCGCGAGCAGGGTCGCGCCGCGCTCCACCGCGTCGTCGACGAGCTCGCCCGCCTTGGCCACCGCGTCCTCGTCGATGAGCGGGCCGATCGCCACGCCCTCCTCGGTGCCGCGGCCGATCTTCATCGCGTTCACGCGCTCGGTCACCCGCTTGGCGAACTCGCCGGCCACGTCACGGTGCACGATGAAGCGGTTGGCCGCCGTGCACGCCTGGCCGATGTTGCGGAACTTCGCGGCGAGCGCGCCCTCCACGGCCTTGTCGAGGTCGGCGTCGTCGAACACCACGAACGGCGCGTTGCCGCCGAGCTCCATCGACACGCGCAGCACGCCCTCGGCCGCCTGCGCGATGAGCTTGCGGCCCACCTCGGTCGACCCCGTGAACGACAGCTTGCGCAGCCGGGGGTCCGCGATGATCGGCGCCGACAGGGCGCTGGACTTCGAGGTCTGCACCACGTTGACGACGCCGGCGGGGAGCCCCGCCTCCTCCAGCAGCTTCGTGAAGAAGATGGTCGTGAGCGGCGTGAGTGCCGGGGGCTTGATGACCACCGTGCACCCGGCGGCGAGCGCCGGCGCGATCTTGCGGGTGGCCATCGCGAACGGGAAGTTCCACGGGGTGACGAAGAACGACGGCCCGACGGGGCGCTGCGACACGATCATGTGCCCGGTGCCCTCCGGGTTCAGACCGTAGCGACCGCTGATGCGCACGGCCTCCTCGCTGAACCAGCGGAGGAACTCGCCGCCGTACGCGACCTCGCCGCGCGCCTCGGCGAGCGGCTTGCCCATCTCCAGGGTCATCAGCAGCGCCAGGTCTTCCTTGTGCGCCTGCACCAGGTCGAACGCGCGGCGCAGGATCTCGCTCCGCACGCGCGGAGCGGTGGCGGCCCACTCGTCCTGAGCGGCCACCGCGGCGTCGAGCGCACGGATGCCGTCGGCGGGCGTGGCGTCGGCGATCGTGCGGATCACCTGGTTCGTGGCCGGGTCCTTGACGTCGAACGTGGCGCCGGTCTCGCCGTCGATCCACTGTCCGCCGATGAAGAGTCCAGTGGGGATGCTGTCGAGCAGCGCCTGCTCGGTCTGAGTGCTCATGGGTTCTCTTTCTGTGAGTGGGGGCTAGGGGCGACGACGCCGGCTCAGCGGCGCGTCGATGCTCAGCGTCTGTCCGCGGAAGAACGCCGGGCGGCGGATCGCGTTCCAGATCATCACCGCGATGCCCACGACGATGATCAGCATCCCGAGGATGAACACGATCCCGACGCCGCCGATCTCCGACCCCGAGCCGTACGCCGGGTCCATCGAGTCGATCAGCGTGGTGAAGAACAGGATCGCGAGGATGATGCCACCCACCAGCGGGAACAGGAACGTGAAGAAGACGTTGCGCGTGGAGTCGAACCACTGCTTGCGGAAGTACCAGACGCACGCGAACGCGGTGATGCCGTAGTAGAAGCAGATCATCATGCCGAGCGTGAGGATCGTGTCCCACAGGGTGTCCTCGCTGACCACGCGCATGACCGCGTAGAACGCCGAGGCGACGATGGCCGAGACGATCGTGGCGTAGCCGGGGGTGAAGAACCGCGGGCTGACCTTCGCGAACGACTTCGGCAGGGCGCCGTAGTGGCCCATCGCGAGCAGGGTGCGCGCCGGACCGACGAACGTCGACTGCAGCGACGACGCCGAGCTGGTGAGCACCGCCAGCGACACGAGGAACGCGAGCGGCCCGAGGATCGGTCCGGAGAGGTGGAAGAACACGTTCTCCTGGATGTCGCCGTTGCCGAGGCCGAGCTCGCCCGTGCCCACGCCCGCGAACATGATCATCGCGACGGCGAGGAGCAGGTACAGCGAGACGATCGTGAGCACGGTGACCGTGGCCGCGCGGCCCGGCGTCTTCTCCGGGTCCTTCGTCTCCTCGTTCATGGTGAGCGTGACGTCCCAGCCCCAGAAGATGAAGATCGACAGGGAGAGACCGGCCGCCACGGCGCTGAACGACGAGATCGCGAACGGGTTGAACCAGTTGAGGTCGAACGGCTGGTAGTCGAAGCCGTTGCCGCTCACGGCCTGGACGATCGCGGCGACCGCGAAGAACACCAGCACCAGGATCTGGAAGCCCACCAGCCAGTACTGCAGCTTCTGGGTCGTCTGCATGTCGCGGTACGACACCCACGTCGCCCCCAGCATGAACAGCAGGCACACGCCGATGTTGATCCACGTCACCCCGGCCAGGTCGGCGATCCCGGCGTTGCCCGTGATCTGCGACAGCAGCAGGAACAGGAAGTCGACGGCGACCCCGGCGAGGTTCGACAGCACCAGGATCGTCGCGACGACCAGGCCCCAGCCGGCCATCCAGCCCACCCAGGGTCCGAACGCGCGGGCGGCCCAGGTGAAGGACGTGCCGGAGTCGGGCATGCGGTTGTTGAGCTCGCGGTAGCCGAAGGCCACCAGGAGCATCGGGATGAAGCCGACGAGGATGATCGCCGGGATCTGCGCGCCCACCTCGGACGCGGTGGGGCCGACGGCGGCCGTGAACGTGTAGGCGGGGGCGATGCACGAGATGCCGATCACGACGGCGCCGATGAGGCCGACGGTGCCGGCACTCAGGCCCTTCGTGGAGATGCCGGTCGTGACGCCGGATGCGGGCTCCGTCGCCCGGTTGGTGCTGCTCATCAGCGGTCTCCTGCTTCGTTGCGGGTGCGCGGGACGACGATCATGGGAACGGGCAGCTCGTGCAGCATCTTCGCCGCCGTGGAGCCCAGGAACAGACGGCGCGGCTGTGCCAGGCGGCTCGAGCCGACCAGCACCACCTCACCCGGGAGCCAGGAGAGCCCGGCGACGGCGTCTTCGACCGTCTCGCCCGGTGCCTCCTCGACGACGGCGCCCAGGCCGTCCGGCAGCTGCTCGGCAGCGACCGCGAGCACCCGGTGGGCGTGCTCGCTGCCGGCCAGGCGGATCGCGCCGGTGTCGAGGCCCGGCGGCACGTCGAACGGCACGAGCGACACCAGCCGCAGGGAGACCTCGGCCGCCCCGGCGAGGGCGACGGCCTGGTCGAGCACGCCCTCCGCACCCGGACGCGTGCCGACCGCGACCGTGACGCGCGGGAGCACGTGGTCGTCCTGCTGCGCGAGCCCCGACGGCGCGAGGGCGACCGGGATCGGCGAGGAGTGCAGCAGCTCGGATGCGACGCTGCCGAGGCGGTGACGGCCGAAGAGGCCGCCGCCCGCGGTGCCGATCACGATCACGCTCGCGTCGAACTCCTCGCCCGCCGCGATGAGCCCCTCCGCGAACGACTCGGAGAAGCGCACGTGGCCGCTGCGCACCAGCTCCTGCGGGAGCCGCACGACCGCGTCCTGCAGCCACTTCCGTGCCTGCGTGCGGATCACGTCCTCATACGCGCGCTCCGGCGGGACGGCCGCGCTGCGGGTGCCCTCGGTGGGGAGCACGATCACCAGGTGCAGCGTCGCGCCGATGCTGCGGGCCAGCCGGGCGCCCAGCGCCGCGGCGTCCGCCCCCGCGTCCGTCGCCGTGTAGCCGACGACGACCGAGCCGGTCATCAGCCGATGCTCTCGGGAGCGCCGGCCTCGCGGCGGGCGTCGACGATGTTCGCCGCGACGAGGTGGCCCATGCGGATCGCCCCGTCGACGTGCTGGTAACCCGCTCCGGCCATGTCGCTGCAGGCGAAGTGGATCGGTCCGACCGGCGTGCGCAGGTCGGCGCCGTAGCGGTGCAGCCCGCCGAGGTCGAAGCTCGCGGCGTACGCGCCCCGCGTCCACTCCTCGCTGCCCCAGTCGCTCTCGTAGTACACGACCGGGTTCTTGGCCTCCGGGCCGTAGTAGTGCGACAGCGACTCGAGGATGCGCTCCTTGCGCTCCTCGGCCGACAGCTCGAACACGCCGTCGGCGTTGGCATCGGAGACGAAGCCGACCAGGGTGCCGCGCTCGTCGCCGTGGTTGGTGTTGTCGTACGCCTCGTGCGAGAGCTCGTACGGGCTGAACGCCGTGCCGCTCAGGCCCTGCTCGCGCCAGAACGGCCGGTCGTAGACGGCGTGCACCTTGATGACGAAGCCCATCGAGAGGTGCTGGTGCAGCTGGTGCTGGCGACGCGGCAGCGGCGGGACGAAGGAGATGCGGTTGTAGAGGATGGGGGCGTGCGCGAGGATCGCGTACCGTGCGCGGACCGCGAGGTCGTCGGTGGTCGCCACGACCCCGTCATCCGACCACTCCAGGCTGCGGACGGGCTGGTTCAGCAGCACGTCCTCCCCCAGGCGCTCGGCGAGACGCAGCGGCACCTGCTGCAGGCCTCCGACCACGCGCTTGTCGAGGATGAAGTCGGCGTCAACGAGGTTCGAGTAGGAGCCGGCCGAGGCCGCCATGAGCAGCGACTGCAGCAGCGAGAAGGAGTGCGTCGGCTTGGTCAGCATCGCCGAGCCGGTGGCGAAGGCGAGGTTGCGTACGGCCTCGTCGTCGTCGGTCTGCGAGCGCAGCCAGGCGTCCCACGAGATGGAGTCCCACTCCGCCGCGTTCGGGTGCTCCCACGGCTTGTCCGGGTCGATCTCGGCCACGAGGGCGTCGAGGATGCCGGTGATGCGGGCGATCACGGCCTCGGTCTCCGGCGACACCGGGAACATCTCGCCCGTGAAGCGGTGCGCCTGACCGTCAGGGCCGACGTAGACGCTGTCGCCCTCGCGGTAGCGGCTGTAGGTCTCGAGCCCGAGCTCCTCGATCGCGTCCTTCAGGGCGTCCTGGTCGGGCGACACCCACTGGCCGCCGATCTCGAGCATGGCGCCGTCGATCACGTCGGTCCACAGCCGGCCGCCCACGCGGTCGCGGGCCTCCAGCACGGCGACCGACAGGCCGGCCTTGCGCAGATCGTTGGCGGCCGTGAGCCCTGCGGCTCCGGCGCCGACGATCAGCACGTCGCGAGTGATCTCAGCCATCTGCAACTCCTTCGTCGTCGGGGGATGTGGGGGATGAAGTACCGGCCGCGTCCCGAAATCCCCCGATCCGGGGACGCGGCCGGACAGCGGGGTCAGGCCGAGGCGAGCGCCTGCGCGACGACGTCGAGGCCCTCGTTCAGCAGCTCGTCGCCGATCGACAGCGGCGGCAGGAAGCGGATGACGTTGCCGTAGGTGCCGCACGTGAGCACGATCACGCCCTGCGCGATGCAGGCCTTCGCGACCGCGGCGGTGAGCGCGGCGTCGGGGGCCTTGGTCTCGGGGTCGACGAACTCGGCCGCGACCATCGCGCCGTGTCCGCGCACGTCGCCGATGCGGGCGTCGTCGGACTGCAGCGCGGTGAGGCGGCCGATGAGGATCTCGCCGATCTCGCGGGCGCGCTCGATCACGCCGTCGTTCTCGAACACGTCGATCGCGGCGAGGGCCGCGGCGCACGCGATCGGGTTGCCGCCGTAGGTGCCGCCGAGGCCGCCCGAGTGCGAGGCGTCCATGATCTCGGCGCGACCGGTGACCGCGGCCAGCGGCAGGCCGCCCGCGATGCCCTTGGCCGTGGTGATGAGGTCGGGCTCGATGCCGAAGATCTCGCTGGCGAACATGTGGCCCGTGCGGGCGAAGCCGGTCTGCACCTCGTCGGCGATGAAGACCACGCCGTTCGCGCGGCACCACTCGACGATCGCGGGGAGGAAGCCCTCGGCGGGGACGATGAAGCCGCCCTCGCCCTGGATCGGCTCGATGATGACGGCGGCGAGGTTGTCCGCGCCGATCTGCTTCTCGAGCTGCAGGATCACGCGGGCCGCGGCCTCCGCGCCCTCGAGGCCGTCGCGGAACGGGTACGACATCGGGGCGCGGTACACCTCGGGGGCGAACGGGCCGAAGCCGCTCTTGTACGGCATCGACTTGGCGGTCAGCGCCATCGTGAGGTTGGTGCGGCCGTGGTAACCGTGGTCGAACGCCACGACGGCCTGGCGTCCGGTGTGCTTGCGGGCGATCTTGATCGCGTTCTCGACCGCCTCGGCGCCCGAGTTGAACAGCGCGCTCTTCTTGGCGAAGTCGCCGGGGGTGACCCGGTTCAGCGCCTCGGCCACCCCGACGTACGACTCGTAGGGCGAGATCATGAAGCACGTGTGGGTGAACTGCGCGGCCTGAACGGCGACGGCCGCGGCGACCTTGGGGTGCGCGTTGCCGACCGTGGTGACGGCGATGCCGGAGCCGAGGTCGATGAGCGAGTTGCCGTCGGCGTCGACGACCACTCCGCCGCCCGCGGCGACGGCGGCGACCGGCACGGTGTGGCCGACACCGGCGGCGACGGCGTCGGCCTTGCGGGCGAGGACCTCGGCCGAGCGCGGGCCGGGGAGTTCCGTGACGAGGCGACGCTCCTGCGGGAGGTCGGGGCCGCCGAGGGGGGTTGCGGGTGCTGCGGTGTCGAGGAGTGCCATGTCGCGAGCGTACGACCGCCGCCGGGAGGGTCGCATTCGCCGGTCTGTACAATCTGAGCAGCGGATTCGCCACCTCGTACAAACCGGAAGCCCATGGCCCCCACCGACGCCCCCACGCTGCGGTCCCTGCTCCAGCGCAGGGACCTCGGCCTGACGCTCGTGTCCGACGAGCACGCCCTGCCCGACGGCGCCCTCGACCGGCCGCTGCGGTGGGTGCACGGCTCCGACCTCGCAGACCCGACGCCCTTCCTGTCCGAGGATCTGGCGCTGCTCACCACGGGCACGCAGTTCGACGGCGCCGCGGACATCCCCTCCTACGTCGGGCGGCTGGCCGACCGCGGCGTGCTCGGGCTCGGCTTCGGCACCGAGGTGCACCGCTCCGGGATCCCGGACGAGCTCATCGCCGCCTGCGCCGCACACGGCATCCCCCTGTTCGAGGTGCCCTACCGCACGCCGTTCATCGCCGTCGCCCGCGCACACTCCGAGGCCATCGCGGCCCAGGCGTACGCCCGCCGTTCCTGGGCGCTGGACACGCAGCGCGCGCTCGCCCTGGCCGCCCTCCGCCCGCGCGGCCTCGACGCGATCGTCGCGGAGCTCGGCCGCCGGCTCGACGTCTGGGCGGGCATGTACGACGCGGCAGGGGCGCTGCTGTTCGCCCATCCGCGTGATGCGGTCGACACCGCCACGCTCGATCTGCTCGCCGACCGCGTGCTGGAGATCCTGGGCCGTGGACTGGAGGCGGGGCAGTCTCTCACGATCGACGCACACACCTTCATGCTCTTCACCGTCGGGCGCGGAGGGCACCTGCGCGGGGTGATCGCGGTCGCCGCCGAGACGCTGGACGCGGAGGCCCGGTCGGTCGTGACCTCGGTGATCGCGATGGCCGGACTGGCGCTGGAGCAGAGCGAGCAGCTCGCCAGGAGCCGTCGCCGCCTGCACACCCAGCTGCTGCAGTCGCTGCTGGCCGACGACCCCGCGCTCGCCCGCCGCGTGCTCGGCGCCCTCCCTCCGGCACCGATCGTGGTGGCGGTCGCCGCCGACGCCCCGGCCGGACCGCTGGTCGACTGGTGGGAGCGGCGCCGGGCGGACCACGGCACGGTGTCGTTCCTGGCGGAGTCGCCCGAGGGCCTGACGATGTGCGTGTCCTCGGGCGACGAGGGGCTGCTGGACGAGGTCGCCGAGCGCTTCGGCATCCGCATCGGAGTCTCCGGCCCCGAGGGCTACGCGGTCTTCTCCCGTGCGCACGCCCAGGCGCTGACGGCCCTGCGGCAACCCGCGTCTGCGGCCGTCGTGCGCTACGCGGACACCGTGGGTGCGAACATCCTCACGGCGCTGGCGACCGACGAGGCGCGGCTGGTGGCGGAGTCGCGCCTGGCGCCGCTGCGCGAGCAGGACGCGGCGGGCGGCACCGGGCTCGAGCACACGCTGCGGGTCTGGCTGGAGCACGACGCACGCGCGGAGCCGGCCGCCGCGGCGCTGGGCATCCACCGGCACACCCTGCGCTCGCGGGTCGCGCAGGCCGGGGCGATGCTGGGCGTGGATCTGGCGTCGTTCCCCGCCCGCGCCGAGCTCTGGGCGCTGCTGCAGACCGCGCGCGACTGACCCGCGCCCCGCCCCTGCACCGGCTCAGGCCCGCGCCACCTCATCCCGCGCGGCCCCATCCCCTCGCCGAGTGCGCGGCTTGCTGCCGACCACCCCGCCTGTTCACGCGGAGAAACCGTGCCCTCGGCGCGAGGCCGGGCGTCCGGTGCGCGCCCGCGGCACCGTCGCGAGGAGGGCCCCGGCACGCTCGATGTCGGCGGCGGTCTGGGCTACGAGGGCCGCGACGGTGTCGAAGCAGAGCGTCGGGCGCAGCAGCGAGAGCAGCTCGACCCGGAGGCGGTGCCCGTACAGGTCGAGGTCCGTGTCGTGCAGGTGCACCTCCACCCGGCGCTCCCGGCTGCCGTGGAAGGTCGGGTTGGCACCCACGCTCACGGTCGCGGGCATCCCCTCCTGCTCGTCGTCGAGCCAGGCCAGCGCGGCGTAGATGCCGTCGGCGGGGAGACCGGGGCCGTCGAGGGCGAGGTTGGCGGTCGGGAACCCGAGGTCGCGTCCTCGACCGTCGCCGGTGACGACCACTCCGGCGATCTCGCGGACGGGTGCGCTCACACGCCTGCGGCGGGAGAGATCGCGCGGTAGCGGCTCTGGTGGAACACGAGCGGCTCGACGTCGTCGAAGAGCGTCACGTCCTGGATCTCGTACAGAGCGATCTCGTGATCGCCACCGTCGAACGTGCTGTGCAGACGGCAGGTGAGCCAGAGCGCGGCGTCGGCCACCAGCACGGCCCCGCGGTCGGTGCGGTGCCAGGCGTGACCCCCGAACCGGTCCCCCTCCCGCGCGGACAGGGAGCGGCTGAGCGGTTCGTGGTGTGCCGCGAGGACGCTCATCCCCAGTTCCGGGACGGCACGCAGCACCGGCCAGGTCTTCGAGGTGCGGGCGGCGCTGACCGCGACGAGGGCGGGCTCCAGGGAGATCGAGGTGAAGGAGTTGACCGCCATCCCGACGGCGCGGTCGTCCACGACGGCCGCGAGGGCGACCACCCCCGTGGGATAGACCGAGAAGGCACGACGGAGCGCACGGTCGCGCGGCAGGGCATCGGTCACGGCAGTGGTCATCACGAGTCCTTTCGATAGTCAACTTTGACTAAGGCGACTATAGACAAATTTGACCACTCAAACAACCGGGAAGGCGCATCCCAGCCGTTAGCATGAACGACATGTCGACCACCCGTCTCGTCGTCCTCGGCGCCGTGAAGCAGTTCCAGCCGGTACACGGCTACTTCCTCCGGCGAGAACTGATGACCTGGCACGTCGACGAGTGGGCGCACATCCAGCCCGGCTCGATCTACAACGCCCTCCGGGCCCTGGAGGTCGACGGGTACATCACGGAGAGCGGCACCGAGGCCGAGGGCAAGCGCCCCGCCCGCACCACGTACCGCATCACCCCATCGGGCGAGGTCGAGCTGCAGCGGATGCTACGCGAGAACCTCTGGAACGTGGCGGCCTTCGACACCCAGGCGATCATGACCGTCGCCTCGTTCATGTTCGTGCTGAGCCGCCAGGAGGTCATCGCGGGCCTGGAGCACCGCCTCATCAAGAGCGACGCGATCATCACGCAGAACGGCTTCGACGTGCAGGACACGCTGCGCTCCGAGACCACGCCGAAGTACGTGCGCGAGATCTTCGACCTCTCGACCGCCCGGCTCACCGCCGAGAAGCAGTGGCTGCTCGACCTGCTGGAACGACTGCGGGCCGGGGAGTACGCCTTCGCGGGCGAGACGGCCGAGGACACGACGCCGGAGCGGGAGGCGGCGGCCGCCACGACGAAGAGCACCGCCAAGACGGCGACGAAGAGCACCGCAACGACGGCGAAGAAGAGCCCCGCGAAGACGGCGACGAAGAGCACCGCGAAGGACTGACCGCACCCCGCGCCGCCCCCTCCGGACCGGCCTCAGCGCGTCGCCGTCAGCTCCGCCAGCGCCTCGGGCGTGAGCGCCGGAGTGGTCGCTCCCCGGTGCAGCGCCACGATCGCCCCCGCGGCGCACGCGAGGGCGAGGGCGTCCTCCACCGGCACCCGACGGGCGAGCGCACCGGCGAGCGCGCCGCAGAACGCGTCGCCCGCGCCCGTCGTGTCGACCGGATCGATACGGAACGCCTCGACGTGCACAACCGGGCGACCGGTGCGGTGCAGGTCCACTCCCCCAGCGCCGCGCGTGAGCACCACGGTCGCTGCCCCGGCGCGGTGCAGGAGGTCGATGCCGCCGAGCTCCGCGCACTCCGTCTCGTTCACCACGAGCACGTCCACGCACTCCAGCAGCCCGAGAGTCGCCGCGTGGGCGGGGGCGGCGTTCAGCACGGTCGTGGCGCCGGCGTCGCGCGCCGCCCGCAGTGCCGCCGACACCGCGGGCACCGGCACCTCGAGCTGCGCCAGCACGACCGCGGCCCCGGAGACCCCGGCGACCGCATCCTCCGTCGACAGCTCCGCGTTCGCGCCGGCCGCGACGATGATGCTGTTGTCGCCGCCCTCCAGCGCCAGCACGTGCGCGACCCCGGTCGGGGCGGTATCCGAGCGGCGCAGGGCCGAGGTCACCCCGGCGTCGACGAGCGTGCGCTCCAGCAGCGCGGCGCCCTCGTCCGTCCCGACCACGCCGCAGAACCGCGTCGGCGCGCCGCTGCGGGCCGCGGCGACCGCCTGGTTCAGGCCCTTGCCGCCCGCGAAACGGCCGCCGGCGCGGCCCAGCAGTGTCTCGCCGATGCGCGGGGGGCGCGACACCTCGACCACCAGATCGAGGTTCGCGCTCCCCACGACAGCGACGCCGGACAGCTCGTCAGACACGCGCCATCGACCGGCGGTACGTCGAACCCACGTGCGACTCAGCCAGCGCGGGCGTCGGGGTTCCCATCAGCCGCTCGCGCAGCGACTGCGGCTCGTCGGACGGCTCGGCGATCGCGCCGCGCTCCTTCAGGATCGGCAGCACATGCTCGATGAAGTCCTTCGTAGACGCCGGCGGGATGACCGGGGCGAACAGGAAGCCGTCGAGGTCGGCGCCGTCGGCGAGCGCGATCATCCGGTCGGCCACCTGCTCCGCGGTGCCGACGAGCGGGCGGGCGCCGACGCCGTGCGCGTGCCAGTCGCCCAGCACGTCGCCCACGGTCTTGTCGGCGAAGCGCGCGACCTGGGTCTGCGACAGCTCCGTGCTCAGCTCCGACATGGGCGTGCCCGGGTCGTACGACGACAGGTCGAGGCCGGTGAACCAGGCGTAGGAGGCGACCGTGACCTCGGGGTTCTGGGCGTCGGCGACCTCGGCGTACGTGCGACGAGCCTCCTCCTCGGTGCTGCCGACGACGGCGGCGAACGCGGACATGATCTTGACCTCGTGCGCGGCGCGGCCGTTCTTCACGGCCTCTCCGCGGATCGCGGTCGCGTGGCCGCGGAGCTGCTCGACCGAGCCGCTGCCGACGAAGATCGCCTCGCCGTGCTTGCCGCCGAACTCGCGGCCGGCCGGAGACGCGCCCGCCTGGAACAGCACCGGGGTGCCCTGCGGCGAGCGCTGCGTGTTGCCGTAGCCGTGCGAGCGGAAGTACGGGCCGTCGTGCGCGATGCGGTGCACCTTGGCCGGGTCGGCGAAGCGGCCGGACTTGTCGCGCTCGAGCGCCCCCTCCTCCCACGCCTGCTCCCACAGCTTGTACACGACCTGCATGAAGTCGTCGGCCATCAGGTAGCGCTCGTCGTGCCCGACCATCGGCACCCCGAAGCCCTGCACGGCGGTGTCGGCGGTGCCGGTCGTGACGACGTTCCAGCCGATGCGCCCGCCGGACAGGATGTCGAGGCTGGCCATGCGCCGCGCGAACGCGTAGGGCGGCTCCAGCAGCGTCGACCCGGTGGCGACGAGTCCGAGGCGCGTGGTCTGCGGAATGAGCGCCGCGAGGAGCACGGCGGGGTCGAGTCGCGGCAGGTCGAGGCCTTCGATCGAGCAGATGTCGGGACGCTCGCCCGCGACGTCGGCCCACCCCCACGCGTCGGCGAGGAACAGGAAGTCGAAGCCCGCGTCCTCCGCCAGGCGCGCGGTGTCGCGCCAGTAGTCCAGCCGGTCGAAGAGGTAGCGCCCGTTGTCGGGGTGGCGCCAGGTCGCAGTGCCGGAGTCGTTCGCCTGCGCGTTCTCGAAGAGTCCGAGCCGCAGCTGCTTCACGGGGTGATCGGTCATGGCGGGTGCCTTCCTTGTGGGTGGGTGGTGTCGTCGTGGGGTGTCCGGGCACGCCGGGGGAACCCCGGGGGCGGCGGCGCACCCCCGGGGCGGGTGGGGCCGGGTCAGCCCTTGGCGGTGACCTCGCCGTCGCTCCACCACAGGACGCGCTTGCGCACGACCGCGAGAAGCACGATCAGGAGCACGCCGAGCAGGCAGAGCAGCGCGATGCTGGCCCAGGTGACGGGGAGGTTCGCCTGTGCGGCGGAGGTGGTGACGAGCGAGCCGAGGCCGGCCTGCTGCCCGGCGGCGACGAACTCCGCGACCGCGGCTCCGACCACGGCCAGCGGCAGGGCGATCCGCAGCCCGGCGAAGACGTAGGGCATGCTGCCCGGGAATCGCAGTTCGCGGAAGATCTCCCACCGCGAGGCATGCAGGGTCTTGAACACGTCGAGCGCCTTCTGGTCGACGTCGCGGAGTCCGGCGAGCGAGTTGACCAGCATCGGGAAGAACACCACCAGCCCGGTCACGATGAACTTCGGCACCATGCCGAAGCCGAACGCGACGACCAGCGCGGGGGCGATCGCGACGATCGGCGTGACCATCACGATGATCACGAGCGGCATGACGGCCCGTTCGATGATCTGGAACTCGGCCATCACCACCGCCAGCAGGAACCCGGCGAGGATGCCGGCCGAGGCGCCGACCACCACTTCGAGCAGCGTCACCAGGAAGTTCGACCAGTACATGCCCGCGTCGTCGACGAGGCTTCCTCCGATCGCCTCCAGCGTGGGCAGCACATAGGGGTTGGTCCATGCGACGATCTGCCACAGCAGCGCCGCGATCACGAAGGTGATGAGGGTGGGCAGCCACGATCCCCAGCGCAGCCACGACGGCACGCCGCGGCGGGGGGTCTCGCGCAGGCGCGCGGTGGCGAGGGTGGCGGTGGTGTCTCTCATGGTCAGCTCAGACATGGGCCTTCTCCGTCTGCGCGCGCAGCGCACCGCGCACGACTGCTTCCAGGTCGCGGAACTCGTCGGTGGCGTACGCCTCCTCGGTGCGGGGCCGCGGCAGGTTCACGTCGATCACCTCGGCGATGCGCCCGGGGTGGGCGGCCATCACCACGATCCGGTCCGAGAGCATGATGGCCTCGGGCACGGAATGCGTGACGAACATGACGGCCTTGCGGTTGGACTGCCAGAAGTCCAGCAGGGCGATGCGCTGCAGGTCGCGGTTCATCTCGTCGAGGGCCGAGAACGGTTCGTCCATCAGCATGATCGCCGGGTCGAACACGAAGGCCCTGGCGATCGCGGCGCGCTGCTGCATGCCGCCGGACAGCTGCCCGGGGTACTTCTTCAGGGCATGCCCGAGGCCGAAGGTCGACAGCAGCTCCGCGGGATCGCGGAGGGCGCGGTCGCCGTTCGCCCCGCGGTTGATCCGCACGGGGAGCTCGACGTTCTCGCGCACGGTCTTCCACGGAAGCAGGGCGGGCGACTGCGGCACGAGGCCGATCTTCTTGTCGCGGGATGCCGCGGTGACGCTCTCGCCGTCGATGGTCACGGTGCCCGAGTCGGCGTCGAGGAGCCCGGCGACGACCTTGAGCAGCGTCGACTTGCCGCAGCCGCTCGGGCCGATCACCGACACGAACTCGCCCATGCCGATCGTGAGGCTCACGTCGTCGAGCACGGTGACCCTGGCTCCGTCGACCCCGAACGACTTCGAGACGTTGCGCACCTCGACGCCGGCGCCTGTGGCCGCGGTCATCACTTCGCCGTCCAGATGAGCTCGTCGCCGTCGTAGAGGTCGGCCACCAGGTCGGGGTCCATCATGTCGGCGATCGCGGGCAGGTTCTTCACGTCGCCGTACTCCTGCACGATCTCGTACTCGGGCTCCCACATGGCCTCGGTCTGCACGCCGGGGTTGCCGCCCGCGCTCTCGCGCACCCAGGCCGACTCGACCTCCCACGTGCGGGCGAGCTGGTCGCGCGGGAACGCGGCGCCCTGGCCGTTCTCCTCCGCGAGCTCGGCGAGCATGTCGATGCACTCGTCGGACTCGTCGAGGCAGAACTGCAGTGCCTTGAGGCTCGCGCGCAGGAAGTCGGCGGCGACCTCGCGGTGCTCGGCGAGGAAACGCGAGTTCACCTCCATCACGTTGTAGGTGCCCTCGACGCCGAGGTCGGACGGCAGGAACTCGCTGAACGGGAGGTCCTGCGCCTTGAGGGTCTGCGGCTGGTTGGAGGCGTAGCCGACGATCGCGTCGACCTGCTCGCGCACGACCACGGTGGGGTCGTAGTTGGTCATCTTCACCATCTCGACCTTCGACACGTCGACGCCGGCCTCGTCGAGCATGGCCGAGGCGATGGGCGTGAGGTTGATGAAGTAGCCGAGCGAGCCGCCCTCGAGGTCGGTGAGGTCCTCGAGCTTCTCGTTGCCGAAGATCGAGAACGGCGGGGTCGTGCCGTAGGTCGCGACGGCCGTGAGGTTCTTGCTGTTGGCGGCGGCGAGCATCACGTCGGACGCGGAGCCGAGGGCGGTGAACTGCGCTTGACCGGAGGCGACGAGCTGCTGTCCGTTCGCGCCGGAGGCGTTGATCTCGACATCGAGGCAGAGGTCGTCGAAGTAGCCGAGCTCCTTCGCGAGGAACACGTCGAGCTGCCCGGCGCTGGCGGAGTAGCCGTAGCCGGAGATGTAGGTGATGGTGCCGGCGTCCTGGTTGCGCTGGCAGGCGTCGGATCCGTCTGCGCTCGTGGGGGCGGTATCGCCGCCCGGCGTCTGCGCGGAGCATGCTCCGAGCGTCAGCGTGGCGGCGAGAACGCACGTCAGGGTGGCAGTGGTGCGGAATCGGGTTTCCGCAGAGGAAGTAGCCATGAGGGTCCCTTCTCGGCCGTTCGTCATTGATGGCTCGATGAAAGTAACATAGTCAATCTTGACTAAGCAAGATCAAACTAAGTTCATCCGGCACGATCGGGCGACGGGCGCACGACTCTCCCGACCGTCGGGTCGTGCACGCGGAACACCGTCGTGCATGCGGGGCACGAACGGGCGGAGGTGGGGCCGGGGTCGGGCGGGGTCAGGCGGGGATGGAGCGGAGCGGCCAGGCGGGCCACCAGCCGTCGTCGAGCCCGCGCAGCAGGGCGGCCGCGCGCTCTCGCGCCTCGGCGGGCATCTCCGGCGCGGGACCGGAGCTGCTCTCCCGCCGCTCGCCGTCCGGCGACCGGATCTCCGTGTACAGCCACGCACGGCGACCCACGGGGTACTTCTCCCGGAAGCCCCCGGCGGCGACCGACAGCACGATCCACTCCAGCTCGTCCGCCGCGGTCTCGGCGGTCTCGTCGCAGGCATCGCAGATGCACGACGGCACGATCGCGTGGAAGTGGGCACCCGCATCGATGCGGACGGAGGGAACGCCCGGCGTGATCGTGATCTGCGCACCGCGCGCCGGTTCGAGCACGACGTGCTCGGTTCCGCCCTCCCCCCTCTCTCGCCGCACCTCGACCTCGTACTCGCGACGGAGGTGCTCGATGAGCGCGTCGACCACGAGGGACAGCGGTGCGAAGCGCTCCAGGTGGGATTCCCGGGAGTACGACTCCTCCGGCGCGATGCCGTCGGGCCAGCGGTGCCCGTAGGGGATCCCCTCGCCGCGGTCGTCGTGGAAGGTCAGGATCGGGAGAGCAGGCCGGACATACGCGCGCGCCGGGACGACGACGACCGCGGGAGCCGAATCCTCCGCGGACAGCGCCCTCATCTCCGCATCATCGATGTCGTCCTGCTCCCACGGAGCGAGCATCTGCAGGAACGCATCCCGCTGGCCGGGCTGCTGCACCATCCCCTGCACGAGACCGGCGACCGGGATCGAGAGGGTGTTGGTCCCGATCTCCGGCTCACTCGTCATCCGCCATGTCGCGGCCGGGTGCACGACCGCGATGACGTTTCCCACGAACCGCGCCGCCCCCGCGGCCAGCGTCTCGCTCTCGAGGACCTCAGGATGACCGGCGACGAAGTCCCACGTCACCCCGAGATCGACGGCGAGCAGCGCGGGGTCGACCTCGTGGCCCCGCGCGAACTCGGCGAAAGGCTCGAAGCCGTCGACGAACCGGACCGGCCCCGGAGCATCCGCCTGCGGGGGCATCCACACGACCGCGGCGGCACCCGCCTCGGGCATCGGGCCGAGGGGACCGGGGAACACCGCACTGCTCATCGACCGAGCGTACCGAGCGGGGTCACCGCGGCGCGTGGGCCTCCAGGAACTCGTACACGTCGGTGGTGTCCACGCCGGGGAAGGCGCCGGTGGGCAGGGTCGCCAGCAGCGTGCGCGGGGTCTTCACGTTGGGCCACGACTGTTCGCGCCACCGCTCCTCCAGCTCCGCGGGGGCACGGCGGCAGCACACCTCGACCGAGTGCTTCGAGACGCCGCGGTGCGGGGTGTCGCGGCCCACGAACCACTTCGTGTCGTCGAACCGCACCCCCACGCTCACGGAGTGCAGCCCCTCGCTCGACGCCTCGACCCTGGCCGTGCACCAATAGGTCCCGTTGCCCGTGTCCGTGTACTGGTAGTACGGGTTGAAGCGGTCGTCCTCGTCGAACACCACCCGCGAGGTCCACCGTCGACAGCACATCTGTCCCTCGATCGCGCCCAGCCGATCGGTCGGGAAGTTCACGTCGTCGTTCTCGTACGCCTTGGTGATGGTGCCCGACTCGTGCACCTTGAGGAAGTGCACCGGGATGTCGAGGTGCCGTGTCGCGAGGTTGGTGAAGCGGTGCGCGGCCGTCTCGTACGACACGGAGTAGGCGTCGCGGAGGTCCTCGATCGAGATCGCACGCCGCTGCTTCGCGTCCTTGAGCGTCGGCACGACGTGGGCCTCCGGGATGAGGAGGGCGCCCGTGAGGTAGTTCGTCTCGACGCGCTGCCGCAGGAACTCGGCGTAGCTGCGCGGCTCGGCGTGCCCGAGGATCCGGCTCGAGAGCGCCTGCAGCACCGCCGTCCGCGCATCACCCTTGGCCGGGACGCTGCTCGACAGGTAGAGCCGTCCGTGGGCGAGATCGGCGACGCTGCGGGTGGTCTGCGGCAGGTCGGGGGCGTAGTGCAGCGTGAAGCCGAGGTAGGCGGCGATCTCCGAGGCCGTCCGCTGCGTGAGGGGTCCGCCCGGGTGCCCGACCGCGGCGAGGATCTCCGACGCCTTGGCCTCCAGGTCGGCGAAGTGGTTGTCCTGCCTCCGCATCAGGTGCCGCAGCTCCACGTTCGCCCGCCGCGCCTCCTCCGGCGTGGCCGCCCGCTCGTCCCGCAGCCGGTCGATCTCGCCGTGGAGGGCGAGCATCGCCTTCAGCGCGTCGGTCGGCACGGTCTTCGCGATGCGGAACGGGTCGATGCCGAGCGCCCGGAACGTCTGGCCCTTCATCGCCCGCTCCAGCGCGACCTCCAGGCTGCTGCGCTCGTCGAGCGGCTCGCCCTCCAGCAGCGCGTCGATCGTGACCCCGAGCGCTCGCGCGATCGCCTGGAGCTGCGTGAGCTTGGGCTCGCGCTTGCCGGTCTCGATCATCGACAGCTGGCTGGGCGCGCGGTCCACCGCCGTCGCGAGCTCTTCGAGGGTCATCCCCTGAGCGGTGCGCAGCTGACGGATCCGTCGCCCGATCGTGAGGGCGTCGGTGTCTTCTGCGGCCTCGGTGCTGGTCATGGCGGGGATTCTGTCACGAAAACAGAAAGAAGGGCAAACTTCTCCTTCGATCCGGCCGAGAAGAGCGCCGAAGTTCACACAGAGTGGGACCACGCCACCGGCACCGACGCCGGTTCCATCCGAGGAGACACCATGACGAACACCGCATCGAACCCCACCCCGCGCCCCGCCGGCCTGCGCGCCGGCGACCAGGTTCAGACGGCGGCGGAGCTCCAGGAGATCTGGGACACCGACCCCCGCTGGGACGGCGTCGAGCGCACCTACTCCGCCGACGACGTCATTCGCATCCGAGGCTCCGTCCGCGAGGACGCCACCCTCGCGCACCGCGGTGCCGAGAACCTGTGGAACCTCCTGCACACCGAGGACTACGTCCGCGCGCTCGGCGCCTACACCGGCGGGCAAGCCGTGCAGCAGGTGCGGGCCGGGCTCAAGGCCATCTACCTCTCCGGGTGGCAGGTCGCCGCCGACGGCAACCTCGCCGGGCAGACCTACCCCGACCAGTCGCTCTACCCCGCCAACTCGGTGCCCTCCGTGGTCCGCCGCATCAACAACGCGCTGCTCCGGCAGGACCAGCTCGAGCACGCCGAGGGCGAGATCACGCAGGACTGGCTCGCCCCGATCGTCGCCGACGCGGAGGCCGGATTCGGTGGGCCTCTCAACGCCTACGAGCTCGCGCAGTCGCTCATCCAGGCCGGCGCCGCCGCGATCCACTGGGAGGACCAGCTCGCGAGCGAGAAGAAGTGCGGTCACCTGGGCGGCAAGGTGCTCGTCCCCACGCAGCAGCACATCCGCACGCTGAACGCGGCGCGACTGGCGGCCGACGTCGCCGGGGTGCCGACCGTGATCATCGCCCGCACCGACGCCCTGGCCGCCGACCTGCTCACGAGCGACGTCGACGAGCGCGACCGGGAGTTCACCACCGGCGAGCGCACGACCGAGGGGTTCTACCGCATCCGTCCCGGCATCGAATCGGTCATCAGCCGTGGGCTCGCCTTCGCGCCCTACGCCGACCTGCTGTGGGTCGAGACCGGTGAGCCCGACATCGAGCTCGCCCGGGAGTTCGCCGCGGCGATCCACGCCGAGTTCCCCGGCAAGCTCCTGGCCTACAACTGCTCCCCGAGCTTCAACTGGAAGCGCCACCTGTCGGACGCCGAGATCGCGACGTTCCAGCAGGAGCTGGCAGACCTGGGCTACAAGTTCCAGTTCATCACGCTGGCGGGCTTCCACGCCCTGAACCACTCCATGTTCGACCTCGCCCGCGGCTACGCCGAGCGCGCCATGAGCGCCTACGTCGAGCTGCAGGAGGCCGAGTTCGCCGCCGAGGCCGACGGCTACACCGCCACCAAGCACCAGCGCGAGGCGGGCACCGGCTACTTCGACGTGATCTCCACCGCGCTCAACCCCGACAGCGCGACCCTGGCCCTCGCCGGCTCCACCGAGGCCGCCCAGTTCCACTGATCCCCACCTCTGCAAAGGATCCGCATCATGACCACTCCCACCGCTCCCCCGACCACCGCCCCGATCCCGACGACCCGGCAGGGACCTGCGATCGAGGTCACCGGACCGATCCGCGACCGCTACGACGAGATCCTCACCCCCGCGGCGATCGCCTTCCTCACCGAGCTGCACCACCGCTTCGCCTCTCGCCGCCACGACCGCCTGGCCGACCGCCTGCGCCGCCGCTTCGAGATCGGCAACGGCCACGACCCGCGCTTCCGTGACGACACCGCGCACATCCGCGCCGACGCCGACTGGCGCGTCGCGGGTGCCGGGCCCGGGCTGGAGGACCGCCGCGTCGAGATCACCGGGCCCACCGACCCGAAGATGACCATCAACGCCCTCAACTCGGGCGCCCGCGTCTGGCTCGCCGACCAGGAGGACGCCACGAGCCCCACCTGGAAGAACGTGATCGAGGGGCAGCTGTCGCTGCGCGACGCCATCCGCGGCGAGCTGTCCTTCACCTCCCCCGAGGGCAAGGAGTACCGCGTCACCGCCGAGCGCACGCCCACGATCGTGATGCGCCCGCGCGGCTGGCACCTGCCCGAGAAGCACATCGGGTTCATCGACCGCGCCGGCCGCCGCACCTCGGCCTCCGGCTCGCTGGTCGACTTCGGCCTCTACTTCCTGCACAACGCGCAGGCGCTGATCGACGGCGGCCGCGGGCCGTACTTCTACCTCGCCAAGCTCGAGTCCAGCGAGGAGGCGAAGCTGTGGGACGACGTGTTCTCCTTCAGTGAGGAGTACGTCGGGATCCCGCACGGCACCATCCGCGCGACCGTGCTGATCGAGACGCTGCCCGCCGCGTTCGAGATGGACGAGATCCTGTACGAGCTGCGCGACCACTGCGCGGGCCTCAACGCCGGTCGCTGGGACTACATCTTCTCCATCATCAAGAACTACCGCGGGCGCGGAGCCCGGTTCGTGCTGCCGGACCGCAGCGAGGTGACGATGACGGTCCCGTTCATGCGGGCGTACACCGAGCTGCTGGTGCAGACGTGTCACAAGCGCGGGGCCTTCGCGATCGGCGGCATGAGCGCCTTCATCCCCAACCGCCGCGATCCCGAGGTCACGGCGCGCGCGGTGGAGAAGGTGTCGGCCGACAAGAAGCGCGAGGCCGGCGACGGCTTCGACGGCACCTGGGTCGCCCACCCCGACCTCATCCCCACGGCGCAGGCCGAGTTCGACGCGGTGCTCGGCGACCGTCCGAACCAGGTCGACCGGCAGCGCCCCGAGGTGCACGTCACCCCCGAGGACCTGCTCGACCTGCACATCGGGCGGCCGATCACCGCACAGGGCGTGCGCGACAACGCGTCGGTCGCGATCCGCTACCTGGAGGCGTGGCTGCGCGGGCTCGGAGCGGTGGCGATCGACAACCTCATGGAAGACGCGGCGACCGCCGAGATCAGCCGGTCGCAGGTGTGGCAGTGGATCCACCAGGACCGCACGACGCAGGACGGCACCCCGATCACGGTCGAGTACGTGGAGGGGCTGATCGCGGAGGTGCTGGACGGGGTGGACCGCCGCGACGGGGACCGCTTCGACGACGCGGCCGAGATCTTCCGCGAGGTCGCCCTGCAGGAGGAGTTCCCCGCGTTCCTCACCCTCGGCGCGTACAGCCGCTTCCTGATCGACGAGGACTGAGCGCGGGACACGGGTGCCGCGGGTCGAGAGGCCCGCGGCACCGGTGCGTCCGCCGCGGCCCCGGTCGTCCGGTGCGGGCGTAGCCTGGACCCATGAGCGACGTGTGGACCGGCATCGCCGAGGAGTTCCTGCACCTGTATCCGCGCGGCCGCCGGCTGTTCGCGGTCGCGGGAGCCGATGCCGAGCGGTCGCGCCTCGCCGCCGATGCGCTCGCCACCGCGCTCACCGCCGCGGACCAGACGGTGGAGCGCGTGCACCTCACCGCGGTGGACGAGACGGCGCTGCGTGCCCTCATCATCACACCGTTCCGCACCGGCAGTGCGGACGGCACCATCCTGCTCGTCTCCGGTCCCGCCGCGGTGGTGTCGCCCACGGCGCGTGGCCTGTGGAACTCCGTGCTCTGGCAGCTCGCCGGGGAGGAGCCGCCGCACACGGCCGCGAACGCCCTGGTCGACCTCACGGATCCCGCGCACCCCGCCCGCCGCTTCGCGGACTACTGCGCGGTGCCGTCGTCCTTCGAGACCTGAGCCCCGGCTCACGCGCACGAGGGCCCGACACCGCACGGTGTCGGGCCCTCGGCCGTGCGGCGGGGATCACTCCTCTCCGGGTTCCGCGTCGAGACGGGCGCGCACCTCCGCGTCGAGCACGAGGTCGGCGGCACCGAGAGCCTCGTCGAGCTGCGCGACGCTGGAGACGCCGACCACGGGGATGACGGGCACCTCGGCGCCGAGCAGCCACGCGAGGGCGACCTGGTTCGCGGTCGCTCCGAGCTCCGCGGCGACCTCGTGCAGGAGCGCGCGGCGGACGTGACTGGAGGGGTGGTCGACGCCGCCCCACAGCGGCTTGTCCACCCGGGCGATGGCGCCCTGGTGCAGCGGTGAGTACACGGTGATCGCGAGCGGGGGTCGCTCATCCGTGCCAGTCGAGGCCGCATAGCTCAGCAGCTCGGGCGTCACGAAGTTGTTCCGCCCGAGCCGGGGCGCCGGATACAGATAGCTGTACTGCTGCTGCACGACGCCGTACGGCGCGACGCCCTGGCGCTGGGCCTCCTCCCGTGCCTCCACCACGCGCCAGGTGGGCACGTTGGAGATGCCCGCGATGCCGACGAGCCCCGCGCGCTGCAGTTCCCCGAACGCACCGACGGTCTCGGCGAGCGGCACCTCGGTGTCGTCCACGTGACCGTAGAGCACGTCGATGCGGTCGATGCCGAGCTGGCGCGCGCTCTCGGGGCCCTGCCGCCGGATGACCTCGGCCGACAGCCCCTCGAAGTTCGTCGGAGGGGTGTTGGACAGCGGCTTCGCCGGATCCTTCTGGGCGGCGCCGATCTTGGTCGCGATGCGGACGCCGTCGCGGTTGCCTCGGTCGTGCAGCCAGCGGCCGAGGAGCTGCTCGCTCTCGCGCCCGTGACCTCCCGCCCAGAGGCTGTAGTTGTTCGCGGTGTCGATGAACGTGCCACCGGCCTCGACGAAGCGGTCGAGGATGGCGCGCGAGGTCTCTTCGTCGGTGCGGGTGCCGAAGTTCATGGCACCGAGGCAGAGCGTGGAGACGTCGAAAGACGTGCGGCCGTCGGAGAGGGTGCGGTACTGCATGGGGGTTCCTTTCTCGGGGACGGCTCCACGCTAGAGAGCTATCGGTCCGGCGCTACACTCCAATCACGATGCAGAACACCAGACCGATTCTCGCGTGGGAGACCCTGATCGATCTCGACTCCGACGTCGAGGGCGGCCTGCTGCGCGATCGCGTGGAGTCGGCCCTGCGCCGCGCGATCGATGACGGACGCCTCACCCCCGGCGCCGCGCTGCCGCCGAGCCGGACCCTCGCCGAGACGCTCGGGGTCTCGCGCTGGGTCGTGACCGAGGCGTACGGGCAGCTCGTCGCCGAGGGAGTCCTGGAGGCACGGACCGGTTCGGCGACGCGCGTCGCGGAGAGCCTCGGAGCTCCTCCTCCCCCGCAAGCCGCGGGTGCACGGCGACCCGGCCACCCGGGCCGCACGGGTACCACCGGTGCGCGCGAACTCGCGCCCGCGGCCGACACCGCGACCGAGTCCCGCGCCGCAACACGGGCACCGGCGCGCTACGATCTGCGGCCCGGCATCCCGGATCTGCGCGCGGTGCCGCGTGCCCGCTGGTCGTCCGCGCTGCGGGCGGCCCTGACCGCGCTGCCCGATCGGGAACTCGCCGCCGCACCGACATCGGGGCATCCGTCCGCGAGGGCGGCCGTCGCGTCGTACCTGGCCCGCTCGCGGCACGCGGTGGCCGACCCCGACCACGTCATCATCACCCACGGGGCGACCGACGCGATGGACCTCCTCACGCGCGAGCTGCACCGGCGCGGCCACCGCGCGATCCTGGTGGAGGACCCGAGCTGGTCGCGGTTGCGCGTGCAGGCGGAGCAGAACGGACTGCGGCCCATCCCGGTCCCGGTCGACGCGGAGGGCATCGACACCGACAGCCTGGTCGAGCTCGCCGCGCAGACCGGTGCCCGCGCGGCGCTCGTGACGCCCGCCCACCAGTTCCCGCTCGGCGCCGCCCTGTCGCCGGCGCGGCGCGAGCGCCTGGTGCGCTGGGCCCGCGCCGCCGATGCGCTGCTGATCGAAGACGACTACGACGCGGAGTTCCGCTACGACCGACGCCCCGTCCCCGCCCTGCAGCGCCTCGCTCCTGATCGGGTCGCTCTGATCGGGTCGCTGTCGAAGTCGGTCTCCCCGGCCCTCGGCGTCGGGTGGATGCTCCTGCCGTCCGACCTCGCCCCCGCCCCCGCCGCAGGACCCCCGTCGCTCGTCGACCAGGCGGCCCTTGCGCACTTCCTCACGCGCGGCGACTTCGAGCGGCATCTGCGATCCTCGCGCTCGCGGTTCCGCCGTCGACGGCAGCGCCTGCTCGACGCGCTCGACCGGGAGCTGCCGGGCCTCGAGGTCTCCGGGATCGCCGCGGGGATGCACCTCGTGCTGCGGCTCCCCCCGCGGTGCACGGCGGCAGAGGTCGTGTCGGCGGCGGCGGGCCTCGGCATCGCGCTCACGCCGCTGCAGCGGTACGCCGTCGCCGTCACACCGTTCGAGGCACTCGTGCTGGGCTACGGCAACCTCGACGACGCACTGGTGGAGGAGGCCGCAGCACGGCTCGCCTTGGTCCTCCGCTCCGTGCGCTCCTGACCCCCGCTCAGTGGAACGGCGCGGCCACGGAGTTGCGGTGGTAGTCGAACACGATGCTCGTGCGGGTCGAGGCGACGCTGCTCTGCGCCGACAGGTGCTCCAGGACGAACTCGCGCATCTCCGACGAGTCCGCGACCGCGATGTGCAGCAGGAAGTCGTCGTCGCCGCCCAGGAAGAACACCTGGATCACCTGCGGCAGGGCGCGCACCCGGTCGGCGAACTCCACGATGCTCTCGCGCCGGGCGCTCGGGCGCAGGCTCACGCCGATGATCGCCTGGAGTCCCGCGCCCAGCTGCCGCTCGTCGACGCTGGCGTGGAAGCCGGTGATCACGCCGCGGTCGACGAGGGCGCGCAACCGGGCGTGCGCGGTGGAGGGCGCGACGCCGAGGCGCGCCGCGAGCTCGGCGTTGGTCATGCGGCCGTCGACGGTGAGCAGCTGCACGATGCGGGCATCGGTCTGGTCGAGCGCCGGTGCCCGAACGCTGTTCGGCTCGGGGGCGGAAGACGTGGTGGCCATACGAAGCATTATTCAGGATTCTCGCGATGGCCGAATTGCCTTCATCAAATCTGTCCCTTCCTCGACGTTTCTGCGATTCTGGTCTGCGCCTACGCACCCCGAGACCAGGAGGATCGATGAAGATCGGCGTCCCGACCGAGATCAAGAACAACGAGAACCGCGTCGCCCTCACTCCCGCGGGCGCGGATCGCCTGGTGCACGAGGGCCACCGCGTGCTCGTGCAGTCGGGGGCCGGCATCGGCTCCAGCATCGCCGACGACGACTACCGCGCGGCGGGCGCCGAGATCGTCGACTCCGCCGAAGAGGCCTGGGGCGAGGCCGACCTGCTCATCAAGGTCAAGGAACCCGTCGCCGCGGAGTACGGCTTCCTGCGCGACGATCTCACCCTGTTCACCTACCTGCACCTGGCCGCCGACCGCCCGCTCACCGACGCCCTCGTGGCCGCGGGGACCACGGCCGTCGCGTACGAGACGGTGCAGCTGCCCGACCGATCGCTTCCCCTCCTCGTTCCCATGAGCGAGATCGCCGGACGCCTCTCGGTCACCATGGGCTCGTACTCGCTGCTGCGGTCGCAGGGCGGCCGCGGCATGCTGCTGGGCGGGATCGCCGGGACACCCCGCGCCAAGACGGTCGTCATCGGCGGCGGCGTGGCCGGAGAGCATGCGGCAGCCAACGCGCTCGGCCTCGGCTCGAAGGTCACGGTGGTCGACATCTCCCTGCCGCGCCTGCGCGAGCTCGAGCACCGGTACGGCGGCGCGCTCGAGACCCGCGCGTCGAGCCGCTACGACATCGCCGAGGAGCTCGCCACGGCCGACCTCGTGATCGGCTCGGTGCTGATCCCCGGGGCCGCCGCGCCGAAGCTCGTGACCGACGACATGGTCGCCGGGATGAAGAAGGGCTCGGTGCTGGTCGACATCGCGATCGACCAGGGCGGCTGCTTCGAGGGCTCGCGGCCCACCACGCACGACGACCCCACCTTCGCGGTGCACGACTCCATCTACTACTGCGTCGCGAACATGCCGGGAGCGGTTCCCACGACGGCGACCCGCTCCCTCACCAACGCCACGCTGCCCTACGTGTCCGCGATCGCGGGCAAGGGCTGGGAGCGCGCGGCCGCGGAGGACGCGGCGCTGGCGAAGGGGCTCAACGTCCAGGGCGGACGCATCACGCTCGAGGCCGTCGCCCGCGCCCACGGTCTCACGGACTGACCTTCCCGACCCGAAAGAACCGCGGATCTTGGCCGGTCCCCACATGTCGACCGCCGTGGCGACGCGAGTACGCTCGTAACCGTGACCGAACGCGCTCCTCTCTCCCGCAAACTGTCCGCCATCGCCGAGTCCGCGACGCTCAAGGTCGATGCCAAGGCGAAGGCCCTCAAGGCCGAGGGCAAGCCCGTCATCTCGTATGCGGCGGGCGAGCCCGACTTCGCGACGCCGCAGTTCATCGTCGACGCCGCCGCCGAGGCCCTCGCCGACCCGGCCAGCTACCGCTACACCCCGGCTCCCGGACTGCCCGCGCTGCGCGAGGCCATCGCCGCGAAGACGCTCCGCGACTCGGGACTCGAGGTGTCGCCCAGCCAGGTCATCGTCACCAACGGCGGCAAGCAGTCGGTGTACCAGGCCTTCCAGGCCGTCGTGAACCCGGGCGACGAGGTGCTGCTGCCCGCCCCGTACTGGACCACGTACCCCGAGGCCATCCGACTCGCCGACGGCACGCCGGTCGAGGTGTTCGCGGGCGCCGACCAGGAGTACAAGGTCACGGTCGAGCAGCTGGAGGCGGCGCGCACCGAGCGCACCACCGTGCTCGTGTTCGTGTCGCCGTCGAACCCCACCGGCTCGGTGTACACGGCCGAGGAGACGAAGGCCATCGGCGAGTGGGCCGTCGAGCACGGCATCTGGATCATCAGCGACGAGATCTACCAGAACCTCACCTACGAGGGCGTGAAGGCCACGTCGATCGTGGAGGCCGTGCCCGCGGCCGCGAACCAGACGATCCTCGTCAACGGCGTCGCCAAGACGTACGCCATGACCGGGTGGCGGGTCGGCTGGATGGTGGGCCCGGCCGACGCGATCAAGATCGCCGGCAACCTGCAGTCGCACCTCACCAGCAACGTGAACAACGTGGCGCAGAAGGCGGCGATCGCGGCGCTCAACGGCCCGCAGACCGAGGCCGAGCAGTTCCGCGAGGCGTTCGACCGGCGTCGTCGCCTCATCGTGTCGGAGCTGTCGAAGATCGACGGCCTCGTGGTGCCCAACCCGCTCGGCGCGTTCTACGTGTACCCCGATGTGCAGGGCCTGCTCGGTCGCACGTGGGGCGGGGTGACCCCGACCACGTCGCTGGAGCTCGCCGACCTCATCCTCGACCAGGCCGAGGTCGCCGTGGTGCCCGGCGAGGCGTTCGGCCCGTCCGGCTACATCCGCATGTCGTACGCGCTCGGCGACGAGCAGCTCCTCGAGGGCGTGCAGCGCCTGCAGCGACTGTTCTCCTGACCGACACCCCGAGACCCGCCCCGCCGCTCCCGGCCGGGCGGGTCTCGTCGTCTGTCCCGGTGCTGCGCGCGGGTCAGTCCTCGGGGTGGAAGCCGATGAGCCAACGGATGCCGTAGCGGTCGACGAGCGTTCCGTCGTGGTCGCCCCACGGCCGCCGCTGCAGCGCATCGATCACGCGCCCGCCGGCGGCGAGCTCACCGAACCAGCGCGTCAGGGTCGCCGCATCCGCCGTTCCGAGGAGCGACAGGAACATGCCGCTCATCTGCACCGCGTCGTCGTCGGCGCCCGCATCCGCTCCGGCGAGCTCGACCGGGCCGCCGCTGAGCTGCCCGTGCGCGACGGCGTCGCCAGGACCGTCGTGGCGACCGGCCTGCGCGTAGTTCGTCAGCTGCAACTCACCCCCGAACACGTCGCGGTAGTGGCCGAGGGCTTCGGCGGCGGTGCCGGGGAACAGCAGGTACGGGATCAGTCCACTCATGCGGCGAGTGTACGACGCGGGCCGGACGCCCTAGAGGTCGACGCCGAGCAGCACGGGCTCCGGCTGCAGCACCAGCCCGAACTCGGCGTGCACGCGGCTCTGGATGAACCGCGCCAGCTCCGCGACCTCCGCCGCCGTCGCCCCACCGCGGTTGGTGAGGGCGAGGGCGTGCTTGGTGGAGACCGAGGCGCGCGACCGCGGGAGCTTGAAGCCCTTGCGGATACCCGCCTGTTCGATCAGCCAGGCCGCGCTCACCTTCACGTCGGGCGCCTCGGCCCTGGTCGGCGGCACGTACCCGTCGTACGACGCGAGCGGGATGACCGTCACGGCGTCGAGGTCGGGGGCCACCGGCCAGCGCGGGCACTCCGGGGGCAGCGTGCGCGCCTGCGCAGCCGTCACGATCGCGTTCTGGAAGAAGGAGCCGACGCCGTGCGTGTCGGGGTCGTGCTCGTCGAGCAGCATGCCCTTCGACCCGCGGGTCGCCAGGATGCGCTCCCGCACCCAGGTCAGCGGCACCGGCGCGTCGTCGGTCAGCCCGAGCGCGCGACGGAGCTGCTCACCGCGCACCACCCGCTCCCCCGCGACCAGCAGGTCGACCGTCACCGACAGGATCACGGCGCGGCGTTGCGGCTCGCTGCCGTGGTGATGCTTGAGCACCGAGGTGCGGAAGCCCAGCCCGAGCTCCGCCGCGGGCACGGTCGAGATCTCACCCGTGGACTCGTCGATCAGCTCGACCTCGACCAGCGTCTCCTGGATCTCCTGGCCGTAGGCGCCGATGTTCTGCACGGGAGACGCGCCGACGGTCCCCGGGATGCCGCTCATGGCCTCCAGGCCGGCGTACCCGTGCTCGACCGCGTAGGCGACGAGGTCGTCCCAGCCGTGGCCCGCCTGCACGCGCAGCCGGATACGACCCGCATGCGGCGAGGGGAGCTCCTCGATCCCGGTCGTGCGGACGCGGATGACGGTGCCGTCGAACGGCTCGTCCCCCACGAAGAGGTTGGAGCCGCCGCCCAGCACCAGCCACGGGTCGCCCCGCTCCCAGGTCTCGCGGAGCGCCTCGACGAGACCCTCGGTCGTGGTGGCGTCGAACATGCGCTCGGGGGCGCCGCCGGTGCGCAGCGTCGTGAGCTCGGCCAGCCGCAGGGGTTCGACCTCTCTCATCGGACGGCGACGCGCAGCTGCGCCTTGACGAGCACGCTCGTGTCGTCGAACGTGACCTTCAGGTCGATCCGCGCGGTGTCGTCGTCGACCGCGCCGACCGTCGCCGCCACATGGATGTCGGCACCGTCCACCGGGTCGACCACGACGGGCTTGGTGAAGCGCACGCCGTAGTCGACGATGCGGGTGGCGGGGTCGAGCGCGGCCACGACCACCGACGAGGCGATGCCCATCGTGAGCATGCCGTGCGCGAGCACGCCGGGGAGCCCGACCGATGCGGCCACGTCGTCGCGGTAGTGGATGGGGTTGAAGTCTCCGGAGGCACCGGCGTAGCGCACCAGGGACTCGCGGGTGAGGTGCACGGTGCGCTCGGCGACCACGTCTCCGACGGTGAAGCCCATCAGGCGTCCTCTCCCTCTTCCGCGCCGACGAGCAGCACGGTGGTGGCGGTGACCACGTGCGCACCCTCGTCGTCGACGATCTCGGTCTCGCTCGTGATCATGGCGTTGCCGCCCATCATGCGGATGCCGGTGACCCGCAGCTGTGCGGTGAGCTCGTCGCCCGCCACGATCGGCCGCGAGTAGCGGAACCGCTGCTCCGCGTGGACCGTGCGCGACAGCTCGATCCCGGCGTTCTCGTCGCCCAGCAGCTGCTGGAGCGTGAGGTCCTGGATCACCATCGCGAAGGTCGGCGGGGCGACCACGTCGGCGTAGCCGGCTGCGCGGGCCGCCTCGACGTCGGTGTGCTGCGGGGCGTCGGCGAAGACGGCGCGCGCGAACTCGCGCACCTTCTCCCTGCCGACCAGATAGGGGGCGGTCGGCGGGAACTCCCGGCCGATCAGATCTTGGTTGACTGCCACCCCTCGATCCTACCGAGGGGGTGGACACCGGACGCCCTCGCGACCGTCAGTCCTTCGATCGCGCCACCATGTTCAACGTCATCCGGCTGGGGACGACCTTCACCCGGGAGGTGTGCACGATCTCGCCGGAGCGGTCGAGAGCACGCTTGCGGATGACGATGAGCGGATCGTGCTCGGGGCGCGCGAGCCACTCCGCTGTCTGCGCGTTCGTGAACCCCACGTCGATCTCGCGGTACATCTCCGAGAACTCCACGCCGTAGACGTCGCGGAGCACCTGGTAGGTGGAGGTGTCGTCGCGGATGTGCCGGTCGAATTCGGGGAAGCGGGTGAGGGAGTACCGGCTGTCGTCGATGGACAGCGGGATGTCGTCGAGGGCGAAGACGCGCACGAGACGGAACACCGGGTCGCCCACCTGCACGCCGAGACGGCGCGCGCGCTTCTCGTCGGCGGGGACGGTCTCGGCGCGCATGATGCGACGGGACTTGACGCCGTCGGCGACGACCGTGTCGGCGAATCCGCCCAGCGTCATGGCTCCGATCACTTCGCGGCGCGGCGCCACGAACGTGCCGCGGCCCTGCTGCCGTCGCACGATGCCGAGGCTCTCCAGATCGGCGACCGCGCGACGCACCGTGATGCGACTGACGCCGAAGCGTTCGCACAGCTCCGGCTCGGACGGCAACCGCTCCCCTTCGCCGTAGGTGCCCGCGTCGATCTCGCGCAGGAGCAGCCCGCGGACCTGCTCGTGCAGCGGCGTCGATCCCACCCCCGGCGACAGCTGAGTCACGTCGAAGCCCTCCTCTCCGGCGCCGGATAGTGGCGCAGCATCTGCGCTCGCGCGTCGTCCCCGGCATGCACAGGGTATCCGAAGGCACCGCGCAGGGTGCAGGCGAGCGCCCCGCTCGTCGCGGCGACGTCGAGGCAGTCGCCGAGGTCGGCGCCGGCCGCCCGCGCCGCGAGGAACCCGGTGAGGAACGCGTCGCCCGCGCCGAGGGCGTCGACCGCGGTGACCGGGCGGATGCCGGTGCGATGCACGGACTGCGCGTCGAAGGCGAGGGATCCGCGGGCGCCCAGGGTGACCACGGCCGACCCGATGCCGCAGCGCACGGCGTAGCGGCCCAGTTCCTCGACCTCGGCATCGGAGAGTCCGCCCCCGGAGAAGAAGCCGACGTCGACGTGCGGTGCCGTGCTGCGGATCACCTCGGGTGACGCGTCGTCGGAGTAGTCGAACGACACCCGCGTCCCGCGCTCGGCGATGGCGGGCAGCTCGGGCTCCAGCGACGAGTACACCGACGTGTGCACGCGGGCGAAGCGGGCGAGATACTCGTGGTCGACCTCGCTCAGCCGCAGCCGCAGCTCGGATTGCACCCCGCCGCGGTTGGAGGCCACGAACCGCCGGTCGCCGTCGTCGTCGAGGGCGACGAACGCCATCCCGTTGGCGCCGTGCACACGACGGACCCGGGCGGCGTCGACGCCGATCTCGTCGAGCACGCCGCGCACGTGGTCGGCGAACCGGTCGTCGCCCATGATGCCCACGAACGCGGCACTTCCCCCGAAGAACAGCCGGCTGTAGGCGGCGACGTTCAGGGCGTTGCCCCCGGGATAGGCGAGGTCCTCGTGCAGGTAGCAGTCGAGAACGTTGTCACCCACGCCGACGAGCGAGGGCGGGGGCACCGCGGCGAGCGCGGTGCGGAGGTCATCCACGTCCATGGTCATCCCTTCACGCTCCCCGCCGCGACGCCCGCCACGAAGTAGCGCTGCAGTGCGAGGAACACCACCACGATCGGGAGGGCGGCGATCGTCAATCCTGCCAGCAGCACCCCCCATTCGGTCGACAGCGAGTCCCGGAACGACATCAGCCCGGCGGGAATGGTGCGCAGCGCATCGGCGTCGATGTAGACGATCGCGAAGAGGAACTCGTTCCAGGCGAAGTAGCCCGTCAGCACGGCGGCCGTGGTGAGCACCGAGGCGCTCAGCGGGAGGTAGACGTGGCGGAAGACGCCGAACGAGCGGCAGCCGTCGATGGTCGCGGCGTCCTCCAGCTCGCGCGGGATCCCGAGGAACACCGACCGGATGAGGAGGATCGCCATCGGCAGCCGGAACGCCACGTAGGGCAGGATCATCGCCCAGGAGGTGTTCAGCAGGCCCATCGCGTCCAGCAGCCGGTACAGCGGGATCAGGCTCACCTGCGGTGCGACGACCAGGCCGCCCATGGCGACGATCAGCACGATGTTCGCGATCCGGCTCGACAGTCGCACCATGCCGTACGCGCACAGTGCCGCGATCGCCACCGTGGCCACCGTCGAGACGATCGTGACGACGACCGAGTTCACGAAGTAGTCGGAGATGCCGCGGTCCCAGGCGGCCGCGTAGTTCTGCACGAGCCAGACCGACGGCAGTCCCCAGGGGTCGGTGAAGATCTCGGACGACGACTTGAACGACGAGATGACCATCCACAGCAGCGGGTAGGCGATCACGACGGCGTAGATCACGAGGACGAGGTGGACGGGAACCTGGCGGAGACGTTCCGCCGGACGGAGCCGGGTGCCGCTCATCTCAGTCCCTCCCGCTTCGGAACGACACCATCTGCACGACCGACAGCACGAGGGTGATCACGAAGATCAGGCTGGCGATGGCCGAGGCGTAGCCCATCTGGTTCTGGAAGAAGCCCTGGTTGTACATGTAGGTCGCCAGCACCTGGGTGGTGTTGCCCGGGCCTCCCTTGGTGAGGATGTAGGGCTCGTTGAAGACCGTGAAGGCCCCAGAGACGGTGAGGATCATGGCGACGAAGATCATCTCCTTGGCCTGCGGCACGGTGATGCTGAAGAACTGGCGGATGCGGCCGGCGCCGTCGAGCGACGCCGCCTCGTAGTACTCCTCGGGGATCTGCTGCAGCGCCACGACGTAGAGCATGCAGACGTAGCCGATGCTCTGCCACTGCGAGACGCCGATGACCGCCCCCATGGCCGTGTCGACGTCGGCGAGCCACGCGGTCTGCAGGCCGCCGAGCCCGACGGCTTCCAGCAGGGCGTTGAGCAGTCCGCCGCGGGCGTTGTAGACGAACGTGAACAGCAGCGCGATCACCGTCATGGAGATGACGGCGGGGAGGAAGTAGACGCTCCGCAGGAACGCGCCCATGCGCGGTCCCAGCAGCCGGGTGAGCCAGGCCGCGATCACGAGAGCGCCCAGCACCTGGCACACGATCGACACGACCGCGTACAGGATGTTGTTGCCCAGAGCGGTCGCGATCACGGGGTCCGACAGCAGGCGGGCGAAGTTGTCGAGGCCGACGAAGCGCATCTCACCGGCGCCGGCGCTGAAGGAGAAGAAGCCGAAGGCCGCGTTGGCGACCAGCGGGTAGTACACGAACACCCCGATCAGGATGATCGCGGGAAGCACGTAGAGCAGGTTCGACCAGGCTCGGGATCGTGTTCTCATCACGGTGTCTCTTCCGAAGTGGGAGGGGCCGCCGACGGCGGGCGACGGCGGCCCCGAGGCGGATCAGGAGGCGTCGCGCACCCGCGTCGCCGCCTCCTGCACGGCGGCCATGACGCCCTCCGGGGTCTGCTGGCCGCTGAGCATCAGCTGCGTCTCGGACAGGTACGCCTGCACGATCTGCGGATCGTAGGCGTTGTCGAGCCAGGTGGTCATCGCCGAGGCGTCGACGATCCCCTGCGCGAGCTCCTGGGAGATCTCGGGCACGTCCGCCTCCTCCACGGCACCCTTCACCGGGCTCAGCTCCCCCGCCCGCTCGGCGTAGGCGATGCCGCTCTGCTTGCTGAGCAGGAACTCCAGGAAGCGCTGCGCCTCCTCCGGGTGCTTCGTGGTCCTCGAGATCGCGAAGCCCTCCGGTGCCCCCGTCAACTCCTCCGGGTCGCCCTTGCCTCCCTCGACGGCCGGGAAGTTGAACGTGCCGTACTCGAACTGCGCGTCGCCGAAGTACCCCACCTCGGCGCTCTGCATGTACATGATGGGCGCCTCCCCCGCGATCCACGCGTTGCGCGCGATCTCGTGCCCGACGGCGGTGAGGTCGTCGTTCATGTACTCCGCCAGCTCCTGGAACCTCTCCAGAGCGGTCACGTACCCGGGGTCGGTGAACTCGCCGGTGGCGGGATCCTGATCCGCGGCGAAGACCTCCGGGTCGACCACGCGCTGGTTGAGCGTGCCCACGTAGTGCGCGATCGTCCACTGCTCCTGCGCGCCGTACTCGATGGGGGTCATCCCCGCGTCCTGGATCTCCTCCAGCACGTCGATGAACTCGTCCCACGTCGTCGGCGGCTCGAGCCCCAGCTCCTCGAAGACGTCCTTGTTGTAGAAGAACAGCTTCGACTGCATCCCCACAGGCAGACCGTAGGAGGTGCCGTCGACCTCGAAGGCCTCGAGCTGGCTCGGGTAGAAGCTGTCACGGAACGCGGTGTCCTCTTCGAGCCACGGCCCCAGGTCGAGCAGCGCGTCGTTGGCGACGAGCTCATCGACGAACGATCCGCTCCACGTGAAGAGCACGTCCGGGGCGTTCGCGGAGCCGGCGACGACCTTGACCTTGTCCTTGTAGGCGTCGTTGAGCACGCTCTCGACGGAGACGGTGATGTCGGGGTTCTCCTTCTCGAACTCCGCCACCATGTCGCTGTAGTACGAGTTTTTCGGCTCGTTCGGCCAGCGGTGGAAGAAGCTGATCTCCACCTGGCCGTCCGCGGCCTCGCTCTCGCCTCCGGCGCACGAGGCCAGGGGGACGACGAGGGCGACGGCGGCCGCAGCCGCCACGCCGATCCGGGTTGACGTTCGCATCATTGCGATCCTTTCGTTCCTAGTACTCCATGCGCCACATGTAGCGGCGCACGCTGAGGGGGTGACCACGGTGGTCGGCGAGCGCGTCCGCGTAGGCGCGCAGCACGATGTTGAAGAGCAGGTGGGCGAAGACGCCACGGACCTCGGGGGCGACGACGTCCAGGCCGAACTCCTGCGCGTCGAGCACCAGCACCCGCTTCGAGTGCTTCGTGACGAAGTCGACGGCGCGCTGCTCCACGGCGCGGGTCTCGTCGAGGCCGAGCAGCGCGATGAAGGGCACGTCCTCCTCGGTGATCTCGAACGGGCCGTGGAAGTACTCGCCGGCGTGGATCGCGGCGGAGTGCACCCACTGCATCTCCTGCAGCAGGCAGATGGCGAAGGAGTAGGCCGAGCCGAAGTTAGATCCCGCGGCCATGGTGTAGATCAGCGGCTCGCGGCGGGAGGCGTAGCCCCAGGCATCGGCGGCGGCGGCGTGCGCCTCGCGGGCTGCGGGAACGAGCGAGGGCAACTGGGCCACGGCGTCGTCGACGGCGGTCGCGATACCCGCCTGCTCGCGGTCGTCGAGGATGCCGGCGGCGAGGCGCAGGAGGAGCGCCGGCCCGACGTGGGCCTCGCTCTTGCCCTCGCCGTGCTGGTAGGCCACGACATGCTCCGCGGCCTCGGCCAACGGGGAGGCGGGGTCGAACGTGAAGGCGACGGTGAGGGCGCCGCGCTCGCGGGCGTGACGGGCGGCTTCGACCGTCTCCGGGGTGGTGCCCGAGTGCGAGCAGAGGAGGACGAGGGTGTCCGCGTCGACGCGGGACGAGGCGCGCGAGGTGAACTCGGCGGCGTTCAGGGCGGTCGCCTCGAGCCGGACGGCCTTCGTTCCGAAGAGGTACTCGATGGGCTGCATGACGGCGTAGGAGCCGCCGCAGGCGGTGAGCACGACGCGCGAGATGGTGTCCCGGGTCGCGATCGCCTGGCGAGCCGCAGCGAGCTGGTTCTCGATGGCGGCGGAGTCGACGAACAGAGCGGTGGCAGACAAGATGGTCCCTTCTGATGACCGGTAGCAAACATCATGACTTGTTATATGACGTCATGTGATGACTGACGTTAGCGAGAGACCGGTCGGCTTGTAAAGAGGTCTGCGGAAAATGGGTCGCAGAAAACCTCCCGGCGACGAAGGACCCTGTCGGCGCGGGTCAGGAGCCGGCGAGCGGAAAGCGCGGAATCAGGCGCGACGACGGCCGCGGACGGCCTTGATCGCCATCTGCACCGCGATCACCACGAGGTACGCGGCGAACAGGATGTTGCCCACGGAGGGGTTGACGATCGTCGCGAGCCACGCGCCGAGCGCGGTCGTCGTGCACGCCGAGACACCGATGAGCGCGGCGGCGAGCAGGTCGACGTTCCGGTTGCGGAGGTTGCCGACGGTGCCGGAGATCGCGGTCGGGATCATCATCAGCAGCGACGTGCCCTTGGCGACCAGGTCGCTGGTGCCGAACGCGAGCATGAGCACCGGTACCACGATCACACCGCCGCCGACGCCGATGAGTCCGGCGAGGATGCCGGTGCCCACGCCGACGCCGACCAGGGCGATACCGGTGAGCCAGGTCAGCTCGAACACGGCGTCACGCGAGGGGATCACCAGGAACAGGCTCACGATCACCACGACCAGGAAGCCCACGAAGCCCCAGCGCAGCGCGGTCTGCGAGATGCGCGGGAGCAGGCGCGTGCCGATCTGCGCGCCCACCACGGCGCCCGCGGCGAGGATCAGGGCCGGGATCCATGCCACCGATCCGGTGGTGGCGTACGAGATGACACCGACGCTGGCGGTCGGCACGATCGCGGCCAGCGAGGTGCCGGCCGCGAGCCGCTGGTCGAAGTGCAGCAGGAGCACCAGGAGCGGGACGATGACCGTGCCGCCGCCGACGCCGAACAGGCCGGAGAGGAGACCGGCGAGCAGGCCGATGCCGATGAATGCCGTGTAGGCGCGAGGCCCGCGTCTCAGGGCCTGCGCGTCAGTCACCGGACCAGCCTACTCCCGGCCCCTCCCCTGCTCGAACCCGCGGCTCTCACACCTCGGAGTCGGCCTTCACCGGCACCGCGATCGACGCCGTGAGCGCCTGCTCGTACCGCCGCTGCCGACGCCGCAGCCACAGCCCGCCCGCGATCAGCAGCGCGAGCACGGCGTAGGCGACGGCCGCGAACGGCTGCGCGACGAGCGTCGTCAGGTCGCCCTGGCTCAACTGAAGTGCGCGACGCAGCTGCTCCTCGCCCATCGGCCCGAGGATCATGCCCACCACGAGCGGCGCCACGGGGAACCCGTACCGGCGGAGGAAGTACCCCAGCACACCGATGATGAGCAGGATCAGGATGTCGACGACCGCGAAGTTCAGCGCATAGGCACCGAACGCGGCGAAGAGCAGGATGCCCGCGTAGAGGTACGGCCGAGGGATCTGCAGCAGCTTCACCCACATGCCCACGAGCGGCAGGTTGAGCACGAGCAGGATGACGTTGCCGATGTACAGGCTCGCCACCAGCGCCCACACCAGGTCGGACTGTCCCGTGAACAGCAGCGGGCCTGGCTGCAGGCCGTACGTCTGGAACGCGGTCAGGATGATCGCCGCGGTCGCGGTGGTCGGCAGGCCGAGCGTCAGCAGCGGCACGAGCACTCCGGCCGCTGCCGCGTTGTTCGCCGACTCCGGCCCAGCCACCCCCTCGATGGCGCCACGCCCGAACTCGTCCTTGCGGCGGGAGAGCTTCCGCTCCGTCGCGTACGACAGGAAGGTCGCGACATCGGCACCGCCCGCCGGGATCGTCCCGATCGGGAACCCGATGGCGGTGCCGCGCAGCCACGGCTTCCACGACCGCCGCCAGTCGTCCTTCGTCATCCAGCTCCGCCACCCGCGCGCCACCGGGATCACGTCGACCGCGCCGTGGCGCAGACGGGCGGCGACGTAGAGCGTCTCCCCCACGGCGAACAGGCCCACCGCCACCAGCACCACGTCGATGCCGTCCGCGAGCGGCAGCAGGCCGAGCGTGTAGCGCTGCTGCCCGGACAGCCAGTCGGTGCCGACCAGCCCGAGGAACAGCCCGACGCCGAGCGACAGCAGGCCCCGCGGCACCGAGGAGCCCATGAGCGTGCCGACCGTGACGAACGCGACGACGATCAGCGCCACGTAGTCCGCCGGTCCGAGGTTCACGGCGAACTGCGCCAGCACCGGCGCCAGCAGCGTGAGGCCGATCGTCGCGAGCGTGCCGGCGACGAACGAGCCGATCGCCGCGGTCGCGAGGGCCGCGGCGCCCCGGCCGAGCTTGGCCATCCTGTTGCCCTCGATCGCGGTGACGATCGAGGCGGACTCCCCGGGAGTGTTGAGGAGGATGCTCGTGGTCGATCCGCCGTACATGCCGCCGTAGTAGATGCCGGCGAAGGTGATCAGGGCCGCGGCCGGCTCCAGCGTGTAGGTGAGCGGCAGGAGGAGGGCCACCGTCATGGCGGGGCCGATACCCGGGAGCACGCCCACTGCCGTGCCGATCAGCACGCCGAAGAACGCGAACACGAGGTACTGGGGCTGCAGCGCGGTCGCGAAGCCCTCCAGGAGCAGGGTCCAGCTGTCCATCAGAGCATCCTCCCCAGCCAGCCGAGCGCCGGCCCCCAGGGGAGCGACAGCCCGAGCAGTCCGCCGAACACGATCTGCACCACGAGCGCGATGGCCGCACCGACCAGCAGGGCCACCCACCATCGGCGTGCTCCGAGCGCCCAGGCGACACCGCCGAACAGCAGCGCCGCGGCGGGCGCCCACCCGAGCGGCTCGATCAGCAGCAGGTGCGCCACCACGAGCGCCACGATCTTCACGAGCGCGAGCCAGTCCGTCGGGAGCGCCTGGTCGATGTCCTCGCCGTCCTCCGGGACGCCGCGGTGACCGCGGAGGATGCTCACGACCACGGCCACCGCCGACCCGAGCAGCAGCACCGACACGAACAGGGGGAACACGGTCGGACCCACCTGGGCCCCGGCAGGGACGTGGATGGAGAACACGCCGACGAGGGCGAACACACCGAGCGCGACCATGAGGAGGGCGAAGACGAGCTCGCCCCGCGGCAGGGACCCGAGCGAGCCCACGGACCGGCGTGTGCCGGTCTGCAGGCCCGAGGGTCCGGGAGACCCGGTCGACATGTCAGCCGACCAGCCCGATGTTCTGCAGCGTCGTGGTGACCTCGCCGATGTTGCCGGTGAGGAACTCGTCGAACTCCGCACCGGTGAGGAACGCGTCGGCCCACCCGCGGGTCTCCAGCTCGTCCTTCCAGGCGTCCGACTCCTCCAGCTCGGACACGATGCGCTCCAGCTCCGCGCGCTCGGCGTCGTCGATGCCCCCCGGGGCGATCACGCCGCGCCAATTGGTGAGCACCACGTCGTAGCCGGCGTCGGTGATGGTGTCCACGTCGGGCAGCTGCGCGACGGGCTCGTCGGACGACACCGCGAGCGCCTTCATCGTCCCCGCCTCGATGTGCTGCAGGAACTCGCCGACGCCCGAGATGCCCGCGGCGACCTTGCCGCCGAGGATCAGCGACGTCGCCTCGCCGCCGCCGGAGTTGGGCGTGTAGTTGAGCTTCTCCGCGATCTCCCCGCCGTCCAGGCCCGCCTCCTCCAGCAGGAGCCCGGCCAGGATGTGGTCGGCCCCGCCCGCCGAACCGCCGGTGATGGTCACGGCCTGTCCGCGGTCGACGACGTCCTCCACCAGGTCCTCGAGCGTGTCGTACTCCGACTCCGCGGGCACGACCACCACGAGCGGCTCGTCGGTGAGGCGGGCGATCGGGGTCATGTCCTCGATGCGGACCGCGGACGCGTTGGTCTCGACCGCTCCGACCATGACCAGTCCCATCACCATGAGCGTCGCCGGGTCCTTCTCGTTGGCGAGCTGCGCGAGGCCGACGGTCCCCCCGGCGCCTCCGACGTTCGTGACCGGGGCGGAGCCGACGATCCCCTCCTCCGTGAGCAGCTGCGACATCGCGCGGCCGGTCTGGTCCCACCCGCCGCCCGGGTCGGCGGGCACCACGATGTTCAGGTCGGTGATGGCGACGGCTTCCCCGTCTCCGTCCGAGCTCCCGGCGTCTCCCCCACCCGAGGAGCACGCGGTGAGAGCGAGGGCGGTGGCGGCGACCGCGGCGGTCAGGGTGGCGATGCGGACGTACTTCATGGCGCTCCTCCTTGAGCGTTCGAGTGCAATCCGTCCACCATCGAGGCGTGGATGCGGCCGCTCAAGCTTCCGAAACCATTGGTCGCGTTCCGTAAGTATTGGTCGCGAACGCCGGTCCGCGCGGCTCGCGCCCTGGTTCGACAGCCGGGAGAATGAGCGGGTGGCCTCGAAGATGACGCTCCGGATGCAGCTGCTCGCGCTGCAGGCGCTGATCGTGTTCCTGGTGACCCTCGCCACGGGGATCGCCGCCGGGGCGTTCCAGGAGAACGCGCTCCGCGAGGCCTACAAGGATCGCATGCAGGCCGTCGCGCAGTCCGTGGCCGCGCTGCCCGTGGTGCTCGACGCGTTCGACGACGATGATCCCTCCGCCGCGATCCAGCCGGTCGCGGAGGTGATCAGGGAGGCGTCCGACCTCGCGTACGTGGTGGTCGCCAACGACGAGGGCATCCGTTACTCGCACCCGAACCCGGAGCGCATCGGCGAACGGGTCTCGACCGATCCGTCGATCCCGCTCGGCGGCGATATCTACGTGGGAACGCAGACCGGCACGCTGGGCACCTCCTGGCGCGTGAAGGTGCCGATCCGGGATGAGGACGGCGCCGTGATCGGCACGGCATCGGTGGGCATCCTGGAGTCGGAGCTCAGTGAGGAGTTCACCGCCAACCTGGTGTGGCTGATCTCCGCCATGCTCGCCGCTGCCGTGCTGGGCGTGTTCGGAGCGGCATGGGTGACCTCGGTGATCCGGCGCCGCATCTACCGCTTGGAGCCCCATCAGATCGCGGCACTCGTGAAGAACCAGGAGACCACGCTGCACGGGCTCAGCGAGGGCGTGGTCACGGTCGACGGCTCCGGGCGCATCACGCTCGCGAACGACGCGGCCGCCCGTTTCCTCGGACGAGACGCGGGCGACCTCGACGGTGCCGTAGCGGCCGACGTCCTGGGCGAGGAGCTCACGACGGTGCTGCGTGAGGGCGAGGCCGCGGGCCGCCCGGTGATCGTGGGGTCGCACGTGCTCGTCGCCCGCAGCACCGCGAGCCGCGACGACGAGGCCGACCGCGGCGCGACCCTGCTGCTGCGCGATCACACCGAGCTGCACGACGTGGTGCAGCGCGTGGAGGCGGCAGACGCCATCATCGCGTTCCGCGAGCGGTTCGGCCTGCCGAAGGGCCTGAGCGCGGAGACGCTCCACCGCGTGTCCACCGCACTCGCCGCCCGTCCGGACGCCTCAGCGGCGGAGCTGGGCGCCGACCTCGATATCTCCCGCGTGAGCGCCCGCCGCTACCTGGAGCATCTGGCCGCCACCGGGCAGGCGGTGCGCTCGCTCGACTACAGCACGAAGGGTCGACCGGGGGCGCGGTACCGCAGCACCGACGGCCGCTGACGACCCCCGGAGACGACGAAGCCCGCCACCCCCAAGGGGGCGGCGGGCTTCGTGGCGTTCGAGTGTTACTCGGACTTCTTCTCGACAGCGTCCTCGGCGGCGGCCTCAGCGGCCTCGCCCTCGGCCTGCGACTCGGCGCCGGCCTCGGCGGCGGTGTCCTCGGCCGGGGTCTCCTCGGCCGGAGCCTCGGTGGTCTCCTCGGCGGCGGGGGTCTCCTCGGCGGCGGGCTTCTCGGCCTTCGGCGCGGCAGCAGCCTTCTTGGTCGACTTCGCCTTCGGGGTGACGGGCTCGAGGACGAGCTCGATCACGGCCATCGGAGCGTTGTCGCCCTTACGGTTGCCGACCTTGGTGATGCGCGTGTAGCCACCCTCGCGGTCCGCGACGAGCGGAGCGATCTCGTTGAACAGGACGTGCACGACTTCCTTGTCACCGATGACCGACAGCACGCGACGGCGTGCGTGCAGGTCTCCGCGCTTGGCGAAGGTGATCAGGCGCTCGGCGAGCGGACGCAGGCGCTTGGCCTTGGTCTCGGTCGTCTTGATCGACTTGTGGGTGTACAGCGCGGCAGCCAGGTTGGCAAGCAGCAGGCGCTCGTGGGCGGGGCCGCCTCCGAGGCGGGGACCCTTCGTGGGCTTGGGCATAATCGTCTAACTCCTGGTCAGGAAAGGTCGGGTATCAGAAGGACTCGTCTTCGCTGCCGCCGTAGAAGTGGGCGCCGTCGAAACCGGGCACCGAATCCTTGAGCGACAGACCGAGCGAGATGAGCTTGTCGCGCACCTCGTCGACCGACTTCTGGCCGAAATTGCGGATGTTCATGAGCTGCGTCTCCGAGAGGGCGACGAGCTCCGAAACGGTGTTGATGCCCTCACGCTTCAGGCAGTTGTACGAGCGGACCGACAGGTCGAGGTCCTCGATCGGCATCGACAGCTCGTTGGAGTTCACAGCCTCCACGGGCGCCGGGCCGATCTCGATGCCCTCGGCCTCGACGTTCAGCTCGCGGGCGAGACCGAACAGCTCGGTGAGCGTCTTGGCGGCCGAGGCGACGGCGTCGCGCGGGCTGATCGCCGACTTGGTCTCGACGTCGAGGACGAGCTTGTCGAAGTCGGTGCGCTCACCGGCACGGGTGGCGTCGACGCGGTAGCTGACCTTGAGGACCGGCGAGTAGATCGAGTCGATCGGGATCTGGCCCGCCTCGGCGTACTCGTTGCGGTTCTGCGTCGCCGAGACGTAGCCACGACCGCGCTCGATCGTCAGCTCGAGCTCGAACTTGGCGGTGTCGTTGAGCGTGGCGATGACGAGCTCGGGGTTGTGCACCTCGACACCGGCCGGAGCCGAGATGTCGGCGGCGGTCACTTCACCGGCACCGGTCTTGCGCAGGTAGGCCGTGATGGGCTCGTCGCGCTCGCTGGAGACGACCAGCTGCTTGATGTTGAGGATGATCTCGGTGACATCCTCCTTCACGCCGGGGATGGTGCTGAACTCGTGCAGCACGCCGTCGATACGGACGCTGGTGACAGCGGCGCCGGGGATCGACGACAGCAGGCTGCGGCGCAGCGCGTTGCCGATCGTGTAGCCGAAGCCGGGCTCCAGAGGCTCGATGATGAACCGGCTCCGGTTCTCGACGATCTTTTCCTCGGTCAGTGTGGGACGCTGTGCAATAAGCACTCTGTGTTCCTTTCGATCACATGCCCGCTATATGACATGTGGTGGGGTGAGGTCTTGAGTTGTGGAAGTCGATGCCCGCGCGGGGCGCCGAGCCGCTCGGCTCCGGAGAGACGAGCGGCTCGGTGCACGCATCAGACGCGGCGACGCTTCGGCGGGCGGCAGCCGTTGTGCGCCTGCGGGGTGACGTCCTGGATCGAGCCCACCTCGAGGCCGGCGGCCTGCAGCGAGCGGATCGCGGTCTCGCGGCCGGAGCCCGGACCCTTCACGAAGACGTCGACCTTCTTGACGCCGTGCTCCTGCGCCTGGCGGGCGGCCGACTCGGCGGCCATGCCTGCGGCGTACGGGGTCGACTTGCGGGAGCCCTTGAAGCCCACGCCACCCGACGACGCCCAGCTGATGACAGCGCCGGACGGGTCGGTGATCGAAACGATGGTGTTGTTGAACGTCGACTTGATGTGGGCCTGGCCCAGCGCGATGTTCTTCTTCTCCTTGCGGCGCGGCTTGCGCGCGGCGGCCTTGGGTGCAGCCATGAAAGTGTTCTCCTAGTCCCTGGCCGCTGCTTAGCGGGCCTTCTTCTTGCCGGCGACGGTGCGCTTCGGGCCCTTGCGGGTACGGGCGTTGGTCTTGGTGCGCTGGCCGCGGACCGGGAGGCCACGACGGTGGCGCAGGCCCTCGTAGGAGCCGATCTCGACCTTGCGGCGGATGTCTGCGGCGACCTCGCGGCGAAGGTCACCCTCCACCTTGTAGTTGCCTTCGATGTAGTCGCGGAGGGCGACGAGCTGGTCGTCGCTGAGGTCCTTCACGCGGATGCTCTCGTCGATGTCGGTCGCCTTGAGGATCTCGACCGAGCGGGTACGGCCGACGCCGTAGATGTAGGTAAGGGCGATCACCACGCGCTTGTCGCGCGGGATGTCAACGCCGGCAAGACGTGCCATGCGGTTCTCCTGGGTGTTGTGGAGGTGTGGAGCAGGATCGGTGCCCGGGCCTCCGCCCCGAGGTGTCCCCCGCTGTCGCGGGTTCTGATCCTGCCGTGTCGTATTGAGTTATGAGATTGCGAGAGCGGTGCTCACGCAGCGGTGGGCACTCAGCCCTGGCGCTGCTTGTGACGCGGGTTGCTCTTGCAGATCACCATGACGCGGCCGTGGCGGCGGATCACCTTGCAGTGGTCGCAGATCGGCTTGACGCTGGGGTTGACCTTCATGTTGTTTCCTGTTCGCTGTCTTCACCGGGCAGGCGGAATGCCTGGGGTGTTACTTCTCGACCGATCAGCGGTAGCGGTAGACGATGCGGCCGCGGGTCAGATCGTAGGGGCTGAGCTCCACGACGACACGATCCTCGGGGATGATGCGGATGTAGTTCTGCCGCATCTTTCCGGAGATCGTCGCCAGGACCTTGTGTCCGTTGGTGAGCTCAACGCGGAACATCGCGTTGGGCAGAGCCTCGGAGATCACGCCTTCGATCTCGATGACACCGTCTTTCTTAGCCATAGCCTCGCTGACGCTTCTGCAGACCGGTCGATCTGCGGTGGATGGGTGGGGGTGACGCCTGTCCGATCGGACACGCCGAACGCATGGCACAAGGCACCAAAGATCTATGTTATCCGACGATGCCCCGTCCGGCAACTTGGCCGGACGGGGCATCGGGGTGGATCACACTCAGCTCAGGAGGTCGGTGAGCTTCTTCATGTCGGCCTGATTCTGCAGGTCGAGCCGCTCGCCGTTGATCTCCACGGTCGGGGTGCCCTTGATGTCGTTCTTCTTCGCCTGGGCGGCGCCGAACTTGCGATAGGTCTCGTCGGTGATGCACGAGACGACGGCGTCGTCCGCACCCACCTGCTTCGCGAACTCGGCCAGCTGGTCGGTGGTCAGACCCGCGGTGTTCTCCGTCGGCTGGTTCTCGAACAGCACCTTCGCGTAGTCGAAGTAGAGGTCGGCGTCGGACTCCGCGACGCAGAACGCCGCCCCGGCCGAACGCGACGAGTACTCGGTGCCCTGCGAGAAGCGGTCGAGGATCGCGATGGGGTGGTTCACGAGCGTGATCTCCCCGCTCGCCGCCTTCTCCTCCAGCTGCGCACCGAACTGGTCCTCGAAGGCCTTGCACGCCGGGCACTGGAAGTCGAGGAACACCGCGACGGTGTCCTTGCCGTCGCCCTTGCTGATCGAACCGGCCTCGGGGTCGAAGTTCTTGCTGGCGCTCGGCACGGCTCCCGGCGACGTGGCCTGGTTGTTGAGGAACACCACGAGTCCACCGATCGCGACCAGGACCACGACGACGGCGATGGAGATGCCGATCGCGAACCAGTTGGTGTTGCTCTTCGCCGCTGCCATTACTTTCCGATCTCTCGAGGCTCGACCCCGAACGGGGCGAGTCCGGCTCTTCCGCCATCGGGCGCGGTGAGCACCCATATGCCACCATCATGTCGGGCGACGCTATGTTCCCAATGTGAGCCGTCAGTGCCGTCGACCGTGGTCACGGTCCAGTCGTCGTCCTCGATGAACGTGGCCTCGCCGCCGGCGGTGACCATCGGCTCGATCGCCAGCACGAGCCCGGGCTTCACGTCGGCGCCGCGGTCGGGCGTGCGGTAGTTGAACACGCTCGGGGCCTCGTGCATCTTGCGGCCGATCCCGTGGCCGACGTACTCGCGGAGGATGCCGTACGGCTCCCCCGACACCACCGACGGCCCTTGCGCCTCGATGTAGTCCTGGATCGCGGCGCCGATCTCGTCGATCGAGGTCGCGGTGGCCATCGCGGCGATGCCCGCCCACATCGACCCCTCGGTCACGCGCGAGAGCTCCTCGCGACGGGCCACGAGCTCCGGACGCTCCGCGTCGGGGACGACGACCGTGATCGCGCTGTCGCCGTTCCATCCCTCGTACTGGGCGCCGCAGTCCACCGACACGATGTCGCCGGGCTCGAGCACGCGCTCCCCCGGGATGCCGTGGACCACCTGCTCGTTCACCGACACGCAGATCGTGTGGTGATAGCCGCGCACGAGCTGGAAGTTCGACTCGGCCCCGCGCTGGCGGATCGCGCGGTTGGCTGCGGCGTCGAGCTCGATGGTCTTCACGCCCGCCCTGATGAGGGGACGGACGGCATCGAGTGCCGCGGCCGTGATCAGCCCGGGCTCGACCATGGCGCGCAACTGCGCCGGGGTCTTGTAGATCGAGCGGCGGAACATCTCAGGCTGCGGAGGCCGCGGAGCGCAGACCCCTCGCGGAGAGTGCTGCAGCGATGCGCTCGGTGATCTCCTCGAGCGAGCCGACGCCGTCGATGCGGTCGACGATCCCGCGCGCGCTGTAGACCTCGATGATCGGGGCCGTCTCGTTCTCGTAGATGTCCAGGCGGTGTGCGATGGCCTCGTCCGTGTCGTCCGAGCGCCCCTGCTCCGCGGCACGGAGCGCGAGACGCGCGATGCTCTCCTCGCGCGGGACGTCGAGCAGGATCACGGCGTCGAGCGCCTCCCCCCGGCCCTCCAGGAACGCGTCGAGGTGCTCGACCTGAGCCGTGTTCCGGGGGTAGCCGTCGAGCAGGAAGCCGTTCGCGGCATCCTCCTGGCTCAGCCGGTCGCGCACGATCTCGCTCGTCAGCTCGTCCGGCACGAGGTCGCCCTTGTCGAGGATGGCCGTGACCTGCTGGCCGAGTGCCGTCCCCTCCTTGATGTTCGCGCGGAAGATGTCTCCGGTCGAGACGACCGGGATGCCGTAGGTCTCGGCGATGCGCACACCCTGCGTGCCCTTGCCGGAACCCTGCGGACCGACGATGAGAAGACGTGCGGATGCTGTCATCGGAGAAGCCCTTCGTAGTGTCGCTGCTGCAGCTGGGCGTCGATCTGCTTGACCGTCTCCAGTCCGACGCCGACGATGATGAGGATCGACGCGCCACCGAACGGGAAGTTCTGGTTGGCACCGACCGTGGCGAGGGCGATCAGCGGGATCAGCGCGATCAGACCCAGGTAGAGCGAGCCGGGCAGCGTGATGCGGGTGAGCACGTAGTCGAGGTACTCGGCCGTCGGGCGACCCGCGCGGATGCCGGGGATGAAGCCGCCGTACTTCTTCATGTTGTCGGCGACCTCGACCGGGTTGAACGTGATCGCGACGTAGAAGTAGGTGAACCCGATGATCAGCAGGAAGTAGGCGATCATGTAGATCGGGCTGTTGCCGCTCGTGAAGTTCGCCGTGACCCAGCTCACCCAGGCGGGCGGCGTCGAGCCGTCCTGCGGGGTGTTGAACTGCGCGATCAGCGCGGGGATGTACAGCAGCGACGACGCGAAGATCACGGGGATCACACCCGCCATGTTCACCTTGATCGGGATGTACGTGTTCGTGCCGCCGTACGTGCGCCGGCCCACCATCCGCTTGGCGTACTGCACCGGGATGCGGCGCTGCGACTGTTCGACGAACACCACCAGGCCCATCACGATGATGCCGACCACGAGCACGAGCAGGAAGATCTCGAAGCCCTTCGTCTGCCAGATGATGCTCATGGCGCCCGGGAAGGTGGCGGCGATCGAGGTGAAGATCAGCAGCGACATGCCGTTGCCGATGCCGCGCTCGGTCACGAGCTCCGCGAACCACATGATGAGGCCGGTACCGGCGGTCATCGCCATGATGATGAGCAGCTGCGCCCACCACACGTCGTTCGTGAGCAGCTGCTGGCAGGCCGCGATGTCGGTCGCGCCGAACAGCTGACCGCTGCGGGCGACCGTGACGAGCGTCGTCGACTGCAGCAGCGCGAGCGCGATCGTGAGGTACCGCGTGTACTGGGTCAGCTTCGCCTGTCCGGCCTGACCCTCCTTGTGCAGCGCCTCGAAGTGCGGGATGACGACGCGGAGGAGCTGCGTGATGATCGTCGCGGTGATGTACGGCATCACGCCGAGGGCGAAGATCGACAGCTGCAGCAGCGCGCCGCCGGAGAAGAGGTTGACCAGTCCGAGCAGACCCTCGGTGCCGGTGTTGGCCGCGAGGCACTCCTCGACGTTCGGGAAGTTCACGAACGGCGCGGGGACGTTCGAGCCGAGTCGGTAGATCGCGATGATGGCGAGCGTGAAACCGATCTTCCGACGCAGGTCGGGCGTGCGGAAGATCCGCGCGATGGCGCTAAACAAGGACGTTCCTCCTGAAAAGGTTGCCGATCCCTGAAGGACGGCTGAAAGACCAGGGTAACTCACTCCGAGGTCTGCGATTGCGGCGTCGCCGCCTGCCCGCCTGCCGAATCAGAAGAGGGGCCGGAGAATCTCCGACCCCTCTTCTGCGGTGGTTACTTGACGGATCCGCCCGCAGCCACGATCTTCTGCTCGGCGGAACCCGAGACCTTGTCGACCGCGACGGTGAGCTTCACGGCGATGTCGCCGTTGCCGAGAACCTTGACCTTCTCGTTCTTGCGGACCGCTCCCTTGGCCACCAGGTCGCTGACGGTCACGTCGCCGCCCTGGGGGTAGAGCTCCGCGAGCTTCTCCAGGTTGACGACCTGGTACTCGACGCGGAACGGGTTCTTGAACCCGCGCAGCTTCGGGGTGCGCATGTGCAGCGGCATCTGCCCACCCTCGAAGCCGACGCGCACGGTGTTGCGGGCCTTCGTGCCCTTCGTGCCGCGACCGGCGGTCTTGCCCTTCGAGCCCTCACCGCGACCCACACGGGTCTTGGCGGTGTTGGCGCCGGGGACAGGACGCAGGTGGTGCACCTTGAGCACGCCGGGGCGGGACGCGGGAGCGTCCTTCTTCGGCGCGGCCTTCTTCGCAGCCGGCTTCGCGGCGGCGTCGGCCTTCGCGTCGGAGGCGGCCGTCTTGGCCGGCGCCTTCTTCGCAGCGGGCTTCTTCTCAGCAGCAGCCTTGGGAGCGGCAGCCTTCTTCGGGGCCTTCTCGGCCTCGACGGCGGCGTCGTTCTTCTCAGCCATTAGTCGATCTCCTCAACCTTGACGAGGTGGGCGACGGTCTTGACGTAGCCGCGCGTCTGCGCGTCGTCGGGGCGGACGGTGCTGTCACCGATCCGCTTCAGACCGAGGCTGCGCAGCGTGTCGCGCTGGTTCTGCTTCTCGCTCACCTTGGACTTGATCTGCGTGACCTTGAGTCGCGCGGCCATCAGGCACCTACCTTCTGTGCGGCGATGGCCTCGGCCTCGGCGCGGACGAGACGCGCCGGGGCGACCTGGTCGAACTCGAGACCACGACGTGCGGCGACGGCGCGGGGCTCCTCGAGCTCCTTCAGGGCGGTGACCGTCGCGTGCACGATGTTGATCGTGTTCGACGAGCCGAGCGACTTGGACAGCACGTCGTGGATACCAGCGCACTCGAGCACGGCGCGGACCGGACCACCGGCGATCACACCGGTACCGGCAGCGGCCGGACGCAGCAGCACGACACCGGCGGCCGACTCACCCTGCACGGGGTGCGGGATGGTGCTGCCGACGCGGGGCACGCGGAAGAAGTTGCGCTTGGCCTCTTCGACACCCTTCGAGATCGCCAGGGGGACCTCGCGGGCCTTGCCGTAGCCGACGCCCACCAGACCGTTGCCGTCACCGACGACCACGAGAGCGGTGAAGCTGAAGCGACGACCACCCTTCACGACCTTCGAGACGCGGTTGATGGTGACGACGCGCTCCAGGAACTGGTTGTCGCCGCGGTCGCGCGAGTTGCGGTCGCGGCCGCCCTGGTTGCGGTCACGTCCGCCGCGGCGGCCGTCCCGCTGGTCACGAGTCGGCTCAGCCTGCGTGGTGCCGGCGGCCGTCTCGGAAGTGGCAGCTGCCGCTTCGGTCACTTCGTTCTCCTTGTTGTCACTCACAGTGCCAGACCCCCTTCACGGGCGCCGTCGGCGATGGCGGCGACACGACCCGCGTAGCGGTTGCCGCCACGGTCGAACACAGCCTCGGAAACGCCGGCAGCCTTCGCACGCTCGGCGAGCAGCTCGCCGACCTTGCGAGCCTTGGCGGTCTTGTCGCCCTCGAGCGAGCGCAGGTCGGTCTCGAGCGTCGATGCCGACGCGACCGTGTGACCCTTGCTGTCGTCGACGAGCTGCACGAAGACGTGACGCGCCGAACGGTTGACGACGAGACGCGGACGCGCCTCGGTGCCCACGATCTTCTTGCGAAGACGGGCGTGACGACGCGCGCGGGCGTCGGACTTCGACTTCACAGCCATGGTTACTTACCAGCCTTTCCGGCCTTGCGACGCACGACCTCGCCGGCGTAGCGCACACCCTTGCCCTTGTACGGCTCGGGCTTGCGGATCTTGCGGATGTTCGCAGCCGCCTCACCGACGGCCTGCTTGTCGATCCCGCTGACGGTGAGCTTGTTCGTGCCCTCGACCGTGAGCGTGATGCCGGCGGGCGGGTCGATCAGGACCGGGTGCGAGAAGCCGAGGGCGAACTCGACCGAGCTGCCCTTCTGCTGCACGCGGTAGCCGGTGCCGACGACCTCGAGACCCTTGGAGTAGCCCTGGGTCACGCCGATGATGTTGTTGTTGATGAGCGTGCGGGTCAGGCCGTGAAGCGACCGGGACTCGCGCTCGTCGTCGGGGCGGGTGACGAGAACCTGGTTCTCCTCGACCGACACCTCGATGGGGCTGGCCACCGTGAGGGTGAGCTCACCCTTGGGGCCCTTCACCGCGACCTCACGGCCGTCGACCGAAACGGTCACGCCCGCGGGAACGTCGATGGGAAGTCGTCCAATACGCGACATTTCGGATTACCACACGTAGGCGAGAACTTCTCCGCCCACGCCCTTCTGCTCAGCCTGGCGGTCCGTGAGGAGACCGGAGGAGGTGGACAGGATGGCCACGCCGAGGCCGCCGAGGACCGTGGGGATCTCGGTGGACTTCGCGTACACGCGAAGGCCGGGCTTCGACACGCGCTTGATGCCCGCGATGGAGCGCTCGCGGTTCGGGCCGTACTTCAGCGTCAGCGTGAGGTTCTTGCCCACGCGCGCGTCGGACGTCTCCCAACCGGCGATGTAGCCCTCCTGCTGGAGGATTTCCGCGATGTGCGTCTTGAGCTTGCTCGACGGCAGGGTCACGGAGTCGTGGTGCGCCGAGTTCGCGTTGCGCAGACGGGTCAGCATGTCTGCGACCGGGTCTGTCATTGTCATGGTTGTCTACTTTCGTTCATGAGGTTCCGGCTGCCGTTACACGACAGACGGCCTGCGATGAGCACGCAATCTTCAATTGTACGTGCACATCGACGGGCTCAGTGACACGAGACCACTGAGCCCGTCGACGGTGTTACGCCTGAGCGTCGTCCGCGCGGAACGGGAAGCCGAGGTGACGCAGAAGCGCGCGGCCCTCGTCGTCCGTCTTCGCCGAGGTCACGACGGTGATGTCGAAGCCCCGGACGCGGTCGATCTTGTCCTGATCGATCTCGTGGAACACGCTCTGCTCCTGGAGACCGAACGTGTAGTTGCCGTTGCCGTCGAACTGCTTGGCCGACAGACCGCGGAAGTCGCGGATGCGGGGCAGAGCGAGCGACACCAGACGGTCCACGAACTCCCACGCGCGGTCACCGCGGAGGGTGACGTGCGCGCCGATGGCCTGTCCCTCACGCAGCTTGAACTGCGCGATCGACTTGCGAGCCTTCGTGACGATCGGCTTCTGACCGGTGATGCGGGTGAGGTCCTCGACCGCACCATCGATCACCTTGCTGTCGCGAGCCGCCTCGCCGACACCGGTGTTCACGACCACCTTGACCAGGCCGGGGATCTGCATGACGTTCGAGTAGCCGAACTCGTCCTGCAGAGCCTTCTTGATCTCGGCGTTGTACTTCGCCTTCAGGCGGGGCTGGATCTTGCCAGCCACCGCAGCGTCGGTCGTTGCCATCAGAGGTCCTTACCGCTCTTCTTCGCGTACCGCACGCGGACGGTGCGCTTGACGCCGTCCTTGGTCTGCTCCTCAACCCGGTGGCCGACCTTGGTCGGCTTCTTGGTCGAGGGGTCGACGAGTGCGACGTTCGAGATGTGGATGGGCGCCTCGACGGTCTCGAGGCCACCCGTCTTGGTGCCACGCTGCGTCTGACCGACGCGCGTGTGCTTGGTGACGTAGTTGACGCCCTCGACGACGACACGGTTCTGCTCGACGAGGATGTCGAGCACCTTGCCCTGCTTGCCGCGGTCGCCACCACGCTCGGGCTTGGCGCCCGAGATGACCTGAACCAGGTCGCCCTTCTTGATCTTCGCCATGATCAGATGACCTCCGGTGCCAGCGAGACGATCTTCATGAACTTCTTGTCGCGAAGCTCACGGCCGACCGGGCCGAAGATACGGGTGCCGCGGGGCTCCCCGTCGTTCTTCAGGATGACGGCGGCGTTCTCGTCGAACTTGATGTAGGAGCCGTCCGGACGACGGACCTCCTTCTTGGTGCGGACGATGACCGCCTTGACGACGTCGCCCTTCTTGACGTTGCCACCGGGGATCGCGTCCTTGACGGTCGCGACGATGGTGTCGCCCAGGCCCGCGTAGCGGCGGCGCGAACCACCGAGAACGCGGATCGTGAGCAGCTCCTTGGCGCCGGTGTTGTCGGCGACCTTGAGTCGGGACTCCTGCTGAATCACTTGGCCTTCTCCAGAATCTCCACCAGGCGCCAGCGCTTCGTGGCGCTCAGCGGGCGGGTCTCGTTGATCAGGACCAGGTCGCCGATGCCGGCGGTGTTCGCCTCATCGTGCGCCTTGACCTTCGACGTGCGGCGGATGACCTTGCCGTAAAGCGGGTGCTTCACGCGGTCCTCCACCTCGACGACGATGGTCTTGTCCATCTTGTCGCTGACGACGTAGCCGCGACGGGCCTTGCGGTACCCGCGGGCGTCCGCGTCGCGCACGTCGTGAGCGGCGTGCTCAACCTCGACGGCAGCTTCCTTCTTGGTGGCCATCACTCAGCCTCTTCCTTCACGGCGTCGTCGGCGGCGTCCGCCTTCTTCGCCTTCGACTTGGTCGCCTTCTTCGCGGGAGCCTCGACCGGAGCGGGCGTCGCACGGATGCCCAGCTCACGCTCGCGGATCACGGTGTACAGGCGCGCGATGTCGCGCTTGACGGCGCGGATGCGGCCGTGGCTCTCCAGCTGGCCGGTGGCCGACTGGAAACGGAGGTTGAACAGCTCCTCCTTGGCCTTGCGCAGCTCCTCAACGAGGCGCTGGTCTTCGAACGTGTCGAGCTCTGCCGGAGCGAGCTCCTTGGTGCCGATCGCCATTACGCGTCGCCCTCCTCGCGCTTGATGATGCGTGCCTTGAGCGGCAGCTTGTGGATTGCACGGGTCAGTGCCTCGCGAGCGAGCTGCTCGTCGACACCCGCGACCTCGAAGAGGACGCGGCCCGGCTTGACGTTGGCGACCCACCACTCGGGGGAACCCTTACCGGAACCCATGCGGGTCTCGGCCGGCTTCTTCGTGAGCGGACGGTCCGGGTAGATGTTGATCCACACCTTGCCGCCACGCTTGATGTGACGGGTCATCGCGATACGAGCGGACTCGATCTGACGGTTCGTCACGTACGCGGGCGTGAGGGCCTGGATGCCGAACTCGCCGAAGGAGACCTTCGTGCCGCCGGTGGCCTGACCCGAGCGACCCGGGTGGTGCTGCTTGCGGTACTTGACCTTACGGGGGATGAGCATTATGCCGAAGCTCCTTCTGCAACAGGTGCCTCGTTGCGCGGGGCACGGCGGCGGTCACCACGGTCGTCGCGGCGCGACTTCGGCGCGTTGGCCTGCTCGCGTGCGAGCTCCTTGGCGGTGAGGTCGCCCTTGTAGATCCACACCTTCACGCCGATGCGGCCGAAGGTGGTCTTGGCCTCGTAGAAGCCGTAGTCGATGTTCGCGCGCAGCGTGTGCAGCGGCACACGACCCTCGCGGTAGAACTCCGAGCGGCTCATCTCAGCGCCGCCGAGACGGCCCGAGACCTGGATGCGGATGCCCTTGGCGCCGGCGCGCTGAGCGCCCTGCAGACCCTTGCGCATCGCGCGACGGAACGCCACACGAGCAGAGAGCTGCTCGGCGATGCCCTGCGCGACCAGCTGAGCGTCGGCCTCGGGGTTCTTGACCTCGAGGATGTTCAGCTGGATCTGCTTGCCCGTGAGCTTCTCGAGGTCGCCGCGGATGCGCTCGGCCTCTGCACCACGACGACCGATCACGATGCCCGGACGGGCGGTGTGGATGTCGACGCGGACGCGGTCACGGGTGCGCTCGATCTCGATGTTCGAGACGCCGGCGCGGTCGAGCTGCGTCTGCAGCAGGCGACGGATCTTGATGTCCTCGGCCACGTAGTCGGCGTAACGCTGACCCGGCTTCGTCGAGTCGGAGAACCAGCGCGACACGTGGTCCGTGGTGATGCCGAGGCGGAAGCCGTACGGGTTGACCTTCTGTCCCATTACTTGCTCGCCTTCTTGTTGCTGTCGCCGGCCGCGGCAGGAGCCGCCTCCGGCGTCGAGAGCACGACCGTGATGTGGCTCGTGCGCTTCTTGATCTGGAAAGCGCGACCCTGTGCACGGGGCTGGAAACGCTTGAGCGTCGTGCCCTCGTCCACGTACGCGTTCTTCACGTACAGGTCCTGCTCGTCGAGGTACTCGCCGTCACGATCCGCCTTGACCTGCGCGTTGGCCATGGCCGACGCGACAAGCTTGTAGATCGGCTCACTGGCGCTCTGCTGCGCGAACTTCAAGATCGCGAGAGCTTCCTGGGCCTGCCTGCCCTTGATGAGCGCGACGACACGACGAGCCTTCTGAGGGGTCACGCGGATGTGTCGCACGCGTGCGATGGACTCCACCATTTCTCTCTCCTCTATCGTCCCCGCGTCAGCGGCGACGGCCCTTCTTGTCGTCCTTCTCGTGGCCGCGGAAGGTGCGGGTGGGCGCGAACTCGCCCAGCTTGTGACCGACCATGGTCTCGGACACGAACACGGGGATGTGCTTGCGTCCGTCGTGGACCGCGATCGTGTGACCCAGCATGGCCGGGATGATCATGGACCGACGGGACCAGGTCTTGATGACGTTCTTGGTGCCGGCTTCGTTCTGCACGACCACCTTGCGAAGCAGGTGCTCGTCGACGAAGGGGCCCTTCTTAAGACTGCGAGGCATCTTCTCTTACTCCTACTTGCGCTTCTTGCCGGCGTTGCGACGACGCACGATGTACTTGTCGCTTTCCTTGTTGGCGTGACGGGTGCGACCCTCGGCCTGACCCCACGGGGAGACCGGGTGACGACCACCGGACGTCTTGCCCTCACCACCACCGTGCGGGTGGTCGACCGGGTTCATCGCGACACCACGGACGGTTGGGCGGACGCCCTTCCAGCGCATGCGGCCGGCCTTGCCCCAGTTGATGTTCGACTGCTCGGCGTTGCCGACCTCGCCGATGGTCGCGCGGCAGCGCGCATCGACGTTGCGGATCTCGCCGGAGGGCAGACGCAGCTGGGCGTAGGGGCCGTCCTTCGCCACGAGGCGGACGGATGCACCGGCCGAGCGCGCCATCTTCGCGCCGCCGCCGGGGCGGAGCTCGATGGCGTGGATGACGGTACCCGTGGGGATGTTCTTCAGCGGGAGGTTGTTTCCCGGCTTGATGTCCGCCGCGGGGCCCGACTCGACGATGTCGCCCTGGTTCAGCTTCGCCGGCGCGAGGATGTAGCGCTTCTCGCCGTCGAAATAGTGCAGGAGCGCGATGCGCGCGGTGCGGTTGGGGTCGTACTCGATGTGAGCGACACGGGCGTTCACGCCGTCCTTGTCATTGCGACGGAAGTCGATGACGCGGTACTGGCGCTTGTGGCCACCACCGATGTGACGGGTCGTGATGCGGCCCTGGTTGTTGCGACCACCGGTCTTCGAGAGCGGGCGCAGCAGCGACTTCTCCGGCGTCGATCGGGTGATCTCGGCGAAGTCAGCCACCGACGAGCCGCGACGGCCCGGGGTCGTGGGCTTGTACTTGCGAATAGCCATGATTGTCCTTATCCCCCGGATCAGCCGATTGCCGTGAAGATGTCGATGGTGCCCGACTTCAGGCTCACGATGGCGCGCTTGGTGTCCTTGCGCTTGCCCGTGCCGAAGCGGGTGCGACGGGCCTTGCCGACGCGGTTGATCGTGTTGACCGACGCGACCTTGACACCGAAGATCTTCTCGATGGCGAGCTTGATCTCGGTCTTCGAAGCGCGCGGGTCGACGAGGAAGGTGTACTTACCCTCGTCGATGAGCCCGTAGCTCTTCTCGGACACGACCGGCTTCAGGATGATGTCGCGCGGGTCCTTGTTCAGGGCCGTCTGGAGAACAGATGCCTGCTCGCTCATGCGGAGACCTCCTGGTTGGCGCCGGACTTGGAGGCGATGAAGCCCTCGAGCGCGGCCTGGGTGAAGACGATGTCGTCGGAGACGAGAACGTCGTAGGCGTTGAGCTGGTCGAACGACAGCAGGTGCACGTTGCCGAGGTTGCGCAGGCTCTTGAGCGCGAGCTCGTCGCCGCGCTCGATGACCACGAGCACGTTCTTCGACGTGGCGACCTGGGCGAGGAAGCCCGCGGCGGCCTTGGTCGACGGAGCACCGTCGGTGCCGAACGTGTCGATCGCGTGCAGGCGGTCGCCGCGGAAGCGGTCGCTGAGCGCGCCGAGGAGGGCGGCCGCGATCATCTTCTTGGGCGTGCGCTGCGAGTAGTCACGCGGCTTCGGGCCGTGGACGATGCCACCGCCGGTCATGTGCGGCGCGCGGATCGAGCCCTGACGGGCGTTACCCGTGCCCTTCTGCTTGAAGGGCTTGCGGCCGGCACCCGAGACCTCGCCACGACGCTTGGTCGAGTGCGTGCCCTGGCGAGCCGCCGCGAGCTGCGCGACGACGACCTGGTGGATGAGCGGGATGTTCGTCTTGACGTCGAACAGAGCGGCGGGCAGCTCGACCGAGCCAGCCTTCTTGCCGTCTGCCTTGAGGACGTCGAGCGCGAGAGTGGAGTCAGCCATGATCAGGCACCCTTCACTGCGTTGCGGACGTAGACGATGCGGCCACGAGCACCGGGGACAGCGCCCTTGACGAGCATCAGACCCTTCTCGATGTCGATGGCGTGCACCGTGAGGTTGAGGACGGTCACGCGCTCGCCACCCATACGGCCGGCCATGCGCATGCCCTTGAAGACACGGCTCGGGGTCGACGAGGCGCCGATCGAACCGGGCTTGCGGTGGTTGCGGTGCGCACCGTGCGAGGCGGAGACGCCCTTGAAGTTGTGGCGCTTCATGACACCGGCGGTGCCCTTGCCCTTGCTCGTGCCGACGACGTCGACGAGCTGGCCGGCCTCGAACGTGCCGTCCACCGTGAGCTCCTGGCCCAGCGAGTAGTCGGCGGCGTCGGCCGTGCGGATCTCGGTCACGTGGCGACGCGGCGTGACGCCGGCTGCCTCGAAGTGAGCCGAGAGGGGCTTGTTCACCTTTCGGGGGTCGATCTGGCCGTACGCGATCTGCACGGCGTTGTAGCCGTCCTTCTCGGGCGTACGGATCTGCGTGACCACGTTCGGCGCGAGCTCGATGACGGTGACGGGAACGAGCTTGCCGTTCTCGTTCCACACCTGGGTCATGCCGAGCTTCGTGCCCAGCATGCCCTTGGAAACCTTGGAGTTGATGTCAGCCATGTCGAACCTCAGAGCTTGATCTCGATGTTGACGTCGGCCGGCAGGTCGAGGCGCATCAGCGAGTCGACGGCCTTGGGCGTCGGGTCGACGATGTCGATCAGACGCTTGTGGGTGCGCATCTCGAAGTGCTCGCGGCTGTCCTTGTACTTGTGGGGCGACCGGATGACGCACACGACGTTCTTCTCGGTCGGAAGGGGCACGGGTCCGACGACGGTCGCGCCCGCACGGGTCACGGTGTCGACGATCTTGCGTGCGGACGTGTCGATGACCTCGTGGTCATACGACTTCAGGCGAATGCGGATCTTCTGTCCCGCCATTGTCTGCTCTCTCTCTATAAGCGTCGTACCGTCCTGGACCGGGTGGCCCTGGGGCATTGGACGCACGTCGGCGCGGATTGCGCCTCGGCACGAGAACGGCTCTGCGAACCGATCTGCTGCACCACTGTTCTGCTGTCAGCCGGACGCCCGGAGGCGAACGGATGCCCGACCCTCGCCGCGCACGGCGATGCCCTCGAAATGAAGGTGTCGGGATTGTGTTCTGCTGCCCGCGGCCTAGAACCCTGTGCTTCCGAAGAGGCACCGTCTATGCACTGCCCTGGCAGTGATCCGGCGCACGCACAGCGGCGACGGAATATCGAACCTGTCTATTCTGCCACGGGCGATTTCACTTCTGCAAACCCGGGCGTGTCGCGCCTCGTGTCCGCCCTCTTCGGCGGGGGTCTGCAGCTCGTGCTCAGGCCCGAGTGGAGCGCGGGGCGAGGCATCCCCATGCCTCGCCCCGCTTGGGGAGGGCGTTCAGTGCGAGGGGGCACACCGAACGCGAGGTGCCCAGCGTGAAGGGACGCCGGACGCCTCGACCGAGGGCACGGCGGAAGACCCGCCGCGCAGGCGGGGAGACGCTCTGGCGCAAAGAGTGCGCGCGTCGCACGATGATCCCCAAGATCGTTTTCCCCAGTGTGAACGCGGTAGAACCGCGTGCTTCAGGAAACCGAACCCCTTCGGTTTCCCCGACCGCAAGATCCCCAGGCGGTCTGCATCATCCTACTCGATCTCTCCGTCAGTTCGCCAGTTCGCGCTCGCGCGTGCCGAGATTCCAGAGCGTCCGGGTACGAGAAGAGCGGCGCCCCTCGGAGGAAGCGCCGCTCGTGAACGATCTCGGGCTACTCGTTGCCGACCGCCTTGTCCGCGCTGTCACGGATCTCGTCGATCTTGTCGGCCGCACCGGGAGCGATCTTCTTGGCGAAGTCGGCGACACCGTCGAGCACCTTGTCGCTGATGTCCTCGGCCTGCTCGCTCTTGACGGCCTCGGCGATCTTGTCCTTGTTCTGCTCGTACAGGTCCTTGCCCTTGTTCACGGCGTCGTCGATACCCATGTGGCTCCCCTTCGGAGGTGTGTGTGTCCGGCCGATGAGACCGGACACACTCATTGTGCATGCCCTCCCCCGCCCGCGGAAGCCCGATTAGAGCGTGGAAAACGACAAAGAGGCCGGACCCGAAGGTCCGACCCCTTTGCGAGGAAGCAGATGCTTACTTGATGATCTTCGTCACCGTACCGGCGCCGACCGTACGACCACCCTCACGGATGGCGAAGCCGAGGCCCTCCTCCATGGCGATCGGCTGGATCAGCTCGACCGTCATGTCGGTGGTGTCGCCGGGCATGACCATCTCGGTGCCCTCGGGCAGCGAGATGACGCCGGTGACGTCCGTGGTGCGGAAGTAGAACTGCGGGCGGTAGTTCGTGTAGAAGGGGTTGTGGCGGCCACCCTCGTCCTTGGACAGGATGTACGCGGTGCCCTCGAAGTCGGTGTGCGGCGTAACCGAACCCGGCTTCACGATGACCTGGCCACGCTCCACGTCCTCGCGCTTGGTGCCGCGGAGGAGCAGACCACAGTTCTCGCCGGCCCAGGCCTCGTCGAGCTGCTTGTGGAACATCTCGATACCGGTGACGGTCGTCTTCTGCGTCGGACGCAGACCCACGATCTCGACCTCGGAGTTGATGGCCAGCGTGCCACGCTCGGCGCGACCCGTGACGACGGTGCCACGACCGGTGATCGTGAAGACGTCCTCGACGGGCATGAGGAAGGGCTTGTCACGGTCACGCTCCGGGTCCGGAACGCTGTCGTCGACAGCCTGCATCAGGTCCAGGATCGCCTGGGTCCACTTCTCGTCGCCCTCGAGAGCCTTGAGAGCGGAGACGCGGACGACAGGAGCGTCCTCGTCGAAGCCCTGGCCGGCGAGCAGCTCGCGGACCTCGAGCTCGACGAGCTCCAGGATCTCCTCGTCGTCGACCGCGTCCGACTTGTTCAGCGCGACCAGCAGGTAGGGAACGCCGACCTGCTTGGCGAGCAGCACGTGCTCGCGCGTCTGGGCCATCGGGCCGTCGGTGGCGGCGACCACGAGGATCGCGCCGTCCATCTGAGCCGCACCCGTGATCATGTTCTTGACGTAGTCGGCGTGGCCGGGAGCGTCGACGTGCGCGTAGTGGCGCTTCGGGGTCTCGTACTCGATGTGCGAGATGTTGATCGTGATACCACGCTGGCGCTCTTCCGGCGCCGAGTCGATGGAAGCGAAGTCACGCTGCACGTTCGTGTCGGACGGGTACTTGTCAGCAAGCACCTTCGAGATCGCTGCGGAGAGCGTGGTCTTGCCGTGGTCGACGTGACCGATCGTTCCGATGTTGACGTGCGGCTTGGTCCGCTCGAACTTGGCCTTAGCCACTGGGTCCTCCTCAGGACGTCGTTGTAGAGGTGCCGGGCACTGGTTTGCGACCGGTTCTCTACGGGTTAGGTTCTCAGTTTAGTAGAGAGGGAATGTGAAGTTGTAGGTGACCTGGGAACAGGACGGCGGGCCCTGTTCCCAGGAAGTGTTACTCGCCCTTGGCCTTCTGGACGATCTCGTCGGCCACCGCGCGCGGGACCTCGGCGTAGCTGTCGAACTCCATGGAGTAGACGGCGCGACCGGAGGTCTTCGAACGCAGGTCGCCGATGTAGCCGAACATCTCGGACAGCGGCACCGCAGCGCGCACGACCTTGACGCCGGCGGCGTCCTCCATCGACTGGATCTGGCCACGACGCGAGTTCAGGTCACCGATGACGTCGCCCATGTACTCCTCGGGAGTACGGACCTCGACGGCCATCAGCGGCTCGAGCAGCACGGGGTTGGCACGACGCGCGGCCTCCTTGAAGCCCATGGAGCCCGCGATCTTGAACGCCATCTCCGAGGAGTCGACGTCGTGTGCCGCACCGTCGACGATGGTCGCCTTGACGCCCACCATCGGGTAGCCCGCCAGGACACCGACGTTCATCGCGTCCTGGAAACCGGCGTCGATCGAGCCGATGTACTCGCGCGGGATGCGGCCACCCGTGACCGCGTTCACGAACTCGTACGTCTTCTCGCCGTCGAGCTCGAGCGGCTCGATGTTGAACTGGATCTTGGCGAACTGACCCGAACCACCGGTCTGCTTCTTGTGCGTGTAGTCGTGCTTCTCGACGGCCTTGCGGATCGTCTCGCGGTACGCCACCTGCGGCTTGCCCACGTTCGCCTCGACGCGGAACTCGCGCTTCATGCGGTCGACGAGGATGTCGAGGTGCAGCTCGCCCATGCCCTTGATGGTCGTCTGACCGGTCTCGGGGTTGAGCTCCGTGCGGAAGGTCGGGTCCTCCTCAGCGAGCTTCTGGATGGCGAGACCCAGTTTCTCCTGGTCGGCCTTGGTCTTCGGCTCGATGGCGACCTCGATCACCGGCTCCGGGAACGTCATCGACTCGAGCACGACCGGCTGCTGCGGGTCGGCCAGGGTGTCACCGGTGGTGGTGTCCTTCAGTCCGATCACGGCGTAGATGTTGCCGGCGGTCAGCTTGTCGACCGGGTTCTCCTTGTTGGCGTGCATCTGGAAGATCTTCCCGATGCGCTCCTTCTTGCCCTTGGTCGAGTTGATGACCTGAGCGCCCGACTCGAGCTCACCCGAGTAGACGCGCACGTACGTCAGGCGACCGAAGAACGGGTGCACGGCGACCTTGAAGGCCAGGGCCGCGAACGGGTCCTTCGCGTCGGGGTGACGCTCGATGATCTTCTCCTCGTCCTTCGGGTCGTGCGCCTCGATGGCGGGCACGTCCAGCGGGGACGGGAGGTAGTCGACGACGGCGTCCAGCATCGGCTGCACGCCGCGGTTCTTGAACGCCGAGCCGCAGAGCACCGGGTAGATCTCGCTGGCGATGACCATCTTGCGGATGGCGCCCTTGATCTCTGCGACCGTCAGCTCCTCGCCGCCGAAGAACTTCTCGAGAAGCTCCTCGTCGGTCTCCGCGACCGTCTCCAGCAGCTGCTGGCGGTACTCCTCAGCCTTGTCCTTGAGGTCGGCCGGGATCTCCTGCACCTCGTACGAGGCGCCCATGGTCACGTCACCCTTGGCGTCGCCGGGCCACACCAGTGCGCGCATCTCCACGAGGTCGATGACGCCGACGAAGTCGTTCTCGGCACCGATCGGGAGCTGCAGCACGAGCGGCTTGGCACCGAGGCGGTTGATGATCGTGTCGACCGTGAAGTAGAAGTCCGCGCCGAGCTTGTCCATCTTGTTGACGAAGCAGATGCGGGGGACGTTGTACTTGTCGGCCTGACGCCACACGGTCTCGGACTGGGGCTCCACGCCCTCCTTGCCGTCGAACACGGCGACCGCACCGTCGAGGACGCGGAGCGAGCGCTCCACCTCGACCGTGAAGTCCACGTGACCGGGGGTGTCGATGATGTTGATCTGGTTCTTGTTCCAGAAGCAGGTCACGGCGGCAGACGTGATCGTGATGCCGCGCTCCTTCTCCTGCTCCATCCAGTCGGTGGTCGAGGCGCCGTCGTGCGTCTCGCCGAGCTTGTGGTTGACGCCCGTGTAGAACAGGATGCGCTCGGTCGTCGTGGTCTTGCCGGCATCGATGTGCGCCATGATGCCGATGTTGCGGACCTTGCTCAGGTCCGTGAGCACGTCTTGTGCCACAGGAGTGTCCTTATCTTTTGGAGCAGTCGTACTGCGAAGAGGGGGTGCCCGTCCCTCGGCGGGTGGCCGAGGGACGGGCCGAGCTGATTACCAGCGGTAGTGAGCGAACGCGCGGTTCGACTCGGCCATCTTGTGGGTGTCCTCGCGGCGCTTGACCGCGGCACCGAGGCCGTTCGACGCGTCCAGGATCTCGTTCTGGAGACGCTCGGTCATCGTCTTCTCACGACGACCCTTCGCGTAGCTCACGAGCCAGCGCAGCGCGAGGGTGTTCGCGCGGTGCGGCTTGACCTCGACCGGAACCTGGTAGGTCGAGCCACCGACGCGGCGGCTGCGGACCTCGAGCGTGGGGCGCACGTTGTCGAGCGCCTTCTTGAGCGTGGCGACGGCGTCCTGACCGTTCTTCGCCTCGACACCGCGGAGGGCGCCGTAGACGATCGACTCGGCCAGCGACTTCTTGCCGTCGACGAGGATCTTGTTCACCAGCGAGGTGACGATCGGTGCGCCGTAGACCGGGTCGTTGACGACGGGGCGCTTCGGGGCGGGACCCTTACGAGGCATCTAACTCAACCCTTCTTCGCGCCGTAGCGGGAACGAGCCTGCTTACGGTTCTTGACGGCCTGGGTGTCCAGGGCGCCACGGACGATCTTGTAACGCACACCGGGGAGGTCCTTCACGCGACCGCCGCGGACGAGCACCAGCGAGTGCTCCTGCAGGTTGTGGCCCTCACCGGGGATGTACGCGGTGACCTCGGTCCCGTTGCGGAGCTTCACACGGGCGACCTTGCGCATCGCCGAGTTCGGCTTCTTCGGGGTGGTGGTGTAGACGCGGGTGCAGACCCCGGCCTGCTGCGGGTTCGACTTGAGCGCCGGCGCCTTGGTCTTCGAGACCTTGGGCGAGCGACCCTTGCGAACCAACTGCTGAATGGTTGGCACGTTCTCTCCTCATAGTGCTGCACGGTGACAGCGTGATGGGTTTCACATCATGACCCACCGGCACGCCGGAACCGGCGAGCTTTTGGTGTGGTGGGTATGCCGTGGGGGCGGACCGGCATGGGGCCGACGCCCAGCGCGCACGTCAGGACGTGCACACACCTGATCAAGTGTAATGCCGCGTAACCAACGCGGTCAAATGAGGGCGGCCGCCGCCGGCTCAGCTCACGTCGGGGCCGAACGGCGAGTCGAGCGACTCCGTGAGTTCGGCGAGCATGGCTTCGATCTGCGGTTCGACGTGCTGGGACACCGCCGCCTGAATGGAGACGCGGTGGCGCAGCAGCAGGCCGCAGATCTCGCGGCCGATGAGGTTCGCGTACTCGTCGGCGAGGGCCACTTCCTGCCGTAGCGCGATCTTCGCCTCCTCCGACAGGGGCGGCAGCGGCGGGAGCTCCGCCGCGGAGTCGTCGGCGAGACCGGCGATCGTGAACAGGAACGGTGCGCCGGGAACCGGCTCCGGGTCGAGCGGCAGGCCCTCGAACTCGGGAGCCAGGTCCTCGGTCGGGCGGTAGCTGCGTGCTCTGTTCCTGGCCGCTTGGCTGTCGAGCTCGCGCTGGAGCATCGGAAGGTTGCGGGCCGTGTAGTCCGCGACCGCGTGGTCGACGATCGTCTTGATGCGCGTCGACAGCCCGTGCTGCACCCCGTGGGGTGTGTCGCCCGCGATCCCGGCCGCGGCGAGGATGGGCGAACCGAGACAGCGACGGCACGGCGCGACCCGGCCGCGGTGGGTGGCCGGCTCCCAGCGCGGCACCCAGCGCAGCCACGCCTCGACGGCCTGGTCCACCTGCGTCTCCAGTGAGCGCTCCACGACACCAGCGTACGGCGCGTCACCGCTCCCCGCGCGGATTTGCGGGGGGTCACTCCCCCTCGTCGTGCTCCCAGGGCCATCGCGGACGTTCGCTGCGGGTCCGACGGAGGGCGATACCGCTCCAGCCCGCGATCGCCGCCGCCACCAGGACCACCGCGCTAGCGCCGCCCCGGACGAGGTCTCCCGCGACGGCCGTCGCGATGATGAGGCTCTCTGCGGCAGCCAGCACCGCAATCCACAGCGTCGCGAGATGGACCAGCGCGGTGAGGAGTGCGATCACCAGCGCGGAGCCGAACGACGGACGCCGGCGCCGCAGCGTCGCGCCGAGCGACAGAGCGAACGCGACCACCGCCAGGATCATGCCCACCACACCCGGCACCTGGCCGAGGCCCTCCACCGCGATGATGTCCCGATCCGTCGCCACGCTCAGCGCGCCCAGCCCGAACACCGACAGCGCGAAGAACCCGATGGAGGCGAGCACCACCGCGAGGACAGGCGAAACCCCCGCGGACTCGGGCCCGCGGGGGTTCGGCGTGGTGGCGTGCGTGACTACCTCGCCAGCGTCGGGCCGGCTTCGAGGGTGCGCTCGTACTCGCGCTGCGCCTCGGCGTTCAGCTCCGTCTTGCGGGCGCCGCTGCGGGCCACCCAGGCACCGAACCAGATGGTCAGCTCCCTGGCGAACACGAAGGCAGCGATGGCGAGCGGGGCGAGCAGCTGCTCCCCCGCGAGCTCCAGGCCCTGCGAAGCGGTGAGCTTCCAGAACGGCGCCTCGAAGAGCTGTCCGAGGATGTGCCCCGCGTACGCGATGAGCCCGACGATGATGCCGAACACCACCCAGAGGCCCCAGCGGCCGCGGTTGATGATCGCGCCGAGGAGCCAGAAGCCCAGGAAGAACACGACGACCGGGGTCCAGTAGCCCCACGTGAGCAGCGGCGCGAGGAAGGCCTCGCCGATGTTCTCGCCCGTGACGTCTCCGGCGATGGCGCGCAGGCCGACCGCGGTGCCGAGGTAGAGGATGGCGAAGGCGACCGTCGCCAGGAGGCCGATCGCCCCGGCCGTTCCGCGGTTTCCGCGGTCGCGCGGCGGCTCCGGAGCCTGAACGAAGATCGGCTGAGGCTGAGCTGCGGCGGCGCCGGCTGTCCCGACGTACGGCTCCGACGGGACGATGCGTGTGTCGGCGTCGTCGGAGTGCGGGGCGTATGCCGTGTCCGCCATGGACGACTCCTCGTGACGTGGCGACCAGGAGGCCGCCCCGGGAGTCGGGAAGGCCGCGGTCGCATCGGCGTCGCGACGATCGTCCGCGACCCGGTCATCCGGACGGTCGCCCGCGAGCCGGTCGGCGGGAAGACGCTCGGCACCGCGGTCGTCGGCGAGCCGGTCGGAATCCGCTCGCTGCTCGGCGGCGGCCGCACGGTCGGCGACGGGTACCGCGCCCGCGGCGGGAGCGGTCGAGCTGAAGGTGCCGGGGTGGTCGCGCTCGGCGGTCTCGAACGCGGCGAGATCGGGGTCGACCGGCGGGTGCTGGCGCTCCGGGTTCGCGTCGGCGGGCGTGCGCTCCGCCTCGGCCTCCGCGTCGGAGCCGGCGACGTCCGCTCGGGCTGCGGCGGCAGCATCGAGACCGGCGTTCGCGCTACCGACGACGTCGTCGACGTCGCGCGGCTTCTCGGGCTGACGAGCCTCGGGATCACTCATGGGGGTGCGCCTCTCATCGATGTGTGCTCTGCGAGGGTACCGCCGCGTGTCCAGGCCCTCACGGAGGCGTGCCGACGTGTCGCCGGGTCGGTGCCTGCGGAAGGGGGGAACCGCGGATCAGGGCAGGGCGGAACGCAGAGCGTCGCCGAAGAACTGCGCCAGCACCGGCATCATCGGCAACGACAGCCAGAGCAGGCCGCCGATGATCACGGTGCAGATCACCCCGGCCACCCAGCTCATCCCGATGCTGCGACCACCCACCCGTGCCATGTCGCCAGGGTACGTCGCGCCCCGCCGGCCGTCGGGGTGCAACGCCGAGGCGACGGGTGACCGGAGGGCTCAGCCCTTCGTGGCGCCGGCGGTGAGACCGCCCACGATGTACTTCTGCAGGAACAGGAACAGGATCATCACCGGGATCGCGGCCATGACCGCGCCCGCGCTGAAGGCCGACCAGTCCGCGTAGCGCGGATTGGCGACGAGCTTGGTGAGCCCGACCACGAGCGTCTGCTGATCGACGTCGACGAGCATGACGCTCGCGATGACGTACTCGTTGACCGTGCCGATGAACGACAACAGCCCGACCACGGCCAGGATGGGCGCGACGAGGCGCAGGATGATCGTGAAGAAGATGCGCGCGTGACCCGCGCCGTCGATGCGTGCCGCCTCGTCGATCTCCTTGGGGATCGTGTTGAAGAAGCCGTACATCAGATACGTGTTCACCCCGAGCGCTCCACCGAGGTAGACCAGGATCAGCCCGGTATGGGTGTTCAACCCGATCGCCGGGAACCAGTCGCCGATGGTCGACATGAGCAGGAAGATCGCGACGACCGCGAGCAGCTGCGGGAACATCTGCACCACCACGATCGTGACGAGACCGACGCGGCGCCCGGCGAAACGCATGCGCGAGAAGGCATACGCGGCGCAGGCTCCGATGAACACCGTCACGGCGCCGGTGACCACCGCGATGAGCAGGGTGTTCAGGAACCAGGTGCCGTACGGGTTCTGCGGGTCGCTCAGGATGCGCACGTAGCTGTCGATGCCGATGGCGGAGAACAGCTGGTTCGAACCGGTCAGGGTGCCCTTCGGGTTGAGCGAGGCCGAGACCACGTAGAGCAGTGGGAAGAGCGCGAACGCGCTCACGACGATCGCGACGAGGTGCCGCCAGCCGGTGTCGGCGAACCAGGCGCGGAACGAGCGGCGGCGCGGAGCCGGACGGGCGGCGGTCGGGCTGGTCGTGCTCATGTCAGTTCAGCTCCTCGAGGGCCTTGGTCTTGCGGAAGCTGATGATCGAGATGGTCGCGACCACGATGAAGATCAGGATCGTAAACGCCGAGGCGAGTCCGTAGTCGCGGGTCTGCCCGGTGAAGGCGACCTTGTAGACCATCGAGATGAGGATGTCGGTGTGGCCGACCGGGATCGACACGTCGCTGAACCGGGGACCCCCCTTGGTCAGCATGTAGATCAGGTTGAAGTTGTTGAAGTTGAACGCGAACGACGAGATCAGCAGCGGGGCCACCGTCACCAGCAGCAGGGGGAGCTTGATGCGCCGGAAGATCTGCCAGGCGTTCGCCCCGTCCATGACGGCCGCCTCGTTCACGTCCTCCGGGATGCCCTGCAGCGCGCCCATGCACACCAGGAACATGTATGGGAACCCGAGCCACAGGTTCACCAGGAGCACCGACACCTTCGCCAGCACGGGATCGGTGAGCCACGGGATCGCGGCACCGCCGAACAGCACCTGGTTGATGAAGCCGAAACTCTCGTTCATCATGCCGGCCCACACCAGCGCCGAGAGGAACGCGGGGAACGCATACGGCAGGATCAGGATGATGCGGTAGCCGTTGCGGAACCGCATCCGCGTGTTGTTGAACACGAGCGCCAGCAACAGCCCGAGGAAGAACGTGGAGGCCACCGAGACCAGGGCGAAGACGAACGTCCACACGGTGACCGAGATGAGCGGACCCCGGATCGAGGAGTCCGTCACCGCGCGTACGAAGTTGTCGAAGCCGACCGTCGTCTGCCAGCCGGGAAGGAGCTGATCGCCGTTCTCGGCGGTGAACGCACCCTCCCCCGTGTCGCGGTACACGGTGCCCGTGTCCGTGTCGGTGATGGTGTCGGCCGTCGCGTCGTACGCGAGCGTCGAGACGTACAGGTAGCCCTTCTGCCCGTCCGGCGCGCGGAGGCTCCCGTCGTTCGGGTCGTCGCTGAACGGCACCGAGAGCTGCTCCAGCTGGTCGGACAGCGTGAACACCGTCGCGAGCGGAAGGGTGGTCCACCCGTCGACCGCGACCGCCTGCCCGCCCTGGAAGTCGGCGTCGACCTCGTGCAGCGGCTCGTCGGCCGTGCCGAGCAGCGCATCGCCCGTGCCGGGGTCGGTCACCAGGAAGCCGTAGGTGCCGAACTGCTCGACCACGGTCACGGGGTAGGTCGGCGAGTCCTCGACGCGCTCCTGCGCGGAGGCAAGGAGCGAGGAGATCGCCTGCTCCTTGGTGCCGTTGTGGCCGGTGCCGTAGTTCGTGAACCCGATGTATCCCGTGTAGAGCAGCGTGAACACCTGGAAGAGGACGAGGAAGATGATGCCGGGGGTCAGGTATTTCGCCGGGACGCGCCGGCGCGAGAAGTAGATGTAGTTGACGAGGATCGTCACCAGGACGACGATCGCGAGGATCAGCCACTCCCGGTGCGCGAAGAGCACGAAGGCCGCATAGACCGCGATCGCGTCGACGATGGCCAGCAGCAGGATCTTCAGCAGCATCCAGCCGATCGGTCGGGACGCCGCTTCGGCGATGGCGGCGGCTTGGCGGTGTCGTTTGGTCGGAGGCGCGATGCGCTCGTCGGTGTCTGTCATGTCGTCCTCGTCATGATCCTGCCGGAGCGGGCGGTGCGGCCCGCTCCGGCAGGGTCTGTGCCGTTGCGGCGGTTACTTGATCGCGGCGGTCACGTCGTCGACGAGCTTCTGCCACGTCGCCTTCGGGTCCGCACCGTTGATGATGGCGGCCTCGGCCACACCCCAGTACTGCCACACTGCGCCCATCGCGGGGATGGCCGGCATCGGGACGGCGTCGGCACCCACGGCCTGGAATCCGGCGATGATCGGGTCGGACGCCGCGGAGTCGGCCGCAGCGGTGAGGGCGGGCAGCACGTTGCCCGCCTTGAACAGCTCGAGCTGCACGTCCTCGGTGCCGATGTAGTTGACGAGGAAGTCGTTCGCCGCGACCTTGTTCTTCGACTCGGCGCTCACGAAGAAGCCCTTCACACCCGCGAACGGGGAGGCGGTCTGGCCGGTCGGGCTCGGGATCGGGTCGATCGCGACGTTGATGCCGGCTTCGGTGGCTGCGCCGACGTTCCACGGGCCGGTCAGCCAGAACGCGGCCGTGCCGTCGAGGAACTGCTGCTTCGCGATCTCGCCGTCCACGTCGGTGTTGAGCGTGCCGGCTGCACCCTGCGCGCCCAGCCACTCGGCGAAGGCGAAGCCGCCCTCGCTGCCGAGCTGCAGGTCGCTCGGGTCGTAGCTGCCGCTGTCATCGGTGCCGAAGACGGGGGCACCGAACGCGGTCTGGAACGGGTAGAGGTGGTAGGGGTTGCCCTCGGTGCCCTGCTCGACGACGAACTTCCCCTTCGAGACCATGTCATCGAAGCTGGTGGCCGGCTGGGGCACGAGGTCGGCGTTGCGCAGGACGGCGATGTTCTCGACCGCGTACGGCAGCATGTAGACCGTTCCGTCGTAGGTCGCAGCCTGGAGGGCCACCGGGAGGTAGTCCTCGGAGCTGTCACCGAGCTCGATCGGGGCGACGACGCCATTGGTCGACAGCTCGCCGAGCCAGTCGTGGGCGCCCATCACGATGTCAGGGCCCTTGCCCGTCGGCACCTGCTGGATGAAGTCGTCCTTCATGTCGTCGACGGACTTGCCGACCAGCTCGACCTTGACGCCGGTCTTGTCCTGATAGGCGTCGGCCGCACCCTGGAGGGCGTCGACGCGTTCGGCGTCGACCCAGACCGTGAGCGAGCCGCTGTCGTCGCCGCCGGAGGAGGATCCGCCGCTGGTCCCCGCGGAGCAGCCGGCGAGCGTCAGAGTCGAAACGATGGCGATCGCGCCCGCGGCGAGCACGCCCCTCTTGTTCACCTTCATTGGTGTGTGCCTCTCTCAATGCTGTTCAACCTGCAAGGACTGCAAGCGCTTACAGTATGCATCGATCAGGAGCGGGATCGCAATCGAGAGCAGCGTCGATATCAACCTGTGATGGGGCACGCGGGGCGGCACCCGACTGAAAACGCTTCCACGCCTGTCGTCGCGAGGGCTGCTCGATACACTGCCTGTATGGCTGACAGTTCCTTTGACATCGTCTCGAAAGTGGATCATCAGGAGGCCGAGAACGCCCTGAACCAGGCACGGAAAGAGGTCGAGCAGCGCTACGACTTCAAGGGCACCGGGGCATCCATCGCGTGGAGCGGGGAGCAGGTCCTCATCACGGCGAGCTCGGAGGAGCGCGCGAAGGCCGTGCTCGACGTGTTCCAGTCGAAGCTCATCAAGCGGGGCATCTCCCTGAAGAGCCTGGACTCGGGCGAGCCGTTCGCGAGCGGCAAGGAGTTCCGCATCGTCTCCAGCCTCAAGGACGGGATCTCGTCGGAGAACGCGAAGAAGATCGGCAAGATCATCCGCGACGAGGGACCCAAGGGCGTGAAGAGCCAGATCCAGGGCGACGAGCTGCGCGTGCAGTCGAAGAGCCGCGACGACCTCCAGGCCGTGATCGCTCTCCTGAAGGGCTCCGACCTCGACATCGACCTGCAGTTCGTCAACTACCGCTAGGTCGCGCGGCACAGAGGGGATCCGGCGTCGCCGGGTCCCCTTTCGCGTGCGCTCCGACTTTCCCCGGTCAACGCATATCGAGATATCGGTGTGCTTGACCAAGACTGGAAGCGGCCCCGATCCGTCGGAGCCATGGACGCCCTCGTTGCACGCCGCCCGCGCGGAACGAGGTGCCCGAGATTCGCAGGCGCTCTCGTGGGGACGAGGGTGCAGGCACCGCGGGCTCGCGTCACCGGATCCGAAGTGCCCGCACCACGGTGAAGGAAGAAAGAACAGCTCACCGGCCCGCTGCCCGCCCCCACGAACATCGGATCCGCAGGTGAGAAAGATCGGCACGGAGTCGCCGGCCCCACCGCCACACGGGGGGCCGCGGAACCGTGACAAGAAGTGAAACTGGGGGCTGGTCCATGGGGCACGTCGAGACGAAGACCATCGGAGAAAGCAAGCAACTCCTCGCCGACGAGGTCTTCCACCACATCGGAAGACTCATCGTCGAGGGCGAACTGGGGGAGGGCGAGCGCATCCGCGACGTCGACGTGGCCGATGAGCTCCACGTCTCCCGGACCCCGGTCCGAGAGGCGCTGCAGCGACTCGAGAGACTCGGGCTCGTGACGATGTACCCGAGTCGGTACACCGAGGTGACCGCGGTGACGGCGGCCGTCGTGACGCAGTCGCTCGAGTTCGCCGGGTACCAGGCGGGCATCGCCGCCCGGATGGCCGTGCCACGGCTCAGCCCGGCGGAGCGCCAGCGGGTCGTCCGCCTGATGGAAGAGGTGCGCCGCACGCTGCGCGACGGGGCATCGACCTCGAGTGCGCGGTGGGCCGTGTTCGCGTATCTCGCGGAGCACAGCGGCAACCACCAGCACCGCATGCTGATCACCGACGTCGACGTCGCCCTCGCCCGCAACCTGCGCGCGTGGGTGGTCCCTCGCGGAGACCGTGAGCGCATGCGACAGGTGTACGACGACTTCGAGATCGCCGTCACGCGGGGCAACGGGGACGAGGCGGAACGCCTGGCCCGTGCGATGTACTACGTCTGAGCGGCCCTCCAGCCGACCACCCAGCGGTCCAGGCGTCGATACGCGTCCTCACGGGCCGCGTGTCGCGACAGGAACACGTCGTGCAGCGCTCCGTCGATACGCTCGACGGTCACCGTCGAGCCCAGCCGGAGCGCTGCACGGGCGATGTCATCGACCACGAGCACCGAATCCGCCGACGTGAGGTCGTCCGACCATCGCGTCGGCGGGACGAAACGCGCCGACAGCAGCACGCACACCGGTGCCTCGATCGACAGCCCTGCCGCCACCGTCCGATGGCCCGACAGGATCGCGTTCAACCAGCCGGCGTACACGGCCATGGTCTGCACCGGACGCCAGGCGAGGTTCACGTCCATCGGGTCGTCGGGGTCGGCCACCTCCTGCTGGGCCCTGGTGTAGTAGCCGAGGTCGACCTGGGGCGCCGCGTCCAGCGGCCGGATCCGCGCCTGGAACTCGACCATCGGCGCGATCGCCGCGCGGACGGGGGCGAACTGGAACTCCAACCACGGACTGTTCAGGATGAGGGCGTCCGCGGTGTGCGGGTGCCGGGACGCCCACAGGCTCAACGTGAGCCCGCCGGTCGAGTGACCGAGGAGGACCAGCCGCCGTGCGGACTCCTCTCCCCCCTCACCTCGGCCCATCGCCGTCAGTGCGGCGGCGATGTCCTCGTCATAGGTCGCCAGGTCGCTGATGTACCCCGGGGTCTGGCCCTCGCGCAGACTGCGTCCGTACTTGCGCAGGTCCAGCGCGAAGAAGCGCGCCCCGCGAGCCGTCCAGAAGCGCGCCAGCCGCTTCTGGAAGAAGTAGTCCGACCAGCCGTGGATGTAGAGCACGTCCACGCCCTCGAGCGGGCGCCGACGCCCCCTGGCCCGATCCCACCAGCCGGACGGCGCGGGCAGCGCACGCACCAGTGTGGCGACCACGGGTCCCTGGTCATCGACGCCGAGGTCGAGCGTCAGCTGCTCGAACTCCTCGCCCAGCACATCCGGGATCCACTCGGCCATGCGTCTCCCCCCGTCGCCGCCAGGCTAGCCCACGGGGCTACTGACCGCCCGGGCGACCGACACCGAAGTTCTCCACGATGGTCGACGCGAGCGGCGCGAGGTCGCTGATGCCCGATCCCTGGAAGGTGATCAGCCGCAGCCAATCCGTCCCGATACGGACGTCGAGCACCGTGCGGCCCTGCTCGTCCACACCCGTGAGCGCGGCATCCGCGCCCGCGACCTCCACCGGCTTCTCGCCCTCGATCCGCTCGAACGCCCACGCCCCTCCGGGCAGTGTCGTGAGCATCAGGTAGCCCTGCGCGCTGTATTCGTCGTCGCCCGAAGCGTAGTAGCAGATGCGGGAACCGTTCACCGTCTGGTACACCTCGGCCGGGATGGACCACCCGCCGAAGCCGTCGATCACGTGCACGTCGGTGCCGAGCTGCTCACCGAACTCGACGTCGGTGAGGAACCGCGAGCACTCCACGCCCGCGATCGCGCTCTCCGGCACCACGACCTCACGCAGCGACGCCGCGGCGGCCGCGCCGATGCGACGCAGTCCCTCCTTGATCGCCGGCGCATCGTCCGGGCCGAGCGCCGGATCGACGACAGCCCCGGACACCAGCACCTCGCCCTCCACGACCTGGAAGAAGCAGTACCCGCCGACCTCGCAGCGCGCCTCCTCACCCGCGTAGCCACCGCGCGACTCCGCGCCCTCGATCAGGGCTGTCGCGCCCGGTGCGACCGAGACCTCCCAGTTGCGCTCGCTCGTACCGGACGAGCACGCGATGCCGCCCGCCCGCTGGAACATGTGCTGTGCGGGTCCCGGATACCAGCTCGGCGCCGACCACACCCCCAGCACCTCCGCGACCTCGCCGGCCGGTTCACCGGTGGCGGCGGTCATCTCGGCGGCCACGTCGGTGCAGCTCACATCGAACGCCGGCGTCGGGGCGACGATCGGATCCGTCGTCGGCGTGGGCGACGCCGAGGCCGACGGCGTCGACGTCTCGGTGGGCTCAGGCTCCGGCGCGCATCCGGAGAGCAGCAGCACGGTCACGGCCGCGAGGGCCAGGAGGGGGCGGTGTCGCATGCCCTCAGCCTAGGGCGGAGTGCTCCTCCGACCCGGGCGCGCTGCGGCGATCCGGGCGGGTCACTCGCCCCGCGACACCCGCACCATCTCCTCGCGCGGCACGACCTTCACGCGGGCGCGCTCGTGCGGGGCGCCCAACGCGATCTCGTGCTCGTCGAGGCGGTGCCACCCGTCGAGGTCGGTCCACGCGACGCCGCGCTCGGCCAGCAGCGCCGGGATGGCCTCCTCCGACGGATCCTCCGGGTGCCACCAGGAGCCCTGGTCGTTGATGACGTGCCGCACGGTCTCCATGGCGTCGGACTTCGTGTGCCCGATCAGCCCGACAGGTCCGCGCTTGATCCATCCCGTCGCATAGACGCCGGGCACGCGCTCGTTGGAGTCCTTCGCCAGCACCTGACCCTCGCGGTTCGGGATCACGCCGTGCTTCTTGTCGAACGGAACACCGGGGAGCGGGGAGCCGAAGTAGCCGATCGCGCGGTACAGCGCCTGCACCGGGACCTCACGGAGCTCGCCCGTGCCGATCGCGCCACCCTGCCCGTCGGGCTTCGTGCGCTCGTACACCAGGGCGGCGACGCGGCCCTGGTCGTCTTTGCGCACCTCGACCGGCTTCGCCCAGAAGTGCAGGTGCAGGCGGCGCGAGGCCGTTCCCCCCGCGTTGTTGACGGAGTCGCGCTTGCGCCACGACTGCAGGATGCGGTCGATCACCATGACCTGCTTGTTGCTGGCGATCGCGTCGCGCGCCGCCTCGTCGTAGTCGAAGTCCTCGTCGTACACGACCATGTCGACGTCGCGCAGCTCCCCGAGCTCGCGCAGCTCCAACGGGGTGAACTTGACCTGGGCCGGACCGCGGCGACCGAACACGTGCACGTCGGTGACAGCGCTCGCCTTCAGCCCCTCGTACACGTTCTCCGGGACCTCGGTCACCAGCAGGTCCTCCGCGTGCTTGGCCAGCATGCGCGACACGTCGAGCGCCACGTTGCCGTTGCCGAGCACCGCGACCGACTCCGCGTCGAGAGGCCACTCGCGCGGCACGTCGGGGTGGCCGTCGAACCAGCTCACGTAGTCGGCGGCGCCGTACGATCCGACCGCATCGATGCCCGGGATGTCGAGGGAGGTGTCGCGGATCGCGCCCGTCGCGAAGATCACCGCGTGATAGTGCCGCTTGAGGTCGTCCAGCGTGATGTCCTCGCCGAAGCGCACGTTGCCGAACAGGCGGATGTCGCCGCGGTCGAGCACATCGCGGAGGGCCGTGATGATGCCCTTGATGCGCGGGTGGTCCGGGGCGACCCCGTACCGCACCAACCCGTAGGGGGCCGGCAGCTGCTCGAACAGGTCGATCGAGACGTCGAACTTGCGCTCGGCCTTCAGCAGGATGTCCGCGGCGTAGATACCGGCGGGGCCGGCGCCGACGATGGCCAGTCGGAGCTTGGTCATGGAGGTCCTTTCGTATGCCGTCGCCGCCGTCACGCGGCGCGAAGCCGCGGGTCGCGTCAGCTCGAGCGCTCGGCGAGGGTCTCGGCGAATCGGGTCAATGCCTCGCGCACGGTGCCGCGCGGCAACGGCCGGAGGGCGTCGATCGCCTCCTGGGTCCACGCATGCGCGAGCTCGAGGGTCTTCTGCGTGACCGGGTGGTCGCGCAGCTCGTCCAGGGGGCCGTCGAGGATCGCGGGGTCGGCGCCGTCCGCGATGAGCGCGACGCCCTCGTCGATGCGGGCCGCCAGGTCTTCGGCCGTCGCATCCTTCTGCGCCTTGAGCAGCAGGTAGGGCATGGTCGGCACGCCGGCGCGCAGGTCGGTGCCCGGCACCTTGCCGGTCTCCTCGGGCTTGGCCGACAGGTCGATCACGTCGTCGAGCAGCTGGAACGCGACGCCGATCTTCTCGCCGTACACCCGCAGCGGCTCCTCGTACTCGGTCGGCGCGTTCGAGAAGATCACGCCCCCCTGCGTCGCCGCGGCGATGAGCGAACCGGTCTTGTCGGCCAGCACCTGGATGTAGAACGCGATCGGATCGTCATCGGGCTGCGGACCGAGCGTCTCGTGCATCTGTCCGAGGACGAGGCGCTCGAACGTGTCGGCCTGGAGACGGATCGCCCGCTCGCCGAGCCGCGACATGAGCTGGCTGGCCCGGGAGAACAGGATGTCGCCGGTGAGGATGGCGATGTTGTTGCCCCAGACCGCATGGGCAGCGGGCACCCCGCGGCGGCGGTCGGCGCCGTCCATGACGTCGTCGTGATACAGCGATCCGAGGTGGGTGATCTCCAGCGCCTTCGCGACGTCGATCACCTCGGGGGTGTTGCCGTCGCCCAGCTGCGCGGCGAGCAGCGTGAGCACGGGCCGGATGCGCTTGCCGCCGGCCTCGTACAGATAGCGGCTCGCAGCGTCGGCCAGCGGATCGGCCACGCGGACGTCATCGGCGAGCCCGGTCTCCACGAGCTCGAGCCCGTCCTCGATCGTGCGGGCCACCCGGCGTCCGGCGGGGCCGATGAACACGCGATCGCTGAAGCCGAGACGGCTCGCCAGTCGCGAACCCGGGGGGTGGGGGCTCGAAGTCACGCTCCCAGCCTACCCGCGTCGGATGCCGCGGTTCGCGCCGTGCTCACGCGGGCTTGCGCGCGCGGTGCAGGGCGACGATGCCGAACGAGAGGTTGCGGTACGCGACGTCCTGCCACCCGGCATCACGGATCCACGCGGACAGCCGCTTCTGGTCCGGCCACTCGCGGATCGACTCGTTCAGATAGTCGTACGCATCGCCGTTCGTCCCGGCCACCCGGGCCACCCGCGGGAGCACCTGGGCGTTGTAGAAGCGGTAGGCACCGCGGAACAGCTTGCCCGGCGGCGTCGAGAACTCGTTGATCACCAGGCGTCCGCCGGGCTTGGTCACGCGGTAGAGCTCGCGCAGGGCCTTCTTCGGATCGTTCACGTTGCGCAGCGCGTAGGACATGGTGACCGCGTCGAACTCCCCGTCCTCGAACGGGAGGGCGGTGGCATCGGCCTGCACGAAGGACAGGTTGCGCATCGCTCCGTGCCGACGTCGGCCCTCCCCGAGCATGCCCGGCGAGAAGTCGGCCGCGACGACCTGCGCGCCGCTGCGGGCCAGGGACGCCGAGGACGACGCCGTGCCCGCCCCGAGGTCGAGGATGCGCTCCCCCGGCTTCGGCGCCACGGCCCGGGTGGTGGCGGCGCGCCACAGGCCGTCGTTGCCGAAGGTCATGGCGGTGTTCGTGCGGTCGTAGCCCGCCGCGACCTGGTCGAACATGCCGCTCACGCGGGCGGGGTCCTTGCCGAGGTCGGCGCGGTTCTTGTCGTTCGAGGTCACGCGTTCAGTCTAGGCGCGAGATCGAGCGCCTCCAGCCGGTCGAGCCAGACGTCGGCGGTGGCATCGTCGAACGGCGCGACCCTCGCCCGCACCCGCCCCTCCAGGTCGAGCGCGAGCGCCTCCAGGTGGGTCATGACGTCGGCCGGATACCCGTACACGACGCTGTGCTCGGCCCACTCGTCGCGGTCGTCGACCCAGGTGCCGCGCTCCCCCTCCACGCGCACGACGTCGAGGTCCATGTCGATCCCGACGGCACGCAGCGGGTCGTCCGACCACTGCACCTCCCACCCCAGGTCGATGTAGATGCGCAGGCCGCGCGGGTGCCGCCGGTTCACGGTCAGGGCGAAGTCGCGACTCGGCGGGACCAGCGTCACATTGGGCGTCGCGGCGTGGAACTGCGCCCCCGGGCGGACGCTGTGCCAGCCGGCGGGCTGACCGACCCAGTCGCCCCAGTGATCGGCACCCAGGTAGACGCACTCGTGCCGCCAGTGCGGCGACCCGTCCCACTTGCGCCACTGGAAGACCATCTCGGTGCCGGGTGCGGGGCGCGCGTCGCTCATCCGCCCACCCTACGACGCGGGATCGCCGCCGGCGCCGCGGCCTAGGCTGGACACGTGCATCACACCCACCTGGTCGTGGAGACCCGACAGATCGACCCGGTCGAAGACCTCCTCGCCTACGCCGACCCCGCACGCCCCCTCGCCTGGCTCCGCCGTGGAGACGGGATCGTCGCGGTCGGCGAGCCGCTCGCCGAGATCCGTCCGACCGCCGAACCGGGGCAGACGCGTCTCGAAGCCCTCGCGACGTTCTGGCGGGGGCTGTCCGCCCAGGCCGACGTGACCGACCCCCTGGGGCTGCCGGGCACCGGGCTCGTGGCGTTCGGCGCCTTCACGTTCGATCCGTCGTCCACCGCCGACAGCGTGCTCACGATCCCCTCCCGCGTGCTCGGCCGCCACGGCGACCGGTTCTGGGAGACGCGGATCCGCCTGGCCGAGGACACCGCGCGACCCACAGCGCTCGAGACCCGCCCGTACGGTCCGCACTGGGCCGGTACGGTCGGCCCCGGCGCACAGAGCCCGCAGGGCTACCAGGACGCGGTCCGCGCCGCGCTCGAGCGCATCGCCGACGGGGAGCTCAGCAAGGTCGTGCTCGCGCGCGACCTGCGCGGCACCGTCCCCGCCGGGTCCGATCTGCGGCGCCTCGTGCGAGCCCTCGCGACCGGCTACCCCGACACCTGGGCGTTCGCGGTGGACGGGCTCATTGGCGCGAGCCCGGAGACCCTCGTGACCGTGCAGGACCGCACCGTCACCGCGCGCGTGCTCGCCGGCACCATCGGCCGCGGTGCCGACGCCGACGCCGACACGGCCGCGTCGACGCACCTGGCCTCCAGCATCAAAGACCTCGACGAGCACCAGTACGCGGTGCAGAGCGTGCTCACGGAGCTCCGCCCGCACACCAGGGCGCTGGCCGCGAGCGAGCAGCCGTTCCTCCTGAAGCTGCCGAACCTGTTCCACCTCGCGACCGATGTGGAGGGCGAGCTCGAGGAGGGGAGATCGGCCCTCGACCTCGTGCGCGCGCTGCATCCGACCGCGGCGGTCGCCGGAACGCCCACGGCCGCGGCGGTCTCCGCCATCCGCGACCTGGAACCCTTCGACCGCGGGCGCTACGCCGGACCGGTCGGCTGGGTCGACGCGGACGGCAACGGCGAGTGGGCCATCGCGCTCCGGTGCGCGCAGTTCACGGCGACCGGAGGCGCGATCGCGGTGACCGCCTACGCCGGCGCCGGGATCGTGGCGGGATCGGATCCCGAGAGCGAACTGCTGGAGACCCGCGTGAAGTTCCGCCCCCTGGTCGACGCCCTGGCCTGACGACCACAGCCCCGGTCAGCTCGCGGCCAGCCGCCTCTTCTCCGCCTCCACGTCGAAGTCGGCGACGGGCCACTGCGGGTCGATGTCCTGCAGCGCCGCGAGCAGCAGCTCCTGCACCGCGAGCCGGGCGTACCACTTGGCGTTCGCCGGCACCACGTACCACGGCGCCGCGTCGGTCGAGGTGCGGTCGAACACCGTCTGGTAGGCCTGCATGTACTGCGGCCACAGCATCCGTTCGTCCACGTCGCCCGGGTTGTACTTCCAGTGCTTGTCCGGACGCTCCAGCCGCTCCATGAGTCGCGCCTTCTGCTCCTCGGGCGAGATGTGCAGCATCACCTTGACGATGCGGACGCCGGAGGCTGCGACCCGCTCCTCGAACGCGGTGATCGCGTCGTAGCGGCGCTCGATCTCCGCGGCATCGGCGAGCTGCCGCACCCGCCCGATCAGCACGTCCTCGTAGTGCGAGCGGTCGAACACCCCGATGAAACCGGGCTCCGGGAGGCGCTTCTCGACGCGCCACAGGAAGTCGTGCCGCCGCTCCTCCTCGGTCGGGGCCTTGAACGCGGCGAGCGCGACGCCCTGCGGATCCACACCGCCGACCACGTGCCGGACGATGCCGCCCTTGCCCGCCGAGTCCATCGCCTGCAGCACCAGAAGCACCGCGTCCTGCGCCGTGCCGACCCGACTCTGCGCGAACAGACGCTCCTGCAGGTCGTTCAACCGCTCCAGCCCGGCGGCGAGGTCGTCCCTCCCGCGCGTCTTGCCGTGGTCATAGCCCGGCTTGGCGTCCGGATCGACGTCGGCGAGGCGGAAGCCGGGCCCCACCCGCAGGTTCTGCGTCCAGGTGTGCGCGTTCATACGCACATCCTGCCAGTCACCGCGCCAGCGGCACCTCGATGATCTGACGTCCGCCGTGCGGGGACGTGAGGGCCTGATCCAGCGCCGTCCGGGTCGTGACGCGCTGATACTCCCACCCGTACGCCAGCGCGAGATGCTCCACGCGCACGCCATGCGGGGTGTAGAAGACCCGGTCGAGATGCGCGGACGGCGCCGACGACGCCACCTCGAGCCCGTCGAAGATCGTGCCGCCGCCGTCGTTGCCGACGATCACCTGCAGCCGCGGCTCCTGCTCTCCGGGCGGCAGCAGCAGCGCCCCGACGTCGTGCAGGAACGCGAGATCACCCAGCAGCACCCGCGTGATCCCGGGGGCGCCGGCGGCCTGACTCGCGACCGCGATACCGGTGGCGGTGGCGATCGTGCCGTCGATGCCCGCGAGCCCGCGGTTGGCGTGCACCGGGACCTTCTTGCCCGCCAGGACCTCGTCGGCCACGCGCACGAGCCGGGACGAGCCGAACACGAGGCGGTCGTGCGGCCACGTGGCCCGCCACACCGCGTCGACCAGCCGCTCGCGGTCGAGCGGGCGGCGGACGGCGTCGAGCTCCGCGCGGACGGCGTCGCGCCGGGCGGCGAGGTCGGTGGACGCGAGGGCATCGGCGTCGGGCGCCCGCTCGCTCAGGTCGACGGCCTCGGCAGCCGACGCCCGCATCCACTGCCCGAGCCACTCGCGGTCCGGCTCCCCCGGGGCCACCGTGACCGCCGCGACCGCGCGCGTGCGGTGGTTGAGGTCGAGCTCCTCCCCGCCGCGGCGCACCGCCACGACCTCCACGTCGTGGCGCGACAGCAGCCGCGCGGCCTCACGGCTCAGCGTGGGATGGCCGAACACGACGACACGCTCGATGCGGCCGCCGAGGTCGTCACGGGAGAGCAGCCGACGGTAGCCGTGCACGAGGCGACGCCCGAACCGCGCGCCGCTCACGACCTCGGCGATCAGCGGCCAGTCCGCCGTGTGGGCGAGCTCCTCCGCGGCGGCACCCGCGTCGGCGCCCGCGAGCACGACCGTGCGCGGACCGCGCGGCAGCACGACCGGCTCGGACACGGCGGCGACCGGTGCCGCGCCGTCGCGCACGTCGACCGGGGGCATCGCCCCGGACAGCGGCTCGCGCGACGGCAGGTTCAGGTGCACGGGGCCGGCGACGCCCGGGACGGCTGCGGTGTCGGCAACGCCCACGGCCGCGGCGACGGCCTCGGCCGCCAGACCCCGCCAGTCGCCGTCGCCCGGCACCGGGGCGTCGACCGTGGCGCGCACCCACGGGTCGAACAGCCCCGGCTGGACGGTGGCCTGGTTGGCGCCGACACCGCGCAGCTCCGGCGGACGGTCGGCCGTGAGCAGCAGCAGCGGCACCCCCGCGTGGAACGCCTCCATCGTGGCGGGCAGGAGGTTCGCGACCGCCGTCCCGCTCGTGCACACGACCGCGGCGGGCACGCCCGTCTCGCGTGCGATGCCCAGGGCGGTGAAACCGGCGACGCGTTCATCGATGCGAACGTGCAGCCGCAGCACCCCGTCGTCGGACAGTCGCGCGGCAGCGAGTGCGAGGGCCTGCGAGCGCGACCCCGGCGACAGCACCACGTCGCGCACGCCGTTCGCCACGAGCTCGGCGAACAGGGACGCCGCGGCGTCCGTCGCGGGCGACGACGTCACGGGCGCGGATCCGCGGTGGGCGGCTCGTCGGTCTCCTCGTCCAGGCGGGCGAGCTCCTCCTCCAGACGGCGGATCCGGGCGTCCTGCTCCGCCTTGCTGATGCTGCGCAGGAACGCCGGATCGTCATCCGGGGCGAGCGTGCGCTGCACGCCCTGATCGTTCGCGCGACGACGGCCGATCACGAACCAGAGGATGCCGCCGATGACCGGGATCAGGACGACGATGGCGATCCAGGCGGCCTTGGGCACGCCCCGGTGCCGCGTCGGCGGCTGCACGGCGCAGTCGACGATGCTGAACACCCAGAACACGGCGGCGAGGAAGCCGCCGATGATGAGTAGTCTCGCCACCCTTCCAGTGTAGGCGTGTCCGCGCGGGCGGGGCCCCGGAGAGGCAAAGGCCCCGTTGCTAGACTGCGCGGGTCATGCCGCCTCTCGCGACCACCCGGAGCCCGCGAGCGCGCGCCGAGCGGATCCTGCTCGCCAGGGTCGTCACCGCCGTCGGCCTCGCGCTCCTCCTCGTCGTCGGCGCCTGGTCCGCCGCGCACGGCCCCGGCGACAGCCACGCGACCCTGTGCCTCGCCGCCGGGACCTCCGCCGCGGAGGCGGAGACCACGGACGGCGCCCCCGTCGCAGCCACCGTCGCCGTGGCCGCCCCGGAGGACTCGACCGGAATGGCCGCGGTCGCCTGTACCGCGGCGGCGCTGTGCTGCCTCACCCTGGTGCTGCTCCTCGGCCGCCGCATGCTCCGCGGACCCGGCACGCCGCTCGGCCGGACACCCCGCACGACCCCGCCGCTGCGCGCGACGCCCCGCCCGCGCCGGCTCGCCCCCTCCCTCGCACAACTGTCCCTCTCCCGGACCTGAGCCGTACGACGACTCCGCGCCGCGCCCGCGGCACCCCCATCCGTCGTACCCCTGTCTGGAGAACCCCGTGAGAACCCCTGTCAAGGCGACCCTGATCGCCATCGCCGTCGCCGTCGTCCTGCTGATCGTCGCCATCGTCTGGACCATCACCCAGCGCGCCGACGAGCCCGACCCCGACGCGGGCCAGCGCCAGCCGACCGTCCGCACCGATTCGCATGTGCTCGACGAGGGCGGTCCCGGCGCCGTCACGGTCGTCGAGTTCCTCGACTTCGAATGCGAGGCGTGCGGCGCCTTCTACCCGATCGTCGAGGAGCTCCGCGACACGTACGACGGCGACATCCGCTACGTCGCGCGCTACTTCCCGCTCCCCGGCCACGTCAACTCGACACAGGCCGCCCTCGCCGCCGAGGCCGCCGCGCAGCAGGGCCGCTTCGAGGACATGTACCACCACCTGTTCGCGACGCAGGCGAACTGGGGCGAGCAGCCCGAGGAGACCCCGGAGGTGTTCCGCGCGTTCGCCCAGGAGCTGGGCCTCGATCTCGCGGCGTACGACGAGGCCGTCGCCGACCCCGCCACGCTCGCGCGGGTGGAGCAGGACAAGCGTGACGGCGAGCGACTCGGCGTCACGAGCACCCCCACGTTCTTCGTCGACGGCGAGATGCTCGAGCTGACGGCCTGGGGCGATCTGGAGGACGCGATCGCGAAGGCCGTCGCGGACTGACCCGGCGGCAGCGGAATACCCCGGCCGGGTCCCGCCGGCCGGGGGGACCCGTCGCTACGCTGAGCGCATGTCCGAGGATGCCTCCGCTCCCGCGCGCCCCCTGATCACCGTCGCCCGGCGCATCCCGGCGACCCTCACGATGGTGGGCCTGATCCTGGTCGTCGGCGTCGTCTCACAGGGACTGTGGCGGCCGTTCGAGGATTCGGAGCTGTTCCCCTCGGTCGCGTACGGCCTGCCCAACCTGTCGGACGGCAAATGGTGGACGCCGGTCACCGGCACGTTCTTCGTCAACCAGCCGTGGGTGTACCTGTTCACGATCGCCGGCTTCTGGGGCATGGGGTACCTGGAGTTCCGTCGCGGAAGCCGCGTCGCGATCGCCTATTACGCGGTGGGACAGCTCTTCGCGATCTTCGCCACCGCGCTGCTGCTCCTGCTGCTGTCGCAGTTCGAATGGGCGTGGGCGGCGGAGCAGGCGCGCGCGCTCGACGTGGGCGCGTCCGGGGGCACGATGGCCTGCATCGCTGCAGCCGTCGGACTGTTCCGTCCCCCGTGGCGGGTACGCGGCTGGCTCATCCTCCTCGGGTTCGTCTTCATCGCGATGATGTTCTGGGGCAAGGTCGCCGACCTCGAGCATCTGCTGGCGGTGCTGCTGATCCTCGCGGTGGACCGCAGCCTGCGCGTGCGGCACACGACGGTCCGCGAGCAGCGCCTCATCGCGGTCATGGCCGTGCTGCTCCTGCTGGCGACCGAGGTCATCACCGTCCTGGTCCCGACCGACGGCCCCTTCGGCCCCACCGCACCCGCCTCCGGCGGGTTCCTGGACACCGCGCTCGACGCGGCCGTCATCCTGCTCATCGCGAACGGGCTGCGTCGCGGTCGGCGATGGGCGTGGGTGCTCGCCATCATCCTCGCCAGCCTCAACGTGCTCTCCGGTGCGCTCATCCTGGCGCTGATCATCCTGACCAGCGAGGCACAGCTCGAACTGCAGATCGACGGCGAGACCGAGCTCGCCCTCGCCAGCGGCGTGCTCTGGCTGCTGATCCTCGTCTACCTGATCGTGGTGCGGCGGGCGTTCCGGGCCCGACGGCGGTCGAAGCTCGGCGCGCAGCCGGCACCCACGCTCGCCGACCTGGAGAAGGAGCTGAAGACCCACGGCGGCGGCACCCTGTCGTGGATGACCACCTGGGAGGGCAACGCGTTCGCGCGCGTGGACGGCGGCATCGTCGCGTATCAGCGGCGCAACAGCGTGGCACTGGCACTGGCGGATCCGATCGGGCCGCGCGAACGCCGCACCGATGCGGTGCGGGACTTCATCCGCGCGGCGGAGGGCGCCGGGCTCATCCCCTGCTTCTTCAGCGCCGACGAGGCCACGCGGGCCGCGGTGCCGGAGACCTGGCGGAGCCTGGTCGTGGCGGACGACACGATCGTCGACCTGCCGGGCCTGGAGTTCACCGGAAAGCGCTGGAACTCCGTGCGCACCTCCCTCAACAAGGCAGGACGCGAGGACATGACGTTCCGGATGACGCATCTGAAGGAGGAGCCCTGGGGGGTGCAGCAGCAGCTGCGGGCGATCTCAGAGGCCTGGGTCGGCGACAAGGACCTCCCCGAGATGCGCTTCACACTCGGCACCCTCGAGGAGGCGGAGGATCCGGAGGTACGGCTCGCCCTCGCCATCGCCCCCAACGGCGACGTCGACGGCTTCCTCTCCTGGCTGCCCATCTACGGCGAGGGCGGCATCGTGCGGGGGTGGACGCTCGACCTGATGCGCCGCAGGGAGGGCGGATTCGGCCCCGTCATGGAGTACCTCATCGGGTCGTCCGCGAAGCAGTTCTCCGACGAGGGCGCGCAGATCATGTCGCTCTCCGGGGCTCCGCTCGCGCACGACTACCCACCGGACGCGGGCATGATCGCGGCGCTCAGCGACCGGCTCGCGGAGGCTCTGGAACCCGTGTACGGGTTCGGTTCGCTGCACCGGTTCAAGCAGAAGTTCCACCCGCGCTACGAGACCATGTACCTGCTGTTCCGCGACGAGAGCGACCTCACCCGGATCGGCGGCGCGTTGACGCGGGCGTTCCTGCCGGATGCCACGCTGCGGCAGTTCGCCGGTGCCGGGCTGGAACTCGTCCGCGGAGGCGGGAAGGACTGAGCCGCGGGGTGCCCCGGATCACCGGGGCACCCCGCGGAGCTGTCACTCGGCGGCCACGAGCTCCGCGGGCGCCGGGCCGGAGGGTGCGGGGCGCGGGCGCTTCGCGGTGTTCGCGATGTGGGCGCGTGCCACGACCATCCCCGCGACGGCCATGAGCCCGACCCCGAGCCAGTAGGGGGCGGCGTGGCTCACGGCGGTGTAGAGGGCCGCGGCGATCAGCGGCGCGACCGTGCCCATCGCGGCGTTGAGCGACTGGGTGGCGCCACCGAGCCAGCCCTGCTCGTCGTCGCCGACGGCGTTGGACATCGCGCCGTCCATGGCGGCCTGCGCGGCTCCCTGTCCGGCGGCGAGCAGCAGCGCGCCGACGATGAACAGCCACGGCTGGGCGATCAGCGTCGCGACGACCGCGAGACCGGCCAGGCCGATCGCCTGGGCGACGATGCCGCTGAGGATCACGCCGCGCTCCCCCATCCGCGGAAGCAGGATGGCCAGCAGCACGCCCTGGATGAGGATGTCGACGATCCCCACGCCCGCCGTGAGGAGCCCGATCTGCGTCGGCCCCCACTGGATGGCGTCGAGCGCGAGGATGCTGAAGTTGTTGACGAAGAAGCCGAACGGCAGCGCGAGCAGGCCGAACGCGATCATCAGGCCGCGCAGCTTCCGGCGACCGAACGCCTCGCGGAACACCGCGAACGGCTGCACGGCGCGCAGCGTGATCCGCGGGATGCGGTTCTCGGGCTTCAGGCTCTCCGGCAGCAGGGAGATGCTGAGGATCGCGATCACCAGGGCGACGGCGGCGGTGAGGAACACGGGCAGGCGCAGGTCGATCGCCGCGAGGAGCCCGCCGACGGCCGGGCCGATCATGGTGCCGATGCCGGTCAGCGCTCCGAGAAGGCCGAAGCGCTGTGCACGCTTCTCCGGCGGGGTGATGTCGGCGAGGTAGGCGAACAGCGCGGGCAGGTCGCCCGCCGTCAGCCCCTGGATGACACGGGCGAGCACGAGCACCCAGAGCGCTCCGCCGATGCCGAACAGGGCCATGGAGAACGCGGCGCCGAAGGCGGCGGCGATGATGACGGGCCGTCGGCCGAACCGGTCGGAGAGCCGGCCGAGGAAGGGCGCGACGAGGAAGGCGCACAGGCCGTTGACCGCTTCCAGCACGCCGACCCAGAGGGCCAGGTCGCGCTCGTGCGAGACGTACTGCAGCACGACGAACGGCAGCACGGGGAGCACCACCGTCATGCCGATGACGGTGAGCATCGTCAGCACGATGAGCATGATCCAGGCGCGGGTGGCACCACGGACCGAGGAGATGGGTGAAGTCATATCGAAAGTGTAGCGATACCAGTTTTGGTGTCAAGCCACTTTTGTACCGAGCGCGGTAGCCTGGCTCTCATGACCACCCCCGCGCCCCTCGGCCGCCGCGAGCGCAAGAAGGCCGCGACCCGCAAGAACATCTCCGACGTCGCGACGAGGATGTTCCTCGAGCGCGGCTTCGACAACGTCAGCATCCGCGAGGTCGCCGACGCCGCCGACGTCTCCCCGACCACCGTCTTCGCCCACTTCCCCCAGAAGGAGGCGCTCGTCTTCGACGAGGACGACGAGCAGCGCGACCGCCTCGTCGCCGCCGTGCGCGACCGCAGGACCGGCGTCACCATCAACCGCGCGATCCATGACTTCTACGCCGCCGAGATCGGCGCCAACCTCGACGAGCACGGAGACGACGTCGCCCGCACCTTCCTGCGCTTCCTCAACGAGACGCCGGCCCTGCGCGACTACGCGGCGAAGATGTGGCTGCGGCACGAAGACGCCCTCGCCGACGCGATCGCCGAGCAGCTCGGGCTCACCGCCCCCACGGCGGAGATCCGCGTGTACTCCCGGTTCATCCTGCAGATGCAGATCCTCGTGACCGAGAGCGACGACCAGCGCGACATCCTCGAGGCCGGATTCACCGTGCTGGAGGAGGGCTGGGGCCCCGTCGAGAAGCGGCTCACCCGCGACTCCGGCTGAGCGGCTGCCTCACTCCTCGCGCGGACGACGCCGCAGGCTCTTGACGTCGGTGCGGCGGTGCTTGGCCGTGAGCCGACGCTCCCTCGATCCGCGGCTCGGCTTCGTCGCGCGGCGCGGCGGGGCAGGCGGACGCAGGGCCTCCGCGACCAGGGCGGCCAGGCGTTCGCGTGCGGCCTCCCGGTTGCGCAGCTGCGCCCGATGCTCGGACGCCGCGATCGTCAGCACCCCGCCGACGAGCCGTCCCCGCAGACGCTCCAGGATCCGCTCGCGCTGCACCGGCGACAGGACCGCGGAACCCGCGGCGTCCCACACCAGCTCCACGCGCGAGTCCGCCGTGTTCACTCCCTGTCCCCCGGGGCCGGAGGAGCGCGAGAAGCGCCACGACAGCTCGGCGTCCGGGATCGTGAGACCGGCCGTGACGCGGAGTCCGGGTCGAGAGGCGGTGGGCATCCGTCCATCATGCGCCATGTCGTGGACGCGGACGCGAACGCCTCAGGGAGTGGACGCGACGGCGGGAGTCGAACCCGCAACGCCTCCGGATATGAGCCGGGGCCCGGGACCGCCCGGATCGCCGCGATGGCACTGACGTTACCTGGCCGTGATGTTCCCCGCCAGGGTCGTTCCCTGGGATGACCCTATGAGTCCGCGGATGACGCGGGCGTGGGAGCGTCGAGCGCCCGCAGCAGCCGCTCGACCGCCTCGCGCAGCTCCGCACGGTGCGGCTCGGGGAAGCTCGTGGTGTACTCGACGCCCGCGGGGATCCAGAGCAGTCCGTACATCGCCTCCCGCCAGTCCGCGCCGCCGAAGGGCCAGCGCGTGCGGTCGGGTCCCTCCGCCGTGGCGCCCTGTCCCCACGGCCCGAACCGCTCCTGCATCTCCGCCAGCGGCAGCTCCATCACCGCGTCGGTCTCGATCTTCTGCGGCGACCACGACGCCGCGATCAGCACCCGCTCCTCGATCTCCTGCGCACTGAGCTCGCGCCGCGCGAACAGCACCCTGGTGTGCTCGACGGACGTGATGCGGTCGACGCGGAACGTGCGCCAGTCCTCGCGGTCGAGGTCCCAGCACAGGAGGAACCACTTGCGTCCGGCCGGGGCGAGGGCATGCGGCTCCACGCGCCGCACGCTCTCCTCCCCCTGCCCGTCGACGTAGCGCAGCCGCAGCCGCTCGTGGTCGCGCGTGGCGAGCGCGATCTCGCCGATGACCACGGGCGACACCACCGGTCCCGCGCCGATCCGCGGGGGCTGCACCGCCGCCGCGAGCGCGTTCACCCGCTGCCGCAGCGCCGAGGGCAGCACCTGCTCCAGCTTCGCCAGCGCGGTCAGCGTCACCTCCGCGCCACCGACGAGCTGCTGCGTGGCGGCGACCCGCAGGCCGATCGCCATCGTGACCGCCTCGTCGTCGGTCAGCAGCAGCGGCGGCACGGCGCTCCCCGCCTCCAGCCGGTAGCCGCCGGCCGATCCCGGCGTGGACTCGACGCGATAGCCCAGCTCGCGCAGGCGGTCGACGTCGCGGCGGACGGTGCGCTCGGTGACGCCCAGTCGCGAGGCGAGCTCCGTGCCCGGCCAGTGCCGGTGCGTCTGCAGCAGGTTGAGCAGGGCGAGGGCGCGGGCGGTGGTGTCGGACATGAGCTCAGATTGGCAGACGATGCGGACAGGATGTGTCCGCGTTGCTTTCTACGCTCGCTCCCATGAACGAAACCCTCATCGAGACCGAAGGCCTGACCAAGACCTTCACCGTCAAGAAGGCGCCGGTGCACGCGGTCACCGACGTCTCCTTCAGCGCCGTGCGGGGTGAGCTCGTCGCATTCCTCGGCCCGAACGGCGCCGGCAAGTCGACGACCCTCCGCATGCTCACCACCCTGATCCCGCCGTCGGCCGGCAGCGCGCGCGTGGTCGGGCACGACATCCGCACCGACGCCGCGGGCGTCCGCGCGCGCATCGGCTACGTCGGTCAGCTCACCAGCGGCAGCTTCTCCCAGCGCGTGCGCGACGAACTGCTCAGCCAGGGCGCCTTCTACGGCCTGACGAAGCGCGACAGCGTGCGGAGGGCGGACGAGCTCATCGAGTCGCTCGACCTGTCGTCGTTCGCGGGCCGCACCGTGCAGCAGCTCAGCGGCGGGCAGAAGCGCCGGCTCGACATCGCCCTCGGGCTCATGCACGCACCACCCCTGCTGTTCCTCGACGAGCCCTCCACGGGGCTCGACCCGCAGAGCCGCGCGAACCTGTGGGAGCACATCCTCGACCTGCGCACACAGCACGGCACCACGGTCTTCCTCACCACGCACTACCTGGAGGAGGCCGACCGCTACGCCGAGCGGGTCATGGTGATGGACAAGGGCCGCATCATCGCGGACGACGACGCGGCCTCGCTCAAGGCCACCCTCGCGGGCGACGTGCTCACGTTCGGGTTCACCGACGCCGCGGAGGCCGAGCGGGCGCGCACCGTGGTCGCCCGACGGAGCCCGGCCGAGGTCGTGCGGGATGACGCCTCCCTCTCCCTCGCTGTGCCCGACGGCGACCGGCTGCTGCCCGTTGTCGTGCGGGAGCTCGACGCCGCGGGCATCGTCGTGCAGCGCGCGACCGGAGTGCCGCCCACACTCGACGACGTGTTCCTCGCCCTCACCGGACGCACCCTGCGCGATGCGGGCGAGGGTGCAGGAGCCCCCGAGTCCACGGACGAGCCCACGCCCGCCTCCACCCCGACCACGACAGGAGTCCTCTCATGACCACCACCGACACGCTCGTGCGCCCGAACCTCGCACGCGACACCCGCCACGTGCTGACGCGGGAGCTCAAGCCCGTGGTGCGGGACCCGTTCACCCTGATCTTCAGCCTGCTGCAGCCCCTGGTGTTCCTCGGGCTGTTCGCCCCGCTGCTGATCGGCCAGTCCGGACAGCCCGCGGGCGAGACCCTGTCGTGGTTCGTGCCGGGTGTGCTGGTGATGATCGTGCTGTTCGGCACCGGCGCCACCGGGTCGAACCTCCAGTACGAGATGATGACCGGCTCGCACGAGCGCACCCTCGTCGCCCCGCTCGCCCGGTCGTCCCTCCTCGTCGGCCGCGCGCTGAAGGAGATCGCGCCGATCGTGGTGCAGGCCCTCGTGATCGTCCTGATCGCATGGCCGTTCGGGTTCGCGGTCGACGTGCCGGGCCTGCTGATCGGCCTCGCGCTGCTCGCCGTGTTCGGGGTGGGCCTCGGCTCGCTCTCGTACTCGCTCGCGCTCGCGACCAAAGACCGGGAGTGGCTGTTCTGGGGCGTGCAGCAGTCGCTCATCTTCCCGCTGCTGATCCTGTCGGGGATGCTGCTGCCGCTCGACGCCGCGCCGGACTGGATGCGCGCGGTCGCGACGGTCAACCCGGTGAACTGGGTCGTGCAGGCGGAGCGGGCGCTGTTCGCCGGGGACCTGGGCGACCTCACCGTGCTGTGGGGGTGGATCGCCGCACTCGCGGTGGCCACGGTCGGCCTCGTGGTGGGCGTGCGCGCCATCCGCCGCAGCAACTGACCCGCGCTCGACGCCCGCGACGGCGGCCTCGATTCTGCGGGGCCACCGCCGCGGGCATCGTGTCGCTAGCGCCGCCACCCGCCGCCGTCAAGCGCATCGACCGTGCTCCGTCGGCCCTCGTATCGTCGCCCGCACGACCACGAGCAGCAGGAGGGCCGCATGTCCGAATCGCAGCACAACGACAAGACGCCGACCACGGGCCTGGAGTCCGGGGAGCCGCAGGCGCGCCTGGAAGCCGAGGCCCGACGCGCGATCGTGACCGGCGCGGACTCGGGCATCGGCCGCGCGACCGCGGTCGCCCTCGCCGCGGCCGGCATCGACGTGGGCATCACCTGGCACAGCGACGAGGCCGGCGCCCAGGAGACCGCGGAGGAGGTGCGCAGCCACGGCGCCAGGGCCGTGGTCGCCCGCCTCGACGTGGCGGACATCCCCGCGTGCGGCGACGCGGTCGACGGCCTGATCGCCGAGCTCGGCGGGGTGGACGTGTTCGTCAACAACGCCGGAGCGGGACTGCAGACCCCGTTCCTCGACGTGACCCTCGACGAGTGGAACCGCGTGGTCGACACCGACCTCACCGGCGCGTTCGTGTGCCTGCAACGGGCGGCGCGGGCCATGGTCGCGGCCGGACGCGGTGGCCGGCTGATCGCGGTCACCAGCGTGCACGAGCATCAGCCGATGGTCGGGGCGAGCGCGTACGACGCCGCGAAGCACGGGCTCGGCGGCCTCATGAAGAACCTAGCGCTCGAACTCGGTGCGCACGGCATCAGCGCGGTGAGCGTGGCCCCCGGCGAGATCGCCACACCCATGACCGGGCAGACCGACACCGACCCGCACACGGAGGACCGCCCCGGCATCCCGCTCGGACGACCAGGGGACGCGCGCGAGGTGGCCGCGCTGATCGCCTTCCTGGCCTCGCCCGAAGCCGCCTACATCTCCGGGGCCTCGGTCGTGATCGACGGCGGCATGCTGCAGATGGGCCCGCAGGCCGGCGCCGCGGTCGAGAGCCACGACTGGCGCCGCCTCTGACGCACCACGACCCGGACGAACGAGCCGGGGCTCAGCGACGCAGCGAGTCGGCGAACGGGTTCGGCTCGAGCGTGTAGTCCGTGGACGGGTCCGCCCACGTGGAGGCGCCCTCCGGACTGCGGCGAGCGCGGACGCCGGACAGCAGCCGCACCGCCGGGACTCCGACCGCGAGCGCGAGCCGTCCGGAGATGCTGCGGTCCTCCCGTCCGAGCACACTCGCCCGGTGCCAGGCCTCGTGCAGCGCACCCCCGCGCGCAGCGGGCACCCGGCGCGGAGGCAGCGCGCCCGCTCGACGCAGCGCGACCAGGTCCTGCACCCGGTCCCACCAGTCCGACTCGTCGGCGGGGTGGAAATAGTTGTCGCGCAGCCAGGCCGGGTGCGGGCGCCGGAAGCGGCCGGCCACGACCTCGCCCGCCCCGCCCAGCAGCCCGCTGCCGACGAAGACCGTGTTGAGCAGGCTCTTGCTCACCCCGAAGCGGTCGAGCGCGATGACCGGCACCCCGTGCGCCAGCGCCTCCACCGCGGCGGTCGAGCTCACCGTGACCAGCCCGGCCGCCGTCTCCAGCGCCGTGTCCATCGGAGCGTGCGAGAACACGAGGTTCCGCGGCCGCGCGGCCCCGAAGAGCCCGGTGTAGGGCTCGCGGTCGAGGTGGGTCTCCGCCTCGCCCTGTCGCGCACGCAGCTTCACCACCACGCGCCGGTCGGGGTCGGCCTCGGCGGCGCGCACCAGCAGGGCCGCGATGTCGGCCCTCGCCGCGCGATCCGCGGGCACCAGCGCCTGGGCGGCGAAGACGACGTCCGTGGCACCCGGCCGCGGCTCCGCGTCGGCCACCGGCTCCGTCGGGCGGTCGGCGAGGGCGGCCCGCGGCGCCCCTCCGGCGAGGATCCGCGCCTCGGCACGCTCCGCCCGCCTCCGGCCGCCGTACGGGCCCCGTGCGAACGGAAGGGTCGCGAGCGCCAGCGGCACCGGCACCCCGATCCGCTCCCCCAGCTCGGCGAACGCCCTGACCTCGCGGTGGGAGTGCACGATCAGCAGGTCGGTGTGACGCCGGTACTCCAGGGCCCCGCGCTGCGCCGGGATCGCCATACCGGGCAGCCCCGACACGACGACGGGCCGGTGCGCGAGCGAGTCGATCACGCGTCCGAGCAGCCGCACGAACGGCCCGCGACCAGCGAGCAGCACCGCGTCGGGCCGCTGCCGGTCCAGCCACGCCGCCACCTGCGCGAGGTCGAGCCGGGTGACATCTGTCGCCGCGACCCCGGTGCCCTCCCGCGCCGCGCGCTCCTGCTCCGCGCTCACCGTGAGGGGCGTGCGCACCAGCAGCAGCTGCGGGCGCAGACCGGGCACCGCGCCGAGCAGCGAGGCAGACCACTTCACGAACGAGTCGGCATCGGCGACCGCGACCACGCGCAGCCCGGAGGCGTCGGTCATGCCGGCACGCGACGCAGCTTGGCCATGGGGGCGCGCTCGCTGTCGAACACGCGCTTCACGCCGTCGCCCACCGCCCGCTCGATCACCCGGATGTCGCGCACCAGGTGCTCGAGTCCGGTCGGCTCCAGCGACGCGGCGTGGTCGGAGCCCCACATCGTCCGGTCGAGCGTGATGTGCCGTTCGACCGCGACGGCGCCCATCGCGACCGCGGCGAGCGAGATCTGCAGGCCGCGCTCGTGGCCCGAGTATCCGACGGGGATGCCGGGGTAGCGGTCGCGGAGGGTCGCGATGACCCGCAGGTTCGCCTCCTCCGGCTCCAGCGGATACGTCGAGGTCGCGTGCATCAGCACGACCCGGTCGGTGCCGAGGGTGTCGAGGGCGCGGTCGATCTGCTCGATCGTGGACATGCCGGTGGAGAGGATCACGGGCTTGCCCGTCTCGCGCAGCGCGGTCAGCAGCTCGGTGTCGGTCAGGCTCGCGGAGGCGACCTTGTGCGCCACGACGTTCAGTTCCTCCAGGAACGCCACGCTCGGCACATCCCACGGCGACGCGAACCAGTCCAGCCCGAGCAGCGTGGCGTGGTCGCCGATCTCGACGTACTCGTCGCGGCCGAACTCGACCCGGCGCCGGTAGTCGAGATAGCTCATGACACCCCACGGCGTCTCCCGCGGTACATCGCGCATGTGCTCCGGCGTGGAGATCTCGGGGGTGCGCTTCTGGAACTTGACCGCGTCGGCCCCCGCCCGCGCCGCGACGTCGATCAGTCGCTTGGCGATGTCCACGTCGCCGTTGTGGTTGAGGCCGATCTCCGCGATGACGTAGGCCGGACGGCCGCCGCCGATCACACGCGAGCCGATGCTGACAGTCATGGTTCCTCCGGTCGTCGAGCGGGTTGCCGCCGTCCTTCCTGAGTACGCGCCGCGGGTGAACGGCCCTCGACCGGAGGGTTACCGGGGGCGGTCAGCTCGACAACACGCGTTCGACGAGCTCCCTGACCGCACCGTCTCCCCCGCGGCGGTGCAGCACGACCCTGGCCTCGGCCCGCACGAGGGGATGCGCGTCGGCGACGGCGACCGGCCACCCGACGATGCGCATCGCCGGGAGGTCGTTCACGTCGTTGCCGAGGTACGCGATGTCGGCGAGCGGCATGCCCTGCTCCTGCGCCCACCGCCGCAGCGCGTCCTCCTTGTCGTCGATGCCGTGCAGCACGGGGACGCGCAGCTTGTCGGCCCTCGCCCGCACGACCGGGTTGACCTCGGTGGAGAGGATCAGCATCGGCACGCCGGCGCGGCGCAGCAGCGCGACGCCCATGCCGTCCTCCCGGCTCACCCGTACCCGCTCCCCTCCGTCGGCGTCGACGATCGCGGTGTCGTCGGTGTGGACGCCGTCGAAGTCGGTGACCACCGCACGCACCGGGATCCGCGCGGGAGTCTCACGCAGGGCCGCCAGGGCCCGCGCCGCCGCGAGCTGCTCCGCGTCGTCGATCTCGATCGCGCTCCACTCGGGCACCGCGATGATGCGGGTGCGGCCGAAGAAGCGGTGCCGGCTGCGGCGGAACCCGTCCGCCCGGAACACGTAGAACGCCCCGGTCTCGAGGTGATGCGGCTCACGGTCCTGGCGCCGCGGACGGTGGCTCGCGTCGTGGTTGAGCGCCTCCGCCTCCCCCTCGGGCCCCGTGCGCCACAGGAAGCCGTACGTCGCGACGGCCGCGAACGCGCTGTCGGCCGTGCCCTCCCGCACGGCCTCGACGGCGGCGGACAGCTCCACGCTCGGCACGAAGGGCGACGTGGCCTGCACGAACGCGACGACCGCGAACGACTCTCCCCGGCGCTCGAGCTCGTCGAGCGCGTGGAGGATCGCCGCCTCGGACGACGCGGTGTCGCCCGACAGCTCCGCGGGGCGCCGGACGATGCGCGCGCCCGCGGCCTCCGCGACCGCCGCGATCTCGTCGTCGTCGGTGGAGACCACGACCGCGTCGATGCCCGCGGCGGCCGTTGCCGCGTGCACGGCCCTGGCCACGAGCGGCACCCCGCCCACGCGCTCCAGGTTCTTGCGCGGGATCTGCTTCGACCCGCCGCGCGCCGGGATGATCGCCACCGTCCGCGGCGCTCCCTTGTCTGTCTGCTGCATGCTCGTCATCCTCCCCGGATCTCCCGCCACGCGCGACCGGCGCGACGCCGTGCCCCGATCGCCGTCAGCCGCCACTCCTCGATCCGCCCGATGCCGCCCGCGGGGTGCCGCAGGCGCTGTCGCAGGGTCGCGGGCGCGGCGCCGGGCAACCGCAGGTGCGTGAGGCGCTCCGCCGAGAAGTACCGGCGGCGCTCGTCATCGTCGAGGTCGCGCAGGAACTTCTCCGCGCGCTCTCGCAGGTGCTCGGCGACGAGCGGCTGCATGGCATAGCCGACCGCATCGACGAGGCGCTGCAGCTCGGGCGGCTCCGGGCGCGCGGCGTCGGTGCGGGTGAGGGCGTCGACGATCGTGAGCGGGATGCGGTTGCTGTTCTCGAACGGAGCGAGCGTGCCGAGCAGGTCCGCAGTCCCGGCGGCACCGATGTCGCGGCCGAACACCGTGTGCACGGTCGGCAGCGCGGTGGAGAACGCCGCGACCACGGCCCGCGCATCGAGGCGTTCGGCCACCAGCTCCGCGGGCCACGTGCCGCGGTGCTCCTCGAACGCCATGCCGAGCGACTGCGCCCTGGCACGGACGGCATCGGCGAGCAGGGGCGGCGCCGCCGGATGGGGCTTGAACACGATGCGCTCCGGCTCCCACGCGGCCGCCCGGTCGACCAGGCTCTGCTGCAGCGCGATCTCCTGCGCCGGCGTCTGCAGCCCGAGCGCCGACAGGTACTGCCCGAGCACCAGCACGGTGGACGGTCCCGGCTCCGGGTCCGCCGGCACCTCCGGCACCTCCGGCGTCGCGGTCTCGCGCAGCGCCGCCGCGAAGGCCGCGGGCGGCACCGGCACGGTCTCGGCGGTCGGCGACGCGACGAGCGGACGCACGCCGGGCACGACGTCGGCGTAGACCACACGGACGATCCGAGCCGTCACGGTGTGCGGCAGCCGCACCCGCATCGGCGCATACGTCATGAGGCCGTCGCCCACGATCGTGAGACGCGCGTCGGGGAACAGCCCGAACAGCGTCCGCGCCGGAGCGACCTGCGGGCTCTGCACGCACAGCTCCAGGTCGCGGGGGTCGATGCCCCAGGCCCGGGCGATCAGCCGACCGAGCACGGGCAGTTCGCCCTCCGGGGGCTCCCACGCGCTGGGGTGCAGCGGGCCGAGGAGGTCTCCCAGCGGCTCGATGCGGTCGAACCGGGCGCGCAGCCGACTCAGGGCCGGGTCGGCGTCGATGCCGACCGCGAGCTCGGGCACGCGCGACGAGGTGAACGGCACCAGCACCTGCTCGGGGCGCGCGGCGGTCAGCCCATCGAGGAGGCCGCTGTCGATCGCGGCGACGGCGGTCGCGAGACCGTAGGCGCTGTGCAGCGCGAAGACCCGCGTCACGGCGTGTGCCCCGCACGTCGGAGTGTGCGCGCGAGCACGCGGCGCCGGGGCGCGTCGAGCCGCTCGACCACCGCGGCGACCTCCGGCGCGGGGAGACCGCGGAGCAGCTCGCGGATGCGCGACCGCATCTCCGCGCGCACCGGCGGCGACATGCGCCGCGAGCGCACCAGGTGGTGAGAGCTGAGCGCGAGCGCGGTCCACACGGCCTTGGGCAGGAAGCGCTCGGCGTCGCGGTCGCGCTGCGCCAGGGCGACGACCTGGGACAGGGCCTCGGCGAAGTCGAGCTGCCGCCGGTCGGCGATCTGGGTGAGCGAGCCCGCGACGCCGCGGCGGTAGAGCAGTGCCGGGGCGTCGACGACCGCGAACGACGAGGCCTCCAGGTGCAGCCGCCAGATCCACGGCCGGTCCTCCGCGGTGAACAGTCCGGGCGGGAACCCGGCCAGGCCCCGGTCGAGGAGGCGGCGGTGGAACAGCCCGGCCCAGGCGTACGGGTAGTCGACCATGGTCGGCTCGTCGGCGGGCAGGATGGCGCTCCGCGGCGGGGCGACGGTCTCGCGCCAGGGGAACGGCGCGCGCACCAGCGTGCGGCGGGTGCCGGTGACGGTCACGTGATCGGTGCGGACGAAGTCGCAGCGCAGCGCGCGCAGGCGAGAGGCCAGCACGGCCAGCCGCCGCGGCTGCAACCAGTCGTCGCCGTCGAGGAAGCAGAACGTCCCGCCCTCGACGAGCGCGAGACCCTGGTTGCGGGCGCTCGCCAGGCCGCGCGGCGTCGGGTTGTGCACCACCCTGGCGCGCGGGAACCGGTCGGCGTAGTGCTGCATGAGCGCGCGCGTGTCGTCGCGGGAGCCGTCGTCGATCGCCACGAGCTGCAGATCGTGCGGGTCGTCGAACTGCCGGGTGAGGGTCTCGAGGGTCGTCCCGATGTAGGGTCCGGCGTCCTTCGCGGGAAGGATGACGGTGACGAGGGGCGTGCGCACGGAACTCCCGGGGTGGGCGGTGTGCGGAGATCGTCGCAGTCGCGCGTGTCCGGTCGGCGACGTCACGGTGAACGGCGGGTGACGCGAGGCGCGGCAGGCACAACGCTGAGGTGTGGTCCGCACCCGAACGAACCACACCCCCAGTGCGTTGCACTGCCGGGTGCGAGCACCCGGGAAACCGACACCGTGCGGTGCCGGCCCACCCCGCGGTTTACTGGCCCCCACCAGCGGGCCGAGGGGTGTGCGTCGAGAGCGACTCCATGAAGATCAACACTCAACACGTAACATGATACATACCTCTCCACGAGATGCCGAATCGATGCGGGGCGCCGCGTCGATTGGCGCGGTCACCCGGCATCCGCGACCATGGAGCCCATGCTCTGGCCGTTCGGAACGATCTGGCGACCGGTGCGACGGCGCCGCCGGAGCACCGGGATCGACCTGCGCTGGCTGTCCGCGCGCACGTGGACCGAGCGCTGGTATCCCCAGGGCATCGACGTGGGCCGGCTGCGCGGACGACGCACGCTCGCGGTGAGCTGGTTCCGTCAGGACAGGGCGGGCCGCCACCTCGCCTCCCGGGTCACGATGATCGACCTCGACCGGTCGCGTCACCTCGACGTGGTGCTCGCCGTGCCCGGGGAGGACGGCCGCCTGGAGCCCGCCCCGATCCACGCCGGCGGCCTCGCGTGGTTCGACGACCGCTTGTTCGCGGCGGCCACGGGCCAGGGGATCTGGGAGTTCGACCTGGCGCGGCTCCGCCGGGTGCGCGGCTCCGACGCCCACCGCCTGGCCGGGAGCCGCCGCCGCGGAGGTCGCAGCACCGTGCTCGTCGCCGTGCGCACGGCTCAGCACCCGGTCGACCTCCGCTGCTCGTTCCTCGGGCGGGTGTTCACGGCCGACGGCACTCCCCTGCCCCGTGTGCTCATCGGCGAGTACCGCGGGAACGACCGCGGCGTGGTCGGCGAGTTCGACATCCCGAGCGCCGCGCAGCCCCGCTTCGTGGAGCGCGACCGGGTCGCGCCCGGCCTCCGGCACCTGCAGGGCGCCGTGCGCTGGGGCGAGACGCGCTTCGTGTCGCAGTCCGATCTGCTGCACCCCGGAGCCCTGTGGACCGATCGCGACGGTTCCTGGCGGCGACACCCCGTCCCACTGCCCGCCGGGTGCGAAGACCTCGCCCTCGACCCCGAGGCGGGGGTGCTCTGGACGCTCGGCGAGCACCCGTGGCGACGCGTCGTCCGCGGCATCCCCTTCTCCGCGCTCGACCTCCCCGGGTGAGCGGCGGCGGCTGGCACATCGGCGGGCGAACGTAGACTGAGGGAGTGAAGAAGCCCGCCCCCCTCCTCGTCTACACCGTGCTGCGCCTGCTGGCATTCCTCGTCCCGCTGGCGATCCTGTGGTTCTTCTTCCCGATCTTCCGCGAGTTCTGGTGGCTCGCCGCCATCTTCGCCGCCCTCATCGGGGCGAGCATCTCGATGCTGTTCCTGCGCACGCCGCTGTCCGACGCCTCGGCGCGTCTGCACGAGCGGCGCGAGGGCCGCGTGTCGGGTCAGCAGGCCGATGCCGATGCGGAGGACGAGGCGATCGACGCCGCCCCCGACGAGACCCGCCGCGACTGAGCGCTCCCGCGGTCAGCCGACGGACGCGGAGATCGCGACGGACGCCCGGATCACGACGGACGCCGAGATCAGCTGACGAACGCCGAGATCAGCCGACGAACGCCCAGAACAGCGCGCCCGCGTAGAGCAGCGACGTGAGTGAGGTCAGGGCCAGCGCCGTCACCAGCTCCCGCGGCTGACGGTACGTCCAGACGATCAGCACGGCGGGCAGCCCCGCCAGCAGCGCGAGCAGCGCGATCCACGCGATCGGGAACAGCAGCGCCAGGAACACCGCGATCCCGAACGGCGCGAGGACGAACAGGGTGAACAGCACCTGGGTCGCCCGCCGCCCGATCAGCACCGTGAGCGTGCGCTTGCCGACGGCGCGGTCCTGCTCGATGTCGCGGAGGTTGTTCGCCAGCAGCACCGCGCACGCGAACAGGCCGGCCGCGATCGCCCCGAGCCACGCCTGCTGCGGGAGCGCGAAGATCTGCACCCACGTGGTGCCGAGCGTCGCCACGAGCCCGAAGAACACGAAGACGAACACCTCGCCCAGGCCGTAGTAGCCGTAGGGTCGCTTGCCGCCCGTGTAGAACCACGCGGCGACGATGCACGCGGCGCCGACGGCCAGCATCCACCACTGCTCCGTGCGCACCACGATCGCGAGGCCGACCGCCGCGGCGAGCGCGAAGAACACGAGCCCGATGATCAGCACGGTGCGCGGCTTCACCCGCCCGGAGGCCGTCAGCCGCGCCGGACCGACACGGTGGGCGTCGGTGCCGCGGACGCCGTCGCTGTAGTCGTTCGTGAAGTTCACGCCGATCTGCAGCAGCACCGCGACCGCGAGGCAGGCGAGGGCGATGACCCAGTGGAACTCCGGCCCCGTGCTGCGCGCGGCGCCCGTGCCGATCACGACCGGCGCGACCGCCAGCGGCAGGGTGCGCAGTCGCGCGGCGCCGATCCAGTCGGAGACGGTGACCGGACCGGCCTCGACCGCGGGCCGCTTGGCCGGGTTTCCGCTGGTGTGCGGTCGGGTTCGGGTGCCGCTCTTCTTCTTGCGCCGGGAGGATGCTGCCACGCTCGAAATCCTAGTCGGCGCGGCGCGGGGACCCTCAGCGGTGCGGGTTGCTGTCCTTGCCGTCGAGCCACAGGGTGTCGGACGCATCGCTGTGGGAGCCTCCCGTGCCGACGTGCTTGTCGCTGATCTTCGGTCCCTTGAGGATGACGTGGGTCATGGCCTGCGCGTGACCGTGGCCGAGGCCGTACTCCTGCTTGAGCCACGTGAGCACGACCGTGGACTTCGTGCCCTCGTCGAAGCCCTGGGCGCGGGCGAGCTCGATGAACTGGCGGGGCGTGAGCCCGGTCTGGGTCTCGACCTTGTCGAGGTAAGCCTGGAAGGACATGGGTTCTCCTGATCAGTCGTTGTCGAGGAAGGTCTGGACGATGGTGGCGGAGGCGTGGATGCACAGGATGCGCAGCAGCCCCTCCCCCGCGTTCGTGAAGCCGTGCGGCGTGAAGGCGGCGACCGTGGCGGTGTCGCCCGGTCCGGCGAGGAGGATCCGGTCGCCGACGCGGAGGCGGACGGTCCCCACGAGCACCACCCAGGTCTCCGAGTACGGGTGCCAGTGCAGCCCTGGACCCTCACCCGGCTGATTCTCGACGAAGAAATAGGAGACGTCGGCGCCGTGCTCGGCCCCGACGAACCGGCGGCTGCGGCCGGTGCCCATGCGGAGGTCGGCGTCGCGGACGAGCGACGAGGGAGCGGGTGTGGTGGTCATGTGCCCAGTCTCGACAGCGCACCCGCGGGCCCCTAGTGTTTCGATGTGGATCGAAACACGGCACCCATCGAGGGGCGGGAGCATCCTGACCACCGGGTCGAGTTCCACCTGAGTCCCGGTGACATGGAGGCGGTGCGCTTCGGTGTCTCCCCCGGCCACGAGCTGGCCCACGCCGTCCGCGCTCTCCTCCGCCCGGCGGCGCATCCGCTCCAGTGGGGGTGGCTGCGCGTCGTGCGCGAACGGCTGCCGCGCGACGGCTTCGCGCTGCTCGCCGCGGTGATCGGCGACGACGGCTACCTTCCCGACTTCCTCACCACGACCCCGCGGTGGGACCTCACCCCGGAGGCGGAGCTCGCGGCGCTCCGCACGACCGCGCTGGAGCCCATGCGCGTGGACCTCGGAAAGATGGTGCAGCGCTCCGCCGGCCGTCGACGCGAGGCGCTGCGGGACATGCGGGACGATCCGGCGCGGGCCAGGGCGCGGATCGCCGACGCCTGGTCGGAGCTGTGGGAGGTGGCGCTGGACCCGGTCTGGCCGCAGCTCGAACGGCTCCTGCGCGCGGACATCGCGGTGCGGGCACGCGCGATCGCCACGTCGGGCATCGCGGGGATGGCGAGCGACCTGCATCGGCAGGTGTCGTGGGGCGACGGCGCCGTGCGGGTGTCGCTGCGGCGGCACAGCGAGCGGGTCGACTGCCGCGGCAGCGGACTGGTGCTCGTGCCCTCCGTGATGTCGTCGTGGGGCTGCATGGTGCTCACCGAGCCGCCCGCGCAGCCGACCCTCTTCTATCCGGCCCGCGGGGTCACGGCCGGGTGGGCGCGCGACACCACCGAGGTCGAGTCGGCCCTGGGTGCCCTGCTCGGCCCGGCCCGCGCCGGCATCCTGCTGCGGGCGGGCGCCGAGCGCACCACGTCGCAGGTCGCCGCGGAGGCCGGGATCGCGGTGTCGACGGCGTCGCACCACCTGACCGTGCTGCGGGAGTCGGGGCTGATCGCGAGCGAGCGCCGCGGCAGCCGCATGCTGCACCTGCGCACCCCGCTCGGCGAGGCCGTGGTCGGCGCGGCGCTCTGACGCGGGCGGGTCAGCGCGCGGTCGTTCGACGGCGCAGACCGCGGCGACGCGACGCGGATGCCGGCCGACGGTGCGCGCTGCGGCGGTGGACTACTCCCCGGCGCCGACCGGGATGATCGGGCGGTGCTCGTAGTAGGTCTGCAGCACCACCGTCGTGCGGGTGCTCACGTTGGCGGCGAGCCGGACGTCGCGCACGAGCTGCTCCAGGTCGCGGGGGGTCGGAACGCGGACGAACAGCATGTAGCTCGCCTCTCCCGCGATGGAGTGGCAGGCCTCGATCGCGCCCAGGTGCTCGAGCAGCTCCGGCGCGTTGTCGGGCTGGGCGGGGTCGAGCGGGGTGATCTCGATGAACGCCGACAGAGGAGTGCCCACCTGCTCCGGATCGAGGATCGCTCGGTAGCCGGAGATCACCCCGCGCGTCTCCAGGCGGCGCAGGCGGGACTGCACGGCGGAGACCGAGAGGCCGACGGCCTCGGACAGCTGGGACAGCGTGGCGCGGCCGTCACGGGAGATCGCGGCCAGGATCGCGCGGTCGACAGAATCATCCATAGCTGTAAGATTATCGTCAGGATTCCGTATTCGCCGGAATCTTTCCGTTAAACACTGCGATCGGAGGTTCCGATGTCCCTCGTTTCCGCCAACAGTTCCGCTGTCCAGGCCATCGTCGGCGAACCCGAGGTCGTCGAGGACGCGTCGACCGCGGAGCAGTCCGCCGCCTGGACCCAGCTGAAGTCGGCCGCCATCGCGCTGCGCGAGCTGCAGATCAAGGACGGCTCCATCCCCGAGGCCGCGCACCACGACGACGCCCGCGCGCTCGTCGGCGCGATCACCGCGAGCATCCAGGCCCTCGCCCCCGCCTTCCCGCACGATGCCGACTACCTCGCCGCGTCCGTCGCCGACTTCGAGCGCTGGGCGTCGGAGGACTTCGGCGTGCCGGACTTCCTCGACTCGCTCGTGGCCTTCCAGCCGCAGCAGCACCGCATCGACGGCATCCGCCACCTCGTGGTCTTCCCGATGTACACGCAGAACGGCTCCAGCGACCGCCTGGTCGAGGCGCTGATCGTCGAGACCATCTGGCCCGAGTTCATCGCCGCGCTCGAGGCCGGCGACTACGGCAACAAGTTGTTCGTCTCGCTGCGACTCGTCGACTTCACCCCGGGCTACGACACCAACTCGGCCGTGCTGTTCCCCGAGACGGTCGCCATGCGCGAGATCCCGACGTTCACGTGGGGCGCCATCTTCCAGGACCGCGAGGCCGCCCGCTACCGCCGGGTCGTGCGCGCCGCCGCCGGGATCACGAACCTGGAGCTGCCGGAGCGCGCCGCCGCGATGCTCGACGACCAGGAGATGGCCGAGAAGACGTTCGTGATGTGGGACATCATCCACGACCGCACGCACATGCGCGGCGACCTGCCGTTCGACCCGTTCATGATCAAGCAGCGGATGCCGTTCTTCCTCTATTCGCTGGAGGAGATGCGCTGCGACATGACCGCGTTCCGCGAGTCGGTCAAGATCGAGCGCGCCCTCGACGCCCGCGTGGCGGCGGGCGAGGAGCTCACCGAGACCGAGCGCGAGATGCACGAGTACGCGCACCTGGTGCAGTACGCCGTGATCTTCGACCGCATCTTCCGCTTCGCGATCACCGGCACCCGCGTCCGCAACTACGACGCGGTGGGCGGCCAGCTGCTGTTCGCGTGGCTGCATCAGCGCGGCGTGCTGCACTGGACCGACACGGCCCTGGCGTTCGACTGGGACAGCGTGCCCGACGCGGTCGTGGCGCTGGGCGATGCGATCGACGACCTGTACTGGCACTCGATCGACCGTCCGAAGGTCGCGCACTGGCTCGCCGCCTACGACCTCGTGCGCGGCACGCTCACCCCGCACCCCGCCTCGCAGTGGGCACGCGGACTCTCGGACGAGATCCTCGCCGGCGCCCCGAAGGGCTACACCGACGCGGTGATGGACGACGAGTTCCCCCTGTCGATGTTCTTCGAGACGCTCGACAAGAAGATGAAGCCCGTCATCGAATCGACGGTCGGCATCCGCGGCACGGACGACTGATCCGCACCGCCACCGTTGTGACGCTGGGGCGCACAGCCTCTGCGGCCGGAGACCCGAATCCGGGTCCGGCCGCAGAGGCCTTCTCGGCAGGAGGAGAGTGATCGCATGACCGACACCACGCCGCACGGACCGCGCGGACGCACCGTGATCCTGGCCGGGGCCACCAGCGCCGCGGGACTCGCCGTCACCCGGGCCCTGCACGACGCCGGCGCGCGGGTGGTCGCGACCGGCCGCTCGGCCGAGCACCTCACCCCTCTCGCCGACGCGGGAGCCGAGACCCGGGTGGCCGATGCGACCTCCCTCGCGGAGATGACCACGCTCGCGGAGCAGCTCGGACCCGTCGATGCCGTGGTGCCCCTGGTGGGCGGCTGGCGCGGCGGCGGAGGTCTCGCGGGACAGAGCGACGAGGACTTCGACGCGCTGCTCCCGGCGCTCGAGGCCGTGCGAGCCACCAGCCGGGCGTTCGATGCGGCCCTGCGCGCCTCGACGGCCGGGCGGTTCGCGGTCGTGTCGTCGACGGCGGTCGCGCGCCCCCTCGCCGGTGGCGCGAACTACGCGGCGGTGAAGGCGGCGAGCGAGGCGTGGACGCGCGCGGTGGCGCACGGATACGCGAAGGCCGCGCGGGACGCCGGCGAGCCGCTGCGCGCCGCCGCGGTGGTGTTCCGCGCGAAGGCGCTCGACCCCGCCGCCCTCGCCGCCCGGGTCGCGGCGTTGTGGGAAGACGACGCGGCCGAGCTCAACGACCGGATCATCGACCTGGACTGAGCCTCCGACGTCGCGCGGACTACGGGCGACGGACGGGCGGGCTGCGGACGCGCGGGCTGCGGACGCGCGGGCTGCGGACGCGCGGGCTGCGGACGGGCGGGCTGCGGACGGCGGGCTGCGGACGGCGGACGGGCGGGCTGCGGGCGGGCGGGCTGCGGGCGGGGCTGCGTCCGTGCGGGTCAGCGGGACTCGGGAGGGATGCCGCGGACGACCGGGGGCGCATCGGGGTGATGGCCCTGCGCGCGGCCGTCGCGCGCGTCGCCCGTCTTCTGCCGCCCACCGAAAGGATCGCGCGACGCGGGGTCGGTGCCCTCGTCCGTCGCGTCGGGCGCCTGATCCGGCGCCGTCGCGTACAGCTCGGTGAGGTGACGGTACGACCGCGTGAAGAACGCCAGCGTCGCCGCGACGACCATGATCAGTCCGGCGAACAGGCAGATGAGGGCGATGCCGCGCGCCTCGCCCTCGCCGAGCAGCCACTCCCACTGCCGCTGCCCCTCGGCGGTGTCCATGTACGGGATCACGACGTACTCCGCGATCGGCGCGATGAGGAAGGCCGTGATCGGGGCGGCCGCGGCCTCCATCGCCGCCGCCGTGCCGAACACCCGCCCCTGTCGCGTGAACGGCACGACCTTCTGGATGACCGTCTGCTCGGCGGCCTCGACCGGAGGGACCAGCGCCATGTACACCCACATGCCCAGCACGTACAGCGGCCACCACTCGCGCAGCATGAAGATCGCGCCGAGGAGCCCCATCGCGATCACCACGAGCAGCATCGTGCGCACCGGTTTCTTGCCGAGGCCGAACTTCGCGACCAGCCCGCCGCCGATGAGGAAGCCGGTGGAGGAGAACGCGAGCGCGAAGCCCCACATCTGCGCATCGAACAGCGTGAGACCGTACGGGTCCATGAGCGCCATGTAGACGCCGCCGATGAGGTTGTTGAACGTGGAGAACACGATGAGGGCGAACAGCCCGGGCGCCTGCCGGATGGCCTGCACGCTGCCGCGGAAGTCGACCGCGCTCTTCGCCTCGGGGTCGACCTCCGGCTCGGACTCCGGGATGCGGATGAACAGCAGGTGCGCGAAGGTGAGCGCCATCGCCACGATCGCGATCCCCAGCGTCCACCCCATGCCGAGGAACCCGATCGACAGGCCGGAGAACACGCTCGTGACCAGGAACGCGATGCCCTGCACCGTGCCCACCAGGCCGTTCGCGTTGGCCCGCTTCTCCTCGGGCACCAGCAGTGTCACCGTGGTGGACAGCGCGATGTTGCGCAGCTGCTCGATCACGCCGCCGAACAGGATGATGCCCGAGAACAGCCAGAACCACGGGCCGCCCAGGTCGAGCAGCGCCGCCTCGGGCTGCCACACGTAGAGCACGCCCGCGATCAGGAACGCCACCGCCGAGATGACGCTCGACAGCAGCATGACCCGGTGCTTGCGGTGCCGGTCGACGATCGTGCCGAAGAACATCGCGAAGAACGCGACGAACAGCATGTAGGCGCCGCCGATGATCCCGGTGGCCAGCACCGACCGCGTCTCGATGTACACCCAGAACGTGAGGGCGAACCAGAGGAAGCTCGTCGTCACGTTGGCGATCAACGTGTTGACGAGGACGTTCGCGAAGGCCGTCTTCGCCGCGGTGCGCTCCATGGGTTCGAGGGTAGGGCGGGGCTCGGACATCCGGTAGGGGAACCGCGATTAGGCTTGACCGGTGAGCATCCCCCATGACCCCGCTCTGCGGGGCTTTGCCAGCGACAACTACTCCGGCATCCACCCCGAGGTCCTCGCCGCGATCGCCGCCGCGAACGGTGGCCACCAGGTGGCGTACGGCGAAGACGCCTACACCGCCCGCCTGCAGGAGGTCTTCCAGCAGCACTTCGGCGAGGGCGTCCAGGCGTTCCCGGTGTTCAACGGGACCGGCGCGAACGTCACCGGCCTGCAGTCGATGCTGCCGCGCTGGGGTGCCGTGATCGCCGCATCGACCGCGCACATCAACGTCGACGAGGGTGGCGCGCCCGAGAAGATCGGCGGCTTCAAGCTGCTCACCGTGCCCACCGACGACGGCAAGCTCACCACCGAGCTCATCGACCGCGAGGCGTGGGGCTGGGGCGACGAGCACCGCGCGCAGCCGCTGGTCGTGTCGATCACGCAGTCCACCGAGCTCGGCACCCTCTACACGGCCGACGAGATCCGCACGATCGCCGACCACGCGCACGAGCGGGGCATGAAGCTGCACCTCGACGGCGCCCGGCTGTCCAACGCGGCCGCCGCACTCGACCTCCCGCTGCGCGCCTTCACGCGCGACGTCGGCGTGGACGTGCTGACGTTCGGCGGCACGAAGAACGGGGCCATGCTCGGTGAGGCCATCGTGGTGCTGAACCCCGCCGCCGCCGACGGGCTGCCCTACGCCCGCAAGTTCAACATGCAGCTGTCGTCGAAGATGCGCTTCGTCTCGGCGCAGCTGATCGCGCTGCTCGAGGGCGACCTGTGGCTGCGCAACGCCCGGCACGCGAACGCCATGGCCGCCCGGCTCCGCTCCCGCATCGAGGCGGGGCTCGCCGACGGTTCCGTCGCCGGTGTCGAGTTCACCCAGCCCACCCAGGCCAACGGCGTCTTCGCGACGCTGCCCGAGGGCGTTGCCGACCGGCTGCGCGACGTGTTCCGCTTCTACGACTGGGACGCGGCCCGGCGCGAGGTGCGGTGGATGTGCGGCTTCGACACCGAGGAGTCCGACGTGGACGCCTTCGTCGACGCGCTCGGACGCCTCACCACCGCCTGAGCGGTCTCAGTCGTCGACCACGCGCGTGAACTCCTCGCGCGTGGTGCGCAGGTGCGCGCGCATCGCCGCATCGGCCGCGTCGGCGTCGCCCCGCCGCACGGCATCGAGGATGCGCTCGTGGGCGTGCCAGCTGGACTCCTTCACGAAGTCGAAGCTCATCAGGTCGACGGGCTCGAACATCCGCACGCGCGCCTCTTCCACCGCGTCGCGCACGAACGTGTTGCCCGACGCCGCGGCGAGCGCGAGATGGAAGTGCGTATCGGCGATGCGGGACTCGGCCTTGGTGGCCGCCCCCGCCAGCTCGCTCTGGGCGAGGGCCATCGCCTCCAGATCCGCCGTGCTGCGTCGCGCCGCCGCGAGCGCCGCCCCACCGGACTCGACGATCTCGCGGAACTCGGTGAGCTCGCCGATCTCGGCCGAGCGCGTGCGCACCTCGTCGCGGATGAGCCGCGGATCCAGCGCCGCGTCCTGGACGATCGCCCCGCCGGACGCTCCCCGGGTGATGACGATCTGGCCGCTCCCCTCCAGGATGCGCAGCGCCTGCCGCAGCGTCTCGCGCGAGACGCCGAGCTGCTCCGCCAGACGCCGCTCCGGAGGCAGGCGGTCGCCGGGGCGGATGCGGCCGAGCGCCATCTCCCGGCGCAGGAACCCCGCCACGGCCTGATAGCCCGACACGGGGTGCAGCACGGCGCGGGAGAAGTCGTGCGGCGCGTCGTCACGCTCGCCCATGGCCACTCCTCCGGTCAGAGGGGAAGACCGGCGCGGTCCGTGCCGACGACCTGCTTCCCCGTGAAGAAGTCAAGCACATCGTCGTCGCCGTGCCCGCCCAGGCCGCTCGCGCCGAAGAAGCTCTGCGCGGAGGCCGGCGACATGTCGAGCACACTCGTGCCGTTGACCTTCACCTCGCCCGCGACCAGGCGGGTGCCCAGCGCCGCGGCCCCCTCCTGATCCGCCCCGAACACGTAACCGGCGAGCCCGACCTGGCCGGTGTTCGCCAGGCGCACGGCCTCGTCCTCGTCGTCGTAGCCGCCCACGAGCAGCATCGGCCCGAACACCTCGTCCGCGAGCCCCGGGCCGTCGAGCACCGCCACCGTGGGGGCGAAGAACCATCCCCGTTCCGGCACCGCGGACACGCGCAGCAGCTCGGCGCCGGCGGCCGCCAGCCGGTCCCGCTGGTCGTCGAGCTCGTCCCGCCGGGCGGCGAAGGCCACCGGGCCGACCTCGGTCGCGTCGTCGAGGCTGGATCCGATGGTCCGGCGGGCGAACGCCGCGATGAGCAGACGGGCCAGCTCGTCGCGCCGGGCGCGGTCGACCAGCACACGACGCGGAGCCTCGCACCACTGCCCCGACAGCTTCAGGACGCCGTCGGCGAGCGCCTCCGCCGCCTGCTCCAGGTCGGCGTCGGCCCGCACGATCGCGGCGTTGTTCGAGCCGAGCTCCAGCTGCAGCCGGGCGAACCGGGGCGCGGCCGCGGCGGCGATGGCGCGGCCGGTCGGCGTGGAGCCGGTCATCGAGATCGCGGCGATGCGCTCGTCGGCGACCAGGGCACGGCCGACGCCGCCGCCGCCCTGCACGAGTCCGACGACACCGTCGGGGATGCCCGCCTCGTGCACACCCTCCAGCAGCAGCTGCGCACTCCACGGCGAGAACGACGAGGGCTTGAGCACCACGGTCGCTCCGGCGGCGAGCGCGAACGCGGTCTTCTTCACGGCCATCGCGCTCGGCGCGTTCCACGGCAGGATGAGCGCGGTCGGTCCCCACGGCACACGGTGCAGCCGCACGCCGCCCTGCTCGGCGGGGAGCTCCGCGACGTCCCCGCGGACGACGGCTCGGCGGGCGGCGTCTCGCAGGGTCGCACCGTTGGCTCCGCCGAAGAGCCGTGTCACCGCGAGCGGCACCCCGCTGTTGAGCGCGTCGAGGCGGGCGATCTCCTCGGCACGGTCGTCCAGCCACGCGGCCAGCGCCCCCAGCCGGACCGCGCGCTCCTCGGGGGCGAGTCCGCGCCAGCGGCCATCGTCGTGCGCCCGACGGGCGGCGGAGACGGCCCGGTCGACCTGCTCCAGGGAGCTGGAGGCGGTGGGCACGAGGGCCTCGCCGGTGTTCGGGTCGTGCAGCCAGGAGCCGTCGGCCTCCGGACTCTCCTCGGCGACGCCGCCGATCCAGGTGCGCAGGGCGGGGAAGGTCATCTCAGATCCGATCGAAGTAGCGGTGCAGGTCCCAGTCGGTGACGCGGGACATGAAGGTGGACCACTCGTGGTCGAGCAGGATGCGCTGATGCGAGATGAGCTCCGGCGTCAGCAGCTCCTGCACGAACGCGCTGTCGGCGAAGAGCGCTCCCGCCTGCCGCGGGTCAGCGGGCATGGCGCCGTCGCCGGGGAGGTCGTAGGCGCTGCCGCGCACCGGATCGCCGAGCTCGGCCCCCGTCCGCATCCCGTCGCGGGCCGACGCGAGGATGCCCGTGAGCGCGAAGTACGGGTTGGTGTCGGCGCCGGGCAGGCGGAACTCGAACCGGAGCGCCTGCGGCGAGTGGCCGACCACACGCACCGTGGTGGTGCGGTTGTCGAAGCCCCAGGTGCGCCCGCTGCCGGCGACGTCGGTGGAGTTGCTGCGGCGGTACGAGTTGACCGTCGGGGCGTACCACGCCATCAGCGCCGGCGCGTGCTCCAGCGCCCCGGCGATCGCCGAGCGCATGCGGGGGCTGAGGTGATCGGGGTCGGAGTCGTCCCAGAACAGCGCCGTGCCCTCGTCGTCGACGAACGACACGTGCACGTGGCACGACGAGCCCGGCTGGTCGTTGAGCGGACGCGCCATGAAGGTCGCCGACATGCCCGCCCGGGCGGCGGTGTCACGCACCGCGAGCTTGTACAGCGCATGCCGGTCGGCCATCTCCAGCGGGTCGCCGTACTCGAACGTCATCTCCCACTGCCCGAGACCCCACTCGCTCTGCGCGGCCTCGACGAGGATGCCGCTCGCGCGCAGGTCGGACCGCAGCCTCTGGAAGAACGGCTCGTAGAGGTTGCCCTCGTGGATCATGAAGTCGGAGGGGGTGAGGGTCGTCGGATCGAGGTCGCGGAACCCCGAGCGGCGCAGCTCCCGCGGGTCGTTGCGGAACAGGTAGAACTCCAGCTCGGTGCCCGCGAGCGGCGTGAGACCGAGGTCGCGCAGGCGCGCCAGCTCCTGCTTCAGGATCACCCGCGGCGACAGCGGCATCGGCTCGTGCGTGTGCACGTCGACCGGGTCGGCGAGGCAGATCGCGACACCCTCCAGCCACGCCGCAGGACGCAGGGTGTCGAGGTCGGGGAGCAGCGTGACGTCGGGCACGCCGTTGTGCATGCCGCACAGGGCGAAGCGGTTCTGGTCGATCAGCTCGAGCCCCTGATCGATGTCCCACGCCCACGCGCAGGTGCAGATGTCGACACCGTTCGCCACGACCCGGCCGAAGCCCTCGACGGGGATGCGGCGACCGACGAGCCGACCTTGGAGGTCGGGCGTCGCGACGATCACGGTGCGGATCCCCGCGGCCTCCAGTTCGTCCGGCGCCAGGCGCACGTCGTCGATCATCGCGTCAGCCACCCTCCGTCGACAGGGAGCTGGATGCCGTCGATCCAGGACGCCTCGTCGCTGAGCAGCCAGGATACGGCCGCGGCGATGTCGCTCGGCAGGCCCACCCGTGGCACGAGCAGCCGCTGCTTCATGAACTCCAGCGCCTCGGGGCTGGTGACGCTGTCGTAGTCGAAGAAGTCGGTCGCGATGGGGCCGGGGGCGACGCAGTTGACGCGGATGTTCTTGGCCGCGAGCTCGACCGCGAGCGCCTTGGTGAGCATGGGCACGCCGCCCTTGCTGGCGTTGTAGTGCGGCTGCGCGGTGCCGGTGCTGGTCACCACGACCAGTGCCTCCACGGTGGAGAGGTTGACGATGGCGCCGCCGCCCGACTCGGCGATGAGCGGCGCCACCTCCTGCGCCACGAGGAACTGGCCCTTGAGGTTGATGTCGAAGACGAAGTCCCACGCCTCCTCGGTGAGCGTCTCGAACGAGTGCTCGGTGACCACGCCGGCGTTGTTGACGAGCAGGTGCAGGGCTCCCCACGCCTGGGCGGCCTGCGCGACCGCGGCGCGGATCTGCTCGCGCGAGCGCACGTCCACCACCGCCGCGAGCGCCGTGCCGCCGGTCGCTTCGATCAGGCGCACGGTCTCGGCGGCGCCCTCGGCCGAGACGTCGGTGACGAGGATGCGTGCCCCCTCGCTCGCCAGGCGGAGGGCGGTCTCGCGGCCGATCCCGGATCCTGCGCCCGTGATGAAGGCGTTCCTGTCTGCGTGTCGCATGGTGTCTCTCCTTGTTCGTGCGTCTGCGGCGCCTAGGCGACGCTCTCGGTCGCGGGGGTGGGGGCGACCGCGGTGTGCGCGGACGCCTGATCGACGAGCCAGTCGAAGACCGGGTCACCGCCGAAGGTCTCGGGGTGCCACTGCACGCCCACCACCGGCAGCCCGTCGAACTCGATCGCCTCGACGACGCCGTCGGGCGCCCAGCCGGTCACGGTCACCCCGGCGCCGGGGGTGTCGACCGCCTGGTGGTGGAACGAGTTCACGCGGGTGCTCTCGCCGTAGAGGCCGTGCACGACGCTGCCCTCTGCCGTGCGCACCTCGTGCACCCGGTGGGCGCGGGGGTAGGCGTACGAGCCGTGCGACTCGCCCTCGCCCGCGGCGAGGTGCTGATGCAGGGTGCCGCCGCGGACCACGTTGAGCAGCTGCGCGCCCCGGCACACCCCCAGCAGCGGCAGCGCGCGCTCGATCGCGGCGAGGATCAGCCCCGACTCGAACTCGTCGCGTTGCGGGTCGACGAGGGGCGTGAACGGGCCGGGGGTCTGCCCGTACCGGCGCGGGTCGACGTCGTCGCCGCCGACGATGACGACGCCGTCGAGCCGGGCCACGAGTTCGGCCGGGTCGGCATCCATGGGCAGGTGCACGGGCAGGCCGCCGGCTCGGAGCACCGAGGTGGCGTACTCGCTGAGGTACGCCTCCAGCGGGGCGTCGGCGAAGCCGTACGGGGCGCCGATCGCCGCGCCGCTGGTGCGACGACCGGAGATGCCGATCAGGGGCCGGGGCAGGGCGGGGAGACTGATGATGTCCATCCTTCGGTTCGGGGTCAGGCGTTCTCGTCGAAGCGCCGCACGATCTGGGCGTAGGCCGCCGGTGCGCTCGCCCGCATGATCGCCGCCTGCACCAGCCCGATCACCGGGGCGATGATCACGACGGCGACGAGGGTGATGCTGATGACGCCCCACGCCGGGTTGCCGTCGGCGTCGACGTCGCTGACGAGCAGCGGGAAGTTCGCGGCGATGAGCACGGCGGACACCGCCAGCCCGAGCAGGCCGAGGCCCGGGGCGATCACGGTGTGCCAGGGGCTGCGCAGGGCGCGGGTGCGGGCGAAGTACACGATCACGGCGAGGCAGGTCACGGCCATGAGGATCACGATCGCGAGGGTGCCGATGCCGGCGAACCAGGAGAAGATGTTCTCCGGCGCGAAGCCGAGGATGGCGAGCAGGGCGATCGCGACGCCCGAGGTGGCGACCTGCACCAGCGAGGCGACGTGGGGCGATCCGTGTCGGGTGTGCACGCTGCCGACGCGGTCGGGCAGCACGCGGGCGTTGGCCATTGCGTGGTGGTAGCGGGTGAGCACGTTGTGCAGCGAGAGCACCGCCGCGAACATGCTGCCCAGGAACAGCAGGGCCACGGCGACCGAGCCGACCGGGCCGAGGTACTGCTCGGTGACGCGGGTGATGAGGGTCGTGGGGTCGGCGGCGGCTTCGTCGATCACGTCTCCCTCCCCCACGCCGACCACCACGGTCCAGGCGGCGAACGCGTAGAAGACGCCGATCACGATCGCGGAGGCGTAGGTGGCGCGCGGGATGGTGCGCTCCGGCGTGCGCACCTCGTCGCGGTACACCACCGTGGACTCGAACCCGATGAAGCTGGCGATGGCGAACATCAGCCCGAGCGCGGGTGCCCCGGAGAGCACGTTCTGCAGGACGAACGAGCCGAAGGTCACGCCGTCGGCTCCGCCGGTGACGAGGATGACGAGCCCCAGCAGGACGACGATCCCGATCTCGGCGAGCAGCACCACGACGAGCACGCGCGAGCTGAGCTCGATCTGCCGGTACCCGAGCGCACCGACCAGCGCGACCGAGACCAGGGTGAGCAGCCACCAGGGGATCTCGGGTCCGCCGAGCAGCGCGATGCTCGATGAGATGGTGGCGCCGAGGTAGGAGAACACCGCGATCTGCACGGTGGTGTAGCAGACCAGGGCGAGGTAGGCGGCGGCGAGGCCGGGGGTGCGACCGAGTCCGTGCGTGATGAACACGAAGAAGGAGCCGGCGCGGGGCAGGTAGCGGCTCATCGCGGTGAGGCCGACGGAGAAGAGCAGCAGGATCACGGTGGCCACGAGGAACATGACCGGGAAGCCGATCCCGTTGCCGAGCAGGTAGCCGATCGGCACGATGCCGCCGACCACGGTGAGGGGCGCGGCGGCGGCGATCACCATGAAGGTGACGGTCACCGCCCCGAGGTTGCCGCGGAGGTTGCGCTCGCGGGGTTGTTCTGCGGAGGGCGACGTCGTTGTCGAAGCATCCATGTCGAAGCATCCTTTGCCGATTGGATCAATGGTCTAATCTTTAGCCCATTGATCGGCGACAGCGCAAGACTTTTCCACGGACCGGCGATCATCCCCGTCCGCCGAGGCACCACGAACAGCGCGACGCCCCGCTCCCCGGGGCCGTCAGCGCGCGGTCAGCGCAGCAGGCCCAGGCTCGCCAGGGCGTGCCGGATGAGCGTGCCCCGGCCGCCCTCCATCTCGGCGGCGACCGCGTCGGACGCGGCGGCCTCGGGAGAGAACCAGGTGACCTCCAGCGCGTCCTGCCGCGGCTCGCACGTTCCGGTCACCGGCACCACGAACGCCAGCGACACCGCGTGCTGGCGGTCGTCGTGATAGGCACTGACCCCGGGGATCGGGAAGTACTCCGCCACCGTGAACGGCAGCGGCTGCGGGGGAAGGAGCGGGAAGGCCATGGGCCCCAGGTCGTTCTCGACGTGACGGAACAGGGCGTCGCGGATCGTCTCCCCGAAGCGCACGCGACCCGACACGATGGTCCTGGTCATCTCCCCCATCGGCGTGGAGCGCAGGAGGATGCCGATCTCCGTGACCTGACCGGAGCCGTCGGTGCGGACCGGGATCGCCTCGACGTACAGCATGGGAAGGCGCCGACGCGCCTCCTCGAGTTCCACGTCGCTGAGCCAGCCGGGGTTCGCGTCCGGCGCCGGCGGAGTGGCGTCGCGGAACGCGCCGAGGCCCTCGTCGTCGGGCTCCGGATCGGGATCGGGTGTGCGCACCGCCATGCGTCCTTTCTATCAGCACCCTCCGACGAGGGACACCGGCGGCGCGTCGGTGCCGCCTGGCAGGATGACGGGGTGAGTGAGATTCTGACGATCGACGACACCGCCACCCGCTGGTCGACGGCGGAGCGCGCCGGGCTCCCCCTCGTGGTCCTGCTGCACGGGTACGGCGCCGACGAGCACGACCTGTTCGGGCTCGTCCCCTACCTGCCCGGCGAACTCGCCGTCGCCTCTGTCGCCGCACCGCTCGCGCCGCCGTGGCCCCAGCCCGGACGCTCCTGGTACCCGATCGAGGGCCTGGACGGGCGCAGCTCGACCGCCGTGACGCTCGCAGCGGAGGCGTTCCTCCGCTGGCTCGACGCCGCGGCGGGCGACGCCCCGTCGGTCGCGCTGCTCGGGTTCTCGCAGGGCGCGGCCGTGTCATTGCAGGCACTGCGGCTCGCGCCGGAGCGCTTCGACGCCGTGGTCGCACTGAGCGGCTATGTCGCACCGGAGCCGCTGCCGGGCGACGACGCCCTGACGGAGCTCCGGCCCCGCGTGTTCTGGGGTCGCGGCACGCACGACGACGTGATCCCTCCGGCGCTCATCGACCACACGGCCCAGTGGCTGCCGTCGCACGCCGCGCTGTCCGGCCGCGTCTACAGCGGCCTCACGCACAGCATCTCCGAGGACGAGCTCGGCGACGTGCACCGCTTCCTCACGACCTGGGTCGACGGGATCGACGCGGATCAGGCGGAGGGGTCCCGCCCGTCCTGACCGCGCTCCCCCGGGACTCCCGGGTCGACCGGAGTTCCCGGGTCCGCCGCAGCTTCCGGGCGCTCCCGCTCACCCCCGTCCACCCCGTCCTCCGGATGCCCCGGGTCTTGCTCGCCGTCCGGCCCGCTCGGGTCCGCCCGCCCGGAGCCGCGGAAAGCGACCGAGAGAGCCACGCCGATCGCCAGACCGATGCCGATGCCGAGGGCCCAGTTCTTCATCGCCATGCCGAGTGACACGCCGATCGCCACGCCGAGCGCGAGGCCGACGCCGAGGCCGGTGCGTGCCCGAAGCTCCTCCGGGCTGGGGTTCCGATCCGCCATGCCTCCCACGCTACGCATCCGTCGCGGTGCCGGCATCCCCCGTGCGACGGAGGCGCGACACACCCGGGAGTTGCGAACGCCGACACGCCCGGGTATCGTCGTGGCGTCCTGTCCGCCGTGTCTGGAAGTCCTTTGATCTGAATCGTCGCCTCCGCGCTCCTCTTTCCGCGCGCTGACCCGACGATCGCCGACTCCCCGGCAGACCCCGCCCTCCGGGTGCGACCCGTTCGCGCCACCCCGGGCCCCGGTGTCAGTGCACCCCCGCACTCGACAGGAGACACCCCGTGTCATACCCCACCACCGTTCATCCCTCGGTCGTGCTCGACCGCCTCACCTACACCTGGCCCGACGGCTCGGTCGCACTCGACGGCGTGTCCGGAGCCTTCGGGTCCGGGCGCACCGGCCTGGTCGGACGCAACGGCGCCGGCAAGTCCACCCTGCTGCGCCTGATCGCCGGCGAGCTCACCCCCACGTCCGGATCCGTCTCCACCTCCGGCGAGGTGGCGTACCTGCCGCAGCAGTTGACGCTCGACGTCGACCGCCGCGTGGCGGAGCTGCTCGGCGTCTCCACCGCGCTCGACGCGGTGCGCGCCATCACCGCGGGCGACGTCGATCCCGCGCACTTCGACGCGGTCGGCGACGACTGGGACATCGAGGCGCGCGCGGAGGCCTCCCTTGCGGAGGCCGGACTCGCCCCCGCGTTCCTCGACCGCACCGTGGGCGAGCTGTCGGGCGGCGAAGCCGTCCTCGTCGCGATCGCCGGGATCCGCCTGCGGCGCGCGCCGATCACGCTCCTGGACGAGCCGACCAACAACCTCGACCGCGACGCCAGGGCGACGCTCGGCGCGATGGTGCAGGCGTGGAAGGGCACGCTCATCGTGGTCAGCCACGACCTGTCGTTGCTCGAGCTGATGGACGACACCGCGGAGCTCTACGGGCAGACGTTGAGCGTGTTCGGCGGGCCGTACTCCGAGTGGCGCGCGTGGCTGGACGCCGAGCAGGACGCGGCGCGGCAGGCCGAGGTCGCCGCGGCGCAGGCGCTGCGCAAGGAGAAGCGGCAGCGCATCGAGGCGGAGGTCAAGCTCGCCCACCGCGCCCGCACCGCCAAGAAGGCCGAGGTCGAGAAGCGCGTGCCGAAGATCATCGCGCACGGCAGGAAGATGGCCGCTGAGGTCTCGGCGGGCAAGCTGCGCACCGAGGTCGGGGCGAAGGAGGAGGCGGCCCGCGCCGCGCACGACGAGGCCGGGCGCCGGATCCGCTCGGACGACACCATGAAGATCGAGCTCCCCGACCCGCAGGTCTCCCGCGCGCGCCGCATCGCCGAGCTCGGTGACGGCGAGCGCTCCTGGATCGTGCAGGGCCCCGAGCGCGTGGCACTGATCGGTCGCAACGGCGCCGGCAAGACCACCCTGCTCGAACGGCTCGTCGCCAGCGGTGTTCGCGACACAGGAGATCGCGACCCTATCGCGGCGGCTCCACCCGGTGCGGCCGATTCCGGGCCGGACCTCCCGAGGGACGACCGGCCGGAGTTGCGGGCGGAGGCGTTCACCGACCGGATCGGCTACCTTCCGCAGCGCGTGGACGGTCTCGACGAGGGCGCGTCGGTGTTCGACAACATCGCCCGCCGGGCCCCGCACGTGCCGGAGAAGGAGCTGCGCAACCGCCTGGCCCGGTTCCTCCTCCGTGGAGCGACCGTCGAGCGCCCGGTCGCGGCGCTGTCCGGGGGCGAGCGGTTCCGCGTGGCCCTGGCGGGACTCCTCCTGGCGGACCCGGCGCCCCACCTGGTGGTGCTGGACGAGCCGACCAACAACCTCGACCTGGACACGGTCGATCAGCTGGTCGAGGCGCTGCGCACCTATCGCGGCGCCGTGCTCATCGTCAGCCACGATGATGCGTTCCTGCGGCGACTCGACCTCGACCTCACCCTCGAGATCGACGCGGAGGGTGCGCTGCAGGAGACGGCGCTCCCGCCGTCGTGAACGCCCGGGTCCCGCGGCGTCGTCCGGCGGCGCGGGACCCGCACGCGACTCAGACCGACACCGCCAGAGGCAGGGCGACGACGGCGTAGAGGATGCCGAGCAGAAGGGTGTGCACGACGCAGAAGCCCACGGCCTCGGTCACTCGTCCCGGCGCCGCGAAGTGCGCGACGAGCAGCCGCGCGAACCTCATCGGGCGCGCGAGGTCCCACGAGTTGAAGCGGATGTGACGGCCGAGATAGATGCCGAACGACACGAGCACGAGAACGGCGGCGACCACCAGCCAAGAGTCCGCACGGGTGAAGGGGGCGGCGTCGTCCTCGTACCAGATCGCCACCACGAGCATCTGGACCACGAAAACGTTGACGAGCGCGTTCAACACCCCGGACATCGCCAGTGCCAGGGTCGCGACGATATCGAACCACAGCGGCAGCACCTCGCCCTCGCGGCGGTGCGTGAAGTTGAGCTCCGTGATCAGGTAGGCCGAGTTCGGCAGGAGCAGTAGCCACACCACGGCCCCGATCACCAGGATGATCCAGGGGACGGGCGACGAGGCGCGGGCATCGACGGCGACCTCGATGGCGAGGGTGGCCGCCAGAACCAGGGCCGGCGCGGCAGACAGCGCCAGGTTCAGCACCATAGGCCGATACAGCGGAACGCGATACACCGGCGCGCGCAGCAGGACCAGGGCGAGTGCGTACAGGTTCAGGGCGACCACCCCCGCCCCCATCAGCAGGACCGCCGTCACGGCGTCGGCGTGGGGGTCGGGACGGCGTGCGAATCGTCGTGCTGCGTGTCATCGGGACGAGCGGTCGCCGCCGCGGGCTTCTTCGCCGCCTTCGCCGCCTCCCGGGCGGCATCGGCCGCGGCCTTCGCGGCTGCGTCGGCGGCCTGTGCCTCGTCGAGGTGCGCCTGGGCGATCGCCCCCGTGACGACCGCCGCATAGATGTCGCCGCCCGCGGGTTGCGGATGGATGCCGTCGCCGGCGAGGTCGTCAGGGTAGGGCGTGATGGCACCGTCCCAGTCGGCGACCGTGACGTTCGGATACGCGGCCGCGAAGTCGGCGAGCGTCGCGTTGCCGCCCGGGATCCAGCTGCGCTGCGCGTGCGCGTTCACGAACACCAGGGTGCGGTCCGGGCCGACGATCCCGAGGATGTCGGCGAGCAGGTCGGGATCGACGCCGCCGTTGGTCGCCAGCCCCACGACGACCGTCGGACGCAGGGCACCGTCGTTCGCGAGCGACGACAGGATGCCCGTGGCCGGCCACATGCTGCGCGAGACCTGGGCGTCGATGGCGATGCCGGGCAGCGCGTTCTGCAATTCGGGCGCGGCGGCGAGCATGACCGAGTCGCCGACCGCCGTGATGTCGGTGCCGAGGATGGGCGGCGGCGTCGCCGCGGTGCTGGTCGGCGAGGGCGAGGGCGAGGGCGTCGGACCGGAGTCGGCGCCGGAACCCGTCTGCGGCGACGCGGCCGGGGCGGGGGCGGCGTGGGCGATCGCCTCGCGGCCGCGCTCGACGAGGGCCTCGGCCGCCGAGGCGTCGTCATGGCCGATCGCGATGCCCGCGCTCGCGACCGCCAGCACCCCGACCACGAGCGCCGGCAGCACGACGTGTCGACGGGGAAGCGGCGGATGCACGCGCAGGCCGCGCCGGAAGGGTGTCTCGACGAAGGCGTAGGAGAGCGCTGCGACGAGGATGGACAGCGCCGCCGTCACGACCGCGACGAGAAGTGGCTGCGCCGCGAGCGGAGTGGCCCCCAGGATCAGCAGCAGCGGCCAGTGCCACAGGTAGACCGCGTACGAGCGCTCGCCCAGCCAGGACAGCGGGGCCGCATCCAGCACACGGCCGAGCGGCGGCACCGTCGCCGCCGACCAGATCAGGCCGAGAGCGGCGAGGCTGGCCAGCGCGAGGCCGCCGTGCGCGGCAGCGGGAGATGCGTCCGACAGCACCACGGCGAGCGCGACCAGCACGCCGAGCGAGGCGACGCCGAGAGCCGTCCGCGCCACGGCCTGCCGACCGGTGGCCATGCGCACCTCTCCCGCTCCCATCCCGACGGCGAGAGCGACGCCCAGCAGCAGTCCGAACGCGTGGGTGTCGGTGCCGAAGTAGGCGCGGGTCGGCGATCCCAGCGGCGGCGCCGACAGCAGCACCATCGCCCCCGCTGACAGCACGGCCAGCACGAGGGCCAGGACGACGACGGTGCGGCGACGCCAGCGCACGACCACCAGCAGCAGGACCAGCAGCAACGGCCAGATCAGGTAGAACTGCTCCTCGACCGCCAGCGACCACAGGTTGGTGAACAGGTCGGGCTGGTCGGCTTGGAAGTAGTCGCCGTCCGCGGCGATCGCCAGCCAGTTCGAGCTGAACGTGAGAGCGCCGATCAACTGACGCCGGATGCCCGACAGCAGGTGCGGAGCGACCAGGAAGGCGAGCGGGATGCAGACGGCCAGCACGAGCGCGAGTGCCGGCAGGATGCGTCGGGCGCGCCGCGCCCAGAACGCGCCGAGCGACACCCGGCCGGTGCGCGCGCGTTCGCGCAGCAGGAGTCGGGTGACGATGAAGCCGCTCACGACGAAGAAGACGTCGACGCCGATCAATCCGCCGGGCACCGCGGCGGGGAGGAGGTGGTAGCCGAGGACGGCGACGACGGCCAGGGCGCGCAGTCCGGTCAGCCCGGAGACGCGAGAGGAGGGGGACGCCGAGGCGGCGGAGGAGGAGGCGAGGAAAGGCATGAGGATGTCACTTCGATTCGGACGGTAACACGCTAGACGTTACCGGTTATTCCTGAGTGCGCTCCTGTCGCGCCGGGGCGAGCGCCCGTCGGCCCCAATGTCGGCGGCGTCCACGAAGATGGGGGGATGAGCGATGTGCTCGAACGCTTCACGCCCGCCACCCAGGACTGGTTCCGCGGCGCCTTCACCGCGCCCACTCCCGCCCAGGCGGGGGCGTGGGAGGCGATCTCGGCGGGCAAGCACGCGCTCGTGGTCGCGCCGACGGGCTCAGGCAAGACGCTGTCGGCGTTCCTCTGGGCGATCGACAGCGTGTTCCGCGAGCGCGCCGAGGCGCCCGTGGACGCAGACTCCGGGCGCACGCGCATCCTCTACATCTCCCCGCTGAAGGCACTGGGTGTCGACGTCGAGCGCAACCTGCGGTCCCCGCTGATCGGGATCGGGCAGTCCGCGCGGCGGCTGGGGCTCGCCGCCCCCGCGGTCACGGTCGGGGTGCGCTCGGGCGACACCACCTCCAGCGACCGGCGCAAGCTCGTGTCCGACCCGCCCGACATCCTCATCACCACACCCGAGTCGCTGTACCTGATGCTCACCAGCCGCGCCGGGGAGACCCTGCGCGACGTGCACACCGTGATCATCGACGAGGTGCACGCCGTGGCAGCCACCAAGCGTGGCGCGCATCTGGCGGTCAGCCTGGAACGCCTCGACGCGCTGCGGGCCGCGCACGGCAACGAGAAGCCGGCGCAGCGGATCGGGCTGTCCGCCACCGTGCGACCCATCGACGAGGTCGCGCGGTTCCTCGGCGGAGCCGACCCGGTCGAGATCGTGGCCCCGCCGGCGTCCAAGACGTTCGAGCTGGGCGTGGTCGTGCCGATGGACGACATGACCAACCCGCCGCCGCCCCCCGGTGCGCCGCCCGAGGCACCGGGGATCGACGCGGAGTACACCGAGGTGACGGGTTCGGTGTGGCCGCACGTGGAGGAGGCGATCGTCGACCGCATCCTCCAGAACAACTCGACGATCGTGTTCGCGAACTCCCGCCGCCTCGCGGAGCGGCTGACGGGACGCCTCAACGAGATCTACTCCGAGCGGATCGGGGTCGCGCTTCCCGAGGCGTCCGTGCCCGCGGCGATGATGGCGCAGGCGGGGGCGACCGCGGGAGCGGATCCGGTGCTCGCGAAAGCCCATCACGGTTCGGTGTCGAAGGAGCAGCGGGCGCAGGTCGAGGAGGAGCTGAAGTCGGGCGTGCTGCGCTGCGTCGTCGCGACCAGCAGCCTGGAGCTGGGCATCGACATGGGCGCGGTCGACCTGGTGATCCAGGTCGAGGCTCCGCCGTCCGCCGCCTCCGGGCTCCAGCGCGTCGGGCGCGCCGGGCACCAGGTGGGCGAGATCAGTCGCGCCGCCCTGTTCCCCAAGCACCGCGGCGACGTGCTGCACACGGCGATCGTCACGGAGCGCATGCTCGCCGGCAAGATCGAGGCCATCCAGGTGCCGCGCAACCCGCTCGACATCCTCGCGCAGCAGACCGTGGCGGCGAGCGCCCTCGGTGCCATCAGCGTCGAGGAGTGGTTCGAGACCGTGCGGCGGTCCGCGCCGTTCCAGTCCCTTCCGCGCTCGGCGTACGAGGCCACGCTCGACCTGCTCGCCGGCCGCTTCCCCTCGGACGAGTTCGCCGAGCTGCGGCCGCGTCTGGTGTGGGATCGCGACGCGGGCACGCTGACCGGTCGCCCCGGGGCGCAGCGCATCGCGGTGACCAGCGGCGGCACGATCCCCGACCGCGGGCTGTTCGGGGTGTTCGTCGCGGGCGAGTCGACCGGGGCGCGGGTCGGCGAGCTCGACGAGGAGATGGTGTACGAGTCGCGCGTGGGCGACGTGTTCACGCTCGGCACCACGAGCTGGCGCATCGCCGAGATCACGCACGACCGCGTGAACGTGATCCCCGCATACGGCCAGCCGGGCAAGGTGCCGTTCTGGCACGGTGACGGGATCGGCCGGCCGTTCGAGCTCGGTGAGGCCCTGGGCGCGTTCTCCCGCGAGGTCTCCTCCGCCTCGCCGGAGAAGGCGCAGCAGCGGCTGATCGAGGCCGGGCTCGACGAGCAGGCGCGCGCCAATCTGATGGCGCACCTGACCGAGCAGCGCGAGGCGACGGGCACCCTCCCGACCGACCGCACCCTCACGGTCGAACGCGGTCACGACGAGGTCGGCGACTGGCGCGTGATCCTCCATTCCCCGTACGGCATGAAGGTGCACGCGCCCTGGGCCCTCGCGATCAACGCGCGGGTGCGCGAGCGGCTGGGCGTCGAGGGCTCCGCCGTGGCGAGCGACGACGGCATCATCGTGCGCATCCCCGACGCCGAGGCCGAGCCGCCCGGCGCCGAGCTGTTCGTGTTCGACCCCGACGAGCTGGAGCAGCTGGTCACGCAGGAGGTGGGGGGTTCGGCGCTGTTCGCCTCCCGGTTCCGCGAGTGCGCGGCGCGGGCGCTGCTCATGCCCCGCACGAACCCCAACCGGCGCACGCCCCTGTGGCAGCAGCGGCAGCGGTCGGCGCAGCTGCTCGAGGTCGCCCGCCGGCACCCCACGTTCCCGGTGATCCTGGAGACGCTGCGCGAGGTGCTGCAGGACGTGTACGACCTGCCGTCCCTGCGCAAGCTCGCGACGGCGATCGGCGACCGCCGCGTCCGGCTCGTGGAGACCCAGCCCGGCCAGCCCTCCCCCTACGCCCGCGACCTGCTGTTCGGGTATGTCGGCGCGTTCATGTACGAGGGCGACTCGCCGCTGGCCGAACGCCGGGCGGCCGCCCTCTCCGTCGACCCCGCACTGCTGGGCGAGCTGCTGGGCACGGTGGAGCTGCGCGAGCTGCTCGACCCCGACGTGATCGCGCAGTTCGAGCGCGAGGCACAGCGCCTCGACCCCGAGCGGCGGGTGCGCGGTCTGGAGGGCGTGGCCGACCTGCTGCGCATGCTGGGCCCGCTCGACGCCGACGAGGTGTCGGCGCGACTCGACCCCGACTCGACCGCCGGTGCCAGCGCCGCGACGCTGCTGGACGAGCTGATCGGCGCCCGCCGTGCCATCCCGGTCACCGTGGCCGGTGTCGCCAGGGTGGCCGCGATCGAAGACGCCGGTCGGCTGCGCGACGCCCTCGGCGCGGCCCTGCCCACGGGGATCCCGGTCGCGTTCCTCGAGCCGGTCGCCGATCCCCTGGGCGACCTGGTGGCGCGGTACGCCCGGACGCACGGGCCCTTCACGACCACGGCGGTCGCGACCCGGTTCGGTCTCGGCGCCGCGGTCGCCCGGCACACGCTGCAGCGCCTGGAGACGAACGGTCGTCTGACCAGCGGCTACTTCCTGCCGACCGCGGCAGGCAGCGGCGACGACCTCGAGTGGTGCGACACCGAGGTCCTGCGACGGCTGCGCATGCGCTCGCTCGCAGCAATCCGCGGCTCCGTCGAGCCGGTGTCGCCGGAGGCCTACGCGCGATTCCTGCCCGACTGGCAGCACCTCGGTCGGCCGCTGGAGGGCATCGACGGCGTGCTCACCGTGATCGAGCAGTTCGCGGGTGTGCCGATCCCCGCGAGCGCGTGGGAGTCGCTCGTGCTGCCGTCGCGGGTGCGCGACTACTCCCCCGCGATGCTCGACGAGCTCACGGCCGCGGGCGAGGTGATCTGGTCGGGCCACGGCACGCTTCCGGGCCGCGACGGCTGGGTGTCGCTGCACCCCGTCGACCTCGCCCCGTTCACGCTTCCCGAGCCCGACGCCGAGATCGCCGCAGACTCCCTGGAGGCCCGGCTGCTCGACGCCCTCGCCGCGGGCGGCGCCTACTTCGCGGCGCAGCTGAAGGACATGTCCGGAGCCGAGAACGAGCAGTCGGTGCTCGAGGCGCTGTGGGCCCTGACCTGGTCGGGGCACGTGACGAACGACACCTTCGCGCCCATCCGCTCGCTGCTCGCGGGCGGGTCGCAGGCGCACAAGGTGAAGCGGCGTGCCCCCCGCGCGCGCACCTACCGCGGGATGTCGCTCACGCGCACGGCACCGCGGCCGACCTCGATCGGCGGACGCTGGTCTCTGCTGCCGGCGATCGAGACGGATGCCGCGCGACGCGCCACCGTGACCGCCGGGCTCCTGCTCGACCGCTACGGCGTGGTGACCCGCGGCGCGGTGCAGGCGGAGGGCGTGCCCGGCGGTTTCGCCCAGGCGTACCGCGTGCTGGCGGGCTTCGAGGAGGCGGGACACTGCCGCCGCGGTTATGTGATCGAGAAGCTCGGCGCCGCGCAGTTCGCGGCCTCGGCGACGGTCGACCGGCTGCGCACCTACGCGGGGCTCGCGGATCCGCCGCCCCGCACGGCTGTGACCCTCGCGGCCACCGACCCCGCGAACCCCTATGGCGCCGCGCTCGGCTGGCCGAAGCTCGACGGCGTGTCGCACCGGCCCGGGCGCAAGGCGGGCGGTCTCGTGGTGCTGGTCGACGGCGCGCTGGTGCTGTCGCTAGAGCGCGGCGGGCGCACGGTGCTGTGCTTCACCGACGACCCCGAGGTGCTGCGCGCCGCGACCGCCGACCTCGCGGCGACCGCCCGCGACCGCCGCCTCGACACCCTCACGGTGGAGAAGGTCAACGGCGAGGGCGTCTACGGCACCGAGCTCGCGGCCGCCCTGCAGGAGGCCGGGTTCGTGCAGACGCCGCGGGGGTTCACGCTCCGCAAGGCCGTCTGAGCACTCCCGCGCGCTCGTCGCCGCCACCCCGCCCGCCCGACACCTACCCTGGAGCCATGGTCAGAGAGTTCAGCGCCGGCGTCCGCACCCTGTTCCGCGGCTTCGGTGTGTGGCGCACGCGCCCGGGGCTCATGGCGCTCGGGCTGATCCCCGCGGTGATCGCCGTGATCGTGCTGGCCGCCGCGATCATCCCGCTCATCATCGGGATGCCGTCGATCTCGTCCTGGCTGACGCCGTTCGCCGACCGGTGGGACGAGCCCTGGCGCGGTCTGCTGCGCACGGCCGTCGGTCTCGTGGTGGTCGCGGCCGCCCTGGCCCTGGCCAGCTCGGTGTTCAGCGCCCTCACCCTCACGATCGGCGACCCGTTCTACCAGCGCATCTGGCACGCGGTCGAGGTCGACCTCGGCCACCCGCCCGCGACGGACGGCGGCGGGTTCTGGACCACCGTCGGCGAGGGCCTGCGGCTGGTGGTCCTCGGCATCCTGATCGCGCTGCTCGTGCTGGTGCTCGGCCTGATCCCGGCAGTGGGCGGCGTCCTGGCCCCGGTGATGGGCGTGATCCTGACCGGACGGCTGCTGGCGCGCGAGCTGACCGGGCGCGCGTTCGATGCGCGTGAGCTCAGCCCGTCCGACCGCGCTGTCCTGTTCTCCGGCAGCAGGGCGCGCGTGCTGGGCTTCGGCGTCGCGACGCAGCTGTGCTTCCTGATCCCCGGCGGCGCGATCGCGGTGATGCCCGCTGCGGTCGCCGGGAGCACGATGCTCGCCCGCGACATGATGACCCGCCGGCCCCTGCCCGCGGCGACCGCCCCGTCCGACGCCGCCGCTCCGCCCGCCGTGACGCCGCCCTCACCGGACGGGAGGCGCTGATGCCCGAGGGCGACACCGTCTTCCGCACCGCACGGCGTCTCGACGAGGCACTGGCGGGTGCCGAGGTCACGCGCTTCGACCTGCGCGTGCCCCGCTTCGCGACGGTCGACCTGACCGGACAGCGCGTGCACGCGGCGGTGCCGCGCGGCAAGCATCTGCTGCTGCGCATCGGTGACAGCACGCTGCATTCCCATCTGCGCATGGACGGCGCCTGGTTCGTGTACCGCGCCGGCGAGAGGTGGCGGCACCCGGCCTTCAAGGTGCGCGCGATCGTGGGCACCGCCGAGCGTGAGGCCGTCGGCGTGGACATCGCGGAGGTCGAGGTCGTCCCCACCCGCGACGAGGGTGAGCTGGTGGGCTACCTCGGACCGGATCCGCTCGCCGCGGACTGGGATGCGGCCGAGGCCGTGCGACGACTCGGTGCCGACACCCGCAGCATCCACGTGGCGCTGCTCGACCAGCGAAACGTGGCCGGGTTCGGGAACGAGTACGCCGCGGAACTCCTGTTCCTGCGCGGAATCCTCCCGACGACGCCGACGGCGGACGTCGATGTGGCCGCGCTGCTCGACCTGGGTGTGCGCACCATCCGCGCGAACCGCGACCGCCGCCACCGCACCTTCACCGGCATCGATCGTCCGGGCCAGGGGACATGGGTGTACGGACGTGCCGGACGCCCGTGCCGCCGCTGCGGCACCCTCATCCGACGGGGCGAGCAGGGTGCCGATCCCACCCGCGAGCGCATCACGTTCTGGTGCCCGCGCTGCCAGCGCTGAGCCGCATCCATCCGGGGGAATGAAAACACCCCGCCCGTGGTTGTTGATATATCCGGAGAACTCCGGAACACGGGAGGAATCGTGGGCAAGAACTACGTCGACATCGAGAACGACCACGGGGCGACGCTGCGGTACCGCAAGCACGCCAACGGTCGGGGTCTCGTCGCGCACGGCGCGAAGGTGCACCCCAAGGCACACATCGAGGCGGGCGCCTACATCGAACCCGGCGCGCGCGTCGGGGCGGGAGCCATCATCGCGCGCGGGGCGTGGATCGACGAAGACGCCGTGATCGGCGAGGGCGCGTACATCGACGCGCACGCGCACGTGGGACCGGGGGCGGCGGTGGGCGACCACGCGCACGTCGGTGTCCGCACCGACATCGGACCCGGCGCCCGCATCGTTCCCGGCGCCCGCATCGGCGACGACGAGACGGTCGCCGCCGGCCTCACGGTCGCCACGGATCAGAAGGGCCTCTGGCTGGCCGCCTGACCGCGACTCGGGCAGGGCCGGGCCGCACCGGGCATCACCGTCCGGCGGCCGGTCACTCGCCGTCGGACGAGGATCGCCGACCCGTCATCACGAGGTCGAACGTGCTGCTGTTCGTGCCCAGGTAGTTCACGTGGACGGAGGCGGCCACGACGTTCTCGCCGTCGTGCAGCAGGCCGCGCGGCACGGTGAACGTCACGGGGTCGTCCGTGGCGTTGTCGGTCGAACGCCCGACGTCTGCGAACGTCTCACTCGTGGGCTTCTTCGACGCGAGGTGCGAGGTGCCGATCAGGGTGCCGTTGACCCAGACCGCGACGCCGTCATCGGCCCTCGTGCTCACCGTCACCGTCGACAGCTCCTCGACGTCGTCCAGCTCCACCGTCTTCCGGAACAGCATCGCCCGCGCGCGGTTCTCCGGCGGCGGGCCGAGGTCGATCGGCGTCTGCACGCCCTTGCCCCACCCGAGGGGGGCCGTGCCGGTCTGCCAGTCGTCGTCGAACGCCGCGCTCTTCCACCCGCGCGGCCACGCGCCGAGCTCGTTCCACACCTTCCAGTCCGACCCGCCGCGCAGCAGCACCCGGTCGTCCGTCGGCGTGAGGTCGAGCGGGAGCGTGAAGCGGCCGTCGTCGTCCTTCTCGTACTGCCGCAGCGTGGGCGAGTACGTGTGGGCATCGACCGTGCCCGCGGCCGGGTCGACGGTGTAGTACCGCAGCCACCCGTCGCCGCCGTTGGCGCGGCCCTGGTAGTTCGAAAGGATCTGCGGCACGGGGCGCCCGCACGCGTTGAGGTCGCTGCGCCGCGCCTCGCCCGCGTCTCCCACCGCCCAGTGCCCGTTGACCACCATCGCGATGGAGCAGTTCTGCGAGATGAAGTCCCGCCACAGGTCGACCTCGGTCACCGGGGTCACGTCGGTGCGCTCGGTGGCGGTCGACCGCGCGCCGCCCGTGGTGATGAGACCGTGGACGGCCAGGATCACCGTCCGGTCGGGGTGCGCGTCGATCACGCGTTGCGCCCACTCCAGTGCGTACGCGGGCGTCTCGTACTCGAGGCTGAGCAGCAGCAGCTTCGTGTCGCCCACGGTCAGCAGGCTGTAGTTGTCCTTGTTCTGGCGGTCGATGCCGTCCGGTCCGAACTGGTCTTGACCGAGGTACCCGCCGTACGACACGGTCGCGCTGTTCCAGGTCGCATCGGCGTAGCGGCGCGGCGGGAAGTACTCGTCGTACGTGCTCGACTCGCCCGTCGTCACGTCGAGGTCGTGGTTGCCCGGCAGCACGGAGCTGGGCACCCCGGCGTCGTCGAGGATCGCCATCGCGCGGCTCGCGCGCTCCCACTGGTGCACGTCGGGCCAGGAGTCGACGAGGTCGCCCACCTGGATCACGAACTTCGTGTTGAGCTGCTCACGGGTGTCGACGATCCACTGCGTCTGCGCGTTCAGGCTCTGCGCGAGCTCGTCCGAGACGGTGTACTTCTGCGTGTCGGGCAGCACCACGATCGTGAAGGGCTCCGGGCGCTCGCGCTCGTCGTTCCCGGCGCTCGTGATCGCCGCCGGGGAGGCCAGCACGAGTCCCCCGAGCACGGCGAGCACCCCGCCGAGCACCCGCACACCGCGGCTCCTGCGCATCGCAGAGCGCATCTCCCCACCCCCGTTCGCCGTCGATCCCCACGATCGACCGCCCGCCCTCTCCGTCCCACAGCGGAGGTGCATCCAGGGTCACAGGTCGGACGCCGAATGCACAACGGGCAGTATGACAGGACCACGCCCGATCAGAGCAGTCGGCGCTCCGACGCCCACGCGGTGAGCTCGTGCCGGGACGACAGCTGGAGCTTGCGCAGCACCGACGACACGTGCGTCTCGACCGTCTTGATGGAGATGAACAGCGCGGCGGCCACCTCCTTGTAGGCGTAGCCGCGGGCGATCAGCCGCATGACCTCCTGCTCGCGCGCCGACAGCCGATCGAGCTCGTCGGTCGCGGTGGCCGTCTCCCCGGCGACCGCGCCGAACGCGTCGAGCACGAACCCGGCCAGGCGCGGCGAGAACACCGCGTCGCCCTCCGCGACCGCGTGCACGGCCGCGCTCACCTCGCCGCCCGACGAGCCCTTGGTGATGTAGCCGCGGGCCCCGGCACGGATCACCCGCACCACATCGGCGGCGGCATCCGACACGCTCAGCGCGAGGAACCGCGTGCTCGACGGCAGCGATCCGCGGATCACCGCCTCTCCCCCGGTCGCGTCGTCGCCCGCACCACCGGGAAGGTGCACGTCGAGCAGCACCACGTCGGGCTGCGTCTCGGCGATCACCGCGACCGCGGATGGCACGTCCGCCGCCTCGCCCACCACGGTCACGCTCGCGTCGAGGTCGGCGCGCAGCCCGGAGCGGAAGATCGAGTGGTCGTCAACGATCACGACGCGGATGCTGTCAGCCACGGGTCTCCTGTCCGAGCGGGGTCCGGTCCTGCGCGGGAACCGCCGGCAGGGTGAGGTGCACCTCGGTGCCGCCGTCGTCGCTGCGCACCGCGCCCGACCCGCCCGCCCTGCGCATGCGGCCGATGATCGACTGGCGCACGCCCAGGCGGTCGCCGGGCACGTCGTCGAGGCGGAAGCCGCTGCCGCGGTCGCGCACGTACACGTCGACACCCCGCGCGCTGCCCTCGATGTACACCGCGACCTCGCCGCCCGCATGCCGTGCCGCGTTCAGCATCGCCTCGCGGGCGGCCGCCGCCAGCTCCCCGCTCGCCCGCTCCGCGGACAGCCCGGCCGACACCACCTCGATGCGCACCGGGTGGTCGAGCTCGAGCGCGGCGGCGTAGTCGCGCAGGTCGGTGGACAGGTCGCTGTCGGCCGGGGCGTCGCCGTCGTACAGCCAGGCGCGCAGCTCGCGCTCCTGCGCGCGGGCGAGCCGGGCGGCCTCGCTCGATGCGCCGGCGCGGTTCTGGATGAGCGCGAGCGTCTGCAGCACGGAGTCGTGCAGGTGCGCCGCCATCACGCTGCGCTGCTCCTCCCTGATGCGCCGGATGCGCTCGCCCGCCAGCTCGCGCCACCGCGGGATCAGGGCCGACGCGACCACCGCGATCAGCCCGCCGAGCGGCAGCAGCGCCAGGGCCACCCCGGAGCGGGCGATGGGCCACGACAGCAGCAGCAGCGAGACGAGCCCGAGAAGCAGCACGGCGAGGATCCGCACCCACACGGTGTGCCGGGGGCCGCGGGCCGTGTCGGTGCGGTCGATCAGCGTGGCCCAGAGCCCGGCGGCGGTGGCCCCGAGGGCGGTGCCGCCGACGACCACGGCGGCGACCGAGGGCGGGATCGACCCGTCGAGCGCCTCGCTCCCACCCCGCCACACCACGATCACGAGGGCGCCCACCGCGGCCGGGGCGAGCAGCAGCCACGCGACGGGAACGCGACGGGTGGGCGCGGCCTCCCCCTCCGCCCACGGCATGAAGGCCCAGCACCACGCATACAGCAGCACGCCGGCGCCGCCACACAGCGTGAGCGCGAGGAACAGCGCCCTGACCATCCACGCGCGCACACCCAGGTGGCGCGCGAGCCCGGCGCTCACCCCGGCGACCAGGCAGTCGCGGTCGCGCGCCAACGGCGGCCGCGTCGACACGGGGACGCGACCGGCGGGCGCGGGGGCGGACGCCGAGGAGGACATACCGTCATCCAATCATCCGTCGCGCCGTCCGGGGGCTCCCCCGACGCGGAACCAGGGTCCGCTCAGGGGTTCCCCCGATGGTCGCCCGGCCGCGGCGGACGGCAGGATCGAAGCATGACGATTCCGACCGCTCCCCCGCCGCCCGCCGATCCCGACACCCCGGTCGACGGCGCCGCGCCCTCCGGACGCACCGCTCCCCGCGGCGCCGAGCGCTTCCTGCTGTGGGTCGCCGGTCTCGGGGTCGCGCGCTCCGACGGGTGGCTCGGCGGCGTCGCGGCCGGCATCGCCGCACGGCTGCGCATCGACCCGCTGATCGTGCGCGGGGTGCTCGTGGTGGCCGCGCTGTTCGGACTGCCGGTGATCTTCCTCTACGCCGTGGCCTGGGCGCTGCTGCCCGACACCGACGGCCGTGTGCACCTGCGCGACCTGCTGGAGCGCCGGTACGAGCCGGTGCAGCTGGGCATCCTCGCGATGGCGATCGTCGGCCTCCTGCCCACCGCACCGCTCACCGGGCGGCTGTTCGGGCTGGGCTACGAGAGCTGGTCGGCGCTGTCCCTCTTCAGCTGGATCGTGGGCCTGGTGCTCGCGGCCGGCCTGCTCTTCCTGATCGTGCGCGCTGCGAGCCGCACCCCGGGCGCTTCCGCGCCGGACCTGCCGATGGCTTCCGCAGGTCAGGCGGCCCCGGGCGCGTCCGCCCCCCTCGCGGGTTCGGTTCCCGCCGGGGGGGCGGACGCCACCTCCGTCCCGCCGTCGACGCTCGACTCCGCGGCGGCGACCCCCGCGGACACCGTGCCGCTCGCCGACACCGGCCTCCTCCCGCCCGCCCCTCCCGCGCCCCTGCCGCCCGGAGCGAACGACCCCGCCGCGCTGGAGGCGTGGCGCGCGCAGCACGCGGCCTGGAAGGAGCAGGACCAGGCGTGGCGGCGCCAGCAGCAGGATGCGGAGCGTGCCGCCAGGGATCAGCTGCGACGGGAGCGCCAGGCCGAGGCCGCGGTGTTCGCCGCGGAGGCCGCCGAGCGACGACGCGTCCGCCGGGCGTCGAACCCGCGTGCCGGTTTCGCCGCGGTGATGGCCGCGCTCGGACTCGCGATCGTTGTCGGTGCCGGCGTGGGGCTCGCGGTGGGCGAGGGCCTGGGCGGAGCGCTCGGGCTGCTGTCGGCCGCGCTCGTGCTCGCGGTGTCGATGATCGTCGCCGGGGCACTCCGGCGCCGCAGCGGCTTCCTCGCGTTCGCGACCATCGCGACGCTCGTCGGCGGCCTCGTCGCGGGCGGCGTCGCGGCGGTGCCCGGCACCACGCTGGGGTACGCGTCGATCTCGAACAACCAGCCGGCGCAGGTGCGTCAGCCGTTCGGCGACCTGTACGTGCAGCTGCACGCGCACGACGACGGACCGCGGCCCATGCTGATCGACAAGGGCTCCGGTCGCACCGAGATCTTCGTGGACGAGGGAGTGCGCCTGGCGCTGCGCGGCACGGTCGGCGACGACGTCGAGGTGAGCTGGATCCGCGTCGACCCCGAGGCCGGCCGCATCACCGACAGCGGCACCTGGCCCCTCACGCGCGACGACGGCACCTGGACCGTGTCGGAGGACATCACGTCCGGCTCCGGTTCGCCGACCACCGTGCAACCCGTCACCATCCACCAGACCAGCGGCGTCATCGCCATCACGGTCCAGGAATCACCGGAGGACGACCGATGAGCACCGACACGATCACCGCCCCGCGCACCCGCTGGGCCGCCATCATCTGGGGCGTGGTGCTGGCCGCGATCGCCGGAGCCGCCCTGTGGGTGCTCGCCGACGACGACCGCCGCGCCGCCCTCGCCGACGGAGTGGGCACCCTCACGCCCGCCACCATCCTCACCGTGGTGCTGCTGAGCGCCGGTGCGCTGCTGCTGGTGGGTGGAGCCGCCGGGCTCGTGCGGCGGGGCCAACGCCGGCGGACGGAGGGCGTCGCGGCGTTCGCCCCCGATGCGGCCGAGGCGCCGGTCGCGCACACCGCCGAGTAGCCTGGACGGCATGGCGCACCAGGGACGACGACCCGCGAAGGGTTCCGGCAAGGGCACGCCCCCGCGCCGGAACCGGGCCGTCCCCGGTGCGCGTCCGCGCCCCGGGGCGTCGAAGAAGGCCTCGGCGCCCGCGACCCGCAAGGTCGTGTTCGACGCCGCACCCGCCGCGGCGGACGAGCCGCGCACGTTCCGGCTGGGCGCGGTGCCGGGGGCCACTCCCGGCACCTGGATCGACCGGTGGAAGCAGCGCCTCCCCGACGTGCCGCTCGAGCTCGTCCCGATCGAGGTCGCCGCGCAGCGCTCGGCTCTCGACGACCTCGACGCCGCCCTCGTCCGCCTGCCGCTCGACGACGCGTCGTTGCACGTGATCCCGCTGTACGACGAGGTGCCCGTGGTCGTGGCCGCCGCGGACTCCCACCTGATGGCCGCGGACGAGCTCACCCCGGACGACCTGGACGGCGAGGTGCTCATCGCGCTGAGCGACGACGTGTGGGGCGGCCTCGCGCTCCCCGGGACGACGGCCGCGCGGTTCGCACCCCTCGCCACGTCCGACGCGATCGCCACCGCCGCCTCGGGCGTGGGCGTGGTGATCGTGCCGATGTCGCTTGCACGCCTGCACCACCGCAAAGACGCCGACCACCGCGTGCTGGCGGGCGGCCCCGTGTCGACCGTCGCGCTGGCCTGGCGCCGCGACCGGACGACGCCCGACGTCGAGGCGTTCGTCGGGATCGTGCGCGGACGCACCGCGAACTCGTCCCGCTGAGCGCGTCGGCGCCGTCCCGGCCCCTCGTTAGAATCTCCTGATGGCCTCGCTCCTCTATGTCTGCGTGCGTCCCGAGGTCGGGGCGGCCGACGCCGAGCACGCCTCCTTCCGCCGGGCGCTCGGCGTCGACGTGGTCGACCGGCTCGACCTCCTGCATGAGCCGCTGAGCCCCGCGCATCTGGAGCGCTACCGGGGCATCGTGATCGGGGGATCGCCGTTCAACGTGAGCGACCGGGTGAAGAGCCCGACGCAGCAGCGCGTGGAGGCCGATCTGGAGACGATCGCGCACGCCGCGACCGCGGCCACCGTGGCGGCGTTCTTCACGTGCTTCAGCATCGGCGTGCTCACGCGGATGCGGGGCGGCGAGGTGGTCACGACCATGCCGGAGCCGGCGAGCGCGACCGTGATCCGCACGACGGCGGAGGGCGACGCCGACCCCGTGTTCGGGCCGAGCGGGCCCGCGCTCACGGTGTTCACCGCGCACAAGGAGAGCGCCGCGGCCGTGCCTCCGGGCGCGGTGCTGCTCGCCACGAACGACGCCTGCCCCGTGCAGGCCTACCGGGTGGGGTCGCACCTGTACGCGGCGCAGTTCCACCCGGAGCCCACGCCGCGCGACTTCGCCGACCGGATGACGTTCTACCGCACCACGGGCTACTTCGACCCCGAGCGGTTCGACGCCGTGCAGCGGGAGGTGCTCGCGGCGTCGGTCACCGAGGGGGCCGCGCTGCTGCGACGCTTCGCGGAGACCTTCGCCTGAGCCGTCACCGCGCCCTCACGCGGTGGCGCCACCGCGCAGCAGCTCGATCCGCTCGCGGAGATACGACTCCAGGGGCATGAAGCCGCCCGCGGTGCTCCACCGCACCGACGGCACCCCGTCGACGAGGGCGAGCGGGCCCGAGGAACCGCCCGCGTCCACCCCGGCGACGTCGATCACGCTCCAGCCCACGTGCACCACCTCGCCCTCCCGGAAGCCACCGCGCAGAGCCTCCGCTCGGCGCTCGGCGCGCGCCCGTGCCGACTCGGCCGTGTAGCCGCGGCGTCCGGGGTCGGCCGCCCGCAGCACCTCGGCGGTGGCGAGGGCGTGCGTGTCGGTGAGCAGCAGCACGCCCAGATGCCAGGCGTCCCCCACGCGCACGATGCGGCGACCCCGCCAGCGCGACTCCCGTTCCTCGCCGAGCCCCTCGCGCGGCACCCCGGCGAGCGCGGCCACCGCGTCGGTCAGCAGGGCGGAGGCGGAGGTCACAGCTCCCCCTGCCTCGTGCGGTCGGCGAGGGCGGGCCCGACCACCGGAGCGCGGTCGCCGCGGAGGGTCATGCCGATCAGCGGGTACAGCAGCACGGACAGCATGCCGGCACCGACGAGCGCCGCGGCCGTGCCCGTGTCGAGCATGTCCTGATCCACGCCGATGCCGGTGACGGCCACGATGATGGGCAGACCGGTCGCGGCGAGCAGGCCCAGGGCGGTACGGTCGCGCAGGCCCGCTCCCGCCGGCGCGGACAGTTGTGCGGCCGACCCGCGGAACACCAGCAGCGCGACCAGGAACACCGGCACCAGCGCCAGTGCCGTCGGCGAGGAGCGCAGCGCGTCGAGGTCGAACGTGACGCCGGTGTAGAGGAAGAAGATCGGCACGAGGAAGCCGAACGCGATCGCCTCGATCTTGCTCTCCACCTCCTCGGCGTCCTTCTTCGGGGCCCGCGCCATGATGATCCGCCAGATCGCGCCGGCGACGAACGCCCCCAGCAGCATGTCGAGGTCGAGCATCACGCTGAGTCCGACCAGGGCGGCGATCAGCAGGATCACGAACCGCACCCCGAACTGGTCGGAGGTGTGCAGCGTCGCCCGCACGATGCCGTGCAGTCGCCCGTGCGGCATGCGGTGGGCGATCAGAACGGCGAGTCCGGCGAGCACCACGAAGGTCAGCAGGACCGCGGTCGCCAGGGGCGTGGTCCTGGTGCTGAGGAACAGGGAGATGGCGATCAGCGGCAGGAACTCCCCGACCGCCCCGATCGTGCTGATCGCCCGGCCGAACGGGGTGTCCAGCTCCCGCGCATCGCGGAGGATCGGCATGAGGGTGCCGAGGGCGGTGGAGCTGAGGGCGATCCCGATGACGACCATGCCCTCCCCCGGCGCGAAGAAGAACCCGAGCCCGATCCCGAGCAGCACGCTGAGCAGCCACCCGAGCGACGCCCGGGCGAGCGGCTTCCCGGCGACCGTGCGGAAGTCGATCTCGGAGCCGGCGACGAAGAACAGCACGGCCAGGCCGAAGTCGCTCAGCTTCTCCAGCAGCGGACCCGGCTCGACCCAGCCGAGCACGGCGGGGCCGACGAGGATCCCCAGCACGAGCTCGAACACGATGATCGGCACGCGCACGAGCGGCCGGACGCCCCGGGCGAGCAGAGGGGCGGCGACCGCCAGCAGGGGGATCAGCACCAGGCCGACGTCGCTCGCGTCCACGGTCTCAGGGTAGCGACGCCCCCGGCGATTCGCTCCCCGCCCGCGCGACACGGCAGAATCGAGGCACACCCTGGAGGAGCCCCCATGAGCCAGCCCGATACCGCCCGCCTGCTGATCGCCTGCGACGACCAACCCGGCATCGTCGCCGCGGTCGCCGGTGTGCTCGCGCGGCACGGTGCGAACATCATCTCGCTCGACCAGCACTCCACCGACTCCGAGGGCGGACGCTTCTTCCAGCGCACCGTCATCCACCTCCCCGGTCTGGCCGCCGCGCGCCCCGCGCTCGAGGCCGACATCGCCGACGTCGCGGAGCGCTTCGGCATGGAGTGGTCGCTGCACGACGTGTCCCGGCGCAAGCGCGTCGCGATCTTCGTGTCGAAGTACGACCACTGCCTCATGGAGTTGCTGTGGCGCACGCAGCGCGGGCAGCTCGACATCGACATCACCATGGTCGTGTCGAACCATCCCGACCTCGCCGAGGCCGTGCGTTCGTTCGGCGTGCCGTTCGTGCACATCCCCTCGGGCGACAAGCAGGCCATGGAGGAGCGACAGCTCGAACTGCTGCAGGGCAACGTCGACCTGGTCGTGCTCGCCCGCTACATGCAGATCCTCACGGACGACTTCATCACGCGCCTCGAAGCCCCCGTCATCAACATCCACCACTCGTTCCTGCCCGCGTTCATCGGCGCCAACCCGTATGCCAGGGCCAAGGAGCGCGGCGTGAAGCTGATCGGGGCGACCGCGCACTACGCCACGGCCGACCTCGACGAGGGGCCGATCATCGAGCAGGACGTCACGCGGGTGACGCACTCCGAGTCCGCCGCCGAACTGCAGAGCCGCGGCGCCGACGTCGAGCGCCTCGTGCTCGCCCGGGCCGTGCAGTGGCACGCCGAGGACCGCGTGATCGTGCACGGCCGCTCGACCGTCATCCTCTGACCCGCTTCACTCCCCCGGGAGCCCGGCGAGCACGTCGACGGCGAGACCGTGGGACGCCGCGGTGGGGAGTGACGGTCGTACCTTCATGCCGAGTCCTATAGGAGCGGCATACAACGACTGAAGTCGGCCGCACAGTATCACGTTACAGGTGATATGTCTGTAGGCCGAAGACCCTACATGCAGTTTCTGGCTCCCGTCTAAGAATCGGAACGGAGAGTCGACCTGGCCTCCGTATCAGAAATGGGGACGAAACGATGAGGACAAAGAGAACGACGAGACTGGCGATCTATGCTGCGCTTCTCTCCGGTGCGCTCGTGGCATCCGGAGTCACGGCGGCCAGCGCGGAGGAACGTGATCCTGTAGCGGATGCCATCGCACAAGCGCCGCTGAACGCACAGGTCATCAACGATCAGCACGAGTCGGCTTCGGTCGACTTGAGCACAGGGGAGGGCGCACTGGTGGCGGAGAACGCACACCATCAGGAAGCGAGCATTTCGTACGACCTCGACTCGGGACCGTCGCTCACGCTCACAGCTCAGGACAGCAGAAGTTCAGACGGCGCGGATACCACCGCGCAGGTGCTCTCCGATGGGAGCGCGCGGCTTCTGACGGTATTCACTGACGCTGATTCGAATCTCGTGTCCAAGTACGCTACCGAGATTCCGGAAGGGTGGGCTGCTCAGAAGCGTTCAGATGGAGGCTACGACATCGTTCCCGGCCCTGTTCTCCGTGACGCTCTGGGGAAGCACGGACTCAGCGGCGAATTCGTTCTGGCAACAATCGACGCTCCCTGGGCCGTCGATGCCAACGGCGCGGAAGTTGCAACGTCCTTCGAGCTCGTCGGGAACCAACTCCTGCAGAGAATCAAACCGGACGCGAACACCGCTTTCCCCGTGACCGCTGATCCTCGCGTCGTTGGCCACGGTTACTACTTCTCGATCTATTACAACAAGTCCGAAACCCGAAGCATGCGAGACACAGGCGCCGTTGTCGGGTTCATTCTCGCCGCGGGTGCAGCGATCGCAGCGCTGCCTGGCGGGGTAGCTGTCAGCGCCGTGCTGTACACGGTTGGTGCGGGCGCAGTTGCGGCGATCGCGACCGTGGCAGGCAACGCGTCCGGCGAAGGTCGCTGCCTCAAGCTCGACGTCCCGTCGTTCATTCCCACGAGCGTGAAGTGTTAGGTTTGCCCGCATGCTCTGGGTGATGATGTCTGCGATGTTCTTCTTGGTGGTGTTCTTCGCCATCGCGAGCAGGTCACATAAGAAGCACCGCAAGAACCGACGTACGCCGCGCGAGTAGAGCCGGCAGTGGGCGTAGTTCCGCAGCGATCGCCCGCGCTTCCGCCCGACGGGAGTGCGGGCGTTTTGCTGCACAGACCGACACGGGTGCACTGAGATCGCCAACGAATCACTCCCAGGCATGCCGGTTTTCCCGAATCCGGCTATCAAGCTCAGAGGTCGCACGGGATAGTCGATCAGGCAGCCTCTCGTCCCGGATCCACTCGACGAGGACACGCCCATCGACAAGCCCGGCGGCGAGCTCGGCGAACACGTCGGCGGCGGTGGTGCCGCGGGCGAGCGGAGCCGCCTGGCCCAGCCACAGCGACTGCAGCTCGCCGAGGTTCTGCTCCCCGGCCGCCGTGCGGAAGCGCCCCGTGAGCCAGTTCTGCATCGGGAAGGGGGCGATGGTGCCGCTCGCCTCGATCGCCCGCACGGCGCGGTTGCGGGCGCCGCGCGCGAGCCGTCCGCTCATCGCCCGGGTCAGGACGGTGTCGTCCGCGGCGGTCGCGCGGATCGCGTCCCGGTGCGCCGCGGTCGCCGCGGACTCGTCCGTGGCGAGGAAGGCCGTCCCCACCTGCACGCCGGCGGCACCGAGGGCGAGGGCGGCCGCGACGCCGCGGCGGTCCGCGATGCCGCCCGCCGCGATCACCGGCACTCCGACCGCGTCCACCACCTGCGGCACGAGCGCGAACGTCCCCACCAGGGACTCCTCGGCCGGACGCAGGAACGACACCCGGTGTCCGGCGGCCTCCGCTCCGGTCGCCACCACCGCATCCACACCGGCCTCGGCGAGCGCGACGGCCTCCGCCACCGTCGTGGCCGTGCCGACGATCCGGATGCCCCGGTCGTGAGCCTCCGCGACGACCTCGGGCGACGGCACGCCGAACACCACGCTGAGCACCGCCGGGGCGACCGCCCAGATCGCGTCGAGCTGCTCGTCGAGCGGCGGGACGTAGCGCTCCGGCCGCGTCGGCACCGCGACCCCCACGGCCTCGTAGAACGGCTGGAGCGCCTGGGCGAAGACCGTGTGCTGCGGGTTGGGCTCGACCTCGTCGCCGGTCGGCAACCAGATGTTCAGCGCGAACGGCCGGTCGGTCGCGGCGCGCAGCTCGGACCCGGTCGCCCGGATACGGTCGCCGTCGTAGCCATAGAGGCCGAACGACCCCAGGCCCCCGGCGTTGCTCACGGCCGCGGTGAGCGCGACGGACGACAGCCCGCCGAAGGGACCGAGGACGATCGGGTGCGTGATGCCGAACAGGGTGCGCAGGTCGCTCATGCTTCGACGTTACGCCCGCGGCGGACGGCCGCGGGCGGGACGACGCCCCCTGCTAGCCTCGGTGGCAGAGAGCGGGGTGTGCACATGCGGCAGTGGATCGGGCAGATGCTCGGCATCGTCGCGGCCGCGCTCGGGCTCGTCGCTCTTCCCGATGCCACCGCGCTCGGGCTCGCCGTGGCCCTCCTCGCGGTCACCGCGCTGACCCTCGCCGTCGTGCTGAGCGTGCGTCAGCGACCGGAGGCCGACGCCCCGCATCCCCTCCGCGCCATCGACGTCGGCACTCTGCTGCCGCAGAGCGACCCGGATGCCGCGGGGCATCCGCGTCCGCGGGCGCCGGGAGTCGCGATCGCCGCGTAGCCCGTTCCGACGGGAGCGCGCGGCCTTCGCCGACCCTTCCCGACCTCACGAACGGACCCCCGTGGACATCTTCGCCTTCCCTCCCCTCGCCGCGCTCCTGAACGCGGCCTACACGGCCCTGACCGGCCTCTCCACCGCCCTCGAGCCCCTCGCCGGCCCGTCCGCCGCGGCCCTCGCCGTGGTGCTCGTCACGCTCCTGGTGCGTGCCCTCCTCATCCCCGTCGGCATCTCGCAGGCGAGGGCCGAGCAGACCAGGGCGCGCCTCGCTCCCCGGCTGCGCGAACTGCAGCGTCGGCACAAGAAGAACCCCGAGCGGCTGCAGAAGGAGATGATGGAGCTCTACCGCTCGGAGAACACCTCGCCGTTCGCCGGGATGCTCCCCGTGCTGGCCCAGGCCCCGGTCGTCGGGCTGCTCTACACGCTGTTCCTGCGACCCGAGATCGCCGGACACCCGAACGACCTGCTGGCCCACGACCTGTTCGGCGCCCCGCTGGGCACAAGCCTGGTCTCCGCGCTGTTCGGCGGCACCGCGACCCCGGCGACGTTCGCGGTGTTCGGGGTGCTGCTGGCGGTGATGATCGCGGTCGCCGAGGTCACCCGGCGCGTGTTCCGCCCCGCGCCCGTCGAGGGCGACGACTCGCCGCTCAGCTCCCCCGGGGTGCTGCGGGCGATGTCGGCGCTGCACTACCTCACGGCCGTGTTCGCGGCGTTTGTCCCGCTCGCGGCCGCGCTCTATCTCACGGTCACGGTCGTGTGGACGCTCGTGCAGCGCATGGTGCTCCGCCGGCGGTTCCCCCTGCCGGAGCCCGCCGCCGCCCGCGCGTGACCTCGGGGTCAGTCAGGCAGCGGGATCGGGGCGGTGAAGGGGCCGGACGGCTCCTCACCCCTCCGGCCCCGGCGCACGCCGAGGGTCGTCCCCACGCTCGCGGCGATCACGAGCGCGACGGCCAGCAGCCGCAGCACCGTCGCGTCCTGCCCCAGGAGGAGCCATCCGGCGAGGGTCGCGAACGCGGGCTCCAGGCTCAGCAGCACCCCGAACACCCGCTGCGGCAGGCGACGCAGCGCCGCCAGCTCGAAGCTGTACGGGATGACCGACGACAGCACGGCCGTCACCGCGGCCAGCAGCAGCAGCGACGGGTCGGCGGCGACCGTCGCGGCCGCGGGCACCCCCACGGGGATCAGCAGCACCGCCGCCACGACGAGCCCCATCGCGAGCCCGCTGCTGCCGGGGATGAGGGCTCCGACGCGGGCGCTCATCCGGATGTACATCACCCAGAAGCCGGCCGCGATCAGGATGAACACCACGCCGAGCGGGTCGAGGGGCTCCGCGCCGATCAGGCCGTCGATGCCGAGCAGCGCCATGCCGAGCAGGGCCACCGCGACCCAGACGGCATCGGCGAGCCGCCGGGTGAGCACGGCCGCGAGCACGAGCGGGCCGAGGAACTCGATCGCCACGGCCGGCCCGAGCGGGATGCGGTCGATGGCGGCATAGAAGAAGCCGTTCATCGCGGCGAGCGACACCCCGAAGAGCACGGCCGCGAGCCACTGCTGCCGCGTCCACCCCCGCACCCTCGGGCGCACGAGCACGACCAGCAGCACCGCGGCGATCGCGACCCGCAGCGAGGTCACGCCCCAGGGGCCGAGGACGGGGAAGAGCTGCGCGGCGACGGCGGCCCCGAACGGCAGCGAGAGGCACGAGCCGATGACGAGCGCGACCCCCACGAGGGTGCCGGATGCCGCGGGTTTCTGCACCATACGAGCTTAGGCGGCGGGAGCCCGTCGCCCCGCCGCCCACGCAGCTCGATGGGGCCTCAGAGGGCCTTGCCCCCGGTCACCGCGACGACCGTGCCCGAGACGTACGACGACTCCTCCGACGCGAGGAACACGTAGGCGCCGGCGAGTTCGGCCGGCTGTCCGGCGCGTCCGAGCGGGGTGTCCTGCCCGAAGGTCTCCAGGCGCTCGGGACCCCACCCGGTAGCGGGGATCAGCGGCGTCCAGATCGGCCCGGGCGCCACAGCGTTCACGCGGATACCGCGCGGGCCCGCCTCCTCGGCGAGCGCCTTCACGAACGCGACCTGCGCGGCCTTCGTCATGGCGTAGTCGATCAGTCCCGGCGAGGGCTGCGCCGACTGCACCGATGAGGTGACGATGATGCTGGCGCCGGGCTCCAGGTCGGGGAAGGCGGCGCGCGCGGAGAAGATCAGCCCGGCGAGGTTCGTGTCGAACACGCGGCGCATCTTCTCGGTGTCGAGGTTCTCGAAGCCGTCGATGTCGTGCTGGTAGGCGGCGTTGAGCACCAGGACGTCGAGTCCGCCGAGCTCGGTCCGCGCCCGGTGCACCGCGTCGGTCGCGAAGGCCTCGTCCCGCACGTCGCCGGGGATGCTGACGCCGGTGCGTCCGGCCTCGCGCACGAGGGCCAGCGTGTCCTCCGCGTCGTCCTGCTCCTCGGGCATGTGCACGATCGCGACGTCGGCACCCTCCCTGGCGAAGGCGATCGCGACCGCGCGGCCGATGCCCGAGTCACCGCCGGTGATGAGCGCGCGTCGCCCCTCGAGCCGTCCGTGGCCCACGTACGAGGACTCGCCGTGGTCGGGTTCGGGCGTGGTGCGCTCGGTGAGTCCGGGCTGATCCTGGCTCTGCGCCGGGAAGCCCTCCTCGCGGTGCGCGTGCCGGGGGTCGGTGAGGCCGCTGTCGCGGGTGGTGTCGGTCATGTCCGCTCCTCCTGTGTCGAGTGGCTGTCGTGTCGTGCTCGGATCGAGCATCACGGCAACCGCCGACCGGGGGCAGGGGGTTGACACCTCAGAGCGGCGGTGTGACCGGGGTGTCTCCGCCCGGCTGCTCGCCCGCCTCGGCGGGCTCCGGCACCAGGTACAGGCCGCTGGGGGCGTTGGCGGTGAAGGCGAGCGCCTCGATCCAGGCGCGGTTGATCGAGGGCTGCCGGCTGCCGAAGTACTTGAAGACGAGCGAGCTGCCCGGCTGGATCCACACCGTGGTGCGTCCGCCGCCCACGCTCGCGTCCTCACGCCAGCTGAACGGGAACGGCTCCCCCCGGCGCAGCTTCGCCGTGATCACGAGCTGCAGGTGCGTGAGGGCGCGATCCTCGATCTCGCTCTTCACGCTTCCTTCGTAGATGAACTTGCCCATCGGGTGATGCTCCTCGGTCGATCCGGTTCCCGCCCGGCCACCGCCGGGATCGTGCCCTGGGGGTAGCGTAAGCCCTCGCCCCGGGCGGGCCGCAACTCCGCGGGCCGAGTGGCTGCCTGGAGCGCGCGAGGCACGGAAGTCAAGCCCCGCGCGCGGGAAGCCGGAGCGGACTAGCCTCGGGGCCATGACACCCGAGGAGGGCACCGCCATGAACGCACGCCACATCGACGACCGTCCCGACGAGGGCTACACGCCCGGCACCACCCACGCCGAACGGGGCGCCGGCAACCCGCGCCTGCGCGTGCGCCGCGACGACGAGCGCACCGAGTTCGCCCTCGACGTCGACGAGGTGCGCATCGGATCGGCGGCGGGCAACGAGCTGCGCCTCGCCGACACCGAGCCCGTGCACGCCACGGTGGTGCACGACGACCGCGACGAGTACGTGGTGACACTGCACGCCGACGGGGAGATGAACTCGAACCCCGACGCCGACGCCACGCACCCCGGCGAGCGCACCGAGACGCTGCGCACCGGCTCGCGGTTCACGGTCGGCCCGTGGGAGCTGGTCTTCGCCCGCGACGAGTTCGCCGACCACGGGCGCCCCTACGGCGGACGCCTCGGCGGGGAGTACTCCGACCAGCCGCTGCAGCCGCCGCGCCCCGACTACGACGGCGACGGCGAGCGCGCGCCTCAGTCGGACTCCGACGCCGAGGTGTGATGCGGCGTCCCCACGGGCTTCGATTCGGCTGACCCGCGCTGACGCAGGTAGATCGCGAACGCGACCATGGTGCCGACGGCCAGGAACTCGGACTGCCAGTTCTGCAGCGTCCGATCCCAGAAGTCGGGCGAGACCACGTAGTCCAGCCAGGTGATCGCCGCCGCGCCGTGCTGCGCGTTCTCCGCGTTCATCACGACGGTCCCGGCGAGCGACTGCGCCAACCACGACAGCAGGAACACCGCCCCCATCACGATCAGCAGCGAGTTGCCGAACACGGCGGCGCGCCACCCGCCCGCCCTGGCCCATCGCGGGGAGTCAGGGCGGGCGTGGCGTCCCACCAGCTGATCCGCGTCGCTCCCCGGACCCTCGTCTCCCGGCTTCTTGGACTCGGGTGAACCGCGCTGCACGAACCAGATCGTCGCGGCGATGAAAAGGAAGAACTGCAGGAACTCCGACTGCCAGTTCTCGGCCACGTCGACCGCGAAGTCCGACGACCACACGAAGTCGAGGAAGCCGATCGTGGCCTGTCCGTGCTCCACGAGCTCGTCGTTGTTGCGCAGGTATCCGGCGATCGACTGGCCGATCAGCGCCGCCGCGAACAGCGCGAGGAAGAACAGGCTGAGGGCGTGATCCCTGATCCGGCTCCGCACGGTCATCGACCTCCCAGCGGCAGCGCGATCATGATCGCCAGCCCGACCGCGATGATGCCCGCCCACGTCCAGAAGACCGCGCGCATCCCCGCGGTGTCCCGCGTCTGCTCTCCCATGTCCGCCTCCTCGCGATGTCCGATGGACCGACCCTCGCCGGACCGGACGACCACCGGCAGGGGCTTGACGCCGTCGCTCTCCTTGTCAATCCCCTGCGTCCGTGTCGCCCCGTCCTCTACCGTCGGATCAGGCGCCGCGGCGGGACGCGTGGCGCGACGACCGAGACGAGAGGATCGCCCATGACGCGCACGTCCGAGAGCAGCGAGCGATGACCGCGCCGAACGAGACGCCCGAGCTGGAGCGGCTGAGCGAGCTCGCCCGCACCCGCGGTCTGCGGGTGAGCGTGGCGGAGTCGCTCACGTCCGGGCGGCTCGCGAACACCATCGGCGCCGGGGAGAGCGCGTCCGACTGGTTCGCGGGCGGCATCGTGGCCTACTTCACCGAGGTCAAGGAGCGGGTGCTCGGTCTCACGCCGGGAACCGACCCCACCTCCGCGGCGTGCGCCGAGCAGCTCGCCACCGGGGCCCTGCGGCTGTTCGAGGCGGACATCTGCGTCTCGACCACGGGTGTCGGTGGCCCGGGCCCCGAGGGCGGCCACCCCGCCGGCACCGTGTACCTCGGCTGGGCGACCGCGGAGGACTCGGGCCACCGGCGGCTCGCGCTCACGGGCGACCCCGACGAGGTGCTGTCGGCGAGCGTCGACGCCGCGGTGCGGCTGCTCGCGTTCCACGCCGAGGGCCTGCACCCCGCGGGGCCCCGCCGCGGGTCGGGCGGCGAGGACTAGCGGCCCGGCACGAGGCCGATGCGCAGCGGGGCTCCGGGGGCCGCCGCTTCGGTGAGGGCCGCGTCGATGTCGAGCAGCGAGCGCACGGCGCCGACCGCGTCCGCGAAGGGGTAGGCGCGGCCGCGACCGGCGAGGAACGCGACCGCGTCGGCGAGGTCCTGCGACGTGTAGTTGTGCACCCCGGTCACGGTGACCAGGCGCCGCACCACGGCCTCGGCATCCACGGGCACCGGCTCGGCGGGGAACACGCTGCCGACCAGCACGACCGTGCCACCCACCGCGACCCCGGCCAGTGCCTCCGCGACCGCGTGCCCCGACGCCTCGATCACGACGTCGGGCTCCCGGTCGAGCGCGGTGGCCCCGAAGCGCGCGGCGAGGGCCCGTCGCGCGGGGTCGGGGTCGCGCACCTCCACCACCGCCCCGTGTTCGACGGCGATCGCCGCGGCGGAGAGCCCCACCAGCCCGGCGCCGTGCACGCGCACCGTCGCGCCGTCGAGGGGCATGTCGCGCGCGGCCCTGGTCACCGCGGCCCACGCGGTCGCCGTCGCACAGCCCGCCGGCGCGAGCACCGCGGCGGGCAGTGACTCCGGCACCCGCGCGACCGCCGTCCCCGCGCGCAGCTGCACGTGGCTGGCGAACGCGCCGGTGAGGTCGCCGTGCACGCCCACCCTGTCGTGGCCGTACTTGCCCAGGTCGCGGCACTTCTGGGTGAGCCCGCGGCGGCAGCGGTCGCACGTGCCGCACGACACCGTGACCGACCACACCACGCGGTCGCCGAGGCGCAGCGGGGCCCCGTCGGTCGCGTCCGCTCCGGCGTCGCCGAGCGCGATGACCCGCCCCACGCTCTCGTGCCCGAGCACGAGCGGCGTGGGGGCCGCGCGCCGCCCTTGCACGGTGTGCACGTCGGAGCCGCAGATGGTCGACATCTCGACAGCGACCAGCACGTCGTGGTCGCCGAGGGCGACGCCGGGCACCGCGATGGTCTCGTGCGGGTGCCCGTCGCCGATCCACACCATGGCGGTGGCGGCGGGGCGCAGGGCGACGTCCCTCCGGTGACCGGGCGGGCGGATCAGCACGGTTCCCATGGCCGGATGCTCAGCGCGCGGAGACGGTGGGCAGCAGGTCGCGCTGGGCGAGCGCGCCGCGCAGGGCGGTGACGTCGGCGAGCACGGCGTGGGCTCCCGCGCCGCTCAGGGCTGCGCGGTCGTGCGCGCCGGTGAGCACACCCGCCACGAACCCGGCCCCGGCGCGGCGCCCGGACTGCACGTCGCTCACGGTGTCGCCGACCACCGCGACCGCGTCCACCGCCGAGGCCCCGCAGCGCAGCAGCGCGGTGAGCACGAGGTCGGGCGCCGGACGGCCACGACCCGCGTCCACGGGCGAGAGCGCCACGTCGACGAGGTCGCCCCATCCGAGCCCGTCGAGCAGCGCCTGCCGGGTCACTGGCGCGAACCCGGTGGTCAGGGCCACGGCGAGCCCGGCGTCCTTGAGGCTCCGGATCGCGTCCGCGGCCCCGGGGATCTCGGTCACGCCGTGTTCCGCGACGATCTCCGCATACGCGTCCTCGAACGCGGCCGTGGCGCGCTGCGCGGCGGCGAGGTCGCCGTCGGCGAGGTGCAGGAAGACGTCGAGCTTCGACTGCCCCATGGTGGCGCGCACGTGGTCGAGCGCCTCCTCCCACGGCAGCCGCGCGGCCACCCCGGTGCGCTCGGCGGCGCGCTGGAACGCCTGCTCCACCACGCCGTCGTCGCGCACGGTGGTGCCGGCCATGTCGAGGACGACGAGTTCGATCGGAGTGGTCATGGTGTTCCTTCCAGGGCGGGTGCCCGGCCGAGGGCCGAGGCGAGGGTGAGCTCGGCGAGTCCGAGCCCGCAGGTCATGCCGATGCCGGTGGTCGCGGCGATCACCAGGGTGCCGTCGTCGCCGCGGTCGACGAGGAACTCGCCCGGGGCCTTGGCGTACACGCCCTGCCACCGCTCGATCACGCGCGGCTCCGGCATGTCGAACAGCGCCAGAGCCTCCGCGAGGAACGCGGCGAACGCGGCCTCGGGCTGGAACGGCGCGGGAGCGGTCGCGGTCGCGTGCGAGTCGCCCAGGATCAGGGTGCCGTCGGGCAGCTGCGTGTACATCTGGTTGAGGTCGAGCGCGGCGAGGTCGGGGCGTTCGGCGTGCAGGCGCTCGCGCAGCGCCGCGGCCTGCGGGGTCGCGGCGAACCGGCCGTAGCGGATGAGCGACCACCCGGTGAGCAGGGGCGCGTCGAGCGGTCGCGGGAGGGTCGCCGCGACCCGCATCATGTCGAGGGCGCAGCGGGCGACACCGTGCCGCTCGGCGACCTCGGGCAGCAGCTGGTCGAGGTCGTGGTTCACGGCGACGAGCACGACCCCGGCATCGATGCGACCGCGCGTGGTCTCGACCCGTCCGTCGGCGAGGCGGGTCGCGGCGGTGCGGAAGCGGAAGTCCACACCGTTCGCGGCGAGGTGGCGCACGATCGCGGCGGCCGCGGTGCGCGGATCGGTCTGCAGGTCGGCATCGATGAGCGCGCCGCCGTGCAGCCCCTCCGCGCGCAGCGGTGCCCGGCGGCGCAGTTCGGCGCTGTCCAGCATCCGGATGCCGCCGTCGTGCGCCGCGGCCTCCAGCACGTCCAGCTCGTCCCGGTGCCTGGCGGCCACGAGCGTGCCGGACTCGCGCAGCCAGAACCCGGCGTCGCGGGCGAGCCGCAGCCACAGTTCGCGCGAGGTGTCGGCGTAGCGCCGCGCGTCTCCGCCCTGGGCGCCGATGCACAGGTGCCCGAAGTTGCGCACGGTCGCACCGACGGGCCGGTCGCTGCGGTCGAGCACGATCACGCGCAGCCCCCGGCGGACGGCGGCGTACGCGGCGCCGAGCCCCACGATGCCCGCACCGATCACGACCACGTCGGCGGTGTCGTTCGCGCGGGTCATCGGAACACCTTCCTCATCCACATCGCGAGACCCTCCACCGCGAGCACGGTCACCAGGATCATCAGGACGATCGCGGTCACCGTCTCGTAGCGTGAGCCCTGGCTGGCGTTCAGCAGGTAGTACCCCACGCCGCCACCGCCGACGATGCCCAGGATGGTGGCGGCACGGATGTTGGTGTCGAGCATGTAGAAGCTGTGGCCGATCAGCGCCCTGGTCCCCTGCGGCACGGTGGCGGCCGCGTAGGTCTGCAGGCGGGTCGCACCGACCGCACGCAGTGCGCGCTCCGGTCCGCGGTCGACCTCTTCGAGGGAGTCGGCGATGAGCTTGCCCAGCAACCCGATGCCGCCGATCGCGAGCGCGATCACGCCGGCCTGGGCGCCCAGTCCCGTGATGACGACGAGCACGATCGCGAGGATGAGCTCCGGGATGCCGCGGATGCCGACGAGCAGCAGGCGCGCGGTCCCTCGCGCGGCTCCGTTCGGGGCGACGTTGCGGGCGGCGAGCGAGCCGAGCAGCAGGGAGGGCAGCAGGGTGAGCACGGTCGCGGCGAGCGCGATCGCGACGGTCTCGCGCATGGCCTCCAGCATCGCGGGCGCGTCGTAGTTCCCGAACGACGGCGGCCAGAAGCGCGCGGCGACCTCGGGGAGCTTGGCCCAGAACGTGAAGAGGTCGAGCCAGGTGATCTGGCTCACCGCGACGCTGCCGATCACGACCAGGACGGCGGCGACCCCGGCGAGGGTGTGGCGCACGCGCTGCGCGGTCCAGGGGCGGCGGAGGGCGGTCTGCGGTGTCGCTGCCCACTCCGACCGGGCGGCGGTGGGCGCGGTCGTGCGGCGCAGCCGGGGGTGCACCAGGCGGTCCATCCAGGAGCGCGTCTGCCGCTGCTCGCCCAGCATGGCCCCGCGCACGAGGCTCGACACGACCTCCATCGCGATGCACAGCGCGAAGATCACGAGCGCGATGCCGAGACCCTTGCCGTAGTTGAGCGCCTTGAACGCGTACGACATCTCCAGACCGAGCCCTGCGACGCCGACGTAGCCGAGGACGACGCTGCCGCGCAGGTTGATGTCGTTGCGGTGCAGCACGGTCGCGACCCAGCTCGGCAGCACCTGCGGGAGGATGCCGGCGGTGAACTCCTGCAGCTTCGAGCCGCCCGCGGCCCGGATCGCCAGGCGCGGCCCCTCGTCGATCTGCTCGATCGCGTCGGCGAACATCTTGGAGATCATGCCGATCGAGTGGATGCCGATCGCGAGGATGCCGGGCAGGGTGCCGAGCGAGAACATCAGCACGAACGCCATCGCGAGCACCACGTCGGGCAGGGCGCGGGTCAGCACGCCGACGAACCGCGCCGCGGCGCGCCAGCCCGTTCCCGGGGTGGTGTTGGAGGCGGCGAGGTAGGCGATCGGCACCGACAGCACCGCGGCGAGCAGGGTGCCCACGAGCACGAGGCCCACCGTCAGCGCGATGAGCCACAGGAGCTCGCCGGGCTCCGGGAAGGAGAGGCCGCCGACGCGGGCCAGGAAGTTCTGCGCGTTGCCCCAGCTCTGCACCATCGCGGGGATCGAGATGTCGACGTCGCGCACCGCGAGCACACCGAGCACGACCAGCGCGACGAGCGTGAGTCCCGCGGCGATGCGCTCCGGCGAGGGCCGGCGCCGGGGCGCACGGGCCGCGACGGTCGCCCCGCCCGAACCGGTGGGTGCGCCCCCGCGCGGTGCCGCGCCGCCGCGGGTGCCGGGCGCCGCCGCCGTGTCCAGGGCCGTCATGCCACGCCCGCCGGGGTGGCTGCGTCGGCGAGCTCGACCTGCACGGCCGTGATCTCCGCGGTCGTCGTGGCCACGCGTCCGTAGATCTCCATGACCTCCGCCTTGCTGAGGCCGTCGGTGGGGGTGTCGAGCACGACCTCTCCGTGCCTCAGCCCCACGATGCGGTCGGCCCAGCTGATGGCGAGGTCCACCTGGTGCAGGCTGCACACCACGGTGAGCCCCTCGTCGGCGGCGATGCGGCGGATGAGGGCCATGACCTGCTCGCTGGACTCGGGGTCGAGCGAGGCGACGGGCTCGTCCGCGAGCAGGATGTCGGGCTTCTGCATGAGCGCACGGGCGATGGCCACGCGCTGCTGCTGTCCCCCGGAGAGGGTGTCGCTGCGCTGGTACGCCCGGTCGAGCAGGCCGACCCGGTCGAGGTGTTCGAGAGCGGTCAGCCTCGCGCTGCGGGAGTAGCCCCAGAGCCCGAGGCGGGGGCCGCGCACGCGCGAGAGCGAGCCGGTGAGCACGTTCTCCAGCACGGTCAGCGACGGCACGAGCTCGAACTGCTGGAAGATGAAGCCGACGCGGCTGCGCAGGTCGCGCAGCGCCCGACCGCGGAGCGCGGGGACCGCGGCGCCGAGCACGTCGACCGTGCCGGCGGTGGGCACCTCGAGCCCGTCGAGGTGTCGCAGGAGCGTCGACTTCCCTGAGCCGGACAGGCCGAGCAGCACGACGATCTCGCCGCGGGCCACGGTGAGCGACACGTCGCTCAGAGCCGTGGTGCTGCCGAAGGTCTTGGTCACGCCGTCGAGGCGGATGAGGGTGTCGGTGGCCGCGGTCATGGCATCTCCTTGTCGTGCGGTCGGGTCCGGTGCGAGGCCCTTCGTCCCGCTGCGCTCGCTCAGGAACCGCAGTCGGGTTCCTGAGCGAGCGCCGGCGAGACGACGGGCGTGTCAGGCCGTCAGGCCTTGCACTGCTCCGCTTCGGTCTCGGCGCAGATGTCGCGGATCAGGTCGTAGTACGCGTCGTCGACCGGCTTCGTGGCGTAGAACACGCTGCGGAACGCGTCGGAGTCGGCGCCGTCGATGCCCGCGGCGATGATGTCGTCGATCGTGACTTCGCCGAGCGCGTCGACGAGCTCCTGCGCGACCTCGTCCGGGAGGGACGAGGAGTAGACCAGGGGCGCACCGGGCACCATGGTCTCGTCGATCACCTTCACCTTGTCGGACTTCTCGACCTCGGAGTCCTCGGCGAACCCGACCTCGCACTCGACGCCCTCGCCGACCTTCTGCACGCTCACGTCGTGCTTGCCCGCGAAGACCGGCGTGATGTCGGCCTGGGGGTCGATGCCCGCCTCGAGCAGGTTGTAGGAGGGGAAGAGGTAGCCGGAGGTCGACGACGGGTCGACGAAGCAGACCTTCTTGCCGGCGAAGTCCTTCAGGCTGGTGATGTCGCTGTCGGCGGGGACGATCGCCTGCGAGTAGTAGCCGGGCTCCTGGCCCTCCTCGGTGATGATCGACGAGATGGGCGTGAGCTTCGCGCCGTTGTTGGTGGCGGTCACGTAGGTGAAGCCGGAGAACGACGCGACGTCGACCTTCCCGGCGACGGCGGCCTCGATCAGCGCGGCGTAGTCGGTGGACTCGTGGTACTCGACGGTCTTCCCGGTGACCTCGGCGATGTAGTCCATCAGGGGCTGGTAGTTGGTCTCGGTGTCGACCGAGTCGGGCACGACGCCGAAGACCAGCGTGTTCTCGTCGACGGCGAACCCGCTCGCGCCGGCGGACTGTGCGTCGCCGGGGGCGTCGGTGGCCTCGGCCGTTCCGGCACAGGCGGCGAGGCCGAGCGCGAGGATCGCAGCGCCGGCGAGGGCGGGGAGAGCACGGAGCTTCATGGTGGACCTTTCAGGGTGGGAGGGGTGATCCTCGACGACTCTGACAGGCTCGGTCTTCAGATGTATACCTATCTCGGAAGAGTTCAGGGCGCGTTCACCCGCCATTCGCCTGGGTGAACACTCACCGGCTATCCGTGGCATCCGCGCGATGGCGAAGTAATGTACCTATGTGGCCGAAGCTGTGTACACCCAGATCGCCGACGACCTGCGCGCCCGGATTACCGACGGCACGCTGCGCCCCGGCGACGACGTACCCACCGAGGCCGAGCTCGCCGAGCGCTGGCACACCTCCCGCGGCCCGATCCGCAACGCGCTCGCGGCGCTGCGCGCCGAGGGGCTGATCGAGACCGGTCGCGGACGCCCGGCGCGCGTCGTCGCGCGTAAGGCGAACCAGGCGGTCGACGTGTCGGTGCCGTTCACGCGCTGGGCGCGCGAGCTCGGCGTGACCCCCGGCGCCGAGACGCAGGAGCTCAGCCTGCGCCGCGCCGGTGACCTGGGCCCCGCGCTCGGCGTGGGGCGCGACGACACCATCGTCCGCGTCGTCCGCCTGCGCCTCCTCGACGGGCGGCCGACCATGCTGGAGCGCCTCGCCTACACCGAAGACGTCGGGCGTCGGCTGTTCGAGGTCGATCTGGACGAGGTCTCGATCACCGAGTACCTGGCCTCCCTCGGGCATCCGATCGTCACGCTGCGGCACGAGATCGATGCCGTCGCAGCCGACGAGCAGGACGCGAGCCTGCTGCGGGTTCCGCGGGGCGCACCCATCCTGCGACTCACGCGCACGTCGCGCGACGCCGACGGACGCGTCTTCGAGGCCTCGGAGGACCGCTACCTCAGCGAGGTGGTCCGGTTCACGGTGGCGGCGTCCGGCATCTCGACCGATGGGCACTTCATGCGCGCCGTGGGTGCGTGAGGAGAGGGATTCGGCCGCAATGGAAAGGGGCCGGAAACAGATTCGCGATCGCGGGCACGGGAGTGTTCAGAAGCCAGAAAGATCGCGCCCGCGATCGCAGCGCTGGGGACGCTTTATCTGGGGAGCTTTCAGCATATGCCGGTGCGAATTGGGCTCTGAAGTGCCGAAAGTCGAGACCTTTTTAGACTTTCGTCTAGGTCTGTTCGCGCGCACGCAGCGCACTCTGCCACTGTAGCGCCTCAGGCCACCGGCAGTGCGGCCGACACGAGCCAGTGCCCGTCGACCTCCCCCGCGCTGAACTCACCGCTCGCGCCCATGACGCGCTCGGCCATGCGGCCGAGGCCCGTGCGACTCGACGAGAGCTCGCGGCGGGGCGTGGTCGGAAGGGGACTGCGCAGGGTCAGGTGCGCGGTGTCGTCGTCCACGGCGAGACGGATCTCGACCGTGCCCTCGCCGGCGTACTTCAAGATGTTGGTGGCGGACTCGCGCACGATGCGCGCCAGCACGATCTCCACGGCGCGCGGGATGCGCTCGTCGCCCGGGTCGCCTTCGCACACCACCGTGTGCCCGGCGGCCGCGAACTCGGTGCGTGCTTCGTCGATCGCCGCGACGAGGTCGCCCGTCGGCATGCCTGCCGACCGGGGCCCGTCGTCGGCCAGCTCGATCACGAACCGGAGATCGGTCATGGCCTTGCGCGCGGCCACCCGGATGGCCTCACGCGAATCGTCACTGGTTCCGGGGTCCTCGAGCATCTGCACGTGCAGCGACACCACCGTGAGGTGGTGCGCGATGCTGTCGTGCAACTCGCCGGCGATCCATCGCCGCTCGGCGAGCACTGCTTCGCGTTCCTGTTCGGCCGCTGCCTCGAGCTCGATCTCGAGTCGGCGCCCGCGGTCGAAGGCGAGTCGGAGTCCGAGACCGATGGCCCCGGCGACGGTCGCCGCGATGAGATAGATGCCGACGTTCACCGGAACGTCGGAGTCACCGTACGCCATTACTGACGTGGCGACGAGGAATACACCCGTGTAAGAGAGGATCAGCGGCGTCCACCCAAGCCTCATAACCAGAGCCGATGCGAGGGCGACAGTGATCAGGACTTGGGACTCGGTGCCGATCAAGAACGAAGTCGCCAGAACTGCTCCCATGGCGACGGTGGCGACCAGCGGAGACCACAGAAAGAGGAGCGTCGCCGCGGTGGACGCGATGCTCACCGCTGACGCGAGGGGATTCACGGTGGGATCCGTGAAGAAGGTAGAGACGTCAATCGCGATCATGACGCAGATGATCGCCAAAATGACGATGCTTTCCACGCGAGTGAGTCGCTCACCTCGTCCGAGTCGGAAGATGTCGGGCACCGCCCGTCTCGACTGGTCAAAGGCCATGGTGCGCTATCTCCTAATCGCCAGCTATCCTAGCGAATGAAACCAAAGAGCTTGCCAACCTGCTGCCAGAAAGTCATTACGTTCACCTCCATTTTGTAGTCGTTTGTCGATGTCTGTATTCATCTTCTCGACGACGCTGAGCGCGCACATCTGTCTTGAGTCCAGACCTCGATGGCCAAAGGTCTACAGCGCGGATCCGCGGGTGCAGCGCGGTTAGGCTTCCTCCATGCAGGAAATCCGCGTCGTGATCGTCGATGACGATCCACTGGTCCGCTCCGCGCTGTCCCACTTCGTGTCGCGCGCGCCGGAGATCACGGTCGTGGCGCAGGCGGAGGACGGTCGCGAGGCCCTCACCACGGTGGAACGGGAGAAGCCGGACGTCGTCATGATGGACGTCCAGATGCCCGAGATGAACGGCATCGAGGCGACGGCGGCCATCGCGCAACGGTGGCCCGATGTGCGGATCCTCGCCGTGACCACCCTCGACGGCAGCGACACGGTCCTGCCGATGCTGAGCGCCGGGGCGTCGGGCTACCTGCTCAAGGACTCCAGCGCGGAGGACATCGTGACCGGCGTGCGCGAGGTGTTCGCCGGCCAGAGCTCGCTGTCCCCGCGCATCGCCTCCATGCTGATCCGGCACGTGCGCGACTCCACGCCCGCCGCGACCGCCGCCGATGCCCTCGAACCGCTCACGGACCGTGAGGAAGAGGTGCTGCAGTGCCTCGCGAAGGGCATGTCGAACGCCGAGATCGCCAAGGCGCTCATCGTGTCGGAGGGCACGGTCAAGGCGCACCTCGGGCGCATGATGTCGAAGTGGCACCTGCGCGACCGCGTGCAGATCCTCGTCACGGCCGCGCACGCGGGACTGGTCACCTTCCGCTGACCCCGTGCCTCGCGCGGCACGCGGGCATTCCGCTGGCGCACCGCGCGCGCCGCGGGGATCCGGGAGAGTGCTCACACCTGCATCCATCTCCGGACCGTCGGCGTCGACGGTCCGAGGGCTGTCGTTCTTCCACCCCGCGCCATCTCCAGAATGGAACCGCGGGGGTCACAGCGCAAGCAGCACGATGCCGGTCAGCACGATGAGCGAGGCGCCCACCCGCCACCCTGGCCGCGACTCCCTGAGCACGACCGCGCCGAACAGGCTCACCAGCACCACGCTCACCTCGCGCAACGGCGCGACCAGCGCGACCGGAGCGATCTGGATCGCCGACAGCACGAGGATGTACGACAGGGGCGACAGCACACCGAACGCCAGGATGCGGCGCCACTGGGCACGCCCGAGCGCCCACACCGCGGGCCAGCGGCGACGGACCGCGATCGAGTAGAACGGCACCTGCAGCAGGGTCGTGCCCACCATGAAGGCCACCGGCGACAGGCTCCACGTGCGCACCGCATGCGTGTCCCAGATCGTGTACACCGCGATCGCCACGCCCGTCAGCAGCCCGAACACCAGGCCGAGGTCGACGCCCCGCCCTCCGCCGCTCCCCCGGTCGACCAGCCCGACTGCCACCACGCCGACGATCACCGCGGCGACGCCGACCAGTGCGATGCCCGACGGCCGCTCCCCCAGCAGCACCACCGCGACGATCACCGACAGGAAGGGACCGGTCCCGCGCGCCGTCGCATACACGGTCGACAGGCTGCCCTCGCGATAGCCGCGCTGCAGCACCGCCATGTACACCACGTGCAGCACGGCCGAGACACCCACCCCGAGGGCGAACGAGGCGAGGTCGGACGTGCCGAGGCCCCCCGTGAACGGCACCGCCCCGATCCACACGGCCGTGCTGGCCACCGCGCCCCACCACAGGAACGGTGAGCCGGCGCGGCGGATGCCGTGCGCGATCACGTTCCAGGCGGCGTGGGCGACGGCGGCACCGAGGACCAGGACGAAGGCGAGTGGGGACACGACAGACCCTTCCGTTCGGCGCAGGCACGACGAACAGGGTCCTCCGGGCTTTTGTCCTGTCAGATGACGGCCCGCTCACGGGAGCGGACCGTGGCGCCGCTCGGACCAGACGGGTGCGGACCCCGGAACCCTAGGCGCTATCGGGACCACCCTAGCCGTCCGAGGTGAACCGGAGGGGAACGCCGGTCGCGACTACGCTCGAAAGACACCCCGCGCAGGAAGGTCATGCCCATGCCCGTCACCCCGGTCGCTCTCGCCCACGCCGAGGACCTCGCCGACTTCGTCGCCGCCTCCCCCTCCAGCTATCACGCCGCGGCCGAGGTCGCCCGTCGCCTGGAGGACGCCGGGTTCACGCGGCTCGACGAGCACGACGGGTGGCCGTCCGCCGCGGGCGGGCGGTACGTCGTGGTGCGCGACGGAGCCGCGATCGCCTGGGTCGTCCCCGCCGACGCCACCGCGACCACGCCCGTGCAGGTCTTCGGCGCCCACACCGACTCCCCTGGCTTCAAGCTCAAGCCGCAGCCCACGACCGGTGTCCGCGGGTGGCTGCAGGCGGCGGTCGAGGTCTACGGCGGCCCGCTGCTGAACTCCTGGCTCGACCGGGAGCTGCGCCTCGCCGGTCGCCTGGCCCTCGCCGACGGCCGCGTCGTGCTCGCCGACACGGGTGCCCTGCTGCGACTGCCGCAGCTGGCGATCCACCTCGACCGCGGCGTGAACAACGGCCTCGCGCTCGATAAGCAGACCGAGACGCAGCCCGTGTGGGGACTGGGCGACCCGTCCGAGGCGGACATCCTCGCGGAGCTCGCGGCCTCCGCCGAGGTGTCGGTGTCTGACATCCGCGGCTACGACGTGGTGGTGGCCGATGCGGCACGCGGCGCGGTGTTCGGCAAGGACAGCGCCTTCTTCGCCTCCGGTCGCCTGGACGACCTCGCCTCCGTGCACGCCGGCGTGGTGGCGCTGCAGGCGCACGAGCCCGCCGCTGGTGCGCCGATCGCGGTGCTCGCCGCGTTCGACCACGAGGAGCTCGGGTCGGAGTCGCGCTCCGGCGCGGCCGGCCCGTTCCTGGAGGACGTGCTGGAGCGGGTCTACGACGGGCTGGGCGCCGACGCGTCGGCCCGCCGTCGGGCCTACGCCGCGTCGTGGTGCCTGTCGAGCGACGTGGGTCACTCGGTGCACCCCAACTACGTCGGCCGCCACGACCCCGTGGTGCAGCCGGTGCTCGGCTCCGGCCCCATCCTCAAGCTCAACGCCAATCAGCGCTACGCCACGGACGCGGTCGGCAGCGCCGCCTGGCGGGAGTGGTGCGAGCGCTCGGGCGTCGCCACGCAGGAGTTCGTGTCGAACAACGGCGTGCCCTGCGGCTCCACCATCGGACCGATCACGGCGACGCGCCTGGGCATCCGCACGGTCGACGTGGGCATCCCGATCCTGTCGATGCACTCGGCGCGGGAGCTCGCCGGCGTGAGCGACCTGCACGACCTGACACGCGTGGCCGGAGCGTTCTTCGCCGGCTGAGCCCCGCACCGGCGCAGCAGTGCCATCATGAGCAGATGACCGACATCAGGCCGGCTCTCATCGAGCGCGCAGGCATCGAGATCATCCCCGAATCCGAGCGGACCGCGAAGCCGCGCGACCTCTTCTGGCCGTGGTTCGCCGCGAACGTGTCGGTGTTCGGCATGTCGTACGGCTCGTTCGTGCTCGGCTTCGGCATCTCGTTCTGGCAGGCGACGCTCGTGTCGGTGATCGGCATCGTGGTGTCGTTCCTGCTGTGCGGGCTGATCGCGATCGCGGGCAAGCGCGGCTCGGCGCCGACCATGGTGCTCTCGCGGGCGGCGTTCGGCGTGCAGGGGCAGAAGATCCCCGGCATCGTCTCCTGGCTCACCTCGATCGGCTGGGAGACGTTCCTGGCGATCATGGCCGTGCTCGCCACCGCGACCGTGATCACGCAGCTCGGCGGCGACGGCGACAGCCTGTGGCTCAAGATCGTCGCGACCGTCGTGGTGGCCGCGCTCATCGTCACGGCGTCCGTGCTGGGCTATCACACGATCATGCGCCTGCAGTCGGTGCTCACCTGGGTCACCGGCGTGGTGACCGTGCTCTACATCGTCCTCGCGATCCCGAGCATCGACCTCGGCGTGGTGCTCGCGCGTCCGGACGGCGGCATCGGGCAGGTGATCGGCGCACTCGTGATGGTGATGACCGGGTTCGGCCTGGGCTGGATCAACATCGCCGCGGACTGGTCGCGCTACCAGAAGCGCACGGCCTCCGACGGCGCGATCGTCGCCTGGAACACGATCGGCGGCTCGGTCGCGCCGGTCATCCTCGTCGTGTTCGGCCTGCTGCTCGGCGGCTCCGACGACGACCTGCTGACGGCGATCGCGGCCGACCCGATCGGCGCGCTCGCGAGCATCCTCCCGCTCTGGGTGCTGGTGCCGTTCCTGCTCACCGCGGTCCTCGCGCTCGTGTCGGGCGCCGTGCTGGGCATCTACTCCTCCGGCCTGACCCTGCTGAGCCTCGGCATCCGCATCCCGCGCCCGTCGGCGGCCGCGATCGACGGGGTCATCCTCACGCTCGGCACGATCTACGTGGTGTTCTTCGCGACCGACTTCCTCGGCCCGTTCCAGAGCTTCCTCATCACGCTCGGCGTGCCGCTCGCCTCCTGGGCCGGCATCCTGATCGCCGACATCCTCCGCCGCCGCGCCGACTACGACGAGCAGGCGCTGTTCGACAGCCGCGGCCGCTACGGCGCCTGGGACTGGACCTCGATCGTCACCCTGGTGGTCGCGAGCGTGATCGGCTGGGGATTCGTGCTCAACGGCTTCGCCGAGGCCGCCCCGTGGAACAACTGGCAGGGGTATCTGCTGTTCCTGGTCGGCGGCGCTGACGGCGACTGGGCGTACGCCAACCTCGGGGTGTTCTTCGCGCTCGTGCTGTCGTTCGTCGTGACCTGGTTCGCCAGGGCGGGGAAGATCCGGCGGCAGGAGGCGGCGTGACCACGACCGCCGGCCCGGGTTCACGGGACGCCTGGCTGGTCGTGATCGACCCTCAGCACATCTTCGCCTCGCCCGACTCCGCGTGGGGGTCGCCGTTCTTCGACGACGCGATGGGCAACATCCGGCGGCTCGCCGACGCGTTCGGCGACCGCGTGCTGGTGACGCGGTGGCTGCCCACGGCCGACCGCTCCACCTCCTGGGGCGACTACTTCGCCGCGTGGCCCTTCGCCGACCGCCCGGCCGACGACGCACTGTTCGACCTGGTTCCCGCGGCGCGCGGGCTGTCCCCGCACCCGACGCTCGACCTACCCACGTTCGGCAAGTGGGGCGCGGAGCTGGAGGCGGTGGTGGGACACGGCGCGCCGGTGGTGCTGGCCGGCGTGTCCACCGACTGCTGCGTGATCTCCACGGCGCTCGCTGCCGCGGACGCGGGGGCCCTGGTGACCGTCGCCGCCGACGCCTGCGCCGGTTCCACGGCGGAGAACCACGCCGCCGCGGTGCAGGTCATGAGCCTCTACCCGCCGCAGATCACGGTCGCCGAGACGTCCGCCCTCCTGTCGCGCTGACCCCGCGTGCTCGCGGGCGCGCGCGGGGCGTGGGTGCGGTGCGGGGCGCGGGTGCGGGGTGGAAAACGCACCGCCCGGGGCACCCCCCGGACCCTTTTTGATCCAGAACCCGCCCCCTAGACGGTGCGGGGTGGAAAACGGGCCGCGCGAGTCCCACCCGGGCGTGTTTTCGATCCGCACCGCGACCGGGGGCACCGCGACCGGGGCACCGCGACCGGGGCACCGCGACCGGAGCGGACGGGGTCAGGCGGCGGCGCGGACGGCGGCGGCGATGTCGGCCGGGGAGCCGCGCCAGGGAGCGCCGTGCCCGGGGAGCACCCACGACGCGTCGAGCGCGGCCAGCCGGTCCAGCGACGCCAGGGCCTCTGCGGGTGCATCCGTGAAGGGAGCCGGCTGGGCACCCTCGCGCCCGGTGAGCACGTGCCGCGTGGTGAGCGCGTCGCCCACGAACACCGCGTCGACCGCCGGCACGTGCACCGCGATGCTGCCGGGCGAGTGGCCGGGCAGACCGACGACCACCGGGGCACCCGGCAGGTCGAGCACCGCACCGTCCTCCACCTCGACGACGGAGGTCACGTGTGGCGTGCGCAGCGCGTTCTTGCGCAGGCCGTAGGCGAGGAAGCCCAGCATCGGCAGCGGGCGCGCGGGCCCCATCGGCGTCCGGGGCTTCTCGCCCGTGCGCACGCGGTGGGCGTCGGCGGCGTGGATGATCACGGGCACGCCGGTCTCGCGGCGCAGGCGTTCGGCGAACCCGATGTGGTCGCTGTCGCCGTGGGTGAGCACGAGACCGCGGACGTCGGACAGCGGACGACCGATCGCGGACAGCTCGTGCTGCAGGTCTTTCCAGTGTCCGGGCAGACCGGCGTCGATGAGCGTGATGCCCTCGGGCAGGTCGATCAGGTACGAGGCGACGATGTCGTTGCCGAGGCGGTGGAGGTGCGGGGCGAGCTGCATGGCGGGTCCTCTCGGATGATTGCGATAGCTACGATACGTAGCTATGATGGCTACTGTCAATAGCCATCACTGGAGGATGCATGCCGACCCCCGAACGCACCACGACCGACGCGATCGTGACCGCCGGACGAGAGATCCTCGAGGCGTCCGGTCCCTCGGGCCTCACGATGCAGGCCGTGGCGACGCGCGTCGGCGTGCGCGCCCCCTCGCTCTACAAGCGCGTGAAGGATCGCGAGGCACTGCTCGCCGCGGTGGCGACCGCCACGGTCGACGCGCTGGGCGAGCGCCTCGAGAGGGCCGGCGACGACCTCGCCGAGCTCGCCACCGCCTACCGCGCCTTCGCGCACGCGCACCCCGAGGGCTTCCGGCTGATGTTCGCCGCACCCGTGCCGCAGGAAGCCCTCGAGCGCTCGGCGGCACCGGTCATCCGGGCGTGCGCGGCCACGGTCGGCGACGACGACGCCCTCGACGCCGCCCGGCTCTTCACCGCCTGGGCGACCGGGTTCCTGCAGATGGAGCTCGCGGGCGCCTTCCGCCTGGGCGGCGACGTCGACCGCGCCTACGCCTACGGCCTGCGGCTGCTCATCGGCGGCCTCTCCCGCTGAGCCCCTCCCCGGGCCCGGGCCCGCAGGGACGGCCGCGATCGCACGGGGCGCCAGGACACACCCGCCCGCACCGGCGATTCGACCAGCCGGAATACTGGCACACTGTTGCCGGGAGGGTCCATGAGCACCGATGCGCACACCGGAGAGTCCGTCCACCCCACGAAGGCCCGGAAGCCCTGGCACCGCACGAAGGTGATCGTGGTGATCGTGGTGGCCGTCGCCGCCGTGGTCGCCCTCATCAGCAGCCTCACCCCCTGGCCGTCCGCCATGGTCATCCGCGCGGTGTTCACGAAGGGCGGCGACGAGACCGCCGCCGAGATGGACAAGCACGTGCCCGACACCGCGCTCGACGTGCAGCAGGGGATCGCGTACGGCGACGCGGGCACCGACACGACGATGGACGTGTTCCGCCCGGCCGACGCCGACGGTCCACTGCCGACCGTGGTGTGGATCCACGGGGGCGCCTGGATCTCGGGCGAGAAGGAGAACGTCGACCCGTACCTCCGGATCCTCGCGGCCGAGGGCTACACGACCGTCGGGGTGAACTACAGGATCGGGCCCGAGGGCGTGTACCCGCTCGCCGTGCGGCAGCTCGACCAGGCCCTCGCCTACATCGACGAGCACGCCGCGGAACTCGGCATCGACCCCGACCAGATCGTGCTCGCGGGCGACTCCGCCGGCAGCCAGCTCGCCAGCCAGATGGCCGCGCTCATCACCAACCCCGACTACGCCGAGATCGTCGGCATCGACCCGTCGCTGAAGGCCGGCCAGCTCGCCGCCACGATCCTCAACTGCGGCGTGTACGACCTCGCGGCCCTGGCCGAGCTCGACGGCATCGCCGGCTGGGGCCTCAAGACCGCGATGTGGGCGTACTCGGGCACCAAGACCTGGGCGGAGGACTCCACCGGGTCGACGATGTCGACGCTCGACTGGGTCACCGCGGACTTCCCCGCCACCTACATCTCCGGCGGCAACGGCGACGGTCTCACCTGGCTCCAGTCGATCCCGATGGCGAAGCGCCTCGAGTCCCTGGGTGTGGAGGTGACGACGCTGTTCTGGCCGATGGATCACGAGCCCGCCCTGCCGCACGAGTACCAGTTCCACCTCGACCTGCCGGATGCCCGGACCGCTCTGGACGAGACGATCGCGTTCCTGGGGAAGCACACCACCCGCTGAGAACATTTCACTCCTGTGACGGTCGCCACGGAAGTGATATGTTTTCCGCATGCACCCGGAGAACCAGCGCGCCCTGGAAGACGGCATCGTCACCGACCTCACCGGACGGATGACCTACGGCTCGTACCTCGCCCTGGATCAGCTGCTCACCGCACAGCACCCCGTGAGCCAGCCGGAGCACCACGACGAGATGCTGTTCATCATCCAGCACCAGACCACCGAGCTGTGGCTCAAGCAGGTGCTGCACGAGCTGTCCTCCGCGCGCACGCTGCTGGCCGCCGACGACCTGCGTGAAGCCCTCAAGCGCATCGCCAGGGTCAAGAAGATCCAAGACGTGATGACGCAGCAGTGGTCCGTGCTCGCCACCCTCACCCCGACCGAATACGCGCAGTTCCGCGGCTCACTCGGCACCTCGTCCGGCTTCCAGTCGGTGCAGTACCGCGCCGTGGAGTTCGCGCTGGGCAACAAGAACGAGAAGATGCTCGGCGTCTTCCGCGACCATCCCGCGAACCTGGCGCTGCTCACCGCCGAGTGGGAGAAGCCCACGCTGTACGACGAGTTCCTGCGCTACGCCTCCCGCCGCGGACTGCCCGTTCCGGCCGAGATCCTCGACCGCGACGTGCGCGAGCCCTACCGCGAGACCCCGGCGCTGGTCCCCGCGATCCGCGCCATCTACCAGGACCCCGGCACGCACTGGGACCTGTACGAGGCGTGCGAAGACCTGGTCGACCTCGAGGACAACTTCCAGTTCTGGCGGTTCCGGCACCTCAAGACCGTGTCGCGCACGATCGGCATGAAGGTCGGCACGGGCGGCTCCAGCGGCGTCGGATTCCTGCAGCGCGCCCTCGACCTCACGTTCTTCCCCGAGCTCTACACCGTCCGCACCGAGATCGGCGGCTGAGATGCACGCCGCGACGTACTTCGACGGCACCCGGTGGCGCGACGGCGTCGTCGAGGCGACCGCGGAACACGTGCGGCTCCGCGCCGAGACTCCGGCCCCCGGCCTCCCCCGCGTCCCCGGCGGGGTCGTCGGCGGCTTCACCGACCACCACGTGCACCTGCAGCTCGTCGACCACGCCCTGCTGCGCACCTCGCGCCTCGCCCGGGTCGACGACCTGGGCGGGAACACCGCGGTGCTGCGTGAGCTCGCGGTGCACACCTCGGCCACCCCCGATCACGCCGTCGAGGTCCGGTACGCCGGAGCGTTCCTCACCCCGCCCGGCGGCTACCCGTCCGACCGCGACTGGGCCCCCGCGGGATCGGTGCGGGAGGTCGCGGACGAGGCTGCCGCGGTCGCCGCGGTCGATGAGCTCGCGGCCGCCGGGGTCGCCCTCCTCAAGGTCGCCGGCAACAGCACGGCCGGTCCGGTGTTCGCCGACGCGCTCGTCCACGCGATCGTCGAGCGCGCGGACGCGCACGGCCTGCCGGTGGTCGTGCACGCCGAGGGCCCCGGCGAGGCGCAGCGGGCCGCACGCCTCGGAGCCACCCGCCTCGCGCACGCGCCGTTCACCGAGCGCCTCGACGACGCCGAGGTCGCCCGCCACGCGGCCTCGGTGTCCTGGATCTCGACCCTCGCGATCCACGACCCCGCCGCCCTGCGCATCGCCGTCGACAACGTGCGACGGTTCCACGCCGCCGGGGGCACCGTGCTCTACGGCACCGACATGGGCAACGGCCCCACCCCGGTCGACCTCCACCCCGCCGAGCTCGACGCCCTCCGCCGCGCGGGGCTCGACGACGCCGCCCTGCTGCGCGCCCTCGCCCCCGTGGACCCGCGGCAGCCCGGCGCGCTGCTGCTCCTGCTCCCGGACGGCTCGACCGATCCGTTCGACGCCCGCCCGCTGACCGCCGCCGACCTGAAGGTGTGACATGACCGACCGTTCCTCCGACGCCGCCCTGCTCGACGCCGCCCGCGCCCTCGACGCGGCCGACCCGCTCGCCGCGCACCTCGACGCGTTCGCCGAGGCGCCGGGGGTCACGGCCTACCTCGACGGGAACTCCCTCGGCCGCCCCCTGCGGGACATGCCGGAGAAGCTCGCCGCGTTCGTGCGCGAGGACTGGGGCACCCGGCTCATCCGCTCGTGGGACGAGCGGTGGATGGAACTGCCGATGCGCCTGGGCGACCGCATCGGCGAGGTCGCGCTCGGAGCCGCCACCGGGCAGACCGTCGTGGCCGACTCGACCAGCGTGCTCATCTACAAGCTCATGCGCGCCGCGGCCGCCGCCGACCCCGCCCGCACGGAGCTCGTGATCGAGACGGGCAACTTCCCCACCGACCGGTTCCTCGCCGAGGGCGTCGCCGCCGAGACCGGGCTGACCATCCGCTGGCTGGAACCCGACCCGGTGCACGGCGTGACGGTGGACGACGTGACGGCCGCGGTGTCCGACCGCACCGCGCTCGTGTCGCTCAGCCACGTGGACTACCGCTCGGGCGCGCTGGCGGACATGCCGGGCATCACGGCGGCGGCGCACGAGGCGGGGGCGCTCATGATGTGGGACCTGTGTCACTCGGCCGGCGTCGTGCCGATGCAGCTGGACGCGTGGGGCGTCGACCTCGCGGTCGGCTGCACCTACAAGTACCTGAACGGCGGCCCGGGCTCCCCCGCGTTCGCGTACCTCCGCCACGGGCTGCAGGGGGTGCTCCGGCAGCCGATCCAGGGGTGGTGGAGCGCGGAGGACATCTTCGCGATGGGGCCGGAGTACGTGCCGAGCGGCGACATCCGGCAGCTGCTCAGCGGTACGCCGCCCGTCACCTCGATGCTCGCGATGCAGGGGATGCTCGACCTGATCGAGCAGTCGACGATCGCGGGGGTGCGGGCCAAGTCGCAGTCGCTGACCGATCTCGCGGTGCGCGCGTACGACGAGGTGCTCGCCCCGCTCGGCGTGCGGCTGCTGAGCCCCCGCGACTCCGCGCGACGCGGCGGGCATGTGACGATCGGCCACCCCGACTTCCGCGACGTCACCCGCCGGCTCTGGGCGGACGGCATCATCCCCGACTTCCGCTTCCCCGACGGCATCCGCCTCGGACTCTCCCCGCTCAGCACCTCGCACGTCGAGACGATCACGGGCGTGCTGGCCGTGCGCGACGCCCTGGAGTCCGATGACGACTGAGGCGGCGCCGACCGGCGTGCGCGACGACATCGATGCCCGCCCCGGCAGCACGGCGTCGCTGCTGCGGACGCTGATCGGGCTGTATCTGCGGCCCCTCGGCGGCTGGATCTCCGCCGCGCATCTCGTGCACCTCGCGGGCGAGCTGGGGATCCCGGCCGCCCAGGCCCGCACGGGCGTGACGCGCCTGAAGCAGAAGGGGCTGCTGCTGGCCGAGCGCGGCGAGACCGCGGGATACCGCCTGAACCCGGAGGCGCTGCCCATGCTGGAGCGCGGCGACCGGCGCATCTTCACCATGCGGCAGATGGGCGACACCGACCCGTGGTGCCTGGTGTCGTTCTCGATCCCGGAGAGCGCCCGCAGCGTGCGGCATCAGCTGCGTCGCCGGCTGCAGTGGATCGGCGCGGGCGTGGTGTCGCCCGCCCTGTGGATCTGCCCCGGTCACCTGCGCGACGAGGCGACGCAGATCCTGGAAGAGCTCGGCGCGCGGCAGTGGGCGACGCTGTTCGACGCCGTGGCCCCCGCTCCCGCCGGCACCCTCGTGGAGGCGGCAGCGCAGTGGTGGGACCTGGGTGCGCTGCGGACGGAGCACCTCGCCTTCCAGGCGTCGCTCAGCACGCTGCCACCCGAGCCGTTCGCCGCGTACGTGCACCTGCTCGACCGGTGGCGCGTGCTGCCCTACACCGACCCCGGGCTGCCCGCGTCGATGCTGCCGGCGGACTGGCCCGGCGCCCGCAGCGTGGAGCGGTTCACGGCGCTCTCGGCCGAGCTGTCCGCGCCGGCGCTGGCGCACGTGCGCGCCGTCACGGCGGCCGGGGTGGATCGGGCGGACACTCCGGATCCGGCGGTGGCGGACCGGCGCTGAGGACGCACCGGCCCGCCGCCCACGGCCTCAGGCGGTCCCGGCCACCTCGGCCAGGAACCCGGTGACGTGCTCCTGCAGCCGGATGATCCGCAGGTCGCGCGCGAGCTCCCGGTCGTAGCCCTGGTACGCGAGGGGCGGCAGCATCCGCACCGAGCGGTTGCACTCGAACCCGGCGCAGGCCAGCACGCCGACCGAGTCGCCCTTGCGTCCGGCCGGACCGGCCTTGCGGGCGACGAACAGCTGCACGTCGTTGCGGAGGGTCACGTCTTCGCACCACGAGCACTGGGCGCGGGCGAGCACCCGCTGTTCGGCGCGCTGCAGCAGCACGCCCACCGGGGCATCGTCGACCCAGGTCACGACGTAGGCGCGACGGGGCTGCTTGGGGTCGGTCCAGCCGAGGAAATCGAGCCGATCGAAGTCGATGTCGGCGAAACCGGCGGGCAGGGTGAGGTCGGAGACCTCCTTGCGGGAGGCGTTGAGGAAGGAGGCGCGGATGTCGCGCTCGTCGAGGGGACGCATGGGTGTGTGCTTTCGGACGGTCGCCGTGCGGCGAGTCGGTTCAGGTGGAGGACCCCGGACAGGAGCCGGGTACGGTGCAGCACCGGGGACGGGGGTTCCGCCTCCGGCCGGTCCTCAGCCTCTGCCCGCGGCGCTGAACGCGCCTGCGGCTCCGCTCCGCGCCCCGAGGGCGCTCATCGACGACAGCACCCGGCGAGCCTACACCCGATTGTTTCGCCCGATGTCGCCCGCCCTCGCGTCCCGCCGCCCGCGCCGCCTACTGTGGCCGGAACGCCGAACCGAAGGAGACCACCGTGTCCACGTCGCCCCACCGCCTGTCACCCCTCGAGGTGAGCGAGCGTGCGACGTGCATGTGCCGCGCGGGTGGCCGCTGCTCCTCGATCGCACCGGGACACGCGCTGCACCTGATCCAGGCACGCCTGGCCGCCGCCACACCCGCCGACTGGGCGGACGCGCTGGTCGAGTCCGCCGATCCGGTGACCGGCGACCTGGTCGTGCGCACCCTCGACGGCACCGCGCACGCGCTGTGGAACGGCTCCGGCGCCGCGCTCGAAGCGGCCGTCGGCACCCCCGTCGCCCTCCACCTCCCCTACGGCGTGCTGGCCGTGGGAGACGCGCGCTTCAACGTCGCCACCGTCTGACGGCGACCGTCCTGCCGGGTCAGGCGCTCGCCATCATCATGTCGCGCACGGCCATGCACGCGTTCATGCACGCCTGGCACGCCTGCGCGCAGAGGCGGCAGACGTCGCTGTGATCGGCGTGCTGCATGCACTCGTCCATGCACATCTGGCACATGGCGATGCACGCGTCGAGCATCGCCATCATCGTCGCGGGGGTCATGCCCTGCATCCGCAGCATCGACCGCATCATCGTGTGGCACATGTCGGCGCAGTTCATGCACGCGGGCGCGCAGTCCATCAGCTGCGTCGAGCACACGGTGCACGCCTGCTCGCACGCGGCGCACGCGTCCATGCAGGCCTGCAGCACCGCCATGTCCATCATCGCCATGTCGGGCATGGACTCCATGCTCTTCGACATCGCGCCCATCATCGTCGCGTCCATCGGGCTCCGCTCCCTTCGTCGAGGACAGCGGGCAGGACCACCCGCCTGGCGCCAGGCTAGCCGCTGCGGGGGCTCGCGTCGATGGGGGCGGAACGCTGACACGGCAGGGAGCGATTGTCAATCCCGTGGACCCTCGTCGCGGCCGGTGCGAGGCTCGGAGAGCAATCGATCCGCCGAGGAGAGGAGCCCCACATGAGTGGCGCAGACGACATGAAGAACTCCGCCGAGAAGCTGGGCGGGAAGGTCAAGGAGGGCGTGGGCAAGCTCACCGACAACGAGAAGCTCGAGGCCGAGGGCCAGGCGGATCAGGTGAAGGCCGACGCCAAGCAGGCCGGCGAGAACGTGAAGGACGCCGCAGGCAAGGCCGGCGACAGCGTCCGGGACGCGTTCGACCGCTGATCCCGCCCCGCTGATCCCACGAAGAGGGGGAGGCCCGCCGGACCGGCGAGCCTCCCCCTCCGCATACGGGTCAGACCTTGCGGCTGCCGCTGATCGCTCGGATCAGCCAGGCGATCACGGCGATAGCCAGGAGCACCAGACCGACCCACAGCAGGAACTGGAGCGACTGCACCAGTCCTCCGGTGATCGCGAGGATCACGGCGATGACGATGACGATGATCAGGAGGATGTTCATCGGTCTTTCCCTTCTCTGGGGGCGCGGGCGCCCGACTGCGGTGCCCTCACGCTAGACCGCACGGACACCCTCGTTCGAGGGGGTTGACTTCCACCCTCCGAGTGCGCGAAGGAGCAGAGCAATGCCAGGAGCACGCAACAACTCCCTGAAGGACCCGGAGCTGTACGAAGAGCTCCGCGACGACGGGGCCTCGAAGGAGAAGGCCGCACGCATCTCCAACGCCGCCGCCAGGGACGGCCGCAGCACGGTCGGCCGCCGGGGCGGCAAGCACGGCGACTACGAGAACTGGACGGTCGCCGAACTGCGCAAGCGGGCCAAGGAGATCGGACTGACCGGCTACAGCGGGAAGCGCAAGGCGGAGCTCATCTCCGCTCTGCGCAACCACTGAGGCGGGATGGCGCGCTTCGGGATCGAGGAGGAGTTCCTCCTGCTCGATGAGAACTCGCTGCTGCCCGTCGGCCTCTCCGGCGACATCCTGGAGCGCATCGGCGACCGCACGCTGACCGGGCGGGTGACCACGGAGTACCTGGCGTCGCAGCTCGAGTGCCTCACCGAGCCGGTGTCGACCGCGGAGGCGGCGCGACGCCAGTTGCGCGGCCTGCGCGGCCTGCTGGGCGAGCACGCACGCGCCCTCCACGCGGTGGCCGCCCCGACCGGGAGCCCGTTCACCACCGCGCGCTCGCCCCGGCTCTCCCCGTCACCGCACTACGACGACGTGGCCCGGCGGCTCGCGCACCTGACGCGCGAGCACGAGGTGAACGGCCTGCACGTGCACGTCGAGGTGCTCGACGAGGAGGAACGGGTGCGCGCGCTCAACCGCCTGCGCGGCTGGCTCCCGTTGCTGCTCGCGCTGAGCGCCAACAGCCCGTTCGCCCACGGCCTCGACGCGGGCTTCGCGAGCTGGCGGAGCATGCTCATCCGTCGACTGCCCTCATCGTGGTGCCCGCCGCGGTTCCACGACCTCGACGACTACCGCGCCCGGGTCGGGCAACTGCTCGCCCTGGGCACGATCGGCGAGGCCAGCTCGTTGTCGTGGGCGGTGCGGCTGTCCGAGCGATACCCCACCGTCGAGGCACGGATCGCCGACGCGCAGCTCACCGCCGACGATGCCGTGCTGTCGGCGCTGCTGTGCCGGGCGATCGCGCTGAGCACCGAGCAGCGGCTGGCCGAGGAACGCATGGACGCCCTGGACGCGTCGGTGTGGACGGCGGCGCGGGCCGGGATGGGCGCGCGCATCGTCGACCCGCTGTCGGGCGAGGTCGCCGACGCGTGGGCGGTCGCGGAGGGCCTGCTCGCCGAGATCCGCCCGGTGCTGCAGCAGCTCGGTGACGAGGCCGCGGTCGACGAGGCCCTGGGACGCCTGCGCGCGGAGGGAACCGGCGCCGAGCGGCAGCGGACCGCCTACCGCGACGGCGGTCGCGAGGGGCTCACGGAACTGCTCCGCGCGGGGACGGCGACCGCGTCGGCCTGACCCGCCCCGGCGTCCGCGGCCGGGAGTAGGGTCGGCTCGTGGCCTCCTTCGCCCCCCTCCAGCGGCTCGTCATCGCGATCGCGGTGCTCGCGTCCTTCGTGACCTTCCTCGACGGCACGGTGGTGAACGTCGCGCTGCCCGCCATCAGCCGTGAGCTCGGCGGCGGCATCACCACGCAGCAGTGGGTGGTCGACGCCTACCTCATCACTTTGAGCGCGCTGATCCTGCTGGCGGGGTCGCTGTCCGACGCGTATGGCCGGGTGGTGGTCATGCGCATCGGCCTGATCGCGTTCGGCATCGCCTCGATCGCGGTCGCCGCGGCGGTCGACCCGCTCATGCTGATCGTCGCCCGCGCGGCCCAGGGCGCGGCGGTGCCCTGCTCGTGCCGAGCTCCCTGGCGCTGATCACGGCCACGATGCGCGGCGACGTGCAGGCGAGGGCCATCGGCGTCTGGACGGCCTTCACGACCGCGGCACAGCTCGTCGGGCCGCTGCTGGGCGGCCTGTTCGTCGACTTCCTGTCGTGGCGGTTCGTGTTCCTCATCAACGTGCTGCCCATCGGCGTCACGCTGCTGCTGCTCGCTCGGCTCCAGCTGCCCGAGCGGCCCCGCGGCGTCGGGGTGGACTGGTGGAGCGGTGCGCTGTGCGCCGTGGGACTCGGCGCGGTCGTGTTCGCCCTGATCGAGCAGCCCAACCTCGGATGGGGCTCGCCCGCGATCTGGATCCCCGCGGTCGCGGGCGCCGCCCTGTTCGCCGCGTTCCTGCTGCGCCAGCGCCGCTCGGCCGCCCCGCTCATGCCGCTGTGGCTGTTCCGCGTGCGCGACTTCGGCTGGGGCAACCTCGCGACGCTGTTCGTGTACGCCGCGCTCTCGCTCAACGGCTTCGTGGTCGGGGTGTACCTGCAGCAGGGCGCCGGGCTCAGTGCCACCGCCGCGGGTCTCGCGAGCCTGCCGATGACGATCCTCATGATCCTGGTGAGCTCGCGCGCGGGAGGGTGGGCGGGGCGCTGGGGTCCGCGCATCTTCATGACGATCGGTCCGCTGATCATGGCGGCCGGTGCGCTGATGCTGCTGACCGTGTCCGCCGAGTTCGACTACTGGTGGCAGGTGCTTCCCGCCATGGTCGTGATGGGGCTGGGCCTCTCGCTCACGGTCGCTCCGCTGACGGCCGCGATCCTCGGCGCGATCGACGAGAACCACTCGGGCATCGCCTCGGCCGTGAACAACGCGGTCTCGCGCGTGGCCGGGCTCCTGGTGGTGGCGATGCTGTCGACGATCGTCGGCGGCGCCCTCGACCTCGACGGTTTCCACAGCGCCGCCTGGGTCACGGCCGCGCTCCTGGTGCTGGGCGGCGTGGTGTCGTGGATCGGCATCCGTCGCAACCCGTCCGAAGACCCGACGGCCTCCGCGGAGGGCGCCCCGGCTCCGGCCCCGCCCGTGCCCGGTCGCGGCTGAGAGCACGAGACGTCCGCGCGCAGGAGCGCGGTCGCTGCATGCCTCCCCGACGGCTCGGCGTCAAGTCTCTGGCTCCGTTCGCGCGCTCGCGCGATGATGCCGGTGATCGATCCGATGGGAGCCCCTCCACATGACCGTCTCCACCCTCGACACCGACACCGCCGTCGGATTCTCCCCGCGCGGCCCGCTGTCGGCCGCCGTGCTGTCCTGCCTCGTCCACGGCGACGACAGCGTCGACCTGCCGGAGCTCGCGGCGACCGCCGTGGCCGAGACCACCGACGTCGTCCGCGACGACGACATCCAGCTCGCCCTGTTCGTGCTGTACGCGTCGTCGTACGGATCGCTTCCCGCGCTCGACGCATCGCGGGAGTGGGACGCGGGCGTCATCACCGCCCGCCGCCTCCTGGAAGACGCGTTCGAGGCGGCCCTGCGCGAGACCGTGCCGGTGCCGGAGCTGCCCGAGCCGACGGTCGACGCGGTGGGCCGGGCCCTGTTCGCGCTCGCCGCCGCCGACACCGGACCGAGCGTGGCGCGCTACATCGCCAAGAAGGCCACGCGGGAGCAGGCGGAGGAGTCGCTGATCCTCCGCTCGATCTACACGCTGCGCGAAGCCGACCCGCACTCGTGGGCGATCCCGCGTCTTACCGGTCGGGCGAAGGCGGCCCTCGTCGAGATCCAGTCGGACGAGTACGGCGGCGGCCGGCCGCAGCGCGTGCACGCGGAGCTGTACGCCAGGGCCATGCGGGCCGCCGACCTCGACGACACGTACGGCGCCTACGTCGACGACGCCCCCGCGATCACGCTCGCCTCGCACAATCTGATGACCCTGTTCGGGCTCAACCGCCGGCTGGTCGGCGCGATCGTCGGGCACCTCGCCGCGTACGAGATGACGTCGTCGATCCCGTGCCGCTTCTACGCGGACGGGCTGCGGCGCCTCGGCTTCACCGACGAGGTGGCCGCCTACTTCGACGAGCACGTGGAGGCCGACGCGGTGCACGAGCAGATCGCCGCGCGCGACCTCGCCGGCAGCCTGGCGGAGGACCGCCCCGAGGTGCTCGGCGACATCGTGTTCGGGGCCGCCGCGTGCCTCACCGTGGACGGCTGGGCGGGACAGCACATGCTCGACGCCTGGGCGGCCGGCGCCTCGGCGCTGCGCGGGCGGGAGTCGTCATGAGCGGTCGCGACGAGCCGGTCACCGTCACCCCCTACCCGGACGGGCCCCTGCTCGTCCGCGGCGACATCGAGCTGCGGTCCGCGGACGGCGCGCTGATCGACCCCGGCCGCCGCACGGTCGCGCTGTGCCGCTGCGGCCTGTCCGCCGTGAAGCCGTTCTGCGACGGCACTCACAAGGCGGCCGGCTTCCGGACCGACGACGAGGGGCCGCGTCAGCCCTCCGGCCAGTAGTAGCTGTCGGGCAGGGCGCGCGCGCCGAAGATCGCCTGCCCGACCCGCACGCACGTCGCCCCCTCCTCGACCGCGATCTCGTAGTCGCCCGACATCCCCATCGACAACTCCCCGTCGCCGATCAGGTCGGGATCGTCCGCCCTGGCGCGGTCGCGGAGCTCGCGCAGCACGCGGAAGCACGCGCGCACCCTGGTCTCGTCCGGGGTGAGGATCGCGAGCGTCATGAGCCCGCGCACCCGCAGCGACGAGTACACCGGCAGTGCCTTCAGGAACCCGGACAGCTCCGTGGGCGGCATGCCGAACTTCGAGTCCTCCGCGGAGGTGTTCACCTGCACGAACACGTCGAGACCGCGACCGGCCGCCTGCAGCCTTCGGTCCAGCGCCTCGGCGACCCGGAGCCGGTCGAGTGCCTGGAACTCGTGCGCGAACGCGGCGACATCGCGCGCCTTGTTGGTCTGCAGGTGTCCGATGATCGCCCACGAGACGTCGAGGTCTTCCGTCTCACGGTGCTTGCGCACGGCCTCCTGCACCTTGTTCTCGCCGAGGAGCCGCAGCCCGGAGTCGATCGCGATGCGCACCCGCTCGGTCGGCACGGTCTTGCTGACCGGCAGCAGCCGCACGCTCGCGGCATCGCGCCCGGCGCGGTCGGCGGCGGCGTCGATGCGCGCGCGGACGGCGGCGACGTTGGCTCGGAAGTCGGCGACGGTGGTGGCCGTGGGGTAGCGGGCGGAGGTGTTCTCCTCGTCGACTGACTTTGACATAGGCCAAAATCTAACATAGCGTCGAGTCACGCCGCGCGCCCGCCGGCCGTCGCCCTCCCTCCGAAGGAGTCCGCCCATGACCGTGCCCGGCCTGTTCTCCGACACCGCCCTGATCACCCCGCGCCTGCGCACCGAGGTGCCCGGCCCCCGCAGTCGCGCGCTGCACGAGAGGCGCCTGCGCGTCGTGCCCCGCGGCGTCGGCAGCGTGCTGCCGGTCTACATCGAGCACGCCGACGGTCCGTGGGTCACCGACGTCGACGGCAACCGCTTCCTCGACCTGGGCAGCGGCATCGGCGTGACCACGATCGGGCACACCAACCGCGCGGCGGTCACCGCGGCGGCGGATCAGCTCGACCGCGTCACCCACACCCTCTTCACGGTCACCCCCTACGAGGGCTACGTGCACCTCGCGGAGCTGCTCGCCGCGCACACCCCCGGCGACCACGAGAAGCGCACGATGCTCGCGAACTCCGGCGCCGAGGCCGTCGAGAACGCCGTGAAGATCGCCCGCAGGCACACCGGCCGCCGCGCCGTCGCCGCTCTCGATCACGCGTTCCACGGCCGCACGAACCTGGCGCTCGCGATGAACCACCGGGCCGTGCCGTACGGGGCGGGCTTCGGCCCGTTCGCGCCCGATGTGCACCGCGTCCCCAACTCCTACCCGTACCGCGACGGCCTGAGCGGCGCCGAGGCGGCGGCCCGCACGATCGGCTACCTCGAGCAGCGGATCGGCGCGGGCGACCTCGCCGCCGTCATCGCCGAACCCATCCAGGGCGAGGGCGGCTTCGTCGTGCCCGCCGACGGCTACCTGCCCGCGCTGCAGGAGTGGTGCACGCGCCACGGCGTGGTCTTCATCGCCGACGAGATCCAGACCGGCCTGGGCCGCACGGGCACCTGGTTCGCAAGCGAGCACTTCGGCCTCGTGCCCGACATCGTGCTCACCGCGAAGGGCATCGCGGCCGGACTGCCGCTCGCGGGAGTGACCGGCCGCGCCGAGATCATGGACGCACCGGACCCCGGCGGACTCGGCGGCACGTTCGGCGGCAACCCCGTGTCGATCGCCGCGGCCGTCGCGGTGTTCGACGAGCTCGCGGAGGGCGAGTTCTTCGACGACGCTGACCGCATCGGCGCGCACCTGCGGGCACGGCTGACCGAGCTGGCGTCGCGCCACCGGATCATCGGCGACGTCCGCGGGATCGGGGCGATGCAGGCGTTCGAGCTGAGCGAGCCCGGCACCACGCGGCCCCTCGCGGGTGCCGCGACGGCCATCGCGGAGTTCGCCGCGCAGCGAGGCATCCTGCTCCTCACCGCGGGCAGCGACGGCAACGTCATCCGTTTCCTCCCCACGCTCACCACGACCGACGCGCAGCTCGACACGGCGGTGAGCGTGATCGACGACGCCCTCGCCGCACTCGGCTGACCGCGACTCCCACCCGACCAGGAGACCCATGAGCGCATCGACCCCCACGCGCACCGCCCTCGCTCTGCGCCATGTCGCGTTCGAAGACCTCGGCATCCTCGCGCCGCTGCTGGAGGAGCGCGGCTACCGCGTCCGGTATCACGACGCCGGCGTCGACGAACTCGACCGGGCCGAGGTCGCCTCGGCTGATCTGGTGGTGGTGCTCGGCGGCCCCATCGGCGTGTACGACGACGACCGCTACCCGTTCCTCGCCCCCACGAAGGACGCCCTGTCGGCACGACTCGCGGCGGACCGTCCCACGCTCGGGATCTGCCTCGGCGCCCAGGTGCTCGCCGAGGCGCTGGGGGCTCGGGTCGCCCCGACGGGCGGCGTCGAGATCGGGTACGCGCCGGTGGACCTCACCCCGGACGGGCGCACCTCACCGCTGTCGGCGCTGGACGGCGAGCCCGTGCTGCACTGGCACGGTGACGCCTTCGAGATCCCCCCGGGCGCGCGCCACCTCGCCCGCACGCCCGGCTTCCCGCACCAGGCGTTCTCGCGGGGTCGTGCACTCGGGCTGCAGTTCCACGTCGAGGCCGACCACCGCACGATCGAGCGCTGGCTGATCGGCCATGCGCACGAGCTGCACCACCGCGGCATCGACCCCCGCTCGATCCGGAGACAGGCGGCCGCGCACGGCCCCCGACTCGAGCACCGCGCGCGTACGGCGATCGGAACCTGGCTCGACGAGGTCGAGCCCGCGCACTGAGAAGGGGCCGGATCCCCCGCGGATCCGGCCCCTTCCCGCGTCGTCACGCGGCGCGACGCAGCGGCACCGTCGGGAAGTCGATCGGCACGTCGAGCGCGAGGTTCACGTAGTTCGTGAACAGGTTGAGCGCCACCTGGCCGATCGTCTCGACGATCTCCTCGTCGCTCCAGCCCTGGGCGCGCACGGCGTCGACCTCGGCGGAGCTCACCTGCCCGCGCTGCTCGACCACCGCGAGCGCGAAGGTCAGCAGGGCCGCGGTGCGCGGGTCCTCCGAGGTGCCCTCCTGCGCCGCGGCGAGCGCGTCGGCGGAGAGCCCGGCCTTCTTGCCCAGCGCGGTGTGCGCCGCGAGGCAGTAGCCGCACGAGTTGCGGTTGGCGACGGCCACCGCGATCTGCTCGCTGAGCGCGGCTCCGAGCGAACCGCCCCCGTAGGCGCCGAACGCGCTCCACATGCTGGTCAGCGCGGCCGGGGAGTTCGCCACGGCCCGGAACATGGCGGGGACGGCGCCGAACGCGGCACCGATCTGGTCGAGCTGGTCCTTGACGGGTCCGGTGGCGGCGTCACGGTCGATGAGAGGGACATTGGGCACGGGATGCTCCTTTGTTCGATCGGGCCGGGTGTCGACCCGCCCTCAGTCTTCTCGAATCCCCCGGACGATACGCATCACCCGGTCTTGCATTCACCGCAGATCGTCCAGAGAATGAAGAGGTGCCACCCCTCGACCGCCTCACACCCCTGCTCGATCGGTTCCGCGTGCGCACGCGGCTCTTCCACACCGGGCCCCTGTGCGGAACCACGGAGTTCGCGGCGAGCCGAGGACAGGGGTTCCTGCACGTGCTGCGCCGCGGCGAACTGGAGCTGACGTATCCGCGCGTCGACGGCGGCCGTGCGCGCGAGCGCATCACCCGCCCGAGCCTGCTGTTCTTCCCCCGCCCGCTCGACCACACGTTCCTCAACGCCCCGACCGCGGAATCCGACTTCGCGTGCGCCACGATCGACGTCGACGGCGGTGCCACCCACCCCCTCGTCCGCACGCTGCCGCCCGTGATCGTGCTGCCCCTCGACGAGGTCGCCACCCTCTCCCCCGCGCTCGACCTGCTGTTCGCCGAGGTCGACAACGTCCGCTGCGGTCGCCCGCTGCTCGCCGACCGCCTCTTCGAGGTCGTGCTGATCCAACTGCTGCGGTGGATGCTCGACCACCCCGACGGCCTCGCCCTGCCGCCCGGGCTGCTGCCGGGCCTCGCCGACGAGCGGCTCGCCCCCGCCCTGGTCGCGATGCACGAGGCCCCCGGAGAGGCCTGGACGCTGGAGGCCCTCGCCCGCCGCGCCGCCCTGTCGCGCAGCGCCTTCGCGGCCCGCTTCAAAGAGGTCGTCGGCCGGGCGCCGGGCGACTACCTCACCGAGTGGCGGCTCACGATCGCGCAGGAACAGCTCCGCGCGGGCATGACGGTCAGCGCGGTCGCCGCGGAGCTCGGCTACGCGAGCGCCTCCGCGTTCTCCCGGGTGTTCACGCAGCGTCTCGGCCACTCGCCGCGTGCGTGGCTCGGTCTCGCCGCGTAGCCTCAGCCGCCCGCCGACATCGTGGCGGTGAGCCCGGAGACGACGCGGTCGAGCTCGCCGTCCGTGAGCGAGGGGTGCACGGGGATCGACAGCACCTCGGCCGCGGCCCGCTCGGTCTCCGGCAGCTCCACGCCCTCCGCGTAGCGCGTGAGAGACGGCAGTCGGTGGTTCGGGATCGGGTAGTACACGCCCGTGCCCACGCCGTGCTCCTCGCGCAGCGCCTCCCGCACGCGGTCGCGCTCCCCGTCCGCGATGCGCACGGTGTACTGGTGGTACACGTGCTCCGCCCCCTCCGCGACCCGGGGCACGGTGAGCCCGTCGATGCCGTCGAGCGCGGCGTCGAGCACGGCAGCGTTGCGCTGCCGCTGCGCCGTCCACGCCGCGACCTTGCGCAGCTGCACCCGGCCCACCGCCGCGTGCACCTCGCTCATGCGGTTGTTGTAGCCGACGATCTCGTTGGCGTACTGCGTCTCCATGCCCTGATTGCGCAGAAGCCGCACACGGCGGGCGATGCCCTCGTCCGCACAGGCGACCATGCCGCCCTCGATCGCCGTCATGTTCTTCGTGGGGTACAGGCTGAACATCGCGAACGACCCGATCGTGCCGGCAGGGCGACCCCGCCACGACGCGCCGTGCGCCTGCGCGGCGTCTTCGAAGATCGCGAGGCCGTGCGCCGCGGCGACCTCTTCGATCCCGTCGACCAGGAACGGGTGGCCGTACAGATGCACCGGCATGACGCCCTTCGTGCGCGGAGTGACGAGTGCGCGCACGTGCTCCGGGTCGAGGGTGAAGTGCACGGGCTCGATGTCGGCGAACACCGGGGTGGCGCCGGCGAGCACGACCGAGTTCGCGACGGCGGCGAACGTGAACGACGGCACGATCACCTCATCCCCCGGCCCGACGCCCGCCGCGATCAGTCCCAGCAGCTGCCCGCTCGTCCCGGAGTTCACGGCCACGGTCGTGCGCCCGCGGAGGAACTGGGCGGCGAACTCCTCCTCGAACGCCGCGACCTCGGCGCCCTGCGCGAGCATGCCGCTGCGCAGCACCCGCTCGACCGCAGCCACCTCCTCATCGCCGATCAGGGGTTTCGCGGCGGGGATGAGCTGGTCGTGCATGGCGGTGTCCTTCGTCGTCTGGTCGGCTCGGGCGAGCCGGTCTGGAGGTGGAGGCAGGAATCGAACCTGCGTGCACGGTCTTGCGGACCGCGACCTGGCCACTCGGTCACTCCACCGGGTCTCTACGGCGTCAGCTCCCCGGCGGGGAGTAGCCCTGGAGGAACCCGCCGAAGCGCCGCAGTGCATCCACCAGCACCGCCGCCTCCGGCAGGAACGCGATCCGCAGGTGGTCGGGCCGCGGCCAGTGGAACCCGCGGCCGTGCGCCAGGAGGATCCCTTCCGCGTCGAGCAGGTCGAGCACCAGACGCTCGTCGTCGAGCACCGGGTAGCGCGCGGGGTCCAGCCGCGGGAAGAGGTAGAGCCCGCCGCCCGCCTCCGTCACCTCGACACCGGGGATCGCCCGCAACGCGGCGGTGGCGGCGTCGCGCTGCACCGTGAGCCTGCCGTCGGCGGCGACCAGGGCGTCGAGCGAGGTGTCGTGCTCCAGCGCCGCGGTGATCGCGTGCTGCGCCGGCACGGAGGCGCACATGCGCAGCGAGGCCAGCAGCCGCAGTCCGGACAGGAACGGGTCGTCGGGCGCGAAGCCGCAGGTCACCGCCCACGCGGCGCGGTACCCGGCGACGCGATGGGTCTTGGACAGTCCCGCGAACGTCACGCACGGCTGATCCGACGCGACCGCCGCCATCGACAGGTGCGCGTGCCCGGGATAGACGACCCGGTCGTAGATCTCGTCGGACAGCAGCAGGAGCCCGTGCCGTCGCGCCAGCTCGGCGATGCCCTCCAGCGTGCGCCGGTCGTACACCGCGCCCGTGGGGTTGTTCGGGGTGATGACCACGATGGCCACCGTGCGCGGGCCGATCAGCGCGGCCATCGCGTCGAGGTCGGGCAGCCAGCCCTCCTCCTCGACGCAGGGGTAGTGCACCGCGGTGCCACCGGCGAGCACCGTGGACGCCGTCCACAGCGGGTAGTCCGGACTCGGCACGAGCACCTCGTCACCGGGTTCGAGCAGCGCCTGCAGCACGAGGCCGACCAGCTCGGAGACGCCGTTGCCCACCGTGACGTCGTCGAGGTCCACCCGCGGGAAGCCCGTGCGCCGGGCGTAGTGCGCCGCGATCGCCTCCCTGGTCTCGACCAGGCCGAGCGACTCGGAGTATCCGTGCGCGTGCGGCAGGGCGGCCCGCAGCGCCTCCACGATCACCGTCGGCACCTCGAACCCGAAGGGCGCCGGGTTGCCGATGTTGAGCCGCAGGATCTCCTCGCCTCGGGCCTCGAGCTCCGCGGCCCGCGCGGCCACCGTGCCGCGCAGGTCGTACTGCACGCCGTCGAGCCGCGACGAGCGCCCGACGCGCAGCACCCCGGTCATCCCGCGGACTCCCGCCCCGCGACCGTGACGACCGCCGCGACATCGTCGGCCAGGCGCTGCAGGTCGTCGTCGTCGAGGTCGTGCACCGTGAGGCGGAGGTGGCGGGCGCCCGGCCCCCCGTGCTCGAGCGCGAAGTCTGCTCCCGAGCGCACGAGCCAGCCGCGCGCGGCGAGACGCTCGGCCGCGCGCGCGGCATCGTCGTGCGCGTCGAGCCACACGTTGAGCCCCGCCCCGTCGTCGGCCGCGATCCCGCGCTCGCGCAGCAGTGCCACGAAGTCGGCGTGGCGGGCGGCGTAGTGCGCGCCGGCTCTGGCGATCTGCTCCCGCACATCGGCATCGCGCAGCATGCCGGCGGCGAGACGCTGCATCACGTGACTGACCCACATCGTGCCGGGGCTCAGTCGCAGGGCCAGGCGTCCGGCCGTGACCGGGTCGGACGCCGTGACAGCGAGACGCAGGTCGGGTCCGAGGAACTTCGACACCGAACGGACCAGGGCCCAGCGCTCATGGGTGGGCGCGATGATGCTGGCGTAGGGCGTGGGGGCGAGCAGCGAGAAGTGGTCGTCCTCGATCAGCAGCACGTGCGGGTAGGGGGCGAGCACGGCGCGCAGTTCGGCCGCGCGCGCGGGGGTGATGCTCGCGCCCGTCGGGTTGTGTGCGCGGGGCGTGCAGACGATCGCGCGCACCCCGCTGTCGAGGGCCGCGCGCACGCCGTCGACCGTCATCCCCTCGGCATCGACCGGGATGGCGACGGGGGCGTACCCCGCGAGCCGCGCGGTCTGGATACTGGAGAGGAAGCACGGGTCCTCCAGCCCGACGCGGTCACCCTGCACGAGCGTCTGGGCGAGGAGCCGCTCGACCGCGTCGACCGCCCCCGCCGTGACCGAGAGCCGGAACGGGCGCGGGTGGTCTTCGGCGATCCACGTGGTCGCCCATTCGGCGAGCTCGGGGTCGATGACGGACTCGCCGTACAGCACGTGTTCCGGGCGCACGGTCGCGAACGCCGCGGCGAGGTCGGGAAGCAGCGCCGCCTGCGGGTTGCCGCTGCCGATGTCGCGCAGCACGGTGCCCGGCGTGAAACCCTCGTCGGGACCGGTCCCCGGGCCGAGCACGGTGGTGCCGGTGCGCCCGCCGGTGGCCGCGATGCGCGCGACGACGAGGGCCCGGTAGGCCGCCAGCACCGTGTTGCGGTTGACGCCGAGACGCTCGGCGAGGGTGCGCACGGGAGGCAGCTGGTCGCCGGCGGCGAGGGCGCCGCGCTCGACGAGGTCGCGGATGCTGTCGGAGATCTCAGCGGCGGTCGACCCGGCGATCCGGTCGTGGAGGGGATCGCGCGAGTCTTCCGAGGCCATGCCTCGACCGTAGGCCAGATATTGACCTATGTCAAAGCCGGGCTAAGGGCGGTCGTCCACCTCCACGCCGTCCTCCCGCTCCTCCTCACCGAGGTCGGTGACGTCGACCTCCGGGGCGTCGCCCTCGCCGTTGTTCGCCGTCGGCGGTTCACCGTGGAACCCGGTCGTCTCGTCGCGTCGCTGATCGGACATGTCTCCTCCTCGGGGTCGGATGTCCCAGCATCGGCCGACCGGACCTGCGCGCACCAGCACCTTGACAGGACGCGCGAGCGTGCGGCACCCGCGCAGGTGGAGCCCAGGGAGGGGCGATACCGTGCAGGGGACCCCCGCACGATCACCGCGATCCCCCGACAGAGGACACGATGACCCACGGCACCCTCGCCCTCGCCGCCCCCCAGTCCGGATACGAGGGCTTCATCGGCTGGGTCCTCAGCCTGATCGAGTCGCTCGGCGAGGTCGGCGTCGGGCTGGCCGTGCTCATCGAGACCTTCGTGCCGCCGATCCCCTCGGAGGCGATCCTCCCCGCCGCCGGCTTCCTCGCGTACGACGGACGCATGAGCGCGTGGGGCGCCTGGGCGGCCGCCACGATCGGCGGTCTCGTCGGGGCCTGGATCTGGTACGCGATCGGTGCCGCGATCGGCCGGGACCGCACACGACGTCTCGTCGGTCGCATCCCCCTGCTCGACCACGACGACTTCGACAAGGCGGAGGCGTTCTTCCAGCGGTGGGGTGGCCGCGCGGTGCTCCTCGGCCGGTGCGTGCCGCTGGTGCGCTCCTTCATCTCCATCCCGGCCGGCATCGAGCGCATGGCCCTGTGGCGCTTCACGCTCTACACCACGGTCGGGTCGGCGGTGTGGAACGGCATCTGGATCGGCCTGGGCTTCGCGTTCGGCCCCGCGGTCCGCCCGATCCTGGAGCAGTGGAGCGGCCTGCTCTCCGACATCGCGGTCGGCGCCATCGTTCTGCTGCTCGTGGTCTTCATCGCGCTGCGCATCCGGCGGCGGATGCGCGAGGCGGCCGCGCGGCGCGAGCAGGAGGAGGGGCCGGCCTGACGCCGACCCCTCCCGCCGTCAGTTCTCGGAGCGCACACCCTCGAGCGACGGGTAGTCCACGTACCCCTCGGCCGTGGAGCCGTAGAAGAGCTCGGGACGCGGCTCGTTCAGCTCCGCGCGGGTGCGCCAGCGCTCCACCAGGTCGGGGTTCGCGATCACCGGGCGGCCCGCCGCGACCGCGTCGGCCCACCCCTCCGCCACCAGCTCCTCCGCGGACTCCCGCGTGGTGGGCACGCCGAAGCCCGTGTTGACGATCAGCGGCGCGCCCGCCACCCGGCGGAGGTGCTGCACGAGGTCGCCCGACGGCTCGGCGTGGAGCACGTCGAGGAACGCGAGGCCGAGCGGCGCGAGCCCCTCGGCGGCCGCGGTGTAGGTGGCCCGCACGTCATCCGCGTCGTCTTCCAGAACACCCTGGATGCCGTGCTGCGGCGACAGGCGGATACCCGTGCGGTCCGCACCGACCGCGGCCGCGACGGCCGCCGTGGCCTCGATCGCGAAGCGCGCGCGGTTCTCGGGCGACCCGCCGTAGCGGTCGTCGCGCACGTTCGACACCGGCGACAGGAACTCGTGCACCAGGTAGCCGTTCGCGCCGTGCACCTCGACCCCGTCGAAGCCCGCGGCGTCCGCGTTGCGCGCGGCCTGCGCGAACTGCTCCACGACCACGGGGATCTCGTCGAGCGTGAGCGCGTGCGCGACGGGAAGGTCGCGCTTCCCCTCCGGCGTCCGGGTCTGGCCGGGGGCGGCGAGGGCGCTCGGCCCCACGACGCGCGGCTCACCCGAGATGGCGGGGTGCCCGACGCGTCCGCCGTGCATGAGCTGCATCACGATCGTGCCGCCGGCCGCGTGGACGGCGTCGGTGATGCGACGCCACCCCTCGATCTGGGCGGGGGTGACGATGCCCGGCTGACCCGGGTAGGACATGCCCTCACGGGCGGGCCAGGTGCCCTCGGAGACGATGAGGCCCTGCCCGGCCCGCTGGCGGTAGTACTCCTCCATGACCGGCGTCGGCACGCCGTCGGCGCCGGCGCGGGTGCGCGTGAGGGGCGCCATGACGACGCGGTTGGACAGCGGCAGGGCGCCGAGGACGGCGGGGTCGTAAAGAGTCACAGTGGGGACCAATCCCCGCAGCGCCCGCGGTATTCCCGCTCAGCCGCCGCCGAGGTCGGCCAGCAGGGTCGCGAAGTGGTCGAGGTCGGCGGTCGACCACTTCCGCAGTCGTTCGCCGATCCGCCCCTCGTAGCGGGAACGCGCGAGTGCCACCCGCTCCTGCGCGAGGGGCGTCGCCACGAGCCGACGCGCACGGCGGTCCTCCGGGTCGGGGATGCTCTCGACGAGTCCGAGCTGTTCGAGCTGCCGCACCTGCCGGCTGACCGCGGACTTGTCGGTCTGGAGCCGCTCGATGAGGGCACCGGCCGACGTCGCCTTGCCCGACAGGATCGAGGTGAGCACCTGGTAGCCGAGCGGCTGCAGCTCGGGGTGCACCGTCACCGCGGCCTCGCGCCAGGCGACGCGGATGCGGGCGATCAGTCGCCCGAGCTCGTGCTCGACGCGCACGACGGCGGCGTGATCGACGCCGATCTCCGGCGACGCGGAGGTGTCGACGGCGCCCTCGCCGGGGGCGGGGTCGGACGGGGCACTCATGCCGCCAGTGTACGGCGAAGCCCCGCCACCTCCGGGGTGGCGGGGCTTCGGGCGGGCGTCGTCACACCTCCGACAGCAGCCGGAAGGCCTTGGACGCGGCCTCGATCTCGCGCGGCGTGAGCTGGTCGATCACGGCCCGCAGCCGGGTGCCGTACTCGCGACGGACCTCGGCGAGCGCGGTGCACGCCCCCGGGGTCGCGGTGAGCACCCGCAGCCGCCCGTCACGCTCGTCGGGATGGGAGTCCAGCAGCCCCAGCTCCTCGAGCATCCGCACCTGGCGGCTGACGACCGACTTGTCCATGTCGAAGCGCTCGGCGAGCTCGTGCGCATTGGCCGACCCGGCCCTGTCGATGAACGTGAGCAGCTTGTACCCCGCCACCGGGAGCTCCGGGTGGACCCGGGCTGCGGATTCCTTCCACAGCGACCGGGTCCGCGCGAAGATCAGGTTGAGGTGCGCCTGCAGGTCGCTGAGCGCCGTGTCGACGTCGGCAGTGCCGACCGCGTCGGGGGCGATCATCTCAGCGCTCCCGCGTCCGATCCTCGCGCTCGAGCACGCCCACCGTTCCCGTGGTGGTCGCCGGCTCAGCCCGCGTGGTACGGATCGTGCCCGTGGAGAGCGAGGCGCCCACCTCGGCCTCCGACACCTCGATGACCGACTCCTCGGCCTGCTCGCGCAGCTGCTCCGCGGCGTTCTTGGTGGACAGCGGCTTGTTCTTGATGAACGCGATCGCGATGATCGAGATCACGGCGAGCGGGATGGCGATGATGAACGCGTCGGCGATGCCGTGGCCGTAGGCGCTCTCGACGATGGAGCGGATGGCGTCGGGCAGCTGGCCCACCTTCGGCACGTCGCCCGAGGCGAGGTGCTTCAGCGCGTCGACCTCCGCCTGACTCGACGGGGTGAAGCCCTCGAGCCCGTCCTTGACGTACGTCGCGACGCTCGAGGAGAGCAGCGATCCCATCACGGTCACGCCGATGGTGCCGGCGATCGTGCGGAAGAAGTTGACGTTCGACGACGCGGCGCCGAGCTGACGCGGATCGGTGTCGTTCTGCACGATGAGGGTGAGGTTCTGCATGACCATGCCGAGGCCGGCCCCGAGCACGAACATGTAGACGGCGACCAGGATGAACGGGGTGTCGTAGCGCAGCGTGGACATGAGGCTCACGCCGACCGTGGCGAGCACGGAGCCCGTGAGCATCCAGCCCTTCCACTTGCCGAAGCGGCTGACCAGCTGGCCGATGATGATCGACGCACCCATCTGCCCGATGATCATCGGGATGGTCATGAGGCCGGACTCGGTGGGCGTGGCGCCACGGGCGAGCTGGAAGTACTGCGCGAGGAACACCGAGGTGGCGAACATCGAGACGCCGATCGCGATGGAGGCGATGACCGACAGCGTGAACGTGCGGTTGCGGAACAGCGACATCGGCACGATCGGCTCCTTCACGAAGAACTCGACCGCCACGAACCCGGCGATGGCGACGCCGGCGATCACGGCGAGCACGATGCTCGTCGAGGAGTCCCAGTCGAACTGGTTGCCACCCATCGACACCCAGATGAGGAGGCTGGACACGCCCACGGCCAGGAGCACGATGCCGAAGTAGTCGATCGACACCTTCGTGTCGCGCTGCGGCTTGGGCAGGTGCAGCGTGAACTGCAGCAGCACGAGCGCGACGATCGCGAACGGGACGCCGACGAAGAAGTTGGCGCGCCAGCCCCACGCGTCGGTGATGACGCCGCCGAGCAGCGGGCCGCCGATGGTGCCGAGGGCCATGATCCCGCCGACGACGCCCATGTACTTGCCGCGCTCGCGCGGCGAGATGATGAGGGCGACCGCGATCATGACCAGCGACATGAGCCCGCCGACGCCGATGCCCTGGATCACCCGCACGGCGATGAGCATGTTCGTGTCGGTGGAGAACCCGGCGATCACGGTGCCGACCGTGAAGAGGATCAGCGAGATCTGGATGAGCACCTTGCGGTCGACGAGGTCGGCGAGCTTGCCCCAGATCGGGGTGGAGACGGCGGTGGCCAGCAGGCTCGCGGTGATGACCCAGGTGTACTGGGACTGCGTGCCGCCGAGGTCGGCGATGATGACCGGCATCGAGGTCGACACCACGGTGCCCGAGAGCACGGCGACGAACATGCCGACGATGAGGCCGGAGATCGCGGTGAAGACCTCGCGGGCCGAGCGCGTGGCGTCGGCCGGAGAAGAAGAGGTGTGTGACAAGGGGGAACGCTCCTGCGTAGAAAGTTGATCGAGATCAACCATACGCCGATGGTTGCGAAAACGCAACTATCCCGGGAGTCCCGTCCGCGTCAGCCGCAGAACGCCCCCAGCGACTCGTGCAACTGCTCCACGGCCTGGATCGTCTCCGGAGACTGGAGGTCTCCCAGTCCATCGATCTGATCGGCACCCGAGGCGATCACGTCCCCCAGGTGGCCGTCGATCCCGGCCGCCAGATCGTCGAGCGTCGCCACCAGCCGATCGCGCGCGGCATCCGCCTGCTCTGCGGTCGCCCCACCCTGGTCGAGCAGACCCTGGTACTGCGCGTAGGCGTCGTCGATCGTGGCGCACGCGCCCTGCACATCGACCCCGAGGGCGTCTCCGGCCGCCTGGGTGACCTGCGAGCAGCCCGCGAGGAGCCCGGCGGCGAGGAGGAGGGGGACGACGGCGAATCGGCGCATGACCCGAGGGTAACCCGGGCCACCTGGACCGATCCTGACCCGCCGCCCGCGCGGGGTCAGCCGCCCGACGGGTTGTCGAGCGGGCGCCCCTGGTCGTCGGTGGTCTCGCGCTCCAGCACCTCGTCCGTCGTGTCGCCGCCCTCGTCGGGAGCGCCACCCGAGGCGGTGTCGGCCTCTTCGTCGGCCCCCGGCGTGCCCTGCGTGTTCTGCGGATCACTCATGTCGTGCCTCCTCTGTCTGGTGCCCCGACGCTACGCGCGCGACCACGGCCGAGCGCAGGGGCTTGACCGCCGTCGCGCCAGGCCCCACACTCCCGCGAGCACGAGCCCGCCCGTCGAGCACCCAGGGGTCAGTCGGCCCAGAGCCGCTCGATCGGGACGGCCGCGCGCAGGATGCGCTCGGCGGCGCGGTGACCGGACAGCATCGCGGCCGGCACGGTCGCGGGGTCATCTGTCCAGGTGGCCTCCCCGGCGAGGTGCAGCACGCCCCCGATCGGCGTCGCGAGGTCGTCGTGGTCGGCGGTCGTGGAGCCGAGCGTCATGTACGCGTACGAGCCGTGCGCGAACGGGTCGTCCTGCCACGCGGTGCGGTGCACGGCCACGGGCTCCACGGCCCGGTCGCCGTACAGCCGCCGCAGCTGCGCCATGACCGAGGCCACGACCTGCTCGTCTGCCCAGTCCCTCGTCGCGGTCGCCGCCGGCCCCGCCGCGAAGGTCAGCAGCGTCGGACGCCCGTGCGCCGCGGTGAGGTCGTACCAGGAATGCCACCAGCGGCCCTCCGGGCCCTGCTGCCGGATGGCGTAGACGCCCTCGTCCCAGAACCGCTCGGGAAAGCGCAGGAACACCTTCTCGAACGCGTTCATGCGCAGCCGTCCGAGCGCGTCGGCGTTGGCCGAAGGCAGCGGGGGCACGATGTCGACCGCCCCGGAGTGGAGCACCCCGACCGGCAGCGTCACCACGGCGGTGTCGCCCGCGAACACGCCGCGCCCCGTGTGCACCAGCACCCCGTCGGTCCAGTCGACGGCCGTCACCACGTGGCCGAGCCGCACGTCGAGACCCTGCGCCAGCCGTTCGGGCAGCGCGCCGTAGCCGTCGGGGAACACGACCTCGTCGCCGTCGATCTGGTCGTCGTCGAGCCCGTGCGCCGCCAGGTCCTCGATCCACGCGCCGTACTGCTCCTCCGCGCGGTGCTCCAGATACTCGCGCACGCGCTGGGTGCGGTCCGCATCCCACCCCTGCCGCGCCAGGGCCTCCTCCGTGGCCTCGCGGTACGAGGCCTCGGGCGCCGACGCCGCGATGACCTCGGGCAGGACGGCATCGACCGCGTGCACGTCGGCCGCGAAGGCACGGGCGGCCTCATCGGGCAGCCGCCGCCCGTCCACGCCGTAGTTCGCGATCGGACGACCGTCGACCTGGTAGCCGCCCACCGTGAACTCGACCGTGCGCATGCCGAAGGCCGCGGCCGCCGCCGCCACCGGGCTCCCGTCGACGCCGTGGATCCACGAGGCGCCGAGGTCGGTGGCGCCGTCCGTCCGATCCGTGTGCACGCGACCGCCGACGCGGTCCCGCGCCTCCAGCACGACCACCGTGCGCCCGGCGTCCTGCAGCAGCCGTGCCGCGGTCAGTCCCGCGACCCCGGCTCCGACCACGACCGTGTCGACCCGTTCCATGATTCCTCCCGCGGCGGGACATCGGCGTCCTCGCCTCGACGATACCCATCGCCGCCCGCCGCCACCGCCCCATCACCTCGACGGACGCCGGTCACCCCGCGTCCGGCGCCCGACGCGGGACCGCCGTGGTGGCGGGCGTCGCGTCGTCCGCGTCGTCTGCGTCCGCGCGAAGCCCGATGCCCCAGCTCGCTCCGCGCGCCAGCATCATGCCGAGCACGGACACGACCGCGAAGGTCAGCATCAGCAGCCGCGCCGAGCCGACCATGTCCGGCAGCGCCAGGTTCACCAGCACGCCAGCCATCGCCGCGCTGAAGGCGCTCGCGATGAGGAACACCGTGTTCACGGCGGCCGCCGCCTTCGCCCCCTCCTCCTCATCGCGCGTGCTGCCGAGCGCCGCGACCGTGAGGTGCGGGAAGCCCAGGCCGATCCCCGCGCCGGCGACGAACAGCGTGGCGAACCACAGCGCGACGACGAGTGCCGACGGCCCCTCGTGCTGGAGCAGCCCGTACGCGGCGAGCCCGAGCGCGACCGTGAGCGGGCCGACCGTGATGAGCACCCGCCGGGACCGGACCCCCGTAACGTTCGCGGTGAACATCTGCGTGACGGACCACCCGAGCGACAGCGCCGCACCGAGCAGCCCGGCGACGAACGGCATCAGTCCCCCGATCTCCTGCCCGAAGAGCGGGATGAACGCCTCCGTGCCGATCGCGAAGGCCAGCACCGCGACCGTCAGGTACACCCACCCGAGGGAGGAGCCACGCACGAACGTGACCCGGGGGAGGATCCCGACGCGGCTGCGCTTCTCGTGCCGCACAAACCACAGGGCGAGCACGACGCCCACGACCAGCGCGACGCCCGTGCCGACACCCGCGGGCACGACGCCGGCGACCCCGACCGCCGCCACCCCGCCGGCGAGCAGCACCAGCGACCCCCACGGCACCGACTCGCTCGAGCGGGCACGGGCGGTCTGCGGCAGCGCGCGGACCACGACCAGTCCGATCAGCGCCGACAGGACGGCGAGTCCGACGAACGGCGCGCGCCACGCGTCGAGCTGCGCGAAGATCCCGCCGACGACGGGGCCGACGATGTTGCCCACGCCCCACATGGCCGACACGAGAGCAGCGCCGCGGGCCCAGAGCCGCTCCGGCAGGGCACGCTGGATGAGCGCATAGCCGAGACCGGCGAGCACGCCGCCGCCGAGCCCCTGCACGGCGCGCCCGACGAGCAGCGCCGACATCCAAGGGCTCACCGCGCACAGGAGCGAGCCGAGGGCGAACAGCCCGAGCGCCAGCAGGTAGGCCCGCACGGCCCCCTGACGGGTGAGGATGCGGCTCACGAGCATCGCGCTCACGACCGACGCGAGCAGGAAGGTCATCATCGTCCAGGCGTAGAACTCGGCCCCGCCGATGTCGCCGACGATCGTGGGCAGGAGGCTCGTGGTGAGGTAGACGTTGCTCGCCTCGAGCAGCACGCCGCCGGCGAGCACGGCGGCGATCGGGGCGTAGCGACTGCTCAGCAGCTCGCGCCAGCTCCCGCTGACCGGTGTGGACGTCTGTGGTGAGGACATGAGCATTCCTTTGCAGCGTCGGCGGAGGTCGATCACCTCCGTGGCGCCGGTGCTCGGCGGCCTTCCGTCACGGTATGACCTCAAGTAATGTTGAGGTCAAGCGGCAGCGCCTCGCCGCGCGGACCGGTTTGGAACCGGATGCGGCCGGGATGCGGATACCTCTTGTGACCAACGACAACGACATCATCCGTGACTCGCTCACGTCGGCGGAGCGCTTCGCCGAGATCTTCGAGCGACATATCACCGCCGTCACCGCCTACGTCGCGCGGCGGGTCGGCCCCCACGCCAGCGACGACATCGTCAGCGAGACCTTCCTCGCCGCGTTCCGTCGGCGCAAGCGCTACGACATGACCAGGACCTCCGCGCTCCCCTGGCTCATGGGGATCGCGACCAAGGTGCTCGCGCAGCACCGGCGGGCGCAGGCCACGCACTGGCGCGCACTGCACGCCGCGTTCGGCGCCGGCGACGAGGACACGGTCGACGACCTCGACCGCTCGATCTCCCGGCTGGACGCCTCGGCCCAGCTGGAGGATCTGTTCCCCCGGATCGCCGCACTGTCGGCCAGGGACCGCGAGGTGCTGTTCCTGCACGCCTGGGGCGATCTGACCTACCCGGAGATCGCCGCGGCGCTCGGCATCCCCATCGGCACGGTGCGCTCCCGGCTGAGCCGCATCCGCGCGAAACTCTCCGCGCCCCCACCGCCGGCACCCGCGCGCCTCGCGCACGCCCCCCGCTCGGCCACCACACACATCCGCTACGCAGAGACGGAGTCCGCTCATGGACATCTTTGACCAGGTCAGGGAGATCCGGCCCACCTATCCCACCTCCCCCCAGGCGCCCCGCCGGGCGCTGCACCAGGAGATCGCCCGCTCCCGGCGCTCGCGCCCCCTCCGCCGCATCGCGGTGGTCTCGCTCGGCGGTGCCGCCGTCGCCGCCGCCGTCGTGACCGCCATCGCCGTGGCGCCGCCCGGGGTCGTCAGCCAGCCACAGGCCGCGTCGGCCGCCGAGTACCTCACCGAGACCGCCGCGTCCATCAGGGCCGCCGCGGCTGCGGCCCCCGCCTCGGAGATGACCGCGGTCACCATCACCACCAGGCACCTCGGGATGGTCGGCGGCCCGAACACCGTGTTCGCACCCTTCGGCGACATCCGCGCCGGAGCCACCGGCGCCGTCGTGTCGCAGTGGAGCGGCACGTACCGGCTCGACGCCGACGGCACCCTGCACGTCACCGACCAGATCCGCTTCCACTCCACCGACGTCTACGGAGACGAGGCCGCCGTGGCGGCCGCGTGGAACGACTACTACGGCAGCACGGAGATCGGCCCCCTCGGCACGCCACCCGTGGCCGAGGACCCGCACTCGGCGGACTCGCCGCCGGAGACGCTCCCCGTGTCGCCCGCGGACTTCCCGCACGATCCCGCCGCCTTCCTCGAGGCCTGGACCCAGGGCATGAGGGATCTGATGGACGCGGAGATCGCCGAGTCCGCGGAACTCGTCGACGGCGACCTGGAGGCGAGCGGGATCCTCGACCGGACGTACGAGCGGTACGACGTGCCGGCCGCCGAGCACATGCTCTCCACGCTCTCCACCTCGACCCTGCTGCACACGGGATCGCCGGAGTACCGCGCGACCTTCCTCGAAGCCCTCGCCCTCGCTCCGGGCATCACGGTCGAGGAGGACTCCACGGCGGTCAAGGTGCTCGCCTACGCCTCCGACGAGCAGCGCTATCGGCTGTCGATCGACCCGGCGGCCGGTGCCGTCGTCCAGATCGACGAGTTCCTGCTGGCCGTGCCGGGACAGCTGTGGAACCGCCACACGAAGGACGACCCGCCCGTCGAGGTCGGCTCGGCCCCGTTCCTGCCCGACGGCATCCCCTCCCGGTCGAGCACGTTCCGCTCCGCTCCTGCGAGCTGAGCCGCCCTCGCCCCACGGCGCCCCTCCCCGGTCCACCGGTGGAGGGGCGCCGTCGTCGCCCCTCCACCGCGCAGACCTCATCTATTGTTGAGGTCGAGCGAAGGGAGCGCACGATGGAACCCGAAGACCTGCTTCCGATCGGCGAGGTCACCCGGCGCACCGGCGTCGCCCCCTCCGCGCTGCACTTCTACGAGCAGCTCGGCCTCATCTCGTCGACGCGCACCGCGGGGAACCAGCGCCGCTACCGCCGGCACATGCTCCGCCGCGTCTCGCTGATCGTCGTCGCCAAGCGCATCGGCATCCCGCTCAGCGAGGTGCAGGAGCTGTTCCAGACGCTGCCCATCGACACGCCGCCCTCGCACGCCGACTGGCGCCGGGTCGCGAAGCTGTGGCGCACACAGCTCGAGGAGCGTCGCACCCAGCTGGAACACCTGCAGCGCGAGCTCACGGGGTGCATCGGCTGCGGCTGCCTGTCGCTCAAGGCGTGCCGCCTGCTCAATCCCGACGACACCCTCGGCGACGACGGTCCGGGCCCCCGCCGCATCTGACCGGGCACGTCGCGCTCGACGTTCGTCCAGCGCGGATCCGACGATCGGCCAGACCTCTGCGCCGGGCCGCCAGGCCGCCCGAACGGCGTTGTGCCTGTAACGAGTAACCCTTTACCTTCTAGACGGCACACGGCCATCCGTGTGCCGTCCTCACGGTCGCGGGCTGTCCCGACAGCCAGGCGCGGGTGCGCGTCCGCGAGGGAATCGATCATCACGTCGTCGCACGGTGTCGTCGCGCCGGCGTGATCGACCAACCATTGAAGGGATACCCGTGGATTCCACAGCAGCAGTACTCTCGCGACCACCCGGTCGCGTGCGCCGATTCACGAGCATGCTCCTGGCATCGCTCTTCGTCACCTCGGCACTGGTCGGGGTGAGCACGCTCGGAGGCCCCGCTCCGAGCGCCGAGGCCACCCAGAGCTGGGGCACGACGACGCTTCGTCAGACCAACCAGTTCTTCGCCTACGTCAACGCCGGCGAACAGCTCACCGGCGACATCTCGAAGCTCGTGCGAGGGGTCGGATCCCAGTCGGCCACGCTCCGGGCCACATCGCCGTCCGGTGAGACGTTCGAGTGCACCGTGGCCGCCGACGCGGTCGTCGGCACCGCCTGCACGTTCGGCACCCAGACGGCGGCGGTCAGCGGCATCTGGACGATCGACTTCGTCCGTCCCGTCGCCGACTCGCAGGCCGCCGCCGGCACCTTCCAGTGGAACATCACCGTCAGCTCAGGCGGCACGCCGATCCCCGGCCGCGTGTGGTCCGACGACTTCATCATGGAAGACACGGAACCGGCGACCTTCGACCTCTGGTACGTCGGCTCGACGGGCTACCAGTACCGGTCGACGTACTCGGACTTCCGCGGCATCTCGAGCCGGTTCCAGGTGAACCAGTTCGGCAACGTGCTGCCAGGGACGTGCACGCCGTACTACGGCAGCGCGGCCATGGGAGCGCCCACCGGCTCGGAGATCCCCGGCATCGAGCCGAGCGACTCGTGCGGTGTGCCGTACCACATCTTCTTCGAGACGCCCGCGGCCGACCTCCCCGCGTCGGCTTCTGCCGTGGACGGCAGCCACTTCGTGCTGCCCGCGCCGGAAACACCGGACATCTCCGGCTTCGCGTTCGCGCGCGCCGGCAACGACACGCGCGCCGGCACGTTCACCTTCACCACGAGCGGTCACGTCGGCTCGGTCGACCTCTGGGTCGACGCGGACGCCGACGGCTTCTACGGAACCGCGGGCGATCGCCTGATCGCCGTGGCGGTCAACGGGGACGGCGTGCAGACGGTGTCCTTCGACGGACTCGACGCCTTCGGAGCACCGATTCCCGCGACGACGCAGTTCGCCGCGCGCGCCGGTATCTCCAAGGCGGGTGAGATCCACTTCGTCAACTCCGACATCGAGAGCCGCGGCGGCATCTCCGTGACCGCGATCAACGGCCCGGCGGCCGGGTCGTCCACCCTGTACTGGAACGACACGACCCTGGAGCTCGCGAATCACCGCACGGACTGCCTTCCGCCCGTGATGGACGGACGGGCGGGGACCGCGAGCGCTGTCCCCGGCGGCGTGCACGGCTGGCCCTGCGACTTGAGCATCCAGCCCAACAACGCGAACAACGGCGTCGACGGCCCCTGGGGCGACGTGCGCCACATCGACGACTGGACCTTCACGCCGGTCGACGAGCAGGAGCAGATCATCGTCGCACCCGCGGCGAACTACACCGTGGTGAAGTCGTCCGACCCGGCCGACGGCGAGTCGGTCCAGTCGGGTGACGTGGTGACCTACACGATCGACGTGGCACAGGTGGGCAACGTCCCCGCGGACGCCACGCTCACCGACGACCTCGCGAACGTGCTCGACGACGCCGCGTACAACGGCGACGTCACCGCCAGCACGGGAACGGTCGACGTGACCGGAACCACCCTGTCGTGGAACGGCACCCTCCCCGTGGGCGGGACCGCGACGATCACCTACTCCGTGACCGTCGACGACATGTCCGACCTGCCCGCGGGCGACTACAGTCTCGGCAACGTGGTCACCAGCCCCGGCTGTGCGACCGCGGACGACTGCTCGACGGTGCACCCGATCGGCGCGTACTCCGTGGTGAAGACCTCGGACCCCGCGTCCGGTACGACCGTGTCCGATGATCAGAAGCTGACGTTCACCGTCACCGTCACCGAGACCGGTCAGGGTTCCGTGGACGGCGCGACGCTGACCGACGACCTCTCCGACGTGCTCGACGACGCCACCTGGAACGACGACCTCGTCGCCTCCGCCGGCACGGTGTCCTTCGACCAGGACAGCGAGCAGCTGGACTGGTCGGGCGACCTGGCCCCCGGCGCCGTCGTGACGATCACCTACTCGGTGACCGTCACCGGAGACGGCGACCAGTCGCTGATCAACCAGGTCACCAGCCCCGGGTGCGCCTCGCCCGAGACGTGCGGCACGACGCACCTGTACGGCACCTACTCGGTGGTCAAGGAGTCCGACCCCGCGTCGGGCACCGACGTGGCCCCCGGTGACACCATCACCTACACGGTGACCGTCACCCAGGCGGGTACGGGCGCGGTCGACGCCGTGCTCACGGACGACCTGACCGGGGTGCTCGACGACGCCGTGTGGAACGGCGACCTGGCGGCCGACCTCGGCACCGCGTCGTTCGATCCCGCGACGAACGCCTTCACGTGGAACGGCACGCTCCAGCCGGGCGAGGTGGCCACGATCACCTACTCGGTCGGGGTCAGCGGCGCCGGAGACACCGACCTGCTCAACGTCGTCACCAGCCCGGGCTGTGCCACCGCCGACGCCTGCTCCACGGAGCACTTCGTCGGGGCGTACTCCGTGGTCAAGACATCCGACCCCGCGCCGGGGACGGCCGTCCAGCCGGGGGACGTCATCACCTACACGGTGACGGTGACGCAGACCGGCAGCGGGGCGGTGCAGGACGCCGTCCTCACCGATGAGCTGCCCGAGGTGCTCGACGACGCCACCTGGAACGACGACGCGGAGGTCTCCGCGGGTGACCTCGACTACGACGAGGACACGCAGGAGCTGAGCTGGGCCGGCGACCTGGCCGTGGGCGACGTCGTCACGATCACCTACTCGGTGACCGTGACCGCCGCGGGCGACACCAGCCTGACCAACACGGTCACCAGCCCGGGCTGCCTCACGCCGGAGGACTGCACGACGAACCACCTCGCGGGTTCCTACTCCGTCGTGAAGGACTCCGATCCTGCCCCGGGCACCGACGTCGCCACGGGTGACACGATCACCTACACCGTGACCGTCACCCAGTCGGGCCTCGCCGCCGTGACGGGCGCGACGCTCACGGACGACCTGTCCGAGGTGCTGGACGACGCCACGTGGGACGACACGATCACCGCCACCAGCGGTGCCGCGACGTTCGACCCGGCGACGGCACAGCTCGCCTGGACGGGCGACCTGGTTCCCGGCGCCGTGGTGACGATCACCTACTCGGTCACCGTCGTCGAGGGTGGCGACACGACGCTCACCAACGTCGTGACCAGCCCCGGCTGCGAATCCGAGTCGGTGTGCACCACCGAGCACTACACCGGCACCTACGCCGTCGTGAAGAGCTCGGACCCGGTGTCGGGCACGACGGTCGCGGCCGGCCAGGTGATCGACTACACGATCACGGTCACGCAGGACGGTGCCGGATCGGTGGCCGCACTGCTGTCGGACGACCTGACCGGTGTCTTCGACGACGCGTCGTACAACGGCGACGTGGCGGCGAGCCTCGGCACGGTGGCGATGGACGGCGCGAACCTCACCTGGAACGCGACGCTCGCGCCCGGCGAGATCGCGACGATCACGTACTCCGTGACCGTCGGGGCGATCGGATCGGGTGACGGGCAGCTGCCCAACGTGGTCACGAGCCCGGGCTGCCAGAGCGAGACCGACTGCGCCACGGTGCACCAGGTCGGCGCGTACACCTTCGAGAAGACATCGGACCCCGCACCGGGACGGGTCGACCGCGGCGACGTGATCGACTACACCCTGACGGTGCGCCACACCGGCGTCGGACCGATCCCCGGTGCGCGGATCCTCGACGATCTGACCGCGGTGCTCGACGACGCCACGTACAACGACGATGCGGTCGCGTCCGCGGGGACCGTGACCCGTGACGGCGTGGACCTCACCTGGACCGGCGACCTCGTCGCGGGTGACGTGGTGACGATCACCTACTCGGTGACCGTCACGGGCAACGGCGATGGCGACATCGACAACGTCGTCACCACCGACGACCCGCGCGGCGGCTGCGCGGCCAACGAGCCGTGCCGCACCGAGCACGACGTGCCGCCGATGCCGGGCCTGGCCACCACCGGTGGCGAGCTGCCGGTGTGGTCGGTGCCGATCGCGCTCCTGCTCCTGCTGGTCGGCAGCGGCGTGTACGTCGTCGCCCGCCGTCGTCGGAGCGACATGAACGCCGAGTAGTCGACGGTGCTCGACGGGAGCGGGGCGGCCATCCGGCCACCCCGCTCTCGTCGTCTGCGGAGCCGCTTCGACGCATGCCGTGCGGCGTATGCGGGCCGGGTTAGCCTGAGGACAGCGATCGGCATCCGCCCTTGGCTTCCACAGCTCAAGGGCTCCCGATCGACAGGAGAGCATCATCTCTCTCACCCGAACCGCCTCCCCCGCCTCCACCCTCGGCCCCGTCCGCCAGACCTACGCGGGCACCGCCGAATTCCCCCCGATGACACGGGCGTACCGCGACGTGCAGCAGGTGGTGAAGGAGACCGGGCTGCTGCAGCGCACCCCCGTGTTCTACTCGCTCGTCGGCGGCGCCCTGCTGCTGGCCCTCGCCGGGTGCGTCACCGGCTTCCTGCTGCTCGGCGACAGCTGGTTCCAGCTGCTCATCGCGGCGGCGCTCGGCATCGTCTTCACGCAGATCGCGTTCCTCGCGCACGAGGCAGCGCACCGGCAGATCCTGTCGTCCGGTCCCGCGAACTTCCGCCTCGCGCGCATCCTCGCCGGGATCGTCGGCATGAGCTACCACTGGTGGGACTCGAAGCACACCCGCCACCATGGCAACCCGAACCAGGTCGGCCGCGACCCCGACATCGAGGTCGACACGATCTCCTTCCTCGAGACCGATGCCGCGCAGTCCCGCGGCCTCGTGCGGCTGATCACCCGCAAGCAGGGCTGGCTGTTCTTCCCGCTGCTCACGCTCGAGGGCCTCAACCTGCACTACATCGGCCTCAAGCACCTGCTCACCCGCAAGAACGTGAAGGGCCGCTGGATCGAGCTGTCGCTCATCGTCGCCCGGTTCGCGATCATCCTGATCCCGGTGTTCCTGATGCTGCCGCTCGGGATGGCGTTCGCGTTCCTCGGGGTGCAGCTCGCGGTGTTCGGCGTGTACATGGGCGCGTCGTTCGCCCCGAACCACAAGGGCATGCCGATCATCGCGCCCGACGCCAAGCTCGACTTCTTCTCCAAGCAGGTGCGCACCTCGCGCAACATCCATGGCGGCCGCTGGGTCACCTGGCTCATGGGCGGCCTGAACCACCAGGTCGAGCACCACCTGTTCCCCAACATGTCGCGCCTGCACCTGGCGAAGGCGCGGGAGATCGTGCGCGACTACTGCGCCGCCAACGGCATCGCGTACACCGAGACGAGCCTCGTGCGCTCCTACGCGATCGTGATCGACTACCTCAACCGGGTGGGGCTCGCCGCGCGCGACCCGTTCGACTGCCCCGCCGCCGCGCAGCTGCGCCGCGCCTGACCGCCGCCGGCCGACCGGGGGCGCCCTCGCGGCGCGGGAGAATGGACTCCATGTCCGCGCGTTCTCCCCAGCGACTGCTCTCCTCGGTCCGCCGGCTGCTGCACACCGACCCGTCGAGCGTCGCGCACACCGAGGCCCTGCCCGTCATCGACGAGCGCACCGTGCCGCGCGTGCTCGACCTCGCGACCCGCATCGGCGAGTCGATGTTCGCGGTGGGGGCGTCCGCGCACGAGGTGACCCTCGCGATCACCCGCGTGTGCGAGGCCTACGGGCTCAAGGGCGTCCAGGTCGACGTCACCTACAACTCGATCACGGTGTCGTTCCACCTCAGCGGGGAGGTTTGGCCGGAGACCCTGGTGCGCGTGGTGCGGGTCGCCGCCCCCGACCACGCCAAGCTGCAGCGCGTGCAGGCCCTGGTCGCCGACATCGACGCCGGGCTCGACCTGGAGTCCGCCCGCACCGCCTTCCGCGTGATCCGGCGGATGCCGTTCCGCTACCAGCAGCCGGTCGTGATCGTGGCCCGTGCGCTGCTCGCGGTGGGCGTGAGCATCATGCTGGGCGCCTCCCCGATCATCGTCGGGCTCACGTTCGTCGCGGCCCTGTGCGCCGCGCTCACCCAGGCCGGGCTCGCGCGGCTGCGGGTGCCCCTGTTCTTCAGCCAGATCGCGGGCGGGTTCGTGACGACGGTCGTCGCGGTCGCGGTGTCCGCGCTGGGCAGCGCCGGCGTCGAGCCCTTCGTGGGCATCCGGCCGTCGATCATCGTCGCGTCCGGCATCGTGCTCATGCTTGCCGGACTCACCGTGGTCGGTGCCGCGCAGGACGCGATCGACGGTTTCGCGCTCACCGCGGGCGGCCGCATCCTCGACCTCACGATGCAGACCCTCGGGGTCGTGATCGGCATCCTCGTCGGACTGGAGCTGGGCGGCGTGCTCGGCTTCACGATGGGGCTGCCCGACGACCCCGCCCCGTTCGGGCCGCTGCTGAACCAGTTCGCCGGTGCCGTCATCATCGCGGTCGCCGTGGCGGTGTTCAACGGCGCGGGACTGCGGATCATCCTGGTGAGCGCGCTGCTGAGCGCCCTGACGCTCGCCGGGTACGCGGGCACCGTGGCGCTGCACCTCCACCCCGCGGCGGCGAGCGCGGTCGGCGCGCTGCTGGCGAGCTTCGTCGGCATGCTGATCGCGCACAACCTGCACGTGCCGTCGGTCGCGGTGACGACGGCCGCGATCGTGCCGCTCGTGCCCGGGGTCGCGGTGTTCCAGGGGCTGCTGGAGATGGTGCACGCGGCGGGCACTTCCGCCGGGATGCTCGCCACGGGCGGCTCGCTCATCGACGCCGCGGTGATCGGCATCGCGCTCGCCTCCGGCGCCTCCCTCGGCCTCTACCTCGGCACCCCCGTGCGGGCGACCCTCGCGGGCGTCGCGAAAACCAGGGCGCGCGTGCGGCGCTGACGCGGGCGCGGCGGCTCAGGTCGCGCGAGGGGTCGCGGTGAGGTCGAGCGCCCACTCGTTCACGGTGAGGTCGGCCCCGCGGAACCGCTCGGTCGCCACGCCCACGAGCTCGAACCCGCCGCGGCGGCACACCGCGTTGGAGGCCGGGTTGTCGACCGCGGGGAACGCGAGCAGCAGCCTCCGGCCCTCGTGGTGCTCGCGCGCCTCCGCGACGAGGAGGGACAGCGCCCGCGCGGCGACCCTCCGCCCCTGCGCCGCGGGCAGCACGAACCACCCGGTCTCCCATGAGGGGCCCGCGCTTCCCTCGACCTTCCACCGCCCGATCGAGCCGAGCGGCGTACCGCTCTCGTCGACGATCGCGAACATCCGCGCCTCGCCGTCGCGCTGCAGCCGGAGGTACCGCTCGTGACGCGCCAGGATCTCCGCCTCGCTCTCCGGTCCGTTGAGATGCGCGGTCATCTCCGGGGTGTTGGCGGCGTGCAGCAGCGGCAGGTCGGCGGGCGACCACGGCCGCAGGGCGAGGGTGTCCATGCGGGGAGTCTGCCGTCGACCTCCGACATCCGCGACCGATGTCGGAGGTCGCGCCTACCGTCTCCCGCATGCCAGATCCCGTGCCGACGTGGTGGGCGAGACGCCAGTTCTCGCGCGGTGCCGCCGTGCCCTACGCGGTGGGCACCTACCGGTCGGCGTGGTCGGCGTATCCCGAGCTCGTCCGCCAGTACCACCCGGAGCTGAACCACGGCATCGCGCTGTCGCAGGTGCCGCTGGCCGCCGACGTGCTGCTGTGCTGGGAGTGTCCGCTCGGGCACCGGTTCGCGGCCACCCCGACCGAGCAGCGCGAACGACCGGGGCGCGTGCGGCGGCGTTCGTCGTGGTGTCCGGAGTGCTCCGCGCTCGCCCGCCCGCAGCCGGTGGTGCTGGGCGAGGCTCGCGCGCTGCCCGCCCGCCCGAAGAAGCCCGCCCCCGCGCTGTGCACGAAGACCCCCGACCTGCCGAAGGGCACCCCGTTCCTCAGCGCGTGCGCGCCGAAGCCCGCGTCGGCGGCCGAGGCGAAGCTGCGCGCGATGCTGCGCGACCGGCTGGAGTTCACCGATGGCCTCAACGCGATCAAGGTCGTGTGGCCGTTCTTCCGGCACGCCGAGGTGTGGCCCGACATCCTGCTGCCCGAGCTGCGGGTCGCGATCGAGTACGACTCCGTCGGCCGTCACGGGCTCGAGCACGTCGGCAAGCGCGAGGAGGCCGACCGCCGCAAGGACCGCGCGGTGCGGGGCGCCGGCTGGGAGGTCGTGCGGCTGCGCACCGGTCCGCTCGAACCCCTCGGCCCGTACGACGTGCAGCTCACGGGGCTCGGCCGGGCGGCGATCGATCGGCTCGTCGAGCGGCTCCGCGAGATCCGGGGCCCGCTCCTCGTCGACCCGTATCTGCGCGCGTGAGCGCCGCGCTCCCCCGGCGATGTCCCGCGCTTGGTAGCCTGACGACCACCCCGACCCGACCCCGAAAGGCCGCCCCGATGCTCGGCGAGACCGTCACCCTGAACGCCGAGCGCGGCGTCACGCTCACCTGCTACGTGCAGCCCGTCGACGGCGAGTTCGCCGGGGTCACGGCGCGCCCGGCCGTGCTGATCCTCCCCGGCGGCGGCTACCAGTACTGCAGCGACCGGGAGGCGGATCCCGTCGCCTACCCGTTCCTCGCGGCGGGGTATCAGGCGTTCGTGCTGCGCTATTCGGTCGGCGATCAGGGAGCCTGGCCGCGCCCGCTCGACGACTACGAGCAGGCGATGGCACAGCTCACGGCGAACGCCGAGGCGTGGCACCTCGACCCGACGAAGATCGCCGTCATCGGGTTCTCCGCCGGCGGGCACCTCGCGGCGGTCGCGGCGACCATGGCCGAGCACCGGCCCGCCGCCGCGATCCTCGGCTACCCGGTGATCCTGCCGGAGATCGCCGACCGCTGCCGACCGGGCATGCCCTACCCGGCGGAGCACGTCACGGCCGACACCGCCCCCACCTTCCTCTTCCACACGCGCGACGACGACGTGACGGTCGTGGAGAACACGCTCGCCTTCGCCTCCGCGCTGGCCGGAGCCGGAGTGCCCTTCGAGGCCCACGTCTACTCGTACGGTGCCCACGGTTTCTCGACCGGGGCGGCGCACCTGAACCCGCGCCCCCTCTCGCCGCGCGCCCGGAGCTGGGTTCCCGAGAGCATCGCGTGGCTCGACGAGACCCTCGGTGCCCTCACCGCCTCCGGCATCGGCGAGCCGCGGCTGTCGTCCGATAGAGCGACGGGCGGGCGCACACCCGCGTGATTCCGGGACTGGCCGAACGGTCGAGTCCGCACTTCCTCCGGGATGTTGAACCGCACGCCGCCCGCGCGCTTGACTCGGCGTCATGACACACAGCGCCAAGCAGGACTTCGGTGACTTCGTCGCCGAGCACCGCCGCGGGACGGCGGCGGTCCGGCAGCTGAACGTGCTGCTCACGCTGGTCGTGGGCACCGTCGCGATCCTCCTGTTCCTGCTCATCCTGCTCGCGGCGCTCGGTCGGGCCGACCGCTGGGCGACCGTCGCCGTCCCGATCGCCGCGATCGCGCTGATCCCGGTCTGGATCGCGGCGCTGGTCATCCGCTACCTCCCGCTGAACGGACTCGGGATCGCCGCGATCGTCACGGCGATCGGCGCGGTCGCGACGCTCGTGCTCGATCCGGCGATCACGTCGATCCTCGGCGAGCCCGCACCCCTCCCGGCCGATCTGTCGCGCTGGCAGTCCGACACGATCGACGCGAACGTGCTGTTCCTCGTGGTCGCGGGGCTGGTGGTGGTGAGCGCCGCGCTGGGCGTCGCCTCCGTGGTCCAGGCGCGCATCACCCGGGCCGAGGCCAGGGCGCTGCGCACGCCATCGGGTCGGGTCTGACGCGGAACTACTCGGACGCGGACCCCCGGGCGGAGGGTGCCGTCCGTCCGCCCGCGGACTCGTCCGGCGGTGTCGCCCCGACCGCAGCGTCCGCGGCGTCGGCGGGGATCTCCCGCACCCGGCGCAGCGCCGAGAGCAGGACATAGCCGAGCTGCGCGGCGAACACCCCGGTGCACAGCACGATGCACGCGTCGACTCCTACCCCGGCGGCGACCACGGCCCCGAGCGCCGCGCCGACCGGGCGGGCCCCGTACGTGGCGACGACCAGCACCGACGACACCCGGCCGATCATCGACACCGGGGTCACCGCCTGACGCAGCGACGTCGTGCCGATGGTCCACAGCACCGGCCCGAGCCCGAACAGCAGATACGCCGCGAACGCGAACGCCGGCGCCGGCACCCACAGCGTCGCAGCCATCAGGAGCGCGGCGGCGAACCCGCCGAGCGGCCCCAGCATCGTCAGAGCGCCGAGCGCGAACCGTCGCGACAGCACCGGGGCGAGCAGTGCGCCGATCACCATGCCGCCGCCGTACACGGCCATCGCGGCGCCGACCGTCGCGGGGGTCATGCCGAGGCGGTCGAGCGTGTAGACCACGAACACCGACTGCAGCAGAAACCACCCCACGTTGAACACGAAGGAGGTCACGATCATCGGCCGCAGCAGCGCATGCGAGAACGCGAAGCGCAGTCCCTCGCCGATGTCGCGCCAGGGTGTCGTGCGGGGTGCGGCCACGCGGGCGGGGATGTCGGTGCGCGCGAGCACGGCCAGCGCGGCCAGGCAGGCGACGGTCGCCACGACGAACGCGGTGTCGGCGCCGCCCAGCGACACGATGGCACCGGCGACGGCCGGCCCCCCGATGAACGCCGCACTGCGCCCGAGCTCCAGCCACCGGTTCGCGTCGACCAGGCGATCGCGCGAGACGGTGCGCGGAACGGCGGCGGGCACCGCGACGCTGATGCCCATGGTGCCCACGGCTCCCGCGAAACCGAGGGCCAGCAACGACTCGAAGCGCAGGGCGTCGAGGGCGAGGAGGACGATCACCGCCACGAGCGTGCTCGCGCGCAGCGCCTCGGACAGCAGGAGGAGCCGGCGCGGAGACGAACGGTCGACGAGGAGCCCGAACGGGATGGCGAGCAGCAGGAACGGGAGGGTCTGCGCGACCTGGAGCAGCGCCGTGCCCGCGGCGTCGGCGCCCAGCAGCAGCACGGCAGTGAGCGGGACGGCCACCAAGGCGATCTGCTCGGCGAACTGGGTGAGGACGCTCGACCAGGACAGTCGCGTGAACGCCGGAGGCAGCGGAGGGCGGGGGGATCGCGGGTGCATCCCCTCAGCCAGCAGTCCGCCGCCCGAGGTTCTGGCGGGTATCGGACGCGGCATTCCCCACGGCGGCCGCGGATAGGTTGGGAGTCCCACCCGGAAGGACACCCATGACCCCCGTCGTCACCGCCCTCGACCATGTCCAGCTGCCCGCGAAGAACCTGGACGAGGCCATCGGCTGGTACTCGGACGTGCTCGGTTTCCGCGTGCTCACGCACTACGGGACCTACGCCATGCTGCGCCTGGACCCCGGCCTCGACCTCATGCTCTGGGAGGCGGCGGAGTACACGCCGATGCGGGTCACCGTGGACGGCGACACGAAGCCGGCCCTCTTCCTCAAGACGGAGCGCTTCGACGACCTGGCCGCGCGGCTGCGGGCGTCCGACACGCAGATCGCCAGCATCGAGGACCTGGGCTTCGCGCGGTTCCTGAAGTTCTGCGACCCGAGCGACAACTTCCTGGGCGCGATCGCGTTCGCGGGGGAACCGTCCAACGGCAGCGAGAGCGGAACGTCCGCGGGCGCAACGTCGGAGTGAGCGCGAGCCCCGGCGGGTGAGCGCAACCGGCTTGCGCGATCTTGCAAGGACTTGCGTACACTGAGCGCATGTCGAAGCGTCTGGCAGAGGTGGCCCGCAAGGTCGGCGTGAGCGAGGCGACGGTCAGCCGCGTGCTCAACGACAAGCCCGGCGTCTCGGACGCCACCCGGCAGGCCGTGCTCACGGCGCTGGACGTGCTGGGCTACGAGCGGCCCACGAAACTGCGCGGCGAGCGGGCGCGCCTTGTCGGTCTCGTGCTACCGGAGCTGCAGAACCCGATCTTCCCCGCGTTCGCCGAGATCGTCGGCGGTGCGCTCACCCAGAACGGCTACACGCCCCTGCTCTGCACGCAGAACGCCGGCGGGGTCACCGAGTCCGACTACGTGGATCTGCTGCTCGCCCAGCAGGTGTCGGGCGTGGTGTTCCTCGGCGGCAACTACACCCAGGCCGACGCCTCCCACCAGCACTACGAGCGGCTGCGGGCGGTGAACCTGCCGACCGTGCTCGTGAACGCGCGCGTGCCGGAGCTGCCGTTCCCCACCGTCTCCACCGATGACGTCGCGGCCGCGGAGCAGGCCGTGCTCCACGTGCATCAGCTCGGGCACCGGCGCATCGGTCTGCTGCTCGGGCCGGACGACCACATCCCCTCGCGCCGCAAGCTCGACGCCGCCCGCCGGCTGCTCGACCAGCTCGGCTCTCCGCTCAGCGACGAGCTCGTGGCGCGCGGCCTCTACTCGCTCGAGTCGGGCCAGGCGGGGGCCGCGCGACTGTTCGCCGCCGGAGCCACGGCCCTGGTGTGCGCGAGCGACCCGATGGCGCTCGGGGCCGTGCGCGCCGCCCGCCGAGCCGGGCTGTCCGTGCCGGGCGACGTGAGCGTGGTCGGCTTCGACGACTCGGCGCTGATGAGCTGCACCGAGCCGCCGCTGACCACCGTGCGCCAGCCGATCGAGTCGATGGGCCGGGCCGTGATCGAGCTGCTCCTCGCGCAGATCGCGGGCACGCCGCAGGCCGCCGACGAGCTGCTGTTCGAGCCCGAGCTCGTGCTGCGCGCCTCCACCGGTCCGCTGCACTGAATCGGCGGCGTTCCGCCGCTCCTCCCCCGCGGGCTCCCCCGGGGGCTTTCGCACGCCCTCGAGTCCTTTCTGTTTTTCATTGTTTTGTTTGGTTCTTGCGTCGATCTTTTCGAAAAGCTACATTCAACTCATCACCGTCGATGAGGAGACCCGTGGACACCGACGTTCTGCGCAGCACCGCCCCCGCTTCCCGGCCCGTCCCCCCGACGGACGAGGGCTGGTGGCGCACCGCGGTGATCTACCAGATCTACGTGCGCAGCTTCGCCGACGGGAACGGCGACGGCATCGGCGACCTCGCCGGCGTCCGCTCCCGCCTCGGGTATCTGAAGAGCCTCGGCGTTGACGCCCTCTGGTTCACCCCCTGGTACCGCAGCCCCCTCGCCGACGGCGGCTACGACGTGCAGGACTACCGCGCCATCGACCCGCGCTTCGGCACCCTGGAGGAGGCCGAGCTGCTGATCGCCGAGGCACTCGAGCTCGGCATCCGCACCATCGTCGACATCGTGCCCAACCACATCTCCGACCGCCACGAGTGGTTCCGGCAGGCACTGGCCGCCGGCCCCGGCAGCCCGGAGCGGGAACGGTTCTGGTTCCACCCCGGCCGCGGCGCCGACGGCTCCGGCATCCCCACCAACTGGGTGTCGAGCTTCCAGGGCGAGACCTGGACGCGCACGCGCAACCCCGACGGCACACCGGGCGAGTGGTACCTGCACCTGTTCACGCCGCAGCAGCCCGACCTCAACTGGAACCACCCCGACGTGCGCCGTGAGCACGAGGAGGTGCTGCGCTTCTGGTTCGACCGCGGCGTCGCCGGTGTGCGCATCGACTCCGCCGCCCTGCCGGCGAAGGACCCCGCGCTGCCCGACCTGCCCGCAGGCTCCGCCCCCGCGGAGGGCCACCCGCACATCGACCGCGACGAGCTGCACGACATCTACCGCGAGTGGCGGGCCGTGGCCGACGAATACGCCGGAGAGCGCGTGCTCGTCGGCGAGGTGTGGCTCGACGACGCCGAGCGCTTCGCGCGGTACCTGCGACCCGGCGAGATGCACACGGCGTTCAACTTCGGGTTCATGACCCAGCCGTGGGACGCCGCGGCCATGCGCGCCTCCATCACCCGCACCCTCGCCGAGCACGCACCGGTCGGCGCCCCCGCCACCTGGGTGCTGTCGAACCACGACGTCACGCGCCCCGTCACCCGCTACGGGCAGGCCGACTCGTCGTTCGCGTTCGAGCGCAAGCGCTTCGGCACCGCGACCGACACCGCGCGCGGGCTGCGGCGAGCGCGCGCCGCAGCCCTCCTCGTGGCGGCGCTGCCCGGCAGCCTGTACGTGTACCAGGGCGACGAGCTGGGGCTGCCCGAGGTGGAGCTGCCGCTCGACGCGATCGAAGACCCGATGCACTTCCGGTCGCACGGCGTCGACCCCGGCCGCGACGGGTGCCGGGTGCCGCTGCCGTGGGCGGGCGACGCGAGCCCGTATGGGTTCGGCGGTGCCCCGTGGCTGCCGCAGCCCGCCGACTGGGCCGGGCTCACGGTCGACGCGCAGGAGCTCGACCCCGCGTCCACCCTGCACCTCTACCGCGCGGCCATCCGGCTGCGCCGCGAGGTGCGCGACCTGGCGAACGGCGAGCTGTCGTGGCTCGAGCTCGGATCCGACGTGCTCGCGTTCCGCCGCGGCGACGACACCGTCAGCATCACCAACCTCGGTGCGACGCCGATCCCGCTCCCCGCCCACCACGCGGTGCTGCTGTCCAGCACGCCGCTCGACGGCACCCTGCCGGCCGACGCCACCGCGTGGCTCACGCTGCGCCCGGCGCGCACCGGTCGCGCGCCCCACTGACCCGCACCACCCGATCCGCATCACATGGAAGGACAGACGATGAAGTCACCGAAGAAGGCCCTGGTCGCCGGGATCGCCGTGCTCGCCACGGCGGGCGCACTGGCCGGATGCTCCGCGAACGACGCCGATTCCGGCTCCGACGGCAGGCTCGAGCTGCGCGTCGCGACGTTCCCGCCCGGCGCCGACGCCGCCGCGTACGACGCGTTCGCCGCCCAGGAGAAGCAGTTCGAGAAGGAGCACCCCGACATCGACATCATCGGTGTCGAGTACGAGTGGGAGGGTCCGACGTTCGCCGTGCAGCTCGCGGGCGGCAGCCTCCCCGATGTGTTCACCGTGCCGTTCACCGACTCCAAGACGCTGCTGGAGAACGGCCAGCTCATGGACGTGACCGACGCGATCGACGAGCTCGGGTACACCGACAAGTTCAACCCGATCATCCTCGAGGGCGTCACGGGCGACGACGGCAAGATCTACGGCTTCCCCCGCCAGGCCTACGCCGCCGCGCTGCACTACAACCGCGACCTGTTCGAGCAGGCCGGACTCGACCCCGACGACCCGCCGCAGACGTGGGACGAGATCCGCGAGGCCGCCAAGGCCATCACCGACGCCACCGGTAAGGCCGGCTACGCGCAGATGGCGATCAACAACACCGGCGGCTGGCAGCTCACCTCGCAGACCGTCGCGCGCGGCGGCCGCACGCAGACCGACAACGGCGACGGCACCGCCGAGTCCACGATCGACAACGACGCCACCAAGGCCGCCCTCCAGTTCCTCCACGACGTGAAGTGGGAGGACGGGGCGTTCGGCTCCAAGGTCGACCTCGACTGGGGCACCATCAACCAGGAGTTCGCCGCGGGCAACATCGGCATGTACACCTCGGGCTCCGACATCTACACCGCCCTGGTGCGCGACTTCGGCATGGACTCGGAGATCTACGGCATGACGGTCGTGCCAATGGAGGGCGACGACCCCGGCACGCTCGGCGGCGGCGACATCGCGGTGATCAGCCCCACGGTCGACGACGCCACCAAGGACGCCGCTGTCACCTGGATCGACTGGTACTACATGCAGAAGCTGATGGACGAGGACGCGGCCGTGCAGGACGCGAAGACCCTCGACGAGTCGGGGCAGGCCGTGGGCACCCCGCTGCTGCCGGTGCTCAGCCGTGAGCTGTACGACGAGTCGCAGGTGTGGATCGCGGACTACATCAACGTTCCGGTCGACCAGATGAAGCCGTTCAGCGACCGCATCTGGGACCAGACGCCCGTGGGCGAGCCGAAGGTGAAGACCCAGGAGGTCTACGCGCTGCTCGACGCGGTGGTGCAGACCGTGCTCACCCAGCAGGACGCCGACATCGACGCCCTGCTCGCCCAGGCGCAGACCGACGCCCAGGCGAAGCTCGACGAGTAACGCTCCATGACGATGACGCTCCCCGAGCAGCGGGCGGCGGCGGACACCCCTCCGCCGCCCGCTGTGCGCCCGACCCGTCGCCGCTCGCCGCTCACGTGGCTGCGCGGCGGCGGGCTCGCGAACCTCGTGTTCGTGCTGCCGATGCTGTTCGTGTTCGTGTTCTTCTCGTGGTCGCCGATCGTGCAGTCCGTGATCATGAGCCTGCAGAAGACGAACCTGATCGTCTCCGAGTGGGTCGGGTTCGACAACTACCTCACGGTGATCGGCGACCCGGAGCTCGGCCGCGCCGTGCTCAACACGCTCTGGTTCGCGGTGCTCGCGCTGCTGTTCGGCTTCCCGCTGCCGCTGCTGATGGCGGTGCTGATGAGCGAGGTGCGCCGCGGCAAGGGCATCTACTCCGCCCTCGCCTACCTCCCTGTCGTGATCCCGCCCGTCGTCGCGGTGCTGCTGTGGAAGTTCTTCTACAGCGCCGACCCGTCCGGCGTGTTCAACACCGTGCTCGGGTGGGTGGGCATCCCGCCGCAGCCGTGGATCCAGGACGCGGTGCAGGCGATGCCGTCTCTCGTGCTGGAGGCCACCTGGGCCGGGGCCGGCGGATCGATCATCATCTACCTGGCCGCGCTGCTCGGCGTGCCGCCTGAGCTGTACGACGCGGCAGAGGTCGACGGCGCCGGCATCGCGAAGAAGGTGTGGCACGTCACGCTGCCGCAGCTGCGCGGCATCCTCTTCATCATGCTGATCCTGCAGGTGATCGCCACCGCGCAGGTGTTCCTCGAGCCGTTCCTGTTCACGGGCGGCGGGCCGGCGGGCGCGACCAAGACCGTGCTCCTCTACATCTACGACAAGGCGTTCCGGAACAGCCTGGGCGGCGACTACGGCGAGGCCACGGCGGTCTCGGTGCTGCTGGCGATCGTGCTGGCCGTCCTGTCCTGGCTCTACTTCCGACTGACCGACCGCTGGAGCACGACGTGAGCCTCATTACCCGCCTGTCCTCCCGCGCCGCGGAACGAGCGGCCGCCCGAGCCGCCGACGCCGTGGGCGACCGCACCGTGATCTCCGCCTCCGAGCGTCGGCGCCCCGGCATCCGCGTCGGCCTCACCCTCACGCACGTGTTCCTCGCGGTGGGTCTCGTGGTGGCCGGTCTCGGGCCGATCCTGTGGCTCGCGAAGTCCGCCGTGACCCCCACCCAGGACACCCTGCAGCAGCCGTTCGCGCTGTGGCCGAACGGCATCGACTGGGCGAACCTGGAGACCGCCTGGAACGACATCCACATCGACCAGTACTTCCTGAACACGGTGGTGATCGCGCTCGGCGCGTGGTTCGTGCAGCTGTTCGTCGCGACCACGGCCGGGTACGCACTGTCGGTGCTGCGACCCCGCTACGCGCCGATCCTGAACGCGCTCGTGCTGGCGACGCTGTTCATCCCCGGGATCGTGCTGCTGGTGCCGCTGTACCTGACGATCGTGAACCCGCCGCTGCCCGGGGACGTGAACCTGCTCAACAACTACCTCGCGGTGTGGCTGCCGATGGGGGCGAACGCGTTCAACATCCTGCTGGTGAAGCGCTTCTTCGACTCGCTGCCGCGCGAGGTGTTCGAGGCGGCACGCACCGACGGCGCCGGGCCGTTCCGGCTGTTCTGGTCGATCGTGCTGCCGATGTCGAAGCCCATCCTCGGCGTGGTGTCAGTGTTCGCGATCATCGCGGCGTGGAAGGACTACCTGTGGCCGATGCTGGTGCTGCCCGACCCCGCGGTGCAGCCGCTGTCGGTGCGGCTCCCGGCGGTGCAGTCGCAGACCGAGCTCGACGTGTTCCTCGCGGCCCTCGCGATCGCGACGCTCATCCCGATCGCGATGTTCCTGCTGTTCCAGTCGGTGTTCCTGCGCTCGGCGGGACTGGGCGGCGCGGTCAAGGGCTGACCGTGCCCCCGACGGGGCCGGCGCCGCGACCGTCGCTCAGTGGCCGTGTGCGAGCTGCTGCACGACGACGACGAGGGCGCCGAGCCCCACGAGGATCCCCATCGCGATCAGCTGCTTCCATCCGCTCAGGCCCGTACGGCGGACCGCGACGTAGCCGATGAGTCCCAGGATCGCCAGGTACACCACCGACGCGATGGTGAGCGCCGTCTGCAGCTCGACCCAGCCCAGCACCGCCGCCAGCAGGACGAGCAGGGGAACCGCGGCCGAGCCGATGGCCGTGCCGGTGAGCCGGAGCAGCTCCGTCAGCTCAGCCCCGCGCGGGAAGCGGCCGTGGGTCGCGAGGTGCGCGATCAGGTCGGCCGCGAACCCGGCGAGGGCGATCGCCACGATGCCGACCAGCAGGGTGACCGTGGCCCGCGCGGCGCTGGTGTGCTCTGCGTTCGCGTTCTGCACGAGCACGATGGCGAGCCCGGTGAAGGTGGCGTACACGCGCTCCTTGAGCGCGGCCCGCTCGACGGCCTCGTCGCGCGGCGGCCGAGAGGGGGCGGGTTCCGGCGAGCTCATGTGCGGGATGCTACCAACACGGGACGGCGTTCAGGCGGCCTGGGTGGCCTCGGGCTCAGGCGAGGAAGGAGCCGAGGGCGTCGAGGAGGCCGCGCGTCCCGGCCTCGCGCCCTGGTCCGTCGTCCCAGAACCGGTCGAGGAAGACGCCGTGCTCGGTGTGGGTGAAGCGCGTGCCGAGGTCGACCGCCTCGAACTCCAGGGATGCGACCGAGGTCGACATGTGCTCCCCGTCCAGCCACATGTCGTACGCGGTGACGATCCGCACCCGGTCGACGATGTCGGTGTAGGTGGCTACGTACCGCGACACGGGTCCGTCGTGGAACCGCCCCTCGTGGACGTCGCGCCCGCCGACGCGGAAGTCGAACGCCCACTCCCGCTCCTCGATGGCGTCCGCGTCGCCCCACCATCCGCGTTTCTGGTCCTCGTCCGCGAACGCGGCCCACACCCGGTCGAGTGGAGCGGGGTAGTCGCGGGTGAGGGTGAATCCGGAGTGCGCGAGCCGGTGCTCCGTCGTCATCGCGGTGTCCTATCGCGTCAGGGTGACGTGGACGACGCCGCTCTCGGCCGCTTCCGTCGTCACGGTGTAGGTGTTCTCGAAGCCGGTCAGGTCGTCCCACAGGCGGTATCCGCGGCCGAGGAAGAGCGGCGCGACCAGGAGGTGCAGGTCGTCGACGAGTCCCGCGCGCAGGAACGCCTGCGCCGTGCGGTACCCGCCGCCGATGCGCACGTCGAGGTCGCCCGCGGCGTCGGACGCCTCGGCGAGCACGTCCTCGATCGCGGCGTCGCGGAAGTGGAACGTGGTGCCGCCGTCCATCGGGATCGACGGGCGGGGCGCGGTGCGGGTGAGCACGTAGACGGGCGTGCCGAACGGCGGGGTGTCGCCCCACCATCCCTTCCAGTCGGGGTCGTCGGGGTGGGAGTGGAGGCCGAACATCCCCGCGCCCATGATCTCGGCACCGACGCCCTGGAAGAACGCGCGGGCGTAGCGGTCGTCGACACCGGTGGTTCCGGCGCCGCTGGTGTCGCCGAAGATCCTCTCGCGGAACGTGCGGGTGCCCGCGTAGGCCGCGGTGAGGCGCCCCCAGTCCTCCCCCATGGGGCTGTCGGGTGTGAGGTCGGAGGGCGTGTAGCCGTCCAGGGAGGCGAACAGGTCCATGCGGACGCGGGTCATGTCAGTGCTCCTTCGGGGCGGTGCGGGCGAGGTGGATGCCCAGCCGGTCGGCCCTGTGCTCGGCCGGTGTGCGCTGCTGGCCGAGCCAGAGGTGGAGCACGTCGAGGCCGCCGGGGCGCAGGGTGACCGTGCGGACCCTGCCCTGCTTCTCCGACGTGATCACCCCCGCGGCCTCCAGGACTCCGAGGTGCTGCAGCAGCGAGGGCAGCGTCATCGTGAACGGCGCCGCGAGCTCCGAGACGATGGCGGGCGATGAGGCGAGCCTCTCGACGATCGCCCGGCGCGTGGGGTCCGCGAGGGCGCGGAGCACGGCGTCGAGGTCGTCGGGATACCTAGGCATGTACCTAAGTATTGGGCGGGGCGCCTCTCCCGTCAAGACCCTTCGCCGACGCCGACGGAGGCGAGCGCCTCGTCCACGACCTTCGCCGGGACACCGACGGCGGTGTGACCGTCTTCGATGTCCCACAGCGTGTTCTGCAGCAGCCGCGCGCGCGTCCACGCGGCGGCACGGCGGCGATCCAGGTCGAGCATCTCGGTCAGGATGTCGAAGCGGCGGCGCACGAGACGCCCGGCATCGGCCGCCCCGCCGGCACTCCACCGGCTGTCCAGGGCGGGCCAGAGGTCGAATCCGGGATCACCCACGAGCGGCTCGGGGTCGATCGCCAGCCACGGTGCACGGTCGGCGGCGAGCACGTTGCCGTCGTGCAGGTCCCAGTGCAGGAGGCGATCTCCGGGCTCGGGCTGCACCTCCGCGACGGTGCGCACCCACCGGTCGAGCCGCGTGCGGTCGTCGCCGTCGAGCACCCGCGCCGCGGCCGGCGCCGCCTCGATCATCTCCGCCGCGACCACCCCGAGACGCGGAAGCCCCTCCGGGGCGGGTGCGCGATGCAGTTGCGACAGCAGGTCGCCGATGACCCGGACGACCTCGTCGTCGTCGTCGATCGCGGCGAGAGGCCGCTCGGCATCCAGGCGCTCGAGCAGCATGGCACCCCGGGTTTCGTCGCTGTCCAGAAGGCGGACGGCACCCCGTCCGTCCCAGCGGGTGAGACCGAGGATCGCCGCCGTGGTCTCGGCACGCGGCACCTGCAGCTTCAGCGCGGCCGGGGCGCCCTCCTCGTCGCGCACCGGCACGACGAGGCCCGCCTCCCCCGCCCGCACCTCGCCGTCGGGTCGCAGCACCCACCGCTGGAAGAGCTCGCGCGCGACCGCGGGGACGGCGCTCACCCACTCCCTGGTCGCGGCGTCGCCGGCCTCGAACCGCTCGCGGATCGGACGCGGAAGAGCGAGTCGGTCCTCGTTGGTCATGCTCGCCAGTCCATCACAGCGCGGTCGGCACGTCGCGTCGATCCCGGTCCGCGGACCCCTGGGCCTCCTCCGGGATCCGTCGCCGCAGCACGACCCCCGCGACGACGAGCGCGACGCCGAGGACGCCCGCGATCGCGAGGGCTCCGACCGCGAGCCCGTCGCGGAGTGCGACCCGCTCGTCGGCGCCGGCAGCGACGAGCGTCGACGTGACCGCCCCGCTGAGAGACGCGACGACCGCCGTCCAGACCGCACCGCCGATCATCCCGGTCGAGTTGGCGAGCCCTGACACCACGCCGACCTGGTCCGGCGCGGCGCCGGACATCGCGAGGCCCATGATCGGCGGGAGCACGGTGCCGATGCCGAGGCCCAGCAGGAGCAGCGGAACGAGCACGTCCGCCAGGTAGCCCCCGTCGACGGGCACGTGCGAGAGCAGCAGCGCACCCGCCAGGAAGACCAGGAGTCCCAGGACGAGCGCGATCCGCTCGCCGAAGCGCGCCGTGACGAACGGGGCGAGGAGGATCGAGGCGATCGCGGTGACGACCGTCAGCGGAACGAACGACAGCGCCATCTGCATCGGGGCGTATCCGAGCACCTGCTGCAGAAGCAGGGTCGCGAGGAAGAAGGAGCCGTAGAGGGCGCCGGTGACCAGGAACTGCACGACGTTCGCTCCCGCGACGTCGCGATCCTTCAGGATGCGCAGGGCGAGCAGTGGTACCCGCGCGGTGCGCTGCCGCACGACGAACGCGATCAGCAGGACGACGGCGACGCCGAGGGCAACGAGGGTCTGGCCGCCCCAGCCGAGGTGCTCGGCCGTGATGACGCCGTAGACCGACAGCGACACCGCCGACACGAGCAGACCGGCACCGAGGATGTCGAGTCCGGCGGTCAGACCGGGGCCGCGACCGCGGGGCAGCAGACGCCAACCGACGACGAGGCTGAGCAGTCCGATCGGGAGGTTGATGAAGAACAGCCACTGCCAGCTGGTCAGCTGCATCAGCACCCCGCCCACGAGGAGCCCGAGCGCACCGCCCCCGGCGAACGTGAAGCTGTAGAACCCGATGGCCCGCGTCTGTTCCCGCTGGTCGGTGAACATGGTCACGATCAGGGCCAGGGTGACCGCGGTGATCATCGCAGCGCCGCCGCCCTGGGCGAAGCGCGAGATCACGAGCATCGTGGCGTTCGACGACAGCCCGCCGACACCGAGGCGACGGTGAAGACGGACACGCCGATCAGCAGCACGCGCCGATGCCCGATCAGGTCGCCGAGGCGTCCGGCGAAGATCAGCAGACCGCCGTACGCGAGGAGGTAGGCGTTGATCACCCAGGACACCCCGGCCTGGGTGAACCCGAGTTCGCGCTGCATCACCGGCAGCGCGACGTTGACGATGGTCTCGTCGAGGACCGTCATCAGGGTGCCGATGCAGAGGACGCTGAGCGCCGTCCAGCGGGCGCGGGCGGAATTCATGGTGGTGGCCCTTCGATAGGGAAGTGAGGTGGTCAGACAGTAGCAGATGATCTATTTCTAGACGATATAAGTGCGATGCTATTCTGTCGACATGATCGCGCGCACGGTGAGCGACCTCGTGGTGCAGCTGCAGCTGCTGACCCGGTCGATCGAACAGCAGGCCACCGCGCAGTTGGAGACGCAGGACACCACGCTGCGCACGGTGAGCGTCCTCCTCTGCGCCGCAGCCGGCGAGAAGACGCAGAAGGAACTCGCGGAACTGGCCTGCCTCGACAAGTCGACGATGGTGAACACCCTCGATGCCCTCGAACGCGCGGGACTGGCCGAGCGGCGCGTCCTGGCGGAGGACCGCCGTGTGCGGATCGTGGAGGTCACCGACCGAGGGCACGCGATCGTGTCGTCCACCGCCGGCGCCCTCGACGACCTCTATTCGTCGCTGCTCGACCGCCTCCCGGAAGAGGACAGGGAGCCCTTCCTGCGCTCCCTGTCCCGGCTCACGCAGGCCCCGTCGCCTCAGCCGGCGGACGCCGTCGCAGGCTGACGGGCCGGTCGCGTGGCCCTGACCATCGCGTATCCCCACGTCGCGAGACCGAGCAGCGGACCCCAGAGCCAGAACGGGAACATGAGCAGCAGATAACCGGTCTCACCGATCGATCCCGTCCCCTCGACCGCGAACTGCAGCCCGGCAGCCGTGAACAGGACGCTCACGACGCTCGCGGGGATGATGGCCAGCGCGGGCGGGACCCGTCGCCCTCCGAGGCCGGCGAGGCTGCGCGGGAACCGTAGACCCCACGGACGGATGAGGCCCAGCGTGAGCACACCGCCCGCCAGCATCCCCGCACCGAGCACGAGACCCACCACCCGGACGGTGGGCTCTGCGGCGAAGAGTTCCGCGCTCCCCCCGAAGAGCGGCCACGGCGTCAGCCAGCTTGCCCGCGCGACGACATAGGGCAGGGCGCAGGCCCCCGCGGCGACCGTGAGCGACCGGCGGTGTCGGAGCACCGCGATGGCCAGCCGCCCCCGGGCACCAGCGGCCTCGCCGATGGTCCAGATCAAGAGACCGGCGGACGCGACGACGTGGACGAGCGGGACGGCGGCGCCCGGGAGCATCGCACCGAGTGCCTCCGCGACCCGCGGCACGAGCTCGCCCGATCCGGTCGCGAGCGCCGCCGCGGCGACACCGATCAGCCCAGCCCCGAGCAGAAGCCCCCTCCAGGGACGGCGAAGCGCCACCAACACCACCAGGGCGACGATTCCCCCGACCACGCTCACCGCGAAGGCGTACCCCGCAGCCGGGATGATGCCGCCGGGCGTCGTCAGTGCAAGCAGCAGCGCGGCGACCAGCGCCGCCGTGCGGACGAGCCACGGAGGAACACTGCGGAACACCGCCCTGGCGACCAGCGCACCGACCGAGAGGACGAGCGCGGCCAGCGCACCGATGAGCGAGAGGGCGCGTTCGACCCCGGCGCCGAGGTGGCCCGCGAGACTGGAAGGCAGCGGATCGATGCCCGGGACGACCATCGTCGCCAGGGTGAAGGCGGCGACGGCCAGGGCGCCGGCGGCCACGGCGACGAGAGTGCAGAGAGTGACGGGGCGACTCAGAGGTGACATGCCTCCACGCTAGGAATCCGCGGATCCCCCGACCTCGCCCGCAGGAGGCGTCACCCTCACCCGTCCGGGTGATCCTTCCGGGCCCGCCCGGTCACCCGCGCGGACGCAACAGCCCGTTCTCGTACGCCCAGATGACGACGTGCACGCGGTCGGGCACGTCGAGCTTGGCGAGCACCGCCTTGACATGCGTCTTCACGGTGTTCGCCGACAGGAAGAGCCGACGCGCGATGTCGTCGTTCGAGGCGCCGGTGGCCAGCGCGCGCGCCACCTCCCGCTCCCGCGGGCTGAGCTGTGCCAGCACCTCGGCCGGATCGACCGTCGGTGCCCCGTCACGCACGAACCCCAGCAGCGCCGCCGTCGCGCGCGGCGACAGCACGGACCCCTCCTCGGCCACCGTGACCGCGGCGTCGGCGAGCGCCTGCGGTGTCGCATCCTTCGTGAGGAAGCCGCTCGCGCCCTCGCGGATCGCGGCGTACACGTACTCGTCGAGGTCGAACGTGGTGAGGATCAGCACGCGGAGGCGGGGACGGATGCGCAGGATCTCGCGCGTCGCGGCGATCCCGTCCATCCCGGGCATGCGGATGTCCATCAGGACCACGTCGACGGCGTGGGCGCGGACGTGCTCGACGGCGGCCTCGCCCGACGCGACGGCGACGACCTCCGCGATGCGCGCGTCCCGTTCGAGGGCCAGCGCGATCGCGGTGCGCAGCAGCTCCTGGTCGTCCACGAGCAACACCCGCACACTCATGCCGCGCTCCGCGTCACAGGGAGGTCGACCTGCACGCACCAGCCCGCGGGACTCCGGGGTCGTGCGGTGAGCGTGCCACCCGCCAGCCGCACGCGTTCGGCGATCCCGATCAGCCCGATGCCGCTGCCGAGGTCGGACTCGGCAGGACCAGTGCCGCCGTCGTCGGTCACCGTCGCCCGCAGCCGGCCGGGGAGCCAGCGGAGGCGCACGTCGATCACGACCGGGGCCGACGTGTGCCGCAGGGCGTTGGTGAGCGCCTCCCGCACGGCGTGATGCAGCGCGAGGGCGGCGTCGGCGCGCAGCGGACCCCGCTCGCCCGACTCCTCGAGCAGCGCCCGCACCGACGGAGTGCGCACGCTCTCCACGAGGGCCGCGAGGGAGTCGACCGTGGGCAGCGGTTCACGCGGCGCCTCCGGTGCCACGGTCGACCGCATGCTGCGCAGCGCCTCCCGGCCGGTGTCGACGACGATCGCGAGGGAGGCGTCGCTGCGGGCGGGATCGTCGTCGCGCGTCAGCCGAGCGACCTCCGCCTGGGCGATCATGACGGTCACGGCGTGGGCGACGACGTCGTGCAGGTCCCGGCTGATGCGGGCGCGCTCATCCGTGATCGCACGCGCGACGCGGGCCGTGGCGCGCTCCTCCGTCTGATCCCTGCGCACGCGGACGACGAGGCCGAGCGCCCAGGCGGCCGCGATCGCGCCGCAGAGGCCGACGAACGTGCCGAGCCGGAAGTCGCCGAGGTGCGGTTCGACCACCGCGATGAGGGCGGCGCCGCCGATGCCGCCCGCCAGCGCCAGCATCGGGAACGGCCGACGCGAGCGCGCGGCCACCTGGCCGACCACCAGCAGGTAGGCCGCGGCCGACGGCAGGAAGGCGGTGGGGACGGCGGCGGTCTGCGACAGGAGGACGAGGACGAGCACGACCGCGTCGGCGGCGGCGAGGGCGGCGAGGGGATGACGGATCGCGACGAAGGTCGCGGCATGCACGAGCAGGCAGAGGGTGACGACGATGGCGAACGCGAACGGCTCGGGGCGGAACGCCGGGTCCCCCAGCACGGCGAGGCTCGATGGCAGCAGCACGATTGCGGCGATCACGGCGACGAGGAGGTCCACGCGCACCCAGGCGCGCCCCGTCGACTCGACCGCCCTGGTGTCCGACCTCATCGTCCTCATGCTTCCATCCCGCGGGCTCGCGCGGCTCACCCGGACGGGTGAGTTCCGCGGCCTCCGCCGCCGTGCCCACCCGGTGTCGCGGCGGATGGGCGGAACCCGCGGAGGGCCGCGTCCAGCGCCCCGCGCATCGCGGTGCGCCTCCCCTCACCGTCGACGCCGCGGAGAGCGGCGTCGATTCCGGCGCCCTCGACCGCTCCCAGCGCCGCTCCCACCATCGGCGCGACGTCGGCGGCGCCCGCGTCGGTGCGCGCCGAGATCTCCCGGGTGAGCGCGCGCGCCAGCGCCAGGAGCTGAGTGGCGAGGGCGCGCGGGAACTCGCCGCGAGCCCCGAGGGCCGCGCGGATCGATGCCTGCCGAGCGAGCGCCTCGTCGGTGGTGGAGGCGTCGATGAGCACTCGCAGGGCCTCCTGCACGCGGTCGGCGGCGTGCGGTGAGGCACTGTCGTGGGCGGCGCCCAGGGCGAGCGCCGTGAAGTCGTGCACGTGGGCGAAGAGCACGTCCTCCTTCGCGGGGAAGTGCACGTAGAAGGTGCGCTCCGAGACGTTCGCGTGGCGCGCGATCTGGGCGACCGTCGTGGCGTCGTACCCCTGGGCGTGGAAGAGCTCGGACGCGCTGGCCAGCACGGCCTGTCTGGTCCGCCGGCGTCGGGCCTCGTGCCCGTTCTCGTGCGCCTCTCGCATGGGTCGAGCCTAGCGTCGCCCCGCCATAAGTTTGCAGATCTGCAATCTTTCGTCCATGCTGTGATCATGGTTGCCGACCCCCGCCTGTACGTGGTCACCGGAGCGGACTCCGGCCTCGGCCGCGCCGTCGCCGACCGGCTCTCCGCTCAGGGCCGGGTGATCACGTGCGGCATCGGCGACACGGTCGACGTCCGTGCCGACCTGGCGACGCCCGAGGGCCGCGCGCGGCTGCGCATCGAGGTCGACGCGCGCAGCGGCGGCCGCGTGGACGGCGTCGTCGCGGCGGCCGGCATCGGCGCACCGCGGGTGGAGACCGTGGCCCTCAACTACTTCGGCGCCGTCGCCGTCCTGGAGGACCTGCGGCCGCTTCTCGCCCGGTCAGCCGCCCCCGCCGCCGCCGTCGTGTCCTCGTCGTCGACGCTGAACCGCGGGAGCGGGGCACTGGTGCGGGCGTGCCTGCGGGGCGATGAGGCGACCGCGCGGCGCGTGGCCGCAAGGCTCATCCGCACGCGCCGCGGCAGCCAGCTCTACCGCTCCAGCAAGATCGCTCTCAACCAGTGGATCCGGACCGCCTCCGTGCGGCCGGAGTGGGCGGGTCGCGGCATTGTCGTGAACGCGGTCGCACCGGGGATCATCGCCACGGAACTGGTGATGCGGAACTGGGAGCGCGAGCGGCGCCTGCTGGAGACGGCGCTGCCGCAGCCGCTGGGGGCACCGGGGCCGGTCGCATCCGTCGCCGCCCTGCTCGCCCATGCCGTGTCCGCCGAGAACCGCTTTCTGACCGGCCAGGTCATCTACTGTGACGGCGGGACCGATGCCCTGACGCGGGGCACCCGACCGCAGCGGATCTTCCTGCGCTACCGCCCCCGCGAGATCCGGACACTGCTGCGGGAGTCGCGCCGGCTCAGCGCGCCGCCGTCGCCGACCCGCCCGGACCCCGCTCGGGGGGCGGGCAGCTGAAAGGATGTGTCCATGATCGAGGTGGACGGTGTCACGGTGCGCACGGGCGACCTGACCCTCCTCCCGGCCGTCACGGTGTCCGCGCAGCGGGGCTCCGCGCTGGTGATCCGCGGGGCGAACGGCTCGGGCAAGTCGACGCTGCTGCGTGTGCTGGCGGGCACCCGCATGCCCTCGCACGGCCGTGTCCGCATCGGCGGAGAGCCGGTGGCGCCGCGTGATCCCGGGTTCCGCCGCCGCGTCGCCGCGATGATCGGCCTGCCGCCGACCGCGCCCGACCTCACGGTGTTCGAGCACGCCCTCCTGGTGGCGACGACGTGGACGGCCGATGCCGCCGGCGCCGCGGAGCAGGCGCGGCGCGTGCTCGCCGAGCTCGGGCTCACCCCCCTCGAGCAACGTTTCCCCCACGAGCTGTCGTCCGGTCAGACGCAGCTGTTCGGCATCGCGCTCGTGCTCGCGCGGCCGTTCGAGGTGCTGATCCTCGACGAGCCGGAGCAGCGCCTCGACCCTGAGCATCTGGAGACGATGATCGGCGTGCTGCGGGCGCGCCGCGCCGACGGTGCCGCCGTGGTCGTGTCGACGCACAGCCCCACGCTCGCGGAGGCGATCGCCGACCAGACGCTCTGGCTGGACGCGGCAGCGTGAGCACCCGCGTCACCGCGGCCGTGCGGGTCTGGCGTTCTCGGAGCGCCCGCACCCGCGCCGACCACGCGTACGCCGCGTACCTCGGGCTCCTGGTGGCGCTGGTGGCGGTCGTCCCCCTCGTCCGCGCGGCGTGGCTGGGTCTGACCGGTCCGAAGGCGACGCTCGCGCTCACCTCGGGCGAAGCGCCTGGCGCGACCGTCGCGATCGTCGCCGGGCTGTGGGGCGGGGCCCTGCTCTGTGGCCCGAAGAGGGGACCGGCACTGCGGGCACCGTTCCTGACGCATGCCCTCGCCTCCGCCGAGCTCGCCCGCGCGGACGTGTTCCGTGGTCCGGTGCTGCGGGCCGGCGTCGTCGTCGCGACCCTGACCACCGCGTCGGCGGCGATGGTGGGCCTTGCCGTGGCCGCGAGCCTTGGAACGGGGATGCTCGATGTCACCGTGTTCGTCGTGGCGGGCGCGCTGGTCGGCGTCATCGCGACGATCCTGTGGCTGATCGGCCAGGTGTTTCCTCGCGCGGCGTTGCCGGGTGCGGCGGCGGTCGTCGCCCTCGGCGCCGCGACCACGGCCACACCGGGTCTGCGGCCGTTCACGCCCTGGGGCTGGGCCGGGCTCGCGTTCCCCGCCGGCGACGCACTTTCCGCGCTCGCCGCGCTGGTCGCGCTGAGCGCGCTGGCCACCGCGCTGTCCGCGACGGTGCCGATGCTGCTGGATCGGCTGGAGCTCACCGACCTGCTCGCCCAGTCGCTGCGCTGGGACTCGGCGACCGTGCGGGCGACGGGGATGGACTTCGGGGCCGCGGCCGCGGTCTACCGGACTCCCCCGCGGTTCGGTCGACGGCTTCGTGCCGTGCGGCCGCACCGATGGTCCGCGGTCGTGGTGCTGCGCAGCGACGCGATCGGAGCCGTGCGCACGCCCGGTCGGCTCCTCCTCGGTGTGGTCGCCGTTGCCGGCGCCGGCGTGCTGGGCGCGTTCGCCGTGGGCGCGTCGGGGCAGCAGTGGGCCTGGGGTGCGGCGGCCGGCGTGCTCCTGTTCGCCGGGCTCGGTCCCCTCACCGACGGGATCCGGCACGCCGTGGCCGCGGCCGCCGATCTGCCGCTCTATGGGATGAGCGACGAACGACTCCTCGCCGGACACGCCCTCTTCCCGGTGTCCGTCTCGACCGCCGTGCTGCTCGTGGTGGCGGCCGTGTGCGCGGCCGCGACGGGGTCGACCGTCTGGCCACCGGTCCTCGGAGTGCTGCTCCTCGGACTGTTCGGGGTCCTCACGCGGCTGGCGACCGCACTCCAGGGGCCGCTTCCGCCCGCGCTGCTCGCGCCGATGCCGACGCCGATGGGCGACCTCGGTGGCGCCGTGCGCTTCGCCTGGGCACTCCAGGGGGTGCTGCTCGCGGGGCTCGCGGGCGCCGCGACCGCGATGATCGCCGTCACGCCCGGTCTCGCACTGGGGACCGCGGTCGTCCTGATCGGGCTCTGCGTGCGCCGCTGGCGCCACCGGTACTAGGATCACCGGTGGGGGCCGCGCCGAGACCCGCGGTCAGTTCAGGCGCTCGGTCAGGTGCACCGTGACGCTGTCGCCGTCGGACTTGCCGATGCGCCGGCGGATGGCGGCCGCTACGGGGAGCTTGTGCGTGCCGTCGCCGAGGGCCATGAACGCGCCGCGGAAGGGTTCGCCGTCGACCGTTCCCGCGACCTTCACCAGGCCGCGCGTTCCGAAGACCGTCGCCGAGTCGGGCAGTTGCACGCACGTCCAGGTGTCGCCGTCGCGGACCTTGCCAAGCGTCGCGGTGAAGGTGATGTCGAGCGGAGTGCTGTTCGTCATGGTCGCTCCCGTGCCGTTCAGAGGAAGAGCCCGACGATGGCGCCGGTGAGCACGAGCTTCACGACCCAGTCGAGCAGGTGGACACCGGCCGCGGGCACGGCCGTGTTCTCGTGGATCACGCCGCCCGAGAGCAGGGCGAGGGGAAGCACGGAGAGCGCGAGCCCGAGCAGCGCTCCGGCTCCGGCGCCGTGCCACCCCGCGGTCGCCATGAGCCCGGCGATCAGCCCGGCGGCGAGCAGGCTGCGGACGACGACCGTGAGCATCTGCACGGCGACGGGGAGCCCGGGGCGCGGGGTACTGGTCCGTGCGATGAGCGTCGAGACCGCGGGGATGGCGTAGAGCGCGGCGCTGGCGAGGAACGAGGCCACCGTGGCGAGGGCGATGCCGAGGACGATCATGAGCGGCTCCTTTAGTACCGATTGGTACGAAACTACGCTCGGCATAGAGAACTGTCAAGTACTAAAGTGGGCGGTATGACCTCGCGCGCCTCCGGCCCCGGCCGCCCGCCCGGACTCACCGGCGACGCCCTCCTCGCCACCGCGCGCGACGTGTTCCTGGAGCACGGATACGCCGGGGCGTCCATGGAGGAGGTCGCCCGACGGGCCCGCATCTCCAAGGCCTCGCTCTACCGCGACCACTCCTCCAAGACCGAGCTGTACACCGCGGTCGTGCGGCAGTGGGCGGCCGCGGGCCGCGACGCGATGCGCCCGGCGCTCGAACGGCTCGCCGCCGACGACGATGTGCGCCGCGGCCTCACCGAGCTCGCGGAGACCATGCGCGCGGGGATCCTGAGCGAGCCCGTGCTGCGGATGCGACGCCTCGTGATCGCCGAGGCCCCGGCCCACCCCGAGGTCGCGCGGCTCTACCTCGAGGAGAGCTGGAACCGGAACATCCAGAACCTCGCCGACACGCTCGCGCAGCTCCCCGTCGACCGCGGGCTGCAGATCGACGATGCGCACGCCGCGGCCTCCGAGTTCACGTGGCTCGTGATCGGGCCCGCCCTGAACGCACAACTGCTGGGGGTCGACGAGACGGGCGGCCCAGCGCCCCGCGCGGTGGACGCGTTCCTCGCCCGCTACGGACGGCCCTGACCCGCGCCTGCATTGTCCTCCGTCGGCGCGGATCTGGAAAGGCCCTCAGTTCGCCCCCGGGTGCGGGGCCACGCTGGCCGGGCTCTCCGCAGCCCCGAGAGCCACGTCACGACACGGACGAAGCGAGGTGATCAGCCCGACCCCGATTCACTGCGACACCCCATCGACGTTTCACATCGCTGAAAGGAAGAGGAAATGAGAGCAGTCGTCTACGAGGGTCCGCGCTCGGTCAACGTCACCGACGTACCGGACGCACGGATCGAACGTCCGACGGACGTACTCGTCCGGATCACCACCACGAACATCTGCGGGTCGGACCTGCACATGTACGAAGGCCGCACGAGCTTCGAGACCGGCCGATGGTTCGGTCACGAGAACCTGGGCCAGGTGATCGAGGTCGGCGACGGAGTCGACAAGGTGAGCGTGGGCGACTACGTCGCGATCCCCTTCAACGTCGCCTGCGGGCACTGCAAGAACTGCGAGCGCGGCTTCACCAACTACTGTCTGACCGCGCAGCCGGTGCCCGAATGGGCGGGTGCCGCGTACGGCTTCGCCGACATGGGTCCGTGGGCGGGCGGGCAGGCCGAACTCCTGCGCGTGCCGTGGGGGGACTTCAACTGCCTGCGACTGGGAGAGGATGCCGAGGAGAAGCAGAACGACTACGTGATGCTCGCCGACATCTTCCCCACCGGCTACCACGCCACCGAGCTCGCGCACGTGAAGCCCGGCGACCAGACGGTCATCTACGGAGCGGGGCCCGTCGGATTCATGGCGGCATACTCGGCGATCATCAAGGGCGCCGGCAAGGTCATGGTCGTCGACCGGCACCCCGACCGCCTGCGGAAGATCGAGGAGATCGGAGCGATCGCGATCGACGACTCGGCGGTGGATCCGGTCGAGGCGGTCACCGAGATGACGATGGGGCTCGGCGCGGACAACGGATGCGAGTGCGTCGGCTATCAGGCCCACGACCCCGGCGGCGCCGAGGATCCCACCCTCACGCTGAACCGGCTCGTGAAGTCGGTGCGGTTCACCGGTGAGATCGGCGTGGTCGGGGTGTTCATCCCGCAGGACCCCGGCGCCTCGGACGAGCTGGCGAAACAGGGCAAGCTCGCCTTCGACTTCGGGGAGTTCTGGTTCCGCGGCCAGAAGCTCGGCAGCGGCCAGTGCCCGGTGAAGAAGTACAACCGGGCGCTGCGCGACCTCATCGCCGGAGAGAAGGCGACGCCGTCACGGATCGTCAGCCACGACCTCTCCCTCGAAGAGGCCCCGGAGGCCTACGAGCACTTCGACAAGCGCGACGACGGCTGGACGAAGGTCGTCCTCCACCCCGACCAGGCACCGGACGCGGCGTGACGGACCGGGACTGAGTCGCAGCAGGAGTCGAACAGGAGGGTGAGGCGATGGCGACGAGCGGCGCACCGGAGCCCCGACCGCAGAAGGGCCGCAGCACGCGCGCGGAACCCGGACGCGCCGTGGCGTTCAGCGACGCGATCATCGCGATCGTCATCACCCTCCTCGTGCTCGACCTCCGACCACCCCGAGCGGAGCCGGGCGAGCTGCTGACCGCGCTGCTCGAGGAGTGGCCGACCTACCTGGCCTATGCGGCGTCATACGCCTACCTCGCCGTCATCTGGCTGAATCACAAGGCCGCCTTCACCCGCATCCGCGAGATGGACCGCGGTCTGCAGTGGGCGAACCTCGGCATCCTCGCAGCCCTGGCCCTGATCCCGTGGCCCACCGCGGTGATCGCCGAGACGGCGCGGACGGGCAACCTCACCGACGAGCGGGTCGCGGTCGCGCTGTATGCCCTCATCGGAGCACTGCTGTGCTCGGCCTGGCTCGTCTTCTTCTCGCATCTGGCGCGGCATCCCGACCTCACGAACGACGACGTGGAGGACTCGTACTTCGCGCACGAGCGACCGCGCGCGCTCATCGGCGTCGCCCTCTACCTCGCCGCCGGGCTGCTCGGAGTCCTCGTGCATCCGCTGGTCGCGTCCGTGATCTTCCTCGCCATCCCCGTGTTCTACGGCATCACCAGCCACGGGCACGACCGGGCGCCCCGGCCTTTCCCCCGGGGGAAGCAGGACGAGCGTTGACCCCAGGACGGGACGAGGGTGACGGTGGGCTGTGACCCCCGTCCTGGGCCACGCATCATCAGCGCGTGAACAAGAGGACACCGGCCAAGATCGCCGCAGTGACCCCGATCAACGCGGGCCATCCCCACCAACTCCCCTTCGGGGGCCTGCCGGTCGCCGGTGGCATGCCCAGCCGCGCTCGGATCGCGTCTGCCTTGGACTCGAGCTCTTCCGAGCGATCCTGCAGGTGGAGGGGGGACCCCTCCGGCCATCGCATTCGATCGCGCGAGATGCTCTCGAGTTCGATGCGGATCTCCTCGAGCTGCCGCCGCAACTCACCCGTCTCTTCGGGGTCGATCTCGTGCCGGTCGTGAGTGTTCACCGTGTCGTCCATCTCGCATGAGCGATGCCAGGGAAGATGCGTGGGCAGTTCGCCCCTCAGATCCTCGCCAGGGTATCCGACGCTGCCGCCGAGACGGTGGAGTACGAGACCAGGAGCGTTCAGACAGTCCGTGGCACCGAGAAGCTCATGACCGCGAAGTGGGAGAAAGACGGCTGGGAGCTCGTCACCCAGAACACCGGCAAGGTCCGCACCGAGCTCGTCTTCCGCCGCCCCAAGCCTGCGTTCCCGTGGAAGCCGCTCGCGATCATCGGCGGCGTGCTGGTGGTCCTCGGCATCTTCATCGGGATCATGGTCGCGGTCACCGGCGATGACAAAGAGGGCAGCCCGGCACCGGCGGACACTCCCCGCTCCGAAGCCGTCGCGCCGCAAGACGAGTCGTCGACGGAGCCCCAGGAGTCCACCGCGCCGGCTCCCGCTGAGGAGAGTCCGCTGACCGTCGAGAACAACGCCGACCTCGCGGCTCTGCTCACGGGTCCCCAGGATGGCCCGACCGTCGAGGCCTTCGCCGCGCAGTACGCGGGCCAGCTGATCGAGTTCGACGGCGCGATCGGGGCGATGAACCGCCATGAGGGCTCCACGACCCGTTACGACATCCTCATCGCGAGCGGCGACTACAGCGAGACCCATTCGAACGGTGGCCCGAGCTTCCAGTTCCGCGACGTCTCCATCACGAACGACCTGCACCTGACGGATGACTCGCCGGACACGATCGGCGTCGGCGACAACCTCCACGTCATCGCTCGCGTCGGCTCGACCGACGGTCAGCTCTTCCTTCTCACGCCGGTGCAGACCAGCGTGCGCTGAGGTCTCCGCCCGGTAGCCAGGGGCACTGCCATGGCTCGCTTCCCACGCGTCCAGTTCCCGCCGCCATCTCGACTTCCCGAAATCTAATACAGTGTGATAGTCAAAGTCGGCTAAACTAGCACACTGTTATAGACGGATGGCTCGTGAGGGAAATGGACGAAGCATCGAAGGAACCGGGAACGCGGGCGAAGATACTCATCGCTGCGGCAACCATGCTGGGCGAGAACCCCACAGCACGTCTGAGTGTGAGAGCAGTGGCAGCCCGCGCTCAGGTGAGCACGGGCTCGCTCCGCCACTTCTTCCCGACACAGCGGGAACTCATCGACACGGTGGTGGCCGCGATGTATGACCTGGAGATCCCCGATGATCCGATCAATGATCATTCCTCGACGGCGGAGGAACGACTCATCGCATGCTTACAGCTGATCCTCCGTCAGGTCGGGGTGGGCGAGAGCGTCCGGAAGCAATGGGGGGCGCTGTACGAGGCGTATGTGGCCACGGCTCCATCCGAGGACGAGGCAGCGACCTACATCGCGCTGGACCGCATGGGGCGGCATCGCATCGCGCAATGGCTGACCACCTTGATCGACGAGGGTGCGATCTCCGGAGGTCGGGTCGAGGAGCGAGCGCGATTCCTCTCGACCGTGCTGGCGGGGCTCATGACCGAACGTGCGCTGCCCTCCGATGCCGTGGGCGTCGACGCCGAGATGGCGAGTCTGCGGCTCGCCGTGCACGCGGTCATGAGCGAGTGGCCCGTCGCGCGATGATCACCACCCCCATCACACCCGAACTCGTCGACGGCGTGGCGCGGCTCGAGAAGGTGGAACGCGGGATGAGGCCGCACAGGCTCCCCTCACACGTGTATCAGCGTGACGCCGACTTTCAGCTGCGCCTGATGGAGGCGCAACCATCCGACTCCCTGCACCCGGACAGCGAGACCCACCGCCTCATCGGCACACGCTTCGCCGACCTCGTCTTCGCGCCCACCGGGGCGTTCGGAGGTGCGTGAGGGCATGCGCCGAAATCTGACCCTCGGCCTCTGCTGCCTTCTCGCCGGCTTCGCACTCACGGGCTGCGTGGGCGCGCCTCCGCCTGCCGCCGAATCCGCCCCGGCGTCTCCTCCGGCCCGTGCGACCTCATCGAACCTCGACGCGCTCGTGGCAGACGAACTCGCGGGTCTCGAACGGGAGTACGACGCGACCGTCGGCGTCATGGCGGTCGACACCGGAAGCGGTGAATCCGTCTCGTACGGCGAGGACCGTCGCTTCGGCTTCGCCTCCACCATCAAGGCCTTCGCCGCGGCGGTCTTCCTCCAGTCCGTGTCGGGCGCAGCCCGCGACGAGATCGTGCGGTGGACGACGGAAGAAGCCGCCGCCGCCGGCCATGCACCCGTGACCTCGCAATACGTCGAGGACGGCCTGACCTACGCGCAGCTCGCCGAAGCCGCCGTGCGCGTCAGCGACAACGCGGCTCTCAATCTCATCCTCGACCGGATCGGCGGTCCCGCAGCCCTCGACGATGCACTCGCCGAGCTGGGCGATGCCACCACGGAGGTCGTGAACGACGAGCCGACCCTCAACACGATTGAACCGGGCAGCGCCGAGGACACCACGACCGCTGCCGCCTTCACGGCCTCGCTCGCGAGGATCCTGGACGGCTCTACATTGTCCGCTGCGGACACGGCGCTGCTCGTCGACTGGATGAGCGACAACCGCACCGGAGACGCCCTCATCCGCGCCGGTGCACCAGCAGGCTGGACGGTCGCCGATAAATCCGGAGGCGCAGGTCCGATCCGCAACGACATCGCCCTCGTCACGCCACCCGGAGAAGACCCCATCATCATCACGGTGCTGACGTCGCGGAACGATCCACATGCAGACTTCGACAACACGCTCGTGGCCGGAGCCGCCTCCATCGCCCTGCACGCACTCGACCGCAGCACCTGAGGAGAAGAATGTCGCACAGCGATCGGACCACCGCCGCCAACCTGCATGACAGCGTTAGGAACGGTCGGGTCACCTGGCCCGACCTCTGGCTGGCCGCCGGCGTCGCCATCGCGCTCTACGCGATCGGGATCCTGCTCTACCTCCAGATGCCGGACGATGACGCGGGCGCCAAGGGCCTGGCGCTGTTCGCGATCTCGGGGCTCGCGCCATCAGGCGGAGTACTCGTCATGATCGCCCTTCGCAGGCGTCCGGCAGCGCTCTTCGGCATCACGCGTGTGGCGCCGAAATGGCTCGCGATCGCATTCATGATCGGCATCGGAGTCGTCGCTCTCAACCTGGCCGTGACGACGCTGGTGAGCATGACCACGGACGCCGCCAATCTCCAGAGCGGTTACCAGTCCGCGGCGACCAGCGGCATCGGCGGGTTCCTCGGCGCCATCCTCCTCGGAGCGGTCCTCACCCCGATCGGCGAGGAGCTGCTGTTTCGCGGAGTGCTCTTCACCCTGCTCACCCGCTATGGCGTCTGGCTCGCGGCGATCCTCAGCAGCATCGTCTTCGCGCTCAGCCACGGACTCAACCTGTCGACGCCGGTCGCCGTCATCGTCGGCCTCGCGTCCGCCTGGCTGATGCACAAGACGAAGTCGGTCTGGCCCGGAGTCGTCGTGCACGCCGTCAACAACGCGTCCTCATCGATCGTCTCCGTCGTCTACGTCCACCTCATCGCCGGCTGAAGGCACGTCCGTCCGCGGGGATCGTGGTGTCTAGGCCTTCGCCCCCTGCACGAGCGTGCCCACGGTGTCGACGAGACCGGGGAACCGCTTCTCGAGGTCCACGGTCCGCAACGAGAGCAGGCATCTCGTGCCCTCCGGATCGAGCGGGGTGGCTGACCGGCGCCGAGTACCGCGTCGACGTCGGCATCACCCCCACGCTATAGGAGGAGCGGTCGCGCTAGACGGCAGACGTCACCCTGCGAACGATGCCGGCGACGAGTGTTCCGATCTGCTCGTGCGTCGTGAGGGTGAGCCGAAGACGACCCCCCTGCGTGAGAACACCGAGGATGCGCTCGCCTCTCACCTGCGTGGTCATCGTCGGACCCCAGATCGAAAGCACGCCGGAGCCCTCGTCGGCGGAGACACCGAGATTGCTGATCTCCAGGTCGGCGGCCGTCGCGGTGAGCATCGCCGCCTCGGCCGCCGCCGCGTCGCCGGGCGGGAGCGACGCGAGTATCGCGATCGATTCCGCCGCGCGCTCCCGGGCAGACCGCAGCTGCATGGAGGCACGCCGCGCCAGCGACCACAGGTCGTCTTCCGCGTTCGCACTCAGCATCACGGTGGTCGCGACGAACCGATTGACCACGGCATCGTCGAGCCCGAGGAGCGGACGCAGGTCGATGGGCACGTTGATGCGGACCTGCTCCTGCGGTGAGCCCGCGAGCAGCTCCAATGCCGCAGCAGCACACAGGACCCCCTGAACGGTCGAATCATTCGCTCGGGCAGCGGCACGAAGGCGTCCCGTCGTGACGTCGTCGAGCTCGGCGACGTCGATCGTGGGCGATGCGGCATCGAAGGGTCGGACGGCAGCGGGCCTCGGCGCCTCCTCGTCGGCAGACAGGCCGACCGCCGGCGTTTCGGCGGAAGGCAAGAGCTGCACGTGATCCTCTTGAGCGTCCGGGACGGTGCGCGCGCGCCGCGTTCGTCCTGCCAGCAGGGCGACCAGATCGTGAACGGCGAGGAGGGCTCCGCGTCCGTCGCTGATCTGATGAGAGAACGTGAGCACCACCGACGAGGCGCGCGTCGGCCCGGCGTCGGTGATCAACGTGGCACGAACCAGCGGGCTGCCCTCGGGGTCGATGGGGCGGGTCTGTTCGGCGGCGGCTTCGGTCTGCCAATCGCTCTCCCACACGTGGTTCACGGGGATCGGGGCATGGTCTCGGCGGAAGGTCGGGCGGTCGTCACCTCGGTCGATGCGGGCCGTCAGGAGCGGATGGAGAGCTTGCAGCTCGAAGAGCGCGCGCCTCAGCCGTCCCGGGGAGATCGGCGAGGCAAGTTCGACGGCGAGCGAGAACTGCACGGGATTGCGGGAGATGTAGAGATCGATGATCCGCTCGAACGCTCCCAACGGGCGAAGGGTGGACGTGGGGGGCATGTTCATCGGCTCTCCGGTCTATTACGGCGTGCTAGCGTACTCAGAAGCTAGCACGGCGTGCTAGCTCGCGGAGGGGAGGGCCTGCCGCTCGACTCGGTTTCCACCCGCTCGAACGAAGAGGAGAGACGATGACGAGAGACATCGATTGGGACGCATTGGCGAGCCGTCTGCGCGATGTGATGGGAGAGCGGGTGCTCCAGCCGGGAGACGATTCGTTCGCGACGGCCGTCGCACTCTGGAGCGCACACCCGACGCATCGCCCGGAGATCATCGCCCGAGTCGCGAGCACTGCAGATGTCCGATACGTGCTCGAATCGGTCCCGGACGACGTGCCGATCGCCGTCCGAGGCGGCGGCCATGACTGGGTCGGCCGAGCGCGGGCGGAGAGCGGCCTCACCCTCGACCTCTCGCAGCTGCGCGGCGTCCGGATCGATGCGACGGCACGAACCGCCACGGTCCAGGGCGGGGCCCGCCTGGAGGACGTGATCAATGCCGCAGGGGAACACGGCCTCGTCGCCGCAGTGGGCACGGTCAATGAGGTCGGCTTCACCGGGCTCGCCCTCGGCGGCGGATACGGCCCCTATCTCGGGATTCTCGGCCTCGCAGCCGACACCATCATCTCGGCAGAAGTCGTTCTTGCCGACGGGTCGATCGTGGCAGCCTCCGACGCGGAGAACGCGGACCTCCTCTGGGCACTTCGCGGAGGGGGCGGGAACTTCGGCGTCGTCACCTCTCTCGAGATCTCCCTCGAGGAAGTCCCGACCATGCTCGCCGGGACCGTCGTCTTCTCGCCGGCCGACATGAGTGAAGTGCTCGCCTCCCTCGACCGAGCCCTCCCCACCTTCCCCGATCAGCTCGCCGTCAGCCCCGCGATCGGCAGCAGCCCCGACGGCCACGCCGCGCTGCTCGTGACGCTGCACTGGAGCGGCGAAGCCGACGAGGGTTCCGAGTGGGTGCGAGTGATCGAACGCCTGGGAACGCCTCTGGCATCCACGATCGGACCCGCCACGCCACAGCAGGCGCTCCACGCGCTCGACGGCATGTTCCCCTCCGGGCGTCACTACACACTCCGCACGGCGTCCGTGACCGGCCTCACACCCGAGGTCATCGAGGTCCTGGCGGACGGAGAGCGACGCCGCACGTCTCCTCTGAGCGCGATCAACATCCACCATTTCCACGGCGCCGCCACCCGCATCAGCGCCGACCATTCCGCATGGGCGCTCCGGGAACCGCACCTCATGGTCGAGATCATCGCAGCCACCGCCGACACGGACGGTCACGACGAGCAGATCGCCTGGGCGGATCGCATTCTCGACGCGCTCCACCCCCTCGCCCTCCCTGCCGCCTACCCGAACCTTCTCCCACCCCGCGACACCGCACGTGCCGCCGCGACCTTTGGTAACAACATCTCCCGCCTCGACGCCGTGAAACGAGACGTGGACCCGACAGGCAGGTTCACCGGCATCCCCATCGGGTCGACTCCTCGCGGTCGATGACACCGGGGAAGCACGACATCGTCTGACCTGATCACCGCTGCCGTGTGGTGGATCACGCGGAGGACCGGCCCTGCACGCACCCCGGCCCTGAACGGCCCAGCCGACCGTCCGTCGTGATCGTCACGATTACCTCGGATGCGACTCGCTCGCGCCCGAGGGCTTCACGCGTCTCGGAGCATGCCTTCGACGGCTGCGACGACCGCGCGCCGATGCGCCGCGATTCGGCGAGGATCGTCGTGCGCACCCTCGAGGCCCGTGAGGCCGGTCGGAGAGAGCTGCCAGGCCTGCGCGATCGCGTAGATGAAGACGAGGACGTCGACCGGCGACAGAGCGCCCGGGCTCGCCGCCCGCACCCCCTCCACCTTGGCGGAATACACGTCGCTGGGCTCAGACAGCGCGGAAGGTCGCTCCAGCCGTGCCCACATGCTCAGGCGGAGAATGTCAGGACGTTCCTGGTGATGGTCGAACACTCTCCCCGCCCATCCGGCCAGGTCGTCGGGATCCGGAGGCACATCGTTCGCGAGCGTGCGCAACGCGGTCTCGAGTGCAGCATCGAAAAGACCGCTCTTGCCCCCGAAGTACGCGTAGATCATCCGCACGTTGCTCTCGGCGCCCCGCGCGATCCGATCGACCCGGCCGCCGGCGAAACCGTGCGCGGCGAACTCCTCGATGGCCGCGGCCAGGATCCGTGACCGGGTGGCTTCCGCGTCTCTCATGCGCTGCCCTTCGACTTGACGATCTCCGACCGCGCTTCTACGTTATCAGTAAGTAGTTATTTACTTATCGAGGAGTCAGCATGGATCATCCAGAGATCGCGATCGTCACCGGCGCAGGCCGGGGGCTGGGGCAAGCGACCGCGCTGGCCCTCGCCGAGAACGGATACCGCGTCGTCGTGGCGACCCGCTCCGCGGCGTCGGCCCGCGCCGTCGTGAGCCGCATCGAGGAAGCCGGTGGCGAGGCGCTGCCGCTGCATTTGGACATCGGGGACCCGCAGTCCATCGACTCCGCGACGACGACACTTCTCGCCGCGGTCGCCGCGAGGTGGCCGGGGTCTCCCCTCTCGGTGCTCGTCAACAACGCGGGGATCGGACGCTTCGCCCCTCTGGGTGAGGTGGGTGCCGCCGACTTCGACGACACGTTCGCCGTCAATGTCCGCGGGCCGTTCCTCTTGATCCAGGCACTCGCACCGCACCTCGCCAGAGGCGGACGGGTGGTGAACCTGTCGAGCTCGCTGAGTCGTCATGTGAGTCCCGCCACCGCCGTCTATGCGGCATCCAAGGCGGCCGTCGAAGCCCTGTCGCGGAGTCTCGCGCTCGAGCTCGGACGACGCGGCATCCGCATCAACACGATCGCCCCCGGTCCGACGGCCACCGACTTCAATGGCGGCGCCATGCGCGACGACGCAGAACTGCGCGCCGGGCTGAGCCAGCAGACCGCGCTCGGCGCGGTCGGCGAACCGGCGGAGATCGCCGATGCCATCGTCGCGCTCGTCGCGCCCGGCATGCGGTGGGTCACAGGTGAGCGCCTCGAGGTCTCCGGTGGAGTCCTCCTGTGAGCACGATCGCCGTCTTCGCTCCACCGGGCAGACCGGCCGCCGCATCGTCGACCGCCTCGCACGTGACGGAAAGGATGTCCTGGCCATCAGCCGCCGAACCGGCGGCAGCGCCCTCGGCGTCCGGACTGCCACCGCCGACCTCACCCGCACGAGCAACCCGCCAGCCACGGAGTCTGCGAGTGAATGTCATCCATCCTGAGCCCGAGCGAGTGGAGAGACTGGGCTTACCGCAACCGCTTCGTCGAACATGACGAAGGCCCCGCATCCCAGTCATATCAACGGGAGTCGGGGCCTTCGTGGTGGCGGTGACGGTGGGATTTGAACCCACGGTAGGGGGTTACCCTACACAACTTTTCGAGAGTTGCACCTTCGGCCGCTCGGACACGTCACCGCGGATCAGTTTACGACACACGGGGCGGCCGCGCGAATCGAGCGGTCACCAGGCCGCGGCGACCGCGGCGTGGGTGCGGAGGATGCCCTCGGTCGAGCCGGCGGGTGCGCGGCCGATGCCGCACTCGGTGGCGACGCCGAACGCCGGCACGTACGGGGTCGCTGCGGCGATCCGTCGACGCGCGCCCTCCTCGCCGTCCTCCCGGTGCACGAGGCCGAGGTACAGCTCGTCCACGGGCTCGAGCTGTGCGAGCGGGGCGAAGTAGGCCGCGTCGTCGTGGGCGATCGGCACCGGGAGGTGCAGCCACGTGAGCGGTCGGGAGCTCGCGGCGGCCACGGCGTTCGCGTAGCGCACGAGGTTCCCGGCGTCGGACGGCTCGAAGAAGTGCTTCTCCCCCGCGTCGCCGTAGCAGAGGTGCACCCCCACCTCGACGTCGGCGGGCACCGCGTCGACGAGGGCGGCGAGGCGCGACACCAGCCCGTCGAACGGATCGCCCGGCCACCACGCCTCCATGACCGCGCCGTAGCCCGACGCGCGTTCGATGATGCCCATCTCGCTGGCCACGTCCCACTGCACGGCGAGGTCGTGGTGCGGGATCCCGGCGAGGATCTCATCGAGCTCGCGCAGGATGGCCGCGGTGTACACCGGCTCGATCGCCGCGCGGTCGTCGCCGTGGAAGAACGAGGAGATCACGGCGAGCGGCGTGGGCAGCGACACCTGGAACCGGGTGCCCGGCGCCACGGCACCCTCCTCGCGGAGCCGGGTGAACAGGGCGTACGACTCGAGAGCGGCCTCGGCATACCCGAGCGGGGGCAGCTCGATGCGCGCGGGGTCGACGCCCTCGGCGAGGCGGAGCCCCCGCGCGTCGATGCCGGCCGGGAACGGGATGGGCTCGTCGCCGATCCGCTCGATGCCGTCGGCCCGGCCGATCACGTCGGGCTGGAACATGATCCAGTGGAACCGCTTGCCGACCTCGCCGTCGGGGAGGCGGCGCAGGCGGTCGCCCAGCAGCTCCGCCGCCGTGCGCATGGTGGTCTCGGCGTCGTCGTAGTTCACACTGCCCACGAGAAGGGCACCCTGGGGCTGCGTCATCGCCCCAGGATATCGGTGGGGTGCGGCGCGACCGCCCGCGCCTTTTGCCCGGTCGTGGCGCCCGGCACCTCCGCACCAGCCGGTTAGGATTGCCTAAGAACCCGCCGTCTTGGGGTGGCATCGACGGGAAGGACAGCAGCATGGCATTCATCACCTCGGAGGCTCTCGCCGACACCGGCTACGTCGTCCTCGACGACGACACGAGCCCCATCGATCCCGCCGAGTGGCGCGACCTGGAGTACGTCGGCTGGCGCTCGTCCGGCATCACCCGCTTCGCCCCGCTCACCAGCTACGCGGGCGACATCGACTGCAACGGCTTCTGGAACCGCACGCCTCCCCGCACCGACAAGGACGGCGTGTGGATCGACGCGCAGGTCGCGATCGCGCCGACGCTGCAGAGCCGGGCGCTGGAGCCGGGCGCGGGCATCGGCCGGTGCCGCGTGATCGAGCTGCAGCCCAACGACTACGCCGACGCGATCTACAACCTGCACCAGGACGACAACAACCGGCTCAACGAACCGGGCACGGGCTGGGTGGTGCGCGGCTACGTCAACCTCACCGACGACACGGAGTCGATGCTCATCCTCCGTTCCGACCGCTTCGACCCCGCGACCGAGGTGCGTCTGCCCCTGCACGCCGGCTCCCGCATCGTGATCGACACGCAGCGGTTCTGGCACGCCGTGTGGCACCGCGGCACGGCCCCGCGGTACGCCCTCATCACGTCGTGGACCAGCGGCCCCGAGCTCGACGCCTACATCGCCGCGCACCACGGAGACCCGCACCCGCCCACCGTCGAGCTCGACCCGCGCCTGGTCGAGGCCGCGCAGGTGGAGATGCACCGCCGCATCGAGGAGCGCCGCCGCGCGTTCGAGGCGCAGGGCATCGTGATGGAGCCGCCCGTCGACATGAGCGTCTGACCAGGGGCCCCACCGCCGCGCCGGTCGCGCGACGCCTCAGAGCGTGCGACCGCCGTCGAGCCGCACCACCCGGTCCACCGTTCCCGCGGGAGGATCCACGTGCGAGATCAGCAGCACCGTCTGGTCGCCCGCGGCGTCGAGCAGGTCGCGCAGCAGGGCGTCCGAGGCGTCGGGGTCCACGCCAGCGGTCGGCTCGTCGAGCACCAGCACCGGGAACCCCCGGAGCAGCGCGCGGGCGAGGGCGATGCGCTGCGCCTGGCCGCCCGACACCAGCGCCCCGCGGTCGCCCACCCTGGCGTCGAGGCCCCCGCGCTCGCGCGCCCACGCCCCGAGCCCCACGCGGTCGAGCGCGTCGAGGAGCTCCGCGTCGGTCGCGGTGTCCCTGGCGAACAGGAGGTTCTGCCGCAGATCCTCGTCGAACAGCTGCGGGTGCTGCTCGCACAGGCCGATCGTGCGGCGCAGCGCCGGACCCGACAGTGCCGCGGCGTCGCGCCCGTCGATGCGGTACTCCCCTGTCACGCGGAGGAACCCGACCAGGGCGGCCGCGAGCGAGCTCTTGCCCGCACCGCTCGGACCGGTCACGAGCACGCGCTCCCCGGGCCGGAGGTCGAGGTCGACGCCGCGCAGTGCCGGAACCCCTCCGGGCCAGTGCGCCGCGACCCCGCGGAGCGTGACCCGCGGTGTGCCGTCGAACGCGACATCCTCCCCCGCGTCCGTCCGCAGCTCCGACGGCATGCGCTCCGGCAGCACGTCCACGATGCGCTCGGCGCTCGCCCGCACGCTGCGCCATGAGGCCGCGGCGATCGGCACGACCCCGAACACCTCGAACACCACCATCGGCACGAGCACCGCGACCGCGAGCCACGGCGCATCGATCGCCCCGGTCGCGAGTCCCGGCGCGGCCGCCGCGAGCGCCCACACCGACGCAGCCCCCGCCACGAGCGACACGGTGCCCGCGGCGACGGCCTGGGCGACCGAGGCCCTGCTCACGACCCGGCGCAGGGCGGCGTCGGCCACCCGGATGCGCTCGCGCGCCTGGCCCTCCGCCCCGTAGGCGAGCAGCACGTCGAGACTGCCGAGGTAGTCGACCAGTGCCGCCGACACCTCGGCGCGACGGGCAGACACGGCCGACTCGGCCCGGGAGCCGAACACCCACCCGAGCCCGATCGCGGCGAGCGCGGCGACGACCAGGCACACGGCGAGGGTCAGCGCGGCCGCGGGCGACACGAAGGCGAGGAACCCCACGGCTCCCACGGCGACGAGCGCCGACACCGCGAGCGGCTGCACCACCCGCAACGGCAGGTTCTGCAGATTCTCCACGTCGTCGACGAGCGCCGCGAGCACCTGTCCCCGGTCGGTCGCGCCGAGCCCCGCGGGAGAGAGCGGGATGAGGCGGCGCACCAGGTCGGAGCGCGTCGAGGCCAGCTGCCGCAGCGCCGCATCGTGCCCGCTGAGCCGCTCGAGGTAGCGGGTCACGGCGCGGGTCACGGCGAAGAACCGCACCCCGACCACGGCCACCGACAGCGGCACGAGCGAGTCCACGATCGAGGCGCTCACGATCAGCCAGCCGCTCACCGCGAGCAGGCTCACGGCCGCGCCCGCCGACAGCACGCCCCAGATCAGGCCGGGCAGGAACCGCGCGACGGGCGGCTGCGCCAGGCGGAGCACCTCGCGCACCCGCCGGGCCCTGGTGGTCTCGCTCATGCGCTCACCCCCAGGGCGACCACGCGGTCGGCGATGTCGCGCGCCGACCGGCGGTGGGAGATCAGCACCACGGTCGCTCCGGCGTCCGCCCGCGCGCGCAGCGAGGACCACAGCCGCTCCTCCGTGGCGGGGTCGAGCGCGCTGGAGGGTTCGTCGAGCGCGAGCACGGCGTGCGGCATCCCCGCCTGGCGGTAGAGCGCCCGCGCCACCGCGACCCGCTGCGCCTGCCCGCCCGACAGGCCGCTGCCCTGCACGCCGAGCTCCCGCGCGGGGTCGATGCCCTCGGCGCAGGCGGCGTCGAGCGCCCTCCGCACCCGCTCGGCATCGGGCTCCGGGTCGCCGAGGGCGACGTTGTCCGCCACCGTGCCGCGGATGAGTCCGGGCGACTGGCCCGCCCACGCCAGCCACTCCGACGACGCGAGGCCGCGGACGTCACGCCCGGACCACGTCGCCTCGCCCGCGAACGGCACCGCGCCCCGCAGGGCCGCCAGCAGACTCGACTTGCCCGCGCCGCTCGGCCCCTCGATGAGGGTGATGGTGCCGCGCTCGGCGGTGAACGACACGGGCGGCAGGTCGCGCACGCGCAGCTGATCCACGACGAGGGCGCCGTCCGTGCGGGTTCGCGACTCCGGAGAACGGACGGCGGCTGCGCCGGGGACCGCGCCGGAGGCGCTCACCGCGGCAGGCGCTCCCGAGTCGTGTACGCCGGAGCCGTCGCCCCGCGCCTCGTCGAGCACCGCGAACACGTCCTCGGTCGCGGCGACCCCCTCCGCCGCCGCGTGGAACTGCACGCCCACCTGCCGGATGGGGAGGAAGGCCTCGGGCGCCAGCAGCAGCACGAACAGCCCGACCTCGAGCGTGAGCTCGCCCGACAGCAGCCGGAACCCCACCGCGACCGCGATGAGCGCCACCGCCAGCGACGACAGCAGCTCCATGGAGAAGCCCGACAGGAACGAGAACCGCAGCACCTTCATGGTCTCGCGGCGGTAGTCGTCGGCGGTGGCCTCGATGCGGTCGGCCGCCCGGGCGTCGCGGCCGAACAGGCGCAGCGTCGACAGTCCCTGCACGGTGTCGGCGAACCGGGCGGCCAGTCGCTGCAGCGTCTGCCACTGCCGCTTCTGCACGGTGCGGGTGGCGATGCCGATCAGGATGAGGAACAGCGGGATGAGCGGCAGGGTGATGAGGGCCGTGAGCCCGCTCGGCCAGTCCTGCCACCACATGACCGCGACCAGCACGGGTGTCGCGATCGCCGTGAGCACCAGCTGCGGGATGTACCGGGCGAAGTAGGCGTCGAGCGCCTCCAGCCCGTGCCCCGCGGTCACCGCGAGCGCCGTCTGGTTCCGCTGCGCCAGCCACCCCGGCCCGAGGCGCCCGACGGCCGCCACGAGCGCGGACCGCAGCTGCATGCCCGTGCGCGCGGCCGCCCGTGTACCCGCGGCGTCGGACGCGGCGATCAGCAGCCCGCGCACCAGGGCCGTCGCGAGCAGCGTGAGCAGCACCACGGTGACGTCTCGGCCGGCGATCGCTCCCGTGATGGCCTCGGTCAGCAGCCACGCGAACGCGATCGTGACCGCGGTCTGGGCGACGCCGATCACCGCGGAGGCCGCGAGGTACCCACGGGCGGCGGCCGCGTAGCGCAGCAGTCTCGGGTCGACGGGTTTCATGCGGGGGCGATCATCGGGGGCGGGGCAGGGTCACGCGTGGGCCGGCGCCCCCTCGATCGAGCTGCGGGTGACGCGCTTGCGGAACACCCAGTATGTCCAGGTCTGGTACGCGATGACGAGCGGCAGCGCGATCAGCGCGGTCCAGGTCATGATCTGCAGCGTGTACGGGGTGCTCGACGCGTTCGCGATCGTCAGGCTGAACGCCGGGTCGATGGTCGACGGCATGACGAACGGGAACAGCGCGGCGAACAGCATCACCACGGCCGTCAGCACCGTGACGATGCCCGCGGTGAAGGCCTGGCCGTCTCGGCCCCGCAGCGACAGCACGATCGCGGCGATGAGCGACACCGCGGCGATGGCACCGGCACCCGCGACCAGCCACAGCAGCGGCGCCTCCCGCCCCGCGGCGAGGAAGTAGGTCCACAGCACGGTCGCGGCGGCGGCGATCACGGTGGGCACGGCCGCGCGGGCGGCGAGCTTCCGGGCATCGGCGTGCACCTGCCCGTCGGTCTTGAGCGCCACGAACAGCACGCCGTGCAGGAAGAACAGCAGCAGGGTGGTCACGCCGACCAGCAGCGCGTAGGGGTTGAGCAGCGAGAAGAAGCCGCCGACGTAGATGTGGTTCTCGTCGATCGCGACGCCCTGCACGATGTTGCCGAAGGCGACGCCCCACAGCAGCGCGGGCACGACGGAGCCGATCACGATCATCCGGTCGAAGCCCTGCTTCCACTTCCTGCTCTCCCGCTGATGGCGGTACTCGAACGAGACGCCGCGCAGGATGAGCGCGAGCAGGATGAGCAGCAGCGGCAGGTAGAACCCGCTGAACAGGGTGGCGTACCACTCGGGGAACGACGCGAACAGCGAGGCGCCGGCGACGATGACCCACGTCTCGTTGAGGTCCCACACCGGGCCGATCGTGTTGATGACCTGCCGGCGGGAGACGTCGTCCTTGCCGAGGAACGGCAGCGACATGCCGACGCCGAAGTCGAATCCGTCGAGCACGAAGTACCCCACGAAGAGGAAGGCGACGATCCAGAACCAGAGCGTTGCGAGATCCATGATGCTCCTTCCTCTCAGTACACGACCGACGGCAGCTGAGCCGTCTCCTCATGGGGCTGTTCATCGGTGTCCGGCCCCTTCTGGGCGGCCTTCACGATCAACCGCACCTCGACCACCGCGAGGGCGGCGTAGATCGCGGTGAAGGCGATCAGCGAGATGAGCACCTCGACACCGCTGACACCGGGCGAGACGCCGTCTCGCGTGGACATCAGCCCGAACACGATCCACGGCTGCCGACCCATCTCGGTGAACACCCAGCCCATGATGTTGGCGGCGAGCGCGAGCGGGAACGACCAGATCGCGACCTTCCACATCCACGGGGCGACCGGTTTCTTGGCGTTCTTGCGGGTGACCCAGAGGCCGGCGACCGCGACGAGGGCGGCGGCCATGCCGAGGCCGATCATCCAGCGGAACGACCAGTACGTGACCCACAGGATCGGGGCGAAGTCGGTCAGGCCCGTGGCGGCGTAGGTCTGGGCGTACTCGGCGTTGAGGTCGTTGATGCCGTGCACGCACGCGTCGAGCGTGTGCGTCGACAGCAGCGACAGCAGGTACGGGACGCGGATGGAGAACAGCTCGGAGCTGCCGTCCGGCGTGCCGAGCGTGAACAGGCTGAAGGAGGCGTCCGGTCCGCACACGGTGTTGAACGTCGCCTCGGCGGCCGCCATCTTCATGGGTTGCGCGGCGTACATCGCCAGGCCCAGCTGGTCGCCGGTGAGCACCACGCCCGCGGTGGAAAAGATCATGGCCCACAGCCCGAACTTGAGGGAGACGCGCATGGTGTCGAAGTGCTGGCCCCGCGCCAGGTGCCAGGCCGAGACCGAGATGACGACACCGGCGGCGAACATGAGCGCACCGAAGATGGTGTGCGGGAAGGCGGCGAGCGCCACGGGGTTGGTCAGCAGCGCCCAGAAGTCGGTGAGCTCGGCACGGTTGGTCGCCTCGTTGAACGTGTAGCCGACCGGGTTCTGCATGAACGCGTTCGCCGCGATGATGAAGTACGCCGACAGGATGCTGCCGATCGAGACGCACCAGATGGTCGCGAGGTGCAGCTTCTGCGGCAGCTTGTCCCAGCCGAAGATCCACAGGCCGATGAAGGTCGCCTCGAAGAAGAAGGCGAGGAGACCCTCGAAGGCCAGCGGGGCTCCGAACACGTCGCCGACGAAGCGGGAGTAGTCCGACCAGTTCATGCCGAACTGGAACTCCTGCACGATGCCGGTGACCACGCCCATGGCGAAGTTGATCAGGAAGATCTTGCCGAAGAAGCGGGTGAGGTGGAGGTACTGCACCTTGCCGGTGCGCACCCACGCCGTCTGGAAGATCGCGGCCACCAGGGCCATGCCGATCGTCAGCGGCACGAAGAGGTAGTGGTAGACGGTCGTCAGCCCGAACTGCCATCGGGACAGGACGAGCGGATCAAGCCATTCCATGCGCGACTCCTCTTCTGTCGGACTGCTGCGTCGTGGTGTCGCGCAGCTGCACCGTGCACTCCGATGGGCTCTGAGCGTCGCGCACGCACGCGGCGACGAGCGGTCCCCCGGCCTCGGTCAGCACGCTCTGCATGAGGCCCAGGTGCACCTGGCACAGGAGCGGGCGGTCTTCGGGACGGCCGGCGGCGTGCGGGCACGGGCTCAGGTCGACCGTCAGCACCCGGTCGTCGACGACCGGTTCGAAGCCGCTCTCCTCCAGGTGCTCGACCAGGGCGTCGAGCTGGTGCACGGCGTCGCGGCCGAGGGCGCTCGGGGCCGCGGAGGGCACCACGCTGCGCAGCAGGTCGCCGCGACGGGCGGCCGCCTTGGCCTTGTCCCTGGCGACCGGGCTCGATGCGTCGGACGCACCGGTCGCGGCGCGGTAGAGCGTGCGCGGGCGGCCGCGGGTGGTGCGGTGCTCCACCTCGGGGATCACGTAGCCGCCCTCGATGAGGCGCTGCAGATGCTCGCGGACGGTGTTGGCGTGCAGGCCGGTGGCCGCGCAGAGTTCGCCGATCGTGAGGTGCCGGGACGCACCGGTCACCCCCGCCTCGAAGAGCAGGTGCAGGATGCGCACCCGGGAGTAGCTCGAGATCGGTCCGCAGACGGACCCGCCGTTGGACATGTCTCCATTATTCTGGCGATCCACACCCCTGTTGGGGCACCGGGCCGTGAATAATCACCCGGGCGATAGGGATGTCTGATCCCGCCGATAGCCTGGGGGCATGGCCACTCGGAAACCCGCTCCCCCTGCGTACGTGTGCACGGAGTGCGGGTGGACGACGGCGAAATGGGTCGGCCGCTGCGGCGAGTGCCAGCAGTGGGGAACCGTGCAGGAGCAGGCCGCCCAGACCGGCATCCTCCGACGCGTGAACGCCCTCGCACCCACCGCCGATCGCGCCGCCCGACCGATCACGCAGATCACGACACAGGACGCACCCCGGCGCACGAGCGGGGTCGGCGAGTTCGACCGCGTGCTGGGCGGCGGCATCGTGCCCGGCGCCGCCATCCTGCTCAGCGGCGAGCCGGGCGTCGGCAAGTCCACGCTGCTGCTCGAGGTCGCCGCGCAGGCGGCACGTGCCGGGCGGCGGGTGCTGTACGCGAGCGCCGAGGAGTCCCCCGCTCAGGTGCGGCTGCGCGCCGAGCGCACCGGCGCGCTGCACGACGAGCTGTACCTGGCGAGCGAGACCGACCTCGCCACGATCCTCGGTCACATCGACGAGGTGCAGCCGCAGCTCGTGATCGTCGACTCCGTGCAGACGGTGTCGTCGTCACTGACCGACGGCGCGGCAGGACAGCCCAGCCAGGTGCGCGAGGTCGCCGCGACCCTCATCCGCGTCGCCAAGGAGCGGGACCTGCCGATCATCATCGTCGGTCACGTCACGAAAGACGGGCAGGTCGCCGGTCCCCGCGTGCTGGAGCACCTGGTCGACGTGGTGTGCCACTTCGAGGGCGACCGGCAGACGTCGCTGCGCTTCATCCGCGCGCTCAAGAACCGCTTCGGGCCGACCGACGAGGTGGGGTGCTTCGAGATGACCGGCGACGGCATCGCCGAGGTGCCGGACCCGTCCGGCCTCTTCCTGTCTCAGGGGGCGTCCGAGCCCGGCACGTGCGTCGCGATCTCGCTGGAGGGCCGCCGCGCGCTGCCGGTGGAGGTGCAGGCGCTCACCGTGCCCAGCAACGCTCCGAACCCCCGGCGCATCGTGCACGGGCTCGACGCCTCGCGTGTCGCGATGGTGCTGGCCATCCTGGAGCGCCGGGCCGGAGTGCCCACCGGCAGCCTCGACGTCTACGTCTCCACGGTGGGCGGCGTGCGGTTCACCGAGCCCGCGGCCGACCTCGCGATCGCGATCGCGGTGGCGGGGTCCATCCAGATGATCTCGGTGCCGCGCACGGTCGCCGCGGTGGGCGAGCTCAGCCTGGCGGGTGAGGTGCGGCCGGTCACGCAGGCCGCGCAGCGCCGGACGGAGGCGGCGCGGCTGGGCTACGAGCAGGTGGTCGACGACCGGTCGAAGACGCTGCGCGCCGCCCTGGGCGACATCCGCTCGCGGAACGCGGCCCGGCGTCCCGACCGCGACATCCCGCCGTTCTGAGCCGCGGCGCCGCGATCAGGCGTCGAGCGCCTTGAGCAGCTCGACCGGATCCGCCTGCATGGGATGGGGACCGGCGATGTCGAGGAACACGGTCGTGATCGGGTGGGCGGAGAGGAACCGCCGCAGCCAGGCCGCGTCGTAGATGCCCACACCGGGCGGCAGGTTGGCCGGCTTGTTCTTCGCGTCGCTGAAGAGCAGCAGCGCCAGGTCGCCCGTGTTCGGGTCGCGGTACGTCCACACCTCGCCGCCGTCGAGCGGGTTGTCGCGCGCACCGGGCTTGATGAGCGGGACGACGGTCGTGCCGTGCCGCAGGGCCAGGGCGACCGCGGCCACGTCCTGCTTCTCCAGGGCCACCGCCAGCGCCTCGGACCGGAAGTCCTCGGGTGCGGGCTTCTTCTTGCCGGACTTCGCCTTCTTCGCAGCCATGTCTCCAGCTTAGGCATCGACACGACGATCGCGGCTCCGCGGCGACCTCCGGCCGGCGCCGGAAAAAGATTGGGGCCCTCTCGAGTCCTCCATTGGGGACTGGGGTACTCGAGAGGGCCCTCGGACTCTCGAGCGGCGGTGTCGAAGCGCTGGGGACGCTGTAGTTCGACGCCACTGGGGATGGCTTATGCCGCATAGGCGGAGAGTCATGTCTATGGTATCCCAAAGAACGACTCGTGTCAGCACAAGAGGCCCTCCGACGCGAAGGTCGCCGCAATTCGGATCGGTTGCCGCAGCAGACGAAGCAATCCGAAGCCGCACGGCCGGATCGCCCGCGAAGCCGTAGCGTGCGATCAGTAGAGCAGGAACTGCGCCGTCGTGGCGCTGGGGAAGCCGCCGATCGACACGGCCACATGGTACGACGCGCCGCCACCGGGCGCTCGCTGCCGGTTCTCCTGCGCGCACGTCTCCACGCTCGACCGGGTGCGATCCCACACCACGGGCTCCTTGCTCACCACGGTCGATCCGGCGGTGAGCGTCGCGATCATGCTGCTCGGGTTCTCCTGGCAGTCCGTCGACCGCCACCACACGTCCGCGCCGCTCGACACCGTGAACACCTGGGTGCTCGACCCCACGTCGATCGTGCAGTCCGTGGTGCCCTTGTTCGTCAGCGAGATCGACAGGCGCGGGGTGACGCCCGCCGCGTAGGTGTCGGCGTCGGTGACAGCCGTGACCTCGATGTCCTTCGCCTGGCAGGCCACGACAGCGGGCGTCTCGGAGGCGCTCGGAGTGGGCGCCGGGCTCGCGGAACCCGTGGGCGGCGGCGTGGTCTCGGTCGTCGAGGAGGACGTCGGCGCCGGGGTCGCATCGGTCGCGGCGGCCCAGGGGCGCGCGACCAGTAGCCACACCGACACCCCGATCACCGCGAGGACCAGGATCAGCCCGAGCAGCACCACCAGACGCCGACGACGGTAGACGGCGGCGGAACGACGGGGCATGCTTCCAGGTTAAGCGATCGACCCCCGCGATCCTGGGAGGCGTCGTGCGCCCGTCGGGCCTCAGAGCACCTTGAGCATCCGGGTGTTGCCGAGCGTGTTCGGCTTGACGTGCGCCAGGTCGAGGAACTCCTCGACACCCGCGTCTCCACTGCGCAGCAGCTGCGAGTACACGTCGGGATCGACGACCTGCTCGCCGATGGGGGTGAAGCCGCGGCGGCCGAAGAAATCCACCTCGAACGTGAGGCAGAACAGGCGCGTCAGTCCGAGTGCGCGCGCGTTCTCCTCCAGGCGCTCGACGATCGCGCGACCGATGCCGTGGTGCAGCCAGTCGTCGCGCACGAGCAGGGTGCGCACCTCGCCGAGGTCCTCCCAGATCACGTGCAGGGCGCCGCAGCCGATCAGCTCGCCGTCGGCCTCCGCCACCACGAACTCCTGCACCGCGCCGTACAGCACCGCCAGGTCTTTGCCGAGCAGGATGCGCTGCTCCACGAGCGGCTGGAGCAGGTTGCGGATGCTGACGATATCGGCGCTGCGGGCGGGCCGGACGATGTAGTCGCTCACCCGACCAGCCTAGAACCGCACCCTCCGTGCGCCTCCCAGACACGAGGAAGGGGCGGATGCCGCAGCATCCGCCCCTTCACGTCCGGGCTCACGACCCGGGTGGGATCAGTCGTTGCCGGTGATCGCCAGGTCGGGCGTACCGGCGATGGCGCCGCCGCCGGTGTTGACACCGACCGCGACCTTCTCGCCGCGCGGACCGTGCTCGAACAGGAACTCCCCGTCCTTCGCGTCGACCTTCACGTGGTCGCCCGAGTCGAGCTCGCCGTGCAGGATCTTCTCCGACAGACGGTCCTCAATCTCGTGCTGCATCGCGCGACGCAGCGGCCGGGCGCCCAGAGCCGGGTCGAAGCCGATCTCGATCAGACGCTCCTTGGCGGCCTGCGACAGCTCGATCGTCATGTCGCGGTCGAGCAGACGCTCGCCGAGGCGCTTCGTGAACAGATCCACGATCTGCACCAGCTCGTCCTTGCTCAGCTGCGGGAAGACGATGATGTCGTCGACACGGTTGAGGAACTCGGGCTTGAAGTGCCGCTTGAGCTCCTCGTTGACCTTGCCCTTCATCCGCTCGTAGCTGGTGGCGTTGTTGCCCTCGATCTGGAAGCCCACGGGGCCGCCGGCGATGTCGCGTGCACCGAGGTTGGTGGTCATGATGATGACCGTGTTCTTGAAGTCCACGATCCGACCCTGACCGTCGGTGAGGCGACCCTCTTCAAGGATCTGCAGCAGCGAGTTGAAGATGTCGGGGTGGGCCTTCTCGATCTCGTCGAACAGCACCACGCTGAACGGCTTGCGCCGCACCTTCTCGGTGAGCTGACCGCCCTCTTCGAAACCGACGAACCCGGGAGGGGCACCGAACAGCCGCGAGACGGTGTGCTTCTCGCCGAACTCGCTCATGTCGAGCGAGATGAGCGCGGCCTCGTCGTCGAACAGGAACTCCGCGAGCGCCTTGGCCAGCTCGGTCTTTCCGACGCCCGTAGGGCCGGCGAAGATGAACGAACCGGAGGGGCGCTTCGGGTCCTTGAGGCCCGCACGCTGACGACGGATGGTCTTGGAGAGGGCCGCGATGGCCTCCTCCTGACCGATGACGCGCTGGTGCAGCGCCTTCTCCATGAAGACGAGTCGGCTGGACTCCTCCTCGGTCAGCTTGAACACGGGGATGCCCGTGGCCTGCGCGAGCACCTCGGCGATCAGGCCCTCGTCGACGACCGCCTGGGTCGCGACGTCGCCCGCACGCCACTGCTTCTCGAGGCGCAGCCGCTCGGCGAGCAGGCTCTTCTCCTCGTCGCGCAGCGACGCGGCCTTCTCGAAGTCCTGCTCCTCGGAGGCGAGCTCCTTCTGCTCGCGCACGGCGGCGATCTTCTCGTCGAACTCCCGCAGCTCGGGCGGGCTCGACAGGATCGACAGACGCAGGCGCGCGCCGGCCTCGTCGATCAGGTCGATCGCCTTGTCGGGGAGGAACCGGTCGGAGACGTAGCGGTCGGCGAGGTTCGCCGCGGCCACGATCGCGCCGTCGGTGATCTGCACCTTGTGGTGCGCCTCGTAGCGGTCGCGCAGCCCCTTGAGGATGTTGATCGCGTGCGGCAGCGTCGGCTCGTTCACCTGGACCGGCTGGAAGCGGCGCTCGAGAGCGGCGTCCTTCTCGAAGTGCTTGCGGTACTCGTCGAGCGTGGTGGCGCCGATCGTCTGGAGCTCACCGCGGGCGAGCAGCGGCTTGAGGATGCTGGCCGCGTCGATCGCGCCCTCGGCGGCACCCGCACCCACGAGGGTGTGGATCTCGTCGATGAAGACGATGATGTCGCCGCGCGTGCGGATCTCCTTGGTGACCTTCTTCAGGCGCTCCTCGAAGTCGCCGCGGTAGCGGGAACCGGCGATGAGAGAGCCGAGGTCGAGCGAGTAGAGCTGCTTGTCCTTCAGCGTCTCCGGCACATCGCCCTTGACGATCGCCTGCGCCAGGCCCTCGACGACGGCGGTCTTGCCGACGCCGGGCTCACCGATCAGGACGGGGTTGTTCTTGGAGCGGCGGGAGAGGATCTGCATGACCCGCTCCGCCTCCTTCTCGCGCCCGATCACCGGGTCGAGCTTGTTGTCGCGCGCGGCCTGGGTGAGGTTGCGACCGAACTGGTCGAGCACCGCGGAGCCACCCTGGGCGCCGGCGGGCGAGTCGTTGGTCTGCGCGCCGACCGACGCGGGCTCGCGCCCCGGAGCGCCGGACAGCAGCTGGATGACCTGCTGGCGCACCTTGTTGAGGTCGGCGCCGAGCTTGACCAGCACCTGGGCGGCCACGCCCTCGCCCTCACGGATGAGGCCGAGGAGGATGTGCTCGGTGCCGATGTAGTTGTGGCCGAGCTGCAGAGCCTCGCGGAGGCTGAGCTCGAGCACCTTCTTGGCGCGCGGCGTGAACGGGATGTGGCCGGTCGGCTGCTGCTGACCCTGGCCGATGATGTCCTGCACCTGCTCGCGCACGGCGTCGAGGGAGATGCCGAGCGACTCCAGCGCCTTGGCTGCGACGCCCTCGCCCTCGTGGATGAGGCCGAGCAGGATGTGCTCGGTGCCGATGTAGTTGTGGTTGAGCATCTTCGCCTCTTCTTGGGCGAGGACGACCACTCGACGGGCTCGGTCCGTGAATCTCTCGAACATGTTGACTCCTTATTCGCACGGGGCGAAGACGCATGAAGCGCTTGTACATCGAGAGTAACGACCAGGAATGCCGGGTATGCCCGTGTTCGCCGTGGGCATAGCGGGGGCTTGACCCGTTTATCGACAGTCGTTATGTTAACGAAAGTCGATAACCCCCCGATCTCCAGGAGGAGCCCATGCTCGCCACGGATAGACGACCCTCGCTCGCCGACGGCATCGCCCTCGGACTGATCGCGACCGGAGCCGTGAGCGTCGGAATCGGTGCGATCGTCGCCGTCGCCCAGGCCGCCGCCACCCTGTTCTCGCCGTCGCCGACGATCCCGATGCCCGTGCACGACGTCGACCTCACCGCCCTCGACGGCGTGGCCGGGATCGAGGGCGCCACCGTCGACTCCGCACTGGTCACCCTCACCGCGCCGCCCACCGCCGCCCGCTGGCTGCTGCTGCTGGAGACGGCGCTGCCCGCGCTCGCCACGGTCGCCCTGTGCGCGGTGGTCTGGTGGCTGGGAGTGTCCCTCATCCGCTCCCGCCCGTTCCGCGCCTCGCTCGGGTGGATGTTCGCGGTCGCCGCCTGCCTGCTGATGGCCGGCACGCTGCTCGGGCAGTTCGCCGGCGGCATCGGCCGGGCCGAGATCGTGAAGGATCTGGCCGCGACCGAACCCGGCGTCGAAGACGTGCTGTGGACGCTGCTCGTGCAGTTCGACCTGGCACCCGTGGGGTGGGCGTTCGCCCTGGCCCTCGTGGCGGGCGTGTTCGCCGTCGGCCGCCGCCTGCAGCGCGACACGGAGGGGCTGGTCTGATGATCACGTTCGGCTCGGAGGCCGTCTGGCCCTCGCTGCTCAACATCGCGATCGCCCTCGCCGTCGGCGCCGCCGTCGTCGCCCTCGTCGTCTGGAACAGCCGCCGGCGCGGCAGCCGCACGGTCACCCTCGATGCGGCGCTCACGCTATCGGGATGGTGGGTGATCCTGTCGGCACTCGGCGCGATCGCGGTCGTGGTCAAGGCGTTCGCGGTCGACTGGGCGGAGCTGCACGGGCGGACCGTCGTCTTCCTCGACTGGCCCGCCGCCCTCCCCTGCTCCGAGTTCGGCGACGGTGCGAACACCGCCCTCACCTGCGGCGGCACGGAACTGACGGACTTCACCGTGGGCAACGCCTCGCTCGGACTCCGCCTCCTCGCCGCGGCGGCACAGCTCAGCAGCCTGGCGCTCGCCACGGTGCCCGCCGTGGTCCTCGCCCTCATCTGCTTCCACACGCTGCGCGGGCGCGCGTTCTCCCTGGTCGTGACCCGTGCCCTCGTCGGCGGCGCGGTCGCGCTCGTGGTGCTCGGCGTGGCCTCCGACCTGTCGAACGGGATCGCCGCCACGGCGGGCCTGCGGGAGGCCCTCCCGATCGGCAGCCCGTGGTACCCCGCGGCGTATCAGCTCACCGTGACGCCGCTGCCGTTCGCCGCCGCGCTCGGCCTGCTCGCCCTCGCCGCCGTGTTCCGGCAGGGCATGCGCCTGGAGCAGCAGCGTGCCGCCCTGGAGAAGGAGACGGAGGGGCTGGTGTGAGCCCGGCCGAGAGCGACGAGGAGTTCACCGGCATCCACTGCCGCCTGGACGAGTTGCTCGCCGAGCGCGGCATGACCCTCACCGAGCTGAGCGCCGCGGTCGGCGTGAGCATCGTCAACCTGTCCGTGCTCAAGAACGACCGCGCCCGCGCGATCCGTTACTCCACGCTGCGGGCGATCTGCGAGGCGCTGGAGTGCGACGTGGGCGACCTGCTCGTGCTCGCGGCCCGCTGACGCGGAGCATGGATGCGCCTCCGCACGCAAGCCCCTTCTATGAATCTGCTGTGGCGCACTAGCGTCGTCCGCATGAAGAAGCCAGCACCCGCGGCCCGCCCGGCCGCCCGCCTCGCTGCCCTCGTGCCCGCCGTCGCGCTCGCCCTGTCCCTCGCCGCGTGCGGCGGACCGGCCCGCCCGTCGTCCGACGAGGTGGCCGAGGGGATCCAGAAGGTGTTCGCCGGCACGAGCCAGGAGCAGGCGATGACCGACGAGGCCGCCAGCTGCCTCGCCGACGCCCTGGTCGACTCCGAGCTGAGCGACGAGACGCTCACCTACATCGCCAACGGCGAAGACAAGCAGAAGGACGAAGCCGACAAGGCGCTCACGACGCAGATCATCACCGACAACCTGAACGAGTGCGTCGCGCCCTGACCCCCCGAACCCGGAGCATGACGGCTGCGGAGGGGCGGCCGTCATGCTTCGTCATATCCGCCCAGGGAATTCCCAGCCAGCTCTAGCGTTGAGCCTCATGGCGCGCATCCCGGCGCGCCGCGATCTCTGGAGTCCCCACCTCGATGAGCACCACCGCACGCGCCCAGAAGGCGCCAGACACCCGCGGGCCGGTCCGGAAGCTGCTGACCTCGTTCGGCTTCCAGATCATCGCCGCCCTCGTCCTCGGCATCGCCGCCGGCCTGATCGGCCGTCAGCTCGGCGCCACGGCCGAGAACCCCACCGGTCTGTCCGCCACGCTCGACACGATCGGCAGCTCCTACGTCACGCTGCTGCGCGCGGCGGTCGTCCCGCTGATCTTCACCGCGATCGTCGCGAGCATCTCCAACCTGCGCCGCGTGCAGAACGCGGCACGCCTGGCCGGTCAGACCATCCTGTGGTTCGCGATCACCGCGTTCATCGCCGTCATCATCGGCATCGGGCTCGGCCTCGTGATCCAGCCGGGCAACCGCGCCGGCGAGGGCCTCGAGCCCGGCGACCCCTACACGGTCGGCACGTGGTGGAACTTCCTCCTCGGCCTGATCCCCCAGAACTTCCTCGGCCTCACGGTCAGCACCTCCCCCGGCGCGACCGAGGGCGCGTTCACCTCCACGGTGGGCTTCAACATCCTGCAGGTGATCGTCGTCGCCGCGGTCGTCGGCATCGCCGCCCTCAAGGCGGGCAAGAAGGCCGAGCCGTTCCTCGTCTTCACCGAGTCGCTGCTCAAGGTCATCCAGCGCGTGCTGTGGTGGATCATCCGCATCGCCCCGATCGGCACGTTCGGCCTCATCGGCTCCGCCGTCATCAAGTACGGCTGGGAGAAGCTCGCGTCGCTCGGCTGGTTCGCCGCCGCGATCTACATCGGCCTCGCTCTCGTGCTGTTCGTGGTCTACCCGATCCTCGTGCGCACGCACGGCCTGTCGATCAAGCAGTACTTCTCGGGCGTCTGGCCCGCGGTGCAGCTCGCGTTCGTAAGCCGCTCCTCCATCGGAACGCTGCCGCTCACGGAGCGCGTGACCGAGCGCAACCTCGGCGTGCCCCGCTCGTACGCCTCGTTCGCGGTGCCGCTCGGCGCGACCACGAAGATGGACGGCTGCGCCGCGATCTACCCGGCCATCGCCGCGATCTTCGTCGCCCAGTTCTTCGGCATCGAGCTGAACTTCGTGCAGTACCTGCTGATCGTGATCGTCTCGGTCGTGGGCTCCGCCGCCACCGCCGGCACCACGGGCGCGGTCGTCATGCTCACGCTCACGCTGTCGACCCTGGGTCTGCCGCTCGAGGGCGTTGGCCTGCTGCTCGCGATCGACCCGATCCTCGACATGGGCCGCACCGCGGTCAACGTCGCGGGCCAGGCGCTGATCCCGACCATCGTCGCCAAGCGTGAGGGCATCCTCAACGAGGAGCTCTACAACGCGCCGCGCGAGGGCCTGCCGTTCGCCGACGACTCGTCCGACGACGACGCCCCCGAGGCCGACGCCGCCTCGGACACCGCGCCGGAGCCGGCCGGCGCCCGCTGACCCGTCACGCCGGAACGCCCCGTCTCCTCCGGGAGGCGGGGCGTTCTCGTGTGCGGGGCGCGGGGCGACCGCGTCAGACGCGGCCCTGCTGACGCGTGGCGCCGCGCGTGTCCATCGCCAACTCCTCCGCATCCATCGCGGTCAGCAGCTCCCGCATGACCTCCTCGTCGAGGTTGCCCGCGTCGCGCTCGGCGACCAGGATCTCCCTCCGCACCTGCAACCACCCCTTCGACAGCGCGACCAGGTCGTCGAAGGACGGACGGCTCGAGGTGTCCTCCACCCGCTGCGCCTCGTCGGTGTCCTTCTCCACCCTGGTCATGCGCTTCGTGAAGGCGTCGAACACGCTCAGGTCGACCGCACCGTGCTTCTGCTCCCACTCGACGCGCTTCTGCGCCAGGTACTCCTTGCCCGCCTCCCGGCTCTTGGCCTTGACCGCCTCGAGCGCGGCCTCGTCCTCCGCGTGCTCGGCGTCGCCCCGGATCCCGAGCCGCCGGATGAGCAGCGGCAGCGTCAGCCCCTGCAGCAGCAGCGTGCCCACCGTCACGATGAACGCCACGACGACGATCGCGTGCGAGGCCTCGGTGTCGAGCGTCGCGAGGTCGGCCGCGGCCACCGCGATCGCGAGCGTGACCACGCCGCGCATCCCCGCCCAGGAGATCACGGCGTTGTCCTTCCACGTGAGCTGGAGTCCGGCCATGCGCTCCCGCACGATCTGCGTGCGCAGCTCGTCCGCGCTGTACTGCCGCCAGCGCCGCGACCGCCGCCGACGCTCGTCGAACTCCCCCGACGCGATCCCCCGGTCCATGCGCGCGAGACGACGGCGGTCCTGGAAGTTCGCCCACGCGCTGGTGGGGTAGATGTACAGGGGCCGCACGAGCAGCACCACCACCAGCACGGCGAGGGACAGCAGCAGGATGCGCCCCACGGACTCGCTGCTCAGGTCGCGGAGCACCCGCGGGAACTGCAGTCCGATGTACGCGAACACGAAGCTCTCCAGCAGCAGGTCGGCCGACAGCCACAGTGGCGCCTCCTGCTGCCTGGTCGTGTAGTCGGTGCGCGGGGCGTTGAACCCCACGTACAGTCCCATCGCCACGACCGCGAGCACACCGGAGCCCAGGAGGTGCTCGGCGATGCCGTACGCCCCGAACGGCGCGAGCAGCCCGAACGTGCCGATCACGACGGGGTCGCTGATGCGCATGCGCAGCTGGTGGAGCACGATCCCGAACACGAGCCCGACCGCGACGCCGACGCCCACCGCGACCAGGAACTGCCAGACCCCGTCCCACACCGTCAGGGTGGCCCCGGCGAGAATCGCGGCGAACACGCGGTACAGCGTGAGCGAGGTGGCGTCGTTGATGAGGCTCTCGCCCGACAGCACCGTCATGATGCGCCGCGGGAGCCCGAGACGGCGGCCGATCGCGGCGGCGGACACGGCATCGGGCGGTGCGACGATCGCCCCGAGCAGCAGCGCACCGGGGAGGGTCAGCGACGGCAGGATCCACCACGCCACGAGGCCGACCGCGAGCGCGGTGAGCAGGACGAGCCAGATGCCGAGCCGTCGGATCTGCGGCAGGCTGCGCTTGAACCCGACGAACGACACATCCAGCGCGGCGGAGTACAGCAGCGGCGGCAGCACCAGGCCAAGCAGCAGGTGCCCGTCGATGGGGAGGTCGGGCACGATCGGCAGGAACGAGGCGGCGAGCGCGACCACCGTCACCAGCAGCGGCGCCGGCCACCCGCGCCAGCGCGCGAACGCGGCCACGGCGACGGCTCCGACGAGGACGTAGAAGATCCCGGCTTCCATGGGGGAAGCGTAGCGTCGTCCGAGGACGGGTCAGCGGGCGGGGCGACGCCGCGCGGGCGTGCGGGCGGTCTCCGCGTCGAGCGCGTCGCGGAGTCCGGCGTTCTCGTCCTGCAGGTCGAGCACGCGGGCGATACCGGCGATGTTGAGCCCGTCGCCGCGGAGCTCGGCCGCGCGTCGCAGCCGCTCGATGTCGTCGTCGCTGTAGCGGCGCGTGCCACCGTCGCTGCGGGCGGGGACGAGCAGCCCCTTGCTCTCGAAGAGGCGGATGGTCGCCTCCGGCAGGTCGACGAGCTGGGCAGCCACGGCGATGCCGTAGACGGGTGTGCGCGAGTCGCGTGCGGTCATCCTGACGTGTCCTCGGATCGGGGTTGCGAGATCGGTCATCTCGTTCTATAACAAATCTATACCCCACGTGCAGATAATCTGCACACCACCTCAGCCCATACGGGCCGCACGAAAGGAGAACCTCATGGCACTGACCTTCGATCCCTTCAGCCAGCTCGATCGCTTCGCCGCGAGCGTGCTGGACTCCGTTCGCGCACCCCGGTCGATGCCGGTGGACCTGTACCGCGACGGTGACCGCTACATCCTCCACGCCGACCTCCCCGGCGCCGACCCGGGCTCGATCGACGTCGACCTCGACGGCGGTCAGCTCACCATCCGCGCCCAGCGCACCGCCGACACGCGCGAGGGCGTGCGGTGGCTCGCCCGCGAACGCGGCGCCGGCTCGTTTCTGCGCCAGTTCTCGCTCGGCGACGGCGTCGACCTCGACAGCATCAGCGCCTCCTACGAGAGCGGGGTGCTGTCGGTCGTGATCCCGGTGAGCGAGCGCGCCAAGCCGCGCAAGATCGTCGTGGAGTCCGGCGAGCAGCGCCAGGCCATCGACGCCTGACCCGCGCAGGGGGGGGGGACCCGCGCCGGCCACGCCCCCCCCCCCCCCTCCTCCCCCCCCCCCCCCCCACGAACCCCCCCCCCCCCCCCCCCCCCCCCCCCCCCCCCCCCCC
>NZ_JBHWHK010000002.1:0-269280 GCF_042732495.1 Microbacterium sp. NPDC059771 | reverse complement strand
AGGGGTAGCGCAAACCGGCGAAAGGTTGTTGGGGGGTCCGGGGAGAAGCGCAAGGCCGTGGACGCCGGACCCGCGGGGGGGGGGCACACCCGCCCCCCCCCTGCCCCCCCTCCCCTTTCCTCCTCCCCGTAGAAAGGACGACCATGGCCCTCTCCCCCACCCTCGATCGCTTCCTCGCCGGCATGGAGTACCCGGCGACGCGCGACGACCTGCTGCGCGAGGCCACCCGCGACGGACTCGACGCCGACGACCGTGCCGTGCTGCGCACCCTCCCCGAGCAGAGCTACAGCGCCGCCTGGCACATCCGCTACCGCCTGGCCCGCGCCGCGCTCCGCGAGTCGCTGACCCCCGCCGCCCGGGCCGCCTGAGCCCGCACCCGCGCGGTCGCGTCACGGACGCACCGGTGCGAGGCCGGGAATGCGCGCGCGACGTCTCGGGTTGCATCCGGGGATGAACGACGTCGCCCTCTCCGTCCTCGACCTCGTGCCGGTCCGCTCCGGCCAGACCAGCGCCGAGGCCATCGCCGCCTCCCTCTCGCTCGCCGAGACCGCCGACCGACTCGGCTACCGCCGCTACTGGTTCGCGGAGCACCACAACATGCCCGCGGTGGCCTCGACCACGCCCCCGGTGCTGATCGCCGCGGCGGCCGCGCGCACCCGGCGGCTGCGCCTGGGCTCGGGTGGCGTGATGCTGCCGAACCACGCACCCCTCATCGTCGCCGAGCAGTTCGCGGCGCTCGAGGCCATCGCGCCGGGACGCATCGACCTCGGTCTCGGCCGCGCGCCCGGCAGCGACCCCGTCATCACGCAGCTGCTGCGCGGCAGCGGCACCACCAGCGACGTCGAGCAGTTCCCGCGTCACGTGCAGGACATCGCGGCGCTCTTCTCCGCCGACGGTGCCACGGTGCGCTTCACGTCGGGCGGCGAGTACACCGTGCGGGCCACCCCCGCCGCGACCGGCGTGCCCGAGGTGTGGCTGCTCGGGTCGAGCGACTACTCCGCGCAGCTCGCCGCCTCGCACGGGCTGCCCTACGTGTTCGCCAACCACTTCTCCGGCCAGGGGCTGGAGCGGGCGCTCGACCTGTACCGCACGAACTACCGCCCCAGCGAGGAGCACCCGGAGCCGCGCACGTTCCTCACCGTCAACGCGGTCGCCGCCCCCACCGCGGACGAGGCCGAGCAGCGCGCCCTCCCCCAGCTGCGGATGATGGCCCGGCTGCGGCTCAACCAGCCCCTGGTGGCGCTGGAGACCGTGGAGCAGGCACTCGCCGCGACCTCCGACGCCGCGACCGACCAGGTCGTGCAGGCCGCCCGGTCGCGGTGGTTCGTCGGCACGGGCGAGTCCGTCGCCGCAGAGGTGCGGGCCTTCGCCACGCAGCACGGCGTGGACGAGGTCATGCTCTCGCCCGTCGCCGGAGCGTTCGAGGCCGAGCCCGCCGACACCTCGCCCGGACGCACGCAGACGCTCGAGCTCATCGCGACCGCCTGAACCCGGCGCGAGGGGCTGGCCCCGACCGACTCCGAGGCGTAGCCTCAGCGGCAGAGAGAGGGGTTCGACGATGAGCACCAGGACACTCGCACTGTGGGTCGCCTACGGCCCGAACGGCGTGGTCGGCAGCATCCGCCATGACGACGAGGGGTACGCGGTCACGATGGCCGGGGCGGACGCCGTGGCCGGGACCTACCCGAGCCTCGCGTCGGCGAAGGGGGCACTGCATGCGCGCATGGCTCCCGGCAGCGCGTGGCCGCTGTTCCAGGAGCACTGACCACCGCGACCGTCGCTCGAGACGCGCCGGGGCCCTCGGTCCCGGCACGTGCTCGAGCCCCGAAGCCCGGGGACGGGTGTCAGGACTCGGGCTCGCCGGAGAGGATGCCGCGCAGCCAGTCGCGTGCCTCGATGAACACGTCGTCGGAGTAGCGGTCGGGGTACTGCACGATCTGCCGGTCGGCACGCGGGTACGACCCGAGGAACACCACGCGCGGGCTGAAGCGGCGGATGCCGAGCAGGGCGTCGGCCATGCGCTCGTGCTCGATGTGACCGTCGGCGTCGATCACAAAGCGGTAGCGGCCGAGCTCGTCGCCGATCGGGCGGGACTCGATGAGCGAGAGGTTGATGCCGCGGGTGGAGAACTGCTCCAGCATCTCCAGCAGCGAGCCGGGGTGGTCGTGGGGCAGCTCCACGATGAGGGAGGTCTTGTCGGCCCCGGTCGGCTCCGGGGAGCGCGTCGTGCGGGTGACCAGCACGAAGCGCGTGACGGCGGCCGCGTTGTCGCCGATGCCCTCTGCGAGCACGTCCACGTCGTAGTGCTGCACGATGCCGGGGGCCGCGATCGCCGCCTGGGCGGGCAGCGAACCGTCGAGCACGCCGATCGCCGAGGCCACGTTGCTCGCCGCCGGCACGTGTGAGTGCCGCGGCAGGTGCTCGCCGAGCCAGCCGTGGCACTGCGCGTACGCCACGGGGTGCGCCGCGATCACCTCCACCTGGTCGAGCGTGGTGCCGCGCGGGGCGACCAGGACGAAGTTGACCCGCACCAGGTACTCGCCGATGATGCGCAGCCCGGGGAGCGTCGCCAACGCGTCCTGCGTGGTGGAGACGCCGCCCTCGATCGAGTTCTCGATCGCGATCATCGCGGCGTCGCTGCGGCCCTCCAGCACGTCGTCGAGCGCCTCGCCGACGTTGTGCACGGGACGCCACACCTGCCCCCTGGCCTCCGCCACCTGGTCGAGTGCCGCCTCAGTGAAGGTTCCGGCTGGTCCGAGATAGCTGTAGGTGCGGCGATCGGTCACGGCGTTCAGCCTAGCCCTCGCTCGCGCACCGGCCTCCCGGATGTCAAGCGGATGCGCGCATCCGGATCACGGGGCAGACTGAGAGGATGAGCAGTCGTGCCGGCCTCCCCGCGGAGGAAAGTGACCTGATCGACGTCGACGAGCTGATCGCCGCCTACTACGACCGCGTGCCCGACCCGACGGTCCCGGCCGAACGGGTCGTGTTCGGCACCAGCGGCCACCGCGGCTCCTCGCTGACGAAGAGCTTCAACGAGAACCACATCCTCGCCACGACGCAGGCGATCGTCGACTACCGCGCCGCGCAGGGCATCACCGGGCCGCTGTTCCTCGGCCGCGACACGCACGCCCTGTCGCTGCCCGCCGAGCGCAGCGCGATCGAGGTGCTGCTCGCGAACGGCGTGGACGTGCGCGTCGACGCCCGCGACTCCTGGGTGCCGACGCCCGCCCTGAGCCACGCGATCCTCACGTACAACAGGGGTCGCGCGACCGACGACCCCGGCCGGGCCGACGGCATCGTGGTCACCCCGTCGCACAACCCGCCCCGCGACGGCGGCTTCAAGTACAACCCGCCGCACGGTGGTCCCGCCGACACCGACGCCACGGGCTGGATCGCCGACCGCGCGAACCAGCTCATCGCCGACGGCCTCACCGAGGTGAAGCGCGAGCGGTTCGCCGACGTCGACTGGGACGCGATCACCGGGTACGACTTCCGCGACGCGTACGTGCGCGACCTGCCGTCGATCATCGACCTCGACGCGATCCGCAGCGCGGGCGTGCGCATCGGGGCCGACCCCCTCGGCGGGGCGTCGGTGGAGTACTGGGCGCTGATCGCCGAGATGCACGACCTCGACCTCGACGTGGTGAACCCCGAGGTCGACCCGACCTGGCGTTTCATGACCCTCGACTGGGACGAGAAGATCCGGATGGATCCGTCGTCTCCGTCGGCGATGGCGTCCCTGGTCGCCCGCAAGGGCGACTACGACGTGCTCACCGGGAACGACGCCGATGCCGACCGGCACGGCATCGTGACCCCGGATGCGGGGCTCATGAACCCCAACCACTACCTCGCCGTCGCGATCGACTACCTCTTCTCCCACCGCGAGCAGTGGCCGCGCGACGCCGCAGTCGGCAAGACCCTCGTGTCGTCAATGATCATCGACCGGGTGGCGGAGTCGCTGGGCCGCCGCCTGCTGGAGGTGCCGGTCGGGTTCAAGTGGTTCGTGCCCGGGCTGCTCGACGGCACGGTCGCGTTCGGCGGCGAGGAGTCGGCCGGTGCGTCGTTCCTGCGCCGCGACGGCTCCGTGTGGTCGACCGACAAGGACGGCATCCTGCTGTGCCTGCTCGCGGCGGAGATCATCGCGGTCACGGGCAAGACCCCGTCGGAGCGCTACGCCGAGCTGGAGCAGGCGTTCGGCGCCTCGGCGTATCAGCGCGTCGACGCCCCCGCGACGCCGGAGCAGAAGGCCACGCTGGGCAAGCTGGCGCCGGAGTCGGTCACCGCGACCACGCTGGCCGGCGAGGACATCACGGCGAAGCTGTCGCACGCCCCCGGCAACGGTGCGGCGATCGGCGGGCTCAAGGTGCAGACCGAGCACGCGTGGTTCGCCGCCCGCCCGTCGGGCACGGAAGACGTCTACAAGCTCTACGCCGAGAGCCTGCGCGGCCCGGAGCACCTCGCCGAGGTGCAGGAGGAGGCCCGCGCCGTGGTGTCCGCCGCCCTCGGCGACTGACACCCGGGCGACCCCGGCGGGATCGGAACGACCCCGGAGCGGGTGGGGACGTTCGCGATCCCGCACAGGGGTGGGACCGGAGGCCGGGGCGGTTCAGTCCGCGTCGGTGGAGGAGCCGAGCAGCTCGCGCACGCGACTCGACACCCGGTGGAACTCCGGCGTCTCCAGTACCTCGGCGTACCCGCGGCGGGCCGGGAGGTCGACCCGGTGCTCCTCCAGGATCCGGCCGGGACGCGGACTCATCACGATGACGCGGCTCGCGAGGTAGACCGCCTCGGCGACCGAGTGCGTCACGAGCAGGACGGTGGTCCCGGTGGCGCTCCAGATGCGGTTCAGCTCCACGTTCATGCGCTCGCGCGTCAGGGCGTCGAGGGCACCGAACGGCTCATCCATGAGCAGCACCCGCGGCTCGTGCAGCAGCGCGCGGCACAGCGAGACGCGCTGCTGCATCCCGCCCGAGAGCTCGTGCGGCAGCGACTTCTCGAAGCCGGTGAGACCGGTCATCTCGATGAGCTCGTCGGCACGGGCCTGGGCCTTGCGCATGTCCATCCCGCGCATCTCGGCCTGGAGGAGGATGTTGCCGCGGACGCTGCGCCATTCGAGGAGCGCCGCGCGCTGGAAGACGTACCCGATGTCCTGCCGGGGACCGCGGACCTCGTCCCCGCGGAGGCGGATGCTGCCGCGGCTGGGAGCGGTGAGTCCTGCCACGGCTTTGAGCAGCGTCGACTTGCCGCATCCGGACGGGCCGGCGATGGAGAGGAACTCGCCCTCCTCCACGCGCAGGTCGACCCCCTCGAGCGCGGTGACCTGACGGCGCTTGGAGGCGAACGTGATCGCCAGGTCGGAGACCTCCAGCGCGGGGCCGGTGGGCGTGGCCGCCGTGGCGCGCGCCTGCTGATCGTGGGTGAGCATGAGATCCGACCTCACTTCCCGGGGGTGAACGCGTCGTCGTAGTAGGTCTCGACGTCACCGTCGCCGGAGATGAGGCCCGCCTTCGACAGCACCTCGAGCGTGGCCTCCCAGTCCTCGGCGGCATTCGCTCCGGGAGCCTGGCCCTCGGTGGCGTCGGTGTGCAGCAGCTCGATGGTCTCCTCCCACTGGTGCAGCAGCACCTTCTGGGCCGGCATCTGCGGGTCCTTGCCCTCCATCGCGGCGACCGCGGCCTCCGGGTCCTCCTGCGCGGCCTCGAACGCCTCCGAGGTCGCGGCGACCAGCGCCTCGACGAGTTCCGGGTCGTTCTCGATCGTGTCGTTCGGGGCGATGAGGCCGTTGCTGAAGAAGTTCAGCCCCGCGTCGGAGTAGCGCAGGTACTCGACGTCCTTGCCGCTCTTGTCGGCGATGGTCGGTCCCTGGTCGTGGGCGAACCCGATGAGCCCGTCCACCTGGCCGGAGAGCATCGCGGCGATCTTGCCCGCGGCGTCGAGGTTCTGCTGGGTCACGTCGCCCTCGTCGAGCCCGACCGCCTCGAGGTACATCGGGAACGTCGTGGTCGGAGCGTCGCCGGCGGAGACCGCGATGGTCTTGCCCTTCAGGTCCTCCGGGCCGGAGATGCCGGAGTCAGCGAAGACCTGCACGGCCGACGGCGTCGTCTGGAGGAAGACGCCGACGCTCTTGATCCCGACGCCCTTGTCGATGTTCGCGAGGACGGCGGGGGTGTCGGCCCAGCCGAAGTCGACCTGGCCCTGTCCCACGGCCTGGGCGGTCTTGGTCGAGCCCTGCCCCGCCTTGATCGTGAGGTCGATCCCGTGCTCCTCGAAGATGCCCTGGTCGACCCCGTAGTAGAACGCGGCGTGCTCGCCGTAGGGGTACCAGTTGAGCATGAGCGTGACCGGGGTGAGCGCGTCGGCGTCGTCGCCGCCCTCGCCCGCCGGGGCCGAGGAGCCGCCGCACCCGGAGAGGGCGAGCACCGCCGCGGACGCGAGGGCGATGGAGCTGAGGATGGTGCCTGACTTCTTCATCAGTGCCTTCTTTCGTGGGTGCGAGGGGGGTCAGAGTCGGACGGTGGCCGCGGCGACGTCGCGCTTGGACGCGTGCCACGGGATGAGGAAGCGCTCGGCGACCTGGATGATGCCGAAGAGGATCACGCCGAGAAGCGACATGATGATCAGCGCCGCGAAGAGCATCGCGGTGTCGAGGTTGCCGTTGGCCTGCAGGATGACGTAGCCGAGCCCCTCGTTCGCGCCGACGAACTCGCCGACCACCGCGCCGGTCACCGCGAGCGTGGCGGCGACCTTCAGTCCGGACAGGAGCTCGGGAAGAGCGGCGGGCAGCCGCACCTTGAGGAAGGTCTTGAAGCGGCTCGCTCCCATGGTCGACGTGAGCTGGAGGATCTCGGGATCGACGGTGCGCAGACCTGCGAGGCCCGAGATGACGACGGGGAAGAACGCCATGAGCACGGCGACGAGGATCTTGGGCTCGGCGCCGAACCCGAGCCACACGACGAACAGCGGCGCGATCGCGATCTTCGGGATGACCTGGGCGAACAGGATCACCGGGTAGAGCGTCTGCTCCAGACCGCGGGAGTAGACCATGAGCACCGCCACGAGGACGCCGACGACGACCGCGATGACGAATCCGATCACGGTCTCGTAGGTCGTGACCCAGGTGTTCTGCGCCAGGTAGGCCGCGTTGTCGGTGAAGGCCGCCCAGGTGTCGGCGGGCGACGGGATGATGAACGCCGGCACCCACCCGAGGCTCGTCGAGACCCACCACAGGGCGATGACCGCGAGCACGAAGACGAGCGGGTGCCAGTGGCGGCTCCACCAGCGGACGATGCCCGCGGGCTCGGGTCGGTCGGCGGCCAGCGCCAGGGTCATGGTCGCGTTGGGGGCAGACGACATGTGGTCCTCGACATCTTCGTGAAGGATTCGGGAAAGCGCATTCCCGAGCGGTGTTGCGAGTCTATGCCGCCGGTTCCCTCGTGTCAACGCGCGCGGTTCGTCGAGGCGCGCGGGCTCGGGGATCCCCGACGGGCACGCGGGTCACCGGGAGCGCGCGAGGGCGGCGCCGGCGACGCGGAGCCAGCGGGCGGGGTCCTCGAGGGCGCTCTCCCCCGAGCCGGCGAGGACCGTGAGGGAGACGGTCGCGGCGAAGATCCCGACGTCGGCGTCGGGCGTGATGCGCCCCGCCGCGAGCAGGGGGCGTGCGCCCGCCGCGGCCGCCATCCCCGCGAGGAACGACGGCACCTTCCCGTCGCCGGACTGGCCGTCGTACGACCCCTCGCCCGTGACCACCACGTCGGCGCCCCGGACGGCGTCGGCGAGGCCGATGAGCTCCGCCACCTCGGCAGCCCCCGGGGCGAGGACAGCACCCCAGCGCACGAGGGCCGCCCCGGTGCCGCCCGCCGCTCCGGCGCCCTGGTGCTCCGCGTCCACGTCCAGCAGCGACGCGAGCCGGGCGAGCGCCGCGTCGACACGGGAGATGTCGCCCGGATCGGCCAGGCCCTTCTGCGGACCGAAGACCGCCGCGGCGCCGCGTGCGCCCGTGAGCGGATTCGTCACATCGGTGAGCACCCGCACCTCGGGGGCCGCCCGCAGGCCGTCGAGGTCGACGGCCGCGACGTCGTCCAGGCCCCGGGCTCCGGGCGCGACCGGGCGTCCCGCGCCGTCGAGGAAGCGGGCGCCCAGAGCGGTGAGCATGCCGATGCCGCCGTCGGTCGACGCGCTGGAGCCGATGCCGAGCACCAGCCGCGAGACGCCGTGGTCGAGCGCGGCGACGATGGCCTGCCCGAAGCCCGTGGTGTCCGCGTCCCACGGACGCGGTGCGGCGAGCAGCTCGATGCCCGACGTGGAGGCGATGTCGACCACTCCGGTGCCGTGCGGTGCACCGTCGTCGGGCGGCAGGAGGAGCCAGGACGTGTCGTGCGCGTCGCCGGCGGGACCGGTGACGCGCACGGGCATGCGCCGCGCCCCGGGGACGGCCGCCGCGAACGCCGCCACCGTGCCCTCCCCGCCATCGGCCATCGGGCGATGCACGAACTCAGCGCCGGGCTCGACCTCCGCCCACCCCTCGGCGAGTGCCTGCGCCGCCGCAGCCGCGGTGATGCTGCCCTTGAAGCTGTCGGGCGCGAGGACGACCCGGGTCACGCCGCTCCCGGGGTGCTGTCGCGCACGACCACCTCGAGCGCGAGCGGCGGCTGGGTCCAGTCGTCGTCGACGATCGCCCGGAAGGCCTCGTACCCGGCGTCGCTGAGCGGCACCCGGACCGTGGTGAGCGCGGGGGTCACATCCCGGCTGGACGGCACGTCGTCGAAGCCGCACACCGCGATGTCCGCGCCGACCTCGCGCTGCGCCGCACGGATCGCCGCCATCGCACCGATGGCCACCACGTCGCTGATCCCGAACACGACCGTGCCCGTCGGCACGCCCGCATCGAGGGCCGCGGTCATCGCCGCCGCGGCGGACTCGCGTCGGAAGTCGCCGCGGACGGTCTGCGCCACCGCGCCGCCGCCCTCCTCGAAGCCCGCGCGGAACCCGGCGAGGCGGTCGTCCGAGGTGCGCACGCCCTCCGCCGCCCCCACGAGAACGGCCGAGCGGTACCCGAGCTGTGCCACCCGGCGGCCGAGGGCCGTGGCACCGGCGCGGTTGTCGATCTCGACGCGGCGCGCTCCCTCGGCCTCCGCGCCGAAGGCCACGACACGTCCGCCGAGTCGGGTGAACTCCGCGAGCTCTCGGGCCGTCTCGGCCTGACCCTCCTCCTGCGTGCGCGACGCGGCGAGGATGAGGCCCTGCGGCCGCTGCCCGCGCAGAGCCCGCACGATCCGCGCCTCGCGGGCGGGATCGCGCTCCGTGATCGCCACGGTGACGACGAGACCCTGCTCGTCGGCGCCGCGCGCGACGCCCGAGGCGATGAGACCGAAGTAGGGATCGGCGATGTCGGCCACGAGGAGGGCGATCACCGGCGAGCGCCCTCGTGCGGTCGCCTGGGCCGAGACGTTGGCCGTGTAGCCGAGGGTCGCGGCGGCGGCCTCCACCCTCTCGCGGAACGCGGCAGCGACCTTGCGCTCTGACCCGTTGAGCACCCGCGAGGCCGTCGCGAGCGAAACGCCGGCCTCGAGGGCGACGTCGTGCAGGGTGGGCGCCGGACCGCGGGCGTGGCGAGGACGACGCGCGGTCGGCGGCTCCGCCGGGGCGGCTGGCGTGGTCATGCCCAGAGCCTACCGGCGGGCGCCTCGGGCCCCTCGGCCGGGGTCATGCGGGCCGGCCGAGGTAGGCGCGGAGGGCGGCGGCCTCCCCCGCGAGGTGCGCGGGATCGTCGTCCGGGACGAACTCGAGCAGGGCGTCGCGGGGCGGTCGCTCCGCCGCAGCCGCCTCCGCGGCGACGCGCGTCCACAGCGCCTCCCGGGTGCGCAGCGGGTGCCGCTCGGTCCGCGGCCACCAGGAGAACACGTGCACGGCGCTCACGTGGGCGGCGAGCCGCCGGTACTCCTCGAGCGCCTCGGCATCGGGAGCCCCGACCGTCGGCTGCCAGTAGCTCGACAGCGCCGGATGGCCGACCTCGGCGAGCACCCGGAGGGCGGCCTCGGCCGTGTCGGCGAGGGTGCCGGAGTGGAACTCGAGGGCGAGCCCGATCCCGCGGGCGGCCGCCTCGACCGCGGCGGCGCGGAGGCGCGTGACCACCTCGGCGCGCTCGCGAGGCGTCGCCGCGGCGGCTCCGGTCGAGCCCGCCCACACGCGCACACGGTCGGCCCCGAGCGCGGCGGCGCTGTCGAGCACGGCCGTGAGAGGCTCGGCCGACCCCGCACGGAAGTACGACCCGTAGGACGCGACCGCGAGCCCGGCGTCGGCCGTGAGCCGCGCCACCTCTTCGGCACGCGCGACATCGCCGGGCGGCACGTGCACGTCACCGCCCCACTCGATCACCTCCAGGCCCGCGGCTGCCGCGAGGGCGACGATCCGGGCGGGCTCGAGCGCGCGGAACGTCACCGAGCACAACCCTGGGCGCATCCCCGTCATGGCCTCATCATCTCAATCCCCCTCGTCGACGGGACCCGGTCACGGTGGCACGACCGGCGGTCATCGCAGGTGCGGGGAGACGGTCGCGGCGAACGACTCGGCCGTGCGCCGGACCACGGCGCGCGGATCGGCGGCCCAGACGTCCGCGCGGAAGATCTCGACCTCGATGTCCCGGTCGTAGCCGGTCGCCCGCACCGCGCGGGTGAGCACGCCGAAGTCGATCACCCCCTCGCCCGGATAGTGCCGCGACAGCAGCGGGTCGGCGGCGAGCGGCGTCTTCCAGTCGCACACCTGGTACGTGGCGATGCGGCCCTCGCGCCCGGCGCGCGCGATCTGATCGAGCACCTGCGGGTCCCACCAGATGTGGAAGGTGTCCACGGCGACCCCCACCACGGCCGGGTCGAAGTCGGCGGCGATGTCGAGCGCCTGTCCGAGCGTCGACACCACGGCGCGGTCCGACGCGTAGAGGGGATGCAGCGGCTCGATCGCCAGGGTCACGCCGGCGCCGCGGGCATCGTCGGCGAGAGCTCCGATCGCGTCACGCACGCGCTCCCTGGCGCCGACGAGGTCGCGCGACCCCTCGGGCAGCCCTCCCGCGACGAGCACCAGGACCGCCGTCGACCCCTCGGCCCCCGCCGCCGCGAGCGTCGCGGTCTCCTCGATCGCCCGCCGGTTGTCGTCGAGCGCGGCCTCGCGCGCGGGGCCTGCCGGGAGCGTGAAGAAGCCGCCCCGGCAGTGCGTGCTAAAACGCAGCCCGGAGTCGGCGAGCATGCGCGCCGCCCCCGCGAGGCCCACGTCCTGCACGGGCTCCCGCCAGAGGCCGATCGCCGGGAGCCCGGCCTCGGCCGTGACCTGCAGCGCCGTGGCGAGGTCGGCGTGCTTGATCGTGGCCTGGTTGAGGGAGAGACGCGGGTCGGGGAACGGGGCGGTCATGCGTCGACGCCGTTCAGCCGGAGGAGGCCGTGCCACCGCTCACGGGCGAGCTCCGGCCGCTCCAGGGCGAGCGCCGCGTTCGCGAGCTCCACGACGCGACTGAGGTGCGGGAGGCTCCGGGCGGAGTGGAGTCCGCCCACCATCTGGAACGCCGGCTGATGGCCGTTGAGCCACGACAGGAAGGCCACGCCCGTCTTGTAGTAGTAGGTCGGCGCGGCGAACACCTGCCGGCTGAGCTCCTCGGTGGGCCCGAGCAGTGCGAGGTAGCGGTCGGGGTCGTCCGCATCCAGCGCCTGGATCGCCGCCGACGCCACGGGGGCGATCGCGGCGAAGGCCCCGAGCAGCGCATCCGAGTGCCCGTGCGAGGCCGGCGTCGCACTGCCGGAGCCCAGGCTGTCGCCGCCGATGAGGCCGACGTAGTGGAAGTCGTCGCCCGTGAACATCCGCACGCCCGCGGGGAGCCGGTCGCGCACCCAGACCTCGGAGTCGGCGTCGAGCAGGCTCATCTTCACCCCGGCGATCGCGTCGGGGTGCTCGGCGATGATGTCGAGCAGCACTCGTGCCGCTTCTTCCCATCCGGCCGAGCCGTCCGCGGCCGCCGTCGGCGCGAAGTACCCGGCCAGCTCGGGGTCGAACGCGGTGCCGAGCCAGTGCAGCACCACGGGCGCGGACGCGCGGGACAGCACATCCCGGTACACGCGGCGGTAGTCGTCGGCGCTCTCGGCCGCCCTGGCGAGGTGTCGCGACGCCATGAGCACCGGCCCCGCTCTCTGCTCCTCGGCGAAGTGCAGCTGCTCGACGTACGCGTCGACGATGCGATCGAGCGGGATGTGCGCGTCGTCGACCTGATCGGTGTTGACCCCGACCACGACCGACCCGCCCTCCTCGCGGGCGACCTCGGCGCTGCGGGCGATGAGCTCGCGCGTCGCGACCGCGTCGAGCCCCATGTTGCGCTGCGCGGTGTCCATCGCATCCGCGACGCCGAGCCCCCACGAGTACACGTTGCGGCGGAACGCGAGCGTCGCGTCCCAGTCGATGTCGGCGGGGCGTCCGGGGGTGTTGTCGGCGTGCGGCTTCGGCACCACGTGGGCCGCCGCGTACGCCACCCGGCTGCGCAGTGGTCCGTCCGGCCGGGTCACGGCGTCGGGCGCACGCAGCTCGACGCCGGAGGTGCGCCCGTCGGCGGCGAGCAGACGGAGGGCGCTCATGCCCGGTCCAGCGTCAGCGGTTCGAGCACGATCTTGCGGCCCTCGGCGCTGGACGCCAGGCCGGCTTCCGCGAACTGCACGCCGCGGGCCCCCGCCAGCAGGTCGAACGGGTAGTCGGTGCCTTCGACGTAGGACACCAGGTACTCCTCCCACTGCTGCCGGAAGCCGTTCTGGAAGACCTGGTTGGCGGGCACCTGCTGCCAGTCGGCGTCGTAGTCGTGGTCGTCCTCCAGGTCGGGGTTCCACACCGGCTTGGGGGTGGCGTTGCGGGGCTGGATCTTCGCGCCGAAGAGCCCGACCACCGCGGAGCCGTGCGTGCCGTCGACCTGGAACTCCACGAGCTCGTCGCGGTTGACGCGGACCGTCCACGAGGAGTTGATCTCGGCGACGACGCCGCCCGCCAGCTCGAAGATGCCGTACGCCGCATCCTCGGCCGTCGCGGTGTAGTGCTCGCCCTTCTCGTCCCAGCGGTCGGCGATGTGCACGGCCGCCTGGGCGTAGACGCTCGTGACCTCGCCGAAGAGGTTCTCGAGCACGTAGTTCCAGTGCGGGAACATGTCGGTGATGATGCCGCCGCCGTCTTCCGTGCGGTAGTTCCAGCTCGGTCGCTGCGCGGGCTGCCAGTCGCCCTCGAACACCCAGTAGCCGAACTCGCCGCGCACCGACAGGATGCGCCCGAAGAATCCGGAGTCGATGAGGCGCTTGAGCTTCTGCAGGCCGGGGAGGTAGAGCTTGTCGTGCACGACGCCGGTCTTCACGCCGGCGTCGCGGGCGAGCCGGGCCAGCTCCAGCGCCTCCTCCAGCGACTCGGCCGTGGGCTTCTCGGTGTAGATCGCCTTGCCCGCGGCGATGGCTTTGCGGATCGCGGAGGCCCTGGCCTTCGTCACGAGGAAGTCGGCGTAGATCTCCCACTGCGGGTCGGCGAGCGCGGCGTCGAGGTCGGTCGTCCAGTCGGCGATGCCGTGGGCCGCGGCGAGTTCCGCCAGCTTGGCCTCGCTGCGGCCCACGAGGATCGGCTTCACGGTGACCCGCGTGCCGTCCGCGAGCTCGATGCCGCCCTGGTCGCGGATCGCGAGGATCGAGCGCACCAGGTGCTGCCGGTACCCCATGCGCCCGGAGACGCCGTTCATGATGATCCCGATCTCGCGGGTCGTGGCCTGTGCCATCTCGGTCCGTTCCTTTCGGTGGAGGGGGATGCGCGGCCCGGATTCGAGGATGCGGGTAAGCGCTTTCCGAGATCATGGCACGAGAACGTCCACCCCGCAACCGCGGCGGACCTCGGGCGCGCACGGCCGGCCGCATCACCGCGCCGCCCGCCGGGTCACGCTTCCGGCGGCGACCCCGTGCTGGCGCGCACGTGCAGAGCCGGGGCCAGCGCCACCCGCTCCGCCGGGCGATCGATGCCGTCGCGCAGGCGTTCGCGGAGCAGCTCCACGGCGCGGCGGCCCAGCTGCGGCTTCGGCGGGCGCAGCGTGGTGAGGGGCGGGGCCCCGTTCATCGCGATCTCATCGTCGTAGGCGAGGAGCGACACGTCGCCCGGCACCCGCCACCCCGCATCCACCAGGTGCTGCTGCAGCAGGAGCGCCTGCGGGTCGGAGTGCACGAGCAGCGCGGTCGTCGCCGTCGCCCGGATCTCGTCGAGGAGCGCGGCGACGAAGGGCCCCACCGCCGACCGACCCATGCGGTCGAGGGCCACCTCGCGGTCGACCCCCGGCTCGAGACCGAGCTCCTCGACCGCACGGCCCCACCCGCGGCGCAGGGCGGCGGAGGTCGGCGACTGGGGCGAGGTGAGGATGCCGACCCGCCGATGGCCGAGGCCGGCGAGATGACTCGCGGCGAGCGCGCCCCCGAACGCATGATCGGTGACGACGCTCTCGAGACGCGTCAGCGCGAGCACGTCGGGCGCGCGACGCTCGACGAGCACGACGGGCAGGGGCAGCGCATCCAGCCAGGCGAGGAGGGCATGACCGTCCGCGCCCGCGGTCTCGGGAGCCACGATCAGCCCGTGGACCGTCCCCGACGCGACCAGGGCGGAGATCTGTCGGCGCTGGTCGGCGGCCGCATAGCTCGCCCCCCGGAGCACGATCTGCGTGTCGGTCTCGATCCCCGCCACGCGGGCGCCCTCCACCACCTGCGGCCAGTAGTAGCTCAGCGACGGCACCACCATGCCGAACCGTCGCGGAGCGGACAGCGGCCGAGACGCGGCCGGGTCGAGGGTGCTGCGGAGCGTGGCGCCGCCGTGCACGCGCGTGAGGAGCCCCCGCTCCGCGAGGTCGGCGATATCGCGGCGGATCGTCAGCTCGGCCACGCCCAGCTCGCGCGCGAGCGCGGACACCCGCACGGCCCCCGCGCGCCGCAGCTCGTCGAGGATCCGCTCGCGGCGGGAGATGCCGAAGCGCGGCGCCTCCTCCCCGCCGCTCACGCCGCGGCCTCCCCGTGTGTCGTGGATGCACGGCACCGCTCGGCCGAGCGGGCGCGGTGTGGGATCGGCATCGGGACTCCTTGTTCGAGTGTGTTCGATCATGACAGACCGTGTTCGTCTCCGTTGCGCGCACCGCTCCGCCGTCCTTCACTGGAGCGGCGCCGACGTCCGTCGCGCAGGCCCCGAGGAGACCATGTCCGCCCGTCCCACCGTCCTCGTCGCGATGTCCCCCGATGCCTGGGACCTCCTGTTCGACGGCCCCCGTCGCAACCGGCTCGCGGCTCTCGCCCTGATCGACGACCCCGTTCCCGTCACCGCCGTCGACGCCGCCGCCCCGCAGGAGCGCCTCGCTCGGGTGGAGGCGCTCGTCACGGGGTGGGGCGCGCCCGCGCTCGACGAGGCGGCCCTGGCCCGGCTCCCCCGGCTGCGCGCGGTGTTCCATGCCGCCGGGAGCGTCCGCGGCCTCGTGTCCGAGGCACTGTGGCACCGCGGCATCCTCGTCACCTCCGCCGCCGACGCCAACGCGGCCCCCGTCGCCGAGTACACCCTCGCGATGATCCTCCTCGCCGGCAAGCGAGCCCTCGTGCCCCTGCGGACGGCCGACCCGCAGCACGACCTCCGCACAGGCGCCCGCGTCGGCGGTCGCATCGGCAACCTCGACCGGACGGTCGGCATCGTCGGGTTCTCGCGCATCGGCCGGCGCGTGGTGGAGCTGCTCCGGCCGTTCCCCGGCATCGAGGCGCTCGTCGCGGATCCGTTCGCCGATGCGGCCGAGGTCAGGGCCGCGGGCGCCGAGCTCGTGCCGCTGGCGACACTGCTCCCCCGCGTGGACGTGCTGTCGCTGCACGCTCCGGCGCTCCCGGCGACCCGCGGCATGATCGGACGCGCACAGCTCGCCGCCCTCCGCGATGGCACGACCATCATCAACACGGCCCGCGGAGCGCTCCTCGACCACGACGCCCTCGCCGACGAGTGCGCGGACGGACGACTCGACGCCGTGCTCGACGTGACGGAACCCGAGCCCCTGCCCTTGGACTCGCGGTTGCTGCAGCTGCCGAACGTCGCGGTCACCCCGCACCTCGCCGGCTCGCTCGGCAGCGAGACGCGGCGGCTCGCCGATGCGGCCCTCGACGAGCTGGAGGCCTGGATCGCCGGGGCTCCCCCGCTCCACCCCGTGCGCCCGGCCGACCTGGAGCACGGCGCGTGAGCACTCTCGCCCTCCCTCCGGAGGACCGCGACCTGTCGCCGTACACCGGCTGGGGTCGCGCGCACCTCCAGGCGGTCGCCGACGCCATCCTCGACGGGGCCGCCCGGCACGCGAGCCCCACGGGCGCCGGTGTGCGCTATCCGGGCCGCCCTGGCGGATTCGGCCCCGCGGTCGACGCCCTGGAGGGCTTCAGCCGCACCTTCCTGCTCGCCGCGTTCCGCATCGCCGGAGACCCCGACGGCACCGGCGACCTGGCCGCGCGGTATGCGCGCGGACTCGCCGCCGGAGTGGACCGGGGGAACCCGGAGCGCTGGCCCCGGCCCGACGAGGTCGATCAGGCGAAGGTGGAGGCCGCAGCCCTCGCCGTCGGGCTCCACCTCACGCGGGACACCGTCTGGGCTCGACTCGACGACACGGCACGCACCCGCACGATCGACTACCTCGCCGGGTTCATCGGAGGCTCGTACCCGCCGAACAACTGGGCCTGGTTCCGCATCCTCGTCGAGCAGTTCCTGGAGAGCGTGGGCGGCCCGTTCTCGACGGAGGACCGCGAGGTCGACTTCGCCCTGCTCGACGGGTTCGAGCGGGCCCACGGCTGGACCTCCGACGGCGCCGCGCGCTCGTTCGACCACTACGCGGGCTGGGCGCTGTCCTTCTATCCCGCGATCTGGGCCGACATGGTCGCCGACGATCCGCGGCACACCGCCCGGATCGCCCGCTCCCGCGCCCGCCTCGACGACTACCTCGACGATGCCCTGCACCTCATCGGCGCCGACGGCGGACCGCTGATCCAGGGCCGCAGCCTCACATACCGGTTCGCGTCAGCGGCGGCGGCGGGCGCTGCGGCCTTCACGGGCGGATCGCGGCACGGCCCTGGCCTGCTGCGCCGCGCGATCAGCGGCCAGGTGCGGCACTTCGTCGACCGCGGGATCCCGGACGCGTCCGGCGTGCTCCCGCTGGGCTGGCACGGCGCGTGGCGGGCGCTCGCGCAGGATTACTCGGGCCCGGGGTCGCCGTCCTGGGCGGCGAAGGGGCTGTTCGCGCTCGCGCTGCCCGCCGCCCATCCGGTATGGACGGCCGTGGAAGAACCGTTGCCCATCGATGCGGGGTCGTTCGCGCGGGTGCTCGCCGCGCCCGGGTGGCTCGCGAGCGGCACCCAGGAGGACGGTGTCGTGCGCATCGTCAACCACGGCACCGACCACGGCGTTCCGGGAGAGCGCCATCCGGACGCGCCGCTCTACGCCAAGCTCGGCTACTCGACGGCGACCGCGCCCGTGCTCCGCACGCCCGGACTGACGGAGCCGCTCGACGGCACCGCCGCCCTGGTGCGGGACGGTCGCCCGAGTCACCGCTCCGGCTTCGCGACCGGGACGCTCTGCCAGCACGAGGGCACGCTGCTCGGCGGGTCGTCGGGGCGGGTGCACTGGCACCGGGAGTTCGTGTCGGCGTTCGACGTGGGCGGCGGTGCGGCGGCGCGCGTCACCGAGACGGGGCCGGTGCTCGACGTCGTGTCGGTCGTGCGCGGCGCCTGGGAGGTGCGGCTGGTGCGTGTCCGCGACGCGGAGGGGGAGGCGGCCGCGACGCGGGTGCGGGAGGGCGACCAGCTGCGCGTCGGGGGATGGGCGCTGTCGGGAGAGGATCTCGTCGAGGACGGCCCGGGGAGCGTGTCCGCCGGAGCCGAGGCGGGGAACGCGTCGCACGGCAGCGGGCGGCCCGGCGGTCGCGCGCCCGCGCGGCACAGCCGCCTCGTGGAGCTGCACGGCACGGACGGGGCGGCCTCGGGCGTGCGGGTCGAGTCCGACGTGACGCCCCTGGCCCCGCGGACGGCGACACCGTGGCTCACCGTTCCGGCGCGCCCGGGGGCCTGGGTGGCGGTGGGGGCGCTGCTCGGCGTGGCCTCGGCGTCGCCGCAGCTCACCCCGCAGGAGGGCGGGTGGCTGATCGTGTGGGCGGACGGGTCGACGACCGCGTGCGACGCGGAGGAGCTGCTGCCGTCCGGCTGACCTCAGCGGTGCGCGGTGCTGTCGCGCACGAGCAGCCGGGTGGGCACGATCGCACGGTCGCCGTCCGCCGCCGGGTCCGCTCCCTCGATCGCCGCGACGAGGGCCCCCACCGCCCGCTGTGCGAGAGCGGAGAAGTCCTGGCGGATGGTGGTGAGGGGCGGCAGGTAGTCCGCGGCATCCGGCACGTCGTCGAACCCCACCACGCTCACGTCCGCGGGAACACGGCGTCCGGACTCCGCCAGGGCCCGCAGCAGACCGAGGGCCATCTGGTCGTTCGCGCAGAACACGGCCGTCGCGGGAGCCAGCGCGGCACCTGCCGCGAATCCCGACCGCGAGGTCCAGTCGCCGCGGACCACCGCGGGCGCCGCGATCCCGCCCGCGGCGAGCGCCTCCCGCCATCCCCGCTCGCGCTCGGCGGCGGCGAAGGAGTCGGCGGGCCCGGCGAGATGGTGCACGGTGGCGTGTCCGAGGCTCAGCAGGTGCGCCGTGGCCGCGGCCGCCCCTCCCGCGTGATCGCTGTGCACGACGATCGCCCCGGTCTCGGCGGGCGCGTCGACCACCACGAGCCGCAGACCCGGAGGCCTCGGGGCGGACGGCACGAGCGCGGAGGCCTCGTTGAGCACGACCGCGCCGTCGACGCCCTGGTCCGCGAGCTGGGCGAACGCCGCCTCGACGCCCTCGGACGCGGTGACCACGGTGAGGGCGTAGCCGCGTTCGGCCGCCGCCTCGGCCGTCGCCTGCAGCATGCGGGAGTTGCCGATCGTCGCGAGGGTGGTGACGACGAGGCCGATCGTGTGCGAGCGGCCCGTGCGCAGGGCTCGCGCGGCGCGGTGCGGCCGGTAGCCGAGCTCCGCCATCGCCGCCTCGACGCGGGCACGCGTGGCCGGATCGACCCGCGGGCTGCCGTTGACGACGCGCGACACCGTCTGGCCCGAGACTCCGGCGCGCGCGGCGACCTGGGCCATGGAGACGCGGGCGTCCGGCGCGGCGGATGCGGAGGCGGGGGTGTCTCGTGCCACGCGTCCTCCGTTCACAACTCCGTCATGTTGACGTTATCACGCGCGGAGACCTACCATGTTGACGTGAACACGCCCGATTCCCCTGAGATGCGGACGCAGGTCCTCGGTGCCGGCGTCGTCCGCCGCGCCACGACCCTCGCCGACGGCCGCGACCTCTTCTACTACGACGACCCCGGCACCGCCCTCGGCGCGGAGCGAGCCGTCGACGCCCGCACCCTCGCCCCGCGACCCGACACCGCGACCATGCGGCTCGACGTGCTGACGGGCGACTGGATCACGGTCGCCGCGAATCGGCAGAACCGCGTGATGATGCCGAGCGCCGACGCCGACCCGCTCGCCCCGCAGACCCCGGGCAACCCGTCCGAGGTGCCGTCGCGCTACGACGTCGCCGTGTTCGAGAACCGCTCCCCGGCGTTCGGCCCCGCGCTCGCCGAGGCCGTGGGCGCCGCCCCCGCCGCCGCCGACGCCCCGCGCGGGCTCGACGACCTCGACGCCCCGGGCCTCGGTCGCACCCGCACCGCGGTCGGACGCTGCGAGGTCGTGTGCTTCAGCCCCGAGCCCGCGGGATCGTTCGGCACCCAGACCGTCACGCGCGCCCGCACCGTGATCGAGGCGTGGGCCGACCGCACCGAAGCCCTCTCCGCGCTGCCCGGTATCCAGCAGGTGTTCCCGTTCGAGAACCGCGGCGCCGAGATCGGGGTCACGCTGCCCCACCCGCACGGCCAGATCTACGCCTACCCGTACGTGACGCCGCGCACGACCCGCACGCTCGACATGATCGACCGCACCGCGCCCGACCTGTTCGCCCGCATCCTCGACACCGAGCAGCGGTCCGAGCGCGTCGTGCTCCGCGGCGAGCACTGGACCGCGTTCGTGCCCTTCGCCGCCCGCTGGCCGCTGGAGGTGCATCTGATGCCCCACCGCCACGTGCCCGACCTCGCCGCGACCACCGACGCCGAGCGCGACGAGCTCGCCCCGCTCTACCTGCGCCTGCTGCGCGGGGTCGACGCGCTGTACGACACCCCGACGCCCTACATCGCCGCGTGGCATCAGGCTCCCGTGCGCGTGGGCCGCGACAGCGTGCGCCTGCACCTGCAGCTGACGAGCCCCCGCCGCGCCGCCGACCGGCTCAAGTACCTCGCCGGCTCCGAGGCGGCGATGTGGGCGTGGGCCGCCGAGGTCACGCCGGAGCAGGGGGCCGAGCGCCTCCGCGACGCCATCGCCCGCACGGACGCCGTGGACGGAGTCTCCGCATGACCGCGGTGCGGGAGGCCGAGGCCCTGTTCGCGACCCTGACCGGGCACGGGCCGGACGGCGTGTGGTCGGCTCCCGGTCGCGTGAACCTGATCGGCGAGCACACCGACTACAACGACGGCTTCGTGCTGCCGTTCGCGATCCCGCAGCGCACGGCCGCGGCGGTCGGCGGGCGCGACGACGGTCGGCTCCGCGTCACCTCCACGTTCGCGGACGAGCCCGTGGAGGTCGCCCTCGACGACCTCGACCGCCTGTTCCCCACCGCGCCCGGGAGCCGCCCCGCGGTGCCGGAGTGGGCCGCGTACCCGCTCGGGGTGGCGTGGGCGCTGCGCCGGGCGACGGGGGTGCCGGGCCACGGCGCCGACATCGCGATCGCGTCGACCGTGCCGGTGGGCGCCGGACTGTCGTCGTCCGCCGCGATCGAGGGCGCCACGTCGTCCGCGCTGAACGAGCTGTGGGGCACCGGGCTCGACGCGGTGGCCCTCGCGCGCATCGGTCGCACGGCCGAGAACGAGGCGGTCGGCGCCCCCACCGGGATCATGGACCAGATGTCGTCGATGCTCGGCGAGCCCGACGCCGCGATCTTCCTCGACTGCCGCTCGCTGGAGGCCGAGGTCGTGCCTCTGGGCATGGCCGCGGCCGGGCTGTCCGTGCTGGTGATCGACACCCGCGTGAAGCACGCCCACTCGACCGGCGGCTACCGCGCGCGCCGCGAGTCGTGCGAGCGCGGCGCCGCGGCGCTCGGGGTGCCCGCGCTGCGCGACGTCGCGGTGGCGGACCTCGCCCGCGCGCAGGAGCTGCTCGACGACGAGACCTTCCGCCGCGTGCGCCACATCGTCACCGAGAACCAGCGCGTGCGCGACACCGTCACCGTGCTGCGGGCGGAGGGCGCGCGGGCCATCGGCGGCCTGCTCGTCGCCTCGCACGCCTCGATGCGCGACGACTTCGAGATCTCCACCCCCGAGCTCGACACCGCGGTCGACGCCGCGCTCGCCGCCGGTGCCCTGGGGGCGCGCATGACCGGCGGCGGCTTCGGGGGCGCGGCGATCGCGCTCGTGCCGCAGGACGAGGTCGAGGCGGTGACGACCGCCGTGCGCGCCCGGTTCGCCGAGGCCGGATACGCCGAGCCGCACGTGTTCACCGTCAGCCCGTCCGCAGGTCCGCACCGCGACGCCTGACACAATGAGTGGTCGAGCCGCCACGGTCGCGGCAGGAGAGGAACGCATGTCCTGGATCGTCACCGGCGGCGCCGGCTACATCGGTGCCCACGTGGTCCGCGCTCTCGCGGAGGCGGGTCTCACCCCGGTCGTGCTCGACGACCTGTCCAGCGGCGTCGCCTCGTTCGTGCCGGAGGGCGTGCCGTTCGTGCAGGGCAGCATCCTCGACCGCGACCTGGTCGAGAAGGCCCTGCGCGACCACGACGCCGACGGCGTGATCCACGTGGCCGGGTACAAGTACGCCGGGGTCTCCGTGCAGCGCCCGCTGCACACCTACGCGCAGAACGTCGAGGGCACCCGCGTGATCCTGGAGGCCATGCAGGCCGCCGGCGTCGCGAACATCGTGTTCTCCTCCTCGGCCGCCGTGTTCGGCACGCCCGACGTGCCGCTCGTGGTGGAGGACACCGCCAAGAAGCCGGCGAGCCCCTACGGGGAGTCGAAGCTGATCGGCGAGTGGCTGCTGCGCGACCAGGCCATCGCCACCGCCGCCAGCGAGCGGCCGCTCCGGCACACCTCGCTGCGCTACTTCAACGTCGTCGGCTCGGCCGACCCCGCGGTGTACGACGTGAGCCCGCACAACCTCTTCCCGATCGTGTTCGAGGCGCTGCTGGAGGGCCGCACCCCGAAGATCTTCGGCGACGACTACGACACCCCCGACGGCACGAACGTGCGCGACTACGTGCACGTGGGAGACATCGCCGCCGCGCACGTGGCCGCCGCGCAGCGCCTCGCGGCGGGCGAGCCCATCGAGCCGGCGTACAACCTCGGCTCGGGCGACGGCCTCAGCGTGGCGCAGATCATGGACGCGGTCGCCCGGGTCACGGGCATCGACTTCACGCCCGAGGTCGGCCCCCGGCGCCCGGGCGACCCCGACCGCATCGTGGCCACCGGCGAGCTCGCAGCGCGCGACCTCGACTGGCGCATGCGGTACACGGTCGACGAGATGGTGCGCACGGGCTGGGAAGCACGGCGGGCCGCCGGCGCCTGAGCCTCACACGTCGCGGGTGCGGATGGGGTAGAGCCAGAAGCACAGCCACGCGAGCGCGGTGAACCCCAGCGGGATCACCGCCAGCATGAGCCGGATGCCGCCGTCGACCGTGTCGGGCTGCGCCTCGCCGAGCGTCGCGTCGAACCCCGACGCCGTGAGCACGACCGCCGCGACGATCGCCTGCAGCACGACGGAGCCGCGGACGACGAAGCCGTTGACGCCGAAGTACGCGCCCTCCCGCCGATGCCCCGTGCGCGTCGCGTCGTCGTCGATGATCTGCGCCAGCACGACCTCGAGCAGTTGCAGCAGCCCGCCCACGCCCACGCCCACCGCGACGCCGACGAGAGCCGCTCCGAGCACCGACGTGGGGATCAGATACCCGAGCACCGCGACCCCGAACACCGCCACGCTCCACAGCAGGGCCGTGCGGGGGGAGGTGCGGCGGACCACCGTGCTCCACAGCACGATCGACGGGATCGCGGTCACGAAGATCGCACCGAGCAGCAGGCTGCCCTCCCCCTCCGCCGCACCCAGCGAGTACCGCACGTAGAACGGGACCGACGCGAGGATCACCGCGATCGAGGTCTGCACGCACAGCGACCCCAGCACGTACGGCACGAACGCCCGATTGCGAAACGTGTAGGTGAGCTGGTCGCGCCAGCGCATCGCCTCGGACGCCGCCTCCGGCACGCGCCGCTCGATCATGCCGCCGAAGAACGACCACGCCAGCAGCACGAGGCACACGCCGGACAGCACGAGCGCCATGCCCGGCCAGCCGATCGCGTCGTACAGTGCCGGGGCGCCCGCCGTGCCGAGCACCATGCCGAGGATCGCGAAGATCTGCCGCGGCACGTTGCCCCGCGCGCGCTCCTCCGTCGTGCGGAAGATCTCCGGGAACAGCGCCGAGATGTTGAGCACCACCACCACGAACGCGATGTCGTAGACCGCGACCACCACCAGGAACCAGGCGATGAGGCCGTCCGCGGGCAGGTCGGGCGGCATCCACACCAGCGCGAACGCCACCACCAGCGGCACGATGCCGAGGCCGATCCACGGGATGCGGCGGCCCCACGGCGTGCGGATCCGGTCGGACAGCGCGCCCACCAGCGGGTTGAGCGCCGCGTTCAGGATGCCGTGCGCGACCATCGCGACGGCCACCCAGGTGGCGGGCACCACGAGGTGCGACACGTAGAAGTAGACGACGAACGCGGAGAACGTCTGCGTCATCAGCTGCGTGGGGAACCCGGACGCCCCGAACGCGATCGACTGCGCCCGCGTCGGGGCCGCGTCGAGGCGACGGTCGCGCAGCCGGTCCGCGAGCGCCGTCACCGGGCCGCCCCGCGCTGCAGGTCGCGCAGGTCGCGCCAGCCGACCCGCACCAGGCCCTCGTCGTCGATCGTCTGCTCCACGAGCGGGTCGTCGAGCAGCCGCAGCTCGTAGCCGCGCTTGGCCGCCCCGAAGTCGACGGCGGCGCGCAGCTCGGCGCCGTCGGTCATCGGGTGCAGGTAGATCTCGGTCACGCCGGGCGGCACGGCCCGCAGCACGTCGAGGAACCCGTCGCGCACCCGCTCGTACGTCTCCTCCTGCGCCGTGCCCTCACCGGCCAGCTCGAACGGGTGCGTCCACAGCCGGTCGATGATCTCCACGCCGAGCGCATCGGCGGCGGCCGTGGCCTCCGCGAGCTTCGCCTGCAGCTCCTGGTCGGCCTCCGCGCCCTCCCGGTACCGCGGAAGCCGGAACGGCAGGCCGAGCCGGGCGGCGAGCTCGAACACCGGCCGCAGGAAGTCGCGCCCGCTCTGCAGTCCATAGACCGAGCCCATGTGGTTGTCGAGGTGTGTGACGTCGACTCCGGCGTCGAGCGCGGCCTGCACCTGCGCCGCCAGCTCGGCGGCCACGTCGGCCTCGGATGCCCCCTGCTCGACCGCGGCGACCTCGTTCGGGAAGAAGCCGTCGCCGTCGACCAGGGTGGTGCCGGGTCCGGTGAGCGGACGCCACCGGTAGCGCCGCCACTCGCTGGTGAGCACGAGGTGCACGCCCACATCGAGGTCGCGTCGACCGGCGGCGAACGCGAGCGCCTCGGGCGCCCAGGCGCACGGGACCATGACGGTCGCGCTGTCGATGCGGCCCCGCTCGAGTAGGCTCCCGATCGCCGTGTTCGCCGCGTGGCACATGCCGAAGTCGTCGGCGTTGAGGATGATCGCCCTGGCACCGGACGGGAGACCGAGCCGGTCGGCGAGCGGGGGCGGAGTGGTCATGGCGGGTCCTGTCGGGGTCAGCGGCCGGGTCGGGGGGTGGCGGCCGCGGGGGTGAGGAGACGGGAGAAGACGAGCGCGCGCAGGGCGGAGGCGGCCTCGCCCACGACCCCGACGAGCGGAGCCTCCGGGCCGAACGCCGAGACGAGGAACCGGAGCGGCAGCTGCGCGGCGAACTCCTCCGCGACGCGGTCGACCGCCTCCACGAGCGCGGGGTGCGCGGCCTCGCCGCCGAGGATGAACGCCTCGGGGTCGAGCACGAGCGCCACGGTGCCCGCCGCCACCACCAGGCGCCGGCCGATCTCGGCCACCAGCTCGCGCGCCTTCTCGTCGCCCTGCTGCGCGGCTTCGAGGTGGGCCAGCAGCGGCGCCCGCACGTCGAGGCCCAGACCGAGCGCGAGGTCGTGCACCACCTCCTCCCCCACGACGGGGGCGCCGATCGGCAGCGGCGACTGCGGCAGGTACATGATCTCGCCCGCGACACCCGAGAAGCCCCGGTGCAGCAGCCCCTCGATCACGATGCCCGCGCCGAGGTCGTCGTCGAGCAGGAACAGGGCGAAGCTGCTCAGCTCGGCCCCCGCCCCCGCCGTCAGCTCCGCGAGCGCGGCCAGGTTCACGTCGTTCTCCACCTGCACCGGGCACCCGAGCGCCGTCTGCAGCGCCGAGCGGAACGCACCGCCGTCCGGGCCCTGGTCGTCGCGGATGCCTCCGTCGGCCGTCACGATGCCGGGCACCCCGACCACCGCGAGATGCAGCGGGCCGCGCGTGGACTCCCGGCACGACGCCACGAGCCCGGCGATGTGCCCGACCCGGTCCCCGGACGAGGGGAACGGCGCGTGCTGCTCGGCCCGCACGGTCCCGGTCGCATCGACCAGCACGACGTGGGCGGCATGATGGTCCACGTGCACCGCGGCGGCGACGCCGAGCAGCGGGTGCAGGGCCACGCGCCCCGCGGCGGGACCCCGCGCACCGCGGTCGACGCCGGCGGCCGCCACCGCACCGCCCGCCTCCAGCATCCGCAGCACCTGGGTCACGGCCGTGCGCGACAGCCCGGTCGCCGCCATCAGCTCCGCGCGCGTCTGCGGACCGCTGTCGGCGAGCCGCTCCAGGATCGCGCGGCCGTTGAGCGACCGGAGCAGGCTCTGCGGTCCGGCAAGGGGTCGTGACATGCGGCTGATCCTCGGAGGTGTCGATGCTCGTGGTTCGGCTCGGGTGCCCGGCCAGCATGCTACATCCGGCCGCGTGCGTCCACCCCGATTCCGCCGTCGCCGCGCGCACCTAGGGTGGAGGGATGACGTCCTTCGTGATCCGCGACGCCCGCGCCGACGACGCCGATGCCGTGGCCCGAGTGCACGTGCGCTCGTGGCAGACCGCCTACCGCGGCCTGATCGACCAGGAGGTGCTCGACGGGCTCTCGGTCTCGGAGCGCGCCGAGGGGTGGCGGCGGATCTTCGCCGACCCGCTGCCCACGAGCCTGGGCACCCTGGTGGCGGTGCGCGACGGTGCGGTGATCGCGTGGGCGTCGTTCGGCTCGGGGCGCGACCCCGACGGTCTCGACGACGCCGAGCTGTACGGCATCTACGCCGACCCGGACACGTGGTCGACGGGCGCGGGTCATGCGCTGCTCGAAGCCGCGGAGGCGCGCATGATCGAGGCCGGGCACACGCGCGGCTACCTGTGGGTGCTCGACGGCAACGACCGCGCCGACGGGTTCTACGCCCGGCACGGGTGGGAGCTCGACGGGGCGACCAAGATCGACCAGCGCCCGCAGTTCACGCTCCGCGAGCACCGCCGCGTCAAGCTGCTCGGCCCGCGCTGAGCCCGGACGGCCCGGGGCCGCCCGTCAGTCGATCGCGCTCATGACGTGCTTGAGGCGGGTGTAGTCGTCGAAGCCGTACTGGGACAGGTCCTTGCCGTAGCCGGAGTGCTTGAAGCCGCCGTGCGGCATGTCCGAAACGAACGGCAGGTGGGTGTTGATCCACACGCACCCGAAGTCGAGGTCGCGCGAGAAGCGCATCGCCCTGGCGTGATCCGTGGTCCACACCGACGCCGCGAGCGCGTACGGCACGCCGTTGGCGAGGGCCAGCGCCTCCTCCTCGGTCTCGAACGACTGCACGGTGAGCACGGGTCCGAAGATCTCGCCCTGCACGACCTCGTCGTCCTGCCGCACACCGGTCACGATCGTCGCCTCCCAGAAGTAGCCGCGGTCGCCCTGCCGGCGGCCGCCGGTGGCCACGGTGGCGTGCGCGGGGAGGCGGTCGATGAAGCCCTGCACCTGGGCGAGCTGGGCGGCGCTGCTGAGCGGTCCGTAGAGCACGCCCCGGTCGTGCGGGCCGCCGGTGCGCGCGTGCGTGCGGGCGCGGGCGACCAGGGCCGCCACGAGCTCGTCGTGCTTGGACGCGTGCACGAGCACCCGGGTGGCGGCCGTGCAGTCCTGTCCCGCGTTGAAGAACGCCCCGGCGACGATTCCCTCCACGGCGCGGTCGAGCGCCGCGTCGGCGAACACCAGGGCGGGCGCCTTGCCGCCGAGCTCCAGGTGCACGCGCTTCACGTCGTCGGCGGCCGATCGGGCGACCGCCATGCCCGCGCGCACCGAGCCGGTGATCGCGACCATCTGCGGCACCGGGTGGGCGATCAGCGCAGCGCCGGTGTCGCGGTCGCCCAGCACCACGTTGAACACTCCGGGCGGAGTGTGCCGCGCGACGATCTCGGCGAGCAGCAGCGTGGTGAGCGGCGTCGCCTCCGCGGGCTTGAGCACCACGGTGTTGCCCGCGGCGAGCGCCGGCGCGATCTTCCACACCGCCATGTTGAGCGGATAGTTCCACGGGGTGACCTGCGCGATGACCCCGATCGGCTCGCGGCGCACGAACGACGTGTGCCCGGCGACGTACTCCGCGGCGGCGCGCCCCTCGAGGCTGCGCGCGGCACCCGCGAAGAAGCGCAGCTGGTCGATGGACTGCTCGATCTCGTCGGCGACCAGCGTGGCGCGGGGCTTGCCGGTGTCGCGGGACTCCAGGTCGGCGAACTCCTCCGCTCGCTCGGCCATCTCGTCGGCGATGCGGAACAGGGCGAGCTGGCGCTGCGCGGGCGTGGTGTCGCGCCACTCGGGGAACGCGGCGGCCGCGGCGGCGACGGCCGCGTCCACGTCGGCGGCGTCGGACAGGGGGATCTCGCCGTACGGCTCCTCGGTCGCCGGGTCGATCAGCGGCAGCCGTCCCGGTCCGTGCGCGGGCACGGCGCGGCCGCCGAGGAAGTTGTGCAGGGGCTCGGTCGTCGTCGACGGGGTGTGCATGGCGCCATGGTAGCCACTCGAACGCGGAATCTGAAGGATGACGAGGGTCGAACGACGGAATCAGTTGCGACAGCCCCCTGAGAATGTCACTATCGGTACATGACTCCGACGCCGCAGCCGCCCCTCGACGACATCTCCAAGCGCATCGTCGAGCTGCTGCAGGAGGACGGCCGCCGTCCCTACTCCGAGATCGCGCGCGAGGTCGGACTCAGCGAGGCCGCCGCCCGCCAGCGGGTGCAGCGCATGACCGAGGCCGGGATCATCCAGATCGTCGCCGTCACCGATCCGCTCCAGCTCGGCTTCCGGCGCATGTCGATGATCGGCATCCGCGTCTCCGGCGACCCCCGCGCGATCGCCGAGGAGCTGACCGCGATCACCGAGCTCGCGTACGTCGTCGTCACGCTCGGCACCTTCGACATCCTCGTCGAGGCGGTGTGCGAGGACGACGACCACCTGATCGACCTCATCGCCACCCGCATCCGCACCATCCCCGGCATCGTGCAGACCGAGAGCCTGCTCTACGCCGGACTGTACAAAGACCTCTACAACTGGGGAACGCGCTGACGCGTCCCCGCACCCGGGAGTGAACATGGGCACCACGGTCTTCGAACGCCGGCGTCCCGCGCCGTCCGTCATCGACGAGTCCCTGCGCGACACCGCCCTGTCGGTCTTCTGGCTCGACGACGTCGACCGCCCGACGCATCCGCCGCTGCGCGGGGCGGCGCACGCCGACCTCGCGATCGTCGGCGGCGGCTACACCGGGCTGTGGACCGCGATCAGGGCGAAGGAGCGCGACCCCGGCCGCACGGTCGTGCTGCTGGAGGCCTCGCGCGTGGCCTGGGCCGCGTCGGGGCGCAACGGCGGCTTCTGCGAGGCCAGCATCACGCACGGCCACGAGAACGGCGTGAACCGGTGGCCGGAGGAGATCGACCGGCTCGAGGAGCTGGGGCGGCAGAACCTCGACGGCATCGAGGACACCGTGCGCCGGTACGCCCTCGACGCCGAGTTCGAGCGCACGGGCCAGCTGGCCGTGGCCGTGGAGCCGCACCAGGTGGAGTGGCTGCGCGAGGAGGAGGGCTTCCTCGACCGCGACGCCGTGCAGGCCGAGGTGCACTCCCCCACGTTCCTCGCCGGCGCCTGGGACCGGGAGGGCACGGCCCTCGTGCACCCCGCCAAGCTCGGCCTGGAGCTCGCGCGCCTGGCCGTCGAGCTCGGCGTGCAGATCCACGAGCACACGATGGTGCGCCGCATCGAGGGACCCGACGCCGGCCCGGTCGCCCTCGTGACCGACGGCGGACGGGTGACCGCGGAGAACATCGCCCTCGCCACGAACGTGTTCCCTTCGCTGCTGAAGCGCAACCGGCTCATGACGGTGCCCGTGTACGACTACGTGCTGATGACCGAGCCGCTGTCGGCGGAGCAGCTCGACGCGATCGCCTGGCGCAACCGCCAGGGCCTCGCCGACAGCGCCAACCAGTTCCACTACTACCGGCTCACCGCCGACGACCGGATCCTGTTCGGCGGCTACGACGCGGTCTACCACTTCGGCGGGAAGGTGCGCCCCGCGTACGAGGACCGGATGGAGAGCCACCGCCGCCTCGCCTCCCACTTCTTCACCACGTTCCCGCAGCTCGCCGGGCTCCGCTTCTCGCACCGCTGGGCGGGGGCGATCGACTCCTCCAGCCGGTTCTGCGCGTTCTTCGGCACGGCCCGCCGCGGACGCGTGGCCTACGCCACGGGATTCACCGGGCTCGGGGTGGGCGCCGCCCGGTTCGCCGCTGATGTGATGCTCGACAAGCTCGCCGGGGAGGAGACCGAGCGCACGGAGCTGCGCATGGTGCGCGAGAAGCCGATCCCCTTCCCGCCCGAGCCCGCCGCCTCGATCGGCATCAACCTGGTACGCGCCGCGATGGACCGCGCCGACCACGACGGGGGACGACGCGGCCCGTTCCTGAAGACGCTCGACGCCCTCGGCATGGGGTTCGACTCGTGACCGCGCTGACACCGGGCACGCCCGTGGACGCGCGCGCCGTCGCCCTCGCGCACGAGCCCCTGCCCGCGGACGAGGTGCGCGACGGAGCGCCGACCGCGGCGTATGCCGTGCTCGACGCCGCGGGCGGGACGGAGATCGGCGTCTGGGAGATGACGCCGGGCGCCGCGAGCGACACCGAGGAGGACGAGGTGTTCGTGGTGCTGTCGGGCCGCGCGACCATCGAGTTCACCGAGCCCGCGCTGCCGTCTGTCGAGGTCGGGCCCGGGTCGGTGATGCGCCTGTCGGCCGGCATGCGCACGGTGTGGACGGTGACCGAGACGCTGCGCAAGGTCTCCCTCGCGGTCTGAGCCTCAGCCGCGACGGACCTCGGCGTGCGGCATGCGCTCGGCCATGATCCGCACCGCCTCGGGGTTGTCGTCGACCAGCACCGCGTCACGGCCCAGCGCCGACGCCACCGCCCCGGTCGTGCCGCTGCCGGCGAAGAGGTCGAGCACGCGATCGCCCGGACGGCTCGACGCCGTGACGATGCGCCGCAGGATCCCCTCGGGCTTCTGCGTCGGATAGCCCGTCTTCTCGCGACCCGTGGTGGGGACGATGGTGTGCCACCACACGTCGGTGGGGAGCTTGCCGCGCGCCGCCTTCTCCGCCGTGACCAGACCGGGAGCCATGTACGGCTCGCGGTCGACGTCGTCGGAGTTGAACACGTACGCGCGCGGGTTCTTCACGTACACCAGGATCGTGTCGTGCTTGGTGGGCCAGCGCCGCCGCGACTTCGCCCCGTAGTCGTAGGCCCAGATCAGCTCGTTGAGGAAGCAGTCGCGCCCGAACACCGCGTCGAGCATCACCTTGGCGTAGTGCGCCTCCCGGTAGTCGAGGTGCAGATACAGCGTGCCGTCGTCGCCCAGGAGCCGCCACGCCTCCTCCAGCCGCGGCATCAGGAAGGCGCCGTAGTCGTCGAAGCTGTCGTCGTACGCGCGGAGCATGCCCCGCACCCGCTCGTACGCGTGGCCGTGGAACCCGTGCCGCACCTCGGCCTCCGCCGCCGCGGGTTCGGAACTCCGGAGATCCGCCGGCGAATCCCGCGTGTCGGCGCCGGGGGCCACCGGATCGGCGAGGTCGTGAGGAGTCGTGAACGTCCGCCGTGCGGTCACGACCTGCCGCTCGCGCGCCCGCCCGGTGTTGAACGGCGGATCGAGGTACACCAGCGTGAACGATCCGGACGGCAGCGTCGCGGCGACGGCGAGGTTGTCGCCCTCCACGATCTCGACCGCACCCCGCGGCGCCCCCTCCGCGGCGACGGGACGGCCCGCGCCCGCGTCCGAGGTCGTCACGGCACCCGGTGCAGCCACGCGTCGGTGGAGAACTTCGACTCCACCAGAGCCTCGGCGTCGGCGTACTCCTCCGGCGTGATCGTGCCGTCTTCGGCGGACGTGAGCGAGCGGAACGTCTCCACGAACCGGTCGATGATCTCCGCCCGCTCGAGCCCGGTCTGGCTGCGCAGCGGGTCGACGCGCTTCGTCGCCGAGGTGGTGCCCTTGTCGCTCAGCTTCTCGCGGCCGATGCGCAGCACCTCGGTCATCACCTGACCGTCGATGTCGTACGACAGCGTCGCGTGGTGCAGCACCCCGCCGTTGGCGAGACGCTTCTGCGCGGCGCCGCCGATCTTGCCGGTGGGGCTCGCGATGTCGTTGAGCGGCTGGTACACCGCGTCGATGCCGAGCGAGCGCAGCGCCTGCAGCACCCAGTCGTCCAGGAACGCGTAGGAGTCGGCGAAGGTCATGCCCGCCACGAGCGACGCCGGCACGTACAGCGAGTAGGTGATGATCTGGCCGGCCGCCATGAGCATGGCCCCGCCGCCGGAGATGCGGCGCACCACGTCGAACCCGTGCCGGGCCGCGCCCTCCGGGTCGACCTCGTTGCGGTACGACTGGAACGAGCCGATCACGACCGCCGACTCGTCCCACTCCCAGATGCGCAGCGTGGGACGACGACGCCCCTCGCCCACGCGCGACGTGAGCACCTCGTCGAGCGCGAGGTTCATGCGCGGGGAGACGGCCCTGTCGTGCACGATCTCCCAGTCGAAGTCGCGCCAGCCCGGCGCGGTGACCAGGGCGCGTCGCACGGCGGTGCCGACCGCCTCCGGCGTGAAGCCGAGCAGCTGCGCCCCCTCGGGGAGGGCCCCGCGGACGGCGGCCGCGATCGCGGAGGCGTCGGACTCCACGGGCAGCCCCTCGACCGCCGCGTTGATGTCGTCGAGCGCCGAGTCCGGTTCCAGGAAGAAGTCGCCGGCGAGCCGGAACCGCGCGATCCGGTCGTTCTCCACCTCGAGGTCGACGACGACGAGCTTGCCCCCAGGGACCTTGTATTCACCGTGCACGACTCCAGCTTAAGGCGCGCCGTGCCGCGCGGGTCAGCCGCCGAGCACCACCACGCGCTCCCCCGCGCGGATGGGCGTGGAGTAGCGGTTGCCCGGTGGCGGCAGCGGGCACACGAACTGGTCGGAGAACGCGCACGGCGGCAGGTAGGCGCGCGTGAAGTCGAGCACCGCCGTCCCGTCCTCGGCGGGCTCGTCGACCGGGAGGAAACGGAACCGGTACGTCTCCAGGCCGCTGGTGCCGTCGGAGAACACCGCGCTCAGCGTGCCCTGGCCGGTGCGGGTGACCGTGAGGGTGTGCGGGGCTCCGGCGAGCGTGAAGTGCAGGCGCCCCGCCACGTCCGTCTCGCGCGAGGCGCCGTCGACCGAGGTCACCAGGATCCGCTCGCCCGGCGTCGGCTCGAACGTAGCGGGCAGCCGCCACCGCTCGTCCGGGGCGTAGGCGTCGATCGCCGTGAACCACTCCCGCTGCGGGCGCGCGGGGTTCCACACGCGCAGCGCGATCGCTCCGTTGCGGTCGAACACGCGCAGCTCGCGGCGACCGAGACGCAGGGTCTGCGCGCCACGGAGGGTGACGCTCGACCCCGCCTGACCGAGCTCGGTGCCGCGGATGCCATCGTCGCCGGCGAGGGCCCAGAGCCCGGGGATGCCGTCGACGGCCGCGGGCTCGCTGATGAGCCAGTTCGTGGACTCGAGCGCGGACGGCCCGTACTCCGCGCCGGCGTAGCGCTCGCGCGCCGCATGCCATTCGTGCCAGTCGCTCCGGAAACCCATCGCCGCGCGCCCTCCCGTCCCTGCTGCGGATGAGCCGAATCTAGGTCGCCGACGCCGGGCGCGGCGCGCTCGCGTCACACTCCTTCACCGCGCGTCATCCCGCGTCACAGTCCGCCTCGGTCGCGTGCGGGTGTGGGTGCGGACGGGCCGGTGCGGGTGCGAAAAGGGGCCCACGAGGCCGGGCGGAGGGCCGATAACGACCTCGCACCGGGGTCGCCGCCCGGCAGCGGGGATGTCAGCGGGCGGGGATGTGCGCGTCGAGCCACGCGAGCACGTCGGCGCGCACCTCGTCCTGCTGCTGCTCGTTGAAGATCTCGTGGCGGGCGTCGGGGTACACGAGGGTCGTGACGTCGGTGAGGCCCGAGCGGCGGCGATACTCGTCGGCGAGCTTGTGGACGCTGCGCGGACCGCCGACCGGGTCGTCGCGGCCGACCAGGAGGAGCATCGGCAGGTCGCGGGCGAGGTGCTTCGCCGGACGCCCGTAGAGCCGCGCCGCGTCGAGCGGACCGAAGAGCTTCAGCAGGGGCACGCCCGTGGTGAGCGGGTCCTCCTCGAAGGACTTCCACACCGCGGGGTCGCGGCTCAGCCACTCGTATCCGGTCGCGTCGTCGGCGGCCCACGCGGCGTTCAGCGGCGCGGGGTTCAGCGACCGCGGGGTCCGCAGGGCCGAGCCGGAGAGGATCACCGCGTCGTACGCCTCGGCGTGCTCGTTCACGAGCATCTGCGCCAGGAACGACCCCCACGAGTGCCCGAGGAGCACGAGCGGCAGGCCGGGGTTCTCGTCGCGGATGATGCCGGTGAGCTGCCAGATCGCGTCCTTCGCCGCCCGGAGTCCGCCGGGGCCGAGCCGCCCCAGCTTCTCGGGGTCGCCGTGCTGACGCAGACCGGTGCGCCCGTGGCCGCGGTGGTCGTCGGCGTACACGTGGAAGCCCGCGCCGGTGAGCGCGGCGATCAGCGCGGGATAGCGGCCGGCGTGCTCGCCCACGCCGTGCAACAGTTGCACGACGCCGCGGGGCTCGCCCGCAGCCGGGTGGACGTCGTAGACGATGGCGATGCCGTGGGAATCGGTGAACTCGCGGGTGTCGGTCACGCTGCGACCCTACCGGTCGCGCCCCGCGAGCGCGTCCCTGATCGCGACCGCGATGTCGCGGTCGGTGACCTCGTAGCCGCCCACGCCGTCGGACGCCGAGCCCATGCGCACGCCGCCCGCGGCGACGACCGTGCGCTTGGCGGAGAAGTGGAGCGCGTCGATGCCGGTCTCGGCGAGCACGGGGGCACTCGCGACGTCGACGCCGCTGCCGGCCATGACCTCGATCGCGCCCTCGGCCGCGGCGACCAGGGCGCGCAGCGTGTCGATGCCGTCGATCGCGGCGGACGCTCCGCCCGAGGTGAGCACCCGGCGCAGCCCGAGCTCGCGCGCGGTGCGGAGCGTGGCGACCGGGTCGGCGGTCACGTCGATGGCGCGGTGCAGCGTGACGGGTGCTCCCCCGGCGGCGTCGCGGAGACGGGCGACGGCCTCGCGATCGAGGCGGCCGGCGGCGTCGAGCACGCCAATCACGACGCCCGCGGCCCCCGCGGCGATCGCGTGGCGCACGTCGCGCTCGGCGACCGCGAGCTCGTCGGCGTCATAGTGGAAGTCGCCGGCGCGCGGACGGATCAGCACGTGCACCTCGGGGCCGTCGGCGGCGGCGGCGAGCGCGAGCTCCACGGTCCCGGGCGAGGGGGTGAGGCCGCCGAGCGCGAGGGCCGTGGCGAGCTCGACACGGGCGGCGCCGATCTCTGCGGCGATGCGCACTCCGGCGGGGTCCTGGACGGCGAGTTCGAGAGCGAGGGTACGGGTCACCCGTCCATTCTGCCGGGTGGATGCGCGACGGCCCGCCCACGACGCCCGAATATTAGATAGACTAACTAAGTATGTCTGCGCCCGATGATCTCCTCGCCCTCACCGCCACAGACCTGCGCCTGGCCACGTTCCGGCTCGCCCGCCGCCTCCGCTGCGCCCGCGCCGCAGACACCATGAGCGACACCCAGCTCGCCGTGCTCGCCGATCTGCGCATGAACGGCCGGCGCACGATCTCCACCCTCGCCGAGCGCGAGCGCGTGACCGCCCCCTCCATGACCAGCATCGTCAACGGGCTCGAGGAGCAGGGCTACGTCGCCCGCACGCCCGACGAGGACGACCGCCGGCGCGTGCAGGTCGACATCACGCCCGCCGGCGCCGAGATCGTGGTCGAGACCATCCGCCGCCGCGACGAACTGCTGGCCGACATGCTCCGCGAGGTCGACTACACCGAGGCCGAGCTCGCGATCCTGCGCGATGCGAGCGCCCTGATGCGGAGGGTGGTCGAACGATGAGCGCCATGTTCCGCTCGTTCGCGAACATCAACTACCGCATCTGGTTCGCGGGCGCCCTGGTCTCCAACGTCGGCGGCTGGATGCAGGCCACCGCGCAGGACTGGGTCGTGCTGACCGAGCTCACCGACAACGACGCGACCGCGATGGGCATCACGATGGCCCTCCAGTTCGGGCCACCCCTCGTGCTCGTGAGCCTCACCGGCTGGGTGGCCGACCGCTTCGACCGCCGCCGCATCCTGCTCGCCACGCAGGGCTCGCTGCTCGCGCTCGCGATCGCCGTCGGCTCGCTGCTGCTGGCCGGCGTCATGACACTGCCGATGATGTTCGCCTTCGCGCTCGGCTTCGGCATCGTCAACGCGTTCGACGCCCCGGCCCGCCAGGCCTTCGTGTCCGACATGGTCTCCGCCGCCGACACCTCGAACGCGGTCGCCCTCAACTCCGCCTCGTTCAACCTCGCCCGCATGGTGGGCCCGGCCGTGGGCGGACTCCTCATCGTCGCGATCGGCTCCGGGTGGGTGTTCATCGCCAACGCCGCCACCTTCCTCGCGATGATCCTGGCCCTGCTGCTGATGCGCGCGAACCTGCTCGCCCCGCGGCCCAAGCACCGCAACCGGGGCGGGCTGGCCGAGGGCTTCCGCTACGTGTGGGCGCGCAGCGACCTCAAGGTCGTGTTCGTGACGGTGTTCCTGATCGGCGCGTTCGGCATGAACTTCCCGATCTTCGCCTCCACCATGGCCCTCGAGTTCGGTGCGGGAGCCGACGGCTACGGGGTGCTCAGCTCGGTGCTCGCGATCGGCTCGCTGATCGGCGCGCTGCTCGCCGCCCGCCGCGACACCGCGCGCGTGCGGGTCGTGATCCTCGCCGCGGGCGGGTTCGGCATCGCCGCGTTCGTGTCGGCCGCCATGCCGAGCTACCTCGCCTACGCCGTGACCCTCACCTTCACGGGCTTCATGATCGTGACGCTGCTGACCACGGCGAACGGGTACGTGCAGATCACGACCGACCCGGCGCTGCGCGGACGCGTGCTGGCGCTGTACATGGCCGTGATCATGGGTTCGACCCCGGTCGGCGCGCCGATCGCCGGGTGGGTCGCCGACACGTTCGGCCCGCGCGCCGCGATCATGCTGGGCGGCACGGCGGGCTTCGTCGCGTGCGCGATCGGCGTGCTGTGGGTGCTCACCTCCGGGCGCCTGCACCGGCACGAGACCAGCCGCTTCCTGCTCACCCTCGACGAGACGCGGCCGCTGCGGGTCGTGCAGCCCGTCGAACCGGTCGACTTCACCGAGAAGGCGACCGTGACCACGCCGATCCGCACGGTGCGCCGCGACGACGGCGAGTGACGACCGCGGCGTTTTGTCAACGCCCTCCGTGTCACCCGCCCCACGCCGTACGGTCGGGCCATGGACGACAACATGAGCACCCCCCATCCCCAGGACCCGGCCGAGGGCGCGCCCGACGTCGACGTGCCCCAGGAGGACGGCCAGGGCGACGGCACCGGCGGCGCGATCCAGGGCGACAGCTCCCGCGGCGAGTCGACCGGCGGCGCGATCCAGGGCAGCTCCGGCCCCGGTCACGCCCCGCTCGGCGGCTCGGAGAACACGGAGGACGGCCTCGACGCGGACAACCCCGCCGAGGAGGACACCCTGAAGACGCTCGACCCGGACAACCCGCCGGCCTGAGCGCTCCCGCAGACGGAACCGCGGACGGGACGACCGGAGACCGGTGCCCGTCCGCGGATCCTTCGCGTGCGTATGAGGGGCTCAGCCCGCCAGCACGAGCTTGAGCTGCTCGACCGCCCAGTCGAGCTCGGTCGCGCGGATCACGAGCGGCGGGGCGATGCGGATGGTCTGGCCGTGCGTGTCCTTCACGAGCACACCCCGCTCGGACAGCTTCTCCGCGACCGCCCGGCCCGTCCCGATCGCCGGGTCGATGTCGACGCCGGCCCACAGCCCCGCGATGCGCACCGCGGTCACGCCGTGGCCGATGAGCGGCTGCAGCGCGGCCTCCAGGTGCGCACCCAGAGCCCGTGCGCGCTCCTGGAACTCGCCCGTCTGCATCATCTCCACCACGCGCAGCCCGACCGCCGCCGCGAGCGGGTTGCCGCCGAACGTCGACCCGTGCTCGCCCGGGCGGATCACGCCCAGCACGTCGCGGTCGCCCACCACGGCCGACACCGGGAGGATGCCGCCGCCGAGCGCCTTGCCGAGCAGGTACAGGTCGGGCACGACGCCCTCGCGGTCGCACGCGAACGTCTCGCCCACCCGGCCCAGTCCCGCCTGGATCTCGTCGGCGATGAACAGCACGTTCTTCGCGTCGCAGATCTCGCGGATGCGGCGCAGGTAGCCCTCCGGCGGGATCACGACCCCGGCCTCGCCCTGGATCGGCTCGACCAGCACGGCCGCGGTGTTCTCCGTGATCGCGGCCTCGATGGCCTCGGCGTCGGCGAACGGCACCCGATCGAAGCCCGGCGTGTAGGGGCCGAAGTCGTCGTGCGCGGTCTCGTCGTCGCTGAAGCTCACGATGGTGGTGGTGCGCCCGTGGAAGTTGCCGTTGGCCACCACGATGCGCGCCTCACCCTCGGGGATGCCCTTCACGCGGTAGCCCCAGGCGCGGGCGACCTTGATGCCGGTCTCCACGGCCTCGGCGCCGGTGTTCATCGGGAGCACGAGCTCCTTACCGCACAGCTCGGCGAGCGCCGCGGCGAAGGGCTCGAGCGTGTCGCTCTGGAACGCCCGGCTCACCAGGGTCACGCGGCCGAGCTGCTCCGTGAGGGCGGCGACCAGGGCGGGGTGGCGGTGACCGAAGTTCACGGCCGAGTAGGCGGCGAGCAGGTCGAGGTAGCGCTTGCCCTCCACGTCGGTGACCCACGCGCCCTCGCCCCGCGCGATCATGACCGGCAGCGGGTGGTAGTTGTGCGCGACGTGCGGCTCCGCGTGCGCCGTGGCCTCAGCGGCCGCCGCGGTCACCGGCTCGACCGCGGTCACTTCGCACCGCGCAGTTCGAGCGTGCAGCACTTGATGCCGCCGCCGCCGAGCAGCAGCTCGGACAGGTCGACCGTGATCGGGTTGTACCCGCGCTCGCGCAGCTGCTGCTCGAAGCCCTTCGCGCGCGGCGAGATGATCACGTTGTAGCCGTCGCTGGACGAGTTGAGGCCGAACACCGCGCCGTCCTCGTCGGACACCAGGATCGCGTCCGGGAAGCGCCGCTCGAGCTCGGCCCGGCTGGCGTCGTCGAAGGCACCGGGCAGGTAGGCGATGTTGGCGCGCTCCGGGCCGCCGTTCTCCACGCCCTGCACCGGGTCGAGCACCGCGATGGCGGTGTCGAGGTGGTAGAAGCGCGGGTCGACGAGGTTGAGCGACACGACCTCGCGGCCGAACACCTCACCCACCTCGCGGTGGCTGTCGCCCGTGGAGCGGAAACCGGTGCCGGCGAGGATCACGTCACCCACCAGCAGGAAGTCGCCCTCACCCTCGTTGACCTCTTCGGGCAGCACCGTGTCGTAGCCGTTGGCGCGGAACCAGTCGGCGAACGCCGGGGCCTCGCCCTGACGCTCGACGAAGCGGAACTCGGGCACGTACGCGCGGCCGTCGATCAGGAAGCCGCCGTTGGCCGTGTAGACCATGTCGGGGTATCCGGCGAGCGGCTCGATCAGCTCGACCTCGTGGCCCAGCTCGACGTACAGGTCGTACAGCTTCTGCCACTGCTCGACCGCACGGGCCGTGTCGGTCGGCTTGGCCGGCTCCATCCACGGGTTGATCGAGTAGTTCACCGTGAAGTGCTCTGGACGGCACATCAGGTAGTGGCGGCGGTGCGCGGTGCGCGCAGGGGCGGTGGTGACGGCGGTCTCCGGCGTCGACATGGATGCTCCTCGTGTGAACGGGCGCGGCGGACGCTGTCCAGGGGCCCGGCGGTCCTTCGACCCGTCGCTCGCGCGGGAGCGGGTGCGGGGAAGATGCGACTCGGGCACGCCGGTGACCATTGTGCCACCCGCGCCTGACCGCCCGCCAGATCCCGCGCCGCCGCGCTCAGGTGCCGCGCACGACCAGCTTTCCGACCACGTGCCCCTCCTGCAGCCGGGCGAGCGCGGCCCCGGCCCCGGCGAAGTCGTAGGTCTCGGCGATCACCGGCACGAGGCTGCCATCCGCCACGAGCTCGAGCAGCCGGGCGAGCACCTCGGGCCGGGGCGTCGCCGCGAGCGGGCGGATGCGCCGCGACCCGAGCGACAGCACGACCGCCCTCAGCATGCGCGGGATCGGACCCAGCACGGGCCCGCCGTCGCCGGTGACCAGCACCACGCGACCGCCGGGCACCACCAGTCGCTGCAGCTGCCGCAGCGGGATGCCGCCCGCGACGTCGATGATCGCGTCGAAGTGCCCCGCGGGCAGCTCGCGCAGGGGCGTGACCCGGTGGTCGAACGTGCGCACGGCCCCGAGGCGTTCGATCAGCGGCTGGTTGCGGTCGCGGCACGACGCCCACACCTCGGCCCCGCGCAGCGCGGCGAGCTGCACCGCGAACGTGCCGACCCCGCCCGACGCCCCGATCACCAGCACCCGCGGGGTGCCGCCGTGCAGTCCGACCCCGCCGAGGTCGAGCGCCTGCCACGCCGTGCCCCCGGCGACCGGGAGCGTGGCGGCGACCTCGGGCTCCACGCCCGGCGGCAGCGGCACGAGCCGGGCGGCCGGCACCCGCACGTACTCCGCGAGACCTCCGCCGCCCACGAGCTCCCCGACCACGTGCTCGTCGAGCTCGGCGCCCACCACGTCGGGCCCGACGCCCACGACCGTGCCGACGACCTCCATGCCGCGCACAGGATGCTTCGGCCGGGTGAGCCCGAACGCCGGTCGCACGAGCAGCGGATCGCCGAGCAGCAGCCGCACGTCGCCCGCATTGAGCGCGGTGGCCCGCACGCGGAGCAGCACCTCGCCGTGGTGCGGCTGCGGCAGGGGGAGGCGTTCGAGCGCGACTCCGTCGGCGGGGCCGTAGGTCTCGCGACGCCAGGCAGCCATGCGGGCGGTCATGCGGCACCTCCGGGGGCGCTCGGATAGGAGAACAGCTCGTCGAGCCCGACGCCGAAGGCGCGAGCGATCTGGAACGCGAGCTCGAGCGTGGGCGAGTATTTCTGCTGCTCGATCGCGATGAGCGTCTGGCGCGTCACGCCGACGGTCTTGGCGAGCTCGGCCTGGGTGAGCCCTGCCCGCTCGCGGTGGGCGCGGATGCTGTTGGAGACGAGGGTGGGCTTGACCATCACACGAGCCCCCGCCGGTAGGCGATCACCCGGGCGATGCCGCCGACCACCGCGGCCACGAAGAACCCGAGGAACATCGTGTTCGCGATCCAGAAGACGTCGGCTCCGATCCCGCACAGCACGATCACGCCGAGTCCGGCGATCGCCACGAACGCCTGCTCCACGCGGGCGCCCATGCGGCCGATGTCGCGGTCGCGGATGTCGGAGCGGCCGACGCCGTCGGGGTCGCGCATCCCGGCCAGGATGCCCCAGGCGACGCTGAGCAGGATGGTGCCGACGATGCCGCCGCCGATGCTCCAGAGCATGAGCGGGAACCAGTCGACCGCGGTGAGCGGCCCGCCCGCCGCCTGCTGCAGCACGAGCACCACGTAGGCGACGAGCACGATCGGGCTGATGATGAGCCCCGCCCAGACATTGCGTTCCTCGTAGACCATGACGCCCTCCGAATGTAAAGGATTCTTGACATGAGGCTACGCGCGGCGGATCACCGTGTCAAGAATCTTTTACACACCCGGGGTCAGATGACGGGAGCACTCCAGGGGTCGAGGTTGCCGTAGCGGTGCGCCGTGATGGAGATCGACTGCTCGTGCACGAACGGGAGCAGCTCGATGCGGGCGGCCGCGGTCACCTCCGCGTCGTACACCGCCAGGTCGGGGTCGCCCGCGGTCGCCGCCGCCAGCGACGCCCGCAGCGTCGCGACCGCCTCCCGGCCGCCCACCAGACGCACCCGGTCGTACCGCGCGCCCGCGCTCGCGCCCTCCGCCGGCTCCTCCTCCGCGGACAGCAGGCGCTGCATCCACTCCTCGTCCGACTCCAGGAAGACCACCGCGTCGAGGTCGCCCAGCGCGTGCCGCACCCCGGCCGGCAGCCCCACCGGGGTGGAGAGCACGAAGCCCGCCCCCGCGCGGACCCCCGCGATCACGACCCGCAGCACGTCCTGCAGCCGTGCGTCCTCGGTCGCCCTGATCTCCACGTGCCCCGGGCGGTAGCGGAACAGGTTGCGCTCCACCTCCAGCCGCGACACGTCGCGCACCCGCCCGAACTCTCGGTCCCAGGCCAGGGCATCCGACAGGGCCGCGCGCCGCAGCCACTCGAAGGCCTCGTACGCCAGCGACGGCTGCGCCGACTCGATGAGCGCCGTGATGCGCGAGTCGAGTCCCCGCAGGTGCAGGGTGCTCGATGCCGCGCCCCCGGGCTGCGAGCGCCACGTGCCGAGGCCGATCAGGTGGTTCGGGCCGCCCGGCTTCGCACCGGGGCCGACCGACGACCGCTTCCAGCCGCCGAAGGGCTGCCGCTGCACGATCGCCCCCGTGGTGCCGCGGTTGACGTAGAGGTTGCCCGCCTGCACCCGGTCGAGCCAGAGCGACAGGTCGTCGGGGTCCTGCGTGTGGAGCCCGGCCGTGAGGCCGTACGCGACCGCGTTCTGCAGCTCGATCGCGCGCGCGAGCGTGGGCGCGTGCATGATGCCGAGCACCGGGCCGAAGAACTCCTCGAGGTGGAAGCGCGACCCCGGCTGCACGCCCACGCGCACGCCGGGCCGCCACAGTCGTCCGCTCTCGTCGCCGTCCACGGGGGCGGGCTCGATCAGCCACCGCTCGTCGCCCTCCAGCTCGGTGAGCGCCCAGGCGAGCTTGCCCTGCGGCTGCTCGATCACGGGGCCCACCTCGGCCGACGGATCCGCCGGCCAGCCCACGCGCAGGGAGCGGACCGCGTCGGCGAGCTGCCGGGCGAAGCGCTGCGAACGGCCGACCGGGCCGACGAGGATCGCGAGGGAGGCGGCGGAGCACTTCTGCCCCGCGTGCCCGAAGGCGCTCTTGACCAGGTCGGCGACGGCCAGATCGAGGTCGGCGGACGGCGTGATGATCATGGCGTTCTTGCCGCTGGTCTCGGCGAGCAGCGGCAGGTCGGGGCGCCACGAGCGGAACAACGCCGCCGTCTCCCACGAGCCGGTGAGGATCACGCGGTCCACGGCCTCGTCGGTGATCAGCGCCCGTCCGAGCTCGCCCTCCTCGATGTCGACCAGGGCGAGCACCTCGCGCGGCACGCCGCCCTCCCACAGGGCCTCGGCGAGCGCGGCGGCGCAGCGTCGCGCCTGCGGGGCGGGCTTGAGCACGACCCCCGAGCCGGCGGCGAGCGCGGCGAGCACCCCTCCGGCCGGGATCGCGAGCGGGAAGTTCCAGGGCGGCGCGACCACGGTCACGCGCGCCGGCACGAACACGGCACCGGAGATCGCGTCGAGCTCGCGGCACGTGGAGGCGTAGTAGCGGGCGAAGTCGACGGCCTCGCTGACCTCCACGTCGGCCTCGGCGAGCACCTTTCCGGTCTCCGCCGCGGCCACCTCGATCAGCTCCCCGCGCCGACCGTCGAGCGCGGCGGCGGCCCGCAGCAGCACCTCCGCGCGCTCCGCCGCCGGACGCGAGCCCCACGACGCGGCCGCGGCGCGCACGCCCCGCACGAGGCGCCCGAGCTCGTCGGCGTCGTCCACGCGGGCGGCGGCGAGCACGGCCTCCCCCACGGTCGAGTCGGCCAGGCGACCACGGATCCCGTCGGCCCACTCCCGGTTGGCGGGCAGCGCGAGGTCGGTGTCCTGCGCGTTGGCGAAGCCCGGAGCGCCGCCCGTGTCCTCACCGCGCTCGCGGGCCGCGTACACCGCCGTCTCCAGGAAAGCCCCGGTGTCCGCGCCGTCGGTGCCGCGGGCGATGCCCAGCACCGCCTGCGTCAGGTCGGCCTCGGGGATCGGGGCCGCGGCGGTCGGGCGGACCGACTCGTGCACGGGTGCGAGCCGGTCCTGCGTGCGGCGCGGTCCGCGGAGCAGGGTCGCGTCCGTGGAGCGGTCGAGGGCGTCGAGGAACCGGTCGCGCTCCCGGGCGAACAGCCCCTCGTCCTCGTGCAGCCGGAAGGCCGCGGACAGGAAGTTGTCGGACGACGCGTTCTCCTCCAGCCGCCGCACCAGGTAGCTGATGGCCACGTCGAACTCGGCCGGGGCGACCACGGGCACGTACAGCAGCACCGGCCCGACCTCGCGCGACACGGCCCGCACCTGGCCCTGCGCCATCCCGAGCAGCATCTCGAACTCGATCGCATCGCGCACGCCGCGCTCGCCCGCGAGCAGCCAGGCGTAGGCGATGCCGAACAGGTTGTGCCCGGCGATCCCCAGCTTCACGGCGGAGGTGTGCGCGGGCGTGAGCGCCCAGTCCAGGCAGCGGAGGTAGTTCGCGTCGGTGTCGAGCTTGGTGTCGTAGGTCGCGGGGGTCCAGCCGTGCAGCCGCGCCTCGACGTGCTCCATGGCGAGGTTCGCGCCCTTCACGAGCCGCACCTTGATGCGGGCACCCCCGTGGGCCACGCGGTCCTGCGCCCACGCGGTCAGCTCCTGCAGCGCGGGCAGCGCGTCGGGCAGGTAGGCCTGCAGCACGATGCCGGCCTCCAGCCGCGCCAGCCGCGGATCCTCCAGCAGCCGCGTGAACACCGCGATCGTGAGGTCGAGGTCGCGGTACTCCTCCATGTCGAGGTTGATGAAGGTGCCGTCGTCCGCCGCGGTCAGGTACAGCGGCAGCAGACGCTGCACCACGCGGTCGACGACGGCGTCGAACCCCCACATCGAGATGCGGCTCATGATGGCCGACACCTTGACCGACACGTAGTCCACGTCGGCGCGGCGGATGAGCTCGTGGATGCCGTCGAGCCGGCGCTGCGCCTCGGCCTCGCCCAGCACCGCCTCGCCCAGCAGGTTGAGGTTGAGCCGCGAGCCCGAGGCACGCAGCCGCTCGATCGCGGGGCCGAGCTTGGCGGGACGCGCGTCGACCACGAGGTGCCCGACCATGTCGCGCAGCGCCCGCCGCGCGATCGGCACGACCGGGGTCGGCAGCACGGGCGCGACACCCCCGCCCAGACGCACGGCCGAGCGCAGGTACCAGGGCAGGAACTCGGGCACGATCGGCGCGATGCGGTGCAGGCGGGCGGCGGCCGCGGTCAGGCTCTCCGGGCGCATCACACCGTCGACGAAGCCGAGCGTGAAGGGCAGGCCGTTCGCGTCGCGCAGCACCCCGGCCAGGCGTGCGGCCGCGGGGTCGACGTCGGCCGCCGCGGCCTCGATCACCCAGCGGCGCGCGAGGTCGATCGCACGGTCGGAGAGGGGGGCGGACGACGCGGCATCTGGCGGGAGCTCGGCCATGATCCTCAGCCTATGACCGGGCCCCTGTTTCGGCGGGAGCCCGGGCCGCACGACCTCGCCCCTATGCTGTTGCCGTGACCACGACACCGCCGGAGGGGACGGCGCCGCAGGGCCGCAGCGACGCGTCCGCCGCCCGGGCCAGGGTGCTGGGGTGGGCGCGGCGCAGCATCGACCTGATCCCGACCCCGTGGCTGCTCACCGGCGCGGGGGCGCTGCTCCTCGCCGGCACCGCGGTGTTCGGCGGGCTGGAGGCGGCCGCGGTCGACCCGATCCCCGAGGTCGCGGTGGGTGAGACGTACGCGGGGTCCGACCTGGAGCTGACGGTCGTGGCGGTGGAGCTGCGCGACGACCGCGGGCAGACGTGGGTGTTCCCCGACGAGGAGAAGGGCGAGCGCGTGCTGGTGGTCACGGTCGACGCGGTGAACACCTTCCACGCCCCGCGCGGCTCGACCTCGGGCGTCCCCGAGTCGGCGGTGGTCGACGGCATCCGCATCGAGGGCCTCGACGAGAAGGGGCAGGTGTCGCGGGCCGACGACGGACGCGGGGCCCCGACGCTGCAGCCCGACGTCCCCGCACGACTGCTGCTCGCCTGGCTCGTGGGGCCGGACGACTACCGGGAGGGCGAGGAGCTCACGCTCACCCTGCCGGACTCCACGCACGCGGTCGGCTCGCGGGTGATCCGCGGGGACTACTGGACCGACGTGCGGGTCGGCGCGACCCTCACGGCGCGGATCGGCGAGGGGACGGCACCGTGAAGAAGCACGTCCTCGTGTGGCTGCTCACCGCGGCGCTGCTCGCCGGCGCGTGGGTGGTGTCGAAGGTCACGCTTCCGGACGACGCCGCGACGGCCGCGTTCCCCCGGGTCACGCGGATCGGCGAGGAGGCCGCCGTGCGCAACCTCGTCGTGACGATCACCGACGTGCGCCTGGCCGACCGGGTCGAAGACGCGGACGGCTGGTCGGCCGACGGCACCTGGCTGGTGGTCGACCTGGAGGCCGCGTCCGCCGTGACGCAGGACCTCAGCACCCTCTCGCTCGCGCAGCTCACCATCGGCGACCGCACGTTCAGCGCCACCGATCGCGGGACGACGTTCTCGCAGCAGCGGCTGGTGACCGGCGTCCCCCGCGCGGGGAGCCTGGCCTTCGAGCTGCCAGACGACGTCACGGACGCCCGCGCCACCCTGCGCCTCGGGGTCGCGGGCGCCGGCATCGGCAAGGTGCTGCTCGACGGGGTCGTCGACCTGCCGCTCGACCTCGCCGACCTCCCGGTCGAGTCCGCGATCCTCCTCGACGAGAACGGGTGGGCCCGCCGATGACGATCCCGCCTCCGCCGCTCCCGCCCGCGCCCACGGTCGAGCCCGCACCGGCGCCGCGTCGGCCGTCGTGGTGGCGTCGCAACGCCGTCGCGCTCGTCGCCCTCGCGGTGCTCGCCCCGGTCACCGCCGCGGCCGTCGGCTGGCAGGAGTGGTATCAGTACTTCGGGTTCGGAGCCAGGGCGGTCACCGCGATCACGGTCGACGAAGACGCCTCGGCCGACCTCGCCGGAGCCGAGTGGGGTCCGGTGCGCGGGGGCGAGATCGACGACGTGAGCGGCCTCGACGTCCCCGACGGCACGCGGCTGATCGCCGTGGCGGTGCCGGTCGACGCGAGCACCGCGGGCATCGGCTGCGAGACCCCGAAGCTGGTGGAGCGGGCGACGGGCCGCGAGTGGCGCCCCGTGCGTCTGGAGATCGGGCTGCTGTCCGACCCGGACGAGCCGGAGACGTGCCTGAGCGCAGAGGCCGGGGAGTACGAGCTGGTCGTGCCGTTCGTGGTGCCGGACGACGCGGAGGGCCCGTTCTGGGTGGACGTGCGACCCTACGACGCGGGCGGCTCGTTCCTCAGGTTCGCGTTCGAGCTCTGACCCCCCACGGCATCGCGCGGCGGGGCGGCGACGACGGCCGCGGCGACCGCGTCGACCGAGGAGGGCAGCAGCCCCGCGGCATCGGCGACGGCGCGCATCTCCGCCTCGGCCGCGGAACCGGTGGTGGTGTCGGAGCGCTCCTGCTGCTTGCGTCGCAGTCGCCCGAGCGTGGCGTCGTACGCGCCGCTGATCACGGCGATGCGCACGGGCTCGATCAGCAGCATCGGGACGAGGGACACGAGGGGCGTCGCGACCGCCCAGAAGACGAAGTCGTGCGGACCGATCAGGCGGGTGAGACCGAAGGCCAGGTACGACTCGAGCGCCTTCACCACCACGTACAGCAGGGCGTAGGACGCGACCAGGAGCGGGCCGGCCCGCCACATCAGCAGCAGCGCGCGACCGATCGGGCGGAACCGGGCGCCGAGTTCGTCGCCGAGGTCTCTGAGCCGGCGCACGAGCGGGTTGGGGATGGCCTCGGCGTGCTGACGGAACCGCGACAGGAACCGGCTCTCGACGCGCAGCTTCTCGGCCACGATCGCCTGCCCGAACACGACGCCGGCGATCGTGAGCCACGCCAGCGGCGCCAGCAGCACCGGACCGGCCTCCGACAGCACCCAGCCGACCCCGTCCCACAGCCACCGCAGCGGCGCGACCGCGTCCAGCAGTCCCTCGCGCACGTCTTCCAGGACCGCCATCGCGGCTCGGCTGTCTACCCAGGCCTTGATCGCGTCGAACACGTCGCCGAGCACCATGACCGAGAAGAACACCCAGACGACCTCGAAGTACACCGCCACGGGCGAGAGCCAGGCGGCGAGTTTCGGCGACCACTTCGACCACGCCCATCGCCCGGCGAACGCGACGACGATGATCGCGATCGTCCAGACGTTGAGGGGCAGGTTGAGCACCGTGTCCTCGGAGCCGACGGCCGGTTCGCCGTTGACGCTCGCCGTCCAGATGATCCCGGAGCGCACCTCGAGGGCACGGGCCGAGTAGGTGCGCACGTCCTCGCCGAGCAGGCCCTGCGCCCAGTACACGGCGAAGAAGGGGAGGATCCCGGCGAGCAGCGCGGTGAGGAACGTCCGGCGCCGGTCAGCGGCGGACTCCGGGAGCGGGGCGACCTCCTGCAGGTTGCGCAGCCCGTCGCGCAGCACCAGGAACATGGCCACCAGGCTGACGAGCCGGGCGAGGATCGCGATGGGCAGCACCAGGAAGCCCAGCGTGGCCGAGGTGGCACCCATGAAACCGGCGATCTCGGTGATCACGTAGTGCACGAGGACCCCGGCCAGGTACCACGCCATGAGCGCGGGCCAGTGCCGCAGCAGCACGCGCCCGGCGGTCGTCAGGATGGCCAGCACAGCGTCAATATATCGGCAGTGCGCCCGCCGCGCGCCTGATCAGTTCCAGACGCTGGGGGCGGGCGTGCGCACGGGCGGGAGGGCGGACGCCGCCGCCCAGTCGTGCACCCAGGCGTCGATCTCCGGCACGCCCTCCGGCTTGCCAACCGCGGCGAACAGCTCCTCGTTGCTCACGGTGCCGCCCGTGCGCCGCAGCACGCGCGCCCGCACGATGGCCCTGGCGTACACCTCGCCGTCGACCACGGCCCGGTGCTCCAGGAACAGCGCCCTGTCGTCGTGGCCGATGAACCGCGACTGCACCTCGAAGCGCTGCCACAGCTGCAGCGACTTGCGGAACGTGATGGTCTCGCTCGAGACGACCGCGTACCAGCCGCGCTGCTTCATCACGTCGAACAGCCCGGTGCGGATCAGGTGATCCCAGCGGCCGAGGTCGAACAGCGACAGATAGCGGCCGTTGTTCATGTGCCGGAGGATGTCGAGGTCGGTGGGGAGGGTCGTGACGGTGACGCTGCTCACCGCGGTCGGGTCGAGGGTCTTCCCCTGCCGCACGCGACGCCGCGCGCCGAGGATCACGAGGAGGGTCCGCCAGATCACGTTCACGAGGGACGATCGTAGCCAGCGGCGCACGAACCGTGAATATCATTGTGCGGTTCCTCCAGGCCGTTCACCCGCGCGTCACCCCGCTCCGCGCCGATTTCGAGTTTTCACGGGCCGCGCGTAGAGTCACCGCATGAGCGCCGAAGCCCAGCCCGAAGTCATCGTCCGTCCGGTCCGTGATGTGGATGCCGAAGCCCTCGGTCGCGTGCACGCGCAGTGCTGGCACGAGACCTACGATCACCTGATCAGCAAGGCCGCGCTGGAGAAGGTCTCGCCCCGCCGCATGGCCGAGCTGTGGACGCACTGGGCCGCCCAGGGCCCCGACTTCAAGATGAACGCGGCCCTCGTCGACGGCGAGATCGTCGGCTTCGTCGGCTCCGGCCCCGCCCGCGACAAGGACGCCCCCGCCTTCCGGGAGCTCTACTTCATCTACCTGCTCGACGCGTACCACTCCACCGGCATCGGCCAGAAGCTGTTCGACGCCGCGGTCGAGAAGGACGAGCCGCTCTACCTGTGGGTCGCGGAGGACAACCCCCGCGCGCACCGCTTCTACACGCGCAACGGCTTCCACCTCGACGGCGCCTCGCACACCGAGCCCTTCCTCGGCGAGACGCTCACCGAGGTCCGCTTCGTCCGTCCCTGACGCGTCGCGACCGGGAGAACCCTCGTGACGGCGGCGATCCTGGTCGGACTCACGGGCGGGATCGCCGCGGGGAAGAGCACGGTCGCGCGCGCCCTGGCCGCGCACGGTGCCCGCATCGTGGACGGTGACGCGGCCGCCCGTGCCATCGTCGATCCCGGCACCACGGACGGCGCGGCGCTGCTCGACCGGATCACGGCGCTGCTCGGGGCCGAGGTCCGCACGGCGGACGGGTCTCTCGACCGGGCGGCGGTCGCGGCACGCGTGTTCGACGATCCCGCCCTCCTCTCCCGCTACAACGCCCTGCTGCGCCCGGCTCTGCTGGCCGAGGTGGCTGCGCGCATCGCCGAGGCCCGCCGCGAACCGGGTGTCGTGGTGCACGAGATCCCGCTGCTCAGCCGCACCACCGCCCCCCTGCCCTGGACGTACGACCGGGTCGTGACGGTCGAGGCCGCCGAGGCCATGCGCCTGCGACGGTTGCGGGAGGAGCGGGGGCACGATGCGGCCGAGGCCGAGCGGCGGCTCCGCGCACAGGGCGCCGAGGCCGACCGGATCGCGATCGCCAACGAGGTGCTGCGCACGGACGGCACCCTCGCCGACACTCTCGCCGCGACGGCCGTGCTGTGGGAGCGGCTCAGCGCTGCGCGTCCGCCGCGGTGACGATCTCCGCCAGCGCGCGCTCGACATCGCCCCGGTCGTAGCCGAGCAGGGCGGTCTCCGCGGGGTCCGGCTCGTACGCGATCACCGCGCCGCGGCCCTGCACGATGAAGCGGTCGGGCTGGAACGGATGCTCCTCGTCGCGCTCCTCGATCGTGTGCGCGCTGCCGGCGGCGTCGGCGAGCAGCTGGAAGTAGTCGCGATACGTGAGGTTCGCGTCGCCCACCAGGTAGGCCCGCCCGCCTTCGCCCGCATCGAGCGCGCCCTGCACGGCCTGCGAGAGCGAGCGCACCGACAGGTAGTTGGTGCCGCCGGGCGGGGCGAACAGCGCGGGTTCGTCGAGCTCGCCGCGCGTCCACGCGATCATGCGGGCGAACCGCCGCAGGCCGCGCTCATCGGCGCCGACGATCGACGGCGGGTTCAGGGTGATCGCCGCGAAACCGTCGTCGCTCAGGGCGCGGGTGCGCTCGTCGGCGTCGCGCCGCGCCGCCACGTAGGGGATCCGCTCCGCCCACTCCGGGTGCAGCTGGTGGTAGTAGCTGCCGATCTGCACGAACCGGCCGACGCCCGCGGTCTTCGCGAGCGCGGCGAAGCGCGGCACCCCGACGCTCTGCGTGCGCTCCCAGAACGCGTCGTCCTCCTGCGCGGCGGGCACGTGGCGGATGTCGTTGCCCGCCGCGAACACGACCGCGTCGAAACCGTCGAGCAGCGCGGCGGACCCGGCGTCGGTGTAGTCGCCCCGGAGGCGCGGCATCCCGGCGATGGCCCGGGGGTCGCGCTCGGACGGCTCGCGCCGCGCCATCACGGTCACCGCGTCACCGCGCGCGGCGAGGTCGGCGGCGACGTGACTGCCGATCATCCCGGTCGCGCCGACCACCAGCACCCGGCTCATGCGAACACCGCCCGGCCGTCGGAGATCACGGGCGTCCCGTCGCGCCGCAACTCGAAGTCGCCGCCGTGCCACGACTCGACCTCGAGCACATCGCCCGGGATGACCGGACCGCTGAACCGGCCCCGTAGCGAGCGGAGGTCGGCCGGATGCGCGCCCTGCTCGGAAGCGAGGACGAGGGTGGTGGCGGCGAGCGTGCACAGCCCCTGGAGGATCGGCACGGTCTGCCCGATCCGCGCGGACGCCGCGGGATCGATGTGGATGTGGTGGCGGTCGCCGGTCAGCCGGTACAGGGCGGCCTGCGTCGGGAACGTCGTCACGGCGGCCGTCGCACCCACCGGTCGCTCGTCGGTGGCAGCCCGCGCCGGGCCCCGTCCCCCACCGAACCCGCCCGCACCGGGCGCGAACAGTGACCAGGTCGCGGTGAACTCGGCGCACTCCACGATCACGTCGAACACGGCCGCGGAACCCTTGTCCCACACGTCGCCAACGCGGGCGGACAGCCGCAGCTCGCCCGAGCGCGGCAGCGGCCGGTGCACCTCCAGCGTCTGCGAGCCGTGCACGGCGCGGTCGTCGAACGCCCCCGCCTCGGCGAGCACGTCGGGCGCCCACTGCGCGAGCGTCAGCCCGAACGACGGGAGCACGCGCAGACGGTCCTCGAACACGAGATCGAGGTCGGTCGCGGCGGCCCCGACCGACAGCGCGTAGAGGATCGCGTCGCGCTCGTCGTAGCCGACTGTCCGCTCGCCGAGGTCGCGCCCGGCCCAGTCGCCCGCGCTCATGCGCCGTACACCGGCTCGGGGGCAGCAGCTTCGGCGACCAGGGCCCGCACCGCCTCGCCGACCTCGGCCGCGTCCCACCGCCGATCCCGGTCACGCCGGGGCCCGTGCCGCCATCCCTCCTCCAGGCAGAGGCGGCCGCCCTCGATCTCCAGCACGCGGCCGGTGACGTCGCAGTCCGCGCTGGCGAGCCATGCGACCACGGGCGAGACGTTCGCCGGGTCCATGCGATCGAAGCCGTCCGCGGGCGCGGCCATCGCGTCGGCGAAGGGCCCCTCGGTCATGCGCGTGCGGGCGGATGGGGCGATCGCGTTGACGTGCACGCCGTACCGCTGCAGCTCGGCGGCGGCCACGAGGGTGAGGGAGGCGATGCCGCCCTTCGCGGCGGAGTAGGCCGCCTGCCCGATGCTGCCCTGGAGCCCGGCGCCGGACGAGGTGTTCACGACGCGGGCGACCGGCTGCCGCCCGGCCTTGGCCTCGGCACGCCAGTGCGCGCTCGCGTGGCGCAGCGGCGCGAAGTGCCCCTTGAGGTGCACGCGGATCACCGCGTCCCACTCGTCCTCGCCGGCGTTGACCAGCATGCGGTCGCGCACGAACCCGGCGTTGTTCACGAGGATGTCCAGTCGTCCGAACGCCGTGAGCGCCTGCTCGACGAGGGCCCCGGCCTGCGCGAAGTCGGCGATGTCGGCGCCGTTCGCGATCGCCTCTCCCCCGGCGGCCTCGATGAGCTCGACGACCTCCTGCGCCGGACCGACCGAGACGCCGTCACCGTCGAGGGTCGTGCCGAGGTCATTCACGACCACCTTCGCCCCCTGGCGCGCGAGCTCCAGCGCGTGCTCTCGGCCGAGGCCGCGACCAGCACCGGTGACGACGGCCACGCGGCCTTCGAGTATTCCTGCCATGGTCGACTCTCCTTCGAGCGGCGTCGGCGGACGCGGGTGGGATGCGCCCGAGCATACCAACCAAGCAATTGCTAGGGCAAATGCACGGTGAGGGTTCCGTCGATAACCAAGCAACTGCTAGGGTGCTTGAGCAAACGTTAGGTTAGGTGTCCGATGACGATCACTTCCACCCTGCACCCTCGCGGCGTCCGCACCGTCACGATGGACTACCCGCCGGTGAACGCACTCCCCGTCGCCGGGTGGTTCGACGTGGCCGCCGCGATGCGCGAGGCCACGGCCGACGCCGAGACCCGCGTCGTCATCCTCCGCGCCGAGGGCCGCGGGTTCAACGCGGGCGTCGACATCAAGGAGATGCAGCGCATCGAGGGCTTCTCCGGCATCCTCGGCGCCAACCGCGGCTGTTACGAGGCGTTCAAGGCCATCTACGAGTGCGCCGTTCCGGTCATCGCCGCCGTCAACGGTTTCTGCCTGGGCGGCGGGATCGGCCTCGTCGGCAACAGCGACGTGATCGTCGCCTCCGACGACGCGACCTTCGGCGTGCCCGAAGTGGACCGCGGCGCGCTCGGCGCCGCCACCCACCTGGCCCGCCTCGTGCCGCAGCATCTGCTGCGCTCGCTGTACTTCACGAGCCGCACGGTGACGGCGCAGCGTCTCGCGGAGTTCGGATCCGTCGACGCGGTGGTGCCACGCGCCGACCTCGACGCGACCGCGCTCGCGCTCGCGGAGGAGATCGCCGCGAAGGACCCGCGCGTCATCCGCGCCGCCAAGGAGGCGCTGAACGGCATCGACCCGATCGACGTCAACCGCAGCTACCGGTTCGAGCAGGGCTTCACGTTCGAGCTCAACCTCGCCGGCGTCGCCGACCAGCACCGCGACGCGTTCGTCGCGACCGGCGAGAACCTGACGACATGACCACCGCCGGATCCGCCGCCGATCTCGCGCCGCTGATCCGCGACGGCATGACGATCGGCGTCGGCGGCTGGGGTTCACGGCGTAAGCCGATGGCCCTCGTGCGGCAGATCGTGCTCTCCGGGGCGCGCGACCTGCGCATCGTCAGCTTCGGCGGACCGGACGTGGGCCTGCTCTGCGCCACCGGCCAGGCGTCCGAGATCGTGCACGGGTTCGTCTCGCTCGACAGCATCGCGATCGACCCTTACTTCGCGGACGCCCGGCAGTCCGGCGCGGTGTGCAGCGTGGAGTACGACGAGGCGATGCTGGTCGCCGGACTCCGCGCCGCCGCCCGGCGCCTGCCCTTCGAGGCCACCCGGGCGGGGGCGGGCTCGGACGCCGTCAGCCGCAACCCCCAGATCCGCACGATCACATCGCCCTACGCCGACGCCGAGGTGCTGGTGGCGATGCCCGCCGTGCCCCTCGACCTCGCCCTGCTCCACCTCGACCGGGCCGACGCCGCCGGCACCGCCGTGTGCCTCGGGCCGGACCTGTTCTTCGACGACCTGTTCGCGGGCGCGGCGGCGCACACCGTGGTGAGCGTGGAGGAGGTGGTGGACACCGCCGCGCTGTGGACGGGGCTCGGCCCCACGGCGCGCTTCCTCGACCGCACGCTCACCGACCGGATCGTGCATGCCCCGGGCGGAGCCGGGTTCACGGCGCATCCGCCCCATCACGACCGCGACGAGGAGGGGCAGCGCGCCTACGCCGCCGCGGCCGCCTCGCCCGCGGACCGTGAGGCGTATCTGACCCGGTTCCGGGCGGGCGAGCTCGCCCCGCGGACGAGTGAGGCGGCGACACCATGACGGCCACGCGCGCCGAGGTCGCGATCGCCGCGTGCAGCGACCTCTTCCGCGGCGCGGGCACGATCCTCGCGAGCCCCGTCGGCATCGTGCCCACCGTCGGGGTGCGGCTCGCGCGGCTCACGCACGCGCCCGGCCTGCTGCTCAGCGACGGCGAAGCCACCCTGTACGCCGACACCCCCGCCGTGGACGAGCCGTTCCGCGAGCCGGAGGCGCCGCTCCCCTACGCGCAGCTGTTCGAGCTGATCGCCCGCGGTCGCCGCCACGTGATCATGGGGGCCGCACAGCTCGACCGCCACGGCGACCAGAACCTGTCCGCGATCGGCGACCGCGACCGTCCCGCCCGGCAGCTGCTCGGCGCCAGGGCCGCCGCCACGAACACCGTCAACCACGCGACCAGCTACTGGGTCGCCCGCCACAGCCCGCGCGTGTTCGTGGACCGGGTGGACGTGGTCACGGGCGTCGGGCCGGCCAGGGCGCGCACGGCCGGGGCCCACCGCTTCCACGACGTGCGCCGCATCGTCACCGACCTCGCGGTGCTCGACCTGGCCGGCCCCGGCGACACGGTCGCCCTCGTCAGCCTGCACCCCGGCGTGACCCTCGACCGGGTGGTCGCGGCCACCGGCTTCCCGCTGCACATCCCCGCCGGCGTCCCCGAGACCCGGCAGCCCACCGCCGAGGAGCTGCGCCTGGTGCGCGAGCGTCTCGACCCCCGCGGACTCCGCGACCGAGAGGTGATCGCATCATGACCACGCCCCCGCAGCTCTCCACGCCGCTCACGCGCCTGACCGGCGTCGACCATCCGATCGTGCAGACCGGCATGGGCTGGGTCGCCGGCGCCCGCCTGGTCACCGCCACCGCGCAGGCCGGAGCGCTGGGCATCCTCGCCTCCGCCACCATGACCATCGACGAGCTCGAACGGCAGATCATCGAGGTGACCGAGCGCACCGACCGGCCCTTCGGCGTGAACCTGCGCGCCGACGCCGGGGATGCCACCGAGCGCGTCGAACTGCTCATCCGGCACGGCGTGAAGGTCGCCAGCTTCGCTCTCGCCCCACGACGCGAGCTGATCGAGCGACTCAAGGACCACGGCGTGGTCGTGATCCCCTCGATCGGGGCCGTGCGGCACGCCGAGAAGGTCGCGGCGTGGGGTGCGGACGCCGTGATGGTGCAGGGCGGTGAGGGCGGCGGTCACACCGGCGCCGTGCCCACCTCGATCCTGCTGCCCTCGGTGGTCGCGGCCGTCGACATCCCCGTGATCGCGGCCGGCGGCTTCCACGACGGACGGGGTCTCGCCGCCGCGCTCGCGTACGGCGCCGCCGGGGTCGGGATGGGCACGCGGTTCCTGCTCACGAGCGACAGTTCGGTGCCCGAGGCCGTGAAGCGGCGATACCTCGACTTCGGGCTGGACGGCACGGTCGTCACCTCGAAGGCCGACGGCATGCCCCACCGCCTGCTGCGCACCGAGTTCGTGGAGGGGCTGGAGGGCGGAAGCGGGGTGTCCCGCCTGCTGCCGACGCTGCGCCGGTCGTGGGAGTTCAAGAAGCTGAGCGGCCTGAGCTGGCCGCAGCTGGTGCGGGATGCCGTGTCGATGAAGAAGGCGACCGGGCGCTCCTGGACGCAGATGACCCTCGCCGCGAACACTCCGATGCTGCTGAAGGCCGGGCTCGTCGACGGCGACACCTCCGCGGGCATGCTCGCCGCCGGCCAGGTGGTGGGGCTGATCGACGACCTCCCCAGCTGCGAGGAGCTCGTCGACCGCGTGGTGCGCGACGCCGTGGCCCACCTCCGCGCCGCCGCCTCCTGCGTCCTCGCCTGAGCCCCGGGGAGCCGCGCCCCCCGGGGCCCGGACGCACGCCATCCGCGGGTCGTCCGTCGTCAGGCCCGGATGCGCAGCTCAGAGGCGCTCGATGATGGTGACGTTGGCGAGACCGCCGCCCTCGCACATGGTCTGCAGACCGTAGCGACCGCCGGTGCGTTCGAGCTCGTTCAGCAGCGTCGTCATGAGACGGGTGCCCGTCGCGCCGATCGGGTGACCGAGGGCGATGCCGCCCCCGTTCACGTTCACCTTCTCGTGCGGCACCCCGGTCTCGCGCATCCAGGCGAGCACGACCGACGCGAAGGCCTCGTTCACCTCGAACAGGTCGATGTCGTCGAGGCTCATGCCCGTGCGCTCCATCGCGTACCGCGTGGCGGGGATCGGCGCGGTGAGCATGAACACCGGGCTGTCGCCGCGCACCGACAGGTGGTGGATGCGCGCGCGGGGCGTGAGCCCGTGGTCCTTCACCGCCTGCGCGCTCGCGACGAGCACCGCGCTTGAGGCGTCGCTGATCTGCGAGGCCACGGCAGCCGTGAGCCGTCCGCCGGGGGTGAGCGTCTGCAGGCCCGCCATGCGCTCGAGCGAGGTGTCGCGGCGCACGCCCTCGTCGCGGTCGAGCCCGTTCAGCGGGGCGATCTCGCCGTCGAACCGACCCTCGTCCTGCGCTCTGGCCGCCCGCTGATGGCTCTCCAGCGCGAACCGCTCCATCTCCTCGCGCGTGATGTCCCACTTCTCGGCGATCATCTCCGCGCCGACGAACTGCGAGATCTCCTGCCCGGGGTAGCGCTCCTGCCAGCCCGGCGACTCGGCGAACGGCGTGGTGAAGCCGTATGCCTCTCCGGCCACCATGGCCGAGGAGATCGGCAGCTGCGACATGTTCTGGAGACCGCCGGCGATCACCAGGTCGCTGGTCCCGCTCATCACGGCCTGCGCGGCGAAGTGCACGGCCTGCTGGCTCGAACCGCACTGCCGGTCGATCGTGACGCCGGGCACGTGCTCGGGGAAGCCAGCGACGAGCACGGCGGAGCGACCCACGTTGCCCGCCTGTCCTCCGATCGTGTCGGTCGCGCCGATGATCACGTCGTCGAGCGCGCCGGGGTCGATGCCCGTCCGCTCCACGAGCGCCTTCAGGCTGTGCGCGCCGAGGTCGGCCGGGTGGATGCCGGACAGCGAGCCGCCCCGCTTCCCGACGGGCGAGCGGACCGCGTCGACGATGTATGCCTCTGCCATGGTGTTCCTTCTCTCCGGGTTCACGCGTGCTGACTGCTGACGGCGACGACCTCGCCGGTCATATAAGAGGAGTATGCGCTGGCGAGGAACACCATGACGTTGGCGACCTCCCAGGGTTCCGCGGCCCGGCCGAACGCCTCGCGCGCTTTCAGCTGCTCCAGCAGCTCGGGCGAGGTGACCTTCTCCAGGAACGGGTGCATCGCGAGGCTCGGTGACACGGCGTTCACGCGGATGCCGTGCGGCGCGAAATCCATCGCCGCGCTGCGGGTGAGCGCCATCACGCCGGCCTTCGCGGCGGCGTAGTGGGCCTGCTCCACCTGCGCGCGCCAGCCGATCACGGACGCGTTGTTGACGATGACGCCGGCCGTGCCCGCCGCGACCATGCGGCGGCCGACCGCGCGCAGGCACCGGAACGTGCCGGTGAGGGTCACGTCGATCACCCTGTCCCACTGCTCGTCGGTCATGTCGAGGATCGACACCGACCCGCCGAGCCCGGCGTTGTTGATCATCACGTCGATCGCGCCGCCGTCCTCCGCGAGGTCGAGGAGGGCGGCGACCTGGTCCTCGACGGTCACGTCGCACACGGCGGTGCGCACGCGGTCGGCGCCGAAACGGTCACCCAGCTCGCTCTGCGTCTCGGCGAGGCGGCCGGCGTGCGTGTCGCCGAGCACCACGAGCGCCGCATCCTCCTCCAGGCAGCGGACCGCGGCGGCCTGACCGATGCCGGCTCCGGCGGCGGCCGTGATGACGACGCGCTTCCCGTCGAGCAGGCCGTGACCGGGGACGTAGGCGGGGGCGGAAGAGCTCATGGGCGGGCCTCTCGGGGTAGGCCGAGCACGCGCTCGGCGATGACGGTGCGCTGGATCTCGTCGGAACCGCCGTAGATCGTGTCGGCGCGGCTGAACAGGAACAGCGTCTGCAGGTCGTCAAGCGCGTAGTCCGCGCCGACCCGCAGGGCCTCGGGTCCGGCGACCTCCATCGCGAGCTCGCCGAGCGCGCGGTGCCAGTTCGACCACAGCAGCTTCGCGACGGAGGCGCCGTCGCCCTGGGCGCCGCCGAGCGTGCGGAGGGCGTGCTGGCGGATCACCTCCAGGTCCATGCGGGCGCGCACGAGCCGGTCGCGGATCACGGCATCGTCGATCGCGCCGGTGCGCTGCGCCGTCTCGATCACGGCGTCGAGCTCGCGGCGGAACGCGATCTGCTGCGCGAGGGTGGAGACGCCGCGCTCGAAGCCGAGGGTCGCCATCGCGACGCGGAAGCCGTTCCCCTCGCCGCCTACGACGAGGTCGGCATCGGTGCGGGCGTCGTCGAAGAACACCTCGTTGAACTCGCTGGTCGCGGTGAGCTGCAGGATCGGGCGCACCTCGACGCCGGGCTGGTCCATCGGCACGAGCAGATACGACAGACCCTGGTGGCGGCTCGATCCCGGTTCGGTGCGGGCGATCACGAAGCACCAGTCGGCGTGCTGCGCGAGGGACGTCCACACCTTCTGCCCCGTGACGGACCACTCGTCGCCCGTGCGCTGAGCCTTGGTCGCCACCGCGGCGAGGTCGGATCCGGCGCCCGGCTCCGAGTAGCCCTGGCACCACAGCTCCTCGACCGCGACGATGCGCGGCAGGAAGCGGGCCTGCTGCGCGGGCGTGCCATGCGCGATGAGGGTGGGGCCGAGCAGCTCCTCCCCCAGATGGTTCACGCGGGCGGGGGCGTCGGCGCGGGCGTACTCCTCGTGGAAGATGACCTGCTGCGCGATGCTGAGTCCGCGGCCGCCGTGCTCGACCGGCCAGCCCACGCACGTCCACCCCGCAGCGGCCAGGTGCCGGTTCCACTCCAGGCGCGCCTCGAAGTCCTCGTGCTCGCGACCGGAGCCGCCGCGGCCGCGCAGCGCGGCGAAGCGACCGGTGAGGTTCTCTTCCAGCCAGCCGCGGATCTCGGCGCGGAATCGCTCGTCCGCGTCGTGCTGCGTCGCGTCCATCTGTGCTCCTCATCGAGTCGTGGTCTTCGGCGGACCGTTCCCGTATAGTATCAAACTAAACCAAGCGATTGTTTGGTTTCGCTCCCGGGAGTTCAGAGAGGAACCCGCCATGACCGACGACTCGGACGCCGTGGTCACCTACGAGGTGCGCGGCGCGACCGCGATCATCCGGCTGAACCGCCCCCAGTATCGCAACGCCCAGAACTCGAAGGTCACCTACGCCCTCGACGCCGCGTTCACCCGCGCCGTGGACGACGACGCCGTGAAGGTCATCGTGCTCGGCGGGAACGGGAAGCACTTCTGCGCCGGGCACGACATCGGCACCCCCGAGCGCGACATCGACCAGAGCTTCGAGCGCAGGGCCGTCATCTGGTGGGACCACGTCGGAGCCCAGGGCGTCGACTCCCGCTTCGCCCGCGAGTCCGAGGTCTACCTGGGGATGTGCCGCCGCTGGCGCGAGATCCCCAAGCCCGTGATCGCGATGGTGCAGGGTGCCTGCATCGCCGGAGGGCTCATGCTCGCCTGGTCGTGCGACTTCATCGTCGCCTCCGACGACGCGTTCTTCCAGGACCCGGTCGTCGCGATGGGCATCCCCGGCGTCGAGTACTTCGCACACCCCTGGGTGACCAACCCCCGCGCGGCCAAGGAGATGCTGTACACCGGCGACCGGATGCCCGCCGCCCGCGCGCACGAACTCGGCATGGTCAACCACGTCGTCCCGTCGTCCGAGCTGGAGCAGCGCACGCTCGAGCTCGCCGAGCGCATCGGCCGCATGCCCCGACTCGGGCTCGCCCTCGCGAAGAAGGCCGTGAACCAGGCGGAGGATCTGCAGGGCCTGCGCCCCGGCATGGACTCCGTGTTCGGGCTGCACCACGCCGCCCACGCGCACAACGCCGAGGTGGGCGGCGACTCCCTCGGCGGCGTGGACGTGCGCACCATCAAGGCCGACACCGCGGACGGAGCATCCCGATGAACCTCGACCTCACCCCCGCGCAGGAGGCCTTCGCCGCGGAGGCGCGCGCCTGGCTCACCGAGCACGTGCCGTCCACACCGCTGCCCTCGATGGACACGGCCGAGGGCTTCGCGGCGCACCGCGCGTGGGAGGCCGAGCTGGCGGAGGGCCGCTGGTCCGTCGTCTCCTGGCCCGAGCAGTACGGCGGCCGCGACGCCGGAATCACGGAGTGGGTGCTGTTCGAGGAGGAGTACTACCGCGCGGGCGCCCCGACCCGGGTGGCGCAGAACGGCATCTCCCTGCTCGCGCCGATCCTGTTCGAGCACGGCACCCCGGATCAGCACGAGCGGTACCTGCGCGCCATGACCGACGGCTCGCTGATCTGGGCGCAGGCGTGGTCGGAGCCCGGAGCGGGCAGCGACCTCGCCGCGATCCGCAGCACCGCCCGCCGCGACGACGACCGCGGCGGATGGGTGCTCAACGGCCAGAAGATCTGGAGCTCGCGCGCGGTGTGGGCCGACCGCGGGTTCGGCCTGTTCCGGTCCGACCCCGAAGCGCAGCGGCACCGCGGCCTGACGTACTTCCTGTTCCCGATGGACGCCGAGGGCATCACGGTGCGGGCGATCGCCCAGCTCGACGGCACGACCGGGTTCGCCGAGATCTTCTTCGACGACGTGTTCGTGCCCGATGAGGACGTGCTGGGCGCTCCCGGCGACGGATGGCGCGTGGCCATGAGCACCGCGGGCAACGAGCGCGGACTGTCGCTGCGGGCGCCGGGACGGTTCCTCGCCGCGACCGACCGCCTGATCGCACTGCAGTCCGAGCGGGGCGCGACCGGCGAGGATGACGCCGTGGTGGACGCCTGGATCGGCGCGGAGGCCTACCGGCTGTTCACGTGGCAGACCGTGAGCACCCTGCTCGACGGTGGTGCGGTCGGCGCGGAGGGCAGCATCAACAAGGTGTTCTGGTCGGAGCTCGACGTGCACATCCACGAGACCGCGCTGCGCATCCTGGGACCGGAGTCCGAGCTGCGCGGGGAGTCGGCGGTCGACGGCGGGCGCTGGGTCGACGACTACCAGTTCGCGCTCGCCGGTCCCATCTACGCGGGCACCAACGAGGTGCAGCGGAACATCATCGCGGAGCGGATCCTCGGACTCCCCCGCGGCGGAGACGGAAGGCGCGCCTGATGCGGTTCCTGCCCACGGAAGAACAGACCGCGTTCGCGGAGGCCATCGACGAGATCGTGGAGGGCGCGGGCGGCGCCGACGTCGCACGTGCCTGGGCCGACGGCGACACCGCCCCCGGGCTCGCCCTGTGGGCGCAGTTCGCCGAGCTCGGGCTGCTGGGGCTGCGGGTGAGCGAGGAGGCGGGCGGCTTCGGCGGCACCCTCGGCGACCTGGTGGTGGTGTTCGAGCGGCTCGGCTACCACGGCGTGCCCGGCCCCTACCTGGAGACGGTCGCGCTGCTGCCCTCCCTGGTGGACGACGGGACGCGGCAGGCCCTCGCCGCGGGAGCCATCGCCACCGCGGCGGTCGACGGTGTCGCTCCCGCCGCCGTGGACGCCGCCGTGGCCACGCACCGCTACCTCGTCCGCGGTGACGCGCTGCACGAGGGCGAGCCGGGCGCAGAGCTGACCTCGGTCGCGCCCACCCGGCGTCTCGCCCGGCTCTCCCCCACGGGAGCCTCGACCCCGCTCGTGCCCGGCGCCCTCGACGCGGCCCTGAACGAAGCAGCCCTCGCCGCCGCCGCGCTGCTCGTGGGCGCGGGAGAGCGGCTGCTCGCGGAGGCCGTGTCGTACGCGAAGGTGCGCGAACAGTTCGGCCGTCCGATCGGGGAGTTCCAGGCGCTCAAGCACCAGCTGGCGGATGTGCGGATCGCGCTGAGCTTCGCGCGGCCGCTCGTGTGGAACGCGGCACTGCGCGCCGACGAGCCCGACGAGGACCGGGCGGTGTCGGCCGCCAAGGTCGCCGCGGGCGACGCCGCGCTGCGCGCCGCGCGCACCTCGCTGCAGGTGCACGGCGCGATCGGCTACACGGCCGAGCACACGCTGCGGATCTGGCTGGGCCTCGCGCCCGCGCTGTCCGCGGCGTGGGGCACGCCGGATTTCCATCGGGCGCGCATCGCCCGCGACATCCTTCCGAAGGAGCGGTGATGTCTTTCGAACCCGATGAGGATCAGCAGGAGCTCGTCGCCCTCGTGCGCGGGATCCTGAGCCAACGCGCCGACAGTGCGGCGACGCGTCGGGCCCTGGAGTCGGACCAACGGTTCGACGCCGACCTGTGGCGTCTGCTCTGCGAGGAGATCGGCATCGCCGGCATGGCCGTCCCCGAGGAGCACGGCGGCGCCGGCTTCACACTGCGGGAGGCGCAGCTGGCGCTGGAGGAGATCGGCTACGCGCTCGCGCCGTCGCCGTACCTCGGCTCGGTCGCGATCGCGGCGCAGGCGATCCTGGCCGCGGGCGATGCGGAGGCGTCCGCCCGACTGTTGCCCGGCATCGCGGAGGGATCGTCGGCGGCGGCGCTCGTGTGGGCCGACCCGTCCGGACGCTTCGCCCCCGACCACATCGACGTGCACGCCGAGGCCGACGGGGAGGCGTGGACGCTCACCGGCACGGCGGGCTTCGTGCTGGACGGGCTGCCCGCCGACGTGCTGGTCGCGGTGGCCCGCACCGCCGACGGCCCGCGCCTGTTCGAGGTGCTCGACGCCGCGGCGGTCGCGCGCGAGGACGACCCGACGATGGACCAGACCCTGCGGCTCGCCACCCTCCGGTTCGACGGGGTCCCTGCCCGTCCGCTCGGCGACGGCGATCCCGCGGTGCTCGACGACGTGCGGGCGCTCGCGCTCGCGGCGGTCGCGGCGGTGCAGGCGGGCACAGCGGCGCGGGCCCTCGACGACACCGTGGCCTACGCGCAGCAGCGGGTGCAGTTCGGACGACCCATCGGCTCGTTCCAGGCGCTCAAGCACCGCATGGCCGACCTGCACGTGCGGGTGGAGGTGGCGCGCACCGCGTCGCGCGCGGCCGCCGACGCCCTCGCGTCCGGCGCCCCCGACCGCGCGGAGCTGGCCACGATCGCGAAGGCCGTGTGCTCGGAAGCGCTCACCCGGGTCGCGGGAGAGATGATCCAGCTGCACGGCGGGATCGCGATCACGTGGGAGCACGACGCGCACCTGGTGTTCAAGCGCGCGCACGCCCTCGGCACCCTGTTCGGCACCCCGCGCGAGCTCCGCGCCGCCGCCGAGCCCTGGGCCCTCGCACGCCTCTGACCGCAGCCCTGGCGGCGGCCTCAGCGGCGGAGCGGGGTGGTCTCGGTCCAGTCGGTGTACTTGCGGCGCTCGCGGAACAGCCAGCGGCCGTCCACCCGCACGAGGTCGTCGTCGTAGCGGTCGGCGAGGGTGAAGCGCATGCGTCCCTCCGAGGTCTCGCGGATGTGGTGCGACAGGCAGGCCGTATGCACCCGGGCGGTGTCGCCTCGCACCTCCACATCGCTCGGAGACAGCGCGTGACTGGTCGCCACGAAGGCCGTGAGGGCCTCGAACGCCGCGACCAGCTCCGCCGTCCCCCGCGGCGTCTCGGCCGGGTGACCGGCACGCGGCCGATACAGGAGCATCCGCCCGTCCGGCACGAACAACGACGCCATGTCGGCGAACCTCCGCTGATCGGCGTAGCGCCCGTACCGCAGGATCGTGCGGGTGATGTCGAGCCAGTCCGTGAACTCGGCCGTGCTCACCGGGGTCCCTCCGCGCGTCGACGGTGCAGCGGGGTCGCGGCGTCCGCGGCCCAGGTGGTGCGTCGGCGGTCGGGCTCCGCAGCCGGCAGCGGCTCCACCGCCACCAGGGTCTCACGGCTGCGCCGGGCGAGCTCCTGGTAGATGCGCACGCCGTTCCGCTTCCACTCCTGCGCGTCGTCGTCGAGGAGCCCGACCACCCGCGCCGGGGCTCCGAGCGCCTTCGACCCGGGCGGGATCACGGTGCCCCCGGTGACCACGGCACCCGCGCCCAGCAGCGCGTCCGCCCCGATCTCGGCGCCGTCGAGCACGGTGGCCCCGATGCCGATCAGCGCGAACGACCCGATGCGGCAGCCGTGCAGCACCGCCCCGTGGCCGACGTGGCTGTGCGGGTCGAGCACCGCGTCCGCACCGGGGAACGCGTGGATGACGCACGAGTCCTGCACGTTCGACCCCTCCCCCACGACGATGCGACCGAAGTCTCCGCGCAGGCTCGCGAAGGGTCCGATGTAGCAGCCGGGACCGATCACGACGTCACCGATCAGGCTCGCGGTCTCGTGCACGAACGCGGTCGGGTCGACCACCGGAACCACGCCGTCGAACGCGTACGACGGCATCAGGCGACCTGACCGCCGTCGATGACGAAGTCCTGTCCGGTGCAGTAGCTGCTGGCCGGGCTCGCGAGGTAGGCGACGAGTGCCGAGATCTCCTCGGGCCGGCCCGCGCGCGGGATGGGGATGCGTGAGATGAACCCGACCCCCGCCCGGGTGTCCTCGGTGATCATGGGCGTGTCGACGGCGCCGGGACACACGGTGTTCACGCGGATGCCGCTGCCCGCCAGCTCGCGGGCCAACGCGTGGGAGACCCCCCGCAGCCCCCATTTCGACGCCGAGTAGGGCACGCGGTTGGCGTAGCCGGCGACCCCGGCCGTCGAGGCGATGTTGATGATCGAGCCGCCGTCGCCCAGGAGCGGGAGCAGCGCCTGCACGCCGAGCATGGGGCCGATGAGGTTCACGTCGAGCGTGAGACGGATGACGCGCTCGGCCGTTTCCGCGAGCGGTCCTTCGGGGCAGAACCCGGCGTTGTTCACCAGCACGTCCACGTGGCCGAACCGCTCGCGCGCAGCCTCGGCGACCGCGCCCCACGCGTCGGCGGAGGAGACGTCGTGCGCGAGGCCGATCGCGCGATCGCCGTACGCGGTCGCGACCTCCTGCACGGCCGCCCCGTCGAGGTCGGTCAGCACCAGGTCGGCGCCGAGCTCGTGGAACAGAGCGGCGTGCGAGCGGCCCTGCCCTCCGGCGGCGCCGGTGATGACGGCGACGCGTCCGGTCAGGTCGATGACGGGTTTTGCACTCATGGGGTTCCTCCGCGATAGTAATCGAACAAACGTTTGCTTGAGAGATGGGAGACGGCATGCCGCGCCTGCACCACATGGGCATCACCGTGAGCGACACGGCGGCGGCCGCCGCGTTCTACGCCGCCGCGACGGGCGGCACGGTGACCGGCCCCCTGGTCAAGAGCGGCCCCGCGGTCGAGGCCGCGACCGGACGCCCCGGTGCCGAGATCCTGCTCACGTTCGTGCGGCTCGACGACGGCGTCTTCCTGGAGCTCGCGGAGTACCGCGGGGTCGACGCTGCGCGCATCGACCCGCACAACGGCCACATCGGCGCTGCCCACCCCGCGATCACGGTGCCCGACATCGCGCAGAGCCTCGCGCGGCTGGCGGAGCTCGGCCACCACCCGCTCTCGGCGGTCATGACCGCGACGGCCGGACCGCTCGACGGCTTCCGCTACGTGTACGTGCTCGGGCCCGACGACGTGCGGGTCGAGCTGCTGCAGGAGCCTCATCCCGGCACCGCCTGACCGGCGCCGTCGAGCAGCCGCAGGTCGGCGGGGTCCAGCGTCAGCTCGACCGCCGCGACGGAATCCCGCACGCTCTCCGGCCGGCTCGCACCGGGGATCGGGATCAGCACGGGCGATCGTGCGAGCAGCCACGCCAGCACCACGCGCTGCGGGCTGACGCCGGAGCGCGCCGCCACCTCGGCCACGGGCGCCGCCGCCCCGCCGAGCGCCTTCGCCTGGCGCATGCCGCCGAGCGGACCCCACGCGAGGAACGCCAGGCCGTGCTCCTCGCAGCGCCGCAGCACGGGCTCGCTCGACCGCTCCAGGAAGCTGTACTCGTTCTGCACGCTCACGAGCGCGTCGCCGAGGACGCCCCGGGCGAGGTCGAGCTGCGCAACGTCGACGTTCGACACCCCGACCCGCACCACGACCCCGTCGTCCACCAGCTGCCGCAGGGCCCCCATCGAGTCCGCATAGGGCACGCGCACGTCGGGCCGGTGGTGCTGGTAGAGCGGGAGCGCGTCGAGTCCGAGACGCCGCGCCGAGGCACGCGCGGCGGCGGCGAGATGCGCGGGGGTGCCGTCCACCCACCACGTCGCGGCGGGCCCGCGCGTGTGGCCGCCCTTCGTGGCGACGACCACGCGGTCCCTCGCGTCGGGGTGCCGGCGCAGGGCCGCGGCGAGGGCGCGCTCGTTCACGCCCATCTCGCTCGACGGTCCGTACGAGTCGGCGGTGTCGAACAGCGTGATGCCGGCATCGACCGCGGCGTGCACGGCGCGGACGCCCCGCTCGACATCCGACTCCGGGGTCTGCGTGAGCGTCATCGCGCCCATCCCGAGCGCCGAGACCCGCAGGTCGCCGAGCGCGCGCTGCGGCATCATCGGCCCACGACCGTCCAGCCACCATCCACCGGCAGGCACTGGCCGATCACGTGCGTGGCATCGCGCAGCAGCCAGATGATCGCGGCGGCGATCTCCTCGGGATCGGCGAGACGGCCGCGCGGCGTGCGGCGCTCGACCGCGGCGAGGTCGTAGCCGCCGGCCACCAGCTCCTGCACCATCGGGGTGAGCGTGTGGCCGGGGGCGACCGCGTTCACGCGCACGCCGAGCGGCGCCCACTCGACCGCGAGGTTCTCCATCAGCTGCCGCTCCGCCGCCTTCGCCGGACCGTAGTCGGCCTGGTTCGCCCAGCCGCGATAGGCCGTGGTCGACGACACCATCACGATCGACCCTGGTTCTCCATCGAGACGCCGCACGAGGGCCCGCGACACGGCGAGCGCCCCGACGACGTGCACGTCGTACAGCAGCCGCAGCCGGTCGAGGCCGATCTCCAGCGCGGGCATGTACGCCCCGCGGATTCCGTGGCACACGACCACGCCGCCCACGGGCGCGCGTTGCCAGGCGCGTTCCATCGCGGCCTCGACCGCCGCCTCGTCACGCAGGTCGACCGCCTCGGAGCTCACGTCGTCGTGGGCGCTCGGGCTCAGGTCGAACACCGTCACGGTGAGTCCGCGCTCGCGGAGCAGCCGCACCACCGCGTCGCCGATCCCGCTCGCTCCCCCGGTGACCACGACGTGGTCGGCGGGTCGATCCTGCGCCTGCTCCGGCATCATCCAGCTCCCTCGCTGCTCGCCCTCCCGGGCATGCTACTGTGATTCCCAAACAAGCGCTAGGTTTAGCGTCGGTCGCGCGAAGGAGCGGGAATGGCGGACAAGCAGGTCAGCATCGAGGAGGCGATCGGCACCCTCGAGAGCGGGATGACGGTCGGCATCGGCGGGTGGGGGTCGCGGCGCAAGCCCATGGCCCTGGTGCGCGAGATCCTGCGCCGCGACATCACCGACCTCACCGTGGTGGCCTTCGGCGGCCCCGACGTGGGGCTGCTCGCCGAGGCCGGGCGCATCCGTCGCCTCGTCTACGGCTTCGTGTCGCTCGACAGCATCCCGCTCGATCCGCTGTTCACGCGGGCGCGCGAGCGCGGGGCGATCGAGGTCGAGGAGTACGACGAGGGGATGTTCGTCGCGGGGCTGCGTGCCGCGAACGCCCGCCTCGACTTCCTCCCGATCCGCGCGGGCCTCGGCTCCGACGTGCTCCCGGCGAACCCTCGGCTGCGCACCGTCCGCTCCCCCTACTCCGACGCCGAGTACGTCGCGATGCCGGCGCTCCCCCTCGATGTCGCCCTCGTGCACGTGAACCGCGCCGACCCACAGGGCAACGCGCAGTACCTCGGCCCCGACCCGTACTTCGACGACCTGTTCGCGATGGCCGCGCAGCGCACGATCGTCTCGGCCGAGAAGGTCGTGCCGACCGCCGCACTGCTCGACGAGGGCTCGTTCCACACGCTGCTGTTCAGCCGCCTCTACGCCTCCGCCGTGGTCGAGGCACCACGCGGGGCGCACTTCACCACGTGCGCGCCCGACTACGACCGCGACGAGGCGTTCCAGAAGCACTACGCCGCATCCGCCAAGGACCCCGACGCGTGGGCGGAGTTCGCGCGCACGTACCTGCACAGCGACGAGGCGGGGTACCACGCCGCCGTCGCCCGCTTCCACGCCAACCGAGGAGAGTCATGACCACCGTCGCCCCCACGCCCGCGACCGTCGCCACCACCGCCGAGGTCTGCGTCGCGGCCTGCGCCGACACCTACCGCGACTCCGGCGAGGTGCTCGCCCACGCCGTCGGGATCATCCCGTCCCTCGGCGCCCGTCTGGCCAAGCTCACCACGGCGCCCGACCTGGTGCTCAGCGACGGCGAGGCCTTCTTCCTCAGCGGTCCGCCGATGCCCGGCGACACCGCAGCCCCCGCACCGACGATCGAGGGGTGGGCGCCGTTCCGCCGCATCTTCGACATCCTCGCGACCGGCCGACGCCAGAGCATGATGGGCGCCAGCCAGATCGACCGGCACGGCAACCAGAACATCTCGCTCATCGGCGACTGGGACCGCCCCACCAAGCAGCTGATCGGCGTGCGCGGGGCTCCGGGCAACACGGCCAACCACCGTGTGGACTACTGGGTGGCCCGGCACAGCCCCCGCGTGTTCGTGGAGTCGGTGGACATGGTGTCGGGTGTCGGCACCGACCGTGCGGCCGAAGCCGGGCTGGAGCACCACCGCCTCGGCGTGATCGTCACCAACCTCGCCGTGCTCGGCTTCGACGCGGACGGCATCGTGACGGTGCTCTCGGTGCACCCCGGCGTCGACCCGCAGCTCGTGGCGGACAGCACCGGCTTCGCGCTGGATGCGAGCGCCGCACCCCTCACGCGCACGCCCGACGCGGAGGAGCTGCGGCTGATCCGCGACGTGCTCGACCCGCGCGGCACCCGCAGCCGCGAGGTCGCAGACTGACGCGGGCTCCGCTCAGTCGGAGAGGAGGCCCTTGTGCAGCAGGTCGAGGAAGTTGTCGGTCAGGCTGGCGGCGGTGTGCCCGCGGCCGGGCCGGTACCACGCGACCGTGGACCACACGGCGTCGCGGATGAAGCGGTAGGCGATGGGCGCGTCGATGGAGTCGCGGAACACGCCGACCTTCTGCCCTTCACGGATCTGCGACAGCCACAGCTCCTCGATGCGCTCGCTGTTCTCGCGCAGGAACTCGAAGCCGGGCTGGCGGCCGAGGAACGACAGCTCGTTCTGGTAGAGGCCGACCGCGTCGGGCTGGCTCTCGATCGTCGTGAAGGCGTGCGCGATGAGCTTGTCGAGGATGTCGCGGGGGCTGCCGCCCTCGGCCACGATCTCCTCGAACCGATCGAGCAGCCCGGTCATGAAGCTGCCCAGGATCTCCTGGAGGATCGCCTCCTTGGAGGAGAAGTGATGGTAGAGGCTTCCGGAGAGGATGCCGGCCTCGTCGGCGATGTCGCGGACCGTGGTCGCGGAGTACCCGCGCTTGGCGATCAGGCGCGCGGCGATCGAGAGGATCTGATCGCGCCGCTCGGAGCTCTGCTCCTGGCGGCCTCCGCTTTTGGTCGTTGCCATTGCTGCTCCTTCACAGAAAATCTCACAAGCGCTTGCTCAAGTGTGCCGCATGCGAGCGGTTTCCCGAAACATCCCTTCGGAGTGTACGCATGATCTGGGAAAGGACGTCCATGACAGTCTCGGAAGCCACCACGGTCCCCGCCCTCCTCACGGAGATGGCGGCGCTCGGCGATCACCCCGCCATCGTCGACGGCGACGTGACGATCGGCTACGCCGAGCTGCGGGACCGCGTGGAGGACGTCGCCCGCGCCTACCTGGCGCAGGGCGTGGCGCCCGGCGACCGCATCGGTCTCTGGGCGCCCAACCGGTACGAGTTCATCCTCGCGATGCTCGGCGCCCAGCTGGTCGGGATCGCGGTCGTGCCGTTGAACACCCGCTTCACGGGTCACGAAGCCGCCGAGATCCTCGCCCGCTCCCGCGCCACCGCGCTCGTGCTGGCGGACGGCTTCCTCGGCAAGTCCTACAGCGAGATGCTGCGCGATGCAGCGGCCGAGCGCGGCGGGGACGGCCCGGTGTTCCCCGGGCTCCCGCACCTCCGCACCGTGGTCTGCCTGGACGGCGACGGTGCCGGCGGGCTGCTGTCGTGGGACGCCTTCCTCGCCGGCGGTGGAGCCGTGGCACCGTCACGGGTGGCCGAGGCTGCCGCGGCGGTCGGTCCGGACGACATCATGGACGTGCTGTTCACCTCGGGCACCACGGGCGTGCCCAAGGGCGTGCTCAGCGCGCACCGGCAGACCCTGTCGGTCGCGCGCGCCTGGGGCCTCGGAGCCCGCCTCACGCCGGAGGACCGCTACGCCGTCGTGAACCCCTTCTTCCACGGCTTCGGCTACAAGGCGGGCATGATCACGTCGCTCATGGCCGGCACCACGATCTACCCCCTGGCCGTGTTCGACGCCGACCGCCTGCTCGACCTCGTGCAGTCCGCCCGCATCAGCGTGCTGCCCGGCGTGCCCACCATCTTCACATCGCTGCTCGACCACCCCCGCCTCAGCGAGTACGACCTGTCGTCGCTGCGGTTCGCGATCGCCGGGGCCACGGCCGCCCCCGCGACGCTCTTCCACGACATGGTGAACGTGCTCGGCTTCGAGACCGTGGCCCAGGCGTACGGCCTCACCGAGTGCGTCGTCGCCACCCTCTCCCGCCCCGGCGAGTCGCTGGAGCACACGGCCCAGACCACCGGACCCGCGGTCGAGGGCGTGGAGATCCGGGTCGTGGACGAGAAGGGGAACGACGCGGGGGTCGACGTGGACGGCGAGATCCTGCTGCGCGGCCCCAATGTGATGCTCGGCTACTTCGAGGACCCGGCCGCGACCGACGCCGTGCTCGACGCGGACGGCTGGTTCCACACCGGCGACGTCGGCCGTCTCGACGAGCACGGCTGCCTCAAGATCACCGACCGCCTGAAGGACATGTTCATCGTCGGCGGCTTCAACGTGTACCCCGCCGAGGTCGAGAACGCGCTGCGCAAGCACCCGGCGGTGAACGAGTCGGCCGTGATCGGTGTGGACGACGACCGGCTCGGCACCGTCGGCCGCGCCTACGTGCTGCTGCTGCACAATGCGGAGCCGCGCCCCGACGCCGCCGAACTCGAGACCTTCTGCCGCCGGCACCTGGCGAACTTCAAAGTGCCGCGCGAGTTCGTGCTCGTGGAGGACTTCCCCCGCAACGCCACCGGCAAGATCCTCAAGTCCGAGCTCCGCGACCGCGCCTGACCCGCCGCGGTCGATTGGCCCGCGCGACCCCCGGCCGGTAGCCTTCGAGGTCGGCCACGGGGAAGGACGGGGATGCGGGGACACGACCGATCGGCGGGGATCACGCGACGCACGGCGATGCGGGCGGCGGTGTGGACGGTACCGGTGGTGGCGGTGACCTGCGCGGCGCCACTGGCGGCGGCGTCCACCGCGCGCCCGGCGGTGCAGATGCTGCCCGTCACCATCGACCGCGCGACCTTCACCTGGCCGGGAGCGGTGGTCGGCAACCCTGGGACGACGCCGATCACCGTGACGTGGTCGGTCGCGGTGTCACCCGAGCTGGACTGGATGACCGGGCCCACCACGGGCTCGACGACGGTCCCGCCCGGCTCGTCCGCCACCATCGCGGCGGGGGTGCAGGGATTCCCGGTCGCCGCGGCGTGGCCCACCACGCTCACCCTCACGCTGCTGCGCGACGGCGGCAGCGAGGATCACAGCATCGTGTTCCAGGCCGAAGAGGCCTGACCGGGATCCGGGGCTTCAGCTCAGGCGCTCGAGCACCATCGCCATGCCCTGGCCACCCGCGGTGCACATGGTCTCGACCGCGAACTGCTCGTCTCGCTCCCGCAGCGCGTTGATCGCCGTGGTCGTGATGCGCGCACCCGTCATGCCGTAGGGGTGGCCGAGGGCGATCGCGCCGCCGTTGACGTTCACGCGCTCCGGATCGATGCCGATGTCCGCGATGGACGGCACGACCTGGGCCGCGAACGCCTCGTTGATCTCCAGGAGGTCGATGTCGCCGATGCTCATGCGGGCGTGGGCGAGCGCCCGCTCGACGGCCTGCACGGGACCGAGCCCCATGATCTCGGCCGACAGCGCCGACACCCCGGTCGACACGATGCGAGCGAGCGGGGTCAGCCCCAGCTCGGCGGCTCGGGTGTCGCTCATGACCACGAGCACCGCCGCCCCATCGTTCAGCGCGCAGCAGTTCGCGGCCGTCACGGTGCCGTGCGGGCGGAACACGGGCTGCATCCCGCTGATGCCGTCCAGGGTCACCCCCGCGCGGGGGCCGTCGTCGGCCGAGACCAGCGTGCCGTCGGTCAGACGCACGGGAGTGATGTCCTTCTGCCAGAAGCCGCGGGCGGCCGCGGCCTCGGCACGGTTCTGGCTGAGCACGGCCCACTCGTCCTGCTCGCGCCGGGAGACGCCGCGGAACGAGGCCACGTTCTCGGCGGTCTCGCCCATCGCGATGTAGATGTCGGCGAGCTCGCCGCGCGCGCGCGGGTCGGACCACACGAACTCCGGGTCCTGCGCGTCCCGGGCGGTGCGGGCAGCGGCGTCGGCCCACCGCGGGTTCTTGGTGTCGGGCATGCCGTCGGCCTTGCCGGACCCGAACTGCGACACCGCCTCGACCCCGGCCGACACGAACACGTCGCCCTCGCCCGCCTTGATCGCGTGGAAGGCCATGCGAGTGGTCTGCAGCGAGGACGCGCAGTAGCGGTTGACGGTGGTGCCGGGCACGCCGTCCCACCCGAGCTGCAGCGCGACCATGCGGCCGATGTTGTACCCCTGCTGACCGGCCGGCTGCGCACACCCCATCATCAGGTCGTCGATCCCGGCGGGGTCGAGTCCCGGCACGGCTTCCACGGCGGCGCGCACCATCTGCGTCGCGAGGTCGTCGCCGCGCATGTCCTTCAGGCTGCCCTTGAACGCGCGGCCGATGGGCGAGCGCACGGCGGAGACGATGACGGCTTCGGTCATGAGGGGGTTCCTCCAGAGTCGGGCAGGCGGTCGGCCTGCCGCACGATGTCGGCGTTCGGGGTGTGGGCGAGGAAGGCCGGCCATTCGCCGCCGCCGTCGACCGGGATCACGGCACCGGTGAGGTGCGCGGAGAGGGGGGAGGCGAGCACGACGCACACGGCCCCGAGTTCGGCGGGGTCGGCGAGACGTCCGCGCGGGATGGTGCGCGCGATCTCGGCGTATTGCTCGGGCGTGCCGTAGTGATCGGCGGCGCTCTCGGTGTGCACGAGCCCGCTGCTGACCGCGTTGACGCGGATCTCGGGGGCCCACTCGACGGCGAGGCTGCGGGTCAGGCTCTCCAGTGCCGCCTTGGCCGCCCCGTAGACGGCGGTGCCCGGACTCGGACGGCGCGCACTGATCGAGGTGATGTTGACGACACTGCCCTTCGCTGCGCGCAGAGGCTCGAACGCGGCACGCGTGGCGACGGCGGCCGAGAGGAAGTTGATCTCGGTGATCGCCTGGAAGTAGCGGGGCGAGCCCGCCTCGAACCGGCCGAAGGGGGAGCCGCCGACGTTGTTGACGAGTACGTCGAGCCGTCCGTGGCGCTCGGCCACGTCGCGGATCCACGCCTCGTTCTGCGCCGCGTCGCGCACGTCGACGGGGCGGAAGGAAGCGCGGCGCCCGTCGCGCTCGGGAACCCCGTCGGGCTCGGAGCGCCCGCAGAACTCGACCTCGGCCCCGGCGTCCAGGAACGCGTCGACCACGCCCCGGCCGACACCGCGACCGCCGCCGGTGACCGCGACGACCTTCCCCGCGAAATCGATGACCAGACTCACTGCGCACTCCTCCGTACCGCGCTCCGGTGCGACGGCCTGTCCATGCTACCAACCAAATGCTAGGTTTGTTGCATGGGTCACGAAGACGTACCTCCCCGCTCTCCGCGCACGATCGTCGTCACCGGCGGTGCGCTCGGCATCGGTGGCGGCATCAGCCGCCGCTTCGCCGCTGAGGGCGACCACGTGGTGCTGGTCGACATCGACGCCGACGCCGCTGAGGCGACAGCGTCGGAGATCGAGGAAGACGGCGGGAGCTGCACCGCGCTCGTCGGCGACATCACCCGGGACGACACGGTCGCCCGCCTGGCGGCCCACGTTCAGGAGCAGCACGGTCATGCGGAGGTGCTCGTCAACAACGTCGGCGACTTCCGCCCCGCGAAGTCGTTCTTCGCCAAGAGCCCACCGGAGCAGTGGCAGCGGTTGCACGAGCTGAACCTCTGGCACGTGTTCGCGGTGACGCACGCCCTGCTGCCCGGAATGATCGCGGCCGGGCGCGGCAGCATCGTGAACGTGTCCACCGTGGAGGCCTTCCGCGGCATCCCCGGCAACGCGGTGTACTCCGCCTACAACGCCGGCGTGTCCGCCTTCACCAAGAGCCTGGCGGTCGAGCTCGGCCCCTCCGGCATCCGCGTCAACGCGATCGCCCCCGACCTCGCCGACACCCCTCAGACACCGGCCGAGCTGATGCTCGCCGGACGCGACCCCGCTCTGCTGCGCTCCTGGCTCCCTGCCGGGCGCTTCGGTCGACCGGAGGACTTCGCGGGCGTGGTGGCGTTCCTCGCCTCCGACGACGCCGCCTTCGTGACCGGACACACCATTCCGGTCGACGGCGGCACGCTCGCCGCCTCCGGCTGGTACGGCCGCGCGGAGGGCCGCGGCTGGACCAACCTGCCGGATCGAGCATGAACCTCGCGGAGCTGGTCGATCGTCAGGAGATCCACGCCCTCGTGCTCCGCTACTGTGCTGCGGTCGACCGGGCGGATTGGGGCGCGGTGCGTGCGGTGTATGCCACGGACGGCGTCGACCACCACACCGGTTTCTCCGGTGACGCCGACGCCTACGTGGCCTGGTTGCGCGAACGGACCGCGGTCTTCGACGGCACTGCGCACCTCACCGCCAACCACACGGTCGAGCTGCTCGGCGACCACGCGTACGCGGAGACCTCCGGCACCGCTGTGCACTGGGGATCCCCGGCCGAAGACGAGACCCGCAACTTCACGAGCGGCTTCCGCTACCTCGACCACCTGCGCCGCGACCCGGACGGCTGGCGGATCGTCGAGCGCCTCGCGGTGCGCGACTGGACCCGGTCCGATGCCGGGCGCCTGCGCGATCCCGAGGGCGACGGCCCACGCGGACGGCGAGGACCGGACGACCCCTCCACCGCGTTCCGGGAGCGGGTGCGGACGACAGCCGAGAGCGCGAGGAGGATGACATGACCGCGGACATCGAACGGCGGCTGCGGCTGCTGGAGGACCGCCTGGAGCTCATCGACCTGGAGGCGACGTACGCGCGCTCGTTCGACGAACGCGACGGCGCCGCGTGGAGCGCGCTCTTCACGGACGACGGGGTGTACCAGTCCCGGCCCGTAGGCGACGCGCCGCCCGTCACGTTCGTACAGGGTCGTGTTGCGCTGGAGGCGTTCTGCCGCGACGCCCCGTTCTCGGGCATCCACTTCCTGCACCTGCCGCAGCTGCGGTTCGACGGCGACCGGGCGACCGCCCGCGTGCACCTCGAGTTCCACGGCGACCACCCTGCGGACCCGGGCGCACCCCGCGTGGCGATGCGCGGGTACTACGACGTGGCGTATCGCCGGGTGGACGGTCGCTGGCGCATCGCCCACCGCGTCACCACGGCGTTCGGACGCGAACAGACAACGGTGCTCGGCTATCCGCCCGCGGCCGTGCTGCCGGACTGATCCGAGCGGAGGTCGGGCGAGGTCACGGTCAGGCGCGGCCCCGGTCAGACGGGGAGGACGAGCCGGAACCGCTCGCAGAGCACGGGCATGTCCGGGGCGTAGCCGCGCGGGCTCTCGGAGTGGGTGCGCCAGTAGCGCTCGTGCACCTCGCGCCAGTGCTCCAGCGTGCGGTCACCCTCCCCCTCGGCGAAGGCGTGCACGGCATCGACCCGGTCGAACGGCACGACCTCGAGCGCGGTCGTCTCGATCACGGCGCGCGGCTCCCCGCGTCCGTCGAGGATGATGCTGAGCTCACCCACCTCGGGCAGCGGGTCGCCGGTCGCCTCGTAGTCCCACAGCGACGACGCGGTGCCGACCTTCACACCGGCGAGCACCAGCGCGAGCAGCTCGTCGGCGTGCGCCGGGGTGGCACCGAACGCCCATGCCTCCGGCACCGCTTCGGGAAGGTGCGGCAGCGCCGCCCTCGCGTCGCGCCAGTACTGCTCGATCCCCGCACCGTCATCCACCCGCCCAGACTAGCGGCGGACACCCCCGGGACCGCCTGCCGTCACGCGACCGCGCCGAAGTACGCCCGCTGCAGATCCTCCAGGGACACGTCGGCCGCGGCGCCCGCGAGCGTCGTGCGGCCCATCTCGATCACGGCCACCTCGTCGGCGATCGCGACGGACTCCTGCACCGCCTGTTCGACGAGGAGGATGCCGATGCCGGTCGCCTTCAGCTCGTGCACCCGCTCCATGACCTCCTTCACGATCACGGGGGCCAGGCCCTGGCTCGGCTCATCGAGGATCAGCAGTTTCGGCTTCGCCATGAGCGCCTGCCCGATCGCGAGCATCTGCTGCTGTCCGCCCGACATGCTCGCAGCCGGGAGGGCCCGCTTGCTGCCGAGGATCGGGAACAGCTGGTAGATCTCGTCGACCGAGGAGGCGAGGCCGCGCTTGCCGAGGCGTCGCGAGAAGCCGCCGAGGATCAGGTTCTGCTCGATCGTCAGCTCACGGAAGACCTTCTTGCCCTCCTGCACGTAGGAGATCCCGCGCGCGACCCGCTTGTGCGGCGCGTCGGCGAGGGGCGCCCCCAGGTAGGAGACGGACCCGCCCGTGACCCGGTTCAATCCGGTGATGGCACGCAGCGTGGTGGTCTTGCCGGCGCCGTTGCGACCGAGCAGCACCGTGATCTCTCCCGACCGCACCGTGAGCGACACGTCGCGCACCACGGTCAGGTCGCCGTAGCCGGTCTGCAGCGCCGACACCTCCAGCAGCACGTCACTCATGGTCGCCGCCTCCCGCCGCGTTGGTCTCCGCCGTGACGCCGAGGTACTCCTCCATCACGCGCGGGTTGCTCTCGATCTGCTCCGGGGTGCCGTGCGCCATGACCGCGCCCTGGGCGAGCACGTAGATGTCGTCGGCGAGACGCAGCACCAGCTGGAAGTTGTGCTCCACGAGGATCACGGTCATCCCGGCGTCGCGCAGCCGGCGCACCAGGCTCTCCAGCACCTCCAGCTCGTCCTCGTCGAGGCCGGAGGCGACCTCGTCGAGCAGCACGACCTGGGGCGAGGCCGCGAGGCTGCGGGCGACCTCCAGCAGGCGGCGGTTGCCGAGCGGGAGGGAGTCGGCCGGCTCGTCGCGCTGCGCGCTCAGCCCGACCAGTGCCAGGGCACGTTCGGCCGCCGCGCGGTTCTCCCGACGCGCCCGCCAGAACGACGGCAGGCGCAGCACCGACGCGAACACGCTGGCGCGCTCGGTCGCGTAGCACCCGGCCTGCACGGCTTCGAACACGGTGAGCTTCTCGGGGATGTTGGGGGTCTGGAACGTGCGCGACACTCCGGCCCGCGCGACCCGATACGACGAGAGCCCCTGGATGGGCCGCCCGTCGAGCTCGATCGTGCCGGCGTCGGTGCGGTAGAACCCCGAGATCATGTTCAGCAGCGTGGTCTTGCCCGAGCCGTTGGGCCCGATGATCGCGGTGACCGCGCCCGGCGCCGCCTCGATCGAGACCTTCGAGAGCGCCTGGTTGCCACCGAACGCCTTCGAGACACCGTCGGTGCGCAGCAGGGCGCCGTCGAGCCTCTCGACGTCGGCCGGGGCTGCGGGCACGGGCTCGATGCCGACCCTGCGCTTCGCAGCGATGTCGGCCTTGCGCACGAGGCTGCGCACGAGCCCGGAGAGACCGCCGGTGAATGCGACCCCTCCGATGAGCAGGAACGCACCGGAGATGATGAGGCCGAACTTGCTGAAGTTCGTCGACTGGTTCATGCCGAACTGCAGCACGGCCGCGCCGATGAGCGCCCCGTAGATGCTTGCGGATCCGCCGAAGATCGACGCCGCGAGCACCGTCATCGCGAAGGAGAACGCGAACGCCTCCGGCGAGATGAACAGGTCGAGGTTGGCGAACAGCACGCCCGCGATGCCGGCCGGCACCGCGCCGATCGCGTACGCGGTGAGCTTGGCGCGGAAGACCGAGATGCCCATGGACGACGCCAGCACGGGGCTCTGCTTGAGCACGCGCAGGGCGGTGCCGTGGTCGGACACGACGAGGTTGCGGATGAGGGCGAACACGACGATCGCGATCGCGACGATCAGCACGTAGTACGTCCGCCCGTCGATCATCTGCCCGAAGGAGGTCGCGGGCATGATGCCGGCCAGGCCGTTGCGACCGCCGGTCTCCTCCTTGAAGATCGACAGCACGTCGGGGACGATCAGGATCAGGAAGAACGAGGTCATCGCGAGCGACCAGCTGCCGAGCCGGAGCCCGGGGATGCCGGAGATCAGGCCGACGATCAGGGCGGCCCCTCCGCCGATCAGCAGTTGCAGCCAGATGTCGGTCACGCCGGCCTTGTTGGCGAGACCCGCCGCGTAGGCACCGGCGGCGTACATGGCGACCTGACCCATCGCGAGCTCGCCGGCGTAGCCGAGCGAGAGGTTCAGGCCGAGCACGATGAGGGCGAGGATGAGCGTGAGCTCGATCTGCCGGGTCGCGCCGTAGTTGAGCCCCAGGAAGGGCAGCACGAGCAGCACCGCGCCGATGGCGAGCGGCCAGAGCCACCCGGGGACGGCACGCAGTTTCAGCCAGAGAGCGGCCATGGTCACACCGTCCGTTCCACGCGACGGGTGAAGAGCCCCGTCGGTTTGACCATCAGGATCACGATCAGGATGAAGAACACCGTCAGCCCCGCGTAGTCCGCGCCGATGTAGCGCGTGGCGAGGGCCTCGGCGAGTCCGACGATCAGCCCCCCGACCAGCACGCCGCCCAGCGACCCGAAGCCGCCGATGGCGAGCACCACGAAGCCCTTGAGCGCGAGCGAGGCGCCGAGGGTCGCGACCGCGTAGGTCTTGGGCCCGACGAAGACGCCGAGGAACCCGGCGAGCACCCCCGTGAAGATGAAGGCCAGCAGGGCGAAGCGCCGCACGTTCACGCCGCGCAGCTGGGCCGCCTCCCGGTTCTCGCTCATGCCGAGCAGGGCGATGCCGGTCATGCTCCGCTTCGCGAACTGGGTGAGCACCACCACGAGCACGATCACGAGCACGATCAGGGCGATCTCGACGGGGTACACGCGGCCGCCGAGGAACTCGAGCACCTGGTCGCCCATGAAGAAGGGGACACGCTTGGGCTCACCGCCCCAGATCACCTGTGCGACGCCTTCCATGATGATCGACGCGCCGAGCGTGGTGACGAGCAGGTTGTGCGGGTCTTTCACCGGTCGGATGGCGACGCGCTCCTCCAGCGCGGCGATCCCGCCGACGATCACGGCCGCGCCGATCGCGACGAGCCACCAGGGCAGACCCCAGACGACGATGCCGACGTACGCGAGGAACGCACCGAGCATCATGAGCGCCGCCTGGGCGAAGTTGAAGGTCTTCTGGGAGAGGAAGACGATGTTGTAGCCGATCGCCACCAGTGCGTAGATCGCACCGAGCGCGAGGCCGGACCAGATGATGGTCATTGCGGTCGGGTCCTTCCATCATTGTGGCTTCGAGGCGGCGGGCTCCGTGTGCCGACGGCTCGGATCCGCGGGGGATCCGAGCCGCCGGCCGTGGTCGCTCGCCGGCCGGGTCAGGGCTGGAACTGACCGTTGACGAGCTCGCCCGGCGGGATGAACGCGAACTGGTCCGGGCTCACGTGCGGGCTGTGCGCGTCCTTCTCGAACGCGTAGTTGGCGAGGATCGCCGTCTCGGCCGCCTTCTGCACCTCGGGGTCGATGAGCGCCTCGACCAGGGCGTCGGGGTCGTCGATGCCACCGGCCTTCTCCGCGGCGGCCTTGAACAGCAGCGCCGAGTCGTAGTTGTACGCGAGGATCAGCGACGACTTGATGTCGCCCGCGGCGAGCATGCGCTCCACGGCGTCGTTGACCTTGGTGTCGTCGGGGTTGTACTGGGTGCTGGAGTACACCTGCATGGTGAGGTTCTTCACCTGATCGGTGCCGAGCACGCCGTCGGGGGCGGGCGTGGCGATCAGACCGGTCGCGGCGACGGAGGAGTTGCCCATCACCGGCACGTCCCAGCCGAGCTTCTCGAGGCTCTGCAGCACGTAGCCGAGCGGGGCGCCGTAGGCGTCGAGAACGAGCACGTCGGGGTCGCCCTGCTGGAGCGCCGACAGCTGCGGGGTCATGTCGAGCGCGGCGTTGTCGAAGCCCTCGTTGCCGGTGACGGTGAAGCCCGCGTCGGCGAAGGTGGTCTCACCGAGCTGTCCGAACAGCTCGCCGTAGGCGCTGGAGCCGTGCAGGATGGCCACGTCCTCGTAGCCGCGATCCTCCATCTCGGCGACGAACGAGCCGAGGTAGTCGGGCACGGACGCGCTCAGGTCGAAGCTGTAGGGGTTGACCGAGGGGTCGCCGGAGCCGGTGGTCGGGCCGATGTTGAACGACACGATCTGGTTCTGCGTGAGGATCGGCAGCATCGCCTCGGTGATGGTGGAAGGGCCGGAGTTCATCACGAGGGCGGGCTTGCCCTCGGTGGCGATGTACTCGCGCAGCTTGGTGACGGCGACGGTCGGGTCGGCGTTGTCCTCCAGATGCGTGATCTCGACCTCGCGGTCGAGGATGCCGCCCATGTCGTTGACGGCGTCGACGGAGGCGAGGGCTGCCGTGACGGCGGTGGTGGCGTTGTCCGCCAGGATGCCCTCCGCGCCCATGCCGCCCAGCACCACGATCTTGATCGGGTCGCCCCCGGCGTCCCCGCCGCCGCTGTTGTCGGCGTCCGCATCGCCGCCGGAGCAGCCGGCGAGCGCCATGGACGACACCACGATCCCTGCGGCGACTGCCGCGAGCCTCTTGAATCGCATTTCCGAACCTCTCTCATCGTTGAGTTAGAGCGACCAAACGCTTGCTTAGTAAATCACACTCGGATCACCCGGACAATGCCCAACCGGTCAATTGCTTGGTTGATGACGGAACTGCTGTTAGATTCGCCGCTCATGGACACTCAGCAGAGCATCGACGCCCGCCAGCCCTCCCCCCTCGACGGCGTCGCCGTGGTGACGGGAGGCACCGGAGGGATCGGCTCGGCGATCGCGCGCAGCCTGGCCGCGGCGGGCATGCGCGTGGTCGTCACCCACCGCTCCGTGCCCGCCCCCGAGGTGCGCACGGCCCTGGGTGCCGACATCGAGCTGCACCGCCTGGACGTGCGCGACGAGGAGGCCGCCCGCGCCCTCGCGGACGACCTCGTGGCGCGCCACGGTGCGATCCACACGGTGGTGCACGCCGCCGGTCCCCACGTGCCGATGGTGCACCTGTCGAAGGTCCCCGTAGCGCAGTTCGCCCGCCAGGTGGACGACGACCTCGTGGGCTTCTTCACGATCGCTTCGGCATTCCTGCCCGCCCTGCGCCAGGCGTCCGGCTCGCTCACGGTCGTGACCAGCGCCGGCACCCGCCGATACCCCGTCCGCGACGGGCTCTCGGTGGCCCCGAAGGGCGGGGTGGAAGCACTGGCGCGCGGGCTCGCCGCGGAGGAGGGCCGCTTCGGCGTGCGCGTGAACGCCGTGGGCCCCGGGATGCTGTGGGACGGCATGTCGGCCCGCCTCATGGCCTCGGGCGACCTCGACCAGCGGGCGCTCGACGTGGCCATGGCCAACATCCCGATGCGCCGCTTCGGCACCGCGGACGACATCGCCGCGGCGGTCTCTTTCCTCGCGTCGCCCGCGGCCGGGTTCATCACGGGGCAGAAGCTCGACGTCGACGGGGGCTTCGGGCTCTGAGCCCCGGGGACGGTCACGCGCGGCCCGGCGTCATCGCATGCCCTGCAGGCGCTCGAGCAGCCAGTCGATGCGGGCGGCCTCGTCGCGGTTGAACCGCTCCGCCCACTCCAGGGCGACCCCGGAGAACCGCCACGCCTCTTCGCGCTCGGCTCCCCTGGCGTGCGCCCCCGCGTCCTCAGCGGTCCGCAGTGCCTCGTCGCGGTAGGCGGTGAGCGCGGCGCGCAGGCGGTCGAGATCGCCGTTGTGCGCGGCCCACAGGCGCAGGATCTGCGGGTGCTTGAGCACCACCGGCTCGGGCGGCACGTCGTCGGTCCAGCGCCGCATGTGGTCGCGTCCGAGCGGGGTGATCGCGTACAGGCGCCGGCTCTTCGCGGCGTGCGTCTGCTCCACCCGGGAGACCGCGAGGCCGAGGTCCTCCAGCCGGCGCAGCTCGGTGTAGATCTGGCTCTGCGACGGAGCCCAGTAGAAGAACGCGAGGCTCTGGTCGGCCCACTGCTTGACGTCGTAGCCCGACAGCTCGGTGTCGAACGACAGGATGCCCAGGACGGCCCAGCTCGTGGCGGGCAGCTCCGGCAGCTCCGGGGTGTTCTCGTGATCGGTCACTTGACCTCCTCGTCGTTGAGTGAGATATTCCTGATCGTACTATGACTAACAGTCATACCGACGCCGATCGAAGGAGATCAGGTGGACGAGACGACCCGGATGCTGGACCTGCTCAACGCGACGTTCCCGCCGATCTGGACGATGGACCCGCTGGCGGGACGCGCCGCCGTGGATGCGCGCATCCGCCCCGCCGCGAACCTCGACGACGCCGACGCGGAGGACGCGGTGGTCGCGCGCGGCACGCACCCGATCCCGATCCGCGTGTACCGCCCCGCGACGATCCGCGATGGCGCGCCCACCACCGTGTACGCGCACGGCGGCGGCTTTCTGCACGGCTCGATCGCCGGACACGACGGCTTCTGCCGGCGCTGGGCGCGGGAGACGGAGTCGATCGTCGTGTCGGTCGACTACCGGCTCGCGCCGGAGGCAGGACCCGGCGCCGCCCGGGACGACCTCGTGGCCGCCGCGGACTGGGCGGTGGCGGCGGGCCTCGCGCCGCACGGGCTGCTCCCCGCAGGGGACAGCTCGGGGGGCAACATCGCCGCCGGCGCCGCGATCGCCCTCCGCGACCGCGGCCACAGCCCCGTCGTCGGCCAGGTGCTGCTGTACCCGTTCCTGGACCCGGCCATGGCCACGGAGAGCCATCGCACGCGAGCCGCGGGGTACTTCGTGACCGCCGAGCTGCTCGCCCACTACTGGCGCACCTTCCTCGGTGACACCGCCGACCGGGTCCACCCCGACGTCACGCCGCTCGCGGTCGACGACCTGGGCGATCTGCCGCCCGCCGTCGTCGTGACCGCCGGGCTCGACCCGCTGTGCGACGAGGGGGCGCTGTACGCCCGGCGTCTCCGCGCCGCCGGGGTGCCCGTGGTCGAGCGACACCATCCCGACCAGTTCCACGGATTCCTCACGATCCCCGGCTACGGCCCCGCCGCGTCCGCCGCGGCCCTCCTCTGGAGCGACGTGCGCGCGCTCACCCCCACCCCTGCGAAGGAGCAGACATGACCACCCAGCACGACCTCCTCGTCGTCGGCGCCGGCCTCGCCGGGCTGTACACCACGATCCACGCCGAACGGGCCGGGCTCGACGTGCTCGGGCTGGAGGCCGGCGACGACGTGGGAGGCACCTGGTACTGGAACCGCTACCCCGGTGCGCGGTGCGACGTGGAGAGCATCGACTACTCGTTCTCGTTCGACGACGAGCTGCAGCGCGAATGGCGATGGACCGAGCGCTATGCGACACAGCCCGAGATCCTGCGCTACCTGAACCACGTGGCCGACCGCTTCGACGTGCGCCGCCACTACCGGTTCGGGCAGCGCCTGTCCGCCGCGACCTGGGACGAGGGGCTGCAGCACTGGGAGGTGCGCACGGAGACCGGGCTGACGGCGACCGCGCGGTGGCTGGTGATGGCGACGGGCGGGCTCTCGAAGCCGCAGCTGCCCGATCTCCCCGGGCGCGACACCTTCGCCGGCACCGTGCTGCAGACCTCCGCCTGGCCCGAGGGCCCGGTCGACCTGCGGGGGCGGCGCGTGGCCGTGATCGGCACGGGGTCGTCCGGTGTGCAGGCCATCCCGCTGCTCGCGGAGCAGGCGTCCGAGCTCACGGTGTATCAGCGCAGCGCCAACTACAGCGTGCCCGCGTTCAACCGTCCGATCGACGACGAGGAGTGGGCACAGCAGCAGCGGGCCCTACCGCGACGGCGCGAGCTGTCGTGGAACGGTGCCGCGGGCTCGCCGTGGACGAGTCATCCCGTGCCCTTCGCGGAGACCGGCGAGGAGGAGCGGCGGGCGGTGTTCGAGGAGAGCTGGACCCGCGGCGGCGTGCTGTTCGCGAAGGCGTTTCAGGGCCTCACGGTCGACCCGGTGATCAACGACGCCGCGCGGTTGTTCTTCGAGGAGAAGCTCGCCGAGCGGGTGCATGATCCCGAGGTGCGCGCGACGCTGACCCCGCGCGATCACCCCGTGGGCACCAAGCGCATCTGCACGGACTCGGGCTACTACGAGACGTTCAACGCCCCGCACGTGACGCTCGTGGATCTGCGCACGGAGCCTCTCGCCGAGGTCACCCCCACCGGCATCCGCACGGCCGCCCGGCACCGCGAGCACGACGTGATCGTGTACGCCACGGGCTTCGACGCCATGACCGGGGCCCTGACGGCGATCGACATCCGGGGCCGCGAGGGCCGCTCGCTGCGCGAGGACTGGAGCGGCTTCCCCTCCACCTACCTCGGTATCGGACTGCCCGGGTACCCGAACCTGCTGGTGCTGAACGGCCCGGGCAGCCCCAGCGTGCTGTCGAACATGGCGCTGACGTCGGAGCAGCAGGGCGACCTGGCGCTGCGGATGATCGCGCACTGCCGTGACCGCGGGTTCACGTCGATCGAGGCGCGCGCGGATGCGGCGGAGGCGTGGACGGCGCACTCCCTCGAGCTCGCCGACCGCACGCTGTTCGGCTCCGCACCCTCGTGGTACACCGGCGCCAACATCGCGGGGAAGGCTCGCGGCTTCCTGCCGTACATCGGCGGCTTCAAGGCCTACATCGACCGGTGCGAGGAGGTCGCCGCCGCCGGGTTCCGCGGCTTCGTGCTGTCGTCGCGCTGATCGCGGAGTCGGGCTGGCCTTCGGACGACCTCGCCGCTAGAGTCAAACAAGCAAATGCTTGGGCAAAGGAGCGCGGGATGAGTGCCATCGACCTCGGATTCACCACGGGAGACGCGGTGCTCATCACCGGCGCGGGCAGCGGCATCGGCCGGGCGACCGCCGTGCGCGCGGCCGAGCTCGGGCTGGCCCTGAGCCTGTGGGATCTGAACCCCGAGGGACTCGAGGAGACCGCGACGCAGGTGCGCGCGGTCGCCCCCGCGGTGCACACCTGGGTGGCCGACGTGTCGGACGATGCCGCCGTGTCCGCGGGCTTCGCCGACGCCGCCGCCACCCTCGGCCCGGTGCGCTACCTGCACAACAACGCCGGCCCCGCGTCTGCTTCCACACTCCCCTTCGACCGTGCCCTGGAGATCTGCGTGGGCAGCGTGCGCCGTGTGACCGACGCCTGGGCGGCGGCCGGTCCCGGCACCGGCGCCGCGATGGTCGCCACCACCTCGGTCGCCGGCAACCTCGTGGGCACCGACAGCGCGTGGTACTCCGCCGCGAAGGCCGCCATCATGGGCTACGTCCGCCACCTCGCCGCCCACCGCGCCCACGAGTTCCGCTCCAACGGCGTCGCGCCCGGGATGACCGACACCCCGCGGCTCGCCGGGTTCGCGAGCAGCGAGACCGGACAGCGTGTCCTCACGCGCATTCCGCTGAAGCGCATGGCCACGCCCGACGACATCGCCTGGGCCACACTGTTCCTGCTCTCGCCGCTCGCGGGCTACGTCAACGGCGTCTTCCTCCCGGTCGACGGGGGCTGGACGGTCACCCAGTGAGCGCGGAGCCCGAGCGCCCGGTGCTGCACTCCCACACGACCCGCCTCAGCTACGCCGACACCGACCCCGCGGGGATCCTCTACTACGCCGCCTGGTTCCCGAAGATGGAGGCGCTGCAGTCGGAGTTCCTCTATCTGCAGGGGCTACGGCAGGACACGCTGGTCGAGCGCTTCGGGTGGTGGACGGTGTCACGCGCCACGACGTGCGAGTACCTGGCCGCAGCCCGCCTGTTCGACGAGGTGCGCATCGACCTGCGTCTGGGACGCATCGGCGCCTCGTCGTTCCGCTTCGCGTTCCGCATGACCCGACTCGACGACGACGTGCCGGTCGCGCGCGCCGAGAACACGGTCGTGACGGTCTCCCCCGCGCAGGAGCCCGTGCGCATCCCCGCCGACCTGCGCGCGCACCTGGAGCGCTGGGCGGGAGGGGGTGCCGCATGAACGTCGACCTGCGCACGATCGGCGACCGTCAGGAGATCGCGATGCTGCTCGCCCGCATCGCCCACCTGGCCGACGCGGGAGACCCCGCGGAGTACGTGCGGTGCTTCACCCCGGACGCGGTCTGGGACCTCACCGACGCGACCGACCTGCCGATGGACGTGCAGACGATCTCCGGGAGGGCGGCGCTGCTCGCGGGCGTGCACGAGCGCCGTGCGGCCGGCATCCAGGGCCCGGGCACCCACACGCGGCACGACGTGTCGAGCATCGCGGTCGAGGTGGACGGCGACCGGGCGCGGTCGCGCGCCTACTTCCGCTACTACCGCGGCACCGACGGGGCGCCGGTGCTCGCGGCGATGGGGGTGTACGCCGACGAGTTCGTGCGCGACGGCGACCGCTGGCTGCTGCGGCGACGCGTGATCAGCCGGGGCTGAGCCACGCGCGGGCCCGGCCGCTGCGTACGAGCTCGCGGTGCATCTCGGTCTGCCGCAGCGCGGAGTGCAGCCAGAATCCGTCGAGCCCCTGCCATCCCGCGGTCCACGTGAGGCGCTGCGCGTACTCCCACACCGGGCTGTCGCCGAGCTCGTCGACCAGCGCTGCCACCTCGGCCGTGCGACGCAGATGGTGGGCCGCGATCCGAGCCCGCCGTTCCCTCAGCCCGGTGAACCGGAACTCGTGGCCGGGCAGCACCGTGAAGGCGTCGAACGGCGCCAGGCGGTCGAGCGAGTCGAGCAGGTCGCCCAGGGGCTCATCGCCCGGCAGCACGCCGATGCCGACACCCGAGTAGATGCGCGGCAGCACGTGATCGCCCGTGAACAGCAGTCGCGCCTCTCGGTCGGCGAGGCAGACGTGACCGCCCGTGTGCCCCGGGGTCGCGACGACCTCGAGGCGCCGCCCGCCGAGGTCGAGCACGTCGCCGTGGGCGAGCAGCACGTCGGGCTCCACGTCGCCGGTGAGGGACGGACGCGTGAACGACGCCAGGAGCTCGGCGTGGCGATCGCGGGGGACGCCCCAGCGCTCGACCGTATGGCGGTAGGCCGCGGGGTCGGTGGCTGCGGGATCGACCACGACACCCAGCACCCGACGCTCGGCGGACGACATCGCGATGCGGGCTCCCGTGCGGTCGCGGAGCCGTGCGGCAAGCCCGAGGTGGTCGGGGTGGTGGTGGGTCACGACGACCGTCGCGAGCTCGGACAGCGCGCGGCCGGCGGCGGCGAGCGCTTCCTCGATGCGGGACAGGTTGCCCGGGGTGTCCCACCCCGGATCGATCAGGTGCACGCCGTCGCCGCCGAGCACGGCGTAGGCGAGCGTGCCGGGCAGCGTACCCTCGGGGATCTCGACCGGGATGCACCACAGGCCGGGGGCGATCTCGGCGGGCGGGCGCAGTTCGCCGCGATCCCACGCCGTCCGCTCCGCCTCGTCGACGGGGACCACGTCGTCCGCTACCGCGTTCATGACACCACCCTAGCAATCGCTTGTTCATTTCACGAGATCCGGCTAGCCTGACGCCTGGGACGCGGTCCCGCGAGCGGGACGGTGACAGTGGAGTCGGGACGAGAGCGCCACGAGCGCGCAGTGGTCGCACTGCTCGCCGCATGCGGCATGCTGACCTCCCTGCAGTTCACGCTCATCGTGCCCATCCTGCCGCTCATGCCCGCCCTGCTCGGCACCACGGCCGCCGATGCGTCCTGGCTCATCACGGTCACCCTGCTCACCGGGGTGGTCGGCACACCGGTGGTGACGCGGCTCGCCGACCTGCACGGCCGCCGGCGGATGCTGCTCGTGGCCATGGCGCTGCTCGTCGCCGGATCGGTCATCGCGGCCGTCGTGCCCGGATTCCTCGCGGTGCTCATCGGCCGGGCGCTCCAGGGATTCGGCACCGCCGTGGTGCCGATCGGCATCGCCCTCCTGAGCGCCCTCGTCTCCCGCCGCCGCGCCGTGCTCGGCATCGCCCTCATGAGCGGCACGCTCGGCATGGGCTCCGCGCTGGGCCTCGTGCTCGCCGGGCCGCTGCTCGCGTGGGGCGGACTGCCGGCCGTGTTCTGGTGCTCCGCCATCGTGGGCGCTGTGTTCTGCGTGCTCATCCGGCTGCGCATCGATGAAGCCCCCACGCGGCCCGTGCGGGGATTCGACGGCATCGGGGCCGTGCTGCTCGCGCTCGGGCTCACGGCTCTGCTGCTCGCCATCTCGCGGGGTCAGTACTGGGGATGGGCCAGCATGCCGACGCTCGGACTCGCGGCACTCGCGGCCGCGGCACTGCTCGCCTGGCTGCTGTGGGAGCGACGGCACCCGGCACCGCTGATCGACGTGCGCACGAGCCTGCGCGCACCGATCCTGCCGATCAACGTGGCCTCGTTCTTCGCGACGGCCGGCATGTACGCCAACCACCTGCTCACCACCCAGGAGGCCCTGGCACCCGCCGCGACCGGCTACGGCCTGGCCACCACGACCGCCGCCGCCGGGCTCTTCCTGCTGCCGTCCGCCGTGACGATGATCACCCTCGCGCCCCTCGCCGCCCGTGTGATCAGCCGCTTCGGCGGGCAGCGCGCACTGCTGCTGGGGTCGTCGCTCATGGCCGCGGCGTTCCTGCTGCGGATGCTGTTCCACGGCGCGGCCCTGCCCGTCCTGCTCGGCTCGGCACTGGTCGGCGCGGGGGTGGCGTTCGCGTTCGCGGCGATGCCGTCGCTCATCACCGCCTCGGTCCCTCCAGACGAGGTCGCCACCGCGAACGGCGTGAACTCGGTCATCCGCACGCTGTCCGGCGCGGTCGTCGCCGCCCTCTTCGCGTTCGCGATCACCGCCCTGCCCTCGGCCGCCGATCCGTCCTTCCTGTCCGAGCAGGCGCTTCTGCTGTGCTTCGGCGCCGCAGCGCTGTGCGGTGCCGTGACCGCCGTGCTCGCCACCGTCCTCCGCCTCCCCCGTCTCCCGGAGTCGCCATGACCCTGTTCTCGCCACTGACCCTGCGCTCCGTGACGCTGCCCAACCGCATCGGGATCTCCCCCATGTGCATGTACGCGTCCCGCGAGGGCTTCGTGACCGACTTCCACGTCGCGCATCTCGGACGCTTCGCCCTGGGTGGTGCGGGGCTCGTGATCGCCGAGGCGACGGCCGTGCATCCGCGGGGCCGCATCTCGCCGTTCGACGCGGGACTGTGGAGCGACGAGCAGGTGCCGGGGTGGGGTCGGGTCGCCGAGGTCGTGGGTGCCGCGGGCGCCGTTCCCGGGGTGCAGCTGGGTCACGCGGGGCGGCGGGCAGCGGTGCGCGAGCCGTGGCGGGCCGGTGCACCCCTGGACGAGACCGACGCCGCGGTCGGCCACGGCCCCTGGCCCCTCGACGCCCCGAGCGCCCTGGCGGCAGGACCGGGCCACGCCGTGCCCGCGGCGGTCACCGCGGCCGACATCGCCCGCTCCGTGCAGGACTGGCACGACGCCGCGGTGCGGGCGGTCGCCGCGGGGTTCCGCTTCGTCGAGCTGCACGGCGCCCACGGCTACCTGCTGCACTCGTTCCTCTCCCCCGTGTCGAACCGTCGCACCGACGCGTACGGCGGCAGTCCGCAGAACCGGCTCCGCTACCCGCGCGAGGTGGTCACCGCCGTGCGGTCGGCGATCGGCGACGGCATCCCGCTGTCGTTCCGGCTGTCCGCGGTCGACGGCGCCGCGGACGGACTGGGCATCGACGACACGGTCGGCATCGCGCGCGCCCTCGCCGCGGAGGGCGTGGACCTCATCGACACCTCGTCCGGGGGCATCACCACCGACCGCTCGACGGACACCAGGGTCCGTCGCGGCTTCGCCTTCCACGCCGACTTCTCCCGCCGCATCCGCGACGAGGCCGGGGTGCCGACCGCGACGGTGGGCCTGATCGTGGACCCCGTGCAGGCCGATCGACTGCTCGACCACGGCGACGCCGATCTCGTGCTGCTCGGCCGGGAGGCGCTCGACGACCCCAACTGGCCGCATCACGCGCGCGCGGCGCTCGGCGACGACAGCCACGAGGGATGGGACGTGCGGTTCGGCAGCGCCCTCGGTCCGCGCGCGCGGACGCTCGCCCGGCTCGCCGCCGCGGGTGAGACCCCGCTCTCGCGCTTCGAGGGCTGAGCCGGAGCCCGAGCACTCAGGGAGCGAGCAGCTCTCTGGCGACCGCATCCCCGTCGAGCAGGTGATTGCGGCGCTCCCGCACGCGCCATCCGTTCGTCGTGCGCACCAGTTCCCACCGGTTGGCGCTGACCCGCTCCGCTTCCCAGTGGTCGCCGTCGCGCAGCAGCACCACGGAGTGCGTCACGGCCACCGCTGTGTCCCCGTCGATCTCGATCCGAGGGGCGGAGAGTACGTGCGCGCAGCCGCGGCGCAGATACTCGCGGTGCGACGGCAGGTCGACCAGGGTCCGGATACCGTCCGCGTCCAGAACCGTGTCGTCAAAGCGGTAGGTGCCATCCGCCGCCCAGAGCGCCGAGACCTCGGCGGCGTCCGCGCTGTCCACGGCGGGCCCGTACCGCGCGATCAGCTCGGCGATCTCCGCGCGGTCCTCGAGCGCCCGCAGCCGCCGTTCGAGATCGGCGCTCACCAGTCCTGCCACGGGATGATCGTGTGCACCGGGGTCGACAGAACGACCTCGCCCGCCCCGGGGAACCGCTCTTCCACGGCGCGCAGAGCCGGGGTCACGAGGTCGGGATCGTCCTCCAGATAGAGCAGGCGGAGGCGCAGGGACCCCGGCTCATCGGCCGGGCTCTCGTCGAACGGCAGGGAGGAGTGCCGCTGCGGGTGGCTGTACGAGAAGGTCCAGGCGCCGGCGACGCCGTCCACGTCGAGCAGGGCCGGGATGAGTTCGCGGTCCTCTCGCCGATGCGCCTCGTGGGCCTTGTGGCCATGCGGCTCGGCGAAGCGGGTGGCGGTGAGGTGCAGTCCGCGGTTCGGGCGGTAGGGCAGCACGTCGGGCGACACCAGAGCGCGCGGGGCGGCATAGCCCTTCACCGGACGGAAGAACGCGAGCAGGGGGCGCTGGATGCCCGGGAGCAGCGGCCCGCGACCCCACTGGAACGAGGCCTCCCCGAGCGCATCCCACGCGGCGACGGACTCGTCGACCGGGTCGCGGAACCAGTACATGGCGACGAAGTCCACAGCGCCGGCGAGTGACCCTGTGGCCAGACCATCACCCGTCGGTCGCACTTCCCACCGGTCTCCCCCTGCGACGCCGGGCAGGGCGAGGTTCTCGGGCCGGTGGTCGAGCTGATGCCAGCGGTTGTACTCGGCGTGCTGTGAGCGGTCGTCGAGACGGACGAAGGAGAAGAAGGCGAGAGGCAGCGACACGCCCCAGTCAAGCGTTTGCTTGGTGGCCTGTCAACACCCGCTCGCCTCGGGCGATCAGCGACCGGAGACCTTCCCGAAGAGCTTCGCGATCGGGGCGAGCACGAGCGGACGCGCCGCCGCCCACGCGCCCGCGATCACGACGAGCGAGAGCACGAACACCCAGAACCCGGTCCAGGTCGCCGCATCCTGCGCCGCGAACATGTGGTTGAGGTTGCGCTGGAACCCGGTGAGCATCACGAGTGCCACGTGCACGACGATGAACGCCACGAAGTACAGCATGATCGGGAAGTGCAGCGCGCGCGCCCACTCCACCGGGTACGCCTTCGACAGCCGCTCCGCCCTCTTCGGCCACAGCCCCGACATGCGGAAGCCGGTGGCGGCGGCGAGCGGCGCCGCCACGAACACGGTCACGAAGTAGGCGAGCTGCTGCAGGCTGTTGTAGTTGTTCCAGCCGTTCTCGTGCGGCCAGTCGAGCGAGACGTACTGCAGGGCCGCCGACAGCGCGTTCGGGAAGACCTCCCAGCTCGTCGGCACGATGCGCACCCAGTGCCCGGTGACGAAGAGCAGCACCACGAAGGCCACGCCGTTCACGAGCCACAGGATGTCGAGCGCCTGGTGGAACCAGAGGTTCAGGCTGATCTTTCCCTTGGGGTTGTTCCGCGGCGTCCAGAACACGGTCGGCCGCTTCTCGGTGCGCACCTGCAGCCCCGAGCGGATGATCAGCACGATCAGGAACATGTTGAAGAAGTGCGCCCAGTTGACCCACGGCGCGAAGCCCGGCTCGACCGGGATCGCCGGCTCGTACTCGCCGGGGAACGCAGCCAGGAAGTCCTGCATGAACGGGACGCTCAGCAGCGCCCGCACCAGCGCGACGGCCGCGCCGGCCAGCACGCCCAGGGCCGCGGCACCGAAGAGCCCCGCGATCGCCTGCGTCCAGGTCGGGCGGCGGCGACCCGTGTCCGGAGCGGTCGTGAGGTGACGCGGCGCACGGCCGTTCCACACCGTCCGCGTCCACGGCAGCGGCGTCGCGAGGTCGGCGGCCGGCACGATCTCCGTCGTGCTCGGCGTCGCGGCAGCGGGTGCGGGAGCGGCAGCGGCAGGAGCAGCGGCGGCGGGAGCGGCAGCAGCGGCGGAAGCGGCGGCAGCGGCGGGAGCGGCAGCAGCGGCGGGAGCGGCAGCAGCGGCGGGAGCGGCAGCTGTCCCGGTGGCCGACGGCACGGTCCCGGCGGACGACGGCACGGTCCCGGCGGGCGGCCACGGCTCGCCACCGGCGACGCGCGGCAGACCCCGGCGCACCGTCGCGGCGCCGGGTGTGGTCGCGGGGGCGGACGGCGCGCCGTCCGCGATCGAGGCTCCGGGCGCATCAGTCGCGGCACCCTCGGCGGGCAAGGCGACCGCGGGTGCCGCGGCACCGGGCGCAGCGGCACCGGGCGCAGCCGCCACCGAAGCAGCCTCCACCGAAGCAGCGGCACCGGGCGCAGCCGTCACCGAAGCGGCCTCGGGAACGGGGGCGGGCTCGGCGCCGGTCGCAGATCCGAGCCCGGCGGAGGCCGACGCGGGCGGCCAGGGCTCTCCGCCCGGAACGCGCGGCAGGCCTCGACGAAGACGCGACGGCCCGGATGCGGCCGTCGCGGGAGCCGGCGCGGCGACAGAGGAGGCCGCGGAGCTCGTGCTCGGCTCGGCCGGCGGGGTCGTCTCGGCGCTGGTCTCGATCACGGGCGATGCGGCCGCGACGCCGACACCGCTCGCGCCTTCCTCCGCGGCCGCGGAACCGACAGCGGCCCCGGACTGCGCCTGCGAGCCGGAGAGGGCCACCGACGCCTCATCCGCACCGACGGAGGCCGCATCCGCGACCTCCACGGACACGTCGGCCGGCGGCCACGGCTCGCCACCGGGCACACGCGGCAGACCGCGTCGCAGCATCCGCGTGGCCATGACTACTTCTTCCGCGCCTCGAGCGCGGCGATCACCTGCGGCACGATCGTGAACACGTCGCCGACGATGCCGAAGTCCGCGACGTCGAAGATCGGCGCCTCCGGGTCTTTGTTGATCGCGACGATGTTCTTCGACGTCTGCATGCCCGCCCGGTGCTGGATCGCGCCGGAGATGCCGAGTGCGACGTACAGCTGCGGCGACACCGAGACACCCGTCTGCCCGACCTGGTGCGACTGGGGGATGTAGCCCGCGTCGACGGCCGCGCGCGAGGCGCCGACCGCCGCACCGAGGGCGTCGGCGAGCTCCTCGACGAGCACGAACTTCTCCTTCGACGCCAGGCCGCGCCCGCCGGAGACGACACGGGTCGCCCCCCGCAGCTCGGGCCGGGTCGACGTGGCCTCGACGGCTTCGACCGGACCGGCGGTCGCCGCGACCGCACCCGACGGGGCGACCGTCAGCTGCTCGACCTGCGGGGAGGCGACGGCCTCGGCCCGCGCGTCGACCGCGCCCTGCCGCACCGTGACCACGAGCGTGCCGTAGGTCGCGGCCGCATCGACGAGGTAGGCCCCGCCGTACACCGAGTGGTGGGCCACGACGCCCTCCTCGTCGCGGGAGAGCCCCACGGCGTCGACGGCGAGCGCACCGGGGAGGCGCACCGCGAGGCGACCGGCGACGTCGCGTCCGGAGATCGAGTTCGACACGAGCACCGCATCGGGCTTCACCTGTGCGACCGCAGCCTGCAGGGCGTCGACGAGCGGCACGGTGAGCGCGGTCGCATCGCCCTCGGCGGTCAGCACGACGGCGGCACCGGCGGCCGCGGCCTGATCCACGGCCTCCTTCCCGCCGCCCACGACGAGGGCCACGGGGGTGCCGATGCCGGCCGCAGCCCCCAACAGAGCGGCGGTGCTGCTGGCGGCGTTGCCCGACGGGTCGAGGTCGACCAGGACGAGGATCGGGTTCTCGGGGTACGCCATGTCACACCAGCCTGTTCTGCACGAGGAAGTCGACGAGCTTGTCGGCGGCATCGCCCTCGTCGGTGATCTTGACGCCCGCGGCGCGCGGGGGCTTCTCCGCGACCGCGGTCATGATGGTGCGGGGCGCGGCGGCGGGATCGGCCGACACGTCGAGGTCGGCGAGGGTCAGCACCTCCAGCGGCTTCTTCTTCGCCGCCATGATGCCCTTGAAGTTCGGGAACCGGGCGTCGGGAAGCGCCTCGGTGATCGAGATTACGGCGGGCAGCGGTGCCGTGACCTGCTGTCCGCCGAAGTCCGCACCCCGGGTGCCCGAGACGCCGTCCGCCGTGATCTCCACGGACGTGAGTGCGGTGGCCTGCGCCCAGCCCAGGTGCTCGGCGAGCATGGCGGGGATCACGCCGCCGGAGCCGTCGGTCGAGAGGTTGCCGGTGATGACGAGGTCGGGGGCGCCACGACGGATGGCCGCGGCGAGGACCTCCGCGGTGAGCCCCAGGTCGGCACCGGCGAGCTGCTCGTCCGCGATGTGGATGGCCGAACCGGCACCGATCGCGAGCGCGCGGCGCACGGACGCGGTTGACCCCTCGGGTGCCATGGTGAGGGCGACGACCTCGGTGCCCTCGTTCTTGTCGGCGTAGCTCAGGGCCACTTCGAGGGCCCGCTCCGTGATCTCGTCGAGCACGACGTCTCCGGCCGCACGATCCGCGAGCCCGGTCTCGAGATCCAGCTTGCGATCGCCATAGGTGTCCGGCACCTCTTTGACCAGGACGAAGATCTTCATCGAATGCTCCTCACGACACGGCGAGTCTATCGGCATGGCGGTCTATGTAGCCAAAAACCGAGGAAACCCCCGGCTGCGGCCCGCGAATCCGCGGTGAATGTATACATAACCGACAGCCACGCCCTGCGCGACCGCGTCCGAGGCAACCCGCGACGCGCCGGTACCGTAGAGACGTGGTCCGCCCTCGCCCTCTCCCCGTCGATCCGCTCGCCGAAGCCAAGCGGCAGTGGGTCGCGCACGGCTGGACCGATGCGGCCGACGGCATGACGGTCGTCACCTCGGTCATGCGCGCGCAGCAGCTGCTGCTCGCCCGGGTCGACGCGGCCCTCAAGCCCTTCGCGCTGAGCTTCGCGCGGTACGAGGTGCTGCGGCTGCTCGCGTTCAGCCGCACCGGGCGGCTTCCGCTGTCGAGCGTCGTCGCGCGCCTCCAGGTGCATGCGACCACGGTCACCAGCACCGCCGAGCGCCTGGTCCGCGACGGCCTCGTCGTGCGTGAGCCGCACCCGCACGACGGCCGGGCCGCGATGCTCGCACTGACCGCGGAGGGACGCGACCTGGTCGAGCGTGCCACCGCCGCGCTCAACGCCGACGTGTTCGCCGACCCCGGCCTGAGCCACGACGACGCCGCCGAACTGGTCGCGATCGTCGCCCGCATGCGCCGCGACGCCGGGGACTTCATCGACCCCCGCCCCCTCCCCGAGCCCCTCTGATGCCCCGGTTCGTGATCGAGACGGTCGTCGCCGCGCCCCCGCAGGAGGTGTTCGACGCCGCGCTCGACCCGGCCCTGCACCTCGCGTCGATGGCCCGCTACGGCGAGACGATGATCGAAGAACCCGCGGGCGGCCGCTTCTCCGAGGGGTCGACGGTGACCTGGCGAGCGCGGCACTTCGGGATCCCCTTCCAGCTGCGCTCCGTGGTCTTCGACATCGAGGCGCCGTCCCGGTTCACCGACCGCCAGCTCCGCGGGCCGTTCGGCGACCTCCGGCACGAGCACGTCTTCGAACCGCATCCGCGCGGCACCCTCATGCGCGACACCATCGCGTTCCACTCGCCCCTCGGGCCGCTCGGCCGCCTCGTCGACGCCCTGGTGCTCGGCCGCTACATGGAACGGCTCATCCGCGAGCGCAACGACGCCCTGGTCGCTGCGATCGAGGGGCGGCGGGCGTAACCTCTGGGCATGAGCGAACTGCGCCTGCACACCGTCCTCACCGGTCGCGGTCCCGCCGCGGCGATCCAGCTCACCGACGAGCAGGTCGCCTCGTTCGGGGCCGGCAAGAGCTTCCCCGTCGCCGTCACCATCGGCGGCCGCACCGCGCGACTGCGGCTGGCCCGCATGGGCGGCGAGAACCTCATCGGCTTCAGCAAGGCGGTTCGCGCCGACCTCGGGGTGGAGATCGACCAGGAGGTCGACGCCGTGATCCGCCTCGACACCGCCGAGCGCACCGTCGACGTGCCGCCCGCGCTGGCCGAGGCGCTCGACGCCGACCCCGCCCTGCGGGCGGCCTTCGACGCCCTCTCCCCCAGCGCCCGCAAGGAGCACGCGCGCGCGGTCGCCGAGGCCAAGCAGCCGGCGACGCGCGACCGCCGGATCGCGAAGATTCTCGACGGTCTCCGCGGCTGACCGTTCACAGCCCCTCGGGACCCCGGGCGAACCGGCGCCACACCGCGCGGCGCGCGCAGCCAGTCCCGCGTCTCTGAGGAGCCGTGAACCGGGGTCAGCGGTTCTGGAAGTCGGGCTGGCGCTTCTCGCGGAACGCGGCCATGCCCTCCTTCTGGTCGGCCGTGTCGAACAGCGCCGCGAACGCCTCCTTCTCGTGAGCGAGGCCCTCCGCGAGCGTGGTCTCCATGGCCGCGTCGAGGGCGGCCTTGGCGGCGTACACCGACGGCAGCGACTTCGCCGCGATGCCCTCCGCGAGCGCGGTCGCCTCGGCCAGCAGCTCCGCCGCGGGCACGACGCGCGACACCAGTCCCGCCCGCTCGGCCTCCTCCGCGCCGAGGAAGCGGCCGGACAGCACGAGCTCGGCCGCCTTGTAGTAGCCGACCGCGCGGATGAGCCGCTGCGTGCCGCCCATGCCCGGGATGACGCCGAGGTTGATCTCGGGCTGGCCGAACTGCGCGGTGTCGGCCGCGAGGATGATGTCGCACATCATCGCCAGCTCGCACCCCCCGCCGAGCGCGAAGCCCGACACCGCGGCGATGACCGGGGTGCGCACGGCGGCGAAGTCCCGCCACGCCCCGAAGTGATCCGTCTCGCGCATCTGCGCCGCCGACATCCCCTCCATCTCCTTGATATCCGCTCCGGCGGCGAACGCCTTCTCCGAACCCGTGACGACGATCGCGCCGATGCCGTCGTCGGCGTCGAAGGCGAGCGCGGCGGCCGTGACCTCCTCGGCGACGGTGCTGTTCAGCGCGTTGAGGGCCTGCGGGCGGTTCAGGGTGATCCATCCGACCCGTCCGCGCTGCTCCACCAGGATCGTCTCGTACTCGGTCATCTGTCTCCCTCTCCGTCGTGGTCCTGCTTCAGTATCGCCCGTCGCGTCGCTCGCCCGTCGCCGGCGCTCCCGCTCGGGAACCGGCCGTCCCGTCGCCGGCGCTCCGTGCTCCGCGACGGGGGTGCTACACGCGGTCGTCGCGGATGTCGGTGATGATGCCGGAGAAGTCGCGCGTGGCCCCGTCGCCCGCGGCGTACGCGGCGTAGAGCTGCTGCGCGAGCCGGCCCATCTTCGCGTCGGTGGAGGTCTGCTCGATCGCCTGCAGCGCGAGCCCGAGGTCCTTCGCCATGAGCGCCCCCGCGAAGCCGGGCTGATAGTCGCGGTTGGCGGGGCTCGTGGGCACCGGACCGGGAACGGGGCAGTTCGTCGTGATCGACCAGCACTGCCCCGACGCCTGCGACACCACGTCGAACAGCGCCTGGTGCTCGAGCCCCAGCCGCTCGCCGAGCACGAACGCCTCCGCCACGGCGATCTGCGACACCGCGAGCACCATGTTGTTGCAGACCTTCGCCGCCTGGCCGAGACCCGAGCCACCGCAGTGCACGATCCGCTTGCCCATGACCTCGAGCAGCGGCAGTGCCGCCGCGTAGTCCTCGTCCGAGCCGCCCACCATGAACGCCAGGGTCCCGGCCTCGGCACCCACGACCCCGCCGGACACCGGGGCGTCGATGTTGCGGTGACCGGCGGCGAGCGCGAGCGCGTGCGCGGCGCGGGCCTCGTCGACCGCGATCGTGGACGACTCGATGAACAGGGTGCCGGGGCGCGCCGCCGCCAGCAGCTCGGTGCGATACGCCTCGATCACGTGCTTCCCGGCGGGGAACATCGTGATCACGACCTCCGCGTCGGTCACGGCCTCCGCGCCGCTGGCCGCCACCGGGATCCCGGCCGCCCGCGCCGCCTCCACGGCCGCGGGCACGAGGTCGAAGCCGTGCACCTCGTGTCCCGCCGCGACGAGGTTCTTCGCCATCGGCAGGCCCATGTGGCCGAGGCCGAGGAAGGCCACGCGGGTCATGAGGCGCTCCGCATCGACGCCGACCCCGCCGGCCGCAGCATCTCCCGGCCGACGATGAGTCGCATGATCTCGTTGGTGCCCTCGAGGATCTGGTGCACGCGCAGGTCGCGCACGATCTTCTCGATGCCGTAATCCTGCAGGTAGCCGTAGCCGCCGTGCAGCTGCAGCGCGCGGTTGGCGACGTCGAAGCCGGCGTCGGTGGCAAACCGCTTCGCCATGGCGCAGCGCATCGTGGCGTCCGGCGCCTTCGCGTCCACCGCCTCCGCACCGTCGCGCACCATGAGCCGCGCGGCCTGGAGGTCGGTGCGCATGTCGGCGATCGCGAACAGGATCGACTGCTTCTCGGCCAGCGGCTCCCCGAACGCCACCCGCTCGTGCACGTACTGCACGGCGCGGTCGAGGGCCGCCTGGGCTCCGCCGAGCGAGCAGGCGGCGATGTTGAGGCGCCCGCCGTTGAGCGCCGACATCGCGATCGCGAACCCGCGACCCTCATCGCCGAGCATCGCGGCCGCGGGCACCCGCACGCCGTCGAGGATCACCTGCCGGGTGGGCTGCGCGTGCCAGCCCATCTTCTTCTCCGGGGCGCCGAAGCTCAGCCCCTCGGCGTCGCCCGGCACGAGGAAGGCGCTGATGCCGCGCGCTCCCGGCTCGCCCGTCCGCGCCATCACGACGTACACGGCCGCCTCGCCCGCCCCCGAGATGAACTGCTTGACGCCGGTGAGCAGGTAGTCGTCGCCGTCGCGCACGGCGCTGGTCGCCACGTTGGCGGCGTCGGATCCGACCCCCGGCTCGGTGAGGCAGTAGCCGCCGAACTCCTGCATGGCCGTGAGCTGCGGCAGCCAGGCGGCACGCTGGGTGTCGTCGCCGTAGGTGTCGATCATCCACACCACCATGTTGTGGATGGAGATGTAGGCGGCGACCGCGGGGTCGGCCTTGGCGAGCTCCTCGAAGATCGCGACGGTGTCGACGCGGGAGAGGCCGGTGCCGCCGTACTCCTCGCTCACGTAGATGCCGCCGAGCCCGAGCTCGCCGCCGCGGTTGAGCGACTCCCGTGGGAACAGGTGCTTCTCGTCGCGCTCGGCGGCCTGCGGGGCGAGCTCGGTCTCGGCGAACTCGCGGACGGCGTCGAGGATGGCCTCGCGCTCCTCGGCGGTGGTGGTGACGCTGGTCATGGTCATGTCGGTTCCTCGGGCGTTCAGTGCATGGTGGGGATGACGAAGCTGGCGCCGTCGCGGATGCCGCTGGGCCAGCGACTCGTCACCGTCTTGGTCTTCGTGTAGAAGCGGAAGGCATCGGCGCCGTGCTGGTTGAGGTCGCCGAAGCCGCTGCGCTTCCAGCCGCCGAAGGTGTAGTACGCGATGGGCACCGGGATCGGCACGTTCACCCCGACCATGCCGACCTCCACGCGGGCGGCGAAGTCGCGGGCCGCGTCGCCGTCGCGCGTGAAGATCGCGACGCCGTTGCCGTACTCGTGCTCCGAGGCCATCCGCAGCGCCTCCTCGTAGTCCGCGGCCCTCGCGATCACGAGCACGGGGCCGAAGATCTCCTCACGGTAGATCGCCATGTCGGTCGTCACGTGGTCGAACAGCGTCGGCCCGAGGTAGAACCCCTCCTCGTGCCCTGGCACCGTGAAGCCGCGGCCGTCGGCGAGGAGCGTCGCCCCCTCGTCCACGCCCTGCTGGATGTAGCCGGTGACGCGGTCCACGGCGTCGCGCGAGACCAGCGGGCCGTAGTCGACGTCGGCCGCGAGCGAGGGCCCGACCCGCAGCTGGGCGACCCGCTCGACGAGCTTGGCCGCGAGCGCGTCCGCCGTCTCCTCCCCCACGGGCACCGCGACCGAGATCGCCATGCAGCGCTCGCCCGCCGAGCCGTAGCCCGCGCCGATCAGCGCGTCCACCGCCTGGTCGAGGTCGGCGTCGGGCATCACGATCATGTGGTTCTTGGCCCCGCCGAAGCACTGCGCCCGCTTGCCGTGCGCGGCCGCGGTGGCGTAGATGTACTCGGCGATGGGCGTCGAGCCCACGAAGCCGACCGCGCGGATCCGGTCGTCGCTCAGCAGCGTGTCGACCGCCTCCTTGTCGCCGTGCACCACGTTGAGCACGCCCGCCGGGAGCCCGGCTTCGAGGAACAGCTCCGCCAGCCGGACGGGCACCGAAGGATCGCGCTCGCTGGGCTTGAGCACCACGGCGTTGCCGGCGGCGAGCGCGGGCCCGGCCTTCCACAGCGGGATCATGGCCGGGAAGTTGAAGGGGGTGATGGCGGCGACGACACCCAGGGGCTGTCGCATCGAGTACACGTCGATGCCCGCGCCCGCGCCGGTGGAGTACTCCCCCTTGAGCAGGTGGGGCGCTCCGGCGGAGAACTCGATCACCTCGAGGCCGCGCTGGATGTCGCCCTTCGCGTCGTCCACGGTCTTGCCGTGCTCGCTCGCCAGCAGTTCGGCGAGCGACTGCATCTCGCGCTGCGCCAGGTCGAGGAACCGCAGCAGCACCCGCGCGCGCTTCTGCGGATTGGTCGCGGCCCAGGCGGCCTGCGCCTCCTCGGCGGTGGCGATCACGCGGCGCACCTCCTCGGCGGAGGCGAGCGGCACGCGCGCCTGCACCGCGCCGGTGCTCGGATCGAAGACGTCGGCGAAGCGTCCGTCGTCGGGGGTGAGAAGCGTTCCGCCCACGAAGTGCGGGATCGTACGGGTCATTGTGTGACATCCCTCCGTGCCGTCGTTGGCACATCGCGAGTTTACTCCGGCGTCCGTGAAAATACGAGGACGTCCTTGTATCTCCGCGCACGGCCGGTCCCCACCCCGAGCGGCGCCGTTCGCACCCCGTTCACCCGCGCGTCACCTCGGCCGATTACAACTGCAGGTGCACGGACAGTGACTCAGACCGGATCGGGTAATCGCGTCCTCCGTGCGCACGGTGAGCGCTCTCGCTCCCGTCGCGGCCCCCAACGCCGCGTGACCCCCGCCGAATCGGGTCGGCGGGGGTCTTCTCCGTGCGGACGCCGCCGCGCTCCGTCGAAATAGAATCGTGCTGGCGCCGCGACCCTGGCGCCCCCACCCGGCGTCCGCACCCCGATGCCCCCACCCCCGAGGACCGCACCATGTCCGCAACCGCCCCCGTGTCCGAGCCCGTCACCGTCTCCATCCGCCGCGAGGTCGATCCCGAGCGCATCGCCGAGGCGACCGCCTGGGTGCAGACCGGCGTGAACCTGGCGACGAAGTACCCGGGCTTCCTCGGCTCGGGATGGGTGCGCGCGGGCGAGGACTCGCAGGTGTGGCACATGCTCTACCGCTTCGCGAGCGAGGAGTCGCTGACCGCCTGGGAGCAGTCGGGCGAGCGCACCTGGTGGCTCTCCATGGGCGAGGGCTTCGTGCGCAGCGAACGCTCCAAGCGCCGCACCGGCATCGAGGGGTGGTTCGACGAGCCGTCCACCGGCTCCATCCCCGTGGTCGAGCCCGACGGCACGACCACGGTCGCCGTGGCCCCCGCGCCGCCGCGCTGGAAGCAGGCGGTGTCGATCTGGCTCGGCTTCTTCCCCGTCAACCTCGCCTTCACCTACGCCATGAGCCCGGTGCCGGGATGGGACGGCCTGCCGATCTGGCTGCGCGTTCTCGCGACCACGCTCGTGCTCACGCCGATCATGACCTACTGGGTGCTCCCCTGGGTCACCCGCTCCCTGCGCGGCTGGCTCGCCCGCTGACGCTCACGCGCCGTCCGGCGTGACCTTCTTCTTCCCCGGCTCAACGAGCGACAGCGGATCCGCGATGTCCTCCAGCGACTTGCCCGCCGCGCTCACCCCGAACACCCCGCAGACCACGCCGCCGAACATCATGATCGCGGCACCGAGCACGTAGCCCCAGAAGAGCGGGCCGCGGTCGCCGGACTCGGCGCTCGCCCCGATCAGCGCCCCGTAGAGCACCGGGGCGATCGCGCCGACGAGCTGGCCGATGGAGAAGACGTACGAGATCACCTGGCTGCGCAGCTCCAGCGGGAAGATCTCGCTCACCGTCAGGTACGCGGCGGACGCACCGGCGGAGGCGAAGAAGAACGAGGCGCACCAGAACGCCGTGTGCGTCGCCGCGTTCAGAACGCCCGCGTTGAACAGGAAGGCGCTGACCAGCAGGATCAGTCCGGCGAGCACGTACGTGCCGAACAGCATGCGGCGCCGGCCCCACGTGTCGAAGAAGTGGCCGAGGATGAGGGCGCCGGCGAGGTTGCCGACCGCGAAGACGATGAAGTACTGCGAGGCGGAGGCGGGCGGGGTGTCGTAGAAGTTCTCGAGCACCAGCGCGTAGGTGAAGAAGATCGCGTTGTAGAGGAACGACTGCGTCACCATCATCGTGATGCCGACCAGCGTGCGACGCGGGTACTTCTGGAACAGCACCTTCGCGATCACCAGGAACGGCACGCTGCCATACTCCTTGACCGTGATCGCCTTGTCCTCGTCGACCGGGTCGATCGTCTTGCCCTCCTTGCGGATGCGCTCCTCGATCGCGTCGACGTTGCGCTCCGCCTCCTCCTCACGGCCGTGCGTCATCTGCCAGCGCGGGCTCTCCGGGATGTGCCGACGCAGCCAGATGATCAGCAGGCCGAGGATCGGACCGACGAAGAAGCTGAGCCGCCAGCCCAGGTCGGCGGGCAGGAGGTCGGTGTTGAGGAAGAACATGTTCGCCACGGCACCCAGGGCGGCACCGCCCCAGTAGGTGCCGTTGATCGCGATGTCGACGCGGCCGCGGTACTTCGCCGGGATGATCTCGTCGATCGCGGAGTTGATGGCGGCGTACTCCCCGCCGATGCCCGCGCCGGCGACGAACCGCCAGATGTAGAAGAACCACGGGGCGAACGCGAGACCGGCCACCGCGGAGCCCACGAGGTAGACCGCCAGCGAGATCAGGAAGAGGTTCTTGCGGCCGAGGCGATCGGCGAGGCGGCCGAACACCAGCGCCCCGAACACCTGGCCCAGCAGGTAGCACGTGCCGGCGAGACCCACCTCGGCCGGGCCCATGCCGAGGGTCTCGGCATAGCCGTTCGCGGCGACGATCTGCACCTCGAGCCCGTCGAGGATCCACGAGAAGCCGAGGCCGACGACGATCATCCAGTGGAAGCGCGACCACGGCAGCCGGTCCATGCGCGCCGGGACGAGCGACCGGACCTCCTTGACGGTGACCTCGGATGCGGACATGAACCCTCCTTCGTGCGGGGCGCGAACGGCCCGCATCCGGTTCTACTCCGCCCGGGAATTCGCCGCATCGCCTTGACCCCGAGGGCTCCATCACGCTACAGCGCCGCCGAGAACCCTCGGCGGCGCTGTCAGATCGTGCTCGCGGCGGTCAGGCCGACGCCTCCTCCGGGCGCTCCTGCACCTCGATCGCGGCGGTGTCCGGCGTGTACCCCTCGACGTGCCGCTCCTCGGCTCCGACGTACGCCGAGAGCGGCCGGATCAGGGCGTTCGACGACTGCTGCTCCAGGATGTGCGCCGTCCACCCCGTGATCCGCGCCGCGACGAACAGCGGCGTGAAGGTCAGGGTGTCGAAGCCGATCAGGTTGTAGGCGGGGCCCGACGGGTAGTCCAGGTTCGGGTAGATGCCCTTGCGCTCCACGAACTCGCCCTCCAGACGCTCGTAGAGCTCGGCCACCTCCGGGCGGTCGTAGTGGCGCACCAGGGTGTCGAGCGCGGCCTTCATGGTGGGCACCCGCGAGTCGCCGCGCTTGTAGACGCGGTGACCGAACCCCATGATCTTGCGCTTCTCGGCCAGCGCCTTGTCGAGCCACTCGGTCACGCGGTCGGCCGCGCCGATCTCGTCGAAGATGTGCATCACGGCCTCGTTCGCACCGCCGTGCAGCGGGCCCTTGAGCGCCCCGATCGCCCCGACGACCGCGGAGTACAGGTCGCTGAGCGTCGAGGTGATCACGCGCGCCGTGAAGGTGGACGCGTTGAAGGAGTGCTCCGCGTAGAGCGTCATCGAGCGGTTGAACGCATCGACCACCACCGGGTCCTGCTCCTCGCCGAACGTCATCCAGAGGAAGTTCGCCGCGTAGTCCAGGTCGTCCCGCGGCTCGACCGCCGGCAGGTCCCGCCGACGCCGCTGCCCGTAGGCGACGATCGCCGGAAGGGCCGCGAACAGGCGCAGGCTGCGCTCCAGGTTGACCTCGGGCGTGCCGACCGCATCGAGCACGTTGCGGATGCCGGCCGTCTCGACCGCGCCGATCACGCTCACCGCCGTGCGGACCTCGTCGATCGGGTGGGCGTCCAGCGGCAGCCGGTCGATCGCATCCTTCACCTCGGGCGTGAGGGCGCGGTGCCGCCGCTCCTCCAGGCGGAACGCCGCGAGCTCGTCCCCCGTGGGCAGCTCGCCGTTCCACAGCAGATACGCGACGGCCTCGAACGGCTGCGTGTCGGCGAGTTCCTGCACCGGGTAGCCGCGGTACAGCAGGCTGTTCGTCTCGGGGTTGACCTTCGAGATCGCGGTCGTGTCGACGACGACCCCCGCGAGGCCCTTCTTGATGTCCGGCTCGGTCATGCTCACTCCTTCGTGATGGTGAAGTTGAAGACCCCGGAGTCGAAGTGGTTGTACGACTCGTAGTCGATCAGGTCGTAGAGATCGGCGCGGTGCTGCATCTCGCCGAGCGTCGAGGTCAGATGCCCCTCGTCGTTCAGCGTATCGAGCGCACGGCCCGCGGCGCCCATCGCGATCCGCAGCAGCGACACCGGCCAGATCACCATCCGCACCCCGGCGCTGCGGAGCTGGTCGACCGAGAACAGCTCGCTCTTGCCGAACTCGGTCATGTTCGCGAGGATCGGCACGTCGAGCGCCTCCGCCATCGCCTCGAACTCGTCGAGCGTGCGCATCGCCTCGGGGAAGATCGCGTCGGCCCCCGCGTCGACCAGGGCCTTCGCGCGGTCGATCGCGGCGTCCAGTCCCTCGATCGCCCGGATGTCGGTGCGCGCCATGATCAGGAAGTTCTCGTCGCGGCGGGCGTCGGCGGCGGCACGGATCCGCTTGATCGCGGTGTCCTGATCGACCACGCTCTTGCCGTCGAGGTGACCGCAGCGCTTCGGGTTGATCTGGTCCTCGATGTGGGTGCCGGCGAGTCCCGCGTCCTCCAGCTCCTGAATGGTGCGGGCCACGTTCATGGGCTCGCCGAAGCCGGTGTCGGCGTCGACGATCGCGGGCAGGTCGGTCATGCGCGCGATCTGCTTGGCGCGTCCGGCGACCTCGGTCAGCGTCGTGAGGCCGATGTCGGGCAGCCCCAGGTCGGCGGAGAGCACCGCGCCCGAGATGTACACGCCGTCGAACCCCTTCTGCTCGATCAGCCGGGCGCTGAGCGGGTTGAACGCGCCGGGGAACCGCAGCAGCTCGCCCGAGGACAGGCGCTCCCGGAACAGCCGCCGCTTCTCGGCGGGCGTGACGGTGGAGTACAGCATCAGAACAGGCCTCGGGGAGCCGGGGCGGCGTCGAGCACACCGGGCTTCGCGACGATCGACAGCTCAGCGACCTCGGCGGCCGTGAGCTCGGGCAGGCGCTGCACGAGCTCCAGGAACCGGTCGATCTCGGCCGGCTCCAGCACGGGCTCCGCGAGCAGACGGAACTTCGCGATGTAGTCGGCGCGGGCGAACGGTCGCGCGCCGAGCGGGTGCGCATCGGCCACGGCGATCTCGTCGACCACGGTGCTGCCGTCGGTGAGGCGGATCTCGACGCGACCGCCGAACGCCTTCTCGTCCGGATCCTCCGAGTGGTAGCGGCGCGTCCACTCCGGGTCCTCGGCCGTGGTGATCTTGTGCCACAGGGCGACCGTGTCGGCGCGGCCCGCGCGCTCCGGGGCGTACGAGTCGACGTGGTGCCAGCCGCCGTCCTGCAGCGCGACCGCGAAGATGTACGGCACCGAGTGGTCGAGGGTCTCGCGCGACGCGGTGGGGTCGTACTTCTGCGGGTCGTTCGCGCCGGAGCCGATCACGTTGTGCGTGTGGTGGCTGGTGTGGATGACGATGGACTCGATGTTCGCGGGGTCGCGGAGGGCCGGGTTCGCGAGGCCGAGGCGGCGGGCGAGGTCGATCAGCGCCTGCGCCTGGTACTCCGCGGAGTGCTCCTTCGTGTACGAGTCGAGGATCGCGCGCTTCGGCTCACCCGCGGCGGGCAGCGGCACGTCGTACGCGGCGTCCTTGCCATCGAGCATCCAGGCGATCACGCCGTCCTCGCCCTCGTAGATCGGTGCCGGGCTGGTCTGTCCGCGCATCGCCCGGTCGACCGCCTCGACGGCCATCTTGCCCGCGAAGGCCGGGGCGTGCGCCTTCCACGTGGAGATCTCGCCCTTGCGGCTCTGCCGGGTCGCGGTGGTGGTGTGCAGCGCCTGGCCGACCGCCTGGTAGATGGTCTCGACGTCGAGGTCGAGCAGGGTGCCGATGCCGGCCGCGGCCGACGGGCCGAGGTGGGCGACGTGGTCGATCTTGTGCCGGTGCAGGCAGATCGCGCGCACCAGGTCCATCTGGATCTCGTAGCCGGTGGCGATGCCGCGCACGAGCGCCCGGCCGTCCTTGCCCGCGTGCTGGGCGACCGCGAGGATCGGCGGGATGTTGTCACCGGGGTGCGAGTACTCGGCGGCGAGGAACGTGTCGTGGTAGTCGAGCTCGCGCACGGCGACACCGTTCGCCCACGCCGCCCACTCCGGGCTGGTGCGGTGGTCGAGCGCGGCGCCGAACAGGTTCGCCCCGGCACCCCCGGTCGACACCGGGTGGCTGAACGCCTGCGCGCGGGCGGCCACGATGGGGGCGCGGGTGAGCGAGGCCGCGGCGACGGCGGCGTTGTCGATGATGCGGTTGACGATCATGTCGACGACGGGCTGCTCGACCTCGACCCGGTCGACGGCGACCTCGGCGATCTTCCACGCGAGCTGGTCCTCGCGGGCGAGGTTCTCGGAGCTGGCGTGCACGCGGACGTGGTGGGTGACGGTCATGAGTGTCCTTCGCTGTCGGGGAGGGAGTCGAGGATGCCGGTGAGCGCGTTGTGCAGGTGCACGTGCGTGGCATGGGCGGCCAGGTCGCCGTCGCGCGCGGCGAGCGCCTGCGCGATCGTGCGGTGCTCGGCGGCCGACGCGGCGAGCCGGGCGGGCTTGTCCTTGGCCATGCGCCGCACCCGCACCAGGTGCGTGCGCACGGTGCGCAGGGCCGCGGCGATGTAGTCGTTGTCGACGGCGTCGTCGAGCGCCGCGTCGAAGCGGGCGATCAGGGCGTAGTAGGCGTCGCGGCCCGCGGCCCGCGTCAGGTCGACGTGGGAGAACTCGTCGGCGAGGGCGGCGAAGAGATCGGCGTCACCCCGGGCGGCGGCGAGGCGGGCCGAGGTCTCCTCCAGCGCGCGGCGGATCTCGAACAGCGAGCGGATGTCGTCGGCGTCGAGGGCGGCCACCACCGTGACCCGGGGGGACTGCTGCACCACCAGTCCGTCGGCGGCGAGGCGGCGGAGGGCTTCGCGCATCGGGGTGCGGCTGACGCCGAGGCGCTCGGCCTGCTCGACCTCGCCCAGCACGAACCCCGCGGGGAGGGCGCCCGACTGGATGCCGTCGAGGAGGGCCGCATAGGCGCGATCGCTCGCGGACGTGCGCTCGACAGGGAGAACCATGCCCTCAGTGTATACATAAACCCGCTCGAGGTGGACGCGCGGTCGCGTTCAGGCTGTATTCGTATACATAGGCTCGGACGCGGCGACCCGCGGCTCGCCGAGCTTCACCACGACCACGCCGGCGAGCACGAGCACGCCCCCCAGCGCCTGCAGCGGGCCGGGGAGCTGGTCGAGCAGCAGCCACCCGAACAGCAGGGCGGCCACGACCTCGGCGAGCGCGACGAACGAGGCGAGACGCGAGCCGAGCATCCTCGTGGACACGATGCCGAGCACGTAGGCGAGCGCCGTCGCGATGAGCCCGATCGCGAGGACGGGCACGAACCAGGGAACCGTGCCGAAGCGGTACGCGACATCGGCCGTCGTCCACGCGAACGGCAGCACCCCGACCAGACCGGCGAGGGCCAGACCGACGGCACCGAGCAGGAGCCCGCTCCCGGCGAGCGCGATCGGCGGGAGTCCGGTGTCGGCCTTCGCCGAGAGCACGAAGTAGCTCGCCGCCCCCACCATCGCCCCCAGCGCCCAGAGCACGCCGACCACGTTCACCTGCGCACCGGTGACGATGTCGAGCATCAGCACGAGCCCGACGAAGGCGATCCCCGCCCCGAGCACGCTGCGCCGCGTCGGTCGCTCGCCGCGGCGCACCCACAGCCAGAGCAGCACCGCGACCGGAGCCGTGTACTCGATGAGCAGCGCGATCCCGACATCCATGACCGCGACGGCCTGGAAGTAGCAGAGCTGAGTGGCCGCCACGGCGAGCAGCCCGTAGGCGAGGACCATCCCGGCGTTGCGGCGGAGGGCGCGCCACCGCCCCCGCAGCGCCAGGAGGGTCGGGAGCAGCAGGACGAGCGCGGCGACCCCCACCCGTACGGTGACGGCCGCGCCGGGCGTCCACCCCGCGTCGATGAGTCCGCGCGCCCACGCCCCGGAGGAGCCGAACGCGAACGCGGCGGCGACGGCCAGCGGGAGCCCGAGGCGCACACCGCTCCGCGTGCGGTTCCTGTCATCGGCCACGGTGCGCATGGACGATGACGCTACCCGCGGACGGAGTAAGATGTCAACATGGTCTTCACCGATGACACCGAGGATGCGCTGCGCGCGGCGGTCTGGCTCGCGAACTCCGCCGAAGAGCCCGACACCCTCGTCGACATCGATGACGAGAAGACGTTCCTCGAGGTGTTCCCCTACACCGGGAGGCTCGACCGCGACGGCGTGGAACTCGACGACCTGCGCGCCCTCCGCCCGCGGCTGCGAGCGATGCTGCTCGCCCCGCGCGACGAGATGGCCGCACACGTGAACGATGCCCTCGCCGAGCTGCAGCTCACTCCGCGGCTGGTGCGGCACGACGGAGCGGACTGGCACCTCCATGCGGTGCACGACGAGCGGCCGCTCGCCGAGCGCGTGCTCGTCGAGACGGTGATGGCGCTCATCGACGTGATCCGCGCGGACGAGGGCTCGCGCCTCACGGTCTGCGAGGACGACACCTGCCAGGCGATCGCACTCGACCTCTCCCGCAACCGCTCCAAGCGGTACTGCTCCACGACGTGCGCGAACCGCAACGCGGTCGCGGCCTACCGCGCTCGGCGCGCACACGCCTGACACCGACGCCTCGCCGGTCGCCCGCGCCCGTCTCGCGCAGCTCCTGAGCGAGTGAGCCCATCTCGCTCCACGGCCCCTGAGCAGCGACCGTCCTTCGTCCCGCTGCGCTCATTGCGGATCGACTGCGCTCTTCAGAAACGATTATCGATTAGTGTAATGTCGCCAGCGGCCCTCCCTCATGCATCAGGAAAGGATCAACGATGATCAAGGCCCGACTCCTCCCCCTCGTCGGCATCGCGGCAGTGTCCGCGCTCGCCCTCGCCAGCTGCTCCACCCCCGCCGGAGACGACGGCGGCTCCTCCTCGGAGGACGTCGAGGTGCGCATGCTCGTCAACGTCACCCCGAACCTGACCGAGGAGTTCTGGAACGACCTGGTCGCCCCGTTCGAGGAGGCCAACCCGAACATCGACGTCGTCATCCAGAACCCCGGCGCGGAGGGCGTGGAGGCCGCCGTGCCCCGCCTGCTCGCGGCCGGCGACGCCCCCGACGTCGTGCAGTCGATCGCCCCGACGACGAAGCTCGCGCCCGAGCTCGTCGACCTGTCCGGGTACGAGTGGGCCTCGTCCGGTCCCCTCGCCGACCAGTACTCGATCGACGGCAAGAACTACATGGCCGGGATCGGCGTGCAGCTGCAGAGCCTCTTCTTCTACAACAAGACCGCGTTCGAGGAGGCCGGCATCACCGAGCTGCCCACCACCGTCGACGAGCTCACCGAGGCCCTCGGCAAGCTGAAGGCGGCGGGGTGGACCCCGATCCAGACCGGCGGCGACTGGATGAGCAGCCACACGCTGCAGGCCCTCGGCCTGCCGACGATCATCGCCGAGGACCCGGAGTGGTTCCAGAAGATGTCGTCCGGCGAGGACACCTTCAGCGAGACCTACGGCGACGCGGTCGAGACCTACGCGGAGTGGGTGTCCGAGGGCTACATCCCCACCGACGCGCTCGGCATCAAGTACCCCGACGCCGAGCAGGCGTTCCTGTCGGGCAAGACCGCCGTGTACTCGATGGGCAGCTGGTTCGCCGGCACGCAGGCCAAGGCCGCCGAGTCGGCCGACATCGGGGTCTTCCGCGCCCCGTCGTTCGACGGCGACGAGCAGCCCGCGATGGGTGCCAACATCGCCAGCCCGTACTCGATCCTCAAGTCCAGCGAGCATCAGGACGCCGCGGCGAAGCTCGTCGAGTTCCTCACCACCGACCAGACCGCGGTCAGCGACCAGCTGGCGGTCGACGGCAACTTCCGCGACGGCTACGAGTACGACATGACGCCGCTGGGCGAAGAGCTGCTGCAGATCGTCGCCGACACGCCCGCCGAGGCCTACACCCCCACCGGCGGCGGTTACGGCGAGCGCACGCTCCCCGACGGCTACCCGGGCGAGATCAACACCCAGACCCAGGCCCTCATCGGCGGTGCCTCCGCCGAGCGGGTCCTGAAGGCCATGGACGACTGGTTCGCCGCGAACGCCGGCTGACCGCTCGAGGCGCCGGGGACCGCATCCGTCCCTGGCGCCTCCCCGGCGCCGCATCCGCGCCACCCCCACCAACGCGCCACCGAGAACGAGAGTGCCGCCATGACTCCGCCCACCACGACCGCGCCGCCCCCGGCCGCGGCGACCGCCCCGACAGGACCATCGACGCCGATGAGCTCGACCCCCGCCCCCCGCAAGCGCTCCGCGCTGCAGCGGTGGCGGCACCGCCTCCCCGGCATCCTCATGGGAGGGCCCGCCGTGGCCGTCTTCCTGGCGATGTTCGTCATCCCGATGATCCTCGCCGCGGTGCTGAGCTTCACGGACTGGAACGGGTACAGCCTCAACTTCACGTTCGTCGGCTGGGAGAACTACATCAAGGCGTTCCGCAGCCCCCGCTCCACCCAGGCCGCGATCTTCACCGGCATCATCGCCGTGGTCGGCACGATCCTCTGCAACGCCATCGGCCTCGCGATCGCCGCGCTCATCGCCGGTCCCGGCCGCTCGAACACGATCCTGCGCACGATCTTCTTCTACCCGTACGTCATCAGCGCCCTCATCATCGGGTTCCTGTGGTCGGCGATGCTCTCCCCCAGCGGCGCCGTCAACGGGTTCCTCACCACCGTCGGCCTGCCCGCGATGCCCTTCCTCACCGACCCCACCTTCGCGAAGGCGAGCGTGATCTTCACGATCGTGTGGTCGCACTTCGGCTTCAACATGATCCTGTTCCTCGCCGGCATCAAGTCGGTGCCCGCCGAGTACTACGAGGCCGCGACCGTGGACGGCGCCTCGCGCTGGCAGCAGTTCCGCTCCATCACCCTGCCGCTCATCGCGCCGGTGTTCACGGTGAACCTGGTGCTGACCCTCGTCGGGCTCCTCAAGGCCTACGACGTGGTGCTCTCCCTCACCGACGGCGGCCCGGCGGGCTCCACCCAGACGATCGTCTACCAGATCCTCAAGGACTCGTTCGCGAACTCGGCCCTCGGGTTCGGCGCCGCGCAGTCCATGATCCTCCTCATCGTCACCGCGGTCATCGGTCTCGCCGTCACGCTGGTGCGACGCCGCTCCGAGAAGAAGGCGACCGACTGATGAAGCAGACCCGCAACCGGCCGGCGCTCGCGGTGAGCGCGATCCGCTGGATCGTCCTCGGCGTCGTGGCGGTCACCATGCTGATCCCGATGTACACGATGGTCATCAACGCCTTCAAGCCGCAGGCGGAGATCATCGAGAACCCGCTCCTGATCACGCCGCAGATGTTCACGTTCGAGTACCTGTGGGAGGCGATCACCAGCAGCAAGTTCAACGTGATCGCGGCCTACGGCATCACGCTCCTGTTCGTCGTGCTCGTGAACCTCTGCTGCATCGCCCTGGCCGCACCGGTCGCCTACGTGATCGCCCGCGGCCGCTCCAAGTGGCACCTGGGGCTGCTGCTGCTCTTCGTCTCCGGCCTGTTCATCCCGGGGCAGGTCACGCTGATCCCCGTCGTGTTCGTGCTGCGGGTGCTCGGACTGATCAACACGATCCCCGGCTTCATCCTCTTCGAGACGGCGGCGACGCTCCCCGTGACGATCTTCCTGTTCACCGCGTACCTGCGCAGCGTGCCGCGCGACATCGACGAGGCCGCGTCCCTCGACGGCGCCGGTCCGATCCGCGCCTTCTGGGCGTGCGTCTTCCCGATCATGAAGCCGGTCGTGGCGACGGCGGTGGTGCTGAACTCGATCGGCGTGTGGAACGACTTCGTGAGTCCGCAGATCATCCTCGGCCCCAGCTCCGGCATCTACACCGTCACCACGGGTGTGTACGCCGCCGTCGGGCAGTTCTCCACCGACTACACGCAGGTGTTCCCGACCCTGCTGCTCGCCGTGCTGCCCGCGATGGTGTTCTTCATCGTCATGCAGCGCCACATCATCGGCGGCCTCGTGGCCGGCGCGACGAAGGGATGACCGTGCCCGCGCATCCGCTCACCCGCCCCCTGCGGGCGATCCCGGCCTGGGCCGTGCTGCAGCGGCGCCTCTTCGCCGAGATCGAGGAGGCCCGCCGCGTCTTCCGCGACCGGTACACGCTCCCCGACGGCCGCCTCCGCGGCGTCGCCGAGTTCGTGGACCGCGACGGGGTCGACGACCTCTACGAGCCGTTCTTCAACTGGCCGGCCTTCTACCTGCTCGGCGGGCCCGACGAGGTGCTGGCCGACGCCAAGCGGCACTGGGAGGGCGTGACGGTGCAGCTCGCGGAGGCGGGCATGCTCGCCGACGAGTACGACAACGGCTACGACTGGTTCCACCAGGGCGAGTCGCTGCTGCTGTTCGCGGGCATCTGCCAGGCCGACCCGGCCGACACGGCGTTCGCGGCGCGCGCCGCCCGGTTCTCCGCGCTCTTCACCGATCCCGCGAAGGGCAACTACGACCCGGAGCACACCATCATCCGCGCACCGCACAACGGTGCCCTGGGCGCTCGACCGGGCCTGGACGAGAAGATCGTGCCGTATGTGGCCGACCGGGCCGAGATGCGACCCTACGGTCTGCCCCTGCACGGGCTCGACGGTATCCGCACCTGGGACGACCTCGCCGACCCGGACAACGCGCACCGCATGGCCGAGGAGATGCAGCGTCGCGCCGCGGGCGACATCGCCGTGAACCTCGCCGCCACCTCGCTCGCGGCGAACCGGTGGCTGTACGACGGCGACGCCGCCGCGGCCGACTGGATCGAGCAGTACGTCGACGGGTGGCGGACACGGGCCGACGGCGGGCTGCTCCCCGACAACGTCGGCCCCGGCGGCACGGTGGGCGAGCTCCACGACGGGCGCTGGTGGGGCGGCCACTACGGGTGGGCGTGGCCGCACGGACTGCACTCCGTCGGCATGAGCGCCCTCATCGGCGCCCTCAACCACGCGCTCGTCACCGGCGACGATGCCGCCCTCGACCTCGTGCGCACGATGCTCGACACCGTGCTCGCGGAGGGCCGCACGGGCACCGTCGCCGACTCGACCTACAGCCTGCGCGGCGGCTGGATGGCCCGGCTCGGAGCCGCAGCCACGCAGCCCGGGGTCCTCGTGCCCTACCGCTATGGACCCGACGGGTGGTTCGACTTCGGTCCGCTGCAGCTCGACCTGCCGCTGTGGCTGTGGTGGTGGACGCGCTCGACCGCCGACCGCACCCGCCTGGAGCGGGCGATCGCGGGACTCCCCTCCTCCGCCGACCCCGTCGCGCCGTTCCGCGACAAGGAGGAGGCCGGGCACGAGGCCGGATGGTTCGCCTATCTCTGCGGAGACCTGCCGGAGTACCCGGTGCGTGCGCTCGAGATGGCGCTCGGTCAGGTCGCGCGGCGCACGGCCATGATGCTCGCCGACGACCGCGATCCGGATGCCGCCCACCTGCACTTCTGGCAGCGCGTCAACCCCGTCGTGACCGAGGTGCTCACGCAGCTCGTCGCCGGGGCCCCGCAGGTGCTCTACAACGGCGGGCTCGGGTTCACCGCGCTCCGCTACGAGGACGCCGACCGCGGCCGGCCGGGGCTCCCGCCCGACGTCGCCGCGCTCGTGCATCGCCTCGACGACCGCGGGATCGGCGTGCAGCTCGTGAACACCTCGGCCGTGCACACCCGCACCGTGCGGCTGCGCGGCGGCCGCTTCGGCCTCGACCGCATCGTGGAGGTGACCGCGACCGCGGAGGACGCCTCGGGCTGGCCCGGCGCCTCCGGCACGTACGCCGGACCGGAGGGCGAGATCGTCACGCACACCTTCCCCTGCGACGACGACCTCGTCGTGACCCTGCCACCGGCGCACCTCGCCGACCTCGACCTGACCATCGCGCGCGCGACCGGCTCGCCGCGCCACCTCTTCCCCGAAGGAGCCGCATGAGCGACCTGATCCGACCCGACTTCCCCCTGCCCGTGCGGGGGGCGGCGTACCAGCGGCCGTCGCGCGACGTGCTCGACTCCTTCGACGCGATCTCCGCGGCGACCGCCTGCGCCAAGCTCCACGGCCTCGGCATCCGCCGCAGCTACATCGAGGGACCGGAGCCGCTGAGCCTCGGCCAGCGCGTGGTCGGCTCCGCCCTGACGCTGCAGTTCATGCCGCAGCGGGAGGACATGGCCTCGGGCGACGGCCAGGAGTACGCCGAACGGCACACGGCCCTGTGGCACGTGCTCGAAGCGGTGCAGCCGGGGGACGTGCTGGTGATCCAGGCGTACGGCAGCCGCTTCTCCGGCTGCGTGGGCGACATCCTCGCGCGCTACTTCGCCCGCAAGGGCGGCGCGGGCATCGTCGTGGACGGGCGCATCCGCGACGCCGGCCGCATCCGCGAGCTCGGGATCCCCGTGTGGTCGACCGGCACGACCCCGCACTACGCCTCGCAGTCGGAGCTCGTGCCGTGGGCGTTCGACGTGCCCGTCGCGGTGGGCGGTGCGCTGTGCATGCCCGGCGACCTGGTCGTGGCCGACGACGACGGACCGGTCGTGGTCCCGCAGGCGATGGCGCCCCAGGTGGTCGAGGACGCGCAGGATCATGAGGAGTGGGAGGTGTTCAGCCGCAAGCGCCTCGACGAGGGCGCCCGGCTGAGCGACTACTACCCCCTGACCCCCGACAGCCGCGAGGAGTACGAGGCATGGCGTTCCGTCCGCAGCTCCGTCCTCTGAACCCGGCCGTCGCCGCCCGCGACGACGCCGGGCTCGGCTGCGCCCCGATCGGCAACCTGTTCGCGCCGGTGCCGGACGCGGATGCCGTCGACACCGTGCACGCGGCCCTCGCCCGCGACGTGCGGTTCTTCGACACGGCGCCGCTGTACGGCTCGGGAGAGAGCGAGCGCAAGCTCGGCCTCGCCCTGCGCGGCGTGCCCCGCGACGACTACGTGCTGGCGACCAAGGTGGGACGGGTGCTCGTCGACGCCGAAGGCGCCCCGGTGCGCGGTGCGGTGAGCGGGCACGATTCCGTGGTCGACCTCAGCCGCGACGGCATCCTCCGCAGCCTCGACGGCAGCCTCGCCCGCCTCGGCGTGGACCGGGTGGACGTGCTGCACCTGCACGACCCCCTCGATGTGGAGGCCGCGTTCGCGACGGCCTTCCCGGCCCTCCTCGACCTGCGGGACCAGGGCGTGGTGCGGGCGATCAGCGTCGGGCTCGGGCGCCTCGACCCGCTGGAGCGCTATGTGGCCGAGGTGCCGCTCGACGTGGTGATGGAGGCCGGGCGGCTCACACTGCTCGACCGCACCGCGCTCGACCGCCTCGTCCCCACCGCTCGGGCACGGGGCATCGGCGTCCTGGCGGCGGCGGTGTTCAACTCCGGCATCCTCGTCGACCCGGTCGGCTCGCCGTTCTACGAGTACAAGCCGGCGCCCGCCGCGCTGCAGGAGAGGGCGCTGCGACTGCAGGCCGTGTGTGCGGCGCACGACTCGCGGCTGGCCGACGCGGCCGTGCAGTTCCCGCTGCGCCACGGCGCCGACGCGGTGGTCGTGGGGGCGCGGACGCCGACCGAGGTGCACGCGTTCGTCGACGGCCTCGACGCCGCGCTCCCCGCGGCGCTGTGGGATGCACTCGACGCGGAGGCCGTGTGAGCGGGCGGCGACGGCGGCTCCCCCGTGCCGCGGGCGCCGCGGTCGTCGCGGTCGCCGCGGTCGCCGCATGATGGCGCCGCACGGGACCTGACATGCGGATCGTCGATGCCCACGTGCACGTCTGGGATGTGGACGCCGTGCCGATCCCCTGGTTCCGCGACGACCTCGACCTGCCGCGGCACGCCTCCGCCGTCGGGCTCGGACGGGAGTTGACGGCGGCCGGTGTCGCCTCCGCAATCGCGGTGCAGGCCGCGGACTCCGTGGCGGAGGCGGAGTGGCTGACCGCGACCGCCGCGCGCGACCCGTTCCTGCGGCGCGTGGTGCTGCAGTACTCCCCCGCGCCCGGACGAGCGGCCGGTGCGACCGGCGTCGCCGTCACCCCCGCGGTCGTCGGCGTGCGGGCGGCGGTGCCCCAGTTCGCCGCCGACCTGTCCGACGTGGACGGCCTCGACGCGCTCGCCGACCACCTCGGCGCGACCGGCCGGGCGCTCGAGCTGCTGATCCGGCCGGAGCAGCTGCCCGCCGCCGCCACCCTCTCCCGCCGGCACCCGGGCACCGCGATCGTGGTGTGCCACCTGGGCCTCGGAGCGCGGACGGCCGACGGCACGTGGCGGGCAGCACTGGACGAGGCCGCGTCGGCGCCGGGGGTGTCGGCGAAGGTCTCCGGGCTCGACCTCTCGGCCCGCGGCGCGGAGGAATCGCGCGGCCTGCTACGGCTGGCGTTCGACCTCTTCGGCGCGGAGCGGCTGGCGTTCGGCAGCGACTGGCCGATGTCGACGCGGAGCATCGGCTATGCGGACGTGCTCGCCGCGACGCGCGCGGCGCTGCCCCGCCTTTCCGGCGCCGAGGAACGGGCGTTCTGGTCTGCGACCGCCGACCGCCTCTACCCCACGGGCGCCTGACCCCCGCCGTCTGTCTCGTCGCGCGGCGGCTGGCACGGAGTCGCGCGGGACGGCGCGGGAAGGTCAGGCGTCGTCGAGGAGGGTGCCGGCGGCGTGGCGACGGAACAGCGCGGACGCGGCCTCGACATCGCCCGCGTCGAGCACGTCGAGCAGCCCCTTGTGCCAGTCGGCCACCTCGTGCCAGTCGCCGGTGAACGTCGGGTCGCCCAGCACGTGCATCACCCGCAGGCTCGGCTCGAGCAGATCCCACATCCGCGGCAGGTACACGTTGCCGCTCGCCTCGATCACGGCGCGGTGGAACGTGAAGTCGAGCTCGCGGAAACGGGCGAGGTCGGCGGATTCGGCCGCCTCATGCATCTGCGCGATGAGCGACACGAGCTCGTCGCGGCGAGCGGCGTCGAGCGCGCCGCACGCGAGCCGGCCGGCCAGGCCCTCGAGCTCGACCCGGGCGACCTTGGCCTGCTCGGCCTCCTCGGCGGAGTAGCTCGCGACGAAGTTGCCCTGGTGCCGCACGTGCGACACCAGCCCCTCGTGCGCGAGGCGCTTGAGGGCGTCGCGCACGGGAGCCTGGCTCACCTGGAGCTGTCGCGCGAGCTGGGACTCGACGAGCTGCTCGCCCGGGGCGAGGGTCGACTCCTTGATCATCGCCTTGATCATCGCGTAGATCTGATCCGACAGCAGTCCTCGCTGCAGTCCCGCTGTGCCCAGAGCATCCGTCATGACCATCAGTCTACGTCCATTATCGACTATCGCTAATGGACGCGGCCGTGCGCCAGGCCTCGGCGATCAGCGCCGATCCGCGCGGCGTCGGATGCACGCCGTCCGGGGCGAGCTCCGCCACCGGCCGCCGTGTGGCGGCGGCCGTGAGCACCTCGTGGAGCGGCACGAAGGCGGCGCCATGCGACGCGGCCAGGTCGCGCACGACCGCCCGCTTGCCGTCGAGGTCGTCGAGCCACTCGCGCTGCTCCTCCGTCACCGGAAGGAAGTACGGCTCCATGAGGATCAGGCGGGGGCCCCGCTCCCCGGCGACGCCGGCCAGCAGCGGGTCGAGCGTCGCCCGGAACTCCTCCGCCGACGTCGGGTCGTCGCTGTCGAACCGTCGCCACATGTCGTTCACGCCGACGTACACGGTCAGCATCTCCGGCGCGGTCGGCAGGAGCTCGGAGTCCCACCGGGCGGCCAGGTCGCGCGCCCGGTTCCCGGCGATGCCGAGGTTCCGCACGGTCGCGCCGGCCGCCCGCAGCTCCGGGGCGAGGAGGGCCACGTAGCCGTCACCGAGGGAGTCGGGGTCGGCACGGTCGCGCCCCGCATCCGTGATGGAGTCGCCGATGAACGTCACTCGCACCGGGGCACCTCTTCCTCATCGTCCTTGAGCTTGGGCTTGACCGAGGTCTCCAGCTCGACCGTCGCGCCCGCGTAGGTCACGGTCAGCGTCTGGTGCGGACGCACCTTGCTGCTGTCGAACCCGCTCACCATATCGGCCGTGACCTGCTGCGTCGTGAGGGTGCCGTCGCTCCAGCGCACCCCGAGGATCATCCCGGTGACGTCGAGCTCCTCGCCGCGCAGGTAGCGGGTCTTGGGGTCGGCCTCCGCGGCCCAGCAGATGCCGGTCACGCTCGCGGGCGGCGGCGTGGGGCGCACGGCGAGGGCCGTCGTCTTGCCGTAGTGGTACACGTTGAAGAAGCCGTCCGCTCCGATGCGCAGGTTCTCTCGCGCATCCACCATGCTCCACACGGTCACGCCGTCCACCCGGAACACGATGCGCGTGCCCTCGCCCTCCGCGATCGCGCCGAACTCGATGCGGTGCGAGGTGTCGGGGGCGATGACGGTGTTGGGGATCGCGTCGAGCATCGTCTGACCGGGGGTCCAGCTCTGGAACTCGATCGTGTCCTGCTTGATCACCACGAGGTACCCGGTGTTGGAGTTCTGCCACGCGGGCACACCGGTCTGGTCGGACCGCGCCTGGAAGCCGTACCACCCTCCGGAGAAGGCACCGAAGTCCGCGTCGAACTGCAGGAGCGTGTCGCCGAAGCGCTCGCCCTCGTAGCCGTGCACCCCCTCGCCGCTGATCACCACGCCCGCGTCGTCGACGGCGATGTGGTCGGATGTGCTCCAGGCCGCGGGGTCCTTCAGCTGCGCGTCGAGCCGGGTCGTCGGGTACTCCGCGTCGGCGACGGTGACCGTCAGGGTGTCGCTGAACGCGGGGTCCGCGACCGAGGTGGCCGTGATGGTCGCGGTGCCTGCGGCGACGGCGGCGATGCGGCCGTCCGCCACCGTGGCGACCGCGGGGGCGTCGCTGGTCCAGGTCACCCTGGCGTCGCTGGCGTCCTGCGGGGCGACCGTCGCGGCGACCGTCCGCCGCTCCCCCACCGAGAGCGCCACCGCGTCGGCGTCGAGGGTGACCCCGGTCACGGGCACCCCGGAGAGGGAGAACCCGATGTCGTCGAAGTCCAGCGACGGGTAGTTCTCGACGTAGAAGCCCACGCGACCGGCCGCACCCGGCGCGGGATCGGCCCCCTCGAGGGCGATCGCGCCGTTGACGGAGATGCGGATCCGCCCGTCCTGGACCGCGATGCGCACGTGCGAGGTCGCACCGGGGACGAGGCCCTGCTCGGCGGGCACGACCTTCTCGGCGACCACCTGCCAGGCGTCGTCGAAGATGGTCCAGGTCGGGCCGGCCGCGGCCTGACGGAAGCGGATGTAGCCGCCGCCCTTGCCGTTGCGGTCGTACACGATGAGCCCCGCGTTGGTGGGCGTCGTCGCCGGTGTCGTCACGTCGAAGTCGAGCACGAACTCGGTGAAGTCGCGCGGCAGGATGCTGTTCGCGCCCTTGAGGATCCGGTAGACCTTGTCACCCGTGGCGTCGGCCTGGATGCTGCGGTTGGGGTCGGTCGCCCAGCCGTTCGATCCCGACTCGAAGTCGGTGAAGTGCAGCACGCCGTCGCCCTCCTCCACGATCACCTCGATGGTCGCGGTCTTGGCGGCGTCGGCCTTCGCGGTCGCCGTGATGGTCGTGGTGCCGGGGCCCATGCCCAGCACGACGCCCGTGTCGTCCACGGTCGCGACGGCGGCGTCGGCGGAGGCGTAGGTCACCGCGGTGTCGTCGGCGTTCCAGGGCAGCGGCACGGCGCGCACGCGCACCTGGTCGCCGGCGTCGATCGTGACCGAGTCGCTGTCGAACGCGATGTCCTCCAGCGGGACGGACTGCGGCTGCTGCGTCTGGCCGATGTGTCCGTCGACCCCGATCTCGCCGAACGCGATCGCCTCGAAGCCGGGGATCTGGTCGAACACGGCGGCGTCGGCCTTCAGCGTGTAGTCGCCGCCGGCGGCGTCGACGAACCCGGGGTCGGCGTCGGCCACCCAGTTGTCCTCGTAGTTCAGCAGGTTCTTGCCGTCCTTGGCGCCGTGCTCGTTGACGCCCGCCATGCGGGGGCGGTTCGGGTTCCAGACCACGTTCTCGGCGAACGTGCTGTGGTCCGGGAAGTAGTGGTCGTCCTCGAAGAAGTGCCCGAGCTCGGGGTACTTCTCCAGATACGGCGTGCCGACGAAGTCGTTGTTGTCGGCGAACACCTGCTGCCAGGCGGGCATGTAGTCCTTGTCGACGACGTTGCCCTCGTGGTCGCCCATCCACTGCTCGTAGTTGTCGTAGGGCGCGTAGGCGTCGACGAAGACGTTGTTGCGCGCCTCGATGTAGTCGGCGGATCCGCTCTTGATGGCGCCGTTGCCCATGTTGACGAACACGTTCTTCTCGATCGTGAGGTCCCACGTGAAGTTGTCGGCGTAGATGCCCTCGACGCCCGCCATGCCGGCGCCGATGTCGTGGAAGTAGTTCTCCCGGAAGACGTGTCCGCGCTGCTGCGGCGTCTTGCCGGAGTTCATGTAGATCGCGCCGAGGTCGTGGAACTGCTTGCAGACGTCGTACACCTCGTTGCGCTCGAAGAGGTGGTCGTTGCCGTGCACGATGATGCCGGGGTGCGGCGCGTCGTGGATCTCGTTGTTCTTGGCGACGTTGCCGACCCCGTCGAACATCACACCGGGGTTGTAGGCCTTGTGGTAGTAGGCGAAGTCGGCGATCTCGGAGTTCTCGACCCGGTTGCGGCCCGGCTCGAGGGTGGTCTTGTCGCCGCCCTGGAGCACCACGCCGACGCCGCCGACGTGCGTGAGCCGGCTGTCGGTGACGGCGTGGTCGCGGCCGCCGCGGTTCACCGGGATGCCGTCGTAGGTGTAGCGCCCCGGCGAGTTGATGAGCACGCCGCCGTCGGTGAAGTTGCGGATGTCGCTGTGCGAGATCGTGACGTGGGAGCCGCCGAGGATCACGGCGGCGGTGGCGCGGCCGTACTCCAGGACGAGGTCGTCGAAGTTCACGTACGACGCCCCGTCGGCGCGCAGCATCGGCTCGTCGAGCGTGGTGACGGTGACGTCGCCGCGTCCGGACGTGAAGGCGGCGTTGGGGATGAGGTAGAGCTTCCCCGCCGCGCGGTCGATGTAGTACTCGCCCGGTGCGTCGAGCTCCTCCAGCAGGTTCTGCGCGAAGTGGAAGTCGGGGAACCAGCTCTTCATGATCCCGGACATCTCGCCGTAGCGGAGGGTGATCGTCTTCGCCGCGGTGTCGATGCTCTCGATCTTGTTGTACGACCACTCCCAGCTGTAGCCGAAGATGCCGTCCAGCCACACGTCGTCGGCCTGGGTCCAGTACTGGGGCCGGTCGTAGCCGTACGTGAAGGTGCCGCCGCGGTTCTGCAGCTCCGGGTCGTTGCGGTCGGGACCGACGTCGATGATGTCGCCCATCTGCACGGTGGGGGTGGCGGCGTCGGCGTTGGGCCAGCGCGCGAGCGTCATGCCCTGGCCGTCGATGAAGAGCTCCATCGGCGGGGTGGTGCTGACGTCGTTGGCCTTCCAGTAGCCGTGGCGGCTGAGCTGGCCGTAGTCGGTGATGCCGAGGCCGGCGAGGTCGACCGCGACCACCTGGTCGCGGGCGGCGGGGTCGATGATCCGGTCGGTGACGGCGGCGTCCTCGACGGGCGCGAACTCGTCGCGGGGCAGCGCGCGACCGCCGGTGAGCGTGGCGGTCTCGCCCGGATAGGAGCGGTAGGTGATCGGGGCGTCGGCGGTACCGGAGTCCTGCTCGCCGATCTCGAACGAGGCGCTGCGCGGGTACTCGCCCTCGCGCAGGTAGACCGTGAGGCCGTCTGCGGGGATCTGCTCGTCGGCTTTGAGTGCCCGGATGCGGTCCCTGGCTCCCTCGAGGGTGGCGAGCGGGTCGTCCTTGGTTCCGGCGGCGTCGTCGTCACCCCCCGGTGCGATGTAGAGGGCGTCGTCGTCGACCGCGGCCGACGCCGCGGGGGCGACGCCGAGGGCGGATCCGAACACGGCGGCCAGGGCCAGTCCTGCCAGCACACGCTTCATTGCGTCTCCGAACTCTCGATTCCCGCGCGAAGAGCTCGCGCGGTGCCGCAGCGGGCGGCTGCACAGGACCCTACCCAATCGATAATCGACTATCAAGGATCGATTCTTAAGCATGTGCAGCGCTTCACAGATTTCACAGTTCATACCAATTCATCACTCTTGGGCTCTCCGGTTGACGAGCCCGTAATCTGCCGGAAATACTGAGGAAGCCCGAGACCGCACCGCGAGCGTGCGGACACATCACCCCAGGCCAAGGATGACCTAGATGACAGAACAGACCATTTCCTCACAGATAGGAACAGGTCGCCGCCCCCGTCGCCTCTCCGACGGGATGTTCGCGCTCCTCCTCACGGCCCCCGGCCTCGCGCTCCTCGCCGCGGTCGTCGTGTACCCGCTCATCACCGCGCTGATCACCGCGTTCTACAAGCAGAGCCTCGTCGAACCGGGACGCGAGTTCGTCGGCTTCCAGAACATCGTCGACGTCCTCACCGGGGAGTTCGTCCAGCTCCTCGTGCAGACCCTCGTCTTCACGCTCGGCACGACCATCGCGCCGTTCGTCATCGGCTTCGGTCTCGCGCTCGCCCTCAACACGCGCATCCGCGGTGCCAAGGTGCTGCGCGGCCTCATGCTCATCCCTTGGCTGATCCCCGGCGTGGTCGTGTCGTTCCTGTGGATGTGGATCTTCAACGCCAACTACGGCGTGCTCAACGCGGCCCTGGAGACCGTGGGACTCATCGACTCCCCGCAGGCGTGGCTCGCGAACCCCACCACCGCCATGATCGCCGTCATCGTCGCGAAGACCTGGCAGTCGTTCCCCTGGATGATGGTCATGCTCCTCGCCGGCCTGCAGACCGTCCCGATCGAACTGCACGAGGCGGCGGAGATCGACGGCGCCGGGACCGTCCGCCGCTTCTTCTCCATCACGGTCCCGCAGATGAGCGGCATCATCGGGCTCGTGATCCTGCTGGAGTTCATCTGGAACTTCCAGCACTTCGACATCATCTACGTCCTCACCGGCGGCGGCCCCGCCGGCTCCACCCAGACCTTCGCCACGGCGGTGTACGAGACCGCGTTCGACGGCTTCGACCTCGGTCACGCCGGCGCGATCGGGCTCCTCTGGATGGTCCTGCTGATGGCGCTCGTCGTCGTCTACGTCCGCCTGTCCGAGAAGGGAGAGAAGCGATGACCGCCGTGCTGACCGAGGAGACGGTGACCGCCGTCGCCGCCCCGCCCGCTCCCCCGCGGCGCCGCCGCGCCCGCGCCGACCGCCGCGCCTCCACCATCAGTGCCTGGATCGCCGTGGTCGTGTTCGGCGGGTTCGCGCTGCTGCCCGTGTACTGGCTGCTCGCGACCTCCCTCACCCCGCGCACCGAGGTGTTCAGCTACCCGCCCAAGCTCTTCCCCACGGAGATCACCTTCGAGGCCTATGCCGCGCTCGCGAACAACCCCGCGCTGTTCGGCTACCTCCGCAACAGCATCGTGGTCTCGGTCATCACCGCGATCCTCTCGGTGCTGGTCTCCGCCTACATGGGCTACGCGTTCTCGAAGTTCCGCTACCGCGGGCGCCGCAGCCTCATGTACTTCGTGCTGGCCTCGCAGATGTTCCCGCAGGCGCTGCTGCTCATCACCCTCTACGCGGTGTTCTCGGCCTACGGGCTGCTGAACACCTACACGGCGCTGGTGCTGTCGTTCACCACGTTCACGCTGCCGCTGTGCGTGTGGATGCTGAAGGGCTTCTTCGACACGATCCCGGACGAGCTCATCGAGGCCGCCCGCGTCGACGGCGCCTCCCGGATGCGCATCATCCACTCGATCGTCCTGCCCCTCGCGGCCCCCGGCCTCATCGCCGCCGGACTGTTCGCGTTCGTCCGCGGCTGGAACGACTTCATCTTCGCCCTCACCCTGGCCGGACCCGACAAGCAGACCCTGCCGCCCGGCCTCGTCAACACGTTCATCGGCGAGGCGTCGACCGCCTGGCCGGAGCTCATGGCGGCCTCGCTCGTGGTCTCGCTCCCCGTGGCCATCGCGTTCATCGCCCTGCAGCGCTTCCTCGTCGGCGGTCTCACCGCCGGCGCGGTCAAGGGCTGACCCGCACCACCCCTCACCCGCAGTCCCTCGAAGAAGAGAGAGCACCCCCATGTCCGAGAACACCACCGTCTCCCGTCGCCAGCTCCTCCAGTTCGCCGGGCTCGGCGCCGCCGGCCTCCTGCTCGCCGGCTGCATGCCGAGCGGCGGCGGCAGCGGCTCCACCAGCCCCGCGTCGTCCGCCGGCTCCGCCTTCGGCACCGGCGACTTCACGGCCACCGACTTCTCGTTCTCGAGCTGGTCGCTCACCGAAGAGGCCGCGGCCCCGGCCACCCGCGCCCTGCTGGAGGGCTACACCAGCGCCCAGAAGGTCGGCATCACCGAGGTGTCGTTCCCCTACAACGAGTACTTCAAGCAGCTCATGCTGCAGGTGCGCGGCGGGCAGTTCACGGGCGCCGCCCACGTCGACGTCGCCTGGCTCGCCTCCCTCGCCGCCCTCGGCAAGCTCGAAGACGTCTCGGCGCTCACGAAGGACCGCGGCTACACGGCCTCCAGCCTCGAGGCCACTCAGCTCGACGGCGTGCAGTACGCGTTCCCGTGGACCATCGGCGCGATCGGCCTCATCACCAATTCCGAGATCCTCGACAAGGCCGGCATCTCGCAGTTCCCGACCACGGTCGACGACTTCGAGTCGTCGCTGAAGAAGCTCAAGGGTCTCGGCGGCGGGCTCATCCCCTACGCCGCCTCCACCAAGGCCGCCCAGCTCAAGGACATCCTCATCTGGATGCAGACCTTCGGCAGCGACCTCGTCAAGGACGGCGAGGTCACGATCGGCGACGACGCGAGCATCGAGGCGGTGTCCTGGTACAAGTCGCTGTACGACCAGGGCCTCATCGCCGCCGACGTCGACCGCTTCGACGCCCGCTCCCTGTTCGCGCAGGGGCGTGCCGCCATCTACGACGACGCCCCGGTGGGCCGCGGCTCCGTCACCAAGGACTCGCCGGACCCGGACCTCGCGTCCAAGCTCGTGCCCGAGTCGCGGCCGGTCCTGAAGAAGGGCGACACCCCGCGCGCGCTCGTCTGGGGCGGCGCGATCGCGATCGTCGGCGGAGGCGAGGGCGACAGCGCGCGCACCGCCGCCGACTTCGGGCAGTGGGCCACGAGCGACCTCGACGCCGTGCTCGGCGACTACGAGCTGCGGGGCCTGCCGCCCGTGACCGAAGAGGCCCAGACGTCCGAGGTCGTCTCGTCCGATACGTTCGGTGCCCGCTTCGCGGAGAAGATCACCGCGACCGCCACCACCAACCCGTTCTGGCAGTTCCCCCAGTACGCGCAGATCGAGACCGCCATCGCCGACCGCGTGCAGGCCGTGCTCGTGGGCCAGCAGAGCGCCAAGGACGCCATGTCCCAGGCCGGCGACGAAGCGCAGAAGCTGCTGGGCTGAGGCCGCCGCCATGTCCTTCCGCTCGAAGACCGGCGCCGCCGTCGCCGCCGTGGTCGCCGCCGTCGCGCTCGCCGTGCCCGCACAGGCCGACGTCACGACCACCACCGTCGAGACCCTGCCCGTCACGGTCGACAGCTCCAACCAGTCCGGCTGGTGGAACCCGCTCGTCGTCGTCGGCGACCGCACCTTCTTCGCCTACAACGTGCCGGGCTCGGTCGCCGCGAAGCACCGGGTGAACGTCGCCGTGCGCACCGCGGACGGCACGTGGACCTCGGGGTGCCTGAAGCTCGCCACGGGCGTCTGCGCCGAGTACGACGACGACAACGGCCACAACCAGCCGTCGCTCGCCGTCGACGGGAACGGACACATCCACGCGTTCGTGTCGATGCACCACGAGCCCTGGAAGTACTTCCGCTCCACGACGCCGTTCGACGTCACCTCGCTCGTTGACGTCAGCGCCGAGATGCCCGACGCCGGTGCCGCGATCTCGTACCCGGTGACCGCCCAGGGCGCGGACGGGGACGTATGGCTCATGGTCCGCGTCGGCGCCGACCCGCAGGCCCGCAGGGACGGCGTGCTGTACCACTACGATCCCGCCGTCGGCACGTGGGCCCGCGAGACCGTGATCGCCGCCGCCGTCAACCACTCCTTCTACCCGGACGACCTCGAGGTCGATGCCGACGGCAGGGTGCACGTGCTGTGGGAGTGGGGGCCCTGGCCCGCCGATCCCTACCGTCACCTCGGCTCGTACGCGGTGTACGACCCGGCCACGGGCGGCTTCCGCGACGTCGCCGGCCAGGCCCTGCCCACCCCGATCCGTCCGGACACCCCCGGGGCGGTCGTGTGGCGCGGGTACGAGCAGGGCGAGACCATCGGCGACGCCGTGCCCGCCGTGCAGACCGCGAAGATGGCGATCGCCGACGGCGCGCTGGTCGGTGTCACCTACCGCTACGCCGACACGACCGAGAACGACTTCGACGTCCGCTGGGCCACCTGGAACGGCTCGGCCTGGACGAGCGAGACCCTCGTGGACACCGGCGCCCTCGGCAGCGGCGTGCAGACGATCGCCGCGCTGGACACCACGACCGCGGGCTCCGAGACCCGTGTCTACGCTGTGATCTCGGTGCAGGACTGCGGGGTGACCCGCACGCAGACGGTGCTGCTGTCGCACACGTCCGGCGCGTCGGGCTGGGCGGTCGAGGCCGTCGGCGACCCGGTCACCGGGCAGCAGCGCCTGCGGGCGGCCACGCGCGATGACGGCACCGATGTGGTGTACCTGAGCGCACCCGCGGTTCCGGGCGGCGGCACCCTCCGCCACGCCGAGGTGCCGCGCGACGGGCAGCAGGGCGGCACCTCCCTCGCCGCGATCGTGTCCGCCCTGCGCGGCGACGCCGGCGGCTGCACGGACACGGGCTCGTGACCACCGCCGCCTCCGCAGCCGCCCTCTGAGCGGCACCCCTCTCCCCACCCCCGAAAGGACCCCCATGCGCACCCAGACCGTCGAAGCCGACATCATCGTCGTCGGCGGCGGCCTCGCCGGAGTGAGCGCCGCCGTCGCGGCCGCCCGCCTCGGCCGACGTACCGTGCTGATCAACAACCGGCCGGTGCTCGGCGGCAACTCCTCGTCGGAGGTGCGGGTGTGGGTGTGCGGGGCGACCGCGCACGGCAATCAGCGCTGGGCGCGCGAAACCGGGATCATCGGCGAGATGTACCGCGAGAACCAGTACCGCAACCCCGAGGGCAACCCGGTGTACTGGGACGACGTGGTGCTCGACATCGTGCGCCGGGAGCCCCACCTCACCCTCTTCCTCAACACCGAGGTGCTCGAGGCCGAGGCCACCGGACCCGACGACGCCCGTCGGGTCCGGTCGGTCACCGGGTGGACGATGGGCTCGGAGATCCGCACGGTGTTCCGTGCACCGCTGTTCATCGACTGCACGGGCGACGGCCTGGTGGGGCGCCTGGTCGGAGCGCGGCACCGGCTCGGCAAGGAGAGCAGGAGCGAGTTCGGCGAGGACTGGGCCCCCGAGCAGCCGGTGCGGGAGTTCCTCGGCTCGACGCTGCTGTTCTACACGAAGGACCTCGGGCACCCGGTCAAGTACGTCGCCCCCGAGAGCGCGAAGGACATCTCGACGACGCCGATCCCGTCCTCCCGCATCATCCGCAGCGGCGACAGCGGCGCCCACTACTGGTGGATCGAATGGGGTGGCACGCTCGACATCGTCGACGACAACGAGGCGATCCGCGACGAGCTGCGCTCCGTGATCCTGGGCATCTGGGACCACATCAAGAACTCCGGCGAGTTCGACGCCGACACCCTCACCCTGGAGTGGATCGGGAACATCCCCGGCAAGCGCGAGTACCGCCGCTTCATCGGCGACTACACGCTGCGCCAGCAGGACATCCTGGAGCAGACGTCGTTCGACGACGGCATCGCGTTCGGCGGCTGGTCCATCGACCTGCACCCCGCCGAGGGCATGTACGCGACGGGCGCCGGCGCGGTGCAGCGCTTCTCCGACGGGGTGTTCGAGATCCCGTTCCGGTCGCTGTACTCCGTCAACGTCGTCAACCTGCTCATGGCCGGTCGCGACATCTCCGCGACGCACATCGCGTTCGGGGCCGCGCGGGTCATGGCCACCTGCGCCGCGATGGGTGAGGCCGCGGGCACCGCCGCCGCCCTCTGCTATGCGTTCGACGCCACCCCGCGCGAGCTGTACGAGCAGCACCGCGCGGAGCTGCGCCAGACGCTGCTGCGCGCCGACGCCAGCCTCATCGGCGTCGCCAACGAGGACGACTCCGACCTCGCCCGCACCGCGGCCGTGACCGCCTCCAGCACGCTGCGCACCATCGGCACCGCAGCGAGCGCCACCGCGGACGCCGTCCCGCACGCGCTCGTCGAAGACCTCGGCATCGTGGTTCCGGTGCATCCGCGACTGGAGACGACCGAGCTCCTGCTCTCCGCCGAGGCCGACACGCAGGTCACCGTCGAGGTGTGGTCGACGGGTCGCCCGCAGAACGTCGTGCCCGCGCGGCTCGAGCACCGCACCGTGGTGGAGGTTCCGGCCGGCGGACCCTCGTGGGTGCGCGCGGACACCCCGTTCGCCCCGGACGAGCCCCAGAACGCGATCGTCGTGGTGAGGGCCGCCCCCGGCGTGCACGCGCACCTGACGTCTCCGCTGCCGCCCGGCGTGCTCACGCTGGTGCACCGCGTCGACAACGACGACCGCAACGTCGAGGTCGACCGCGACGGCCTGCTGGTGCAGTGGCCGACGAAGCCCCTGCGCGGACGCAGCCCCGTGTTCCGCACGAGCCCGCCCTCGGAGGCGCTGGCCCCGGAGCGGGCGACGTCGGGGTACAACCGGCCCTTCGGCGGACCCCACCTGTGGGCGTCGGACCCCGCGGCGGACGGGCCCGCCTGGCTCCGCCTGGACTGGGAGCACCCCGTCGAGGCCGCGGAGGTGCGTCTGGTGTTCGACGACGACGTCGACCTCGAGCTCAACACGCTGCACCACCACCGCAGCCCCGACGAGGTGATGCCCCCGCTCGTGCGCGACTACCGTGTCGAGGTGCAGGCGCCCGGTGCGGACGAGTGGCGCGTGGTCGCCGAGGAGCACGACAACCGCCATCGACTGCGGGTGCACACGCTCCCCGCCGACCTCGGGCCGTTCACCGCGGCGCGCCTCGTGGTGGAGCGCACGAACGGCGCCGCGGAGGCCAGGGTCGTCGCGTTCCGGGTGCAATCGTGACGGAGAGCGCTAACGTGAAGGGCATCCGCCGGCACGGCGGCGACCGTCGTCCCTCCAGGAGGCCGCAGGTGACCACCTCGCCCGGCGGCCGCGTGCTCCCCGCCGCGCGCGCCACCCGTACGGGCCTCATCGCGCTCGCGGTGCCGCACCTGGAGGAGCCCTACTTCGCCGAGCTGGGGTCGCGCATCGTGCGCGCCGCCGATGAGCGCGGTCTCGCCGTGCTCATCGTCCAGACCGAGGGCGACCACGGCCGCGAGATCGACGTCGCGAACGGTGTGGGGCTGCCGCCGATCGACGGTCTCATCCACATCCCGCGCTCCCTCACGGTGGCCGACCTCACCCGCCGCACGTCGCCGGGCCCGCTCGTGCTGCTGGGCGAGCACATCCAGGTGAGCCCGTTCACGCACGTGACGATCGACAACCGCGCGGCGGCGTTCACGGCCACCGAGCATCTCCTGGCGGTCGGCTGTCGTCGCATCGGCTTCGTCGGGCGCCGTGACGCGCGCCCCTCGGATGCGGCGGACCGGCGGCACACCGGATACCTGGAGGCCCTCGCGGCCGCGGGCCTTCCCGCCGACCCCGTCCTCACCGCGCAGGTCGATGCGTTCACGGCGGAGGAGGGCGAGCGGGTGGCGGGCGCCATGGCCGCCGCGATCTCCGACCTCGACGGCCTCGTGTGCTCGAACGACTCGGTGGCCCTCGGCGCCCTCGCTGCCCTGCAGGCGCGGGGGCGACGGGTGCCGGCCGATGTCGCGGTGGTGGGGATCGACGACATCCGCGCCGCGCGCTTCGCGGTCCCCGCGCTCACGACGATCGCCCCCGACCACGAGAAGCTCGTCGATGCCGCGTTCACCGAGCTGGAGCGTCAGATCGCCGCCCCGCCCGGAGCCGACCTCCCGGTGCGGCACGTGACCGTCGATGCCCGGCTCGTCCGTCGGGCGAGCACGGCTCGATGACCGTCGCGGACTCAGTCCGCCAGGGCCGTGGCGAGCGCCCGCTCGTCGCCGGCGTCGCGCGGCGCGAGGTGCAGGGTTCCGACGTGGGCGTCGAGCGCCTCCCTGGCCGCGTCGTCGAGCCCGTCGTCGGTGATGAGACGGTCGATGTCGCTGAGGTCGGCCACCGTCGTGAGACCGACCACGCCCCAGCGGTCGTGCTCGGCGAGCACCACGACCTCGCGGCCGGCGGCCATGAGCGCGCGGTTCGTCTCGGCCTCGAGCAGGTTCATCGTGGTCATGCCCGCCTGCACGTCGAGGCCGTGTGCGTCGAGGAAGACGAGGTCGCAGTGCAGGTGCTCGAGCGCGCGCACGGCCACGGGGCCGACGAGGGCCTGCGACGGCGTGCGGACGCCCCCGGTGAGCACGACGGTCTGCGTGTAGGGCGCGTCGGCGCGTTCGGGCGGCGAGAAGAGGTCGGACACCGGGAGCGCGTTGGTGACGACCGTGAGCTCGGGGACCTGCACGAGCGCGCGGGCCAGGGCGAGCGCGGTGGCTCCCCCGGAGATGCCGACGGCCATGCCGGGCTCCACGAGCGCGGCGGCCGCGGCGACGATCGCGCGCCGCTCGTCCGAGATCGCGGGAGCCGGGAGCAGCCGCTGCGGGCCGCGCACGCGCACGCCCCCGCGGATGCGCTCGACGGCGCCTTCCTCGGCGAGCTGGTCGATGTCGCGCCGCACCGTCATCTCGCTCACCTGCAGCGTGGCGGCGAGTTCGCCGATGGAGGCCGTACCGCGGTCGCGGGTGAGGGCGAGGATGCGCTCGCGTCGCTCCGTGACCAGCACGCGGTCTCCTTCCGGTGGGGCCTCCAGTCTGCCACGCGCCCCCACGGCCCGCCGCGGTCGACGCACCCCCGCCCGCCCCACTCCCGGAACAGGATCCCCGACGTCGCATGACCCTCCCCGAGCCCTACGCCACCTGGTTCCCCGCTGCCGCGTTCGACGGCCGCTACGGACGCACCGAGGCCGACCTCCGCGCGGTCCCGCCCGCGCCCGCGCCGCCGGGTTTCGCGGAGCGGTGGCGGCGCTGGCGCCGTGAGACCGCCGCGGTGGACGCGGCTCCCGTCGTGCTGTCGTCGGCGGTCGAGCACGGGCGGAGGGTGTCGGTGGTCGAGCACAGCGGCGTCGACGGCGTGCGTCTGCGGGCCTGGGTCGTGGAGCCCCTCGACGGGCGACCGCGGGCAGGCGTCGTCCACAGCCACGGCTACGGCGGCCGCGAGGAGGTCGACCTCGCGCGCGTGCCCGAGGGCCTCGCGGCGATCTTCCCGGTCGCCCGCGGCCTCGGCGCCCTCAACGCCGGGGTGGGCGCACCCGAGTCGACCGCGGAGCACGTGCTCGCCGGCATCGACGACCCGGAGCGCTACGTGCTCGGCCTCTGCGCGCGCGACCTGTGGTTGGCGGCCGACGCCCTGTCCGCCCTCGTCGGGGAGCTGCCGCTGTACTACGTCGGTGAGAGCTTCGGCGGCGGCATCGGTGCGCTGGCGCTGCCCTGGGACGAGCGCTTCGTGGGCGCGACGCTCATCGTGCCGAGCTTCGGGCAGTACGACGAGCGCCTCGCCGTGCGGTGCCTCGGCAGCGGCGAGACCGTGCGGCAGCACGTGCGCCGCCACCCCGAGGCGCGGGAGGTGCTGCGCTGGTTCGACTCCTCCACGAGCATCGGCTTCGCGCGCATGCCGGTGCGCGTGGAGGCCGCCCTGTGGGACCAGTACGTGCCGCCGCAGGGGCAGTTCGCCGTGGCCGCCGGTGCCCGCGAGGTCGAGCTCGCCGTACTCCCAGCCGGGCACGCCGAGTACCCCGGGTGGGCGGCCGTCACGGCGGCGGCGATCCGCGAGGGCCGGGAACATCTGGAGCGCGTGCTCGCCCGGTGAGCGCCCGGAGATGCCGCAGGCGCGCACGCGGGTCCGCGCACGCGAGCACTGGACGCAACCTGTCATAACAGGTACAGTGAGCTTGTCATTACAGGTTGCGCAGCGCCGCAGCATCCCGTCCGAGGAGCATCGATGCCCGAGTACCAGACCCCGCCGATCCCGCCGATGGCCATCACCTTCGACGCCGAGAAGCTGACGCTCTCCCCCGAGGGCCCCACGCTCACGCGGCGGATGTCCGACCTCGAGGGCCTGTTCCGGGATCACGACGCCTGGGCCGCCTCCGCATCGGGCGACGACCCGGTGGTCTACACCGTCGTCAGCTCCCCCGTGCCCGAGGTCGACCGCGAGCTGCCGCAGTCGATCACGACGATCATGCCCGGCGACACGTCGGGCGAGCTGTGGATGACGAAGGGCCACCAGCACCCCGACCACCAGGGCGAGATCTACCTGGCGCTGAAGGGCCGCGGCGGACTGCTCATGTTCGACGGCGAGCGCACCGAGTGGCTCGACATGCTCCCCGGCACCATCGGCTACATCCCCCCGGGCTGGGCGCACCGCTCGGTCAACACCGGCGACGAGCCCTACGCCTTCCTCGCCGTCTACCCGGGCGGCGCGGGGCACGACTACGGGTGGGTGCTGGAGCACGGCATGGGCTCGCGCGCCTACCGTGCGGAGTCCGGCGTCGACCTGCGCCCGTACGCGGAATAGGCTCCGGCCATGCTGATCGCGCACGACCTCGGCACCACCGGCAACAAGGCCTCGCTGCACCATGACGACGGCCGCCTGATCGCCGCGGTCACGGTGCCGTATCCCGCACACTTCGCCGCGGGCGGGATCGCCGAGCAGAACCCCGACGACTGGTGGAACGCGGTCGTCGCCGCCACCCGCAACCTGCTCGCACGCACGGCCACCGCACCCTCCGACGTCGCGGGGCTCGTGGTGAGCGGACAGATGATGGGCGCCGTGCTGCTCGACGGCGACGGCGAGCCCGCGCGTCCCGCCATCATCTGGGCCGACACCCGCGCCGGTGCGCAGCAGCGCGAGCTCGAGGCCGTGCTCGGCGCCGAGCGGGCGTACGGCATCCTCGGCCACCGCCTGAACCCCACCTACTCGGTCGAGAAGATCATGTGGGTGCGCGACAACGAGCCCGACGTGTGGTCGCGCGTGCGCCGGGTGTGCGTCGCGAAGGACTTCATCGTGCTGCGGCTCACCGGGCGCCTGGCCACCGACCGCTCCGACGCCTCGGGCATGAACGCCTACGACCAGGCCGCCGGCACGTGGTCGAGCGAGGTGCTGGCAGCCGCTCGGCTCGACCCGGCCCTGTTCCCCGAGATCCTGGAGTCGACGCAGATCGCAGGTCCCCTCACCCCCGCGGCGGCCGAGGCCCTGGGCCTGCACACCGGCGTGCGCGTGGTGATGGGCGGCGGCGACGGACCCCTGGCCGCGGTCGGCTCCGGCGTCGTGGCCCCCGAGGACGGCGCCTATGTCTGCCTGGGCACCTCGTCGTGGATCTCGTTCGCGGCGGACGCCCCGCTGCACGACCCGGCCATGCGCACCTTCACGTTCGACAACGTCGTGCCCGGCTCGTTCGTCCCGACGGCCACCATGCAGGCGGGCGGCGCGTCGGTGCAGTGGATCGCGGAGGCGCTGTCGCCCGATCCCGCGCACCCCGAGACCGGGCGCCTGACCGCCGAGGCCTCGGCCGACGTCGACACCGACGACCTCTACTTCCTCCCCTATCTGCTCGGCGAGCGCTCTCCGCTGTGGGACCCGGACGCCCGCGGGGCGTTCGTGGGTCTCGCGCGCCATCACGGCCGGGCACACCTGGTGCGGGCCGTACTGGAGGGCACCGCGTTCAACCTGCTCACGTGCATCCAGGCGTTCCGGGAGTCGGGCGCCGTGATCGACCGCATCGACGCGGTGGGCGGCGGGGCCCAGAGCGACGTGTACCTCTCCGTGCTCGCGGATGTGTGGGGCGTTCCCGTGCGGCGGCGCACGATCGTGGAGGAGGCGAACAGCCTCGGCGCGGCGGTCACCGGAGCCGTGGGTCTCGGGCTCACCGACTTCTCGGCGGCGCGGGCGCTGAGCGAGGTCACAGCCGAGTTCACGCCCGACCCCGCCCGGCACGCGGTGTACGCCGAACGGCATGCCCGGTTCGCCGACGCCTACACCGCGCTCGCGCCCTGGTTCGCCGGACGGCCACGCTGATGGGCGTCATCCTCGTCACCAGTCGCTCGTTCTCCGACGGCGACCTCGACCTGGTGGAGCGCGCGGCGCGGGCGGGGCACCGCATCCTCCGCGGGCCCGCGCATCACGACCTCGACGAGCTGCGGTCGCTGCTGCACGGGGCCGACGCGTGGATCGCGGGCACCGGTCCCGTGACCGAGGCGCACCTCGCCGCGGCACCGAAGCTCAAGGTGGTGGCGCGCTACGGCGTGGGCACCGAGGCCGTCGATCTCGCGGCGGCCCGGGAGCGCGGTATCCCCGTCACGAACACCCCGGGCGCCAACGCCGACGCGGTCGCCGACCACGCGGTGGGACTCATGCTCGCGGCACTCCGGTTCGTGCCAGACGGCGACCGCCGGGTGCGAGCGGGCGACTGGGGTGTGCGGCGCGGCCGCGAGCTCGGCGCCGCGACCGTGGGCATCGTGGGCTTCGGCCGTATCGGCCAGGGTGTCGCGCGGCGCCTGAGCGGCTTCGGCTCCCGGGTGCTCGCGGCCGACCCGTTCCTTCCCGTCGAGCTCGTGCGGGCGCAGGGCGCGGAGCCGGTCCCGCTCGACGAGCTGTTCCGCGCGGCCGACGTGATCACCCTGCACGCGCCGGGCGGACAGCGGCTGGTCGACGCCGAGCGCCTCGCGGACATGCGCCGCGGCACGGCGCTGGTGAACACGGCTCGCGGCGACCTGGTCGACGAACAGGCGGTGGCCGAGGCCCTGCGCGACGGCACGCTCGCCGGCTACGCGGCGGACACGCTCGACGGCGACACCGCCGCCCACGACAGTCCGCTGCTCGCGGCCGATCTCGTCGACCGCGTGATCGTCACCCCCCACCTCGGTGCGCAGACCACCCAGGCCGTCGACAACATGGGCTCCCTGTCGCTCGACGACGTGATCGCCGTGCTGCGCGGCGCCGAGCCCGCCCACCCCGTGCCCGTTCCCCAGGAGATGCGATGACCACCACCGCCGACACCGCCGCACCCGCCGCGGACACCGCCACCGCCGACTACATGGGGTTCGTGGGCGTGACCACCGCCTCGTCGTCGATCATGAAGGTGTTCCCGCTCTGGGCCGACATCCTCGACCTCCCGACCCGCAGGCTCGTGGGCCACGACCTGCCGATGGACGCCGACCCCGCGCAGTACCGCGCGATGGTGGAGCAGATCCGCGACGACCCCCACCACCGGGGCGCCCTGGTGACCACGCACAAGATGAATGTGTACGCGGCGGCGTCCGACCTGTTCGACGAGCTCGACCCGTTCGCGGTGTCGTGCTCCGAGATCTCCAGCATCGCCAAGCGGGGCTCGCGCCTGTCGGGCCGCGCGAAGGATCCGATCACGGTCGACCTCGCCCTGAACGACTTCCTGCCCGCCGACCACTTCGCCCGCACCGGGGCGGAGGTCGTCATCCTGGGTGCGGGCGGCTCGGGCACCGCGCTCAGCTGGGCCCTTGCGGAGCGCACCGACGCCCCCGCCCGCATCACGGTGACCGCGCGCACGCAGGACAAGCTCGACCACCTGCGCGAGGTGCACCGCCAGCACGGCACCCCCGACGACCTGCTGCGCTACGTGGTGACGGAGACGCCGGAGGAGGCCGATGCGCTGGTGGCGGCGGCGCCCGCGGGTTCCGTGATCGCGAACGCCACGGGGCTCGGCAAGGACCGTCCCGGCTCGCCGCTCAGCGACGCGGTCGTGTTCCCCGCGGGCGCGTACGCGTGGGAGTTCAACTACCGCGGGTCGCTGGAGTTCCTGCACCAGGCCGAGGCGCAGCGCGCGTCGCGCGACCTGCACGTGGTCGACGGCTGGCGCTACTTCATCCACGGCTGGTCGCAGGTGGTGGCCGACGTGTTCGAGCTGGAGCTGACGCCCGAGACCGTGGAGCGGCTGGCCGCGGCAGCGGAGTCGGTGCGCTGATGCCCGTCGTGCGCACGGTGCTCGGCGACGTCGACGCGTCGGAGCTCGGGCGCGTGAACTACCACGAGCACCTGTTCCAGGTGTCGCCGCTGCTGCCGGGCGACGAGCTCGACGACGAGCAGGCGTCGGGCGACGAGGCGGCGGCGTTGCAGACGAGCGGCTTCGACGCGATGGTCGACGCCACGCCGTTCGGGCTCGCCCGGAACCCGGAGGCCCTGGTCCGCATCAGCGCGGCGACCGGACTGGGCATCGTCGCGACCACGGGGCGGCACCGCGAAGCCCACTACGGCGACGACCACCCGATGCAGGTGTGGGACGCGGAGCGGCTGTCCGCGCTGTTCGTGGCGGACCTCACCCGCGGCATGCCCGCCTCCGACGACGCGGTGTTCGCCGCGCCCGATGTGCCCGTCGCGACCTCGCCCACGGGCGCCCCGGTGCGCGCGGGGATGCTCAAGGCGGGCATCGACTATTGGCGCATCAGCCCGTTCGAGCGCACGACCCTCGGCGCGGTGGCGGCCGCGCACCGCGAGACCGGTGCCCCCGTCATGGTGCACCTGGAGTTCTGCACGGCGGCGCACGAGGTGCTCGATCTGCTCGCGGCCGAGGGCGTGGCGAGCGATCGGGTCGTGCTCGCCCACGCCGACCGCGACCCCGACCCCGGACTTCACGTGTCGCTCGCGGAGCGCGGCGCCCACCTCGGCTACGACGGCTTCGCCCGTCCGCGCACCCGATCCGACGCGGAACTGCTGGCCCTGACCGCCGCCGTGGTGGAACGCGGCGCGGGCGACCGCATCGTGCTCGGCGGCGACGTCGCCCGGCGCAGGCGGTACATCGCCTACGGCGGGATGCCCGGGCTCGCCTACCTCGGCGACCGGTACCTGCCGCGACTGCGCGACGCGGTCGGCGATGCGGCCGTGCAGCGTATGCTCGTGCACACGCCCGCACGACTGCTCACCCTCGACCACTGAGACCGCGCCGCCCGACGCCGTCTCGTCGCCTCCACCCGAGGAGCCCCCATGACCGAACCCACCATCCTGCACGCCGTCTTCACCGCGAAGCCCGGGGCAGCCGACCGGGTCGCCGCACTCCTGCGGGAGTTCGCCGAGATCGTCCGCGCCGAGGAGGGCAACGTGGTGTTCGACGCCACGCGACTCGTCGACGACCCCGACCGCTTCTTCGTATACGAGGTGTACCGCGACGAGGCCGCGTTCCAGGAGCACCTCGCGGCGTCCGCCGGGGTCCCGTTCAACGCCGCGCTGCAGGAGCTGATCGTCGAGCCGGCCTCGATCCTCACCTTCCTCCGCCGCGTCTGACCCCTCTGTCCGAGGTGCGCGCGCGGCTCCTGTGGACAACGCGAACCGGGGCCCCGTCGTTGGACGTACCGTGGCCCGGTGACTCGTCCCCACTCCCTTTCGACGCGCGCCCTCGCCGCCCTCGCCGTCTCCCTCGTCCTGCTCACCGGCTGCACTGCCGATCCGAAACCCTCCCCGTCTCCGACGCCGACCCCGCTGTTCGCCTCGAAGAAGGACGCCTTCGCCGCCGCCGAGGCCACGTATCGCGCCTACAACGACGCCGGCAATGCGACCGTACTGACCGACGCGAGGACATTCGAGGACGTCTACAAGTGGTTGCGAGCAGACGCGCTTTCCTCTGCCAAGAAGGCGTACAGCTACTACGACGCAGAGGGATGGAGGCGGGTCGGCGAGACCACCTTCGATCACTTCACCCCCATCTCCTACGACGGCGAGGACGTGACCGCCAGACTGTGCATTGACGTGTCGCACGTTGATGTCTTGGATTCCACCGGAGCGTCCGTCGTGTCGCCCGACCGGCAGCCTCGGCAGGCGCTGGAATTGCAATTGAAGCCTGCGCTGACGAGCACAGGATTGGCGATCGTTTCGAGCGATGCAACCAAGGAGCTCGAATGCTGACGTCGACAGTGGCGCTGTTTACCCTGCTTTCTCTGACGACCACCGTTCCGCCGACATCGCCACCCCCGGGTGGCGGTGAAGAATCAGCCTGGCTATCGACCGTCGGTACGTCCAACCTCACCGTCACCGCAACCCAGACCACCCCCGCACCGCGCGGCGACAGCGCTCCCCGCGGTCGGAAGAACGGCAGCGCCGCGCCGAAGCCGGCCGACCCGTGCGCCACTGTGCCGTACCCGTACAAGGCTTCGTGCGGGATCTACGGTGTCCGTGTCACCAGCGCCGACGGCGACCCGCTCACCATCTCGGATCTCGCCCGGTTCGCTCCCGAGCCGGTCGCCACGGCGGCCGAGCCGGGTGGGGTCGGGGTCGCGGGGCTTCCGACGAACTTCGTCACCGCCGCGACCGCGCACACGCAGCAGGGCACCATCCTCGACCTGGCCGTCACGGTGCGCTTCACCCCCGTCGCGTTCGACACCACGTTCGGCGACGGCACCAGCGCCACCACCGCCACCGGGGGCCGCACCTGGGCCGCCGCCCACCAGCCGCAGTTCACCCCGACTCCGACGAGCCACGTCTACCGCGACCGCGGCACCTACACCGCCGTCACCACGGTCCGCTACACGGCAGAGGTCGACCTGGGCAACGGCTGGTTCCCCGTCGCGGGAGAGCTCTCGGTCGCCGGGCCCGCCCAGAGCATCCGCATCTACGAGGCCACGTCCGCTCTGGTCCGCTACACGTGCGACGAGCAGCCCACCGCAGCCGGCTGCTGACTCCCGTCCGTCGCCGTCGCACGGAGCGTCGAAGGAGACCGCCGGGATGTCCTTCGACCTCCGCTGGGCGGTTCGACTCGGCAACGGGCACCTGCGCGAGGATCAACAACACGGCTGCAATCTCTTCAGCTCGGCAGTCGCGGGTCCCGGAGCGATGCGATCGCCTGGACCAGGCTCTCGTGGATGTAGTCCAACTCCGGCGATGTGAAGCTCGACCAGTCCTCGGCGGTGTCGGCGCCATCCGTGGACCAGGCCTCGTCTTCACCGCTCGTGTCGTCGGTCTGCTCCTGGGCGGCGTGCCGGTAGACCCACCAGAGGTTGCCCGAGGGGTCGACGAACCGCGCAAGCGTGTCGCCGAAGAAGTCGGTCGGTGTGGTCACGACGCGGGCGCCGAGGGCGACGGCCCGCGCCAGCGTTGCCTCCACGTCGACGACGTACACCTGGAGGAACCCGGGGGTGAACGGCCAGTCCGGCTTGCGGTCGGCGACCGTGATCATCGAGTCCCCGATGCGCAGCTCGGAATGCAGGATCAGGCCGTCGGTGTCGAGCGTTCGCGCCTGGGGCACATCCGAGGCGTCGAAGACCTCGATCACGAAATCGATGATGCGGGCGGCATCGTCGGTCATGAGGAAGGGGTTGACGGTGTTCGACCCGGCAGGAACGGGAGCAGGTGTGGGCATGGTGCATCCTTTCGTTCCGCACAGGATGCCGTGCACCGCGGTCAGATCCTGTCCTGATGATCCTCCCGTCCCGGAAACACGAAGCCCCCCGCCGCAAGGCGAGGGGCTCCGTAATTCAGCGGGGTGTCACTCGTAGAGCACCGCGGCGATCTTGTCGTCGTCGATGTTGTTCTTGTCGTACCAGTAGGAACCGGTGTCGTAGAACTCCTCGACGTCGTCGCCGTTCGCGGCGTCGTATGCGGCCTGCACGACCTGCGCGCCGATGCCGATCGGGTCCTGCGTGATGGCGCCGGCCATGGTGCCGTCCTTGATCGCGTTGATCTGCGCGGCGCCGGAGTCGAAGCCGACGATGGTGATCTTGCCCTTCTCCAGGCCCAGCTCGTTGACGGCGTTCACGACACCGATCGCGGAGCCCTCGTTGGTGCCGTAGATGCCCTTGAGGTCGGGGTGGGCGGCGATCAGCGTCTTGGCGATGTCGGCCGACTTGAGGTGGTCGCCGTCACCGTACTGGATGTCGACGATCTCGATGTCGGGGTAGTCCGACTCGATCTTCTCGACGAAGCCGTCGCGACGCTCGACACCGGTCGAGTTGATCTGCGAGTGGCCGACGATCGCGACCTGCCCCTCGCCGCCGATCAGCTCGGCCATGTGCTCGGCCGCGAGCGCACCGGCGACCTTGCTGTCGGTCGCGGAGAGGCTCAGGCCCACGTCGCCGTCGCACGGGGCGTCGAAGTAGACCACCGGGATGTCCTTCGACTTCGCCTGCTCGAGCGGGGCGACGCACGCCTCGGGGTCGAGCGCGGCGTAGGCGATGGCGTCGGGGTTCTTGTCGATCGCGGCGGTCAGCATCTCGAGCTGCTGCGCGATCTCGGTCTCGGCGGCGGGGCCCTCGAACGTGATCTTCACGCCGAGCTCCTCGGCCTTCTGCTCCGCACCCTTCTTCACGGCCTGCCAGAACTGGTGCTGGAAGCCCTTCGAGACGAGCGCGATGTACATCTCGCCGTCGCCGCTGCCGCTGCCGGAGCCGGAGCCTTCCTCGATGACGTCGCCGCCACCGCCGGCACAGCCGGCGAACACGAGCGCGGAAGCGGCCACGAGGGCTGCGAAGGCGGTCTTCTTCCCGAATTTCATGAAAACTCCATTGTTTGAGTACGAGCCGGATGGTTCTGTGTGATGCCGGCCGGGGCCGGCTGTGGGACATTCCTGGTGCCTGTGCGGAGGGACTCCGCGGGTCCGGCCGGGGCCGGGTGGGGGCGGCGGCGGGCACGGGTTTCGCCGCCGCCCTGGTCTCAGGTGCGCTGCCGGTTGCGCAGCGAGTCGAGGAAGACCGCCAGCAGCACGACCACGCCGACGACGATGTTCTGCCACTCGGTCTGGATCGACATGATGCGCAGTCCGTTCACGAGCACGCTCATGATCAGCGCGCCGATCACGGTGCCGAGGATCGAGCCGCGTCCGCCGAGGAGCGAGGTGCCGCCGATGATGACGGCCGCGATGGCCTGCAGCTCGTACCCGGTGCCGATCTGCGGCTGGGCGGAGTCGAGGCGCGAGGCGATCACGATGCCCGCGACTCCGGTGAAGGCCCCGGCGAACATGTAGATGAGGATCGTCCAGCGGCGCGTGTTCACACCGGAGAGGCGGGTGGCCTCCTCGTTCGAGCCGATCGCGAAGGTGTAGCGGCCGAGGAGCGTCTTCGACAGCACGAGGTAGGCGACGATCGCGAGGGCGGCGGTGATCAGCACGGCGTTGGGGATGCCGGGGATGATCACGCCGAGCGCGATCTTCTTGAAGTCGGGCGCCGAGGTCGAGAAGTAGATCGGCGCGACGTTCGAGATGACGAGGGCGAGGCCGCCGGCGATCATCATCATCGCGAGCGTGGCGATGAACGGGGGAAGGCGGAGGAACGTGATGTTCACGCCGTTGATGAGGCCCATCAGCACACCGGTCGCGATGCCGCCGATCACGCCCAGCCAGACGGGGAGGCCGAGGTTGGTGACGATCACGCCGGTCATCACGGCGCACAGGGCCATGCCGGTGCCGATCGACAGGTCGATGCCGCCCGTGATGATGACGAACGTGGTGCCGAGGGCGAGGATGCCGATGACCGCGGTCGACAGCAGCACGGTGGCGATGTTGCTGAAGGTGAAGAAGTTGGGGCTGGCGATCGAGAAGAAGATGACCAGCACGATCAGGGTGCCGAAGGCCAGCGACTGCTGGAACTGGCGCTTCAGGAATCCGCCGATGTCGCGCTTGTCGGTGTTCTCGTTCACGGCCGTCTGGATGATGGTCGTCGTCGACCCTCCGGGCTGCTGTGGGGTGCTCATCAGTCTTCCTCCCCGTGGGCTGCGAGTTGCATGATCTTCTCCTGGCTGGCTTCCTCGTTGCGGAGCGTCCCGGTGATGCGCCCGTTCGCGAACACGGCGATGCGGTTCGCGACGCGCAGGATCTCGGGGAGCTCCGACGAGATGACGATGATGGACTTGCCGCTGTCGGCGAGCTGCTGCATGAGGCGGTAGATCTCCTCCTTCGCGCCGACGTCGATGCCTCGCGTCGGCTCGTCGAAGATGAGGATGTCGCAGTCGCGCATCAGCCACCGGGCGATGACGACCTTCTGCTGGTTCCCTCCGGAGAGCAGCTTGACGACCTGGTTGACCGAGGGGGTCTTCACGCGCAGCTGCTGCACGTACTCCTTGGTGCGGTTCTTGGCCTTGCCGTCGCCCATCCAGCCGATGCCGTTGGCGTAGCTGCCGAGCGAGGCGAGCACGGTGTTGAACGTGACGTCCTGTTCGAGCATGAGCCCGAGCAGCTTGCGGTCTTCGGAGAGGTAGCCCACGCCGTGCTTGACCGCGTCGGCGGGCTGGGCGATCCGCGCCTGGCGCCCGCCGATGGTGATGGTGCCGCCGTCGCGGTGGTCGGCGCCGATCACGGCACGGGCGGTCTCGGTGCGTCCCGCGCCCATGAGGCCGGCGAACCCGAGGATCTCGCCCTTGTGCAGCTGGAACGACACGTCTTTCAGGAGGGTCTTCGTCGACAGCCCCTGCACGTCGAGCACGACCGGGTCGTTCAGGTGCTCGCGGGCCTGCGGGCGGGTCCCCTCGTCGATCACGCGGCCGACCATCATCTCGATGATCTTCGGGATCGTGATCTCCGCCTTGTCGAGTGATCCGATGTATGTGCCGTCGCGGAGGACGGTCACGCGGTCGGCGAGGCGCCGCAGCTCGTCCATCCGGTGCGAGATGTAGACGATGCCGGTGCCGCGCGCCTTGAGCTGCTCGATCAGCACGAACAGCGTCTCGACCTCGCTGTCGGTGAGGGCCGAGGTGGGCTCGTCCATGATGAGCACCTTGGCGTTGAACGACAGCGCCTTGGCGATCTCGACCATCTGCTGCTCGGCCACCGTGAGCTCGCCGACGAGCTGTCGCGGGTTGAGGTGGATGCCGAGGCGCTGGAGCAGCTCCGCCGTCTGCGCGTTGAGCTTGCGCTCCGACAGGAACGGGCCGGTCGTGGGCTCGCGGCCGACGTAGATGTTCTGGGCGACGGTGAGGTCGGGCATCAGGTTGAGCTCCTGATGGATGATCGTGATGCCGAGCTCCTGCGCCTGCAGCGGGCTGGTGAGCTCGACCTCGCGGCCCTCGAACGTGATGGTGCCCTCGTCCTTGGTGTAGATGCCGGAGAGGATCTTCATCAGCGTGGACTTGCCGGCGCCGTTCTCTCCCACGAGCACGAGCACCTCGCCCTCGCGCACCTCGAGGTGCACATCCTTCAGCGCCTGCACGCCGGGGAATCCCTTGCTGATCCCCTCGACCCTGAGGATGGGTCCACTCATGCGCTCACCTGCTTCCTTGGAGGTCGTCTCGCGATTGGCGGATCATTCCGCCGTAAACATCGGATCAATTCTGCGTCCTGCACCCGGGCTGGTGCAAGTTGTATCTAAATGTATCTAAAGATCATTCGATCGGGAAGACCTGTAATAACATCTTGATCTCGACCGAGGATCCCGTCGCCGCTGACCCGGCTCAGTGCAGCCGGATCGAGCCGACCGCGACGAGCTTGTCGCGGATATAGGCGTTGGCGTGCGCGCCGAGCTCGTCGTTGTCGGTCCAGAGGTTGCGCCAGATGCCCAGCATGCGACTGAGGTCGGGAGCGACCACCGCCGACGAGAACGACTCGAAGACGATCGGCCCGTCGTAGCCGATGCGGCCGAGCGCCTTGAAGAACGTGTCGAAGTCGACCGTGCCGGTGCCCAGATACCCGCGGTGGCTCTCGCCGATGTGCACGTACCGCAGCGCCGGAGCCGCGTCGAGCACCGGGGCGAACATGTCCGACTCCTCGATGTTCATGTGGTACGTGTCCAGGTGCACGCCGAGGTTCGGGCGGTCCACCTCCGCCAGGTACGCCAGGGCCTGCCGCGCGGTGTTGAGCACGTTGGTCTCATAGCGGTTCACCACCTCGAGCGACACCGAGACCCCGCGCTCGGCGGCGTGGTCGGCGACCCGGGCGATCGTGCGACGGCTCGACGCGAGCCCCTCCGGTGTCACCGGGTCCATGTACTTCTGCATGGCGCTGTAGATCACGCCGCAGAAGTGGGTCCCGCCCAGCTCGGCCAGCACGTCGACCGCGCGCAGCAGCAGCGCCTCACCGGCCGCGACCACATCCGGGTCGGAGCTCGTGACGTCGGTCTCCGCGGAGAGCCCGAGGGAGGCACTGACCGCGAGACCGTGCTCGGCGAGGGCGCCCTTCGCCGCCGCGACGTCGAACGTGAACGGGTCCATCAGCGGGAACTCGATCAGGTCGAACCCGGCCTGCTTCGTCTTCTCCACTGCGAGGCGGATGCCGTCGGCGTCGAAGGTTCCGGTCCAGACGAGTCCGTGACAGCCGATGTTCATGAGACCTCTCCCGGCGGGTGTGCGGCACCGTCGCCGTCCGGACTTGGCACGTTCCAATTCCGGGTTCGACACACGTTAGGTCCGACGACGACGGCCTGTCAAGAACTTTCTTGGCACGTTCCAATCCCTCGGCTAGCCTGGTGTCGCCGCCGGGGTCGCCTCGGCCCGTATCGACGAAGGAGACCGATGCCCGCCAGCGTGAAAGACGTGGCCGCCCTCGCCGGCGTCTCCTCCTCGACGGTCTCCAACTACCTCAACCACCCCCACGTGCTCGGGGAGGGCAGCCGGGAGAAGGTGCGGGCGGCCATCGAGCAGCTGGGCTTCGTGCCGAACGAATCGGCGCGGCAGCTGCGGGCGGGGTCGAGCAAGGCCCTGGCGCTGATCCTCCTCGACGCCTGGCTGCCGTACTTCCACGAGCTGTCCCGCGGTGTCGACGACGTGGCACGCGAGGGCGGCTGGTCGCTCTTCTTCAGCAACAGCGACCGGGATGCCGACCGCGAGCAGCGCAACATCGACATGTTCGAGGCGCATCGGGTGCAGGGCATCGTCATCTACCCGCTCGGCGACGTGGTGCCGCGCCTGGAGCGACTCGCCGATCGCGGCATCCGCTCCGTCGTGGTCGGGCCGATCCGCGAATCCGCCACCGTCGCCTCCGTGCTGTTCGACGACCGCGCGGGCGGACGGCTCGCCGGCGAGCACCTCGTCGACCTCGGGCGGCGGCGCATCCTCTTCCTGGGCAACCCCGCGGTGACCGAGTCGAACGACCGCCTGGCGGGACTGCGTGACGCCACGGCGGGCACGGGCGCGGAGGTCGAGGTGCGGGAGGTCGGGCACCTCGCCACCGAGGACGGACTGACCGCGGGCGCGGAGATCGTGGCGCAACCCGCGGACGAACGGCCCGACGCGATCTTCGCCGCGAACGACATGGTGGCGCTCGGCGTGCTGACACAGCTGCTGCGGCACGGCGTCCGCGTGCCGGAGGACATCGCGCTGGTCGGCTTCGACGACGTGGCCGAGGCGCACCAGAGCGTCGTGCCGCTCACGAGCGTCCGCCAGCCCGGCTACGAGATCGGTCGCGCGGCCGGTGCAGCGCTGCTGGCTCAGCTCGCCGACCCCGCGGCTCCCCCGCCCGCGACCCCGCCGTTCCCCGCCGAGCTCATCATCCGCGAATCCACCCGCGGCCGCTGACCCGCATCACACCGCACGCACCGTGGGCGCCGGATCCGGGTCACACCTCCGGAGAAGGGGCGCGTCCGGCGCCGGTAGCGCGCGGGAGGCCGGGTGTCCCCGCTGTTCCCCTGAGTCATGAACCGATCGTCAGGCGGAGGGGTGGCCGACGACGCCCTTGCGGAGCAGGGCGTTGCCGTACTTGCGGGTCTCGCCCGTGCGCACCAGGAGATACGCGTCCTTCGCGACGCCGTAGTAGGCGAAGCGCTCCACGAACCGGGTCGTGTCGACCGCCGTGCCCGCCGCGTCCATGAGCTCGCGCTGCACGTCGAGCACCTCGCCGTCGGCTGACGCCATCAGGTCGAGGCCGGGCGCATCGTCGAGGGGCAGCACCGTGCGGATCGCCGCGACGACCTCGGGCGTCGTCGTGCCGGGGAGGTCGACCACCCGGGCGCCCAGCCCCCACGCGGGGAAGTGCGCATCGGCGACGACCACGGCGTCGGAGTGCCCCATGCGGTCGAGGTGCAGCAGCAGTTCGCCCGTCAGCAGCGGGTGGATTCCTTCGAGCACGACGGCTCCTCTCTGGTCATGCGGGGATGAGACCCTCGGCGGCGAGGTTCTCCCACAGTGCGGACGGGATCTCCCGCGCAGCGTACTCGGCGTTCTGCGTCAGCTGTGCGGGGCGACTGCCGCCCACGACCACCGAGCGCACCACGTCGGACTGCAGCGGGAACTGGATCGCGGCCGCGGGCAGCGGCACCCCGTGGTCGGCGCACACCGCGGCGATGCGCACCAGCCGGTCCCACAGCTCGTCGGGCAGCTGCCCGTACTCGTAGCGTCCGTCGCGCCGCGGCTCGTTCGACGCGAGCAGCCCGGAGTTGAACACCGAGGCCGCCACGATGCCGGTCGAGGTCTCGCGGCACGCCGGCAGCACGTCGACCGCGGCGGGCTGTTCGAGCAGCGTGTACCGCCCGGCGACCATGACGAGGTCGAGGTCCGCGGCCCGCACCGACGCGGCGAGCGCCTCCGACACCATCGAGCCGATGCCGATCGCGGTCACCTCGCCGTCCGCACGCACCTGCTCCAGCGCGGGGAGGGCCTCCGCCAGCGCGAGGTCGAGGTCGTGGCGCTCGGGGTCGTGCAGGTAGAGCAGGTCGATGCGCTCGATGCCGAGGCGTTCGCGCGACTCGTCGAGGCTCGTGCGGATGCCCTCCGCCGAGAAGTCCCACACGCGCTGCAGGTCGTCGGGCACGTGGAAGTCGTTCGCGGTGTCGAGACCGCCCGCGTGGTCGGGGTTGGGGCGCAGCAGCCGTCCGACCTTGGTGGACAGCACGTACTCGTCGCGGGGCTTCGTGCGCAGGAAGGCGCCGAGACGACGCTCGGACAGCCCGAGCCCGTAGTGCGGCGCGGTGTCGTAGAAGCGGATGCCGCTCTCCCACGCCGCGTCCAGCACGGCCCAGGCGTCGTCGTCGGACAGCTCCCGGAACAGGTTGCCGACGTTCGCGGCACCGTAGCCGAGCGTCGGGACGGCCAGGCGGTCAGGCACCGACATGCGCACCCGTCCAGGTGTACTCGGCGATGCTGTCGGTCTTCATCTCCATGCCGGTACCCGGCGCGGTGGGCGCCATGTACGAGCCGCCCTGGATGTCGGTCGGCACGACGAAGTGCTCGTGCAGGTGGTCGACGAACTCGATCAGCCGGCCCTCGCGCGTGCCCGAGACGGCGACGAAGTCGAACATCGACAGGTGCTGCACGGCCTCGCACAGCCCGACGCCGCCGGCGTGCGGGCAGACCGGCACGTCGAACTTCGCGGCGAGCAGCAGGTTCGCGATGTTCTCGTTGACCCCGGCCACGCGCACGGCGTCGATCTGCATGACGGAGATCGCGTCGGCCTGCAGCAGCTGCTTGAAGATCATGCGGTTCTGCGCGTGCTCGCCGGTGGCGACGCGGATGGGCGCCACCCCGCGGGCGATCTCGGCGTGCCCGAGGATGTCGTCGGGGCTCGTGGGCTCCTCGATCCAGGCGGGGTGGAACTCGGCGAGGGCGTTCACCCACTCGATCGCCTCCGATACCTCCCAGCGCTGGTTGGCATCGATCGCGATCGGGAAGTCGGGGCCGCAGACCTCGCGCGCCTTGCGGAAGCGGCGGATGTCGTCCTGCAGGTCGGCGCCGACCTTGAGCTTGATCTGCGTGAAGCCGTCGGCCATCGCCTCGCGCGCCAGGCGCTCGAGCTTCTCGTCGGAGTAGCCCAGCCACCCCGGGCTCGTCGTGTAGCCGGGGTAGCCGGTGGCGAGCAGCTGCTGCTCGCGCTCGGCGCGGCCGGGCTCGGCGGCGCGGAGGATGTCCAGCGCCTCGTCGCGGGTGAGGGCGTTGGTGAGGTAGCGGAAGTCGACCAGGTCGACCAGCTCCTCCGGCGTCATCCGGGCGAGGAGCTGCCACAGCGGCAGGCCCGCGCGCTTGGCCTTGATGTCCCACAGCGCGTTGATCACGGCGCCGATGGCCATGTGCATGACGCCCTTCTCCGGCCCGAGCCAGCGCAGCTGCGAGTCGCCGATGATCTCGCGGAAGGTGCCGCCCATGTCGTCGAGCAGCGGCTCGAGCTCCCGGCCGACCAGGTGCCCCGCGAGGGCGTCGATCGCAGCGACCTGCACGTCGTTGCCCCGTCCGATCGTGAACACGAACGCGTGCCCCTCGATGTCGTCCTCCGCATCCGTGCGCACGATGACGTACGCGGCGGAGTAGTCGGGGTCGGGGTTCATCGCGTCCGACCCGTCCAGGCTCAGGGACGTGGGGAAGCGGATGTCGGTGGTGTCGAGGGCGACGATACGGCTCACGGGATTCCTCTCCATGCACGGGACTTCTTCCGTGCGGATCCCTTGGAGTGTAAACATCCGATGTCTATACTGTCAACGATACCGGCCGCCGCAGAGCGGCTTCCCGAACGATCAGGAGAATCATGAAGTTCGCGCGGCTCGGCACCCCTGGGGCGGAGATCCCCGTCCTCGTGGAGGGTGACCGCTACCTCGACCTCCGCCCACTGACATCCGATGTCAACGGCGACTTCCTCGCCGGAGACGTCGCCGCCCGCGTCGCCGCCGCGCGCGACGCCGGAGAGCTCCCCGAGCTGCCCGACGCCGCGGGGATGCGCGTCGGCGCCCCCATCGCCCGGCCCAGCGCGGTCATCTGCATCGGCATGAACTACGCCGCGCACGCGGCCGAGTCCGGCTCCGAGCCGCCGACCATCCCGATCATCTTCCTCAAGACCCCGAACACCGTGGTCGGCCCGAACGACACCGTCACGATTCCGCGCGGCAGCGAGAAGACCGACTGGGAGGTCGAGCTCGGCATCGTGATCGGCGCCCGCGCCGCCTACCTCGACTCCCCCGACGAGGCGATGGCGCACGTCGCCGGCTTCGTCGCCGCGAACGACGTGTCGGAGCGCGACTTTCAGATGGCAGTGTCGGGCGGGCAGTGGTCGAAGGGCAAGATCGCGTTCGGCTTCAACCCCACCGGACCGTGGCTGGTCACGCCCGACGAGGTGGACCACCGGGCCCTCGGCCTCCGCAGCTTCGTCAACGGCGAGCCGCGGCAGGACTCGAACACGAGCGACATGATCTTCCCCGTCGAGCAGATCGTGCACCACCTGTCGCAGTACGTGACGCTGGAGCCCGGCGACCTGATCCTCACCGGCACCCCGCAGGGCGTGGCCCTGTCGGGCAAGTACCCCTACCTCGCCCCGGGCGACGTGGTGGAGATCGAGATCGACGGCCTCGGCCGGCAGCGACAGGAGTTCGTGGCATGGGAGGCGCAGAAGTGAGTGGAACGATGGACGGCCTGGTGGCGATCGTCACGGGCGGAGCCTCCGGCATCGGCGCGGCGATCGCCCGCCGACTGCACGACGACGGCGCCACGATCGCCGTGCTCGACCGCGACACGACGAACGCCGACGAGCGCTTCGCCGCGTTCACCGCCGACGTGTCCGACCGCGCGAGCGTCGACGCGGCCGTGGCCGCGGTCGCCGAGCGCTTCGGCCGCATCGACATCGTGGTCAACAACGCCGGCATCGGCGCGCAGGGCGACATCGCCGCGAACGACGACGACGAGTGGGCGCGCGTGCTCTCGATCAACGTGACCGGCATCGCCCGCGTGACCTCGGCCGCACTGCCGTGGCTGCGGAAGTCGCCCGCCGCCGCCGTGTGCAACACCGCGTCGATCGCCTCCACCACCGGCCTCCCGCAGCGCGCGCTCTACTCCGCGTCGAAGGGCGCCGTGTCGGCCCTCACCCGCGCGATGGCCGCCGATCACCTGCGCGAGGGCATCCGCGTCAACGCCGTGAACCCCGGCACCGCCGACACCCCCTGGGTCGGGCGGCTGCTCGACTCCGCCGCCGACCCCGAGGCCGAGCGCGCCGCCCTCGAAGCACGACAGCCCCACGGACGGCTCGTCAGCCCGGACGAGGTCGCCGCGGCCGTCGCCTACCTGGTGGGACCGGGCGCGGGCTCGACCACGGGCACTTTCCTCGAGGTGGACGGCGGGATGGCGCAGCTGCGGCTCCGCCCCGAGTGACCTCGCACCCTCCTCGACGAGAGGGCCCGGCGACTCCCTGAGACGCCGGGCCCTTTCGCGTGTGGGCTGCCGTGCGGAGTCGGTGCGGGATCGAAAACGTGCCGCGCAGGAGCTTCGGGGGTGACATATCGCACGCGCACCGCGCGACGGGATGGGGCGGACGGGGCGGGGGGGTCAGAGGCGGTAGAACGCGGCGGCGGTGTCGTGGAAGAGGGCGGCCCGGGCGATGCCGCGGGAGTCCGCCCACGTCGAGACCGCGTCGGCCCAGCGGCTGCGGGCGGTGGGCTGATACGTCGACGAGGCGTCCGAGGCGGCGTCCGTGCGGGCCCGGCCGACCGCGGAGACCGGCCAGTCGGTACCCCACATCAGGCGCTCCGGCCCGAAGACGTCGGCCGCGGTGTCCAGGAACGGCTCGAGCTGCGCGAGGCTCCAGTCACCACCCGCCTCCGCCGGAAGGCCCGACACCTTGCAGTACACCTGCGGGTGGCGTGCGAGCTCGGCGAGGTCGCGCTCCCACTCCGCGGTCGGGGCCAGCGGAGCGTGTGCGGTGCCGACCGCGGGCTTGCCGAGGTGATCCAGCACCATGCGCAGCTCGGGGATCGCGGCGGACAGCCGCGCGACGTCGGGCAGCTGCCACGACCGCACGCACGCGTCGAACGCCCAGCCGTGGGCCGCGACCTCTCGCGCGCCCGTCACGAACGCGGACGACAGCGCCACCGCATCCGGCTCGTCCTGCAGGATGTGCCGCACGCCCACCACCAGCGGCTCCGCCGTGAGGCTCTCCAGGTGGACGGTCGTGTCGGTGCCGCGGTCGAGTCGGGCACCCGCGACGATGCCGACCACCCCGAGCCGCTCGGCCTGTCCCGCGACCCACCGCACCTCGTCGAGCTCGTCGTCGACCGCGGTGCCCGCCTGCACGAAGATCGCGCGCTCCTCGGTCGACCCGTCGATGCGGGCGCCCTCGATCTCCTCCGCGGCGAACCGCGCGGCGAGGGGCCCCTCCAGCCACGAGTAGGTCAGAACCTCCGGGTCCCACAGGTGCAGGTGCGAGTCGAGGGTGCGCATGCCCCCATCCTGCCGTAGACATCCGATCACTGTGCAAGGATGACGCCATGGCTGTCACTGACGAGGCGATCGAGAAGATCAAGGCGATGATCGTGTCGGGCGAACTGGCGCCCGGCGATCGCCTGCCCCCGGAGAAGGAGCTGTCCGAACGACTCGGGCTCTCGCGCAACTCGATGCGCGAGGCGGTCAAGGCGCTCGAGGTGATCCGCGTGCTCGACGTGCGCCGCGGCGACGGCACCTACGTCACGAGCCTGGAGCCGCATCTGCTGCTCGAGGCGATCGCGTTCGTGGTCGACATGCACGACGACGACTCGATGCTGGAGATGTTCGCGGTGCGGCGGATGCTCGAGTCGCAGGCGACCGGGCTCGCCGCGACGCTCGGCAGCGAGGAGGCGATCGCGGCCGTGCAGAAGGAGGTCGCCGGCATCGACGCCGGCGTGAGCATCGAGGAGCTCGTCGACCACGACATCCGCTTCCACCGCGACATCGTGGCGATGGCGGGCAACGCCTATCTGGCCAGCCTGATCGAGCACCTGAGCAGCCAGACCGTGCGGGCTCGCGTGTGGCGAGGGCTCACCGAGGGCGGCGCGGTCGAGCGCACGCTGTCGGAGCACCGCGCGATCGCCGACGCCATCGCCCAGCGCGACTCCGCTCTCGCCACGTCGCTCGCCACGGCCCACATCGCGGGCGTGGAGCGCTGGCTGCGGCAGGCCGCGACCGCCTGAGCCGCACCGCGACGGAGCGAGCGGGGCGGGTCAGGCTCCCAGGCGCACCATGGCCGCGTCGAACTCGGCGGCGGAGGTGTCGCTGACCGGGTTGAACAGCACCTGGTCGAGCACGTCGGGGGCGGCGGTGAAGTAGGGCACGCCGGCGCGTCGGAGGCCGACCAGATCCTCCGCCGACCGCAGCGACGCGGCGAGCACGTTCGAGTCGGTCCCCGCGCACATCTCCTGCATCCGCGCGATCACGACCTCGCCGTCGACGCCCGCGTCGCGCATCCGGCCGAGGTAGGGGGCGAGGTACCGGGCGCCGATCGCGGCGCCCGCGAGGGCCTGTGCCACGGAGTACACGGCCGTGACGAGCACGGTCGCCCCGTCGCGCACGAGGGCGGACGCGGCCGCGAAGCCGTCGGGCGTGGCGGGGACCTTCACCGCGACCCGGTCGCCCAGCGCCCGGATGCCCTCGGCGTTGCGCAGGAAGGAGGCGGTGTCACCACCCCAGGTCTGGAAGAACACCTCGCGGGCACCCTCCTCGACCCATCGGGCGTAGAGGTCGGGGATCTCCGCGGCGGTGCGGCCGCCCCGTTCGAGGATCGTGGGGTTGGTGGTGACCCCGTAGACCACGCCCGCGGCGAGCAGCCGGGAGACGCGGTCGACGTCGGCGCTGTCGACGTACAGGCGGGGCGCGATCGGGGTCATCGGGGTCTCCTCGCGGGAACCTGTCGTTACAGGTTCGGTTTCGGCTAATGTAATGACAGCTCCGAGCCTAGTCAACGCCACCGGAGCGCCCGCGCTGTCGAGGAGGATCAGGAGCGAGATGACACCCGCACACCCCGGCGACCGCACCGGCGTCGTCATCGTCGGCAGCGTCACGGCCGACGTCACCACCTTCTCCGGTCGGCTGCCGGCCCGCGGCGAGACCATCCTGGGCGACGAGTTCACGCTCATGCTCGGCGGCAAGGGGGCGAACCAGGCGGTCGCGGCCGGACGCTCCGGTGCACGCACGAGCTTCGTCGGCTGCGTGGGAGACGACCTGTTCCACGACCTCGTGGTGGACGGGCTCACGGCCGCCGGCGTCGACCTCACCCACCTGCGCACGGTCCCCGGCCCCACGGGCATCGCGCACATCCGCGTCGACGCGTCGGCGCAGAACGACATCGTGATGGTGCCGCTCGCGAACGCCGCGCTCAGCACCGCGCAGATCGACGAGGCGCTCACCGCCCTCGCCCCCACCACGTCCGTCCTGCTGACCCAGCTGGAGACGCCGTCGGCGCTGACCGCCCACATCACGGCCCGCGGGCGGGAGCACGGCATGACCGTGATCCTCGACCCCGCCCCCGCCGCGGAGCTCCCGCCCGCCCTCTGGCGCAGCATCGACATCGTCACGCCCAACGAGACCGAGGCGTCGCTCATCAGCGGCATCGAGGTGACCGACGCGGCGTCGGCCGAGCGCGCGGGCCGCTGGTTCCTCGCCCAGGGCGTGGGCGCCGCGGTCGTCACGCTCGCCGGACAGGGGTCGTGCGTGGTCACCGCGGAGGGCGCGACGGTCGTCCCGCCGTTCCCCGTCGAGGCCGTCGACACCACGGCCGCGGGCGACGCCTACGCGGGCTACCTCGGTGCCGCCCTCGCGAGCGGCAGCACCCTCACCGACGCCGTGCGCCTGGCGACCGCCGCCGGCGCCCTCGCCGTCACGAAGCAGGGCGCGTCGCCGAGCCTTCCGCACCGCGCCGAGGTCGACGCGTTCCTCACCGAGCGCGAGACCGCCCCCGTCGCGAACTGACCAGCCAGGAGCACCGATGCGCAAGACGTCCACCACGATCAACCCCGCCCTGTCCCGGGTGATCAGCGAGACCGGCCACACCGACACGATCGTCGTGACCGACGCCGGCCTTCCCATCCCCCCGGGGTCGGAGCGCATCGACCTGGCCTACCGCCCGGGCGCCCCCGCCTTCCTCGACGTGCTCGACACCGTGCTCGCCGAGCTCGTGGTGGAGGGCGCCACGGTATCCGCGGAGGTCGCGGAGAAGAGCCCGGAGGTGCTGGATGCTCTGCGCGAGCGCTTCGCCGGGATGGGCTTCGAGATCGAGCTGGTGCCGCACGTCGAGTTCAAGCAGCGCACCCGCACGGCACGGGCGTTCGTGCGCTCCGGCGAGTTCACCCCGTATGCGAACGTGATCCTGCACGCGGGGGTGGCGTACTGATGACCACCGTCGAGGACGCGATCGACCGCCACTCCGCCGCCCCCATGTACGACCAGCTGCGGCAGCTGATCATCGACGGCATCGCCCGCGACGGCCTGCAGCCCGGCGACCCGCTGCCCGGCGAGCACCGCCTGTGCGAGCGCTACGGCATCTCGCGCACGGTCGTGCGCCAGGCGCTCGCGCAGCTCGAGCACGAGGGGCTGGTCGAGCGGGTGAAGGGCAAGGGCACGTTCGTCTCCCGCCCGCGCACGAGCGAGAGCCTGGTGCACACCCTCGTCGGCCTGTACGACGACGTGGAGCGTCGCGGCGGGCACGTGCACAGCGACGTGCTGCGGCACGAGCAGACCGTGGCCGACGAGGAGGTCGCGCTGGCGCTGGAAGTGCCGGTCGGCTCTCCCGTGGTGGCGCTCGAGCGTCTGCGGCACGTCGACGGGGAGCCCTGGTCGCTGTCGACCACGTGGATGCCCGAGGCCGTCGGCGGGGTCACGCTCGGCGCCGACCTGACCGAGGCGTCGCTGTACCGGCTGCTGGCGATGCACGGCATCGTGGCGACGCACGGCGTGCGCTCCGCGGAGGCGACCGTCGCCACGCACGAGCAGGCGCAGCACCTGGGCGTCAGCGCCGGCTCGGCCCTGCTCCGGCTGCGCAGCGTCAGCCGCAGCGAGGACGGCACGCCCATCGAGTACTTCATCGCCTACCACCGCGGCGACCGTTCGCGCTTCGAGTTCCAGTTGCAGCAGGAGCAGTCGCAGGCGTCGCTGCTGCACGTCGACGGCGACGGCGGGGCCTCGCCCGCGGGTACCGTCGGCTGAGGGCAGCCCCACTACGCTCGAAGACATGAGCGACTGGACCAGCACCGCGATCGCCCTGCTGGAAGCCGACGCGAACCGCAGCGCCGACACGCACCTGCACCTGTTCCCGCTGCCGGCCGAGTGGGGCATCGACCTGTACCTGAAGGACGAGTCGGTGCACCCGACGGGCTCGCTCAAGCACCGGCTGGCGCGGTCGCTGCTGCTGTACGGGCTGGTGAACGGGCGCATCCGCGAGGACACGACGCTGGTGGAGTCGTCGAGCGGGTCGACCGCCGTGTCCGAGGCGTACTTCGCGCGGATGCTCGGTCTGCCGTTCATCACCGTGGTACCCCGGTCGACCGTGCAGGAGAAGATCGACCTGATCGAGTTCTACGGCGGGACCTGTCACTTCGTGGACCGCGCGGAGGACATGTCGCCGGAGGCCCAGCGCCTGGCGTCGGTGTGCGGCGGCCACTACCTCGACCAGTTCACGTTCGCGGAGCGCGCGACAGACTGGCGCGGCAACAACAACATCGCCGAGAGCGTGTTCAGCCAGCTCGCCCAGGAGCGGCATCCGATCCCGCGGTGGATCGTCATGGGTGCGGGCACCGGCGGCACGAGCGCGACCTTCGGCCGCTACGTGCGCTACCGCCGGCACGACACCCGGATCGCGGTGGTCGACCCCGAGGGCTCCGCCTTCTACGACGGCTGGGCCGGGACCGTCGACCCGCCCGCCGGGCGCCCGAGCCGCATCGAGGGCATCGGCCGCCCCCGCGTGGAGGCATCCTTCGTCCCGACCGTGATCGACGAGATGATCCAGGTGCCCGACGCGGGCTCGATCGCCGCGATCCGCCTGCTGCGCGAGCGCACACTGCACTGGGCGGGCGGCTCCACCGGCACCAACCTCTCCGGTGCGTTCCAGCTCATCGCCCGCATGCGTGCCGCGGGCGAGACCGGCAGCGTCGTGACCCTCATCTGCGACAGCGGCGTGCGCTACGCCAACACCTACTACTCCGACGAGTGGGTCGCGCAGCAGGGGTGGGACCTCGCCCCGCACCGCGCCCGCCTGGAGCACTTCCTCGCGACCGGGGTCTGGGCGGACTGACGCTCGCGGTGCCGGGTCAGCCGAGCTCGCCGGAGCCGTAGGGTCGCACCGGCTGCTGCTTCTGGAACTCGTATTCCCCGCCCTGGCGCCCGCCGAACGGACGACCGTGGTCGGCGAACTCCTCCCGGTAGTAGGCGAGGCGCCAGGTGCCCAGCTCGATCCGCGAGCCCGTGCGGAGGATGCGCGCGCCGTCCGAGCTGTGCGGCAGGTTCGGCCACCCGCCGCCGGTGGGGGCGTGCGGGTACAGCACGTACTCGTCGTCCTCGTTGTGCCGGATCTCGGCGTGCACCGCTTCGAGTCCGTCGAGCCGCAGATCGGCGTCGGGACTCGAGCCGATCACGGTCCGGTCGGGCAGCAGGTCGAACTCGCGCGGACGGCTGCGGTCCCAGTCGCCCGAGCCGACCGAGAAGATCAGGCGCGGGCGTCCCGAGCCGGGCAGGTAGTGCGTCGTGGTCACGCGACGGCGGACGTGGCGCACCACGGTGGGCACGAGCGGGAACAGCGTGCCGGGCGGGATGGAGAGCAGCGAGCCGCCGCCGCGGTCGCGGTCGCGGCGCTGCAGTTCCGTCAGCAACGTGGTGAGGTGGCCGAGCCGGATGTGCGGTGATCCCGCGACCGCGCGACCCACGGGTCCCGACCGCACGTCGCCGAGCTCCACCAGGGTGCCGCGCGGTCCCTCCACCCGCACCCGGATGCCGCGGCGCGCGAGGCCGTCCGCGACGGGGGCGAGCTGCGCGAGGTCGCGGCGACCCATGCCGCCGAGGGTGGACGTGTCCGCGATCGTGATGACGACCTCGCGTCCCGCCGCGTGCACGGTGAACCGCGTGGGGGTGTCGTCGTCCGGGCCGCGGTGCTCGACCTCCAGGTCGATGTCGAGGCGGATCATGGTCGTATCCGCTCAGGCGGCGTGCGGTCCGTCGGTGGCGCGGTCGCTCGTGGTCACCCGCAGGGTGCCGTTGAACTTCCAGGTGGCGCGGGGCGCGTCGGGGCCGATGTCGCGCGGCACCTCGACGGTCATGTCCTCGAAGGTGTAGTTCACCGCCGCTCCTCGGCCGGTCAGGTACGCCCACATCTCCCGGCCGAGATCGGTCCAGTCGGTGATGGAGGCGCCGGTCGGGCCGGTGGAAGACGAGAACAGTTCGGCGGGGTGGTTCGTGTCGCTCATGGCGTGCTCCTTTGCCGGGTCCGGGTGTGTGGATGCGATTATGCGCGCGGTCCCGATCGAAGTCCATCAGTTTCTGGGCACCGTCTAAAAAAGCACCACCGGGACCGGAGAGTGCCGACAAGATCGGGTTCGGGTGCATCCGCCGACCGCCCTGGCCCGGAATAAGGGGGCAATGGGTGGCGACCGCCGCCCCTGTTCAAGGAGGAGCATCGTGCGAAGAATCACCACAGCCGGCCTCGTCGTCGGACTACTGGCCGCAGCGGCCCTGGCCACGCCCGCGACCGCCGCGACCACCGGCAGCGCCCAGCTCTCGGTGCTGCACGCCATCCCGAACACCCCGGTCGACGTGTACGTCAACGGCGAGCGCACCATCGACGACTTCCAGCCCGGCTCACTGGCCGGTCCGCTGGAACTCCCCGCCGGCAGCTACGAGGTCGCGCTGACCGCGCCGGACGCGGCCGACGCGAGTGCGCCCGTGCTCGGCCCGGCGACGCTGACCCTCACGGCCGGTGCCAACTACACCGCCGTCGCGCACCTCACCGAGGCGGGCGACCCCGGGCTGAACCTCTTCACGAACGACACGTCCCCCACCGCACCCGGCCAGGGGCGGCTCACGGTCCGTCACGTCGCGGCCGCGCCCGCCGTCGACATCCTCGCCGGCGGCTCACCGGTGGTCGAGGATCTGACCAACCCGAACGAGGCGACGCTGAACCTGCCCGCCGGGAACGTCTCGGCCGCCGTCGCCCTCGCCGGCACCACCGACCCCGTGCTCGGCCCGCAGGACGTGGCGGTGCAGGACGGCGTGCTCACGATCCTGTACGCGTGGGGCAGCGCCGAGGAGGGCACCCTCGCCATCGCCGCACAGACGGTCTCGGGACTGCACACCAACCCCGGCGGCGTGCCCTCCGGCACCGCGGGCTACGCGGCGCAGCGGGACGCCGACACCGTCATCGTCCTGGCGACGGCACTGATCGGCCTGGCGATGATCGCGGCTGCGGGTGCGACCGTCGCCGTGCGTCGTCAGCGGATCGCGCGCCGATGAGACCGGGGGCGCTGCGCCGCCGCATCCGGCGAGGACTCCTCGCCGGATGCGGTGCCGCGTGCGCGGCGCTCCTGATCGCCTGCACCCCCGTGGGGGCGGGCGAGGTGATGACGTCGGATCCCCCCTCCGACCCCCCACGCTCGCCGTCGCCCGCCCCCACCTCGACGCTGCGCCCGGAGACGCACTCCGCCGAGCTGCCCGCACCGCAGCCCACGACCCCTCCGACCCGGCTGCGCATCCCCGACCTCGGCGTCGACATGACCGTGGTCGACGTGGGAGTGGAGCCGACAGGGCAGATGCAGCTCCCGGAGGACCCGGCGGTGGCGGGGTGGTACCGGTACGGCGCCGATGCCGCCAGCACGGCCGGACTCGTCGTGCTGGCCGCGCACGTGGACGCCGTCGGATACCCCATCGGCCCGCTCTCCCGGTTGCGTGAGCTCGGCGCCGGAGCGACCGTCGAGGTGACCGACGCGAACGGCGTGCCCCGGACCTACGCGGTGGAGTCGCTGGCCTTCTACGAGAAGGCGGCTCTCCCCACCGGGGAGCTGTTCGCCAGGGAGGGCCCGCCCGGCCTGGTCCTCATCACGTGCGGAGGACCCTTCGACAGCACGACCGGTCACTACCGCGATAATGTCGTCGCCATCGCACGGCCCGCCTGAGCACCCGCACCCGACGCCCCGAACGGAAGGGAGGCGCGCATGACCTCCGCGGACGACCCCGACGACGAGACGCAGCTCAACGAGCGCTTCGTCCGGGGCGACGAGGATGCCCTCGCCGAGCTGTATCGGCGGTGGTCGCCGGTGGTGTTCACGCTCGCGTTGCGCTCCCTCGGCGATCGCGCCGACGCCGCCGACGTGACGCAGCGCACGTTCGTGTCGGCCTGGACGTCGAGAACGGGGTACGACCCGTCGAAGGCCCGCCTGAGCACGTGGCTGGTGACCATCGCCCGGCGCCGCATCGCCGACATGCACGAGTCGCGGGCCCGCATCCAGCGGCTGCAGGAGGAGATGATGCGCGTCACCTCTCCCGACGATCTCGTCAGCGCACCGGTCGACCTGTCGCAGTCCATCCTGATCGCGAACGAGATGCGGCAGCTGCGACCCGAGGCGCGCGAGGTCATGCGGCTGGCGTTCTTCGACGACCTGACGCACGAGGAGATCGCCCGACGGCTGGACATGCCTCTGGGTACCGTGAAGAGCCACATCCGCCGGAGCCTCTCCCGTATGCGCGACCGATTGGAGGTCAACCGTGTCGCACCTTGACCCCGAGCAGCTCGCCCTGCTCGCGCTCGGCGAGCCGGTCGCCTCCGAGCGCGAGCGCGCGCACCTCGACCAGTGCCGGGCGTGCGCTGCCGAGATCGCCGACCTCGCCCACGCGGCGGGTGTCGCGCGGTCGACCGTCGCCGACGCGGAGCTGGAGTCGCCGCCCGCCGACGTGTGGGCGCGCATGCACGACGAGCTGGGCCTGCCGGAGCGGCTCCGGGCCGACCCTCTCCGCCCGGCGGAACCGACAGCGGGCGAGCCGCCCTCCGCCCCACGCCCGCAGCGCAGAACCGCCGCCCGCTGGTGGGTGCTCGCCGCCGTCACGGTCCTCGTCGTCACCGTGGGCGTGAGCACGTGGACGGCGATCTCGGCCGCACTCCGGCCGGTCACGGTCGCCACGGCGACGCTCGACCCGTTCCCCGACCACCCCGATGCGATCGGTACGGCAGAGGTGGACGAGGACCGCGACGGCGCGCGCACCCTCACGGTGTCGCTCGACGGCGAGGTCGGGTCGGAGGACTACCGGGAGGTCTGGCTCATCCGCAACGACGGGAAGGCGCTCATCAGCCTCGGCGTGCTCGACGCCGCCACCGGCGCATTCGCCATCCCCGCCAACGTCGACCTCGACGAGTACGACCTCGTCGACATCTCGTTCGAACCCGTCGACGGCGACCCGGCCCACTCGGGGAACTCCATCGTGCGCGGCACGCTCGACTTCAGCTGAGCGGAGCGCACGACGCCCGCGTCAAGGGGCATGTCCCGAACGCCGAACGCCCCCTACGCTGAGGCCATGACCACACTCATCCTCACTGTCGCGGGTGCCGACCGGCCGGGACTCGTCGCGGCGGTCGCCGACGTCGTCGACGCCCACGGCGGCAACTGGGAGAACAGCTCGCTGGCCGAGCTCGCGGGAACGTTCGCGGGCGTGATCGAGGTGTCGGTGCCGACCGACCGCGCGGGCGACCTGGAGACCGCGCTCCGGGCGATCCAGGGTCAGGGGCTCCTGACGCTGTCGGTGCTCACCGGGACCCGCGGCGTGGCGGAGGAGGACGAGGAGCGGCTGCTGGTGATGCAGGTGCTCGGCAACGATCATCCCGGGATCGTGCGGGAGGTGTCGGCCGTGCTGAACGCGCACGCGCTGAGCATCGAGGAGCTGGCGACCGAGACCCGCGATGCGGCGATGGCGGGCGGGCGGCTGTTCGAGGCGTCGGTGATCGCGAAGGTGCCGCCGACGGTCGACCTCGACGCACTGCGGGCCGACCTGGAGCGACTCGCGACCGAGATCCAGGTCGACATCACCCTCGGCTGAGCGGACCCCGCCGGCGCGCACTCAGGCGGACGGCGTCTCCGCGGTCGGGACGTCGTCGAGCCCGGAGTACCGCCGCACCCAGTACTCGGTGTACGCGACGTGCGCGGATGCCGCGGCCGACGCGGCGACGGGATCGGCGGCGGCGAGGCCCCGCAGGATCGCGCGGTGCCCGGCGTCGGAGTGCACCTTGAGCTCCGCGGCATCGTCGGGCTCCGAGATGCGGTACGCCCGGGAGCGGGAGCGCAGCACGTCGATCAAGCTCGTGAGGGCCTCGTTGCCCGCGACCGCGGAGATGCGCATGTGGAACTCGTGGTCGAGGCGTGACTGCGCCTCGAAGTCGGTCGTGGCCTCGATCTCGTCCAGCACCGCGGCGAGCGCCGCCACGGTGTCCGCGTCGATGCGGGCGGCCGCGAGTGCGGCGGCATGGGGTTCGAGCACCCGGCGCAGCTCGGTCAGCTCCAGCACTCCCGCCATGGGCAGCAGCCCGACGGTGAGGGACAGACTGCCGATGAGGTCGGCCGCGCGCAGCTCGCTGACGTAGCTGCCCGAGCCGTGGCGCGTCTCCAGCACGCCCAGCGCCGCGAGCGTGCGGATGGCCTCGCGCAGCGATCCGCGGGAGACGCCGAGCCGTTCGCACAGCTCCCCCTCGCTGGGCAGGCGGTCGCCGGGGCGCAGCGCACCGTCGGCGATCAGCGCCCGCAGGCCGTGCAACGCCGTGTCGAGTGCGCTCATCGTCATCCTCCCTGACACCCCCGCCCCTCGTGCAGTCTGTCGGAACCGCTCCACGCGACAAACTCGTATGACAACTATGTTTCATCTTCGCGGATTCGTAGCCAAAATCGGGGCCTTGTGGCAAAGTTGTGCAACAACTCGCCCCCACTCATCGATGAGGTCCGATGCCCGCTCCGCTGTTCCCCGCTCCGCTCACGCTGAACTCCGGCCTGCGAGCGCGCGACGCCTGGCCTCTCGACCCCGCGGTCGTGCACCTCAACCACGGGTCGTTCGGCGCGGTGCCGTCGGTCGTGGTCGCACACCAGGACGCCCTGCGTCGCCGCGCCGACCTCAGCCCGGTCGAGTGGTTCCCCCGCATCGCCGAGCGCGTGCAGGACGCCAGGGAGCGCACCGCCCCGTTCGTCGGCGCCCGGGCGGACGACAGCGTCTTCGTGCCCAACGCCTCCGCCGCGGCGACCGTCGTGTACAACGCGCTGCGACTCGAGCACGGCGACGAGATCCTGGTGACGGATCAGGGCTACGGCGCGATCACCATGGGGGCGGAACGCCTCGCCCGCCGCTTCGGGGCGACCGTCCGCACCGTCGCCCTCCCGCTGCTCGCGCCCGACGACGAGATCGTGCAGCTGTTCGCCGAGGCCCTCACCCCGCGCACCCGGCTGATCGTCGTCGACCAGATCACCTCGCCCACCGCCCGCCTGCTGCCCACGCGCCGCATCGCCGACCTCGCGGCCGAGCGCGGCGTGCGCACCCTCGTCGACGGCGCCCACGCCCCCGGCCTGATCGCCGACGCCGCCGCGGTCGCGGGCGGCGACTGGTGGTTCGGCAACCTGCACAAGTGGCCCTGCGCCCCCCGCGGCTCGGCCCTGCTCGTCACGGCAGCACCCGACCGCGACGAGCTGTGGCCGCTGATCGACTCGTGGGCCGCCCGCGAGCCCTACCCCGGGCGCTTCGACACCCAGGGCACGATCGACGCCACGACGTACCTGGCCACCCCCACCGCGATCGAGTTCATCGAGGCCGAGTTCGGATGGGAGCACGCCCGCGCCGCGATGGCCGAGCGCGCCGACGCCGGAGCCGAGCTGATCGCCGAGGCGCTGCGCCCGTACGGCGACGAGGATCCGCTCACCCCGCTGCCCTCCCCCGTGCCGTCCATGCGCCTGATCCGCCTGCCGCTCGGGCTCGGCGCGACGCGCGAGGAGGCCGACGCGCTGCGCATGGACCTGCTCGACGAGGTCGGCGTGGAGACCGCCTTCACGAGCTTCCGCGGGGTCGGCTACTTCCGCCTCTCCGCGCACCTCTACACCGAGGCCTCCGACGTCGAGGCGTTCGTCGAGCGCTGCATCCCCGCGATCCTGCGCCGCGCCGGCATCCGCCCCGCCGACGCCCTCATCCTCCCCTGACCACCCGCACGACCCGACCCACCCGAAACACACCCACCCATCCCCCACCGAGAGGCACATCGTGAAGAACAAGATCTTGACGACCGCAGCGGGAGTCGGCACCGTCGCCGTCCTCGCACTCACCGGCTGCTCCGGAGGCTCCGGCTCGTCCGGCGGCGACGGAGACGTCACCCTCCAGATGGTCGAGAGCCTGACGAACCCGGCACGCACCGAGCTCATCCGCGGGCTCCTCGACGAGTTCGAGAAGGAGAACCCCGACATCACGGTGAACCTGGTCTCGCCGCCCACCGAGCAGGCCGACCAGAAGATCCAGCAGATGCTCCAGTCCGGCAAGGGCGTCGACGTGCTCGAGGTGCGCGACATCACGGTCGGTCCGTTCGCCAACAACGGCTGGCTGTACGACCTCGGCCCCGACCTGAAGAAGTGGGACGGCTGGGACGCGCTGACCGACAACGCCAAGTCCGCCGGCGTCGCCGAGGACGGCAAGAGCTACTTCGTCCCGTACGGCTTCTACGGTCTGTCGCTGTTCTACCGCACCGACCTCGTGGAGAAGGCGGGCTTCGACGGCCCCCCGCACAGCTGGAAGGACCTGCTGGAGCAGGCGTCCGCGATCCAGGATCCGTCGAACAACATCTACGGCTACGCGTTCCGCGGCGGCCAGAACGCCAACAGCAACGTGGTCGCCGCGATCGAGGCGTACACGATCGACGGGCTCGACACGGAAGATGCGTTCCTCATGAAGGACGGCTCGACGATCTTCGCCGCTCCCGAGGCGCAGGAGGCGGTCGACGACTACTTCGACCTCTTCAAGGAGGCGTCGCCGCCGTCCGCCGTCTCCTGGGGCTACCCCGAGATGGTCGCCGGCTTCACGAACGGCACCACGGCCTTCCTGCTGCAGGACCCCGAGGTGATCGCGACCGTGCAGGACTCCTCCCTCACCGAAGACCAGTGGGACACCGCTCCGCTGCTCGTCGGCCCGTCGGGCAAGGCCGCGCAGCCGCTCGCCGTCGCCGGCTGGGGTGTCGCGAAGAACAGCGAGCACACCGAGGCGGCGGTGAAGCTGGTCGAGTTCCTGTCGTCGGCCGAGCCCGCGACCGAGTTCGCCCAGGCCAACAGCCTCGTGCCGATCATCGCCGCCGCGGCCGACGACGAGTTCTACTCCACGGGCCCCTGGACCAGCTACGTCACCATGACCGAGGACCCGGACACCTACGTCAACGTGCGCCAGCCGCGCGGCGTGAGCTGGTGGACCGAGTGGATCCAGAAGTCCGACCAGGACGTGCAGAGCGTGCTGCTCGGCAACATGTCGACGAAGGACCTGCTCGCCTCGTGGGATGCGTTCTGGACCGAGAAGTACGCCGCGGAGAAGGGCTGACCCGTGGCCCGCACCATCCGTGAAGGGGGCTCCGTCGGCACTGCCGGCGGGGCCTCCCCGGCACGCGGACGGCGTCGGCCGTTCCGCGGCCGTCACGCCCTGACGCTGCTGGCGTTCCTCGCCCCGGCGATCGTGTTCGTCTGCTGGTTCACCTACTGGCCCATGCTGCAGGGCGCCCGCATGGCGTTCCACGACTGGAACCTGTGGGACCTCACGTCGACCCCGTTCGTGGGCTTCGACAACTTCCTCGCCGTGTTCCGCGACCCGGCGTTCCCGACCGTGGCGTGGAACTCCGTGCTGTGGGTGGTCGGCTCGCTCGTGCCCCAGCTCGTCATCGGCTTCCTCATCGCGCTGGCCCTGCGCAAGCGGTTCCGCTTCCGCGGGCTCTACCAGGCGCTGGTGTTCTTCCCGTGGGCGGTGTCGGGCTTCCTCATCGGCATGCTGTTCCGCTGGATGTTCAACGCCGAGTTCGGCGTGGTCAACGACCTGCTCATGAAGGCCGGCCTCATCGACGCCCCGCTGCCCTGGCTGGCCGACCCGAAGCTGGCGATGTTCGCCGTCATCGTCGCGAACATCTGGTACGGCGTGACGTTCTTCGCGATCATGATCCTCGCGGCACTCCAGTCGGTGCCCGACGAGATGCTGGAGGCGGCGAGCCTCGACGGCGCCGGCAAGGTGCGGCAGCTGTTCTCGATCATCATCCCGTACATCTCGATGACGCTGCTGCTGACGATCCTGCTGCGCGTGATCTGGATCTTCAACTTCCCCGACATCATCTACGCGATGACGAACGGCGGCCCGGCCAACCAGACCCACATCATCACGACGTGGATGATCAACTACACGCAGCAGGGCAACTACGGCATCGCGAGCGCCATCGGGCTCATCGTCGTGGCGTTCCTCATGGTGTTCTGCGCCTTCTATCTGATGGCGATGCGGAGGGTGCAGCGATGACCATCACCTCGACCACCCGGACCGGTTCCTCGATCACCGAGACCCGTCGGATCACGGTGCCCGACCCGAAGGCCGCTCCGCGACCGAGGCCGCGGGTGACCGTCGGCGGCGTCGTGCGCGTGGTCGGGCTGGCCCTGTGGCTCCTGATCACGCTGTTCCCGCTGTACTGGATCACGCTCACCGCATTCAAGTCGCCGGGGACCATCAACCGCTTCCCGATCGAGTACTGGCCGAGCGAGCCCTCGTTCGACAACTTCACGAGCCTGTTCGAGAAGAGCTCGTTCGGGGTCTTCCTGGCCAACTCGGCGATCGTGGCGGTGTCGGCCGGAGCCGTCGCGACGCTCATCGCCCTGCTCAGCGCCTACGTGCTCGCGCGCTTCGAGTTCCGCGGCAAGGGGGCGATCCTCATCGCGTTCCTGCTGACGCAGATGATCCCCGCGTTCATCGCCCTCGGCCCGCTGTACTCGATGATGACCGACCTGGGCCTCGTCGACACCAAGCCCGGACTCATCCTCGTCTACATCGCGATCTGCATCCCGTTCTCCACCGTGATGCTGCGCGGCTTCTTCGAGAACGTGCCCGACGCGCTGGAGGAGGCGGCGATGATCGACGGCTGCTCGCGCCTGGGAGCCCTGTTCCGGGTGCTGGTGCCGGTCATGACGCCCGGCATCATCGCGGCGTTCATCTTCAACTTCGTCAACTGCTGGAACGAGCTGTTCCTGTCGGTTGTGCTGATGAACACCGACGCGAACCGCACCGTGCCCTCGGCGCTGAACGGCTTCATCTCGACGTTCAACATCGACTGGGGCTCCATGTCGGCCGCGGCCGTGCTGACGATCCTGCCGACCATGGTGATGTTCGCCCTCGCCAGCCGCTGGATCGTGCAGGGCCTCACGGCCGGTGCCGTGAAGGAGTAGCCCGCGCGCGGACGAAGGCCCCCTCTCGCTGATCGCGGGAGGGGGCCTTCGCCTGCCCCGGTCAGACCAGGCGGGACTTCGGGGACACGGAGTACGTGTGCTCGGCGTCGCGGTTCACCGTGTCGCCCAGGGCCTCGTCGATCGCGGACAGCGTGTCGGCGTCGAGCGTCACGCCCGAGGCCTTGACGGTGTCGGCGAGCTGCTCGGGCCGGGAGGCGCCCACCAGGGCCGCCGCCACGTTGGGGTTCTGCAGCACCCACGCGATCGCGAGCTGCGGCATCGTGAGCCCCGCCTGCTCGGCGATCGGCTTGAGACGCTGCACCGCGGTGAGGATGTCGTCCTGCAGGAAGCTCTGGATGAACCCGGCCCCGGAGTTCTGGTCGGTCGCGCGCGAGCCCTCCGGCACCGGCTGCCCCGGCAGGTACTTGCCGCTGAGCACGCCCTGCGCCATCGGCGACCACACGATCTGCGAGATGCCCAGCTCCTCCGACGCGGGCACGACCTTGCCCTCGATCACGCGCCACAGCATGGAGTACTGCGGCTGGTTCGAGATGAGCTGGATGCCGAGCTGCGTCGCCAGCGCGTGACCCTCGCGCAGCTGCTCGGCCGTCCACTCCGAGACGCCGATGTAGAGCGCCTTGCCCTGCCGCACGACGTCGGCGAACGCCTGGAACGTCTCCTCCAGCGGGGTCTCGTAGTCGAAGCGGTGCGCCTGGTACAGGTCGACGTAGTCGGTGCCGAGGCGCTTCAGCGAGCCGTTGATCGACTCCATGATGTGCTTGCGGCTCAGGCCGGTGTCGTTCGGGCCCTTCGGGCCGGTCGGGAAGTAGACCTTCGTGAAGATCTCGAGCCCTTCGCGGCGCTGGCCCTCGAGCGCCTTGCCGAGCACGACCTCGGCCGCCGTGTTGGCGTAGGTGTCGGCGGTGTCGAACGTGGTGATGCCGGCGTCGAGCGCCGCATGGACGGTCTTGACGGCCGCGTCGTCTTCGACCTGTGAGGCGTGCGTGACCCAGTTGCCGTAGGTGATCTCCGAGACCTTGAGACCACTGTTGCCGAGATAGCGATAGTTGACCATGGATCAACGCTAGTCCCGGCGGCGGACGCTCAGGCCGGTCGGCCGAGGGATTCCCGATACTCGCCCCACGCCGCGCCAAGGCGGCGCACCCCTTCCGCGAGCACGTCGTCGGGCGCCGTGAAGGGCAGGCGCACGTGGTCGTCGGGGGCCGTGGGGGACGCGGCGAAGGCGGCGGTGCCGGCGATCGAGACGCCGTGGGTCGCCGCGACGCGGGCGAGAGCCGACGCGGACCCCCGGGGCAGCGTGGCCCACAGCGCCAGTCCGCCCCGCGGCGCCACGTACGTCCAGTCGGGAAGGTGCTCGGCCATCAGGTGCTCCAGCAGCCGCAGCCGCTCCCGGTGCACGCGGCTGTTGGCCCGCCGCAGCTCGTCGGCGTGCGCGATGAGGTCGAGCGCGAGCAGCTGACCGGGCACGCTCGTGGACTGGTCGGCGAGCTGCCGGGCGCCGCGCAGACGCCGCACCAGCACCGGGTCGGCACGCAGCCACCCGATCCGCAGCCCCGCCCACGCCCATTTCGACACCGACTCGACGACCATCACGGGGGCGTCCGGCCGCTCCGAGGCGAGCGTGGGCGGCACGACCCCGTCGAACGAGATCCCCGCGACGACGCGGTCCTCGATCACCGGCACACCGTACTGCGCGGCGAGCTCGGCCACGCGGTGCCGGGCCGCGGCGGGCAGGCGCGTGCCCGTGGGGTTCTGGTGGTGGGGGTTGAGCGCCACCAGCACGGGGCGCAGCCGGGCCATCGCCTGCTCCAGCGCGACCACGTCGAGGCCGTCCGTGCCCATCGGCACCCCCTGGACGGTGCCGCCGCGCAGCCCCACGCTGTCGGTCACCCCGGGCCAGGTGATCTCCTCCGCGAGCACGATGTCGCCCGGCTCGACGAGCGCGTTCACCACGAGGCTGATCGCCTGCTGCGCGCCGTGCGTCACCAGGATCTGCTCGGGCGTGGTGGGCGTGCCCTCCGCGCGGTACATCTCGGCGATCAGCTCGCGCAGCACCGGGAGCCCTGCGGGGTCGGTCTCGGGCAGCAGCGCGAGGTCGAGACGCGGCTGATGGTCGCGGATCAGCTGCACGCCGAGCTCCGGGATCTGCGGCACCGTGCGCAGCAGGTCGATCGTGTTCGGCACCGCGGAGAACAGGGCCTCGCCGCGACCGGGACGCGCAGGGGCCGAGGGGGCACCGGTCCCCGCCACGCGGGTGCCGCTCCCCTGCCGCCGCTCCACGAGCTCCTGCTCCGCGAGCACGGCGTAGGCGGAGACGACCGTGCCGCGCGACACCGACACGGCGGACGCCAGGGAGCGCTCGGCCGGCAGCCGGTCGCCCGCGCGGAGCTCGCCACCCGCGATCAGCGCCGAGATGCCGCGCGCGAGCCGGGTCGCCAGCGTTCCGTCGCCGTGGGTCCAGCGGCCGAGCCGAGCGGCCAGCCCCTCGGTCGACACCTCGCCCGCTCGCACCAGCGGAGTCGCGCGACCCGGGGCCGATCCGTGGTCCATCGGCGCCGCATTGGCCCTGTCGTCCGTGTCCATGTGACCCGATTCTGGACCAATGGACACCTCCACCACTACTCTCACGCCGGATCTGGGGCCAATCCCCGCGGATTGGACCATCGACCGGTTGCTCGCTCACCTCGCCGACGACCGTGCGCTCGACGACCCCGCGCTGGTCGGCCCCCTGCGCCGCCTCGACGCCGCGATCACGGGGAGCGACGGCGGGCGGCCGCTCGCCGCGATCGTGCTCGTCCGCTCCCTGGTCCTCGCCGTCGCCGCGACGCCGGCCCTCCGCGCGCGGACCCTGCACGACGTGCTCACGTCCGCCCGCACGCGGGGTGCCGGGGTGCCGCGCGACGCCCGGGCCCCGCACGTCGCCCCCGCGCATCGCCCCGCCGCTGCCGCGGACACGGGCACCGCGGGGCCGTTCACGGCACCGGGCTCCCCCGCCGGCGCACGGACCCCCGTGCGGGACGCGGATCCCTCAGCCAGCGCGGGGCGCGCGAGCGGCCGCGAGCGTCAGGTGGCCTGAGCGCCCGGGGTCGTGACGATGTCGGCGCGGTCGCGGAAGCCCTCGGCCGTCACCCGGTCGAGCGCCACCTGCTTGCGGATCGCGACGGCCTTCTCGTACAGGCTCGGGTCGCCGTAGCTCGTGAGCACCTTCACCAGCACCGGCAGCAGCTCGATCATGAAGAACAGCGCGGCGATCAGGATGTGCGCCCACAGGATGGCCGGCTCCTTCTCGCTGAGCCGGTTGAGTCCGCTGATCTGGCTGAGCAGCCCCACCGCACCCGCGTTGCCCTGCGCGACGGCATCCGCGCGGGCGTTGTACGCGGCGAGCGCCTGGTCATACGTCTCGCGCGCGGCCGGAAGCTCGTCCTTCGCCTGCTGGCGGTTCTGCGTCTCGGAGGTCGAGGTGTTCTCCTTGGCGGCGGTGCCGGCGGCCGCGAGCTCGTCGTTGGCCGTGCGCAGCTGGGCGGCCAGCGCGTCGTAGGTCTGCTGCGCCTCGGCGAGCTGGGCCTGCGCGGCCTGCGAGCTCGCGCCCTCGCCGTTCACCCCGGTGCACCCGGGGACGGTGCCAGCGCCCTCGCCCGTCAGCTCGCACTGGTAGAGCACGCGCGCCTGGTCGATCACGGCCTGCTGCGCGGTCATCTTCGCGGTGAGGTCGTCGACCGTGGCCTGCGCGGCCGACTCGCTGGCGGACGACGAGTCGGTGCCCGCGACGATCCCGGTCGCCGCCTGGTTCTCCAGCTCCGAGACCCGCTCGGAGGCGGCGTCGAGGGCCTTGCGCTCCGGGCCCGATTCGAGCGCCTCCTGATCGGACTGCGCCTGGACGATGTTGGTCGCGGCGACCTCGCGAGAGATGTCGTTGTGGAAGATCTGCAGCACGAGCGGCTCCGCCACGACGAAGCCGATGATGGCCGCCATGATCACCCGCGGGATCGCCAGCCCGATGAGCTTCCACACGTTCCTGGTCGAGGTCATGGTCGAGGTGAGGAACCGGTCGAGGTTGAAGATGATGAGCGCCCACACCACCGCGAGCGGCACCGCGAGCCAGATCGCGGCCTGCACACCCGTGGTCAGCGCGAACAGCATCGAGATCGCGGACACGAGTGCGGTGCCGGCGAGCACGAAGAACATCTGCACGAAGCGGGGCGTCTCGCCGGGCACGCGGTCGAGGATCTCGCCCTCCGCGCCGCCGAGGATCGCGAGGGCGCGGAGTCGCTCGGCGGCCGTGCGGCGACGACGGGGCGGGCGGGCGCGACGCGCGCGGGCCGGCTGCTCCTCGGTTGCGGCATCGGCGTCGGCGTCCTCCGTCGTCCGCGCGGACTCGGCACGCTCCGGAGCGTCGACGAAGGGGTCGAGGTCGGGTCCCGTCGGCTCGAACTCGCGCAGGAAGTCGAGGTCATCCGTCTCGGCGTTCGGGTCGCCGTCGAGGATGATCCGACCCTGCGAGTCGAAGCGACCCGGGCGATGGGCGGAATAGGGCATCCGGACAGGGTACGAAGCCCGCCTTGGAGTCGCTCTCAGGAAAGCCCTGATCAGGCCATCGCGGCGGCGGCGGCCTCGTCCTCGGTGGTGGCGACGAGCTGACCGCACGCCCCGTCGATCTCCTTGCCGCGGGTGTCGCGGAGGGTGGTCGGGATGCCGGCGTCGTTGAGGCGGCGCACGAACTCGTCGGTCACGTCACGCTCGGACGAGGTCCAGATCGACCCGGGCGTCGGGTTCAGCGGGATCGGGTTGACGTGCACCCAGCCGCGACCGCGCTGGTTGAGCTTCTCGGCCAGCAGGTCGGCACGCCAGGCGTGGTCGTTCATGTCCTTGATGAGCGCGTACTCGATCGACACGCGGCGGCCGGTCTTGGCGTAGTAGTCGTAGGCGGCGTCGAGGGCCTCGTCGACCTTCCACCGCGAGTTCACCGGGATGAGCTCGTCGCGCAGGTGGTCGTCGGGCGCGTGCAGCGACAGCGCGAAGGTGACCGGGATGTTCTCGTCGGCGAGCTTCCTGATCGCGGGCACGAGGCCGACCGTGGAGACCGTGATGCCGCGGGCGCTCATGCCCAGGCCGTCGGGCTGCGGCGCGACCATGACGCGCACCGCATCCATCACGCGCTTGTAGTTCGCGAGAGGCTCGCCCATGCCCATGAAGACGATGTTCGACACGCGCTCCATCGAGTGGTCGTCGCGCTTCTTGCCACCCAGCTCGCCGTTCGCGATCGCCCGGTTGGCCCGCACGATCTGCTCGATGATCTCGGCGGTCGACATGTTGCGGGTCAGCCCGGCCTGGCCGGTCGCGCAGAACGGGCAGTTCATGCCGCAGCCGGCCTGGCTCGACACGCACAGGGTGATGCGGCCGGGGTAGCGCATGAGCACCGACTCGACGAGCGCGCCGTCGTGCAGGCGCCACAGGAACTTGATCGTGTCGCCACGGTCGGTCTCCAGCCGGCGCACCTCGGTCATCAGCGGCGGGAGCATGCCCGCGACCAGCTCGTCGCGGATCCCGGCGGGGAGGTCGGTCATCTCGGCCGGGTCGGACGTGTAGTGGCGGAAGTAGTGGGTGGCGAGCTGCTTGGCGCGGAAGCCCGGCAGCCCGAGCTCCTTCACCTTCGAGATGCGCTCGGCCGGGGTGAGGTCGGCCAGGTGCACCGGCGGCTTGCCGCGCTTGGGGCTCGCGAACTGCAGCAGCGGACGACCCTCGGCGTCTTTCTTCTGCGTCCAGCCCTCGGTCGCCGGGCGCACCTGGGGGGCACGGGTCTCACGGATCGCCCCCGAGCGGGACGACGCGGGCGCTGCCTGGGGGCGCGTCTCGCGCGTGCGGGGGTTCTCAGTCATCCTTCCAGGATACCGGGGGCCGGGTGGGAGGCGGCTGGGCCGGATCAGCCGAGCAGCGGGCGCTGCGCCGTGCGCTGCTGCTCGTACTCCGCGCGGGCCCGCCGGGCGCTGTCGGTCGACGCGACCTCGGCGACCGGCACGTCCCACCAGCCCTCGCCGTCCGGCGCATAGACCGTGGGGTCGCTCTCCACGTGGATCACGGTCGTGCGCTCCGCCGCCTTCGCCGCGCGCACCGCCGCCCGCAGGTCCTCGATCGCGGAGGGACCGGGGGCGACCTCGATCACGTCGACGCCGTAGCTGCGCGCGTTCATAGCGAGGTCGACCGGCAGCACGTCGCCGTGCTGGAAGCTGCGGGCCTGCGCGTCGTACCGACGGTATTTGGTGCCGAAGCGCTCCGACCCGACCGTCTCGGACAGGTGCCCGATCGACGCGAAACCCTGGTTCTGGATGAGCACCACGATGAGCTTGATGCCCTCCGCCACCGCCGTCGCGAGCTCGGAGCTGAGCATGAGGTAGGAGCCGTCGCCGACCATCACCACCACGTCGCGGTCGTCGCCCGCCGCCTCCAGGCCGCGCTTGACGCCCAGCCCGCCCGCGATCTCGTAGCCCATCGTGGAGAAGGCGTACTCCACGTGGTAGCCGAGCGGGTCGCTGACGCGCCACAGCTTGTGCAGGTCGCCGGGCAGCGAACCCGCGGCCTGCACGATCACATCCCGGTCCGCGACCTCGGCCCGCACCGCCCCGATGATCTCGGGCTGCCCCGGCAGCTCGCGGCCGGTCGGGGCGAGGGCGGCGTCGACCGTCGCGTCCCACTCCCGCTTCTGCGCGGCGGCCTCGTCGGCGAGCTCCGTGCGCACGCGGGTGCCGCGCAGCTCGGCGGTCAGCGCCTCCAGCGCCTCACGGGCGTCGGCGATCACCGGCAGCTGCGTGCCGTGCTTGTAGGCGTCGAACGGGGCGACGTTCACGTTCACGAACACCGCGTCGGGGTGCTGGAAGGCCGACCTCGACGCGGTCGTGAAGTCGCTGTACCGCGTTCCGACGCCGATGATCACGTCGGCCTGGGCCGCGAGTCGGTTCGCGGCCGTGGAGCCGGTGGCGCCGACCCCGCCCAGGTACTGCGGGTGGTCCCACGGCAGCACGCCGCCGCCCGCCTGGGTCGTGCCCACGGGGATGCCGGTCGCCTCGACGAAGTCGCGCAGCGCGCCCTCCGCCTCGGAGTACAGCACACCCCCGCCCGCGATGAGGAACGGCCGCCGGGCCCCGCGGATCGCGGCGACCGCCCTGGCCAGGGGTCCGCGCTCGGGCAGCGGCCGGCGCACGTGCCACTCCCGCTCCTGCAGGAACTCGACCGGCACGTCCAGCGCCTCGGCCTGCACGTCTTCCGGCAGCGCGATCGTCACGGCCCCGGTCTCGGCCGGATCCGTGAGCACCCGCAGCGCGGCGAGCGCCACGGAGAACAGCTGCTCCGGCCGCTGCACCCGGTCGAAGAACACCGACACCGGGCGGAAGGCGTCGTTGACGGTGAGCCCGATGTCGTGCGGTCGCTCCAGCTGCTGCAGCACCGGGTCGGCGACGCGCGTGGCGAAGGTGTCGCTGGGGAGCAGCAGCGCGGGCAGGCGGTTGGTGGTCGCCAGGGCCGCACCGGTGAGCATGTTCGTGGCGCCGGGGCCCACCGAGGCCGTGCTGGCGAACGTCGCGCGGCGGCGGTGCATCCGTGCGAACCCGACGGCCTGGTGCACCATCGCCTGCTCGTTGCGCGCCTGGTGGTACGGCATCAGCTCCGGCTGCTCGAGGTGGTACTGCTGCAGCGCCTGCCCGAGACCGGCGACGTTGCCGTGCCCGAAGATGCCGAACATGCCGGGGATCGTGCGCTCGCGGTGCTCGCCGTCGACCGTCCACTGCTGCGCCAGGAACTCCACCAGCGCCTGGCCGACCGTCATCCGCCTCGTCCGCATCACTGCGCTCCTTCTGCTCGATAGGGAAGCCGCGGGTCGATGTCCTGCCCGCTCCAGCTGTCGCGCACCCACGCGTGCGCGGGGTCGTCGGTGATGAGCCACGAGCGCTCCGGGTCGGGGCCGGCCATCACGTTCAGGTAGTAGAGGTCGTAGCCGGGGGCGGCGACCGCTGGCCCGTGATAGCCGTAGGGCACGAGCGCGACATCGCCCGTGCGCACCATCGCCGAGACGTCGATGTCGCCCGCGTCCGAGGAGTAGGTGGCGAATATCCCGAACGCCGCGTCGGACGACGCCGCCTGCCCGCCGTCACGCGTGGGCGCGGCCTCGAAGTAGTAGATCTCCTCCAGGCGCGACTCCCGCCCCGGCACGTGGGCGTCGTGCTTGTGCGGCGGGTACGACGACCAGTTCTCCGCGGGAGTGAGCACCTCGCACACGATCAGGCGCTCCGCGTCGAGGGTCGCCGGGGTGCCGAAGTTGTGCACCTGCCGGCTCGACCGCCCCGCCCCGCGCAGCTCGACCGGGGTCTCATCGGCGCGAAGGTGCCGGGTGGGATGCACGACCGTCGTCGGGGCGGAGGCCACCGCGACCCGTCCGGTCCCGCGGATCACGGCGGTCGCGGCGCACGAGAGGTACAGCACGTCGGTGGGACCGTGGAACACGGAGGTCCGTCCGGCGAGGGTCGTCTCCGTCGTCGCACCGCCCTCCGTGTGCGTCACCGTGAAGGAGCCGGAGAGCGGGACGACGATGCGCTCGACCCCGGTCTCGGCGAGCGCGAGGCTCTCCCCGTCCGCGAGCACGCCCACGCGCAGGCCCGTGTGCGCCCACCCCGGCAGCGCCTCGTCGACCACGCTCTCCCAGCCGTCGCGGCCGAGGGCACCGCGCGGGTGAAACCACGGATCGTTCGCGGTCATGGCGCCTCCTGTCGGTGTCGATCGGATGGTCGGTGTCGTCAGCGGTTCTGCGGGAAGCCGAGGTCGATGCCGCCGTGGGTGGCGGGGTCGAGCCAGCGGCTGGTGACGGCCTTCTCGCGGGTGAAGAAGTCGAACCCGTGCACACCGTACGCCTTGGCGTCGCCGAACAGCGACGCCTTCCACCCGCCGAACGAGTGGTAGGCGACGGGTACCGGGATGGGCACGTTGATGCCGATCATGCCCACCTGCACCTCGTGCTGGAAGCGGCGGGCCGCTCCCCCGTCGTTCGTGAAGATCGCGGTGCCGTTGCCGAAGCGCCCGGAGTTGATCAGGTCGACGCCCTCCTGGAACGTCTCGACCCGCACGACCGAGAGCACCGGGCCGAAGATCTCCTCCGTGTAGGCGCGGGAGTCGGTGGGGATGTCGTCGATCAGGGTGGGGCCGAAGAAGAAGCCGTCCTCGCGCCCGTCCACCGTCAGGCCACGGCCGTCCACCACGATGCGGGCGCCGTCGGCCTCCGCGATGTCGACGTAGCCGGAGACCTTCGCCCGGTGCTCCGCGCTGATCAGCGGGCCCATGTCGGGCTCGCCGGTGCCGTCGCCCGCGCCGTCACCCACCCGCAGCGTCGCGATCCGCTCGGTGATCTTCGCGATCAGCTCGTCCGCGACGGGCTCCACCGCCAGCACGACCGACACGGCCATGCAGCGCTCGCCCGCGGCACCGAAGCCCGCGTTCACGGCCTGATCCGCGACCAGGTCGAGGTCGGCGTCCGGCAGCACCAGCATGTGGTTCTTCGCACCGCCGAGGGCCTGCACGCGCTTGCCGGTGCGCGACGCCGTCTCGTAGATGTACTGCGCGATGGGCGTCGATCCCACGAACGAGATCGACTGCACGATGTCGCTGTGCAGCAGCCCGTCGACCGCCTGCTTGTCGCCCTGCAGGACCGTGAACACCCCGGCGGGCAGCCCCGCCTCGGCCCACAGCTCGGCCAGCCACAGCGCGGCGGACGGGTCCTTCTCGCTCGGCTTGAGGACCACCGCGTTGCCCGCCGCGATCGCCACGGGGAAGAACCACATCGGCACCATCGCCGGGAAGTTGAACGGCGAGATGATGCTCACGACACCCAGGGGCTGCTTGAGCGAGTACACGTCGATCCCGGTCGAGGCGTTCTCCGAGTAGGCGCCCTTGATCAGGTGCGGGAACCCGGTCGCCAGCTCCACGACCTCCTGTCCGCGCAGGATCTCGCCCATCGCGTCGGAGAGCACCTTGCCGTGCTCGGCGGTGATGATCGCGGCGAGCTCGCCCTTGCGGGCGTTCAGCAGCTCCCGGAACGCGAACAGCACGCCCTGCCGCTTCGCGATCGACCACGTGCTCCACTCCGCGAAACCGCGCTCCGCGGACGCGAGGGCCGCGGCGATCTCGGCCTCGTCGGCGAGCGCGACCCTGGCGGTCTCGGCGCCCGTGGCGGGGTTGAACACGGGGGCGGTCCGCCCGCTGGTCGAGGCGTGCGGGGCACCGTCGATCCAGTGGCCGATGACGGGGGTGTCGGAGCTCATGCGGGTCCTTCGGGATCAGGCCGACAGGCCGGGGTGGACGAGGGAGGCGGCGACGTCGATGGCCGCGGCCACGTCGATGTCGGCGGAGTACAGCAGCGTGCGGCCGACCGTGAGGCCGCGCACGCCGGGGAGCGACAGGGCGTCCTCCCACGAGGAGAACGTGTCGTCGGGGTCGGCACCCGCGTCGCCGCCGAGCAGCAGCACGGGCAGGGTGGTCGCGGCGAGCACGCGCTCCATGTCGTCGACCACGGGCAGCTTGAGCCACGTGCTCGCGCTGCTGGCGCCCAGACCGCTCGCGATGGCGATCGACAGCATCACGGCGTCGGGGCTGAGGTCGTTGACGATACGGCCGTCGACGCGGCGGCTCAGGAACGGCTCGAGCATGATCGGCAGGTCGGCGCGGGCCGCCGCGGTCACCGCGTCGGCCGTGGAGGCCAGGGTCGGCGCCGTGCCGTCGTCGTCGAGGTTCACGCGCAGCAGCGCCTTGGCGAAGTCGATGCCCGAGTCCACCATCGCCGGCACGTCGTACCCGGTGTAGCGGTCGTCCATCTCGAAGCTCGCACCCCGCAGCCCACCGCGGTTCATCGAGCCGACCACGATCTTGTCGTCGAGCAGGCCGAGCACGGCCAGGTCGTCGATGATGTCGGGCGTGCCGAGCACCCCGTCGACGCCCGGGTGGCGCAGCGCGATCGCGAGGCGGTCGAGCAGCTCGTAGCGGTCGGCCATGGCGTAGGGCTCCGCGCCCACTGCGAGGGCTCCGCGTGCGGGATGGTCGGCCGCGATGATGAACAGCCGTCCGTCGCCGCGGATGATGTCGCGGCGGCGGCGCGCGGCCAGCAGCTCGCGGATCGCCCGGGGGGACTCGGCCCGCACGGTGCGCAGTCGCTCGAAGTCCTCTTGCGTCAGTGCTGTCATGTCACGCATCTCCGTTCACGACCTCCGCGATCTCGCGCTCGGTCGGCATCGCCGTGGAGCACTCGCGGCGGCCGGCGACGATGCCGCCCGCCACGTTGGCCCACGTCAGGGTCTTCTCCAGCGGCCACCCGGCGAGCAGCCCGTGGCACAGCGCACCGCCGAACGCGTCGCCCGCCCCGAGGCCGTTGACCACGGCGACCTGTCGCGCCGGAATCTCGACGCGCTCCGTGGCGGTCTTGGCGAGCACGCCGCGGGGGCCCTGCTTCACGATCGCGAGCTCCACGCCGCGGTCGAGCAGGGCGTCGGCGGCGCGCTCGGGATCGGTCTCGCCGACGGCGACCTCGCACTCCTCGCGGTTGCCGACGGCGACCGTGGCGAAGCCCAGCGCCCGCTGGACCCACGGGCGTGCGGCCTCGGCCGACTCCCAGAACATCGGGCGGTAGTCGAGGTCGAACACGGTGTGCGCCCGGCGGCCGCGCTGTTCCAGCAGCTCCAGGTGGGTCGTGCGGCTGGGGTCCTCGCTGAGACCGGTCGCGGTGAACCACACCAGGGCCGTGTCGCGCACGGTGTCGGCGTCGACGTCGTCCGGCCGGAGCTGGAGGTCGGGCGCCGACGGCTCGCGGTAGAAGTAGAGCGGGAAGTCGTCGGGCGGGAAGATCTCGCAGAACGTGATCGGGGTCTTGTAGTCGGGGTCGGTGGCGACGAACCGGCTCGACACCCCGAGGCGCTCCAGCTCGTCGCGCAGGTACTGCCCGAACGGGTCGTCGCCCACACGGGAGAACAGCGCGGTGTCGTGGCCGTACCGGGCGGCGGCGACCGCGACGTTGGCGGCGCTGCCGCCGAGGTACTTGCCGAAGCTCGTGACCTCGCCGAGCCCCACGCCGTCCTGCAGCGGGTACAGGTCGACGCCGAGGCGTCCGATGCTGAGGATCTCGGTCGCCCGTGGTCGCTCGCTCATCGCCCCGCCTCCTCTCGCTGCATTTGTCCTAACATTAGCACTATTGCGCTCCCACCCGTGCGGCCGTCACCGGATCGCGCGCCGCAGGCTGACCACGCCGCCGCCCGCCACTCGCGCACCGCGGGTGTCCAGCGCGTCCTCCTGCACCTCACCGCGCAGATCGGTGCGCGCCCACGCACCCTCGGCCGCGAACGCCAGGTCGCGCTCGCCGTCGAGGTAGTTCACGAAGCGCAGCTCGGCCTCGTCGTCCACGCGTCGCGCCGACTCGAGCACCACGTCACCCGACAGCTCCGCACGGAACGCGGGCTCCGGCAGCGGCCCGTCCGTCTCTCCGGTGCCCCGCACCACGAGCGGCTCGTGCCGGAACAGGTCGGACGCCCGCACCGCCGTCGCATCGTCGGCACCGACCAGGATCGCCAGCTCGGTGTGCACCGGCACCCCGAGGTACTGCGCGCCCGGCACCGGGATCTCGGAGCCGGCCGGCTCATCGCGCAGCGGGTGCAGGTTCACGCTCATCATGCCCACCGAGCGCGACAGCGTCACCGCGAGGGCGTCCTGCTCCCCCGCGGTCGAGACGAGCTCGTACTCCGACAGCTTCTGCACCAGCACCGCCGTCGAGCCCGCCGCGGCGAACCGGTACGCGGGGTAGGTCGGCAGCGGGAACTCGCCCCAGCCGCCCTCGGCCTCGCGCCCGCGCACCGTGAGCCCGTACTGACCAGCGCTGCGCGACGACTCCAGCCCCGCGGCCCCGGTGGGCACGAGCACCCGCAGCCGGTGGTCGGACGCGGTGTTGACGTAGTCGATGCCCACCCGGAGGAAGCCCTCGCCCTCGCGCAGCTCGACCGTGGTCTCGGTCACCAGCGGCACGGTCGCGGCGCCGCGACGACGGTCGGCGTCCAGGCGCTCCGGCAGGTCGTACACGCGGCGGATGCGCAGTCGCCCGCGCAGCGGCCCCTCCTCGACCACCGTCACCTCGACCGATGCCGGGGCGGTCACGGCGGAGGCGGGGTCGACCGGCCCGTAATTGTACGAGTCACCGCAGTCGCCCTCGTCGACCAGGGCCAGGGCGCCGTCGATCGCGGAGCCGTCCGCGCCGTCGATGCGCACCGTGCCGTCGGGGTTCACGGTCGCGGTCAGCGCCGCGTTCGACAGCGAGGTCGCAGTCACCCGCACGGGGTCGAGGGGCGCGGGGGCCGAGGTCTCCGACACGGCCGCGAGCGCGACACCGTCGAGGTCGACCGCGAGCAGCGCCCGGTGCCGCGGATCCGCGATGGTCTCCACGTGCCACAGGTCCTCGCCCGCGGCATCGGCGGCCACGCGCTCCTCCAGCTCGACCGTGAACGCGGCCAGATCCCACACCCCGCGGGGGCTCTCGGCCACCTCGAAGCGCAGCGACCGCTCGCCCCACGCGTAGCCGTTGATCTGCTGCCCGAACAGCTCGCGCCCGTGGATGCGCCGCAGGAGCTTGGGCAGGTCGGCCGTGCGCAGCTGCTCGTCGCCCAGCACCGTGGGCAGCGGGTCGAGCACCTGCACGCCGGGGGCGAGGGCGGCGGGATCCACACCGTGCAGCGTGACCTCCACCTGCGCGCGCCGGGCGAAGCCGGACGGGTTGAACACCAGGTGCTGGGCGGGGCTCACCGACACCGCCAGGTCGCGCAGCACGCTGTCGATCACGCCGCGGGCGATGTGCCCGGCCGTGTGGATGCGGGTGCCCACCTGCTCCGCGGTGCTGTCGACGCCGCAGCCGGTGACCGAGTCGTGCGCGGTGCTCTCCACGAGGCGGTACCACGCCGTGTCGAAGAACGAGCGGTGGTCGCGCGTGCCGTACAGCAGGTCGAGCCGTTCGGCCGCGGCGAGGGCCTGCTCCGAGCGGGCCATCTCGCGCTTGAGGTTCGTGCGGATCGAGAAGACGCCGGGCAGCAGGTTGCCGCGGGCGTGCGAGCGCATCTCCCCGCGCACCTGGGGCAGCGCGGCGAGCGCGTCCGCGTCGGTCGCGTAGCGCGCGAGGTGCTCGTCGAGCGTCGCGATCGACAGGCGGGGCTCGCCGCCGGCCGCGTCGTAGTCGCGGATCACCTCGGCCAGGTCCTCCGGGGGCGCGGAGTGGTCGGTGCCGAGCATCGCCAGCACGGGGTCGTCGCCGTACCACGACGCGGTGCGGGCGGCGTAGTCGGGGGCGAGCGCGGGGAGCTGACCGGGCAGGGCGAACATGTCGAGGCCGTTGCCGTAGCCGTCGAACAGGTACTCGCAGCGCACCGCGTCGCCGTTGGGCGCGACCCAGGAGAACGCGTGCTCCTGCACGTCACCGGGCACGCCGCGCCACAGGGCGCTGTGCCGGATGCCGAAGCCCGCCAGGATCTGCGGCATCTGCGCCGCGTGGCCGAACATGTCGGGCAGGTAGCCGACGGGCATGGTGCGGCCGAGGCGGGTGCTCGCGGTGCGGCCCAGCTCCAGGTTGCGCACGATGGTCTCGCCGTCGCAGCCGAACTCGTCGAGCAGGATCAGGAAGGGGCCGATGCTCAGCTGCCCGCTCTCGACGAGTGCCACCACGCGGTCGCGCATGTCCGGGCGCATCTCCAGGTAGTCCTCGATGGCCGCGGCCTGCCCGTCGAGCGTGAACCGGTACGACGGCTCCGCCTCGAGGATGCCGATCAGGCGGTCGAGCATGTGCACGAGCCGCAGGCGGAACACGTCGTGCGGCTCGTACCACTCGCGGTCCCAGTGGGTGTGGGGGACGACGACGATCTCACTGCTCACGGGCGGGGACTCCTGTATCTCGGGGGGGTTCGGGCGGCGCTCAGGCGCACAGGGCGGCGATGCTGCGGTCGGGGTGCAGCAGGTAGTACGGGCCGGCGGCGGGATCGCCGGAGAAGGAGGCGCGGTCGCCGTGCACGGCACGACGCTCGCCCGCACCGTCGACGAGGATGAGCCCGTCGGCGTCGATCGCGAGCAGGTCGCCGTCCACGCGCAGCAGCACGGGCGCGGTGAACAGCTCGGGCACGGTGAGGCCGTCGCGCACGGCGACGCCGCCCATGATCGCGGTGCGGCCGGCGGCGACCCCGGCGAGGATCGCCTCGGCCGAGTCGTCCTCCGCCGCGACCCACGTGGTGGGCGTGCCCGGGCCGACACCCTGACTCCGCATGTGGAAGTCGGCGCCTCCCAGCAGCACGGCCCCCCTGTCCCAGCGCTCGTGGAACGCGAGGGGCGAGGTGGCGATCAGCTCGCGGTACCAGGTGGAGTGCCACAGCTCGATCGCCCGGGGCGTGCGCTCCAGCGGGTGCAGCCACGAGCAGTCGCCCGAGATCGGGTGGTTCACGCTGAGGACACCGCCCCGGCGCTCGACCTCGTCGACCCACTCCTGGGCCGGACGGCGGAAGTCGATCCAGCCGATGTCGCCGAACGCGTTCGCGTGACCGCGGTGGGTCGTGACCTCCTGGCCGGGCAGCAGCGTGATGCCCTGCTGCGCACCCACGACCGGGAGGTGCGCGTGGTGGCTGGTGGTGTTGTGGTCGGTCACGGACAGGAAGTCCAGGCCCGCCCGCACCCCGAGCGACGCGAGCCCCGCGATGCTCTCGTGCCCGTCGGAGTGCAGGGTGTGCGCGTGGAAGTCACCCGCGTACCACCGCAGTCCGGCGTCCGCGGGCAGCTCGCGGCTGCTCCCCCGGGGCACCCCGTCGATCCGCGCGGGCACCGGGCCGTGGTCGATGCCCGACTCCGCGGGGAGCAGCACCTCGACGGTCGCGTCGGTCCCGCCCGCGGGGAGCCGGTGCACGCCGAGGATCACGTGCCACTCCCCCTCCTCCGGGCGACCGGGGAGGTAGCCGGGCGTGGCGTCGTCGGCGCGGATCACGAAGTCCTGCCGCGAGCCGCCCGACCATCCGCGCCACCCCGCCGGACCCTCGCAGCCGAGGTCGATCACGGCCGCCTCGGTGTCGTGCGACAGGCGCACCTCGAGCGAGTCCGTGCCGGGCGGCACCTCGAACGGCACGCGCACGTAGCGGTCCGCGTTCTGGATCTCGTGCGTGAGGCGCAGGGTGGTGCGGATCGCGGCCATCAGCCGATCCGCTCGGTGGTCTCGGTGTCGAACAGCAGGGCGCGGTTTCGCTGCGGCACGATCCAGCCGCGGTCGCCCGGCTGCGGCTCGAGCTCCTCGGGCACGACGACCTGCAGCTTGTGGTCGCCGGAGCTCACCAGCACGAGGCTGGTCGCACCGAGGGTCTCGGTCACCACGACCTCTGCGGCGATGCCGTCGGCGACGGGCTCGGTCGACCAGCGCACGTACTCCGGGCGGATGCCCCAGCTCACGGCCTGCCCGTCGCGCACGTCCGCGGCAGCCTCGGCGGGCACGGGCACGTCGGTGTCGCCGATGCGCACATGGCCGCCGGTGACCGTGGTCTCCAGCAGGTTCATGGGCACGGAGCCGATGAACCCCGCGACGAACGTGTTGTTGGGGCGGTGGAAGATCTCCCGCGGCGAGCCGATCTGCTGCAGCTTCCCGGCCTTCATGACCGCGATCCGGTCGGCGAGCGCGAGCGCCTCGGCCTGGTCGTGCGTCACGAACACGGTGGTCACGCCGAGGTCGCGCTGCAGCTCCTTGAGGAACGTGCGCGCCTCGAGCCGCAGCCGGGCGTCGAGGTTCGACAGCGGCTCGTCCAGCAGCAGCACGTCGGGCCGCGTGGCGACCGCGCGGGCGAGGGCCACGCGCTGCTGCTGCCCGCCCGAGAGCTGGCCGGGGCGACGCTCGATGAGGCCGTTCAGCGACAGGCCGTTCGCGACCGACTCGGCCGTGGTGCGGCGCTCGTTCTTCGCGACGCGGCGGATGCGCAGCGGGTAGGCGATGTTGTCGGCCACGTCCATGTGCGGGAACAGCGCGTAGTCCTGGAACACCATGGCCACGCCGCGCTCACCCGGCTCGGCGTTCGTGACGTCCTTGTCGCCGATCGTGAGGCGGCCGGACGTGATGCTCTCCAGGCCGGCGATCGAGCGGAGCAGCGTGGTCTTGCCGCAGCCGGAGGGACCGAGGAGGGCGAAGAACTCGCCGTCGGCGATCTCGACGTCGACGCTGTCGACGCCGCGCACCCCGCCGGGGTACTCCTTGACGAGTTGGGTTGCAGTGATGGCGGCCATCAGGACTTGATCCCTCCGTGGAAGCGGAAGCCGTAGCGGCGGTTGACGAAGAAGTAGATGAGGAGGACGGGCACCGAGAAGACCAGCGAGAACGCGGAGATGAGCCGCAGGTCGGCCTGGCCGCTCTCGGTGTAGAACGTGTACATGAGCACGGCGGCCGGCTGCATGTCGGGCGTGCGCAGCAGCAGGAACGGGACGAGGAAGTTGCCCCACACCTGCACGATGGTCCAGATCGCGATGAACGCGAGCCCGGGCCGGGCGATCGGCACGACCACGTCCTTCAGGATGCGGAAGGGCCCTGCGCCGTAGAGTCGCGCCGACTCCTCGTACGACTTCGGGATCGAGTCCATGAAGTCCTTGAGGATGAAGATCACGGTGGGCAGGATGCCGCCGGCGAGCACGAGGATCACCCCGACGTGCGTGTTGATGAGCTGCAGCTGGTTGATGAGCTGGAACGTGGGCACCATGGCCGCGGTCCCCGTCACGATCGACGACAGCAGCAGCAGCCCGTAGAGGATGCCGTCGCGGCCGGGGATGTTGATGCGGCTCATGGCGTACGACGCCAGCGCGCCCAGCACGATCACCAGCGCCATCGTGCCCACGCCGAGGATCAGCGAGTTCAGGATCGACTTCAGCGCGTAGGGGTTCTCCGCCAGGCGCGCGAAGTTGTCGAGCGTCCAGTCCGGCCACGACACGGTCAGCGACGGGGTCGCGTCGAACGGTGCGAGGATCAGCCAGACCATCGGCAGCGCGAAGAACAGCGACACGATCACGAGCACGAGCGTGAACAGGATCCGCGAGACGAAGTGAGTCACGGACCGGTCGCGCGCGACGGTCTTGATGGTCGACATCATGAGCGCACCTTCTTCTTCTTCGGATTCGCACCCCGGGAGACGCGCGTGTACATCAGCGCGATCACGAGGTTGATCAGGAGCATGATGAGCGAGATCGCCGCACCGAGGCCGAGCTGTCCGCCCGGGATCGCGGTCTGGTAGATGTACACCGAGAGGATGTCGGTCTGCCCGTTGGGGCCGCCCGCGGTCAGCAGGTACGGCGTGAACGTGTTGAACGTCCACAGCGTGATCAGCAGCGTGTTGGTGAGCAGGTGCCCCTTGATGTTGGGCAGGATCACGTCGCGCAGCTGCTGCCACGTGTTGGCGCCGACCATGCGGGCGCTCTCCAGCTGCGACGGCGGCACGGCGCTGATGGCGGACGAGAACAGCTGCATCGAGAACGCGGTCCCGACCCAGATGTTGAAGATGATGATGCACTCCATCGGATGCTCGATCAGCCAGGCGGCACCCTCGGTGCCGAGCAGGGCGTTGAGCGTGCCGGTGCGGCGGTCGAGCAGGGCGAGCCACAGGAACGAGGCGACCGAGGCCGGGATGACCCAGGCCGCGAGCACGAGCGTCTCGATGAAGGTCTTGACGCCGGGACGGACGTTGCGCAGCATCCACGCCAGCGCGAATCCGAGCACGGTCTGCCCGATGATGCCCGAGACGAGCACGAACACGAGCGTGAGCCACAGGGAGTTCCAGAACCGCGGGTCGTTCAGCGCGGTGGAGAAGTTGTCCAGGCCGACGAACTGCGGGTTGGCGGCCGCGAAGCCGGTGAGCCGGTAGTTCGTCATCCCCAGGTAGACGGTCCAGATCGCGGGGAAGAGGAGGAACAGGCCGATCAGGAGGAGCCCGGGGGCCGCGAACAGCGTCGCCCTGGCGCGCCCCAGACCGGCGACGTCCTCCGCGCGGCGCCGGCGGGGAGCGCGGACGCTCCCCGCCGGCATCGTTGCATTCGTCATGGTCACTCGGAGATCGCGTCCGGTCCCACGACGCCTTCGAGACCACGGACGTAGGTCTTCAGCGCATCGTCGACCGAGGTTCCGGTGGCGACGTCGAGCGTGGCCTGCTGCAGCAGCACCGACACCTGCGGGTACGCGGCGAGACCGGGGCGGTACGCCGTGATCGGCAGCACCTCCTGGCTCACGAACGTCAGCATCGGGTCGGACGACAGCAGCTTCTCGTTCACGTCGTCACGCGGCGAGATCGCGAGCGTGCCGGCGGCACGGGCCTCGTACGCCTCGGGCGAGTTCATGAACGCGAGCAGCTCCCACGCCAGCTCGGCGTGCTTCGAGTTCGGGTTGAGCACGCGGCCGGTGCCGCCCGACATCGACACGAAGTCCTGGCCCTTGATGCCCTCGCCGGGCTCGACCGCGGGGATCTTGGCGTAGCCGACGACCTCGTCGCGGTTGGCCATGGGCGCGGTGCCCACACCCTCCGCGGGGTTGATCACGGAGCGCCAGAAGTAGTCGCCCTCCAGGAGGATGCCGATCTTGCCCTCGGCGAACAGCTGGAACGACGTGTCGCGGCCGGAGGCCTCCTGCTGCAGCACGGGGTCGCCCAGGCCCTCATCGACGTAGATCGTCTTGTAGAGGTCGAGCACCTCCTGCATGCCGTCGGTGGCGCCGATCCACTTGCCGTCCTCGTACACCTGCTCGCCGGTGCCGACGAGCATCGGGAGCAGGCCCTGCATGGTCGTGGCCTCGCCCATCGCGGTACCGGCGTTGAGCTGGATCGGGGTCACGCCGTCGATCTTCTTGAGGTCCTTCGCGGCATCGAGGATGTCGTCCCAGCTCTCCGGCGCCCAGTCCTCGTCGAGGCCGGCCTGCGCGAACAGGTCCTTGTTGTAGTAGAGCACCCGGCCGTCCGCGCCCTGGGGCACCCCGTAGCGGTCGCCGTCGAACGACAGGGCGCTCTGCACGGCGTCGGGGATCTGTCCCCAGCCGTCCCAGTCGTCCACGGCGTCGCCGCCGACCTCGGCGAGCGGCTTGATGTAGCCGGCCTCGGCGAACTCGCCGACCCAGATGCCGTCCATGCCGATGATGTCGGCGCCCTTGCCGGACTGCAGGTCGAGGGCGATCTTCGTCTTGTAGTCCTCGTCGTCGACGCCCTGCGGCTGGAACTCGACGGTGACGTCCTTGCCGTCCTCCTCCATGGCCTTCTCGAACTCGGGGACGACCCAGTCCGCGATCCAGTCGGCCTCGGCGGCGTTCTTGCCTCCCGTGATGGAGTTGGTGGTGAGCGTCAGGGTGACGGGGCCCGTCGACTCCTCGGCCTCGGGCTCCGATCCTCCGGAGCAGCCGGCCAGCACGACCGCACCGACGGTGGTGAGGGCGAACGCCGCGAGCAGGCGGCGCTTTCCTTGCGTGACCATTTCCGACCTTTCTTGTCGTTGATCGCCGAGCGGTGGCGCTCGGATTCGGGTGTTGCGGGATGGCTACTGCGCGGCTTCGGCGCCCGGGTCGAGCGCGTGGCCCTTCGAGACCGCGAGCGCGCGGATGATCCGCTGCCCGACGCGCACGTCGGCGACCGACTCCTCGACGCTCGCCCCGTCGGGGCGTTCGCCGCGGACCAGGGCCGCGAGCGCGTACAGCTCGTTCTCGAATGCTTCCTGTTGCATCCACCGCGAGTCGCTCACGCGGATGCCGAGCTCCGGGTGACTCTCGGTCACGCGGAGGATGGTGGGGAGGTTCGTCACGTAGGGCACGCCGAACACGAGCTCGATCGATCCGGCCTCGTGGTGGAACGTGACGGTCTCCTGGTAGTCGGGGTAGCCGTCGATGTAGTGCCAGTCGACGGTCCACGGCGTCTCGTCGCGGGCGAGGGTGCCGCGCACATGCACGGAGCCCGGCATCTTCGGGCCCCAGTGCTGCGCGAACGCGACCTCGCCGAGACCGCCGACGAGCGACCGGAGCAGCCCCACGTCGTGCACGATCGAGCCGAGCACGACGTTGGTGTACAGCGTGCGGAGGTCGACGGGGAGGTCTGACCCGACGGCCCCGTCGACGATGGCGGCTGTGGCGGCGATCAGGGGCTCGATGGTGTCGCGGGGCACGTCGCCCGTGGGAGCGGCGAGCCGCGCGTAGGCGAGCTGCGAGCCGTCGAGCGGGTGCATGACCTGCACGTCGATCGCGCGCAGGGTCACGTCGGCGAGCAGTTCCTTCGCGCGCAGCGACGCGGTGTCGTACTCCTTCATGTAGCCGACGCGCACCCAGTCGCGCAGGTCGACGCCGGCCTCGCGCCCGTACGCCGTGAGCTCGTCCAGCTCGGCGAGCGAGTAGGCGAGCGGCTTCTCGGCGAGCACCCGGATGCCCGCCCGCACGAGCCGCAGGGTGTCTCCCGCGTGCGAGCCGGTGGTGGCGAGGATGGCGGCGTCCACGTCGAGGTCGCCGGCGGCCGTCGCGGCCACGAGCTCGTCGACCGAGGTGAACTGCCGGGCGGACGGCACGCCGTAGCGGGCGCCCATGTCGGCGGTGCGCGCGGCGGACAGGTCGACGAGCGCGGCGATCGCGAAGGCCTCGGCGTTGCGGCGCAGCAGCGGCAGGTGCACGCTCTGGCTGATCGCGCCGAGTCCGATCACGGCGACGCGGGTGACGGCGGCGCTCATGCGAACCACCGCCGCAGGGCCTCGCGGTTGGCGGCCTGCTCGGCCACGGCGCGCTCCACGTCGGCGGTCGAGCGCGGCACCACGTCCTGCTCGACGATCAGCCATCCGGAGTACCCGCTCGCGACGATCTCGTCGAGCAGGGCGTCGACGGCGAGGTCGCCCTCCCCGAGGGGTACGAACACGCGCTTCTCCCACACCGAGCGCATGGGGTCGTCGGCGGCCAGGGCGTCGTGCAGCAGGGCGGTGCGGGCGTCCTTCAGGTGCAGGTGGTTGATCCGCTCGCGCCAGCGCCGGTAGTCGGGCAGGGGGTCGCCGCCGCCGATCAGCAGGTGACCGGAGTCGAACGTGAGGTCGACGTCGGTGGAGGCGAGCAGCGCGTCGATCTCCTCCGGCGTCTCGACGTGCGTGCACGCGTGGTGGTGGAAGGTGGGCTCGAGGCCCCGGTCGCGCACGCGCGCGGCGGCGCGGTTCACCCGGTCGGCGAACCGTTCCCACGCGGCACCGCGGAGCGTGAGCTCGGGGGCGCCGCCCGGGCGGGCCTTGCGGGCGGGGCTGCCGGAGTCGGCGAGGGTGGGCAGCGGTGCGAGGTCCTGGCCGCGCTCGGCGGCGGTGACGAACACGTCGAGCGTGCGGTCGAGGCCTGCCAGCGCGGCGGCGAACTCCTCGTCCTCGCCCGCGAACGGCAGGTCGACCCAGCCGCCGGCGAGGTCGAGGCCGTGGCGGGAGAGGCGCTCGTCGAGCTCGGCGCCCTGGCCGAGGAGACCGACGGGGCCCAGGTCGATGCCCTGGTATCCGGCTTCGCTGATCCAGCGGGCGAGCTGCTCCCCGTCGGGGAGGGCCACGAGGTCCGGTCGAGCGAGTTCGAAGACTCCGTAGCTCACCGGCGCGTTCGCGATGCGGATCACGCGTTGTCCTTTCTCCATTGAATGGTCGAACCCTGGGTTCGTCTCGAATGTTAGCAGGTCATGACATATGCATCAATCGTCCTCGGAGAAGCCCTGCACCACGACCGAGCGCACCCCGTCGAGGCGGGCGATCGCGTCGATCAGCTCGGAGCGCGACCCCGGCTCGGCCTCCGCGAACTCGAGCGTCGCCCGCATGTCCGCCTCACCGTGGATCCGCGCGGCACCGAGCAGTGTGGCGGGCAGCCCCCGCCGCTCGGCCGCCGCCAGCACCTCGCGCAGCGCGCCGCGGTCGGCCTCGTACTGCAGGGTCACGCGCAGGCGCTCGGGCTCGGGGCGCACGCGGTCGCGCAGCCGCGACAGCGGGCCGACCGTGAGGAGATGAAGACCCGTGCCCGCGATCGCGAGCAGGGGCATGTTCGCCCCGCAGGCCATGCCGATCGCCGCGACCACCCAGATGGTCGCGGCCGAGGTGAGCCCGGACACGGCGTTGTTGCGCACGAAGATCACGCCGGCGCCGAGGAACCCGATCCCCGACACCACCTGCGCCGCGATGCGCGAGGGATCGACGGCCACCTCCGGCCCGAGCACGCCCTCGAAGCCGTAGGCCGAGATGAGGGTGAAGATGGCCGAGCCCAGGCCCACCAGCACGTGCGTGCGCAGCCCGGCGTTCTTCTGCTTGCGGGAGCGCTCGACACCCACGGCCAGCGAGAGCACGAACGCCAGCCCGAGGAGCCCGAGCTCGACGAGCAGGTGGGGATCCCACCCGAAGCTCACGCTGCTCCCGTCATGTCAGCACAATAGCACTTTAAGCATCCCAGAGCTCACCCGCGGCGCCGTCGTGCGCGGGCGCGGCCGGGATCCGCGGAATACTGCGCCTCGACGCCGTCTGGAGTCGCTCGTATGATTGTCGCTACAATGTGACTCCCCAACCCAGAGCGGAGCATCCATGGCCGATGTCGTCACCCCCTGGCCCCACGAGCTCTTCGCGGACATCGACCGCACGGGGCCCGTCCCGCTCTACTTCCAGGTGTCCACACGACTCCAGAGCGCGATCCAGTCCGGCGCGATCCCCGCGGGCGCCCGCCTGGAGAACGAGGTCTCGATCGCGGAGCAGCTCGGACTCTCCCGCCCCACGATCCGCCGCGCCATCCAGGAGCTCGTCGACAAGGGCCTGCTCGTGCGCCGCCGCGGCATCGGCACCCAGGTGGTGCAGGGCTCGGTCACGCGGCAGGTCGAGCTGACCAGCCTGTACGAAGACCTGCAGAGCGCGAACCACGAGCCGGGCACGCAGGTGCTGACCCATGAGATCATCCCCGCGACCGACGAGGTGGCCCTCGCGCTCGGGCTCGAGCCGGGCACCGAGGTGCTGCATCTGCGCCGCAGACGAAGCACCGACGGCGTCGCGGTCGCGGTGCTCGAGAACTACCTCCCGCGCGAGCTGGCCGACATCTCGACCGAGCAGCTGGAGTCGCGCGGCCTCTATCAGGTGCTCCGCGCCCGGGGCGTCGCGATCCGCATCGCGAAGCAGAAGATCGGCGCCCGCCGCGCGGAAGACGACGAGCCGGAGCTGCTGGAGATCGAGGCGGGCGGCCCCGTGCTCACGATGGAGCGCATCTCGTTCGACCAGTCCGGCGCCGCGATCGAGTTCGGCCACCACTGCTACCGCCCCGACCTCTACAGCTTCGAGACGACGCTCGTCGCCAAGTAGCACAACTTGTAATGACAAGTTGTGGTGCGGAAGAATGGACGCATCCCTCGATCAAGGAGCGCCATGTCCGACCGTCTCGCCCGCGCCCGCACCACCGGCGTCCTCGCCGTCCTCCGCGCCCCCTCGCCCGAACTCGCCCTGGAGGCCTCAGAGGCGATCATCCGGGGTGGAGTGACCGGCATCGAGGTCACCTACTCCACGCCCGACGCCCCGGCCGTGATCCGCGAGCTGATCGCCCGCCACGGTGACGCCGCCTACATCGGCGCCGGAACCGTGACGACCCCCGCGCAGGCCGCGCAGGCCGCCGACGCCGGGGCCGAGTTCCTGGTGAGCCCCGGCACGCTCCCGGCCCTCACCCGCGCGATGCTCGACACCGGCCGCGTCGTGATGACCGGCGCCCTCACGCCCACCGAGGTCATGGGCGCGCTGGAGCTCGGCGTCGACGTCGTGAAGATCTTCCCCGCCTCGCTCGGCGGCCCGGCCTACCTCGGCGCTCTCCGCGGCCCGTTCCCCGACGCCCCGCTCATGCCCACCGGCGGCGTCAAGCCTGACAACCTCGCCGACTGGTACGCCGCGGGCGCGGTCGCGGTGGGCGCCGGCGGCGACCTCGCCAACGGCGCCTCGATCGCGGCGTCCGACTGGGCCGACCTGGAGCAGCGCGCCGCCCGGTTCGCCGCCGCGCTCGCCTCCGTCCGGGACTGACGCTCCCCCACCTCCGGGCCGTTTGGTATACCAGAGGTATGCGGATGCGGCGGGGCGTGCTCTGGGCGGCCCTCGCGGGGGTCGCCCTGCTCCCCTCGGCGTGCACGGCGACCACCGCCACGCACCCGACCGCACCCACCACGGAGGCCCCGATGACCGACACCACCCCCGCCCCGCTCGACGCCACGTCCGCCCTGCTCGACGCCGCCGCCCGCGGTGACGCCGCCGCCGTCCGGGTTGCGCTCGACGCCGGTGCCGACATCGAGGCCCGCGGCGAGGGCGGCATGACCGCACTGGTCGCGGCCACCAAGGCGAACCACGTCGAGGCCGCCCGCGCGCTGATCTCCGCGGGTGCCGACGTGAATGCGAAGGACGACATCCAGGACTCGGCCTATCTGTACGCGGGTGCCCGCGGTCACGACGAGATCCTGCGCCTCACCCTCGACAACGGCGCCGACCTCACCAGCACCAACCGCTTCGGCGGCACCGCCCTCATCCCCGCGTCGGAGCGCGGACTGCTCGACACTGTGCAGATCCTGCTCGATGCGGGCGTCGACCCCGACCACGTGAACAACCTGGGGTGGACGGCGCTGCACGAGGCGATCGTGCTCGGTGACGGCTCGGGGCGCTATGTCGCCGTGGTGCGCGCCCTGCTCGACGGCGGCGCCGACCCGACCATCCGCGACGGCGACGGCGTGCTGCCGCTCGACCTCGCGACCGCCCGCGGCTTCGAAGACATCGCGGACGAGCTGCGCCGGTGATGGCGCTCGACGCGTGGGCCTGGGCGGCGCTCGGCCTGGCCGCGGTCGTGATCGGCATCTCCAAGACCGCGCTGCCCGGCGGCAGCATCCTCGCGATCGCGCTGTTCGCCGCGGTGCTGCCCGCCCGCACCTCGACCGCGGCCACGCTGCTGCTGCTCATGGTGGGCGACGTGTTCGCGCTCCTCGCCTACCGTCGGCACGCCCACTGGCCGACACTGCTGCGACTCGCCCCCGCCGTCATCGCCGGACTGCTGCTCGGCTTCGCCTTCCTCGCCCTGACCGGCGACGACGTGGTGCGGCGCGCGATCGGCGTGATCCTGCTGCTGATGATCGCCGTCACCCTGTGGCGACGATGGCGGCAGTCGCGTGTCGAGACGACGGTCACGCCCCGCGGCGGACTCGTGCTCGCCGGCGCCTACGGCACCCTGGGCGGCTTCACGACGATGGTCGCCAACGCCGGCGGACCCGTGATGTCGATGTACTTCCTGGCGACGCGCACCCCGGTCCAGGTGTTCCTGGGCACCTCGGCCTGGTTCTTCGCGATCATCAACGTGATCAAGGTGCCGTTCCTCGCGGGCATCGGACTGTTCACCGCGCCGGTGCTGCTGACGGACGCGCTGCTCGCGCCGCTGGTGGTGCTCGGCGCCCTCCTCGGACTGCGCGTGGCACGACGGCTCGATCAACGGGTGTTCGACCGCATCGTGATCGCGCTCACGATCCTCGGCGCGCTCTACCTGCTCTTCTGATCCCGCGCGGACCGGGTCAGTCGAGGAAGATGTCCGGGAACAGGGCGCTGTCGGGGGTGCCGGGCACGGCGGCGTAGCGCGAGAAGTCGGTCACACCCTCGGCCTCCAGCACGTCCTCCACGATGAGCGACTGCCCCGTGGTGGTCGCGGCCGGCCGGCACAGCACCGCGTAGGCGGCGTCGGCGTAGATGTCGGCCGTGCGGCTCGCGGCCATCACCCTGTCGCCCCCGAGGAGGTTCTGCACGGCGGCGGTCGCGATGGTCGTGCGGGGCCACAGCGTGTTGGCGGCGATGCCGTCGCGCGCGAACTCGGCCGCGAGCCCGAGCGTGACCATGGTCATGCCGAACTTCGCGAGCGTGTAGCCCGTGTGCGCCCCGAGCCACTTCGGGCTGGGGTTCAGCGGCGGCGAGAGCGACAGGATGTGCGGGTTCTCGGCGTCCTTCAGGATCGGCACGGCCGCCCGCGACAGCATGAACGTCCCGCGCACGTTGACGTCCTGCATCAGGTCGTACTTCTTCGCCGAGAGGTCGAGCGAGCGCGACAGGTCGATCACGCTGGCGTTGTTGATCACGATGTCGATGCCGCCGAACTCGCCCTGCGTCTTCATGACCGCTTCGGTGATGTCGTCGTCCTCGCGCACGTCGCCGACGATCGGCAGCGCCTGGCCGCCGGCCGCGCGGATCTGCTCGGCCGCGGTGTGCACGGTGCCCTCGAGCTTCGGATGCGGGGTGTCGGTCTTGGCGAGCATGGCGATGTTGGCGCCGTCGGCGGCGGCGCGCAGCGCGATCGCGAGGCCGATGCCGCGGCTGCCGCCCGACATGAGGATGGTCTTGCCGGCGAGTGACATGGGTTCTCCTTCGGGGGCGGGGGTCAGCGCGGTGCCATGCGGATGGCGCCGTCGAGGCGGATGGTCTCGCCGTTGAGGTAGCCGTTCTCGACGATCTGCTGCGCGAGGGCGGCGTACTCGTCCGGTCGGCCGAGGCGGGCGGGGAACGGCACCTGCTGGCCGAGCGAGTCCTGCGCCTCCTGCGGCAGCCCGATCAGCATCGGGGTCTCCATGATGCCGGGGGCGATGGTGCACACGCGGATGCCGTGTCGGGCGAGTTCGCGAGCGATCGGGAGGGTCATGGCGTGCACGCCGCCCTTCGACGCGGAGTACGCGGGCTGCCCGATCTGACCGTCGAACGCCGCGACGCTGGCGGTGTTGACGATGACGCCGCGCTCCTCGTCGTGCAGTTCGTTCTTCGCGATCACGGCCGCGGCCTGCGAGATGACGTTGAAGGTGCCGACGAGGTTGATGCGCACGATCCGCTCGAAGTCGGCGAGCACCGCGGGGTTGCCCTCGCGATCGAGCACCTTGGCGGGCGGGGCGATACCGGCGCAGTTGATCACCACGCGCAGCGGGGCGGCGGCCTGTGCGGCGGCGACCGCGGCCGCGACCTCGTCGACGCTCGTGACGTCGGCGGGCACGAAGATCCCGCCCAGCTCCTCCGCGATCTCGGCACCGGCCGAGGAGGGGAGGTCGATGATCGTGACGTGGGCTCCGGCCGCCGCGAGGCGACGCGCGGTGGCGAGCCCGAGGCCCGACGCCCCTCCGGTGACGAGGGCGCCCTGTCCGCTGATCTGCATCTGAGGTTCTCCTTCGAACGTCGTGCGACATGCCTGAAACGCAGTCCCAGCCTAGGTGGTTCCTGGTTCCAGGACGAACCCGGGCCGCGGTGGTGCCGGTGCGACCGGGCGTGAGGGGACGGCGTCGAGGCGAGCCTACGACACCGCCGGTCCGGAGACGGCGTCCGCTCCTCGCGCGACCGGTCGGCCCTGAGCGTCCGCGCGTCCGGCAGGATGGGAGCATGACGATCCCCGCCGAGTCCGTCGTCGTCCCCGACCGGGTGCGCGAGCTGTCCCGCGGAGCAGACCTCGTCTGCGTCTGGCGGAACGACGACGGCGGTCTCACGTTCCGCGCGACCGGCGTCGGCGAGCCGTTCTACATCAAGTGGGGTCCGCGCAACCTCGAGTCCACGCTGCGCGACGAGGCCGAGCGAATGCGCTGGGCCGCGCGGTGGATCAGCGCGCCGACCGTGCTGGACAGCGGCGAGGACGAGACGCACGAGTGGCTGGTGACGGCGGCCCTCGACGGCCTGAGCGCCGTGGATCCCCGGTGGACGGCCGAGCCCGCGACCGCCGTGCGCGCGGTGGGTGAGGCGCTGCGGGCGCTGCACGACGCGCTGCCCGTGGCCGAGTGCCCGTGGGAGTGGAGCGTGCCGTCGCGCATCGCGAACGCGGAGCGCCGGGGCATCGTGGTGCCGGAGTCGCTGCGCACTCCGCCGCCGATCGACCGCGCAGTGGTGAGCCACGGCGACGCCTGCTGCCCGAACACCCTGATCGGCGCGGACGGCCGGTGGCTCGCGCACGTGGACCTCGCGCAGCTGGGCGTCGCCGACCGTTGGGCCGACATCGCCGTGGCCGCCATGAGCACCGGGTGGAACTACGGCCCGGGGTGGGAAGACGCCCTCGTCGAGGCGTACGGCCTCGAACCCGACCGTGAGCGGATGGCGTACTACCGCGACCTCTGGAACGCCACCTGACCCTCCGGGCCGGCGGCGCGCAGGTCGGATGCGGCAACCAACTCTCGACATCTGATGTCTGATCTGGTGTCATGGGTGGGACGACCCCCCGATCAGGAGGCCTCATGCACCTCGATCCGTCGCCACCCGCTCCCGTCGCCGGGTTCGCCGAGACACTGCGGGAGGCCATCGCGGCCCGCGGCACGTCCCTCGCGCAGCTGAGCGATCGGCTCCGTCGACACGGGAACCCCGTCTCGATCGCCACCCTCAGCTGCTGGCAGAACGGCACGCGGCAACCCGAGGGCGTCTGCTCGCTCGCGGCGGTCGAGGAGCTCGAGACGCTGCTCCTGCTCGACAGCGGCACCCTGCAGCGACGCATCGGACACAGCCGCCGCGCCGGACGTCCACCCAAGCCGCGGGCACCCTGCGAGGACTGGACGCGGGAGGGGCCGATCCTCGACACGTTCCGCGCGCTCGGCATCGACCCCGCGGCGTCGTTCAACACCCACTCCGTCCACGCGGTCTGCACCACCGACGCGCACGGCCTCGTCGACACCATCCACTACCGCGCGATCCTCCGACCTCCCAGCGGACGGGCCGGCCTCATCCCGTACATCGACCTGCCCGGGGTGCCGACCGACGTGTGGCCCGAGCTGACCGCGGTGACCGGGTGCCGCGTGGTGCAGCGCCACGCGCACTCCTCCCGCATGGCGTTCGGCATGCTCCTCGCCGTCGACGATCCGCCCGAGCAGCGGCAGTCCGCGCTCATCGAGTTCACCCTGCACTACCCGCTCCCCTACCCGCGCGACCGGCTCGTGACCTACGCGAGCATGTACCGCACGCCCGAGCTGCTCCTGCACGTGGACTTCGCGCGGTCGCCGTCGCCCACCTGGATCGAAGAGGTCACGATGGTCGGCGGCGAGGAGGAGATCGTGCCGCTGCCTCCCGCGAACCGCACGGCCACCACCGTGCGCTCGGGGTTCGCGCCGGGGCTGATCGCGCTCCGCTGGGGGTACGGCTCCCGCGAAGACGGCGCCGACCCGCTGCCCCTGTGACGGGCGGCGGGTCGGCATCGGTTCCGGGCGCTCAGGCCTCCGGGTGGGCGTCGCTGGGCAGGCTGCCGTCCGCCGGCCGGCGGTCCCACGACGGACGGCGCACCGCGTAGAACACCAGGGGCGGAGCACCCAGCACCACGATCACCGCCCCCACGATCCACGGGTAGGCCGCGGGCGGGAACGCGGTGAAGCCGTCCGGCGGGATGAACGCGAGGAGGAACGCGGCCAGGCAGGCGACGAAGCCCACCCCGGCGACCAGCGGCAGCCCCTTCACCCGGTACGCGCGCTTCACGTCCGGCGCCTTCCGCCGCAGCACGAGGGCCGAGGCGAACATCAGCATGTACATGACGAGGTACAGCGCGGCGGCCATGTCGATCAGCGCGACGAAGGCCGCGCTGACGTTCGGCACGATGATGAAGATCGCCGCGAGCACCGTCACGATCGTGCCCTGCAGCATCAGGATGCCCGACTGCACGCCCGCCTTGTTCCTCTTCTGCAGCAGCGGCGGCAGCAGCCCCGTCTCCGCCGCGGCCAGCACGCCCTTCGACGGGCCGGCGACCCAGGTGACGACCGAGGCGAGGGCGCCCGCGGCGATCAGGGCCGACACCACCGCGGTGGCCCAGCCCATGCTCCAGTGGTCGAAGTACTCCCCGAACGCGAGCATGATGCCGTTCGTGAGACCGAGCTCCTTCGGCGGCACCGCGACCGCGATCGCGAGGGTCGGCAGGATGAACACGAGCAGGATGAGCGCCGCCGCGAGGAACACCGAGCGGGGGTAGCCGCGGCCGGGGTCCTTCATCTGGTTCACGTGCACCGCGTTCACCTCCATACCGGCGTAGGCCAGCACGTTCGACACGATCAGCACGATCGAGGCGAGCCCGGTGAACGGCGGGATCATCGCCGACGCCTCGAGGGGGACCTGGCTCTTCTCGCCGCTGAACACCCAGACCGCGCCGAACACGATCAGCAGCACGGCGGGCAGCAGCGTGCCGAGGATGCCGCCCCACGAGCCGAGCTTGGCGAACAGGTCGCCGCCGCGGAGGGTGACCAGCGTCGCACCCCAGTAGCAGACGATGATCACGACCGCGGTGAAGAAGCCCGAGCTCGACAGCGACGGATCCAGGAAGACGAACGCGAGCGCGCCCGCCACGAAGGCGAGCTGGGTGGGGAACCACACCACGTTCTGGATCCACTGGAGCCACACCGCGGTGAACCCCCAGCGGTTGCCGAGGGCTTCGCGCACCCAGACGTAGACGCCGCCCTTCCACCCGGTCGCGAGCTCGGCCGCCACCAGCGCCGTGGGCACCAGGAACAGGATCGCCGGGATGAGGTAGAGCATGATGCTCCCGAGGCCGTAGACCGCCATCGCCGGCAGGGAGCGCAGGCTCGCCACCACGACGAGCGTCAGCAGGGCGAGCTGCCCCACCCCCAGCACGGCCACCGCGGGCCGGGAGACGCGGGTCGACGGGGTGACGGCGGGACGGGGGGCGTGTTCGGCACCGTGTGCAGACATGACCCGCGCCTCAGTGGTGGAACGCCGAGTCGGGGTGGTCGCCCGGCATCGGCGCGGTGAGGGCGTCGAGGTGCGCGACCTCGGCGGTGATCGCGTCGAGCAGTTCGGCGGCCAGGTCCATGCTGAGGCCGTTGCGCACCACGATGCGCTGCACCGTGAGCTCCTCCAGGTCGGCGGGCATCGGGTAGGCGGGCACGAGCCAGCCGCGCATGCGCAACCGATCCTGCAGGTCGTACAGGGTCCAGTTGTCGGTATGCCCCTGCTTCAACCGCCACGCGAACACGGGGATGTCGCTGCCGTCGTTCCACAGCTCGAACGCGTCGAGCTTCGCGATGCCCGCCGACAGGAACTTCGCCACGTCCTGCGACGCCTGCTGCACCGCCCGGTACCCCTCGAAGCCGAGGCGGAGGAACAGGTAGTACTGCAGCAGCACCTGTGCGCCGGGGCGCGAGAAGTTCAGTGCGAACGTGGGCATCTCCCCGCCGAGGTAGCTGACCTGGAACACGAGGTCCTCCGGCAGCCACTGGGCGTCGCGCCACACGACCCACCCGAGTCCGGGGTACACGAGCCCGTACTTGTGGCCGGAGGTGCTGATGGAGTGCACCCGCTCCAGGCGGAAGTCCCACTCCAGGTCGGGCTGCAGGAACGGGGCGATCATCGCCCCGGAGGCGCCGTCCACGTGGATCGGGATGTCGAGCCCCGTGTTCTTCTGGATCTCGTCGAGCGCCGCCGCGATCTGCGCGACCGGCTCGTACATGCCGGTGTAGGTGACGCCCATGATCGCCACGACCCCGATCGTGTTCTCGTCGACGTACTTCTCCAGCTCGTGCCCGTCGAGCGTCTTGTGCTCCTCGCTGATCGGCACGAAGCGCGGCTCCACGTCGAAGTAGTTGCAGAACTTCTCCCAGCACACCTGCACGGCGCTCGACATCACGAGGTTCGGCGAGGAGGCGTCCTTCCCCGCGGCGCGACGCGCCTGCTGCCACCGGCGCTTGAACGCGAGCCCGCCGAGCATGCACGCCTCGGACGAGCCGATGGTGGACGTGCCGATGCTGCGGGCGGCATCCGGCGCATGCCAGAGGTTCGCGAGCATGTGCCAGCAGTTGTCCTCGATCGCGGCGGTCTGCGGATACTCGTCCTTGTCGATCATGTTCTTGTCGAACGAGGCCATGTACACCTGCTTGGCCTCGTCGTCCATCCAGGTGCTCACGAACGTCGCGAGGTTCAGACGGGCGTTGCCGTCGAGGATGGTCTCGTCCTCGACGATCTGCTTCGCGGTCGACGGGAGCGACTCGGCGTCGGGGATCACGTGTCGCGGTGCGACCGTGGCCTCCCCCGGCCGGGTGAAGATCGGCTGACCGTCGGTGGGTGCAGTGCTCATGTGCGGAGTCCTTTCGGCTGAGTCGGCTTCTCACTCCGTTCGTCACGCTAGCCACGGCGCGTTGACGTATCTCCCGCCCCTCGCGTAAACGGGGTGAGGCTCAGGCGCCGGGACCGAGGATGAAGTTCCAGGCTCCGGTGAGCACGGCCGCCGCGACCGCGATGCCGGAGATGGCCGCGCCGACCGCGAGCAGCAGCCACTCCGCCGCCCCGAACCGCGACTCGCGCGCCCACGTGCGGCGCCCCGGCGCTCCGAACCCTCGCGCTTCCATGGCCGTGGCGAGCTTGGCACCGCGGCGGATCGACAGCACCAGCAGCGCGAACGCCATCCCGAAGAAACGGCGGAGGCGTCCGCGGTCGGCCACCCCGCGTGCGCGCCGCGCCAGTTCGAGCGCCCGCCAGTCGTCGAGGAACAGTCCGACCATGCGCAGGCCCGCGAGCGCACCCAGCACGAACCGGGCGGGGAGGCGGAGGATCTGCCCGAGCCCGTCGGCGAGGTCGGTGGGGTCGACGGTCACGAACAGCACCACGGACGGCAGGGCGATCGCGAGCACGCGCAGCATCGTCGCCACGGCGAGGGCGAGCGAGCCCTCGCTGATGCGCAGCACGAACCAGTCCACGTACACGGTGCCGGAGGTCTCGCCGTACAGCGCGATCGTGAGCCCGGTGAGCGGCGCCGCGAGCCACACCGGCCACGTGCGCACCCAGAACTCCCGCCAGCCGATGCCCGCGAACAGGAACAGCACGAACTCGAGCGCCAGGGCCACCGCGGCCGAGACCGGGTCGAGCGTGAGGATGAGCGGCACGGCGATCAGCGCGCTCACGCCGAGCTTGGCGACCGGGTTGATGCGGGCCACCGCGCCGGTGCGGGCCTTCGCGTCGAGCAGGGTCACGGCATGCCGCCCAGGTCGAACCGGGTGGCGTGGAGGGCTCTGGCCACGTCGAGGTCGTGCGTGATCGCGACCACGGCCGACCCCTCGTCGCGCAAGGCCGCGAGCAGCGCGACCAGCTCCGCCCACGTACGCGCGTCCTGCCCGAACGTGGGCTCGTCCAGCACGAGCAACCGGGGGCGTGTGGCGATCGCGGCCGCGACCGTGAGGCGCCGCTTCTCCCCGCCGGACAGCGTGTACGGGTTCGCGGCCGCGAGACGGTCGAGGCGCAGGCGGGAGAGGAGCTCGTCGGTGCGCGCGGCGATCTCGTCCTCGGGGAGGCCGAGCGCGCGGGGGCCGACGGCGAGCTCGTCGCGCACGGTCGTGGCGAGCAGCTGATGCTCCGGCTCCTGGAACACCATGCCGACGCGGGTGAGCAGGTCGCGCGAGCTCCACCGGATGGGCGCGGGGTCGGCGCCGTCCGCGAGCTCGGGCGCGGCGACCACTGCTCCCCCCGCGGGCGGAAGGAGTCCCGCGAGCGTGAGGCCGAGCGTCGACTTGCCGGCGCCGTTGGGCCCGGTGACCGCGACGGCCTCTCCCGCGTGGACGTCGAGGTCGATGCCCGTGGCGACCGGGCGACCCTTCACCCGGGCGACCGCGAGCCCGCGCGCCGAGAGCAGCACCTCGCGGGGGGCCGTGCGCGGCGGCGGCGGGAACGCGGGCGGATACCCGGGGACCCACACCCCGTCGTCGGCGAGCCGCTGCCCCTGAGCCCCGAGCACCTCGTGCGGGGGGCCGTCGGCGACCACGCCGCCCTCGCCGATCACGATCACGCGGGTCATGAGGGGCAGCCACACGTCGAGCCGGTGCTCCACGACCACGAGCGTGGCGGGGTGGGTGTCGAGCAGGCGCGACACCGCGTCGCGCACCTCCGCCACCCCGTGCGGGTCGAGGTTCGCGGTGGGCTCGTCGAGCAGCAGCAGTCCGGGGCGCATGGCGAGGAGTCCCGCGAGCGCGAGGCGCTGCTTCTGCCCGCCCGACAGCGCCTTGGTGGGGTGGTCGAGCGGCACGTCGAGCCCCACGGCCTCCAGGGCGGCGGTGACGCGCGGCCAGATCTCGGCGCGCGGGATGCCCAGGTTCTCGCAGCCGAAGGCGACGTCGTCGCCCACGCGTGCCAGGATCACCTGCGAGTCGGGGTCTTGCAGCACCAGTCCCGCGCGACCCCGGGTGGCGGTCGCCGCGGCGCCGTCGACGAGCAGCCGGCCCTCGCTCTCGCCCTCCTCCTCGCCGCCCAGCACACCGGCGAGCCCGTGCAGCAGCGTCGACTTGCCCGCGCCGGATGCGCCGAGCACGAGCACGCGCTCGCCCGGCTCGATGCGGAACGACACGTCGCGCAGGGCCCAGGCGAGGCGACTCGCGTGACGCCACCCCCACCCTCGGGCCTCGACGGCGGCGGGGGTGGCCTGCTCGGCCCCCATCAGACGCGGACGCGCGCCTCGCGGCCGGAGCCGAACCGGTCGAGCGCGCCGGTCGCCGCGATGCCCCTGGCCAGAACCCACGACAGCGCCCCCGCGATCACCGCGCCGGAGACGACGGTGCTGAGCAGGTAGATCGTCGTGAACGCCGGGCCGGATCCGGCGTACCAGAGCACGAGGTTGTTGATGCCGCCCGCGAGCGCGGCGCCCGCACCGGCGAGGATCGCGACGGGCAGCGACCAGCGACGGTAGAAGAACAGCAGGAAGACGAGCTCGGCGCCGAGCCCCTGCACGAGCCCGGCCTCCAGGGTGAGGAAGCCGCCCCACTGGTTGCCGATGAGCGCCGAGACGACGGCGGCGAGCAGTTCGACGTAGATCGCGGCTCCGGCCTTGCGGATGATGAGTCCGCCGAGCACGCCCGCGAACAGCCAGGGGCCGTCGAGCAGGCCCTGCAGCCCGGGGAGCAGCGGTTCGAGGAGGGCCTTGGGGCCGAGGTAGCCGACGTTCCAGGCGAGGAAGATCAGGCCGGCGGCGACACCGAGGACACTGGCGACGACGATGTCGACGATGCGCCAGCGCAGGTAGCTGCGCGGCGCGGCCGCCGTCGAGGTCTTCGCGGATGCGGACGTGGACGTGGACGTACTCATAGGAACTCCTCCCTGCGCTGGCATGACCCAGATCAGGTTCGACGGTCGAAGCGCGATTCGCTCCCTCTCAGCCCGGCTCGCCGGACTCCCGTGGTTGTGCTGACGATCCTACCCGGTCCGCCGGTTGGCGCGTCGCCGCCCCGGCGCGGCCGATTCCCGGCCGGATTCGGTACCGTAAGCGGGTGACCGCATCCGATCCCGCCGGCGAGGCGACGGGCATCGGCGGCAACGGCCCCGCTCCGACTGCTGCCCCCTCCGACGACGCCCCCACGTCCGCGCTGCGCTCGCGGGCGCGGGTGACCACCACCCCACCGACCGGGAGCGATGACGCGGGCGACGACGCCGCGCGACCCCCGGCGCGGGTTCCCGCCGCCTCCGCCGTGTCGACCTCCGGTCTCGGCGCGCTGTTCGGCGACCGTGCGCGCACCGCGACCGCGACCGATGCCTCCGCGAACGGCGTCGCCACCGGAGGCGACGCGGACGGGAGCACGGACCGCCCCGCGGCCGAGACCTCCCCCTCCGCTGATCCCGCGATCGCGTCCGTCGCGTCGGCCCCGCCCGCCGCGGACTCCGCGTCCTCGACGATCACGGCAGCGACGCCGCCGCTGACCAAGCCGCCGTTCCGCGCGAGGGTCTCGGAGCCGGCTCCCCCGGCCGAAGACGACGATGCAGCGGTCGCCCTCCTGTCCGGTACGGCCGCGCAGTGGGCGGACGACGCGACCCCGGCGACCGCGCTGACCTGGGTGGATCCGGCCGATGTCGCGGCCCACGCTCCCGCCGTCTCGCTCGATGCCGAGCCGGAGGCGCAGACCGCCGAGGGGCTGTTCCGCGGGGCCCGGTTGCGTCCGGCCATCGCGCGCCCCGGCCTGCTGGTGCCGTTGGGGGTGCTGGCCGGGCTCGTCCTGGCCTATTCGGGCACGACGCTGCTGTGGCCGCTGCACGAGGTGCCCCCGGCGGTGGAGGCGGTGCAGTTCGAGACGACGCCCGCCACGGCCGCCGAGCTCACGTGGCCTGCGGAGGGCAGCGCGGCCGTGGGGGTTGCCGGCATGACCACGTCGGCGTCGATCCCGGATGCGGTGAGCATCGCGAGCATCACGAAGGTCGTCAGCAGCCTGATGGTGCTGGATCGGATGCCGCTCGCGCCGGGTGAGCAGGGACCGGAGTTCCGTTTCACCCGCGGCGACAGCGTGCGCTACTGGGACTATCGACGCCAGGATCAGTCGGCGCTCGACGTCCCGGTCAACGGTGTGCTCACGGAGTATCAGCTGTTGCAGGGCACGCTGCTCGGCTCGGCGAACAACTACATCGATCGGCTGGCCTCGGAGATCTGGGGGTCGAACTCCGAGTTCGCCAGGGCGGCCGAGGAGTGGCTGAGCGAGCGTGGTCTGACCGGGATCACGGTGGTGACGCCGTCGGGTTTCGATGAGCGCAACGTCGCGACGCCGGAGGCGCTGATCGCGCTGGGCGAGCTGGCGATGCGCAACCCGGTGTTCGCGGAGATCGTCGGCACCGCCTCGGTCGAGCTTCCGGGCGCGGGGACGGTCGTGAACACCAACGGCATGCTGGCCGATCCGGGCGTCGTCGGCATCAAGACCGGGACCCTGGTCGGGTGGAACCTCCTCACCGCGAAGGATGTGGAGGTGGGCGACACGACCGTGCGGCTGTTCGCGGCAGTGCTGGATCAGGCCGACGACGAGTCGCGGCTCGCGGCCACCCGCGCGCTGTTCAGTCAGGCGGAGGCGGAGCTGCAGACGGAGGAACCGGCCGTCGCCGCGGGCACGGTGGTCGGTCGCGTCACCACGATGTGGGGCGAGGAGGTGGATGTGGTCACCGCGGAGGACGCGGACGTCGTGCTGTGGAACGGTGCCGCCGCGACCGCGACCGCCGCGTTCGACCTGGGCGAGCGACGAGAGGCCGACGACCGCGTGGGCACGCTGACCACCACCGGGCCGCTCGACACGGCGGACACGGCCCTCGTGCTGCGCGAAGACGTGGAGGGCCCCAGTCCCTGGTGGCGCCTGACGCACCCGCTCGATCTGCTGGGCATCACCGTCCACACCGACTGAGCCAGGCGCCGCCGTTCACCGGCCGCGCAGACGACGACGCCCCGCTCCGAGGATCCGGAGCGGGGCGTCGTGTCGTTGGTGCGGGACCGCCGAGGCGTCAGTCGCGGGGCCCCGCGCCCTCGGCGCCGTCATCGAGCAGAGCTCGTGCGGCCGCGGCCTCCGCGGCCGGGACGTTCGCCCCGACCGAGGCTCCGGCGATCGCGTCGTCGGCCTGCTCCCGTGCCGTCTCGTCGGCGGCCTCCCCCGTGACGACCACGGGCGTGGAGCCCGTGAGGGCCTCCTCCGCGTCGAGGTCGGTCGCGGCCTGCTCGAACTGCGACTGGTAAAGCCGCCAGTAGGCGCCCTGCGCGGCGATGAGCTCGTCGTGCGTGCCCTTCTCCACGATGTCGCCGTGCTCCATCACGAGGATGAGGTCGGCGTCGCGGATGGTGGACAGGCGGTGCGCGATCACGAACGACGTGCGCCCCTGGCGGAGCGCGGCCATCGCGTGCTGCAGCAGCAGCTCGGTGCGGGTGTCGACGGCCGAGGTGGCCTCATCCAGGATGAGGATCGACGGCTGGGCGACGAACGCGCGCGCGATTGTGATCAGCTGCCGCTCACCGGCCGACACGTTGGACGCATCCTCGTCGAGCACGGTGTCGTAGCCCTCGGGGAGGGCGTGCACGAACCGGTCGACGTACGTGGCCTTGGCGGCGGTGAGCACTTCCTCGTCGGTCGCGGTCGAGCGACCGTAGCGGATGTTCTCGCGGATGCTCCCGGCGAACAGCCACGGGTCCTGCAGCACCATGCCGGTGCGCGAGCGCAGGTCGTCGCGCGTGATCTGCGAGATGTCCTGACCGTCGAGCGTGATGCGCCCGCCGCTGAGCTCGTAGAACCGCATGATCAGGTTGACCAGCGTGGTCTTGCCCGCGCCGGTCGGCCCGACGATCGCGACCGTCTGGCCCGGCTCCACCCGGAACGACAGGTCGGTGATCAGCGGTCGCTCCGGCGTGTAGGAGAAGGACACGTTCTCGAACTCGATCACGCCCTTGCCGTCGCCGAGCGGCGGGGCGTCGGCCTCGTCGGGCTCCTGCTCGTCGGCGTCGAGCAGGTCGAACACCCGCTCGGCCGACGCCGTGCCGGACTGCACGACCGCTGCCATGCCGCCCAGCTCCGACAGCGGCTGCGTGAACTGCTGCGAGTACTGGATGAACGCCTGCACGTCGCCGAGGCGCAGCTGCCCGCTCGCGACCATGAGGCCGCCGAGCACCGCGATGCCGACGTAGGTGAGGCTGCCGACGAAGGTCATGGCGGGCATGATGATGCCCGACAGGAACTGCGCCTTGAAGCTCGCCTGGAACAGCTCCTCGTTCTCGGCCTTGAACTTGTCGAGCGCGTCCTGCTCCCGACCGAACACCTTCACGAGCGCGTGCCCGGAGAAGGCCTCCTCGACGCGGGCGTTGAGACGGCCGACCTTGCGCCACTGGGTGCCGAAGGCCTTCTGCGAGCGCGGGCCGATGACGCCGAAGATCACGCCCATGAGCGGCAGCGCGACCAGGGCCACCAGTGCCAGCTGCCACGAGATCGAGAACATCATCACCAGCACGCCGACCACGGTGAGCACGGCGGTCAGGGCCCCGGAGAGGGACTGCTGCATCGTCTGGGTGATGTTGTCGATGTCGTTCGTGACGCGGGAGATCAGCTCGCCGCGCTGCACCCTGTCGAAGTACGACAGCGGCAGCCGGTTGATCTTCGCCTCGACGGCCTCGCGGAGACGCCACATGGTGCGCACCATGATGACGTTGATCACGTATCCCTGCAGCCAGCTCAGGAACGCGGCCACCACGTAGATCGCGAGGACGGCGGCGATGACCCAGCGCAGAGCATCGAAGTCGATGCCGTCGCCGACCCGGAAGTCGCCGAGGGCGCCGACCTGGTTGGCGAAGTCGTCCTGTCCCGCTCCGCGCAGCGCATCGACCACCACGTCCTGCGACGTTCCGGCGGGGAACCCGGGGAAGTCGCCGTTCGGCTGGCCGAGCTGGATGGAGATGAAGCCGCGGTAGACGATGTTGGTCGCCTCGGCCAGGACCTTGGGAGCTGCGACCGTCAGCACGACGCCCAGGGCTCCGAGGATCGACACGAACACGAACCACACGGCCGAGGGCTTGAGCAGTCCGATCATGCGGGCGAAGCTCGGGCCGAAGTTGTCGGCCTTGCCCGGCGCGACGCTGTCCCAGCCGCCGCCGTTCTGCCGTGCCTGCTCCGCGAGCTCGGCCTCGTACTGCTCTTCCGCCGTGAGCTCGCGCTCCTCGGTCTGCACCGGGGCCTTCCCCCGTCCGCGCTTCGGCGCGGCGGTGCGCTTGTCGTCCTGCGCGCTCATGCGTCCACCCCCAGCTGCGACTCGACGATCTCTCGATAGGTGCCGCTGGTCTCCAGCAGCTCCTCGTGCGTGCCGACGCCCACCATCGTGCCGCCCTCGAGCACCACGATGCGGTCGGCGTCGGTGATGGTGGAGACACGCTGGGCGACCACGATCTTCGTGACGTGCGGCAGCTCGCGCCACAGCGCCTGCCGCAGTCGCGCGTCCGTGGTCAGGTCGAGCGCCGAGAAGGAGTCGTCGAACACGAGCACCTTCGGCTGGTGCACGATGGCCCGCGCGATCGCGAGGCGCTGGCGCTGGCCGCCCGACACGTTCGTGCCGCCCTGGGCGATGCGGGACTCGAGCCCGTCGGGCATCTCCTCCACGAAGTCACGCCCCTGGGCGATCTCGAGCGCGTGCCACAGCTCCTCATCGGTCGCGTCCTCCCGGCCGTAGCGCAGGTTCGACGCGACGGTGCCGGTGAAGAGGAACGGACGCTGCGGCACCAGACCGATGCTGTCCCACAGCGCCTCCACGTCGGCCTCGCGCACGTCGGTGCCGCCCACGTGCACCGAGCCGCTCGAGACGTCGAACAGACGCGGGATGAGAGAGACCAGCGTGGTCTTGCCCGCACCCGTGGAACCCACGATCGCGACCGTCTCACCCGGCTGCGCCGCGAAGCTGATGCCGGTCAGCACGGGCGCGTCGGCGCCCGGGTAGGTGAAGGCGACGTCGTCGAACGCGACCGCACCCGGCGTCGGGAACTCGGTGACGCCGTTCGCGGGGCGCGTCATGGTCGACTCGGTGTTGAGCACCTCGCCGATGCGCTCGGCCGAGACGGCGGCGCGCGGGATCATCATCGCCATGAAGCTGGCCATGATGACGCCGCCCATGATCTGGCCGATGTACTGCATGAAGGCGAACAGCGTGCCCACCTGCACGGTGCCGTTGTTGACCTCGATGCCGCCGAACCAGATCACGGCGACCACGGTCACGTTGAGGATGAGCATGAACAGCGGGAACAGCAGCACGAACAGCGAGCCGACCTTGCGGCCGACGACCATGATGTCGGTGTTGGCTCCGCGGAAGCGCTCCTCTTCGATGCGCTCGCGCACGAACGCGCGGACGACGCGCACGCCGGTGAGCTGCTCGCGCATGATGCGGTTGACGGTGTCGAGCTTGCCCTGGTAGCTGCGGAACAGCGGCACCATGCGGCCGATCACGAGCGCCGCCAGGAGCAGGAGCACGGGGACCGACACGGCGATGAGCCAGCTGAGCCCGGCGTTGGTCTGCACGGCGAAGATGATGCCGCCGATCGCGAGCAGCGGCGCGGTGACGAGCATGGTCGCGCCCATCATCGCCAGCATCTGCACCTGCTGCACGTCGTTGGTGTTGCGCGTGATGAGGGAGCCGGCGCCGAACTGCGACACCTCGCGCTCGGAGAAGCCGCTGACCTTGCCGAACACGTCGGCACGGATGTCGCGACCCGCGCCCATCGCCGCGCGCGCGGCGAAGAAGGTCGCGATCACGGAGGCGACGATCTGGCCCAGGGAGACCGCGAGCATGAACAGACCGGTGCGCCAGATGTAGGCGGTGTCGCCCTGCGCGACGCCCTTGTCGATGATGTCGGCGTTGAGGCGGGGCAGGTAGAGGGTGGCAGCCGCGCTGGCGAACTGGAAGACCAGCACGGCCACGAGGAGCCACTTATATCGGGACAGATAGCGGAGGAGGATTTTTCCCAGCACAGGCGGACTTTCTAGGAAGGAGGAGGCGGCGGATCTCCCGGCAGACGGATGCCGACCGACGACCGGCCATAGGACAGCGTGCCACGAAGCGGGGACATTCGTATCCCCCTGGGGGCGGACCTTCGCTCACAGCGAACCGCATCCCGTGCGATCAGCACTTTTCTGAACGGTGACGAAGAAGGGCCCGCCGGAAGCCTGCGCGATCGCCGCCCGCGTCAGCGAGCGGACTGCCCCTCAGAACAGCGGCGGCTGCGGCGTGTATTCGCGGGCCGGCGCACCCGCGTCCGCCGGCAGCTCGGCGAGGGTCGCCGGCTGCCACTTCGGGTTGCGGTCCTTGTCGACCAGCTGCGCGCGGATGCCCTCCACGAGGTCCGGGTGCTCGTTGACGAACCACAGCACCCGTCGGTACTCCCCCTCGAGCGCGGCGCGCAGTCCCGGCAGCTCCCGCGCCTCACGCACGGCGTCGAGCGTCACGACCAGCCCGGTCGGCGCGAGCCCCTCGAGGAGATCGGCCACGGCTGTGGCCTCTGTCGTGCCCTGCGCGTGCAGCCGCTCCAAAATCTCGGGCACGGTCGGCGCGGAGAACGCCTCGTCGATCCAGGCGCGCGATGCCGGGAGCGTCGACGGCTCCGGCGTCTCGTCGAACAGCAGCACGATCTCGCTGGGGCTCGTCGGGTCGGCGCGGTGCGCGAGCGCGTCGCGCAGGGCGTCGAGGCGGTCGGAGGGCACCACGTGGTCGGCGAACCCGAGGTACACCGCGTCGGCGGCGCTCATGGTCGCCCCGGTCAGCCCGAAGTACTCGCCGAACCGTCCCGGCGCCCGCCCGAGCAGCCACGTGCCACCGACGTCGGGAGTGAAGCCGATGCGGGTCTCCGGCATCGCGAGCTTCGACCGCTCGGTGACGATCCGGATGGCCGCGTGCCCGGCGAGCCCGATGCCGCCGCCCATCGTGATGCCGTCGGCCAGCGCCACGACCGGCTTGGGGTACTCGGCGATCATCGCGTTCATCGCGTACTCGGCGCGGAAGAACTCGGCCGACCGCTCGGGGTGACCGGACACGATCTGCTCGTGCAGGCGGCGCACATCGCCGCCCGCGCACATGCCGCGCTCGCCCTCGCCGTCGATCAGCACGATCTGCACGTCGGAGTCGTCACGCCACGCCACCAGCGCCCGGGTGATCTCGGCGATCATGTCCTCGTCGAGCGCGTTGATCGCCTCGGGGCGATTGAGGGTGAGCCGTCCGAGCGCTCCTTCCGTGCGGACGAGGACACGGGGGGCGGCAGAGGTATCGGTCACGGGTGCCAGGCTACCTTCTCACCAGGGGTGGAATTCCGCACGGAATGCGGGTTCCGGGGCGGTTTTCCGGCAGGATAGGGGGAACTGTTCATCGCGACGAGAGGTGCCGGATGCCTGAAGGACAGGTGCTCGAGTTCACGAATGTGACGAAGCGCTTCAACGAGGTGACCGCCGTCTCGGACTTCTCCGCCCGCGTCGAGCCCGGGGCCGTGACCGCCTTCCTCGGTCCCAACGGCGCCGGAAAGACCACGACTCTCCGCATCCTGCTCGGTCAGGTGCGTGCCACGTCGGGAACCGCCACGATCGGCGGCGTCGCGTATCCGGAGCTGCGCCAGCCGCTGCGCACGATCGGCTCCGTGCTGGAGGAGACGGTCTACCGCCCTCGCCGCACGGCCAGCCGGCAGCTGACCATCGCCGCGAAGGCCAACGGCATCCGCCTGTCCCGCGTCGACGAGGTCCTGTCGCTCGTGGGCCTGGAGAGCGAGGCCGATTCCCGCATCGGCGGCTTCTCCCTCGGCATGCGGCAGCGGCTGAGCGTCGCACACGCGCTGCTCGGCGACCCCGGTGCCCTGGTCTTCGACGAGCCGGCGAACGGCCTCGACCCGGAGGGCATCCGCTGGATGCGTCTGCTCATGCGCCGTCTCGCGGACGAGGGGCGCACGGTCCTGGTGTCGTCGCATGTGCTCAGCGAGATCGAGCAGGTGGCCGACCACGTGCTGGTGCTGTCGAAGGGACGGCTGGTGCTGTCCAGCGGCATCGAGACCCTGGCCGACCCGGCCGGCGGGTCTGTCATCGTGGATTCCGTGGATCGTCCCGGCCTCACGACGGCGCTGGTGGCGGCGGGCTTCGACATCGAGGTGCTGCGCTCCGGGCTGACCGTGCGCGGAGCCGACGCGAGCACGGTGGGTGCCGTGGCCGCTGAGGCCGGCATCGCCCTCAGCACCCTCGTGCAGCGCGGGCCCACGCTGGAAGACGTCTTCATCGATCTGATGCGCGGTGGTCGCTTCGGCACAGCGGCGGACACGACCGCGGCCGCTGCGGGCGGGGCGGCGCCGGGCGAGACGGCAGCGACCGATACGAACCATGAGGCGAGCGATTCCTCCGCCGACGTGGCGACAGCGGGCGCCGGTGCCGCAGCATCGGCTCTGGCTGCCGGGGGTGCGGCCGCTCTCGCGGACGACCTCACCACCGAGACCATGCCCGAGCCGACGGACGCCACGGCGGAAGACGACGACGTGGACGAGCAGTCGACCGACGCGGAGCCCGCGTCGGAGGACCTCGTCGCCGCCGCCGACACGGAGGACTCCGACGTGATCGAGACCGTGGCGGAGGTCACGGCGACCACCGGCCCGGTCGCGGTCGTCCCGGTGGAAGAAGACGTGCGTCCCGTGACGATGGAGGACGCGGCGCGGATCGGCGATGGCGATTCCCTGTCCGAGTCGCACGTGGAGACGGCGACCTCGTTCGACGAGATCCTGTTCGGCGGCACCGCGCCGGTCCAGGAGGAGGAGCCGACCGAGCGGCCCACGCGACGCAGCCTCGCGCAGCTGTTCGCGACGACACCGGAGTCCGCCGACGACGACCACAGCGCGTCCCCGGAGCATGTGTCCAGCGACGAGCAGGACTCCGAGGGTGATGTCCCGACCGGCTCGGACGACGCGGAGTCAACGGGCGGTTCGGCGTGGAGCACCGGTTCCGCACCGACCGAGGAGGGGGCGGACGAGGCCCCGGAGAACGGAACCGAGGCAGACGAGACTCCGGAGAACGCAACCGGGGCAGACGGAACTCCGGTAGACGAGCCCGCGGGCCACGAGCCCCTCGCCGACGATCAGGAGTCCGCGCTGGATTCCGTCGATGACGCCCACGACAGCGAGAGCCCGGCGGATGAGGCGCCGGCGGACGACACCGGGATCGCGTCCGACGAGCCCGCCGCAGATCCGGTTCCGGCGGACGACGAGCCGGTGAGTACCGCCGATGACGAGTCCATCGAGGAAGACCCCGCGGGCATCGAGTTCTTCGCCGAGCTGGACGACGCCGAGGAGGCGGACGAGACCGACGAGGCCGACCACGGCGACCGCGATGCCGAGGAGGCGCCGCTCGAGGCGGGCGGCACGGACGGAGCCGAAACCCCGGACGAGGACGAAGACCCCCGCGCGGCCGCCGTCAGCTCCCTGCTCTCCGCTGCCGCACGCGCGTACTACGAGGACGAGCCGCGGGACTACCCGCTGAGCACCGCCGACAGCATGCCCGCGACCGGCGCGTCGGGAGAGCCGCACGACGCCGGGGCCCACTGGAGCGTCGCGACCACCGGCGTGATCGACACGGTCCCGCTGGCTCGCGACACCGCGACCGATGGTCAGGACGACCACGGCACCGCCGACGCGCACCACCAGCCCCACGACGGTGTCGCCGAGGTGCAGGACGGCGAGGGGCACGAGAGCGAGGGGCACGCGGTGCCCGAGCACGACGACGAGCACAGCGGCGAGCACGACGGCGCGCACAGCGGCGACGACCGTGACCGCGAAGGCCACGGACTCGACGACGGGCAGAGCGAAGGCCCCGGTCACGACGAGGGGCAGAGCGACGCGCACGATCACGACGGGCACGATCGCGAGCAGCACACCGACGGCGACGAGCACCGCGGCTGAGCCCGAGACACGAGACGCCCTCCCGGCTACGGCCGGGAGGGCGTCTGTCGTTCGTGGGGCTGCTAGGCCGGCCGCGGGCGGATGACCGGACGACGGCTGCCCTTCGACACGGGCGTCGGTGCGGTGGCGACGATCTCCTCGACGCTCGCCGGCTCGTCCGACACCTCGAGCCGCAGCGCCTGCGTGAGTGCGAGGCCGTGCCGCGTGGTGAGGATCAGCCGGTTGTACTGCGGGTCGCCCTCGAGGTCGATCACGACGCTCGGGCGACGCCGCCGGATGAGCACGAAGTCGAGGGTTCCGGCGGCCTTCCAACTGCCGGCGGCGAGCACGGTCGGGATGTGGGTCCCGGGGTTCGGCACACCGCGGAGCCAGGTCCAGGCGTCGTCGGTCAGCTGCACCTTGGTGATGGTGTCGCGCGGGATCCGCACGTTCTCACGGTGGAAGGTGGCGGCACGTTCGATGGGCGAGAGCACGACTTCGAGTTGCGTCTGGTCCAGCAGCAACGTCACCATGCCCCTTAGTCTGCCAGCGCGGCGCTCCCGGTTGGCTGGAAGTTGCTCACAGGAAAGCAACGATCCGTTGTGGGCACGGATACATCAGGGCCGGGCGTCTGCCGCGGCCCTGGCCGCGAACGCCAGCGCCGCCTCGATGCGCTGCAACTCGTCCTCACCGTGCGCAGCCGTGAGGAACCACGCCTCGAAGACGCTCGGCGGAAGCGCGACACCGTGCTCGCGCATGGCGTGGAAGAACGCCGAGTAGCGGAACGACTGCTGCGCCTGCGCCTCGGCGTAGTCGCGCGGGATCGAGGCGCGGAACGAGGGGCTGAACAGGTTGCCGGCCGACGCCACCGCGTGCGTCACGCCCGCGTCGCTGAGGGCGGTGTCGAGCGCGGTCGCCACCCGGGTCGCCGCGGCGTCGACCGTGGCGTAGACCTCGGGCGTCGCGAGGCGCAGCGTGGCGAGACCCGCGGCGACCGACAGCGGGTTCCCCGACAGCGTGCCCGCCTGGTACACCGGGCCGAGCGGAGCCAGCAGGTCCATGACCTCGGCGCGACCGCCGAGCGCGGCCAGCGGCATGCCACCGCCCACGACCTTGCCGAACGTGATGATGTCGGGGAGGTAGTCCTCGCCCGCCGCGGCCTGCAGACCCCAGAACCCCGCGGGGTGCACGCGGAAGCCCGTCAGCACCTCGTCCAGGATCATGAGCGCGCCGTGAGCGTGTGCGGTGTCGGCGATCAGGCGGTTGAATCCGGGCCGCGGGGGGACCACGCCCATGTTCGCCGCGGACGCCTCGACGATCACGGCGGCGATGCGCTGGCCGTGCTCGGCGAACACCGCGTCGAGCGCCTCGGGGTCGTTGTAGCGGATGACGAGCGTCTGTGCGGCGATGGGTGCCGGCACCCCGGCGGATCCGGGCAGCGCGAGCGTGGCGACGCCCGACCCCGCCTCGGCCAGCAGCCCGTCGGAGTGGCCGTGGTAGTGCCCGGCGAACTTCACCAGCAGGTCGCGACCGGTCGCGCCACGGGCGAGTCGGATCGCGGTCATGGTCGCCTCGGTCCCCGTGGACACCAGGCGCACGCGCTCGATGGGTCGGATGTCGCCGAAACGAACCCGGTCGGCGATCAGCGCGGCCAGCTCGACCTCGCCCTCGGTCGGGGCACCGAACGACAGACCCCGCGCTGCGGCGTCCTGCACGGCGGCGACCACCTCGGGCTGCGCGTGGCCCAGCAGCGCCGGGCCCCACGAGGCCACCAGGTCGACGTACTCTCGGCCGGCGGCGTCGGTGACGGTCGCTCCCTTCGCCGAAGCGAGGAACCGCGGCGTCCCGCCCACCGAGCCGTAGGCGCGCACCGGTGAGTTCACCCCACCCGGGATCACAGCGCGGGCAGCGGAGAACAGGTCGTCATTGCGGTCGGTCATGGCAACTCCTCGGTGATGCGCGGAGCTCTCCCGGGCATCCCTTCCAGGCTAACCCGCCGTACCGACGCCGGAGTCCGCGCGGTGACGCCGCGGGGCGGTCAGCCGCGAAGCCAGCGGGCGGCCTCGGTCGCCCAGTAGGTCAGCACGGCGTCGGCACCCGCGCGCCGGATCGACAGCAGCGACTCGAGGATCGCCGCCCGGCGGTCGATCCAGCCGTTGGCCGCGGCGGCCTCGACCATCGCGTACTCGCCGGACACCTGATAGGCCCACACGGGCACGGTCACGGCGTCGCGCACCTCGCGCAGCACGTCGAGGAACGCCATCGCCGGCTTGACCATGACGATGTCGGCGCCCTCCTGCTCGTCGACCAGCGCCTCCCGCACGCCCTCGCGGCGGTTGCCCGGATCGAGCTGATACGTGCGCCGGTCGCCGGTCAGCTGGGAGTCCACGGCCTCACGGAACGGGCCGTAGAACGCGCTCGCGTACTTGGCCGCGTACGCCAGGATCAGCGTGTCGGTGAAGCCCTCGGCGTCGAGCGCCCGGCGGATCACCGCGACCTGGCCGTCCATCATGCCGGACAGCCCGAGCAGCTGCGACCCGGCCCGCGCCTGTGCCAACGCCATCGAGGTGTAGCGCTCGAGGGTCGCGTCGTTGTCGACCGAGCCGTCCGCCGCGAGCACCCCGCAGTGCCCGTGATCGGTGAACTCGTCGAGGCAGAGGTCGGTCTGCACCACGAGCGCATCGCCCACCTCGGCCGCGAGGGCCTCGGTCGCGACGTTCAGGATGCCGCGCGGATCGTCCGCTCCGGAGCCGACCGCATCGCGCACCGCCGGGACGCCGAACAGCATGACCCCGCCGACGCCGGCCTCGGCCGCCTCGACGGCGGCGGCACGCAACGAGTCGAGCGAGTGCTGCGCCACGCCGGGCATCGAGCCGATGCGCGCCGGCTCGGTCAGTCCCTCGCGCACGAAGAGCGGAAGCACGAGCTGACGGGGCTCGAGCGAGGTCTCGCGCACGAGGTCGCGGACAGCGCGGGACTGGCGCAGCCGACGGAGGCGGATGTCGGGGAAGCTCACGGCGCGAACTCGTCTGCCGCGTGCGGAAGCGTGAACTGGGACACGGCATCGATCAACGCATCGATGGTCTGCCGATCGGCCACCACCGACACCGGCAAACCGGCACGCTCGGCATCCTTCGCGGTGCGTGGGCCGATCGCGGCGAGCAGGGTCTCGTCCGGGATGTCGGGGAACTGCTCGCGCACCTGCTCCGCCACCGAACCGCTCGTGATGAGGATGGCGTTGATGCGGCCGTTCTCCACATCGCGACGGATGCGCTCCGTGACCGGCACGCCCACCGTGCGGTAGGCGACCACACCGTGCACGTCGTGTCCGGCCTCGGACAGCATGATGCTCAGCACCGGCTTCGCGATCTCGCTGCGCAGCGCCAGGATGCGCCGGGGCTCCTGCTCGAGCGCGATCAGCTGCTGAGCCATGCCCTGCGCCGAGTTGTCCTGCTCGGGGACCAGCGCCACCTCGTAGCCCACGGCCTGGAGCGCTGCGGCCGTGGTCTCGCCCACCGCCGCGATCTTCGTGGACCTGGGCACGACCGCGCGATGCGCGAACAGCACGTCGACCGTGGTCGCACTCGTCACCGTCAGCCAGTCGAACTCACCGGCGGCCAGCTGCTCCAGCGCGCGGTCGAGCGTGTCCTGATCGGTCGTGGGGGCGAAGTTGATGAGCGGGGCGACGACCGGCACGGCGCCCAGGGCACGCAGGCTCGCGGCGACACTGTCGCCCCAGGGCCCGCCACGGGGCACGAGGATGCGCCAGCCGTCCAGCGGTCGGTCCTGCTTGGTTTCGGATGTGGTCATGAGAAATCGGGGTGCTCTCGGGGGACGAGGTCGGCCGCCCCTTGATCGAGCAGCCGACGGGCAACAGCGAGCCCGAGCTCGCGCGCTGCGTGCATCGGGCCTGCACCATCGGCAGCATCCGCTCCATTGCCACTGCCGTTCCGATGAATATACTCCCCGTTCAGGGCTTCCGTGACGTCGAGCCCGATCCGCCGACCCCCGTCCGGGGCGTACACGACCGTCCTGATGCGGATCTCGGCGCCCTCGACGCGTGCGTGCGCCGCCATGGGGGCTTGACACCCGGCATCGAGTCCCTCCAGAATGGCGCGCTCGACCGTGACGGCCAGTCGGGTGTCGTGATCGTCGAGGGCGGAGAGCGCCTCCCGCAGCTCCTCCGGGGCGTCCGCCCTGGTCTCCACCGCGAGCGACCCCTGTCCCGGCGCGGTCGGCCACTCCGCGAGCCCGAGCTCTTCGCGCTTCAGCGGCGAGTCGGTCCCCAGACGCGACAGGCCGGCGGCCGCGAGGATCACGGCGTCGAGCTCGCCCGAGGCCACCCGCGCGAGCCGGGAGTCGACGTTGCCGCGGATGTCCACGACCTCCGCCTGCGGTGCCCGGCGCCGGACCTGGGCGATGCGTCGCGGCGAGCCCGTGCCGACGGTGCTGCCCGAGCCGAGCTCGTGCAGGGGCGCGCCGTGACGCGTGAGAACCACGTCCCTGGCATCCTCTCGGCGGGGCGTCGCGGCGATCACGAGACCCTCCGGCACGGCGGTCGGGAGGTCTTTGAGGGAGTGCACGAGGAAGTCGCAACGGCCGGCGAGCAGAGCCTCGCGCAGCCGGGTCGCGAAGACGCCCAGACCGCCGATCTCCGACAGCGACGCCCGATTGGTGTCGCCCTCGCTGGTGATCGGGACGAGCTCGACGGCACGCCCCGTGACCTTCTCGAGGGCGGCGGCGACATGGCCCGACTGCGCCTGCGCGAGCGCGCTGCGTCGGGTGCCGAGACGGATGGGGGTGCTCATGGTGCGGTTACTGCAGCACGTCGGCGATCTCGTCGAAGCGCAGACGGCGCCCCGTGTAGAAGGGCACCTCCTCCTTCACGAACATCCGCGCCTCGGTGTAGCGGAGGTCGCGCATCATGTCGACCAGGTCGGTCACGTCGTCGGCCTCCATCGGCAGCAGCCACTCGTAGTCACCCAGCGCGAACGCGGCGACGGTGTTCGCGATGACGCCCGTGAACGCAGCGCCCTTGCGCCCGTGGTCGGCGAGCATCGCGCGGCGGTCAGCCTCCGGCGCCAGGTACCACTCCGGGGTGCGGACGAACGGGTACAGGCAGAGCCAGTCCTTCGGTGCGACGCCGCGGAGGAACCCCGGCACGTGCGAGCGGTTGAACTCCGCGTCGCGGTGCACGCCCATCACGTTCCACACCGGCAGCAGCGAGCGCAGCAGCTCCGTGCGACGGAGGCGGCGCAGCGCCTTCTGCAGCTCCTCGGCGGTGTCGCCGTGCAGCCACACCATCAGATCGGCGTCAGCCTTCAGCCCGGAGACGTCGTAGAAGCCACGGACGGTGACGCCGGAGTCCTCGATGTGCGAGACGATCGACTCGAGCTCCGTGGCGTCGTTCTCGGTGACGGGAGCATCGGGATTGCGTCGCCACACAGCCCAGAGGGTGAAGCCGGACGGGTTCTCTTCGCGCACTTCGGACATGATCCCAGTCTGCCCCTTTCACGGAGAAGCCCCTAATCAGGGGAATACCGCGAGGAACGGCCGACCGTCAGCGTGCGATGGCCCGAGCGATCGCCCACACGGCGCCGCCGACGACGGCGGCGATCCCGACGGCCGCGGCGACCGCGCCCACCGGGTTCCGATCGGCGAACGCGCGTGCCTTGACCGCGGCACGCGCCGACGCCTTCTCCACCCGGCGCGGGATGTTGCCCTTGATCTCGATCGCGGCGAGCGCCGCCTTCAGCTCGGCGCGGGCCGACGTCACGGGATCGACGATGCCCGCGGGGACGGCGGTGCGCGGCAGCGACTCAGGGGTGCTCATCGCCGGCCTCCTTCACGATTCGGATGTCCTCGGCCACGGCCTGCGCCGGGTTCTGGCGCTTGAGCACCTTGCGGAACTTGAGGATGCCGAGCAGCGCGAACAGCAGCACGGCGAGGATCAGGATGCCGAACACGGCGATCGCCGACAGCCACACGGGCCACCACGACGACAGGCCGGCGATCGCGAACACGAGGATCACCGGCACGGCCCAGAACAGGAAGAACAGGGCGACGAGGAACCAGACCGAGCCGATCCCCGCATCCTTCGCCGTGCGCGAGACCCACGCCTTGGCGGCGTCGATCTCCGCCTTCACGAGGTTGGTGACCAGCTCGGGCAGATCCCCGAGCAGGGTCAGCAGACTGTCGTCGGCGCGATCCCGGTATCCGCGGGGCATGTCAGTCGCCGGACTTCTGCGCTGCCGGCTTCGTCGCGGGCTTCTTCGCAGCGGGCTTGTCAGCCGCAGCGGCGCGCTCCTTGACCTCGTCGACCGCGTCCTCCGCCGCCTCCGAGACCTCCTCGGCGGCCTCCTTGCCCGACGCGATCACGGCGTCGAGCTTCTGGCCGGGAGTGCCGTTGCCCGTGACCGACTTCACGATCTTCACCGCGCCCGTCCACACGGCACCCGGGACGGCCGCGGCCTTGTCGCCGACGAAGTCCTTGACCTTCTCCACCTGGTCCTGGACGGGATCCGTGTTCCAGACCTTGAGCCACTGCGTCCGGATCTGCTCGTAACGCTCGCGTCCGGCACGGGTGCCCAGCACATAGCCGACGCCGAGTCCGACGACGAGTCCGATCTTCCCCTTCATGGGGTCTCCTCACGTTGTTCCGGCGGTGGTCGTCCGGTTCGGACGCCGATCGCCGACGTCTCCGCCGCGATCAGGTACCCAGCGTAACCCCGTATGCCGATTTCGGCATCAATCCCGGAGAGGGTTGACAGCGGGCCCTTCGTCACTCACGCTTGTGCGCTTCGTGGTGCGCGGAGGTCGCCCGATCAGTCCCACAGGAGCGCGCGACGGAGGCGATCGGACGCCTCCGTGGCGTCCGGGACCACCTGTGCGAGGCCGGTCCCGGCCACCCAGGCTCCGACCACCGCCAGGCCGGGGATCGCCTGGATCGCATCGCGCGCAGCCTGGCGCCGCGCCCCCGATCCGAGGAGCGACGCGGGCTGCGACTGCACGAACCGTCCGCGGTGCCCTGCGATCACCTGGGTCGGCTCCAGCGGTACGCCGAGCAGCGCGGCCGCCTCCCGCCGCGCGAGGTCGATCGCCGCCGCGTCGTCGAGGGCGGCGGTGGCGGCGGGCTCCCCCTGCGCGCCGAACGACACCCGCACGACCTCCCTGTCGCCCGCGGCCTCCCGCACCCACTCCCACTTCGCCGTCGAGTGGGTGAGCGCCTTGGCCGTGTGGCTCCCGGGCACCGTGAGCACCCCGGTGCCACGCGGCACGCTGCGCAGAGCCGGGGCATCCAGCAGCAGCGTGACGATCTCGATCTCCGGGGACGCAGCCGCTTCGGCCAGAGCGAGCGCCGGCACCGCGCCGGCGAGAAGCTCGCGCGCCACGGACTCCGCGGTCGCGACGATCACAGCGTCCGCACGGAGAAGCTCCTCCACCGGCTCGTCCGTCACCGCGACGGCGTCGGCCAGAGGCCCCGACTCGGCAACCCACGGCTCCGGCGTCTGCGTCGGGGCGTCGAGCTGCGTCGCGGCCGTGACCCGCCAACCGCCGTCCTCCGACACGACCGAGAGCACCCGCACTCCCGTGCGCACGGTCGCCCCGAGCTGGGCGAGGTCGTCGGCGATCGCGTCCACCAGCACGGTCATGCCGCCACGGAGGCCTTCCACCGCGGCACCCGGAGCCTTCGCGCCACCGGAGCCGCCGTTCCCGCGCAGCGCCAGCACCGCGCCGGACAGCGAGCCGACGCGCGTCAGGGCGGCGTTCAGCCCCGGGGCGGCCACGTCGATGTCCACGTCGTCGGGCGACGCGGAGTACACGCCCGTCGTGACCGGGGCGACCAGGCGGTCGCGCACCTTCGGGCCCATGCGGGAGGCGACGAGCCGCCCGAGGCTCAGCTCGTGGCCGATGGTCAGCGGCGGCCGCACGCGGTCGAGGTAGGCGCGCCATGCCCCCGACCATCCGATGATGCGCCGCACGTCGTCCTGGAACGGGTTGCCGGGAATGCCGAGGACCCCGCCCACCGGGAGGGGAGCCGCACCCGTGCCGGGGATGCCGGAGAGCCAGGCGCCGCCCGCGCGAGGGGGCACGACCCGATCCGCGAGTCCGAGCTCGTCGACCAGGGCGCGGACGAGGCCGCCCCTGGTCGCGTAGCTCTCGGCGCCCGCATCGAGCGTCACACCGTCGAGCTCCACGCGACGCAGGGCACCGCCCAGCGCCTCGGCAGCCTCCAGCACCGTGACCCGCATGCCGACCTTGGCGCACTCGCGGGCGGCGACGAGACCACCCATGCCCCCGCCGATCACGACGACGTGCTTCTCCGCGGCGCGTGCGGCCAGGTCGGCCGGCTCGGCCGCGGACGGGTGTGCACCGGAGGGGTCAGGGCTCATGCCGTCCATCCTTCCACCGCGCCCGGGGGCGACGCGTGCTCAGGCGCCGTGCACCAGCTCGACGATGCGCGTCAGCTGGTCGGGGTCGGTCTCGGGCGGCACCCCGTGACCGAGGTTGACGATGTGCCCGCGGGCCGCACGACCGCGCTCCAGGACGTCGCGCACATGCGCCTCCAGCACGGGCCACGGCGCCCCGAGCAGCGCGGGGTCGATGTTGCCCTGCACGCTCGTGTCCGGTCCGAGGATCGCCGCGGCCTCGTCGAGCGGAAGACGCCAGTCCACGCCGACCCCGTCGGCGATGCCGCCGAGGCGCATGTCGGCGAGGAACGGGCCGGTGCCGACGCCGAAGTGGATGGTGGGGACACCGATGCCGTCGAGCGCGGCGGTCGAATGCGGCGCCACGAACGTGCGGTAGTCGGCGGGGCTGAGCGAGCCGGCCCAGCTGTCGAAGAGCTGCACGACCCCGGCACCCGCGTCGCGCTGCGTCTCCAGGAATCGTCGGGAGACGCGGGCGAGCCACCCCGCCAGACGGTGCCAGGCGTCGGGGTCCGCGTGCATCATGCCGCGTGCCCGCAGGTGCTCCTTCGACGGGCCGCCCTCGACGAGGTAGGCCGCGAGCGTGAAAGGCGCGCCGGCGAAGCCGATCACCGGGGTGTCGCCGAGCTCCGCCGCGACGATGCCCACCGCCTCCGCGATCGCCGTGCCGTCGAGCGACTCCGGATCGATCGCGGTGATCCGCTCGACATCGGCCCTCGTGCGCACGGGGTTCGCGAACACCGGCCCGCGCCCCGGCTCGATCTCCACCTCGACGCCGGCAAGGCGCAGCGGGATCACGATGTCGCTGAAGAACACCGCCGCGTCCACACCGTGCCGCCGCACCGGCTGCAGGGTGATCTCCGCCGCGAGGTCGGGCGTGAGGCAGGCGTCGAGCATCCGTGTGCCCACCCGCAGCTCCCGGTACTCGGGCAGCGAGCGGCCGGCCTGCCGCATGAACCAGACGGGCGTCGTGTCGGGGCGGTCACCCGTGAGGGCGCGCAGCAGCGGAGCGTCGGAAAGGGCCATGCCCCCATCCTCCCATTGCCCGGTTATGGGGCCGCCGAGTCCGCCTGTCCGAACGCTCCGGTACAATCGAGGGGTGCTGCTGTGTGTGACGGCGAGTCACAAGACCGCCTCCTTCGAACTGCTCGAACGCCTGAGCCGCACCCCCGACGACGTCGCCCCCACCCTGGTGGGCATGACGCCGTGCGTGCAGGGTGCCGTGGTGCTGGCGACGTGCAACCGGTTCGAGGCGTACGTCGAGATGGACGAGCCGATGACCGCCGCGGGCGCGATCGGCGTCGAGGCCGTGCTCGAAGCCGTCGAGTCCGCCACGGGCATCCCGGCCGCCGAGCTCGACGGCGCCTATACCGTCCACGCCGGGCGCCGGGTGGCCGAGCACCTGTTCTCCGTCGCCTCCGGCCTCGAGTCGGTCGTGTCGGGTGAGGGCGAGATCGCCGGCCAGGTGCGCCGGGCCCTGAAGTCGGCCCGCAAGGACGGCACCACCTCCCCCGAGCTCGAGCGCCTCTTCCAGCGCGCGAGCCAGGCGCAGCGCAAGGTCAAGAACGTCACCGCGCTCGGGCGCGCCGGTCGCTCGCTCGTGCGCCTGGCACTCGAACTGGCCGACAGCCGCATCGCCGACTGGTCCGCCGAGCGCGTGCTCCTGGTGGGCACCGGCGCCTATGCGGCCGTGACCCTCGCGACGCTACGCGAGCGCGGCGCGGTCGACATCTCCGTGTACTCGCCCTCCGGTCGGGCCGAGATCTTCGCGGCGAAGCACGGCATCCGCGCGGTCGCAGCCGCGGACTACGCCCGCACAGCCGCACACTCCAGCCTGCTCATCACCTGCACGTCCGCCACCGAACCGGTGCTGGGACCGGAGCACCTGCAGCTCCCCGTCGGTCTCGCCGCGGCCGGGTGCCCGGTGGGCTCGCACAGCCGGCTCGTGGTCGACCTCGGGATGCCGCGCAACGTCGACCCCGCTGTCGCGACCCTGGAGGGCGTGGCGCTGCTCGACCTCGAGACCATCCGCCTGCACGCGCCGCTCGAGGAGCTGCAGGCGACCGACGCCGCCCGCACCGTCGTTCGTGAGGCCGCGGACACCTTCCACGTCGTGGGTGCCCGCCAGAGCGTGACCCCCTCCGTCGTGGCCCTGCGGTCGCACATCTTCTCGCTGCTCGACACCGAGATCGACCGGGCCCGTGCGCGCGGCGACGAGGACGGCAAGGTCGAGCAGGCGCTGCGGCACCTCGTCGGCGTGCTGCTGCACACCCCGACCGTCCGCGCCCACGAGCTCGCCGCGGAGGGCAGGGCCGACGAGTTCGCCGCCGCGCTGTCCGCCCTGTACGGCCTCAGCCCCGAGGCCCCCGCCGCCGAGGACGCCGCCTCCGCCTGACGGCACGGTCGCCCGGGATCAGCGCGTAGCCGCTCAGCCGGAGGCGGCGACGCCAGTCATGCGCGAAGAACTACGGCAGCAGTGCGCAATCCGCAGCGGATGCCGCGAGACGAGCATCGAGAGTCAGCAATGAGCACTGCGCCGCGCGCGCGAGCACGAGGTACATCGCGTCATACGCGCTGACGTTGCACTGCACGGTCCTGCCACCGCCCCCGCGGCATCCGCCCGGGATGGGACACTGGGGGCATGGCCCTTCACATCACCGGAGACACCGCCGCCGACACCCTGCTGACCGAGAACCCGCTCGCGCTGCTCGTGGGGATGCTGCTCGACCAGCAGGTGCCCATGGAGACCGCTTTCGCCGGTCCGCTCAAGATCGAACAGCGCACCGGTGCGGCCGATGCCGCGGCCATCGCGGGGATGGCACCCGAGGAGTTCCTCGAGGCGTTCCGCCAGACGCCCGCCGTGCACCGGTTCCCCGGGTCGATGGCCGCCCGCGTGCAGACGCTGTGCCAGGCGATCGTCGACGAGTGGGGTGGCGACGCCTCAGCGCTGTGGACCGCGGGCGACCCGGACGGTGCGGAGGTGCTGAAGCGCCTGAAGGCACTGCCCGGCTTCGGTGAGCAGAAGGCCAAGATCTTCCTGGCGCTGCTCGGCAAGCAGTACGGCTTCACGGGCGAGGGCTGGCGCGAGGCCTCGGCGCCCTACGGCGAGGACGGCTCGTACCGCAGCGTCGCCGACATCGTCTCCCCCGAGTCGCTCACGAAGGTGCGCGAGTACAAGAAGGCGATGAAGGCCGCGGCCAAGGCGGCGAAGTGAAGCCCACGGGGAACGACGTCGCCGGGCTCATCGCCCGCTCCTCCCCCGCCGCTCGGCGCCGAGACGCGGAGACGCTCACCGCGCTCATGCAGGAGATCACCGGCCGCGAGCCGCAGACCTGGGGCACCATCATCGGCTTCGGCTCCTGCCACTACCGCTACCCGACCGGTACCGAGGGCGACAGCCCGCTCCTCGGCTTCGCGCCGCGCCGAGCCGCCACCACGATCTACCTCTTCGAGGGGACGGATGCGCACGCGGACGACCTGGCACGGCTCGGGCCGCACACCACCGGCGTCGGCTGCCTCTACCTCTCCGACCTGGAGCAGGTGGACCTGACGGTGCTGCGCGGGATCCTGGAGCACTCGCTCGCCTGGGCCGAAGCGGGCGGCGACGTGGGCGCGACGGTCACCGTCACCGGCTGACCGCACGCCCCCGCGGCCGCCGGGTCACGACGCCACCACGGCCGCACCCTCCGTCACACGGACCGCCGCGGCACCCTGCTGGCGCGCCCGCCGCAGCCACCGCCGGTCGTGGGTGACCGTGACGACCGCGGCCGGGTGGTCGTCGAGCGCCCGCTCCAGCTGCTCGACCAGCTCCGGGTCGAGGTGGTTGGTCGGCTCGTCGAGCAGCAGCACGTCGAACGTGGAGGCCAGCGCGATCGCGAGGTCGAGCCGGCGCCGCTGCCCGACCGACAGGGCCCGCGCCGGGCGCTCGATCTCGTCCTCGCGAAACAGGCCGTGGGCGAGCAGAGCCGCACGGGCATCGCTCGGGGGCACCGCCGCCCGTCGCGCGAACACCTCCACCGCGGAGCCGCGTGCGGCCGCCCCCACGTCTTGCCGCAGCCGGGCGACACGGAGTCCCGGGCGCCGGTCGATCGAACCCGATGCGGCGCTCAGCTCGCCCGCGAGGAGGTCGAGCAGCGTGGTCTTGCCTGCCCCGTTCGGACCGGTCACGAGCCAGCGGTCACCCGGCGTCACGGTCCACGCGGTCACGGTGAGCCGGCGGCCCGGCTCCTGGAACACGACATCGTGCAGCGTGACGAGGGCGTCGTCCTCGCCGGACGACTCCGCGTCCGGAGCCGGGCCGTCCGGCAGCACGAACCGCAGCGGCTCGGGTGGGGGCGGCGCCGGATCCTCCCGCAGCCGAGACAGTCGCTCCTTCGCCATGCGGATGCGGCCGACCGCGCCGTGGTCGCGGCTGCGGGCGCGGAAGGCGCCGTGACCGAAGCCGTCGAGCTCGAGCTTGCGCGGGATCGCGTCCAGGCGGAACGCGTTCGTCGCGAGCAGCTCCTCGGTGCGGGCGACCTCGGCCTTCCACGCCTCGTGTCGCTCCGCGAGTCGTCGTCGCTCGGTCTCCCGCGCCCGCAGGAACCCCGCGTAGCCGTCGCCGTAGCGGCGGATGCCGCCGTCACTCACGTGCACGACCGCGGTCGCGAAGCGGTCGAGGAAGTCGCGGTCGTGGGTCACCACGACCAGGGCCCCGCGATGCGCGGCGATCCGCTCCTCGACCCAGGCGAGCGCGTGCTCGTCGAGATCGTTGGTCGGCTCGTCGAGCAGCAGCAGCTCGGCGCGGGAGGACAGTGCCACCGCGAGCGCGAGCCGGGCACGTTCCCCGCCGGACAGCGCGGCCACGGGACGCGTGCGGTCCAGGGTTCCGACGCCGAGCTGGTCGAGCGCGACGTCGATGCGGTGGTCGACGTCATAGCCGGCCCTGGTCTCGAAACGGTCCTGCAGGTCGGATACGGCTGCCAGGCGCTGCGCCTGCTCGGCGGGAAGGGCCGAGGCGAGCTGCTCGTAGGCCCGCGCGAGCTCGCGTTCCAGCGCGCGCAGGTCGCCCAGCAGGTCGTCGATCGCCGCGGAGACCGTCGCCCCCGGCGGGAACTCCGGATTCTGGAGGGCGTGGGCCACACCGCCCGGGAGGTGCAGCCGCGCCTCCCCGGCGGTCGGTGCGAGCGTTCCGGCGAGCAGCTCGAGCAGCGTGGACTTGCCGGCGCCGTTGTCGCCGATGATCGCCAGACGATCCGCGGGACCGACGACGAGATCGATCCCGTCGAGCACCCGGTGCGCGGCGAAGCGCACGCCGGCCGCGCGCAGTTCACACACGCGGTGCGGACGGATCGCCGGGACGGTGGAGGGAGAAGGGGAAGGGAGTACAGGGAACATGAGGGGTCCTCGCTGCGGTGCGGACGGCACCGCGGATACGCGTCGGACGACGCAGGGAAACGGACCTCGATCGCGTCACAAGAGGACGCGTTCGCTCAGGACCCACCGCGGAGAAGACGTCTCGACGCAGTGTCCCGATCTAGCGAATCAGAGTACCCACGGAGAGAGACCGTAGCAGCCCCGGGCTCCCGACGCCAGGGTCGGCACGCGATCGCCCCCGCGCGTGGGGGCGCGGGGGCGATGATGGCACGAGCTCAGCGCGGGTCGGCGAAGAAGACCCGGAGGTCGGCGGCGAGCAGATCGGGGCGCTCCAGCGCGGCGAAGTGCCCGCCCTCGTCGAAACGGCTCCAGTGCACGATGTTGTCGTTGTCGCGCTCGGCGAAGACCCGGATGGTCTGGAAGTCGTCCGCGAACACCGCGACCCCGGTCCGCGCGTGGTTGACCTGCGGCTCGGCCTCGGCGCGCGCGTTCTCCAGGTAGCTGCGGCTCATGCCCGAGGCGGCGTTCGCGAACCAGTTCACGCTCACCTCCAGCAGGATGCTCTCCAGCGGCACGAGCGAGGTGCCGTTGCCGAAGGAGGTGAACAGCTCACTGTAGGCGAGGAGCCCGACCGGGGAATCGCTCAGGCCCACCGCGACGGTCTGCGGACGGGAGGCGTTCATCGCGTTGTAGCCGCCCACCGACTGGAACCACTGCATGTGCTCCAATCCCGCGTAGTCCTGCGGCTCGAGCTTCTCGAACTCCGCGGGGTCGCCCGACGGGAACGAGAACAGCTGCAGCACGTGCAGCCCGAGGAAGCCCTCCGGCGCCAGCAGCCCGAGCTCGCGCGCGACCATCGCGCCGTTGTCGGAGCCGTGGATGCCGTAGCTGTCGTAGCCGAGGCCGCGCATGAGCCGGTCGTACGCGGCGGCGACCTTCGCCACCGTCCACCCGGCGGAGGCGAGCGGCTGCGAGAAACCGTAGCCGGGGGCATCCGGGATCACGAGGTGGAACGCCTCCTCCGCGCGACCGCCGTGCGCCTCGGGGTCGGTGAGCCGGTCGATGAGGTCGAGGTAGTCGACGGAGGAACCAGGGTAGGTATGTGCGAGCAGCAGCGGGGTCGCGTTCTCGTGCCGCGAGCGGATGTGGAGGAAGCGGATCGTCTGGCCGTCGATCTCGGTGGTGAACTGCGGGTGGGCGTTGAGCCGCTCCTGCGCGGCAGCCCAGTCGAACTCCCGCCACGCGGTCAGCGCCTCGCGCAGGAAGTGGTTCGGGGTGCCGGCGTCCCAGTCGTCGACGGGCGCGGTGCGGGGCAGGCGCGTGCGGGCGAGGCGGTCGCGGAGGTCGGCGACCTCGGCGTCGAAGACGTCGACGGAGAAGGGGCGGAAGGCGAGGGTCGTGGTGTTCATGTCTCCGACGATAGAAGCCCATTAGGCTGGATACGTTCCTAATGATTCGGCGACTTTCGGAGGCCTCATGGCGGACCCGACCGCACGGCTCCTGGCGCTGCTCGCCCTGCTGCAGACGGGTTCGGAGCGATCCGGCAGCGAGCTCGCGCAGCGGCTCCGCGTCTCACCCCGCACCGTGCGCCACGACGTCGAGCGCCTCCGCGAACTCGGATACCCGGTCGACGCCCGTCGCGGCTCCACCGGCGGCTACCGGCTCGGGGCGGGCGGCAAGCTCCCCCCGCTGCTGCTCGACGACGAGGAGGCGGTGGCGGTGACCGTCGGCCTGCGCGCCGCCGCCGGCATCGCGGGCATCGCCGACTCCGGCGCGAGAGCGCTCGCCAAGCTCGAACAGGTCCTCCCCTCGCACCTGCGCCCCACCGTCGACGCACTGCGCACGAGCGTCGACCGCGCGCCGGAGAACAACGACACCGACGCGCCAGACCCGGAGGTCGACGCTGCCGTGCTGCGGGCCGTCGCGGGAGCGATCCGCGACCAGGAGTGGCTGCGCTTCGACTACGACGGCCGCCCCGTGCTGGTCGAGCCGTACCGCCTGCTCACCTGGGTGCGACGCTGGTACCTCGTGGCCCGCGACCCGCAGACGAGCGAATGGGGCACGTACCGCGTGGACTGGATGGAGCCGCGGATGCCGACGCGCCGCCGCTTCGACCCGCAGCCGTTGCCCGGGGGCGACTACACCGCGTTCGCCATGCGCACCATCGCCGTGAGCGGCTGGCAGGTGCACGCGCGACTGCGCATCGACGCGCCCGCCGAGGCCGTGCTCGACCGCATCCACGCCGCGGTCGGCGTGGTCGAGCCGGTCGACGAGGAACACTGCATCCTCGTCACCGGCGCCGACAGCCTCGACACGATCGCCGCCTACATCGGGATGCTGATGATGGACTTCACGGTCGAGTCGCCGCCCGAACTGCTGCCCCGACTCCAGCTGCTGTCGGAGCGGTATGCCAGGGCCGTCGCGGGCTCCTGACCCGGAGCTCAGGCCCCGCGCAGGCGCTCCGCGAGGTACGCGTGCAGGCCGTCGATCGGCACCCGCTCCTGCGCCATCGTGTCGCGGTCGCGCACCGTGACAGCCCGGTCGTCGAGCGAGTCGAAGTCGACCGTCACGCAGAACGGGGTGCCGATCTCGTCCTGACGACGGTAGCGGCGACCGATCGCGCCGGCGTCGTCGAAGTCCACGGCCCACGAGCCGCGCAGGGTGTCGGCAACCTCGCGCGCGAGCGGCGACAGGTTCTCGTTGCGGCTGAGCGGCAGCACCGCGGCCTTGACGGGAGCCAGACGCGGGTCGAGCTTGAGCACCGTGCGGGTGTCGGTGCCGCCCTTGGCGTTGGGCACCTGCTCCTCCACATACGCGTCGACGAGGAACGCCATCATGGCTCGCGTGAGGCCGAACGACGGCTCGATCACGTACGGCGTGTAGCGCTCGCCCGTCGCCTGGTCGAAGTAGGTCAGGCTCTGGCCGGACGCCTCGCTGTGACTGGAGAGGTCGTAGTCGGTGCGGTTGGCGACGCCCATGAGCTCGCCCCACTCCTTGCCCGCGAAACCGAAGCGGTACTCCACGTCGATCGTGCCGGCGGAGTAGTGCGCGCGGTCCTCCTCGGGCACGTCGAACTGCCGCATGTTCTCCGGGTCGATGCCGAGGTCGATGAACCAGTTCCAGCACGCCTCGACCCAGTGGTCGAACCACTGCGGGGCCTCGGCGGGCGGCGTGAAGAACTCGATCTCCATCTGCTCGAACTCGCGCGTACGGAAGATGAAGTTGCCGGGGGTGATCTCGTTGCGGAACGCCTTGCCGACCTGGCCGATGCCGAACGGCGGCTTCTTGCGGCTCGCGGTGAGCACGTTGGAGAAGTTGACGAAGATGCCCTGCGCGGTCTCGGGACGCAGGTAGTACAGGCCGGACTCGTCATCGACCACGCCGAGGTACGTCTTCACCAGACCGGAGAACGCCTTGGGCTCGGTGTACTGGCCCTTGGTGCCGCAGTTCGGGCACGGGATGTCGGCGAGACCGTTCTCGGCCTTGCGGCCCTTGCGCGCCTCGAAGTCCTCGATCAGGTTGTCGGCGCGGAAGCGCTTGTGGCACTGCAGGCACTCCACCAGCGGGTCGGTGAAGGTGGCGACGTGACCCGACGCCTCCCACACGCGCTTGGGCAGGATGATGCTGGAGTCGAGGCCGACCATGTCGCCACGGCCGCGCACGAACGTCTGCCACCACTGGCGACGGATGTTCTCCTTGAGCTCGGTGCCGAGGGGTCCGTAGTCCCAGGCCGACCGGGAACCGCCGTAGATCTCACCCGCCTGGAACACGAACCCGCGGTGGCGGGCGAGGGCGATGACCTTGTCAAGACGGGACTGTTCGGCCACGGTGGCTCCAATGGTCGGATGCGGAGAACGCCCGTGAGCACGGGCATCCCCATTCTATCGGTGGTCGCAGCGCGCCCCCTGGCCGCGGTCGCCGCCGGAGAGTACCGTCCCACGCATGAGCACCACCGAGCGACAGCCCGCTTCCCGCGACGAGGACACCCGCTTCTTCGGGCAGCCCTGGCCCCTCGTGCACGTCTTCGGCGTCGAGATGTGGGAGCGCTTCAGCTTCTATGGCATGCAGGGCATCCTGCTCATCTACCTCTACCACTCGGTCACGCAGGGCGGTCTCGGTCTGCCCGAGGCCACGGCCGGCGGGATCCTCGGCGCGTACGGCGGCTCGGTCTACCTCGCGACGATCCTCGGCGCCTGGCTCGCCGACCGGCTGTTCGGCTCGGAGCGCGTGCTGTTCGTGAGCGCGATGGTGATCGTCGCCGGGCACCTCGCGCTCGCCCTGCTGCCGGGCTTCGTGGGCGTCGGGGTCGGACTCGTGCTCGTGGCGCTCGGCTCCGGCGGCCTCAAGGCCAACGCGACCGCGGTCGTCGGCACCCTCTACGCCCCGGACGACGTGCGCCGCGACGCCGGGTTCTCGCTGTTCTATCTGGGCATCAACCTCGGCGCCTTCCTCGGGCCGATCCTCACCGGTCTGCTCCAGTCCACGCTCGGGTTCCACTGGGGCTTCGGACTCGCCGCGCTCGGGATGACGCTCGGCCTCGTGCAGTACGCGTTCGGACGGCGCGGGCTCCCGGACACGGCGCGCGAGGTGCCCAACCCGCTGCCCCGCTCGCGCTACCCGCTGGTGGGGATCATCGCGGGCGGCGCCGTGCTCGTCATCGCCGTGTGCGTGCTCACCGGGCTGATCCACGCCGACAACCTCGCACTCATCGTGATCATCGGCACGATCGTCGCGGCGATCGCCTACTTCGCGGTCATCCTGTCCAGCCACCGCATCGACGCCACCGAGCGCTCGCGCGTCTGGAGCTTCGTCCCGCTGTTCCTCACCAGCGTGGCGTTCTGGTCGTTGTACCAGCAGCAGTTCACCGTGCTGACCGTCTACTCCGACAAGCGCCTGGACCGGAACCTGTTCGGGTGGGAGATGCCGGTGTCGTGGGTGCAGTCCATCAACCCGGTGTTCATCATCATCCTGTCGGGCGTCTTCGCCGCGATCTGGACCAAGCTCGGCACCCGGCAGCCGTCGACGCCGGTGAAGTTCGGGCTCGCCGCCATCATCATGGGCGCGGCGTTCCTGCTGTTCCTGCCGTTCTCCGGGGGCGGCGAGAACTCCACGCCGCTGCTGGCGATCGTCGGCATCCTCTTCGTGTTCACGGTCGCCGAGCTGCTGCTGTCCCCCGTCGGGCTCTCCGCCTCGACCAAGCTCGCCCCCGCGGTGTTCCACACGCAGATGGTGGCGCTGTTCTTCCTGTCGGTGGCGCTGGGCACGGCGATCGCCGGGTGGCTCGTGCAGTTCTACGACCCCGAGAACGAGGTGCCGTTCTTCTCGATCCTCGGCGGGATCGCGATCCTCGTCGGCGTCGGGATGCTGCTGAGCGTGAAGCCGGTGCTGCGCCTCATGCGCGGCGTGCGCTGAGCCGCGCCGTCACCCGGCGAGGGGCTCAGGCGGTGAACAGGTAGCCGCGCCCCGACTCGAAACCGGCGATCCGCAGCCCGCTGCCGAGCAGACCCTCCATCTGCGCGCGCAGCCGCAGCCGCCACTCGTGCGCGGCCGCCGGGTCGGAGACCCGCATCGCCTCGATGTCGTCCGGGATCTCCAGGGTCTCCACGACATCACCATCGGCCGGGGGCTTGGCGATGTCGGCCAGCGCCCACTCGACATCGAGCCGGTCGCTCTCATCGCCCGCGTCACCGCCGCCGAAGATGCCGTAGCGGTTCACGGAGTAGCCGGTGGCGCGGGCCCCGAGCACCGAGAAGAAGAAGTGCGCGTTGCGGGCCACGAGCGGGTCGAACACCCACGTGATGCGGCCGACGTCGCGCGAGAACGCCCACTGCCGCTGGTGCTCCTTCAGCTCGCGACCCCAGCCGCGGCCGCGGTACTCCGGCAGCAGCGCCGTGATGTGCGAGTGCATCGCCCGGCGGGCCGGTTCGCCGAAGAACGCGATGGACGCACCGACCATGCGCTCCTCATCGCCCTCGCCGTCGAAGAACCCGACGACGTAGTTGCCCGACTGCTGCAGGGCGCGGAGGGTGCCGGCATCGACCACGCGCTGCGGACCCCGGATGGAGTCGAGCAGGCCCTGCGCGTCGAGGATGAGTTCAACGGTGTCGAGGTCACGGATGGTACGCACGGCTCCAGTCTGCCCCTCCACGGCGGGTTCGCGGAAACCCGGGCGGGCCTCAGCGGTACGGGAACGCCTCTCCCCCGCCCGCGGCGAGCGCATCGGCGACGACGCGGAGGTGCTCCGACGCCATCTCGGGCGGCAGCGGGGGAAGGATCTCGTCCCAGAACGCGAGCACCGCGCCGCGCCCCTGCATCATGCCGGCGGGGCGCCCCATCGCCCACATGTGGAAGTGCGCGGAACCATCGTTCCAGCGTCCGAAGTGACAGCGGGCGACCCCGGGGACGCTCTTCACCGCCTGCGACACCCGCTGCAGCAGCGGGCCCAGCGCCGCGAGAACGTCATGCGGGGCGTCCTCGAGCAGCCAGTGCTCGCGCGGGGCGACGCCGCCGATGAACGGCAGGCCGCCGACGTCCCAGCCGGCGCGCACCTGCCAGAGGTCGTCGTGCCAGATCGTGTGCGGGCTCGGACCGCAGTGCCCGCACTCGCGCGGGTCGAGCTCCCCCGCCCTCGGCTCCTCCGGCACCAGCATCGGCTCGAGCGGTCGCATCGTCACCGTCTCGAAGGCCCACGGCAGACCGTCGGCGATCGCCGAGGCGTCGAGCACCTCTCCGATCGGCAGCCGGCGGTGGAACGGGGAATCGGCCGGGTGCTGCGTGGGTGGGGCGTCGTCGCTCATCCGTTCATGCAACCACGGCACTGTCCACCCGGTCACACGGCGCGCAGGGCATCGCGGTCGAGCTGCGCGACCGCGGTCAGCCCGGCGAGGCCGAGGGTGATGTCGAGCTCGGCGAGCACGTTCCGCACCACCTCGCGCACCCCCTGCTCGCCCGCGATCCCGAGGCCGTACGCGTACGGCCGGCCGAGCGCGACCACCGTGGCACCGAGCGCGAGGGCGATCGCGACATCGGCGCCGCCGCGCACCCCGGAGTCGAACACGATCGGCACCCGCCCGGCCACCCGCTCCGCGATCGTCGGCAGCACGTCGAGGGTGGGCACGGACCGGTCGATCTGGCGTCCGCCGTGGTTGGAGATCCAGATGCCGTCCACGCCCGCGTCCAGCGCGCGCTGCGCATCGTCCGGGTGCACGATGCCCTTGAGGATGATCGGCAGCGTGGTCCACTCGCGCGCCTTCGCGAGGTCGTCCCACGTGAGCGCGGGGGTGGAGAACACGTCGAGGAACGTCTCGACGGCCGCCCGCGGCAACGGCGAGCGCAGGTTGTCGCGCAGGCGTCCGCCCTCGGTGAGGGCCGCGCCCTTCCTGGCGATGCTGAGCGCGGCGGCGACTGCCGTCGGGGTGACCTTCACCGCGGAGGCGTCGCTCTTCGGGGCGGCCGCCCGCTGTCGCACGAGCTCGCGGAACACGGGATCGCTGGTGTACTGCGCGATGCCCAGGCCCCGGGTGAACGGCAGGTAGGCGAGGTCGAGGTCCCGGGTGCGCCACCCCAGCAGGTGCGTGTCGAGCGTGACGACGATCGCCTCGCAGCCGGACGCCGCGGCGCGGGCGAGCAGGGAACGGTTCAGGTCGTTCGACGACGACCAGTACAGCTGGAACAGCCGTGACCCGGATGGCGCGGCGGCCGCCACGTGCTCCATCGGGAGCGACGCCTGGTTCGACAGCGTGTACGGGACGCCGAGGGAGGCGGCGGCGCGGGCGACCGCACGGTCGGCGTCGGGGTGCGCGAGCTCCATGACCCCGAGCGGCGCGAGGATCAGCGGGCTCGTCCGTCGTGTCCCGAGGAACTCGACGCCGAGGTCGCGTTCGCTGACGTCGCGCAGCGGCCGCGGCCAGACCTGCCACCGATCGAACGCCGCCCGGTTCGCCGTCACCGTGTGCTCCGCTCCCGCACCCCCGGCGATGTACGCGAAGGCCTCGGCGCTCAGCGTCTTCCGCGCCGCCTCCTCCAGCGTGGCCGGAGCGACCGGGACGGCCGGTCGGGTGCCGCTGATCCCGGCGCGATAGATGTCGGACTGGGTACGCCGGGAGATGCCGCGGTGGGCGGCGGGATCGTCCGGAGCGACGCTGCTCGTGACCATGACCACATGCTAGCCACGGCCGAACGGCCCCGCACCGCGCACGGGCCGATAGCCTGGGCCGGTGGGTGCGAGCGACGACAGAGCCAGGAAGCGCCTCTCCCGCACCCCGCCCCGGTGGGCGATCATCGCGGTGCTGGCCTTCGCGGGCCTGTGTTCGTCGTTCATGTTCACGCTCGTCGTGCCGCTGCAGGCCGAGCTGCCGCAGCTGCTGAACGCCTCGCGCGAAGACACCACGTGGGTCGTCACGATCACGCTGCTCGTCGCCGCCGTCGCCACCCCGATCTCGGGCCGCCTCGGCGACATGTACGGCAAGCGCCGCGTGGTCATCGTGCTGCTCGCGATCCTGATCCTCGGCTCCGTGATCGCCGCCGTGTCCGGCTCGATCGTCGGCGTGATCATCGGCCGCGCCCTGCAGGGTGCCGTGACGGGCGTGGTGCCGCTGGGCATCGCGATCATGCGCGACGTGCTCCCGCCCGAGCGCCTGGGCACCGCGGTCGCCCTCATGAGCGCGACCATGGGCGTCGGCGGCGCGATCGGCATGCCCGTGGCTGCCCTGCTCGCCGAGAACGCCGACTGGCACATGCTCTTCTGGCTCGCCGCAGCGCTCGGCGTCGCCGGACTCGCGCTCGTGCTCGCGGTCGTGCCGGAAGACGTGCTCCGCTCCCCCGGTCGGCTCGACGTGCTCGGCGCCGTCGGCCTCGCGATCGGCCTCACCGGGCTGCTGCTCTTCGTGTCGCGCGGCGCCGAGTGGGGCTGGACGTCGCCCGTGACCCTCGCGTGCGTGATCGGCGGCGTCGCCGTGCTGCTGGTGTGGGGCTGGTACCAGCTCAGGACGAGGGATCCGCTGCTCGACCTGCGCGTGGCCGCGCGGCCCGCCGTGCTGTTCACCAACATCGCCGCGATCGGGATGGGCTTCGCCCTGTTCGCGTCGAACGTCACGTTCCCGCAGATGCTGGAGATGCCGGTGGTCGGCGGCGGCTTCGGGCTCGACATGGTCGCGGCCTCGCTCGTGATCATGCCGGCCGGCCTGGTGATGATGGTGATCTCCCCGCTGTCCGGCTGGCTGGAGCGCACCGTCGGACCGCGCCCCCTCTTCACCGTGGGCGCGATCGCGATCGTGCTCGCCTACGTGTTCGTGCTGCTGTGGTCCACGGCCGTGTGGCACGTGTTCGTCGCGAACATCTTCATCGGCATCGGCATCGGGTTCACGTTCGCCGCGATGCCGATGATCATCATGCGCTCGGTGCCGGCGAACGAGACCGGCGCCTCGAACGGGCTCAACGCGCTGTTCCGCTCGGTGGGCACCTCGACCGCCTCGGCCGTGATGGGCGGCGTCCTCGCCGCCATGAGCATCGACGTCGACGGGGTGGCCGTCCCTACGCGCAGCGCGTTCGAGGTGTGCTTCTGGCTCGCGATCGCGGCCGGGGTGCTCGCGGTCGTGCTGTCGCTGTTCATCCCGCGGCGCCGCGCCGCCGAGCAGCATCCGTCGCTGCCCGAGTGACGCCCTCGGCGCGACGCGTCAGTGGGTGTACTCCATGAGCTCGACGCCCAGCACGCGGAACGCGTCGTGCGCGAGCCTCTCCAGTCTGTGCGCTGCGGGCGGGCCGGATCAATGGCGAATGCGACCCGATTGAGACCAGAGGACGTAGGTCACAACCCAGAATCCGGCATCGATTGCGAGCACGGACAGCAACTCGATCGATGCAGCCCAGAGCCCTACCGCAACGAAGAATCCCTGAAGGACGACGATCGGTGCGATGACAAGTGTCGCGAACAGCGCCGGCCTCATTCGTCTCCGTTTCATCGCTGGCAACTGAATCCAGTCGGCCCGACCAGCGGATAGATCCTCATCTGTCGGTTGTACGGGCATACCCCATTGGCGACGATGATTCCCACGATCATTGCGATCACAGCGGCACCGACGCCGCAACCGACACCGGCGGTGGTCGGCGCGAGCAGCGCACAGATCGCTGCGACCAACGCACCAGATGCGCCGGTCACCATTGCCTGTTGCTCGGCATTCGTGAGCTGAATGTACGGCCAGGGGTCAGCACCGCCAACCACCGCCGCCCTCATGAGGCCGCGGACCGCACTTCCCGCGGCCAGAGCCGTCGGAAAGACGATGGTCATCCCGGGCGCGAGCTCATAGGTGGAGACGACGCCATTGCGATCGATCTCCACCGACGAGGGTGCGTTCGTTTCTCGAAGTCCGTCGCGCAACTCTGCAAATGCCTCACTCAGTTCGGCGGGGCTTGCGCCAGCCTCTCCCAGAGACACAACCGCGAGGAACGCCTGCCCTTCGTCGCTGTTCAAGACCTCGCTCGGCACTGCAGCGAGATCAAACCGGTGCGCGTCGTGGTCGTAGGCGGCCACGAGTTGATTGATCCGCGATACAAGCGCATTGATCGATGCGTCCCCGCCCACCGCTCCTGCGGGAGGGGCACCTGCGACGCTACCGCTCGTTTTCGGCGTCGCCGCCACGTCTTCTCGCGCGCTGGCGGGCGACACCGTCGCGAGTGCCGTGCAAGGTACGACGGCAGCGCCGAGGAACATCTGCAAACCCCGCCTCATTGGTCGACCTTCCCGCTCGATCCCGGGACCCCGAAATCCGTTGAGCGCATGCTGATCTCCTTGAACTCTTCGGGCGCACCCGCATCGAGTTTGGACGAAGGGTGAGCGCAGTGGACCTGTAGAGTGTTACATGTCATGCGTCACATGTCTGTCCACCTTTCGGAGGACATGAGTGGCTGGTTCGTCGAGAGCTGCCCTGCCGGTCGCCTCAGTGGGTGTACTCCATGAGCTCGACGCCCAGCACACGGAACGCGTCGTGCGCACGCAGGCGGTGCGTGATCGACAGGTCGTCGAAGCACACGATGAGCGCGTAGCCCACGCCCGCGCGCGGTCCCGCCAGCACGCCCGCCTCGGCACGGACACCGCGGTCGCGGCCGGTCTTGTTCACGAACAGCAGCCCGTGCGCGTCGTGGTCGTGCGCGAACGGGTCGAGCCCGGTCGCGGAGGCCACCAGACTCAGGTCCTGGTTGAGGCTCAGCCACTCGGCCACCTGCGCGCTCACCGCGGCATCGACCACCTGGGAGTTGACGAGCGCGGAGAACAGCCCGGCGAACTCGCGCGCTGACCCCACCGCCACCTGCGGCGCGTCGTCGGGGCCACGGCGGTCGCGGAACCGGTCGAGCAGCGCGGTGCGGCGCAGGCCGAGCCCCTCGATGCGCTCGCGCACCCGGTCGTGCCCGACCTTCTCCAACAGGATGTTGACCGCGATGGGGTCGCCCGCGGTCGCGGCCAGCACCGCCAGATCCTCCAAGGGCAGCGCGGGAGCCCGCAGGTGCCGCCACAACCCGGACGACTCGACCGCGTCGACGCTCGCGCGCTCCACGATCTCGAGCGGGTCGAGCGCTCCGGACTCGAACGCCGCCGCGACCTCGATCAGCAGCGGGACGACCCCGAGCCCGCCGACGGGCATGGTGACGTGGTCGTCGCCCGCCAGGACATGCACGTGCGAGTCGAGGTCGACCACGTGCACCGACACCTGGGCGCCCGCATCGGCCAGGCCCTCAAGAGCCTTGAGCGTGGCCGTGAACGATCGGCGGCCGAGGGCGGCCCGACGGGGCAGACGACGACTCGTGCGCTGCTGCGAACGACGCCCGCTCGATGACGCGGACGCGCCTCCCATCGACTCGGGGACCGGGGAGTTCCGGAACCCGTCGCCAGGCTCGAGTGCGGCCACGCGTGATCCTTCGGGAGGGGGCTGATCGGCATGCCAAGGGAGTCGCTCCCCAGCGGCAGGGCTATCGTAACCCCACCGCCGGGGGACACCTCACAGCCTGAGGAGAATGGTCACCAGATGGTCACCCGCGACGCCTCGGGCAGCCACAGGGCATCGTCCGGCGTCACGTCGAAGGCCTCGTAGAACGCGTCGATGTTGCGCACGATCTGGTTGCAGCGGAACTCGTTGGGCGAGTGCGGGTCGATCGTGAGCAGCCGCAGCGTCTCCGCCTCCCGGCTCTTCTGCTGCCAGACCTGCGCCCACGACAGCAGCAGCCGCTGCACGCCCGTGTAGCCGTCGATGACCGGCGCCTCCTGCCCACCCAGCGACAGGTCGTACGCCTGGAGCGCGATGCCCAGACCGCCGAGGTCGCCGATGTTCTCGCCGATCGTGAGGGCGCCGTTCACGTGATGCTCCGCGTCCAGCCCCTCCGGGACGAGCTCGTCGTACTGGGCGATCAGCGCCTTGGTGCGCTCCTCGAACGCGGCACGGTCGGCGTCGGTCCACCAGTCCTGCAGACGTCCGTCGCCGTCGTAGCGGCTGCCCTGGTCGTCGAAGCCGTGACCGATCTCGTGTCCGATGACCGCGCCGATGCCGCCGTAGTTCGCGGCCGCGTCGCGACCCGCGTCGAAGAACGGATACTGCAGGATCGCGGCGGGGAAGACGATCTCGTTCATCGACGGGTTGTAGTACGCGTTGACCATCTGCGGCGGCATGTGCCACTCGGTGCGGTCGATGGGCCTGCCGACCTTGTCGATGTTGCGGTCGTGCTCGAAGGTCGCCGCGCGACGCACGTTGCCGAGCAGATCCTCGCGGTCGATCACGAGGCTGGAGTAGTCGCGCCACACCTCGGGGTGGCCGATCTTGGGCGTGAACGCGTCGAGCTTGGCGAGCGCACGCTGCCGGGTCTCCGCCGTCATCCACTCCAGCGTCTCGATGCTCTGCCGGTACGCCTCGATGAGGTTGCCGACGAGCTCGTCCATCGCGGCCTTCGCCGTCGGCGGGTAGTGCCGCTCGACGTACACCTTGCCGATCGCCTCGCCGAGCGCGCCCTCGGTGACCGAGACGCCGCGCTTCCAGCGCTCCCGGATCGTGGGGACGCCGGTGAGCTCGGTGCCGTAGAACGAGAAGTTCTCCAGCACCAGGTCGTCGGTCAGGTAGGGCGCGGCGGCGTGCACGACCTTGGCGCGCAGCCAGGCCTTCCAGTCGTCGAGGCGCTCGGCGGTGAGCAGCGCACCCAGCCCCTCGAAGAAGCTGGGCTGCGACACGACCACCTCGTCGAACGCGGAGGGGTTCGACAGCGTGACGGCCTCGCGCCACGGTGCGAGGTCGACGCCCGCGAGCTCCTGCAGCTCGTCCCAGGTCTTGAGGTTGTAGGTGGCGACCGCGTCGCGGCTGCGCACGTTGTCCCAGTGGTGGCCCGCGAGCTCGGTCTCCAGGGCGATGGAGCGTTCGGCCTGGTCCGCGGCGTCGGCGATGCCCGCCAGGGACAGCAGGCGCTCGAGGTGGGCGCGGTACGCGGCGCGCGTGTCGGCGAAGGTGTCGAGGCGGAAGTAGCTCTCGTCCGGCAGCGACAGCCCGGCCTGCACGAGCACCGGGATGTAGCGCTCCGGGTCTCCCGGGTCGCCGTCGACGTAGAGGCCGATCACCGCGGCGCGCCCGTCACGGTCGTACGCCCCCACGGTGCGCAGGAAGCCGGGGATGTCGGCGATCGCGTCGATCTCGGCGAGGGTCTCCGCGAGCGGCGCGACCCCGGCGGCCGCGATGCGGTCGGTGTCCATGAAGCTCGCGAACAGGTCGCCGATCTTGCGGGCGAGCGTGCCCTCTTCGGCGTCCTGCGACTCCTCGATGATCGTGCGGACGTCTTTCTCCGCCTGCTCGGCCAGCAGGTGGAAGGAGCCCCAGCGCGCCTTGTCGCCGGGGATCTCGGTGCGGGAGATCCAGGCGCCGTTCACGTGACGGTACAGGTCGTCCTGCGGGCGGATGTCGGGGCTGAACTCGTCGAGGGCGAGGCCCACGGGAAGCGCGTCGGTCATGCGCTCCAGCCTATGACGGGGGTCCCCCACGGTGTCGAGGGCGGACACGCCCCGACACGGATCAGCGCGGCCGTCGCCCGAACAGCCGGCGACGCGGACGCGCGGCGGCGGCCTCTGCCGACGATGCGACCCCGCGGGCGGAGCGGCGCTCGCGCCACGCGGCGACCTCGGCCTCCACGTCCCGCGGCGCCGTGACCACGGGCGGGCCGCCCTGCAGCTGCCGCCGGGCCTCGATCACGCGGCGGTTGAAGTCCTCGAGCACCGCCCGCACGTCGGACTCTCGTCCGAGGAGGTCGAGCTGTCCGTCGAGCTCGCGGTCCTCCGTGCGCAGCAGCAGCGCGGGCGGCCCGAGCCCGGTGAGGTTCTCGGTCTCGATCTTGCGCCGGATCCACCAGTCAGGGTCGTGGTGGGTGCCGAGCCCCTCGATGGGCTTGCCGGCACCGGGGAGGTCGTCGAAGTCGCCGCGGCGGATCGCCACCTGGATCGCGCTCTCGATGAACGCCGCCCGATCCACGGCCGCCGCCGCACCAGGCGTCGAGGAGACGGTCGCCTCGTCGTCGGCACCGTCGCCCTGCGACCGGCGGCGCGCGAGGTACCGCGCCGCCTCGTCTCGGGGATCGGACATGATGCACCTCCGCCGCATCCTGCTCTCCTCCAGCCTACGTGCGGTCCGGGGGCACGGCACGGGTGTCGGCGCGAGGTCATAGGCTCGGAGGATGGCCGCGCGCACCTCCCTCAACCGAGAGATCCTGCGACTGGCGGTTCCGGCACTCGGTGCGCTGATCGCCGAGCCGGCGTTCCTCATCGTCGACGCCGCGCTCGTCGGCCACCTCGGCACCACGCCGCTCGCGGGGCTCGGCATCGCCGGCGCCGTGCTGCAGACCATCGTGGGCCTGATGGTGTTCCTCGCGTACTCGACCACCCCGGCGGTCGCGCGGCGCTTCGGCGCGGGGCAGCCGGGCGAGGCCGTGTCGGTCGGGATCAACGGCATGTGGCTGGCCCTGGGCCTCGGGGCCGTGCTGGCCGTGATCGGTGCGGTGTCGTCGCCATGGCTCGTGTCGCTGTTCGGCGCGAGCGAGGCCGTGGCCGCCCAGGCCGACGAGTACCTGGTGATCTCGATGTGGGGGCTGCCGGCGATGCTCATCGTCTTCGCGGCGACCGGGCTGCTGCGCGGCATGCAGGACACGATGACCCCGCTCTGGATCGCCGGCCTCGGCTTCGGTGCCAACGCGCTGCTCAACTGGCTCTTCATCTACGGCTTCGGCTGGGGCATCGCCGGATCCGCGGCCGGCACGGTCGCCGCGCAGTGGGGCATGGTCGCCGCGTACGTGCTGGTGGTGCAGCGGCTCGCCTCCCGCCACAGCGCCTCGCTCCGGGCGCAGCGCGACGGCCTGCGCAACACCGCCACCTCGGGCGGATGGCTGTTCCTGCGCACGGTCAGCCTCCGCGTGGCGCTGCTGGCGACCGTGGCGGTCGCGACCGGGGTCGGCACCGACGAGCTCGCCGGGTGGCAGATCGTGTTCACCATCTTCTCCGCGGCCGCCTTCGCCCTCGACGCCCTGGCCATCGCCGCGCAGGCGCTGATCGGCAAGGAGCTGGGCGCCGGAGACGAGCAGCAGGTGCAGCGCGTCCTCGGCCGGACGGTCGCCTGGGGCGCGTGGTTCGGCGTGGCGGTCGGCGCTGTGATCGCCGCACTGTCGGGCGTGCTCGGGATCGTGTTCACGGGCGACCCGCACGTCGCGGCACTCGTGCAGCCGGCGCTGCTGGTGCTCGCGGTCGCCCAGCCGATCGCCGGTGTCGTGTTCGTGCTCGACGGTGTGCTGATGGGCGCGAACGATGCGCGCTACCTCGCGATCGCGGGCGGCCTGAACCTGGTGCCGTTCCTGCCCGTGCTGTGGATCATCGCGGCGACGGGAGTGGATGGCGCGGCTGGCCTGATCTGGCTCGCGGTGGCCTTCTTCGGCGTATACCTGCTCGCGCGGCTCGGCACGCTCGGCTGGCGGGTGCGGTCGGGACGCTGGCTCTCCGCCGCCGCCTGACCGTCGCGGCGCGGCGGGCCGAACACGCGCGCCTCAGTCCGCGGCGTGGCGGCGACACCACTCGTACATGATCACGGCGGCCGCGGCGCTGGCGTTGATGGAGCGGGTCGAGCCGTACTGCGTGATCTCCACGTGCGCGGAGGCCGCGGCGAGCGCCTCGTCCGAGAGCCCCGGACCCTCCTGCCCGAACAGCAGCACGCACGCACGCGGCAGGTCTGCCCGGTCGACGGGGACGGCGCCCTCGACGTTGTCGACCGCGATCACGGGCAGCCCCTCCGCCGCAGCCCAGGCGGCGAACGACGGCACGTCCTCGTGATGCACGACGTGCTGGTAGCGGTCGGTGACCATGGCACCACGCTTGTTCCAGCGGCGGCGCCCGATGATGTGCACGGTGTCGGCGAGGAATGCGTTGGCGCTGCGCACGATCGAACCGATGTTCATGTCGTGCTGCCAGTTCTCGATCGCGACGTGGAACGGGTGCCGCCGCGTGTCCAGGTCGGCCACGATCCGCTCCATCCGCCAGTAGCGGTAGCGGTCGATCACGTTGCGGGTGTCGCCGTTGGCGAGCAGCTCCGGGTCGTACTGCTCCCCCTCGGGCCAGGCGTCCCGTCCTCCCGGCCACGGGCCGACGCCGTAGCCGGGCTGGGCGAGGGACCCGCCCGCGCCGTCCGGGACCGGGGCCGCGGGGTCGTCCGTCGCCGGGCTCTCGGGCGTGCGTGCATCCATCCCGCCAGGCTATCGCCGCCCCACTGCCGCCTGTCTCGGCGGAGCGATCGTCGTCACCGAGGTGGCCCAGATCCGGATATTTAGGCAAGCCGAAAAATACGCTAAGGTTTCGGTGTGCCGAAAAATCTCGTCGCCCCCGTGACCCCGACCGCCGCCACCGCCCCGCGCAGCCTGTGGCTGCTCGGCCCCGCCCTCGTGGCCGGTGTCGCGTATCTCGACCCGGGCAACGTCGCCAGCAACATGACCGCCGGCGCGCAGTACGGCTACCTCCTGGTGTGGGTGGTCATCGCGGGAAACGTCATGGCCTGGCTCATCCAGTACCTCTCCGCCAAGCTCGGCGTGGTCACGGGGCAGAGCCTGCCGGAGGTCCTCGGTGCACGCCTGAAGCACCCATGGGCGCGACGCGCGTACTGGCTCCAGGCCGAACTGGTGGCCATGGCGACCGACCTCGCCGAGGTGATCGGCGGCGCCGTCGCGCTGTACCTGCTGTTCGACGTGCCGCTGCTCCTCGGCGGCCTCATCACCGGGGCCGTGTCGATGATCCTGCTCACCGTGCAGAGCCGCCGCGGCGCCCGCCCCTTCGAGTTCGTGATCATCGGACTGATGCTCGTCATCACGGTCGGCTTCCTGGCCGGCCTGTTCCTCGCCCCGCCCGACCCCGCGGGTGTCATCGGCGGACTCGTGCCCCGCTTCGAGGGCACCGGCTCGGTGCTGCTCGCGGCCTCCATCCTCGGCGCCACGATCATGCCGCACGCGATCTATGCGCACTCCTCGCTCGCCCGCGACCGCTTCGGGAGCGCGGGTCTGCCCCACGAGGAGGCCACGCGGACCGAGGCCTCCCGGATCCGCCGCCTGCTCACCGCCACGCGCTGGGACGTGTCGATCGCGATGGTCATCGCGGGGTCGGTCAACCTCGGCATCCTCCTGCTGGCCGCGGCGAACCTCGCCGGGGTCGAGGGCACCGACTCCCTGGAGGGCGCGCACGCCGCCCTGGCCGCCGGTCTCGGTCCCGTCGTCGCCACGTTCTTCGCGGTGGGGCTGCTCGCCTCCGGCCTGGCGTCCACCTCGGTCGGCGCCTACGCGGGCGCCGAGATCATGCACGGGCTGCTGCACGTGCGCATCCCGCTGCTCGCACGGCGGCTGGTGACCCTCATCCCCGCCCTCGCGATCCTCGGACTCGGCGTCGACCCCACCCTCGCGCTCGTGCTGAGCCAGGTCGTGCTGTCGTTCGGCATCCCGTTCGCGCTCATCCCGCTGGTGGCGCTGACCGCGCAGCGGCGCACGCTCGGGGTGTGGGCCAACCGCGCGTGGACCACCATCGCCGGCGTCGTCGCCTCGGTGCTGCTCATCGCCCTCAACGCCGCGCTGCTCTGGCTGGTCCTGACGGGGGCATGAGCCCGGATAGGCTCGACACCATGCCCGCCGAGAACGCCCGCCGCACCGTCCGCATCCTCACCTGGATCGGAATCGCGACCGGGGTGATCGGGGCCGTGCTGATCGCGTTCCCGAAGGTCGTCGGCCCGCTCGGACCGTGGCTGCAGCTCGCCCTCGGCATCGCCACGCTCGTGCTCGCCTTCCGCGCGCGCAAGGTCGGGATCGCCGAGGTGGAGGGCTTCGACGGGCGCCTGTCGCTCGCCGCCGCCCTCCTCGGCTTCCTCGTGGTGTTCTTCGCGGGGCAGGTGGCCTTCGGCCTGCTGGTCGCCGTCGCGAATCCGTGACTCAGGCCGCGACGAACCCCGTCACCAGATAGAGCACGAGCGAGAGCCCGGCCGCGATCCCCGCGTAGGGCAGGATCGCCAGCATGAGGTTGATCGGCTTGATGCCGATCGAACGCGAGGCCAGGATGATGCCGTCGCCGTACAGACACGTGGTGCTGCCGAGCGCGGCGCCCGAGAACACCGCGGCACCGGCCAGGATCGGGTCGGCACCGAGGGCGAGCGCCAGCGGCAGCACGACCGGGGTGATGACGGCCGCGAGGTCCCAGAACGACCCGGTCGCGTAGGCGTAGACGCCGCACACCGCGAACACGATCGCCGGCAGCAGGGCGGGGGTGAGCACGGGCTCGGTCACCTGGATCACGAACTCGGCGAGCTGCAGGGCGATGTTCATCTCCTGCACCATGAACGCGAGCACGGTGAGCACCATCACGAAGAGCATGCTCTCGATGCCCTCGAGCGCCGCGTCCAGCACGCCGCGCACCGAGAGCCGACGCTGCACGAGCACCAGCACGACCGTGACCGCGAGGGCCGCCGCGGTACCGGCGACCACGTTGGCGTCCGTCGCGATCGTGACGCCGACCAGCACGGCCATCGCGATCAGGAACGACCACGGCTGCGGCTTGCGCGCGGTGTCCGTGGTCGTCTCGAGCGCCACGGCGACGCGCTGCGCGGTCGAACCGTCCGCGTCGTCCGCGCGGAGCTCGGAGAGCAGCGCCGCGCCCTCGGCCCGGCGTTCGGCGTCTGTCGTGCCGAGCGGGAAGACGTCGCCGTCGCGCTCGGCGCGCAGCGCGTCTTTCTTGATCAGGCCGAGCTTCGGCAGCCAGCCGATGCTCATCAGCAGCGCCACCGCGATGGCCGCCCAGCCGAAGAAGATGAACGGGATGGACTGCAGGTAGGCCCCGAAGCCGCTGCCGCCGACGGTGACCCCCTGCGCCTCGAACAGGCCCGAGAAGAACAGTGCCCACGTCGACACGGGGACGAGCACGGCGATCGGGGCAGCGGTCATCTTCATGATCGCGCCGAGCTGGGTGCGGGGAACCCGGTAGCGGTCGGTCACCTGCTTCATCGACGTGCCGGTGGTGAGCACGTTGAGGTAGTCGTCGACGAACAGCACGATCGAGAGCAGGAACGTGAGCAGGGTCGACTTGCGCCGCGAGGTCACGAACCGCTCGACCCAGCGGGCGAAGTCGGTGACGATGCCCGACTTCTCGAACAGCATCATCAGGATGCCGAACAGGGCGACGATCAGCAGCAGCCACTGCGCCGTCTCGTTCGACAGGGCCTTGCCGGTGTACTCGACCCAGACGTCGAAGCCGCCCCAGCCGCCGAGGATCAGAGCTCCGGCGACGGTGCCGCAGAGGAGCGCGAAGAGGGTGCGGCGGGTGGCGACGGCGACCACGAGGATCACCGCGATGGGCAGGAGCGCGAGGGCGCCGAATTCGGGCATGGGGTTCACCTCGGTGTGAAAGGAAAGGGAGGGGGTGGTCGAGCCGGGGGTCAGGGCTCGACGCCGCCGACGACCGTCCGCTGTACGGGCAGGTCGGGGAGGTCGTCGGGTGCGACGTGCAGCGGGTTCTCCGCCCACACGGCGTAGTCGGCGCGGTAGCCGGGGGCGATGCGACCGAGGTCGCCGTCGCCCTGCGCCCGCGCAGCGCCCACGGTGTAGCCGTGCAGCGCCTGGAAGGGGGTGAGCACCTGGTGGGGCTCGAACACCGGGGCGTCGCGGTCGCCGGGGCGGCGGCGCAGCATGGCCCACGCGAGGCCGATCCGGGCGTCGTTCTGCGCGATGGGCCAGTCCGACCCGAGGGCGACCGGGGCACCCGCGTCCCAGTAGTCGCGCACGCGCCAGGCCCGGGCGGCCCGGGCGGGGCCGAGGCGCCGCGACCAGTCGTCGGAGGCGTCGGCCTTGCGCCACTGCAGGTGCAGCGGCTGCATCGATGCGGTGATGCCGGCGGCGGCGATGCGGGCGACGTCGCGGTCGGTCGTGGTCTCCAGGTGCTCGATGCGGTGCGGGGCTCCGGTGGCGCAGCGCGCGCCCGCGGCGAGGTAGGCGTCGACGACCTCGCCGACCGCGCGGTCGCCGATCGCGTGGGTCGCGACCTGGAAGCCGGCGTCGGCGTAGCGCCGCACGGTGCGGGCGTAGGCGGCGGCGTCCTTCCAGAAGGGCTCCGTGCCGCCGCCGGCCGTATCGGGCTCGTACAGCCACGCGGTGCCCGTCTCGACGACCCCGTCGGCGTACAGCTTCACGACCCCGCCGCGCCACCGCTCGCCGCGGCGGTCGCGCATCCGCAGGTTCTCCGCCGTGCGGTCGGCGTCGAACCCGGGCTCGTGGTCGATCGCAGACACGATGCGGAGGGGCAGACCCGGGCCGTGCTCGAGACCGTCGAGCAGGTCGAGCGTGGCGAAGCCGCCGTCCATGATGGTGCCGCCCGTGAGGCCGGAGTCCCGCAGTCCGCGCAGCAGCTCGTGGCCCGCCGCGAGGGTCTGCGTGCGGTCGAGGGCGGGGGCGGCGAGGCGCACGGGCTCGTACGCCGCGAGCTCGCGCAGCTCCCCGGTCGGCCGCCCGTCGCCGTCGACGACGATGCACGAGGAGTCGTCGGTCTCGCGGGGCCCGGTGATGCCGGCGCGGCGGAGACCCTCGTGACTGGCGAGGGCGGTGTGCCCGTCGAACACGATGAACAGGGCGGGGAGCCCGCGCACGGCGTCGTCGATCGCATCGGCGGTCATGGGGAGCTCGTGGAAGACGTCGTAGTCGAGGTTCCAGCCGCGCACCCAGGGGTCGCGGTCGTCGCGCAGCGCGCGGTCGGCCTCGGCGCGCAGAGCCGCCAGGAAGCCGGTGCCGGTGGTGATGCCGCCGAGGTCGACCCCGGCGGTGAGCTCGAGCCCCTGCAGCGGATGGAGGTGGGCGTCGATGAGCCCCGGGGTGACCGCGGCTCCCGCGAGGTCGTGGACGACGGTGCGCGGGCCGCGCAGTTCCCGCACGAGCGCGTCGTCACCCACCGCGAGGAAGCGGCCGTCGCGCACGGCGAACGCCGAGGCCTCCGGGCGGCGGGGGTCCATGGTCACGACGCGCGCGCCGGTGACGATAGTGTCGGCGTCGAAACCCGTCATGGCGTTCTTCCTCGAGCGAATTGAAAGAGTTTCAATAAAGTAGCAGACACCGAGCAGGAGTGAGCCACGATGACGACATCCCCGCGCAGCGTGGGCCGCCCGTCGACCAGGGTGCTCACCGAGGAGCGGATCCTCACGGCGGCGTTCCGGCTCAGCGCCGAGCGCACACCACGGCAGTTCACGATGACGGCGCTCGCGGAGTCCCTGGGCGTGCGCACCTCGGCGCTCTACCACCACTTCGAGAGCCGCGACGCCGTGATCCGGGCGATGCGCGGGCGGATCAGCCGCGACCTCGCCACCCCCGAGCCCGGGGCCCTGCCACTGGAGGACGCGCTCCTCGCCTGGGCGCACAGCTACCGCGACGCCACGATCGCCGCACCCCAGGCGATGGTCATGCTCGCCACCTCCCCCATCGACGCCGACGAGGGCTCGTTCGCCGACTACGAGCAGATCGCCCGCCTGCTCGCCGACGACGGCTGGCCCACCGACACCATCGTCGACGCGATCGTCGCCCTGGAGTCCTTCATCATCGGATCCGCCCTCGACGCCCTCGCCCCGGCGGACAACATGTCCCCCGGCGACCTCGCCCCCGCCTACCCGACCTTCGCCGAGGCCGAGCGCGCTCGCGCCCGCCTCAGCTCCGACCCCGCCCGCCGCACGTTCGAGATCGGCGTGCGCGCCCTCATCCACGGCCTCACCGCGTGGGCGCGCGCCGAAAGAGCCTCCGACGCCACCGCGTAGGCTGGACGGGTGGCCTCCCCCGCAGCTGACGACTACCTCAAGACCGTCTACGCCCACACCGAATGGCAGGACGCCCCGATCACCCCGTCGGTGCTGGCGGCCAAGCTCGGCATCGCCCCGTCGTCGGTCACCGAGATGGTCAAGAAGCTCGCCGCCGCGGGGCTCGTGTCGCACGTGCCCTACGGTGCCGTGCGGCTGACCGAAGCCGGGACGACCAGAGCCCTCGCGATGGTGCGGCGCCACCGCCTCATCGAGACCTGGCTCGTGCAGGAGTTCGGCTACGGGTGGGACGAGGTGCACGACGAGGCCGAGGTGCTGGAGCACACCATCAGCGACCGGCTGCTCGAGGGCATCGACGCCCGCCTGGGCCGCCCGCGCTTCGACCCGCACGGCGACGCGATCCCCGACGCCGACGGGCACATCGAGCGGGAGCCGTTCGTGCTGCTCGCCGACGCCGCGGAGGGGCACAGCGGTCGCGTGCTGCGGGTCGACGACCGCGACTCCGACCTGCTGCGGGCCCTGGAGGCCGAGGGGCTCACGGTCGGCAGCACCGTCGAGGTCCTCGCCGACGGCGTGCGCCTGGACGGCGTCGAGCGAGCCCTTCCCGACGGAAGCGCCGGCGTCGTGTGGATCACCGCCTGAGACCTGCCGGAAACACGCGGCCTCTAGGCTGAGCACATGGCACACCGTGACGACATCGAATGCTGGCTCACCGACATGGACGGCGTGCTCGTCCATGAGAACGACGCCATCCCCGGGGCCTCCGAACTGCTCGCCGGGTGGGAGCGCAACGACATCCCCTACCTGGTGCTGACGAACAACTCGATCTTCACCGCCCGCGACCTCTCCGCGCGCCTGCGGCAGAGCGGCCTGGTCGTGCCGGAGGAGCGCATCTGGACCTCGGCGCTCGCGACGGCCGACTTCCTGGCCCAGCAGCTGCCCGGCGGTTCCGCCTTCGTGATCGGCGAGGCCGGCATCCTCACGGCCCTGCACGAGGCGGGCTTCATCATGACCGAGACGAACCCCGACTTCGTGGTGGTCGGCGAGACCCGCAACTACTCGTTCGAGGCGATCACCAAGGCCATCCGTCACATCATCAACGGCTCGCGGTTCATCGTCACCAACCCCGACGCGACGGGCCCGAGCGTCGACGGCGTGCTGCCGGCCACCGGCGCGATCGCCGCGCTCATCACGAAGGCGACCGGCAAGGAGCCCTACGTGGTCGGCAAGCCCAACCCGATGATGTTCCGCTCCGCGCTGAACAAGATCGGTGCGCACTCCAAGAAGACGGGCATGATCGGCGACCGCATGGACACCGACATCGTCGCCGGCATCGAGGCGGGCCTGCACACCGTGCTCGTGATGACCGGCATCAGCGACCGGCGCAGCATCGAGCAGTACCCGTTCCGTCCCGACGAGATCGTCGACTCCGTCGCCGACCTGCTGCCGACCATCACGGAGTCGATCCCCACCCTGGACGAGGACTGACGTGGGCGCCCTCGACGACGGCGAGCGGATCACCGCGGCGGATGCCGCGGCCTGGCGCGCCTGGCTCGAGGAGCATCACGAGCGCACGGCCGGCGTGTGGCTGCTGAGCGTGCGCGGCCGCTCCGCCGCCGGTGTCGGCTACGAGGACGCAGTGCGGCAGGCGCTGTGCTTCGGGTGGATCGACGGCCCGGTGCGCAGCTTCGACGAGGAGACGAACGGCCAATGGTTCTCGCCGCGGCGGCCCGGCAGCGGGTGGGCGGCGACGAACAAGGCGCGCATCGCCGAGCTGGAGGCCGCCGCGCTGCTGGCCCCCGCGGGCGTCCGGGCCCTGGAGGTCGCAAAGGCCAACGGCTCGTGGACCCTGCTCGACGGACCGGAGGCGGGCATCGAGCCGCCCGAGCTCACGGCCGCACTCGACGCGGACCCCGCCGCCCGTGAGAACTGGGACGCGTTCCCGAAGTCGGTGAAGAAGTTCGGGCTCACGCACATCGCGATGGCCAAGCGACCGGAGACGAAGGCCGCCCGCATCGCGAAGATCGTGGCGGACGCCGCGGAGGGGAAACGCCCATGACCCAGAACGACCTGCTGTTCCTCGTGCTGATCCTGATCGGGCTCACGTCGCTCACCGTGATCATCGTGCAGTTCGTGCGCTCCCGTCGCGGCCGCGGCTCGGACGACGGTCGTGCCGGCTGGTGGGAAGGCCCCTGGGACGACGACGACCGCCAGCGCTGAGCCCGCGGCCGTCGCCTCCGGCCGCGGTCAGGACGCCAGCGAGGCCCCGGGGATCGCGGCCAGCAGCTCCCGCGTGTACGGGTGCTGCGGAGCGTCGAAGATGCGCTCCGGTGTGCCGCTCTCGACCACGACCCCGCGCTGCATCACGTGCACCTCGTCGGAGATCATCCGCACGACCGCGAGGTCGTGGCTGATGAAGAGGTAGCTGAGGCCGAGGCGCGTCTGCAGCTCCGCCAGCAGATCGAGGATCTGCGCCTGCACCAGCACGTCGAGCGCCGACACGGCTTCGTCGAGCACCACCAGCTCGGGTTCGAGCGCCAGCGCCCGCGCGATCGCCACGCGCTGCCGTTGTCCGCCGGAGAGCTCGTGCGGCAGCCGCTCGGCCATCGCGGCCGGGAGCGCCACCTGCTCCAGCAGCTCCAGGACGCGGGCGTGACGCGAGGCCGCGGTGCCGATGCGGTGCACGCGCAGCGGTTCCGCGATCGACTGCTCCACGGTGAACCGCGGGTCGAGCGAGGCGTAGGGGTTCTGGAACACCGGCTGCACGCGGCGGCGCAGGGCGAACAGCTCCTTGCGGCGCAGCGTGGTGAGGTCGAGCCCGTCGAACAGGATCGATCCGGAGGTGGCGTCCTCCAGCCCCAGCACCATGTTCGCGGTCGTGGACTTGCCCGACCCGGACTCCCCCACGATCGACACGGTCGTGCCGCGGCGGATCGTGAGGCTCACACCGTCGACCGCCGTGAAGGTCTGGGGCTCCCCGGCCTTGGCGCCGCGCACCGGGAACTCCTTGCGCAGGTCGCGGATCTCCACGAACGGCACGGCGTCGGTCGCGGCCGTGCGCACGGGCAGGGCGTCGCGCCGGGAGGAGAGGCTCGGCGCCGCGGCCAGCAGCTGCCTGGTGTACTCGTGCTGCGGGTTGCCCAGCACCTGGGCGGACGTGCCCTCCTCGACCACGCGGCCCCGGAACATGACCACGATGCGGTCGGCGCGCTCGGCCGCGAGCGCCAGGTCGTGCGTGATGAGGAAGACCGCGGTCCCGAGCTCGTCGGTGAGCTGGTCGAGCTGGTCGAGGATGCGGCGCTGCACCGTGACGTCGAGGGCCGAGGTGGGCTCGTCGGCGATCAGCAGCCGGGGCTTGCACGCGAGCCCCATCGCGATCAGCACGCGCTGGCGCATCCCGCCGGAGAACTCGTGCGGGTACTGCCGTGCGCGCCGGGCGGCGTCGGCGATGCCCACCATCTCCAGCAGCTCGACCACGCGGACCTTCGTCGCCTCGCCGCTGGTGTGACCGTGCACCTCCAGCGCCTCGCCGATCTGCTCCCCCACGCGCATGAGCGGGTTGAGGTTCGACATCGGGTCCTGCGGCACGAGCCCGATCCCGGCGCCGCGCAGCGAGATCATCGCGCTCTCGGGCAGCTCGGTCAGCTCGCGCCCGTCGAAGCGGATGCTGCCCGCCGTGATCACGCCGTTCTCGGGGAGCAGCCGGTTGACGGCGGCGGCGGTCGTGGACTTCCCCGAGCCGGACTCGCCGACCACCGCGACGGTCTCGCCCGCGGCGATGTCGATGTTCACGTCGCTGATCGCGGTGATCAGCTCGGAACCGGTCCGGAAGGCGACGGCGAGGCCGTCGATGCTCAGCACGGGCGGGGTGGTGCTCATGGGGTACTCGTTCCTTCGGGGTCCAGGAGGGCGGGCAGCGCCGCACGCCACAGGGTCTCGGTCGGGGCGATCTCGGCCGCGAGGAGACGGGTGCTCAGCAGCACGGCCGCGGTGCCCGTCGCCGGCACGAGGCCGAGCGCGCAGCCGGTGTAGCCCGGGTGCCACAGCAGACGGGTGGGGCGGCCGTCGACCGGCACGGTGTCGCTGCGCCAGCCCAGGGCCTGACCGGCGTCCGGGCCGTCGCGGAAGAAGTCGGCGACCGCGTCGGGGTGCCAGAGGTCGGTGTGCCGGTCGGCGTCGGCGAGCGCGGCGCCGAGCGTGAGCAGGTCATCGACCGTGCCGAACAGGCCCGCGTGCCCGGAGACGCCGCCGAGCGCGTGGAAGCAGTTGCCGTCGTTGACGCTGCCGGCGATCTCGTCCTCCCGCCACGGGAAGTGCCGGCGCGACGTGAGGATCGGGTAGGGGTCGCCCGTGGCCACCATGCGGCGCTCGGCGGCGTCGCCGATGCCGGAGGACGCGACGGGAGGGCCGACGGGGCCGTAGCCCGTGTGCGCGAGTCCCAGCGGCGCGGTCACCAGCTCCCGCACGGCGGCGTCGAGCGGAAGGCCGGTCACCGCGGTGATGAGGCGCCCGAGCAGGATGAAGCCCAGGTCGGAGTAGTGCCGCCCCTCGTCGAGGCCGTAGCGCAACGGCAGGGCGTCCACGACCGCGTCGGCGGGGGCGGGGTCGAGGTACAGCGGCTGCCACTCCCACAGTCCGGCGCGGTGCTGCAGCAGGTGGCGCACCGTGGTGCCGGGAGCGCACGCGGTGCCCGGGAGGAAGCGGTCGACCGGGTCGTCGACGCCGAGGTCGCCCGTGCTCACCAGGCGCAGCAGAGCCGTGGTGGTCGCCGCGACCTTCGACACCGAGGCGAGGTCGAAGGCGGTGTCGCGCGTGACCGGGGTTCCCGCAAGGTCCGCGAGGCCACCCACCGCGACGTCACGCGAGGTGCTCGTGACCACCCCGGCGACCACCGCGCGGGGGGCGGTGTCGCCGCGCATCACCGCCGCGACGGCCCCCGCAGCGCTCGCGCCGCGCACCTGGCCTGCTCCGTGGCCGCTCACGACGCCGTCGCCTCCCCGAGCGTGAGCGAATCGATCGCCGCGACCGGCTCCGGCATATGCAGCGGGCCGGCGCCGGGCGTGATCGTGCCGAGGATGCGGGGCTCGCGGGCGCCCGTGCCGCCGGGGACGATGGCGGGGACGCCGTGCATCGTGGACCAGCCGATGAGCGCGAGCAGGATCGCCTCCTTGCTGTCGGCGGGAGCCCCCAGCTCGTCGGCCAGCACGACCTCGGTCTCCGGCAGCGCGGCGCGCAGACCCTCGAGGATCAGCGGGTTGCGGCACCCGCCGCCCGAGACGGCGAGGAAGCCGATGCCCGCCGCGGCGACGTCGCGGGCGACCGTGCGGACGGTGAGCTCGGTGAGCGTGCGCACGACATCGGCGACCGGGATGTCGCGGCCCTGCGCGGCCAGGTGCTCGTGCACGTAGCCGAGGTGGAAGTGCTCCTTGCCGGTGCTCTTCGGCGGCGTCAGCGCGTAGTACGGGTCGTCGAGGAGGGCCGACAGCAGCGCCTCGTCGACGCGGCCGGTGCGCGCCACGGCCGCATCGTCGTCGTAGCCGAGCGGGTTGAGCCCGTGCTCCACGATGACCGCGTCGACCAGCGCGTTCGCGGGACCGATGTCGTAGGCGACCAGGCCGTCCTGTCGCACGACCGTCATGTTCGAGATGCCGCCGAGGTTGAGGGCCGCCGTGACCCCGGCTCGTCCGCGCAGCAGCAGCTCGTCGAGGAACGACACCAGCGGGGCGCCGTGGCCGCCCGCGGTGATGTCGCGGATGCGGATGTCCGACACCACGGGCACCCCGACCCTCTCCGCGATCCAGGCGGGCTGCCCGATCTGCAGGGTCCCCAGGGCGTGGGCGCCGTCGACCCAGTGGTACACGGTCTGCCCGTGGGAGCAGATCGCGTCGACCCCGCCGACCTGCGCGGCGATGTCGGCCGCGACGTCGGCGAACGCCTGGCCGATGAGGGTGTCGAGCTCCGCGACCTCAGCGAGCGTGGTCGGCGCGGGCGGGAGGGCGGCGATCAGCCGGGCGCGCAGCTCCGGCGCGTACGGCACGCTCGTGGCCGCGAGCACGGTGCCGGTCAGGTCGACGCCGTGGTCGGTGAAGCCCCCGCTGGTCGCGAAGTCGACGACGGCGGCATCGATCCCGTCGTGCGAGGTGCCGGAGATCAGTCCGAGGACGCGCATCAGTTCTCCTCCAGTGCCGTGCGCAGGCGTCCGCCTGCCGCGGTGAGTCGGGTGGTGGCCGCGGCGAGGTCCTCGCCGCGGCGGATCATGATCGACGCGAGCTTCACGTCCCAGGCGGCGGTCTCCAGCGCCGCGACCGCGGTGTCGCGATCGACCTCGGCGATCGTGCGCACCATGCGGATCGCGCGCTCGCGGAGCTTGTGGTTCGTGGCCTTCACGTCGACCATCAGGTTGCCGTAGGCCTTGCCGCCTCGCACCATCGAGATGGTCGAGAACATGTTGAGCACGAGCTTCTGCGCCGTGCCCGACTTGAGGCGGGTGGAACCCGACAGCACCTCGGGGCCGACCTCGACCTCGATGCCGTGCTCGGCGACGGCGCTCAGCGGGGTGTCCGCGTTGCACGACAGCCCGATGCCCAGCGCCCCGCGCTCGCGCGCCCGGCGGACGGCCGCGACCACGTACGGGGTGCGGCCGCTCGAGGCGATGCCGATCACGGTGTCGAGCGGGCCGATGTCGGCGGCGTCGATCGCGGCGGCTCCGGCCTCGGCGTCGTCTTCCGCGCCCTCGACCGGGTTCACGATCGCGCCGGGCCCGCCGGCCATGATGGCGAACACCAGCTCGGGCGGCGTGCTGAACGTGGGCGGGCATTCCGAGGCGTCGAGCACCCCGATGCGACCGGGCGTCCCTGCCCCGACGTAGACCAGCCGTCCGCCCCGCGCCATCCGCTCCGCGGTGGCCTCGATGGCCGGGACGATCTGCGGCAGTGCGCGCCGCACGGCCGCGGGCACCGTGGCGTCGGCGTCGTTCATGGTCTGGGCGAGCTCCGCCACGCTCATCTGGTCGAGTCGCGCGTAGCGGGGGTCGCTGGCCTCGGTGGCGAGGGCGCCGAGATCCTCCAGGGTCATCGCTTCCCCCGGTTCCGCGGGTCGAGGCTGTCACGCAGCCCGTCGCCCAGCAGGTTGAGCCCGACCACGAGCAGCACCACGACCACGCCGGGCGCGATCATGGTCCACGGCGCGATGGTGACGAGCGTGCGCGCCTCGAAGATCATCGAGCCGAGCGACGGCGCGGGCGGCGGCGTGCCGAGGCCGAGGAAGCTCAGCGACGCCTCGGTCAGCACGGCCCACGACAGCGACAGCGTGACCTGCACGATGATGATCGACGTGATGTTGGGCAGCACGTGCCGGAACATCGTGGCCATGCGGCCCTGCCCCGTGCTCTTGGCGGCCTTGACGTACTCGACCTCGCGCAGCGACAGCACCGGGCCGCGCGTGACGCGGATGAAGATCGGCACGTAGACGATCGCGATGGCGACCGCGATCGTGAACCAGTTGCGGTCGAACACCGAGGCGAGCGACAGTGCCAGCAGCAGCGGCGGGAACGCGAACAGGACGTTGGTGACCGCGGTGATCGCACCGTCGGAGATGCCGCGGTAGAAGCCGGCGATGAGGCCGCAGACCGTGCCGACCACGGTCGCGAACGCCACCGCGACGACCGAGATCAGCGCCGAGTTCGCGACGCCGGCGGCCACGCGCGAGAACACGTCGCGGCCGAACTGGTCGGTGCCGAACCAGTGCACGGCCGACGGCGGCTGCAGGCGCGAGGGCGGATCCTGCGCCAGCGGGTCGAAGGGCAGCAGGCCGAACGCCGACACGACGCTGAGCACCGCCAGCAGGAACACGATGATGAGGCCGGCGAGCCCGCTGCGGCTGCGCAGCAGGAGACGCACGCGCTCCATGGTGCGCCCTCCGCCGGGGGCGAGGGCCGGTGTCTGAGAGATGTCGGTCATGCGGCACGCACCCGGGGATCGATGACCCGGTACAGCAGGTCGGTGAGCAGGTTGACGATGACGAAGGCGAGCGCGATCACCAGCACGGTGCTCTGCACGAGCGCGTACTCCTTCTGTTGGATGCCGAGCAGCACCTGACGGCCGATGCCGGGGAGCGAGAAGATCTGCTCCACCACGACGGCGCCGCCGAGCAGGTAGCCGAACTGCAGGCCGGTCATGGTGACGATCGGGACCAGCGCGTTGCCGAGCACGTGGCGCACCTGGAGGCGGCGGGGCGGCACGCCCTTCGCCCGGGCCGTGCGGATGAAGTCGTTCGCGCGGATCTCCAGCACGGCGGTGCGGGTCGTGCGCATGATCGGCGCCGCGATGCCGAAGCCGAGCACGATCGACGGGAGCAGCATCTGCTGCAGGTTCAGCAGCGGGTCGTCGAACAGCCGCGCGTAGCCCTGGCCGTTGGGGTTGAAGCCGAGCGACTGGGCCAGGATCGCCAGCAGCGCCGTGCCGAGCAGGAACGCCGGGATCGAGAGGCCCGCGAGTCCCACGACCTGGCCGACGCCGTCGCGGAGCGAGTCCGGCTTGGAGGCCGACAGCATGCCGAGCGGGATGCCGATCGCGAGGGCGATCACGATCGAGAGGATCGCGAGCTCGAACGTGACGGGCAGGGCGGCCGCGGTGAGGTCGAGCACGCTCGTCTGCGCCCGCGACGAGAAGCCGAGGTTGCCGGTGAAGATGTTGCCCAGCCAGGAGAAGAACTGCACGAACAGCGGCTGGTCCAGGCCGTAGTAGGCCTCGAGAGCCTCACGCTGCGCCGGGGTGAGCGCGGCGGCCTCGGTGCCGAGTCCCGAGCTGATCTGGTCGCCGGGGATGGCGCGCAGCATCAGGAAGACGAACACGGCGACCCCGAAGAGGGTGCCGAGGGCTGCGAGGATGCGTCGCAGCACGCTGTTGCGGAGGAGCTGTCTGAACATGCGCGTGTGAGGGTGCCTGTCGTCGGAGGGGGACGGAGGGGGCGCGGGCGGCCGCGCCCCCTCCGGTCCGCTACTGGATGGAGGTGGTCCGCAGGTACTGCAGCGAGCCGTTCGCCATCGGGGTGAAGCCGTCCACGCTGGTGGCAGTGGCCGTGTAGGTGTAGCTGGTGAACAGCCAGATCCAGGCGGCGTTGTCCTCGAGGTTCTCGGAGACCTCGGCGTAGATCTCCTTGCGCTTCTCGGTGTCGGCGGTCTGGCGGCCCTCGGCGAACAGCGCGTCGAGCTCGGGCGAGGAGTACCCCGCGACCTTGTTCAGGTTGCCGGTGCTGGTGAAGTAGCGCCCGTACATGCCGTCGGGGTCGGGGCGTCCGCCGTTGAGGGCGACCGCGGCGTCGAAGTCGGCGGCGATCCAGCGGTCGACGAACGCGCCGGACTCGAGCACCTCGAGGTCGAGCGTGATGTCGGCGTCGGCGAGCTGCGCCTTCAGGTTCTGCGCCTCGTTGACGGAGGTGGCGTACTCGCCCTGCGACACGATCGTCTTGATCGTGACGCCGTCCTCCTTGCCGGCCTTCTTCAGGTACTCGGCCGCCTTGTCGAGGTCGCGCTCGGGGCACGGGCGCGCGTCGGGGTCGGACTTGAACGCCGGCGACGTGATGGGCCCGGTGACCTCGCCCTCGCCGAGCGCGGCGGTCTCCAGCACCTCCTCGCGGTCGATCGCGCACTGGATCGCGAGCCGCACGTTCACGTCGGCCAGGTCGCCGCGCGTGGCGTTGAGCTGAAGGGCGTGGTAGCTGAGCTGCGGGGTCGTGGCGACCTCGACGTTCGCGCCCTCGGCGGTCTGGGCGACCAGCGGGTCGTCGAACACCGCGAGCTGCACGTTGCCGGACTGCATGGCCGATACGATCGACGACTCGTCGGGGATCACGCGGAACTCGACCGTGTCGAGCAGCGCCTTGTCGCCCCAGTAGTCGTCGTTCTTGGCGAGCGTGAGCGACTGGCTGGCGGTGCGGTCCTCGAGCACGAACGGGCCGGTGCCGTTCGGGGTGGTGTTGAGCGCTTCCTCGGTGTCGTCGGAGGAGAGCATGGCCATGTTGATCACGGCGAGGTTGGCGGGCAGGGCCGCGTCGGGGGCGCTGAGGGTGAGGGTGACGGTGGTCTCGTCGGTCGCCTCGACCGCGGTGACGGACGCCAGCGAGCTGCGCGCGACGGCCGCGGTGGCCTCGGCGGCGATCGCGTCGAGGGAGTACTTCACGTCTTCGGAGCCGAACGTGCTGCCGTCGGCGAAGGTGACGCCCTCGCGGAGGTGGAAGGTGACGGTGAGGCCGTCTTCCGAGACGTCCCACGACTCGGCGAGGCCGGGCACCACGTTCAGGTCCTCGTCGAACTCGGTGAGCGTGCCGTACAGGTTCTGCAGGACGTTGACCGCCTGGAACTGCGTGGCCTTCCACGGGAAGAGGGTGTCCGGGTCGCTGGTGACGCCGATGACGAGGTCGCCGCCCGCGGTGCCGCCCTCGGAGGGCGAGGGGTTCGACGCCGGCGCGGAACACCCGGTGATGACGAGCGCCATCGCGACGCCCGCGGCGGAGAGAGCGCCGAATGACGCCCGCCGTACTGTGCTCATGCTGTTTCCTCCTGGCTGGGACCGCGTCGCCCTGGCTGGGTTCAGGCGATGCTGCCTGACGTCCCGTGAACATCGTCGGTCTGGGTGGTACCAAAAGTACACGAAGGTCGCTGTCGGTGTAACAGAAGTTCCTCTACTGTTATGAACACCGATCGGAGAACACATGTCCCACGACGCCGCCCGCGACGACGCCGGCGCTCCCCCCGTGCTGGTGCGCATGCGGGCGATCCGCCCCGAGCTCCGCCCGAGCGAGCAGCGCATCGCCGATCTCTTCCTCGCCGACCCGGCCGCCACCGCCGGCCTCTCGGTCGCCGAGCTCGCCCACCGCTGCGACACCTCCACCACCTCCGTCGTCCGCTTCTGCAAGCGCCTGGGATACGAGCACGTGCGCGAGCTGCGCAACCACGTGCTGCGCGAGGTGGAGCGCGAGACGTACGACACCGCCGCGCTCCCCGCCGTGTCGGGCGACATCGACCGCAACGACACGCTCGCCGACATCGTGGCGAAGGTGTCCCTCGCCGAGACGCTGTCGCTCGCCGACACCGCCAAGGTGCTCGACACCGAGTCGCTGCGCGCCGCGGTCGAGGCGATCACGTCGTCGAGCCGCGTCGACATCTTCGGCGTCGGGGCCAGCTCGATCGTCGGCCTCGACCTCCAGCGCAAGCTCACCCGGATCGGGCGCACGGCCCTGGAGTGGTCCGATCCGCACGCCGCCTGGACCTCCGCCGCCACCCTCGGCCCCGGCAACGTCGCCATCGCGGTGTCGCACAGCGGCGCGACCACCGACACCATCGAGTTCCTGCTCCTGGCCCGCAAGGCGGGGGCCACCACGATCGCTATCACCAACCATGCGGGCGCGCCGCTGGCCGGGCAGGCCGACATCGTGCTGACGACCGCCGCGCGCGAGACCGGGTTCCGCTCCGGCGCGCTCGGCAGCCGCATCGCCCAGCTCATGGTCGTCGACTGCATCTTCATCGGGGTCGCCCAGTCGAACTACGACCGCTCGATGGAGGCGCTGCGCGACACGTTCGCGGCCGTGCACCACGTGCGCGCCAACGGCGCATGACGGGCGCGGACGGCCGGATCCGCCTCGGCCTGTTCAGCGCGTTCGCGGGACTCGGCGTGACCGCGGCGTTCGTCCCCGCCGTGCTGCCCTCGGCGCAGCGGGACATCGGCGCCGACCTCAGCGCCGCGGTGCCCGTGCTCTTCGCCGGGCTGCTGGTGGGCGTGCTGGCCTCGGGTCCGCTGCTGACGCGGAAGCCCCCGCGCACGACACTGCTGCTCGGCAGCGCCCTGCAGGCCGTGGCGCTCGTCGCCGCCGCGTGGGCGGGCGATGCGGTCGTGTTCATCGCCGCCGCCGCCGTCGCCGGGTTCGGCTTCGGGCTCGTGGAGGCCTCGGGCTCGGTGGCCGCGAAGGCCGCGAGCACGCGCAGCGCGACCGGGCTGCTGAGTGCGCTGATGGGCACGGTCGCCGTGTGCGCCGCGGCCACCCCGCTCGCGGTGGTGCTGGGAGCGCACACCCGTCCGCTGCTGGCCCTTCTCGCCGCGGTGCCGCTGGTGACCGTGTCGGTGCTCATCGCGCCCGTGCCGACGGTCGCCGCGAAAGCCCCGGCGCCGCGTGACGTGCGGTCGCTCGCGGTGCTGCTGCCGTTCGCGCTCGCCCTGCCGCTCTACGTGGGGGTCGAGACCGTGCTCTCCGGCTGGTCGGCCGTGATCCCGGAGCGCGTGCTCACGCTCGAACCGGCCGCGGCCGCGCTCGGCACCTCCGCGTTCTGGGGCCTGATGGCGGCGGGCCGTTTCGGGGCAGCGGCCCTGCGCCGCGCGTCGGTGCCCCCGCTCGCGATCCTGGTCGCGGCCACGGCGGGCGCGGCCGTGCTGATGGGCGTGGCCGGCGCGCTCGTGGGCCCTCAGCCGGTGGGAGCGCTCGTGGCCCTGGCGGCGGTGGTCGTGCTGCTCGCGCCGAGCTACGGCCTGATCCTCGGTCTCGCCCTCGACCGCCTCGACCCCGCACGGAGCGCCGCCGTGACCGGAGCCCTGGTCGCCTGCGGCGCGGTGGGCGGCACCTTCGTGCCCACGCTGATCCTGCTCATCGGTCGGGATCCGGCGGCTCCTGCGACCTTCGTCGTCTCGGCCGTGCTGTGCGCTGTCGTCCCGGTCCTGATGCTCGTGACGTCGCGCTCCGGACGGCGCGTGTCGGCGACCGGCTGAGGCGCTCCTCCTCCCCCATCCGCGCCTCTCTCCCCTTCCTCACAGATGCCGGGATTCCGGGAGTCGCCACACCCGCGGCGACGTATCGTCGAAGACACACCGCACCCGAGGAGAGCATCCGTGTCCACCGACAGCCTGACGGTCGTCATCAGCGCGATCGGCATCGTGCTCACCCTCGGCACCGGCATGTTCGCCGCCATGGCCTGGGTCGTGCGCCGCATCGATGCCGTCGACGCGAAGCTCACCACCCGCATCGACGCCGTCGACGAGAAGCTCACCACCCGTATCGACAGCGTCGAGGACAAGCTCACCACCCGCATCGACACCGTCGAGGAGAAGCTCACCACCCGCCTCGACGCCGTCGGCGCCGACGTCACCGACCTCAAGATCGCCGTCGCCCGCCTCGAGGGACCACCCCGCCACCTGCTGACCGCCGCGCGCTGAGGGCGTGCGCGTGAGGGTTCAACGGAGCGCGAGGGCGGCGGCGCCGATGAGGGGCCCTTCGTCGCCGAGGCCCGAGCGCACGGCCCGGGTACGCCGGGAGTACGGGTGCACGGCGTGCGCGGTGAGCGCCTGCTGCACGAGGTCGATGTAGTCGGACGACACCCGCGAGAACCCGCCGCCGATGGCCACCACGTCGAGGTCGACCAGGGTCGCGGCGTCCGCGAGCGCTTCGCCGACCGCGCGGGCCGAGCGCTCGATGGCCGCGCGGGCGATCGCGTCTCCGGCTGCCGCGTCGCGCGCGAGGTCCTCCCCCGTCGCGCCGGTCCACCCCTGCTCCTGCGCCCAGGCGGCGCTCGCGGGGCCGGAGGCGATCTCCTCGAGCGTGAGCCCTCCCTCGCGGCGCACCTGACCGAGGTGACCCGCGTTGCCGGTGGCTCCCGGGATGTAGGCGCCGTTCACCACGAAGCCGCCGCCGACGCCCGTCGACACCACGATCGACAGCGAGGCCCCCGCGTCACGGGTCGCCCCGAGCCACGACTCCGCCAGGGCGAGGGCACCCCCGTCGTGGCCCAGCGTCGTGGGAAGGTCGCGGCCGAGCACCGCCGTCGCCGCGTCCCGCACCGCCGCCGCGAGGGCGAAGCCGTGCGCGAGCGGCATGTTCACCGGCTCGATGGTGCCCGCGACGCGATCCACCGGACCGGCGCTGCCGATCCCCGCCCCGACGAGTTCCGCGCCGGCCGGCAGTGCGGCCAGGGCATGCCGCACGATCGCGTCGACCGCGGCGGCGAGGGCCGGGGGCGTGGCCGCGCGCCCGGTGGGCTGCCGGCTGCGGCTGCCTTCGACGAGCACGCCGTCCGCCGAGACGAGGGCGGCCTCCATCTTGGTGCCGCCGACGTCGACGGCCAGGGCGTAGCGGGTCACTGCGGGTCGAGCCCGAGGTCGTCGAGGTCGAACGCGGCGCGCCACTCCAGCCCCTCGGCTTCGATGGCCGCCTGCGCTCCGGTCTTGCGGTCGACGATCACGGCGACGGCCACGACCTCGGCGCCCTCCGTGCGCAGCGCCTCGACGGCCTTGAGCGCCGACTGCCCGGTGGTCGACGTGTCCTCCAGCACGACCACGCGCTTGCCCTTCACGTCGGCGCCCTCGATCTGACGGCCGCGGCCGTGGTCCTTGGGCTCCTTGCGCACGACGAACGCGTCGAGCGGACGGTCGGTGCCGACCGAGGCGTGCAGCACGGAGTTCGCGATGGGGTCGGCGCCGAGCGTGAGACCGCCGACCGCGACGACGTCGAGGTCGGCGATCAGGTCGAGCATGATCCGGCCGATGGCGGGAGCGGCGCGGTGGTCGAGCGTGAGCTTGCGCATGTCGACGTAGTAGGTGGCCTTCTTGCCGCTGGAGAGGGTGAAGTCGCCGTGGAACACCGCCTCGTCGGTGATGAGGTCGAGGAGGGTCTGGCGGTCTGCGTCGAGTGCGGTCACGGCATCCAGTGTAGGAGGCCGCAACTAGGCTGGACGCATGCGCTTGGCCACCTGGAACGTCAACTCCATCCGCACCCGTGTCGCCCGCACCGTCGAGTTCGCCGTCCGTGAAGACATCGACGTGCTCGCGATGCAGGAGGTGAAGTGCAAGCCGGAGCAGTTCCCCTTCGCCCCCTTCGAGGAGGCCGGCTACCACGTCGAGGTGCACGGCCTGAACCAGTGGAACGGCGTCGCGATCGCCAGCCGCCTGCCCATCACCGACGTGCGCACCGCGTTCGACGGCATGCCCGGTTTCGCCAAGGGTCACGAGGGCCCCGACGCTCCGCAGGAGGCGCGCGCGCTCGGGGTGATGGTCGACGGCGTGCGCGTATGGAGCCTGTACGTGCCGAACGGGCGCTCCCTCGACGACCCGCACTACGCGTACAAGCTGCACTGGCTCGAGCAGCTGAGGCAGTCCACCGCGGCCGAGCTGTCGGCGAACCCCGACCTGCCGCTCGCCCTCGTCGGCGACTTCAACATCATCCCGTTCGACCACGACAACGGCGACCCCGACATCGTGGTGGGCCGCTCGACGCACGTCTCGCCCGCCGAGCGTGAGGCGTTCTTCGCCCTGGCCGATGCCGGTGTCACCGATGTGGTGCGCCCGCTGCTGCCCGAGGGCTACACCTACTGGGACTACCAGCGGCTCAAGTTCCCGCGCAACGAGGGCATCCGCATCGACTTCATCCTCGGTTCGAAGACGCTGGCCGACGCGGTCACCGGCGCGTCGATCCATCGCAACGAGCGCAAGGGCGAGCAGCCCAGCGACCACGTGCCCGTGGTGGTGGACCTCGACTTCGGCGGAGCAGACGCCGACGACGACCTGCCGATGATCTTCTCCTGACGGAGCGCGACGACGTGCGACTGATCGCGACCGATCTCGACGGCACGCTGCTCGACCCCTCCTCCTCCGTGACACCGCGCACCCGCGCGGCGCTCGACGCGGCGCGGGAGCGGGGCATCCCCGTGGTGCCCGTCACCGCGCGCCAGCCGATCGGACTGCGCGCGATCGCCGCCGACGCCGGATTCGACGGGTGGGCGCTGTGCAGCAACGGCGCCTACGCGGTGCACCTCGGCGACGGACGGATGCTGTTCGCCGAGGAGCTGCCGTCCGACACGATCCGCACGCTCGCCGATGCCCTCCGCGCGAGCATCCCCGGGCTGCTGTTCGCGAGCGTGCGCGAGGGCGGCGAGACCTTCGTCGCGCAGGACGGCTACGCGGCGATCGCGAGCCTGTCCGACCACAAGCGCGATCCGGCGACGATGGGCGGCGTGCCGCTGGAGCAGGTGCTCGCGGCGCCGAGCCTGAAGCTCGTGATCCGCCACCCGGAGCTCGCACCCGCCGCACTGTTCGACACGCTGCGCTCGCTCGGGCTCACCGGCTTCGAAGCCACCCTGTCCGGTGCGCCGTTCGTGGAGGTGATGGCCGAGGGCGTGACGAAGGCGACCGGGCTCGCGCGGATGTGCGCGCACCTGGACATCGACCGCGCCGAGGTCGTCGCGTTCGGCGACGCGCTGAACGACGTCGAGATGCTCCGCTGGGCGGGGCGCGGGGTGGCGATGGCGCACGCGGAGCCCGTGGTGCGGGACGCCGCCGACGAGGTCACCGCGACCAACGACGAGGACGGCGTCGCGCGCGTGATCGAGCGACTGCTGGGCTGACCCGCCTCAGGCGCCGAACGTGCCGACCTCCGGGGTGCGATCGGTGCGGCCGTAGCGGAGGAGCATCACGCCCGCGTCGTCGACGACCGGCGGTTCGAGCAGTCGCAGCACCGACGGGAGCGCTGCGTCGTCGAACACCTTCTTCCCCGTGCCGAGCAGCAGCGGGTACACCCACAGGTTGAGCTGATCGAACAGCCCCTCGGCGAGCAGGGTGTGCACGAAGTCGATGCTGCCGATCACGGCCACCTCGCGGTGGGTCGCGCGCAGGCGGGCGATCTCGGCGGCCAGGTCGTCGCCCACGCGCGAGCTGCCCTGCCAGTCGAGCGCGAGGTCGGGGTTCCGCGACGCCACGTACTTCGGCACCGCGTCGAAGAGCCGGCCGATGTGACCCTCCTCGCCATCGGTGTGCTGCGGCCAGTACGAGGCGAAGATGTCGTAGGTGCGGCGGCCGAGCAGCAGCGCGTCGAGGCCCCGCATCCCCGCGTCGACCTCGGCGCCCATGCCGGGTGAGGGGTAACCGGCCTGCCATCCGCTGAACCGGAATCCGCCCGAGGTGTCCTCCCCCACGCCGCCGGGGCCCTGGGCCACGCCGTCGAGGGTGCTGAACAGGTCGATCAGGATGCGACCGGGTGCGTCTTCGCTCATGTCACTTCTCCGTTCTCGTCGAGGGAACTTCATCCTCCTCCGCGGCACCCCACGCCCGCAGCGCCTCGATCGCCTCCCGCAGTGCGAGCCCGCGGTCGGTGAGCGCGTACGCCCGGGTGTTGTGCCGGAGCGGCAGTCGCGCGAGCACCCCGGCGGCCTCCAGCTCGCGCAGGCGCGTGGCGAGGATGTTCGTAGGGACTCCGAGGTCGCGCTGCAGATCGCCGTAGCGCTGGGGTCCGTCGAGCAGCCGCTCCACGATCAGCAGCGCCCAGCGCGCCCCGACCACGCCGAGCGCGGCACCGAGGTCGCTCACGCGTCGGCGTCGGCGTCCGGCTTCATCCAGAACGGCGAGTAGTGGTAGCCGTCGGGGTCGTCGAACTGGCGCTGGTACATGAAGGGGTAGTCGTCGGTCTCGCCGATGCGGCCGCCCGCCGCTCTCGCGCGCTCGACCAGCTCGTCGACCGCCTCGCGGCTGCCGAGGTCGAACGAGACGGTGACCTTGGACGGGGTGTCGGGGCCGCCGACGAGCTCGTCGACGCCGCCGACGCTGGCGTACATCTCGCGGCTGCCGAGCATGACGTACTGCCCGGGCGCGATGGCGAAGCACGACACGTTGTGGTCGGACATCTCCTCGTTGAGGGTCCAGCCGATGGCCGTGTAGAAGGCGGTCGCGCGTTCGACGCTCTCGACCGGGCAGGTGAGGAAGAGGCTCATGCGGTGATACTTGCAAAAAACAAGTGCGCGGTCAAGACCCCTCCGCGCCGCCTCCGCCGTCCGGGGGATGCGGCCCCGCCGAACGCCGCCCTACGGTGGAGGGATGCCCTTCACCCGCACGCCGACCGAGCGCGACCGCCGCGGCGACCTGCTGCTCGCCGGGGTGCTGTTCGTCGGCGCGATCCTGAGCGCCGCGCTCTCCTCCATCGCCCAGGTGTACGGCGACGAGCAGGCCCCGCTGTGGACCGCCCTCCTCTACGCCGTCGTGGTGTCCGGTCCGCTCGCGTTCCGTCGACGCTGGCCCGGCACCGTGGCCGTGGTCGTATCCGTCGCCTACTTCGCGGCCGTCACGATCCGGGTACCGGAGATCTACGTCGGCAACATCGCGATGTTCATCGGCCTCTACACCGTCGGCGCGTGGATGAACGACCGGCGCCGCGCCCTCATCGTGCGCGTGGCGATCATCGTCGGGATGTTCGTGTGGCTGCTCCTCACGATGTACCGCGACGCGATCAGCGAGGCGGACAAGGCCGAGGTGGTGGCCGGGGCGATGTCGCCCTACGTCGCCTTCATGCTGATCCAGATCCTGCTCAATGGGCTCTACTTCGGCGGGGCCTACTACTTCGGCGAACGGTCCTGGGCCGCCGCCGAGCAGCGGTCGGTGCTGGAGCAGCGCACGACCGAGCTGGAGCGCGAGCGCGAGGTGACGGCGGCGCAGGCCGTCGCCCTCGACCGGGTGCGCATCGCCCGCGAGCTGCACGACGTGGTCGCCCACCACGTCTCGGTCATGGGCGTGCAGGCCGGCGCGGCGCGCCTGGTGCTGGCCCAGGACCCCGCGCGGGCCGCCGAGATCCTGTCGGGCGTCGAGGGCTCGGCGCGCGACGCGATCCACGAGCTGCGGCAGCTGCTGGAGACGCTGCGCACGCCCGGCGGTGAGACCGCGGACGGCGCCTCGACGCTCGGGCTCGACGACATCGCCGAACTCGCGGAGGCCTCGACGGCCGCGGGACTCCCCACCGCGTACACGGTCGTCGGCACTCCGACCGCGG
>NZ_JBHWHK010000001.1:2294245-2824845 GCF_042732495.1 Microbacterium sp. NPDC059771 | reverse complement strand
CATTCCGAACCCGGAAGCTAAGCCTCACAGCGCCGATGGTACTGCAGGGGGGACCCTGTGGGAGAGTAGGACACCGCCGGACTCCTTTTAGTCAAAATGGCCACCCATCGTTGGGTGGCCATTTTGCGTTTGACGAACAACGAGAATAGGGAGCACCATGCCGGAAGAGGAAGAGCGCCGTCCGCGTCGCAGTGACGATGGAGGACCGCGCGGCAACCGTTCCGGTGGGCGCCCTGTGTATCGCGATGGTGCCTCGCGCCCACGATCTGGCTCTGATGCCCGCGGTTCGCGAGGTGAGGTTCGCCCTGACCGTGATGGTGATCAGCGTCGTGAGGGCGGGTACAGCCGTGATGGCGGCGGTCAGCGTCGTGAGGGTGGCTACAGCCGTGATGGTGGTCCGCGTCGTGAGGGTGGCTACAGCCGTGATGGCGGCGGTCAGCGTCGTGAGGGCGGGTACAGCCGTGATGGTGGTCCGCGTCGTGAGGGCGGGTACAGCCGTGATGGCGGCGGTCAGCGTCGTGAGGGCGGGTACAGCCGTGATGGTGGTCCGCGTCGTGAGGGCGGGTACAGCCGTGATGGTGGTCCGCGTCGTGAGGGCGGGTACAGCCGTGATGGTGGTCAGCGTCGTGAGGGCGGGTACAGCCGTGATGGTGGTCAGCGTCGCGAGGGCGGGAACAGCCGTGATGGTGGCCAGCGTCGCGAGGGTGGCTTCAACCGTGACGGTGGACCGCGTCGTGAGGGCGGGTTCAACCGTGACGGTGGTCAGCGTCGCGAAGGGGGCTTCAGCCGTGATGGTGGGCAGCGTCGTGAGGGCGGGTTCAGCCGTGATGGTGGTCAGCGTCGCGAGGGCGGCTACAGCCGTGACGGTGGCCAGCGTCGCGAGGGCGGGCACAGCCGTGACGCGGCTCCTCGTCGGGAGGGTGGCTTCAGCCGTGATGGCGGTCAGCGTCGCGAAGGGCGGACGGAGCGTGAGCGGGGGAGTGACCGGTCGCGGTCGTTCCCGCAGCGCGGCGGTGCCGGGCGTGAGCGTCCGGCCAACGCGTCGAACGAGCGTGCCCGGTTCGACGAGCCGACCGTTCCGGACGAGGTCACGGCCGGCGATCTGCACTCCTCCGCGCGCAACGAACTGAAGACGCTCAGCAAGGAGAACGCGGAGCACGTCGCCCGACACCTGGCGATGGCCTCGCGTCTGATCGACGAAGACCCCGCGCTGGCACACGAGCATGCGCTGGCGGCGTCGCGCCGGGCCGGTCGCATTGCGATCGTCCGCGAGACGCTCGGCATCACGGCCTATGCGACAGGTGACTTCGCCCTGGCTCTTCGCGAGCTGCGCACCTATCGCAGGATCTCCGGGAAGGACGACCAGATCGCGCTCATGGTCGACAGCGAGCGCGGAATCGGCCGTCCTGACCGAGCACTCGAGACCGGTCGTGCCGTGGACCGCTCCACCCTCGACACCGCGGTGCGCGTGGCTCTTGCGATCGCGATGTCGGGCGCGAGGCTCGACCAGGGCGACCTGGAGCTGGCTCTCGGTGAGCTCGAGATTCCCGAGCTCGATCCCGATCGTGCGTTCGAGTGGAGCCCAGCACTGTTCTCCGCGCGGGCAGCGGTCCTGGAAGACCTCGGACGCACCGACGAGGCAGAATTCTGGGCCCACCGCGCCGACGTCGCGGCGGAGGCGCTCGGCGTCGACGAAGCCGGCGACGAGGAGATCTACGTCGAAGACGGCCTCATCGACGACGAGTTGCTCGACGATCACGGTGACGGCACTGCTACGCCTGACGGTGACGCCGTTGGCGGCGGTGACGGCACCCGCGACGGTGACGGCACCCGCGACGATGCCGCCCGCCTCGACGGTGACGCCGTGGACGGTGGCGTGGATGCTGACGGTGGCGTGGATGCTGACGGTGGCGTGGATGCTGACGGTGACGTGGATCGTGATGGTGTCGTGGATCGCGACGCGGGCCTCGTCGTCGAGGCGGGCCGAGACCTGGACAGCGACGACGATGCTGCCTCTGGACGCGACGGCGACAGCGATGGTGCCGGGACCGACCTCTTCGGTGAGGACGGCGAGGCCGAGCCTACGATCGAGGCCGAGCCCACGATCGAGGATGAGGTTCGCGAGCTCCTCGGCGAAGACGTCGACGAGGTCGACGAAGACGACGAGCCCGGTTCCTCGAAGCCGGAGGCGTGATGGCGCTCTTCACGCGCAGGCGTCAGACGCCCCGCACTCCGCTGGACGGCGTCGACACGATCCTCGCCGACCTCGACGGAGTCGTGTATGCCGGGCCCGGGGCCCTGCCGCACGCCGTGGAGAGCCTCAACGCCGCAGCCGCCACGGCGCGTCTGGGGTACATCACCAACAACGCGGCGCGGACCGACGCATCCGTCGCGGCGCACCTCACGAGCCTGGGCCTCACGGTCGCGCCAGACGACGTGGTCACGAGCCCGCAGGCGGCCATGCGACTGCTCTCGGGGATCGTTCCTCCTCCCGCGACGATCCTCGTCGTCGGAGGCGACGGTCTCGTCGATGAGGTGCAGAAGGCCGGGTACACGGTGACCCGCAGCGCTGACGCCGACCCACAAGCGGTCGTGCAGGGCTTCGCCCCCGAGGTCGCGTGGACCGACCTCGCCGAAGCGGCCTTCGCGCTCAAGGTCCCCGAGGAGGAGGGCGGCATCCCCTGGATCGCCACCAACACCGACTGGACGATCCCGCGCGAACGCGGCGTCGCCCCCGGCAACGGCACCCTCGTGTCCGCGGTGCACACCGCTGTCGGGCGGCTGGCCACGGTGGCGGGGAAGCCGGAGACCCCCATCTTCCAGGAGGCCCTGGACCGCTTCGGCGCGTCCACGGCGCTGTTCATCGGCGACCGCCTCGACACCGACATCATGGGAGCGAGCCGAGCCGGCATCGACTCCGCCCTCGTGCTGACCGGGATCGACCGCCCCAAGCACGTGCTCGCGGCGCCCGAGGGGTCGCGCCCGACCTACATCCTCGGCGACCTCCGCGGGCTGCACGAGCCGTACCCGGTCCCGACGGTGACGGACGGCGTGTACGACGTCGGCGGCGCGGCGGTGCGGGTGCACGGCGCGGACGTGGAGATCGTCGCGGAGTCCGGGAACCAGCTCGACCTGCTGCGGGCCGGAGCTGCCGCGATCTGGGCCTCGGGCACTCCGGTGTTCGTGCTGCGCGTGCCCGAGCGGCTGTACGACGACCCGTTCCACCGCCCCTGACCACACGCGTGGCTCCGTCGGCTGTCCGAGGAGCCGCGTACAGTGGAACCCGTGAGCGATGAGACGACCGGTGCGCCGACGGACGGCCTGTGGAGCCGCCTGCGCCTGATCGAAGGGCAGCCGCTTCCGGCTCGTGCCGACGCTTACTCCGCGCTCCACGACGAGCTCTCGCGGCGGCTGGAGAGCGGATCACGGCTCGACCAGCGGGAGACCCCGGGAACACGATGACGCGACTCGACGCCGCCCTCGCCTCGCGGGGACTCGCCCGGTCGCGCAGCCATGCCGCCACCCTCATCGCGGAGGGCCTCGTGAGCGTCGACGGTCGCCCCGTCGTCAAGGCGTCCACGCCGGTCCAGGACGACAGTGAGCTCACCGTGGCCGGCGCCGACCACTACGTCGGGCGCGCCGCGCACAAGCTCGTCGCCGCCCTTGATGGCTTCGGCGTCGCGGTCGCCGACCGGCTCGCGCTCGACATGGGCGCCTCGACCGGCGGATTCACCCAGGTGCTGCGCGAGCGCGGTGCGCGGCGGGTGCTCGCGGTCGACGTCGGACACGGACAGCTGGCTCCCGTCATCGCCGCGGACGACGGGGTCGTGTCGGTCGAGGGCTTCAACGTGCGGTACATGACACCGCAGAGCCTCGCGGACGCGACGGGCGAGCCCGCGGCGCCCGACCTGATCGTCGGCGACCTGTCGTTCATCTCGCTCGAACTCGTCCTCCCGGCGATCGCCGCCGTTGCCGCGCCGGGCGCCGACGTGCTGCTGCTCGTGAAGCCGCAGTTCGAGGTCGGGCGCACCGCGGTGCGCGGGGGACTGGTCACCGATCCGGCCACCCGCGCCGACGCCGTGGCCCGCGTCGTCTGGAGCGCGTGGGACGCGGGGTTTGGGATGCTCGGCATCCTTCCCTCCCCGATCCTCGGCACGCACGGAAACGCGGAGTACCTCGTGCACCTCGCGCCGGGACGCGGCAGCAATCCGACAGAATGGATGGACACCATCAACCGGCTGGCAGGGGGACGATGAACGAGCGCTGGATCCTGGTGGTCGCGCACGCCGGCCGCGTCGAGACGGTGGAAGCGGCCCGTCGCGTGACCGATGCCCTGCGGGGAGCGGGTGCCCGCCCGGTCCTCGCGCCCGACGACCACGATGCGCTCTCCGCCGTCGACCCGTTCTTCGCCGACGTCGACGTCCTGGGCGTCTCCGCCGACCCGACCGCGCTCGAGCTGGCCATCGTCCTCGGCGGTGACGGCACGATCCTGCGCGCCGCGGAGCTCGTGCGCGACAGCGGTGCCCCCGTGCTCGGCATCAACATGGGCCACGTCGGCTTCCTCGCCGAGATCGACCCCGACGACATGGACGACGCGGTGCGCCGTGTCATCGCCCGCGACTACGACGTGGAGGAGCGCCTGGCGCTCTCGGTGCGGGTGAAGGACGCCGCCGGCGACGTCGTCTACGAGACCTGGGCCCTGAACGAGGCGACGGTCGAGAAGGCCAGCAGGGAGCGCATGATCGAGGTCGTGCTGGAGATCGACGGCCGCCCGCTGTCGAGCTTCGGCTGCGACGGCATGGTCGTGTCCACCCCGACGGGATCCACCGCCTACAACTTCTCCGCCGGCGGGCCCGTGATCTGGCCGACCGTGGAGGCCATCGCCGTGGTGCCGCTCTCCGCCCACGCGCTGTTCGCGAAGCCGCTCGTGGTGAGCCCCGACGCGGCGGTCGCGATCGAGATGCTCGAGCGCACGGACGGCTCCGGCATCCTCTGGTGCGACGGCCGACGCTCGCACGAGCTCCCGCCCGGAGCGCGTGTGGTGGTGCGACGGTCCTCGCGGCCGGTGCGCCTCGCGCGCCTGCACCCGACCGCGTTCACGAACCGGCTGGTGCGCAAGTTCCAGCTGCCGGTCGAAGGGTGGCGCGGACAGGACCGGAGGAACCAGCCGTGATCGAGGAGATGCGCCTGCGGGACCTCGGTGTGATCGCCGACGCCGTGCTCCCGCTCGGACCGGGGTTCACCGCCATCACCGGCGAGACCGGTGCGGGCAAGACGATGGTCGTCACGGGGCTCGGGCTGCTGCTCGGACAGCGCGCCGACTCGGGTGCCGTGCGCGCCGGAGCCGGCCAGGCCTCGGTGGCGGGAGTCTGGGTCGTGCCCGAGACCGGGGACGTGGCAGACATCGTCGCCGACGCCGGGGGCGAACTCGAACCGGTCGGTGGCGGCAGCGCCGAACTGTACGTGTCGCGCACCCTCAACGCCGAGGGCCGAAGCAGGGCGAGCGTGGGGGGTCGCGCCGCTCCGGCCGGCGTGCTGTCCGCCCTCGCCGACGAGCTGGTGGTCGTGCACGGCCAGTCCGAGCAGTTGCGGCTGCGGTCCGCCGCTGCGCAGCGCGACGCCCTCGACCGCTTCGGCGGTGACGCGATCGCCCGGGCGCTGGAGCACTACGGCACGGCCTTCGAGCGCTGGCGCGGCCTCGACGCGGAGATCGCCGAGATCACGGGCAACCGCGACCGCCGGGCGGAGGAGGCCGCGCGACTGCGAGAAGACCTCGCGCTGATCGAGGCGACCGCACCAGAGGCGGGCGAAGACGCCGAACTCGCGGCCCGCGCCGAACGGCTCGCGAACGCCGAGGAGCTGCGACTGGCCGCCTCGCTCGCGCACGGGGCGCTCTCGAACGAGGAGGGCGAGCCGGATGCGTCGGCACTGGTCGCGGAGGCGCGGCGGGCGCTCGAACGGGTCTCGGATGCGACGCTCGCGGAGGTCGCCGAGACGCTCGCCGACATCGGCTACCGTATCGCCGACGCCGCCGGGCAGCTGTCCGGCTTCCTCGCCGACCTCGACGAGTCGGGCCCGCACGAACTCGCCGCGGTCGAGGAGCGGCGGGCGGCGCTGGGCGTGCTGATCCGTGCGCACGGGTCCCTCGACGACGCCATCCGACTGTGGCAGACGGGCTCGACGCGCCTCGCGGAGCTCGGCGACGACGGCGAGCGACTGCAGCGTCTCACCGCCGAGCGGGAGGAGGCGCGTACCGCGCTCGACGCCGCGGCGGACGCCCTGACCGCCGTCCGCACGGAGGCCGCCGTCCGCCTGGGCGACGCCGTCACCGCGGAGCTCCACGCGCTCGCGATGCCCGATGCCCGCCTGGAGGTCTCGGTCACCCCCGGCGCCGAGAGCACGCACGGGCGCGACGACGTGGCGATCCTGCTGGCCCCGCACCCCGGCGCCGAACCGCGGTCGGTGGCCAGGGGTGCCTCGGGCGGCGAGCTGTCGCGCGTGATGCTCGCGATCGAGGTCGTCATCGCGGCGACCGACCCGGTGCCCACGTTCGTGTTCGACGAGGTCGACGCCGGCATCGGCGGGGCCGCGGCCATCGAGGTCGGCCGGCGACTCGCCCGGCTGGCGGAGAAGTCGCAGGTGATCGCGGTGACGCATCTGGCGCAGGTCGCCGCGTTCGCGAACAACCACCTCACGGTCGTCAAGTCCAACGACGGGGCCGTCACCGCCTCGAGCGTGCGGCGTCTGGAGGGGGAGGAGCGGGAGGCCGAGATGGCGCGGCTGCTGTCCGGCCTCGCCGATTCCGACGCCGCGCTCACCCATGCCCGCGAACTTCTCAGCCTCGGCGTCTGAGGGAACTGTTAGGATAGAAGCCCGTGATGAACTCTTCTTCTGCGGGGCCCAAGAACGACACGACCAAGCACATCTTCGTGACTGGTGGTGTCGTTTCGTCTTTGGGCAAGGGCCTCACCGCGGCCAGCCTGGGCAACCTGCTCACCGCCCGCGGACTCCGCGTGGTCATGCAGAAGCTCGACCCGTATCTGAACGTGGATCCGGGCACCATGAACCCGTTCCAGCACGGCGAGGTGTTCGTCACCGACGACGGCGCGGAGACCGATCTCGACATCGGCCACTACGAGCGCTTCCTCGACATCAACCTGTCGCAGGCGGCCAACGTGACCACCGGCCAGATCTACTCGCAGGTCATCGCGCGCGAGCGTCGCGGTGAATACCTCGGCGACACCGTGCAGGTCATCCCGCACATCACCGACGAGATCAAGCGCCGCATGCGCCTGCAGGCGACCGAGGACCCGCGCCCCGACGTCATCATCACCGAGGTCGGCGGCACGGTGGGCGACATCGAGTCGCAGCCGTTCCTGGAGGCCGCGCGTCAGCTGCGTCATGAGCTCGGCCGCGACAACGTGTTCTTCGTGCACGTGTCGCTCGTGCCGTTCATGGGCGCCTCCGGTGAGCAGAAGACCAAGCCGACGCAGCACTCCGTCGCAGCTCTCCGTCAGGTGGGCATCCAGCCCGACGCGCTGGTGCTGCGCAGCGACCGTCCCGTGAGCGCGAGCAACCGCAACAAGATCGCCCTGATGTGCGACGTGGACGTCGAGGGCGTCATCAACACGGTCGACCTCCCGAGCATCTACGACATCCCCTCCACGCTGAACGAGCAGGAGCTCGACTCGTACATCGTGCGGCGCCTCGGTCTGGATCAGAAGGCGGCCGACGTCGACTGGACCCGCTGGAACAAGGTGCTGCACGCGGTGCACAACCCGAAGCACGAGGTCACGATCGGCCTCGTCGGCAAGTACATCGACCTTCCCGACGCGTACCTCTCCGTGACCGAGGCTCTCAAGGCCGGCGGTTTCGCGCAGGAGACCAAGGTACACATCCGCTGGATCCCCTCCGACCTGTGCGAGACCCCGGAGGGCGCCCAGGAGCAGCTCGCCGAGCTCGACGGCATCTGCGTGCCGGGCGGCTTCGGCATCCGCGGCATCGAGGGCAAGCTCGGCGCGCTGAAGTTCGCGCGCGAGCAGGGCATCCCCACGCTCGGACTGTGCCTCGGCCTGCAGTGCATGGTGATCGAGTTCGCCCGCGATGTGGCCGGCATCGAGGGCGCATCGTCGAGCGAGTTCGACCCGGAGACGAAGGAGCCCGTGATCGCGACCATGGCCGAGCAGGTCGAGATCCTCGACGGCGGCGACCTGGGCGGCACCATGCGCCTGGGGCTCTACCAGGCCGCCCTCGCGGAGGGCTCGCTGGCGCGGGAGCTGTACGGCACCCCGGAGGCGTCGGAGCGGCACCGCCACCGCTACGAGGTCAACAACGCGTACCGCGACCGGCTGTCCGAGGCCGGGCTGGTGTTCTCCGGCCTGAACCCCGAGCTGGACCTGGTCGAGTACGTGGAGCTGCCGCGCGACGTGCACCCGTACTACATCGCCACGCAGGCCCACCCCGAGCTGCGGTCGCGCCCGACCGACCCGCACCCGCTGTTCCGCGGACTGGTGGGTGCGGCGATCGAGCGGCACCGCGCGAGCGAGCTGTTCGACGTCAGCGCCGATGAGTGACATTGGCGCCCTGCCCGACGGCGGTCCGCTGCGCGACGAGCCGCTAGACCCCGAGGTCCTGTACTCCGAGCTCGTGTACGAGGGACGGGTGTGGGACGTGCGCTCCGACCGTGTGCGCTACGGCGACGGTGAGATCGTGCGCCAGTACGTCGCCCATCCCGGCGCGGTGGCGATCGTCGCGCTGGACGACCGGGGCCGGGTGCTGCTGATCCAGCAGTACCGGCACCCGATCCGGCACCGCGATTGGGAGCTGCCCGCCGGTCTGCTCGACGTGCCGGGGGAGGACCCTGCCGCGGCCGCGCAGCGCGAGCTCGCGGAGGAGGCCGACCTGGTCGCGGCGCACTGGGAGCCCCTGGTGTCGTCGTGGACCACGCCGGGCGGGAACGACGAGCTGATCCAGCTGTTCCTCGCCACGGGCATCACGGCCGCCGACGCCGCACACTCCCGGGAGGACGAGGAGGCCGACATCCGGCTCGTCTGGGTGCCCCTCGACGACGCGGTGGCCGCGGTGCTCGACGGTCGCATGCGCAACGGCATCCTCGCGATCGGTGTGCTCGCGGCCGCGCAGAGGCTCCGCGACCGGGGCTGACATGCTGCTCGATCGCGCCCTCGACGCGTATCTGCGTCACGTCACGATCGAGCGCGGACTGAGCGCGCACACGATCGCGGCGTACCGGCGCGACCTCGACGGCTACCGGGGGTGGCTCGCCGCCGAGGGCATCACCGACACGACCGAGGTGACCCCCGCGGTGATCGACCGCTTCATCGCCGAGCGTGCGTCCGCCGAGCCCCCGCCCGCGGCGACGAGCCTCGCCCGGTTGCAGTCGTCCGTGCGCGGGTGGCACCGCTTCCTGGCGCGCGAGGGGATCGAGGCCGACGACCCGAGCGGCCGGCTGCGTCCGCCCAAGGCTCCGCGGAGGCTGCCGAAGGCGCTGACGATCGAGCAGGTCGAGCGCCTGCTCGCGGCGCCGTCGCCGGAGGAGCCGCTCGGCATCCGCGACCGCGCGCTGCTGGAACTGCTGTACGCCACGGGCGCCCGCGTGTCGGAGGCGGTCGGGCTCGACGTCGACGACCTCGCGCACGGGGAGGTGCTGCGGCTGCGCGGCAAGGGGTCGAAGGAGCGCATCGTGCCGGTGGGCTCGTACGCGCGTGACGCGGTCGACGCGTACCTGACGCGGGTGCGTCCCGGGCTCGCCGCGAAGGGCAGAGCCTCGGCGCGCCTGTTCCTCGGCGCCCGCGGTGCGCCGCTGTCCCGGCAGAGCGCGTGGCTGGTGATCCGGGCGGCGGCGGAGCGGGCGCAGATCACGGCCGAAGTGTCGCCGCACACCCTGCGGCACTCGTTCGCGACCCATCTGCTGCAGGGCGGCGCGGACGTGCGCGTGGTGCAGGAGCTGCTCGGGCACTCGTCGGTCGCCACGACTCAGATCTACACGCACGTGTCGGTCGACGCGCTGCGCGACGTGTACGCCACGTCGCACCCGCGGGCCCGCTGACTCGCGCGGTCGCCTGGGTCCGCCGCCGCGCGCCGGGACGGCCCGTGACCGGCCCGGCCGCTACAATCGAGCAAGCACGAAGGAGCAGGAGAACCGGTGGCTGAGAACGCGGCGAAGTCCAGGGCGAAGGCGAAGAAGGCCGACGACACCCCCATGGGACCCACCGGCCGCCCCTACCGCGGCTTCCCGATCCCGGCGCCGCTGAAGTCGCACGGTCCCGCGCGCATCATCGCCCTCTGCAACCAGAAGGGCGGCGTCGGCAAGACGACCACCTCGATCAACCTCGCCGCGTCCCTCGCGGAGTACGGCCGCAAGGTGCTCGCCGTCGACTTCGACCCGCAGGGTGCGCTGTCCGCGGGCCTGGGCATCCAGACCCACGACGTCCCCACCGTGTACGACCTGCTGCTGGACACGAAGCGCGACGCGCACGAGGCGATCGTCCACTCCAACGTCGAGGGCCTCGACGTGCTGCCCGCGAACATCGACCTGTCGGCCGCCGAGGTGCACCTGGTCAACGAGGTGGCCCGCGAGACCATCCTCGCGCGGGTGCTCCGCCAGGTCGCGGGCGAGTACGACGTCATCCTGATCGACTGCCAGCCCTCGCTCGGCCTGCTCACGGTCAACGCCCTCACCGCCGCGCACGGCGTGATCATCCCGCTCGAGTGCGAGTTCTTCGCCCTGCGCGGGGTGGCGCTGCTGATCGAGACCATCGACAAGGTGCGCGACCGCCTGAATCCGTCGATCACGATGGACGGGCTGCTGGCGACCATGTACGACCCGCGCACGCTGCACTCGCGCGAGGTGCTGGAGCGCGTGGTGGAGGCCTTCGGCGACGACGTGCTGGAGACCGTGATCGGCCGCACGGTGAAGTTCCCCGACGCCTCGGTCTCCGGCGTGCCCATCACCGAGTTCGCGCCGGAGCACGCCGCCGCGCAGGCGTATCTGCGGCTGGCGCGGGAGCTGGTCGCCCGTGGCGCCGTCGCCTGAGCACGCCGAGACCGATCCGACCGCCGAGGCCGTCGCCCCCGCGGAGGGCGACACGGGCTTCCGCGTCTCGCTGTCGAACTTCGACGGACCGTTCGACCTGCTGCTGAATCTCATCTCGAAGCACGAGATGGACATCACCGAGGTGTCGCTGAGCGCGGTCACGAACGAGTTCATCGCCTACCTCGCCGAGCTGGAGGACGAGGAGGAGCTCGACCAGGCGTCGGAGTTCCTCGTGGTGGCCGCGACGCTGCTCGACATGAAGGTCGCCGGCCTCCTGCCGCAGGGCGAGCTCGTCGACGCCGAGGCCGTGGCGCTGCTGGAGGCGCGCGACCTGCTGTTCGCGCGCCTGCTGCAGTACCGGGCGTTCAAGGAGGTGTCGGCGTGGTTCGCGCGGTGCCTGCAGCGGGAGGACCGCCGTCACGTGCGGGCGGTGCCGCTGGAGGAGAAGCACCGCCGCAAGACGCCGGAGCTGGTGTGGTCGCTGAGCGCGGACGACTTCGCGGCGCTGGCACTGCTGGCTTTCGCGCCCAAGGAGATGCCGCACGTCGGGCTCGATCACCTGCACGCACCGCTGGTGAGCATCCGCGAGCAGGCGGCGATCGTCGTGACGCTGCTGCGCGGCACCGAGTCGATCAGCTTCCGCGAGCTGGTCGCCGGCGTCACCGAGCCGGGGATCGTGGTGGCGCGCTTCATCTCCGTCCTGGAGCTGTACCGCCACGCGGCGCTCTCCTTCGAACAACTGGAACCGCTCGGCGAGCTGACGCTCCGCTGGGCCGCCGACACCTGGTCGGACGAGACACTCGCGACCCTGGGGGCCGACTATGACCGATGACGTGACCGAGACCGAGACCGCGCCGGAGGTCGAGCCCGTGACCGAGACCGAGACCGGGCCGGAGGTCGAGCCCGGGGGCGACGACGCCGCGACGGTCGTGGGCTCCGAGCTGCCGCTGAGCGAGCGCGTCGAGGCGATCCTCTTCATCGTGGACGAGCCGATCGGCCTGGTCGCCCTCGCGGCCGCGGTCGGCGCGCCGGTGCCGGCCGTGCGGCAGACGCTGGAGGCGCTCGGGGACGACTACGACGGACGGGGCCGAGGACCGCGGCGCGGCTTCGAGCTGCGCGAGGTCGGTGGCGGGTGGCGGCTGTACGTGCGCGAAGACCTCGACCCCGTGGTGGCGGAGTTCGTCGGCGGGCAGGCGCCCGCACGGCTGTCGCAGGCGGCCCTGGAGACGCTCGCGGTGATCGCCTACAAGCAGCCCGTCACCCGCAGCCAGGTCGCGTCGATCCGCGCCGTGAACGTGGACTCGGTCGTGCGCACGCTCCTCGCCCGCGGCCTCATCACTGAGCTCTTCGCGGACTCCGAGACCGGGGCGATCAACTACGGCACCACCGACGCGCTGCTGCAGCACCTCGGCATCAACTCTCTGGACGAGCTGCCGCCGATCTCGCCGTTGCTGGACGACGGCGCCGACGGCTTCGACGAAGGGACCCTCCGATGAACGTTGCCCATGACGACGCCACCGTGCCCGAGGGCGTGCGGCTGCAGAAGGTCCTCGCGGCGGCGGGCGTCGCCTCGCGTCGTGTCGTCGAGCAGTACATCGTCGAGGGGCGCATCCGGGTGAACGGGCAGACCGTGACCGAGCTCGGCCGTCGGATCGACCCCGAGCGCGACCTGGTCGACGTGGACGGCACCGCGGTGCAGCTCGACGTGACCAAGCGCTACGTGATGCTGAACAAGCCCACCGGAGTGGTCAGCAGCATGCGTGACGAGAGCGGGCGGCCCGACCTGCGTCGCTTCACGAAGGACTACGAGGAACGGCTCTACAACGTGGGGCGCCTCGACGCCGAGACCAGCGGGCTGCTGCTGCTCACGAACGACGGCGAGCTCGCGCACGTGCTGGCGCATCCGTCGTTCGGTGTGACCAAGGTGTACATCGCCAAGGTGGACGGCACGGTGACCCCGCAGACGATCTCCACGCTCACGAAGGGCATCGAGCTGGAGGACGGCCCCATCGCGGCGGACAAGGCGCGGCTGCTGGACACGTCGCGCGGCTCGAGCCTGGTGGAGCTCACGCTGCACTCGGGGCGCAACCGCATCTTGCGTCGGATGATGGCCGCGGTCGGCCACCCCGTGACCGAGCTCGTGCGCCGGCAGTTCGGCCCGCTGCACCTGGGAACCCTCCCGGCGGGGAAGACGCGTGACCTGAGTAAAATCGAACTCGGTGCGCTGTTGACCCTCGCGCGCCGTGAATCCGGTGTCGCCGCGGCGCCAGGCGAGCAGGAGACCGAATGACCGACACGACGAGTGCGCCCACGGCGCGGAAGACCGGTGCCGTCGCGCCGCGTCTGTCCGGTACCGTCCGCATCGTCGGTGCCGGCCTGCTCGGCGCGAGCGTCGGTCATGCGCTGCGGGCCAAGGGTGTCGACGTGGCGCTCACGGATGCCTCCCCGGCGCAGCTGCGACTGGCGGTGGACTACGGCGCCGGTCGACTCGCCGCCGACGACGACGCCCCCGCGCTGATCGTGGTGGCCGTGCCGCCCGACGTCACAGCCGACGTGGTGCAGGCCGAGCTGGAGCGGTACCCGGACGCGGTCGTGACCGATGTCGCGAGCGTCAAGCTCGAACCGTTCCGGACGCTGCGCGACCGCGGCGTCGACCTCGCGCGCTACATCGGCTCGCACCCGCTCGCGGGGCGTGAGCGCGGCGGCGCCATCTCCGCCCGCGCCGACCTCTTCATCGGGCGGCCCTGGGTGGTGTGCCGCGACGAGGACACGAAGGCCACGGATCTCGCGCTGGTCGAGGCGCTCGCGCTCGACGTGGGCGCGATGCCGCTGGAGATGACGCCGGAGGAGCACGACCGATCGGTCGCCCTCACCTCGCACGTGCCGCAGGTCGTCGCGAGTCTGCTGGCCGCGCGGCTCGCGGGAGCCGAGGAGGGCGCGCTGCGCCTGGCGGGTCAGGGCGTGCGCGACACGACGCGCATCGCCGCCTCCGCGCCCGAGCTGTGGGTGCAGATCCTCGGCGCGAACGCGGGGCCCGTCGTGGAGATCCTCGACGCGCTGGCGGCCGACCTGGGCGATGTCGCCGAGGCGCTGCGGGCGCCGGCGGCCCCCGGCGCACGCCGTGTGATCGCGGAGACCATCCGGCAGGGCAACGACGGCGTGGAGCGCCTGCCGGGCAAGCACGGCCAGAACCGGCGCTTCGAGACGCTCGTGGTGATGGTCGACGACACCGCCGGACAGCTCGGCCGCCTGTTCGGCGAGCTCGGCGAACTCGGCGTCAACGTCGAGGACCTGCGTCTGGAGCACTCGCCCGGCGCACAGTTCGGTCTGGCCGAGATCAGTGTCGACCCCGCGGCGCTGCACGGCGCGATCACCGGGCTCCAGGAACGCGGCTGGCGCATTGCAGGGAACACGAATGACTGACACCTCCACCGTCTCCGCCACGAAGTTCATCGCCATCGACGGGCCGGCCGGTTCCGGCAAGTCCAGCGTCTCCAAGGCGGTCGCGCGCCAGCTCGGCTACGGCTACCTCGACACCGGCTCGGCGTACCGGGCGCTCGCCTGGCATGTGCTGGAGCAGGGCGCCGACACCGATGACGCGGCCGCCGTGCGCGCCGCCGCGGCCGACTTCCCGGTCCGTCTCGGCCTCGACCCCGACGACCGCACGGTCCGGGTGGGCGACACCGACGTGACCGACGCCATCCGCGAACCGCGGGTCTCCGGCGCGGTGAGCGGCGTCGCCCGCGTGCCCGAGGTGCGCGCGCAGGTGAACGAGCTGTTCCGCGCGCTGGTCGCCGACGCGCCCTACCCGGCCGTCGTGGTCGAGGGCCGCGACATCACGACGGTGGTCGCGCCGGATGCCCCCGTGCGCATCCTCCTGACCGCCGCCCCTGAGGTGCGCGCCGCACGCCGTGCCGGCGAGCTCGCGGGGGAGAACGCCGCCGCCGTCGCCGCGGCCCTGCACCGACGCGACGCCTCCGACAGCGCCGTCGTCGACTTCCTCAACGCCGCCGAGGGCGTCGAGGTCGTCGACTCGACCGAACTCGACTACCCCCAGACCATCGACGCCGTCCTCACGGTGATCGAACGACTCCGAGGAGCACACCGTGGCTGACGACGAATACGAAGGCGGCCCCGACCAGCTCGCCGAGAAGATGGAGAACCTCGACGAGCACCTCGCCGAGCAGCGCGCCGAGACCCTGCGCGCCGGTCTCGCCGACTACGAGCTGGACGACGAGGATGCCGCGCTCCTCGCGGGCGTCTCGCTGGGCGAGGACGGCATCGAGTTCCTGCCCGCGCTGCCGGTCGTCGCGATCGTCGGACGGCCGAACGTCGGCAAGTCGGCGCTCGTGAACCGCATCCTCGGTCGTCGTGAGGCCGTGGTGGAGGACACCCCCGGGGTCACGCGCGACCGCGTCACCTACAAGGCCGAATGGAACGACCGGCGCTTCACGCTCGTCGACACCGGCGGCTGGGAGCCCGACGCCCGCGGCATCGACCGCTCGGTCGCCGCGCAGGCGGAGGTCGCGATCGACCTGTCCGACGTGGTGCTGTTCGTGGTCGACGCGATGGTCGGCGCCACCTCGACCGACGAGCACGTGGTCAAGCTGCTGCGCAAGAGCGGCAAGCCCGTGTTCCTGGTCGCGAACAAGATCGACGACGCCCGGCAGGAGCCGGAGGCCGCCGCGCTGTGGAACCTCGGTCTCGGTGAGCCCCACCCGGTCTCGGCCATCCACGGCCGCGGCGTGGCGGATCTCCTGGATGCCGTGCTGAAGAAGCTTCCCGAGATCTCGGCGGTCGCGAAGCAGGAGATCGGCGGGCCGCGACGTGTCGCGATCCTCGGTCGCCCCAACGTGGGCAAGTCCTCGCTGCTGAACAAGGCGGCGGGGGAGGAGCGCGTGGTCGTGAACGACCTGGCCGGCACGACGCGCGACCCGGTCGACGAGGTCGTGGAGCTCGGCGGCAAGATGTGGCGTCTGGTCGACACGGCCGGTATCCGTCGCCGCGTGCACATGGCGCAGGGCGCGGACTTCTACGCCTCGCTGCGCACGTCGGCCGCGCTGGAGAAGGCCGAGGTCGCCGTCGTGGTCCTCGACGTGTCGGAGACGATCAGCGAGCAGGACGTGCGGATCATCGACCTCGTGCTGGAGTCGGGCCGCGCGCTCGTCCTCGCGTTCAACAAGTGGGACCGCCTGAACGACGACGACCTGGAGAACGCCGACCGCCGCCGGTACCTCGAGCGCGAGATCGAGCAGGACCTCGCGCACGTGGCGTGGGCTCCGCGGGTGAACATCTCCGCGAAGACCGGGCGACACCTCGACAAGCTGGTGCCCGCGCTGGAGACGGCGCTCGAGAACTGGGACCGCCGCATCCCGACCGGCAAGTTCAACGCCTTCCTCGCCGAGCTCGTGGCCGAGCACCCGCACCCGCTGCGCGGGGGCAAGCAGCCGCGCATCCTGTTCGGCACGCAGGCCTCGACGCGTCCGCCGACGTTCGTGCTGTTCACGACTGGGTTCCTCGACCCGGGCTACCGCCGGTTCATCCAGCGGCGCCTGCGCGAGCTCTACCCGTTCGAGGGGACGCCGATCGTCATCAACATGCGCGTGCGGGAGCGCCGCCAGCGCTGACGCGTTCCGGCGTGTGTCGCCGGGTGGCGCCGCCACCCCGATGCTGTGAAAAGCTGAGGGGGTGACAGTCGTACCCCCCGCTCCCGGCGAACCGCGTCGCCCCGAAGGACCGCGCAACCCCGGCGACGCCTGGGTGGTCGCAGACACGGGGGAGCGCTACTGGGGGCGGTTCGGTGCGGCCGGTCTGCTCGCGGTCGACGCGACGCGCGGGATCCTGCTGCAGCACCGCGTGTCGTGGAGCCACTTCGGCGGCACGTGGGGGTTGCCCGGCGGTGCGCTGCACGAGGGCGAGTCGGCGATCGTCGGAGCGATCCGGGAGGCGCAGGAGGAGGCGGGCGTGCCGGACGGCGCCGTGCGTCCGCGCTTCACGAGCGTGCTCGACCTCGGCATCTGGTCGTACACGACGGTAGTCGCCGATGTGCGCAGCCCGTTCGACCCGGTGATCAGCGATCCGGAGAGCGTGGCGCTGGAGTGGGTCCCGGTCGACCGCGTGGACGAGCTGCCGCTGCACCCGGGGTTCGGGGCGGCGTGGCCGATGCTGCGCGCTCAGCTCGATGTGTTCCCGGCCGTGGTGGTCGACGGGGCGAACGTGGTCGGGTCGGTGCCCGACGGCTGGTGGAAGGACCGAGCAGGTGCGGCCGCGCGCTTGCGTGACCGGCTGGCCGGGCTGGCGGTGCCCGCGGACGACCTGGGGCTCGACGGAGACGACTGGTACCCGGAGGTGGCGCTCGTGGTCGAGGGTCGTGCCCGCGACATCGGGACCGAGGCCGCGGAGACCGGTGCCGCCGAGGCCGGAGTCGCGGAGCCGGCGCTGGCGGTCGTGCGGGCCGAGGCCGCGGGCGATGATGCGATCGTGGCCGAGGTCGAGCGTCGGGTCGCGGGGGCGCAGCGGGTGCTGGCGGTCACGAGCGACCGGGAGCTGCAGGCGCGGGTCGAGGCCGCGGGCGCGCAGGTGCGGTCGAGCGGGTGGCTGCGGAGGCTGCTGGACGCCTGACGCGTGCGGACGAGCGGATGCCGCGGGGTCAGTCGGGCGGGGTGTCCCGGCCGCGGAGGCGGTCGATCTCGCGGCGCTCGCGTTTGGTCGGGCGACCGGCACCGCGGTCGCGCAGGCCGAGCGCGGCCTGCGGTTCGCGTTCGGGTGTGCGGTCTTCGTAGGCGAGGGCGGCGAGTGGGGCGCCGACGCGTTTGACGAGCAGCTGCCGGACGATGAGGATGCGGTCGAACCCCGAGATGCGGATGCGCAGCTCGTCGCCGATGCGGACCGTCTGCGCGGCCTTGGCCTTGTCGCCGTTCACGCGCACATGCCCCGCACGGCATGCGGTGGTCGCGGCCGACCGGGTCTTGTAGACGCGGACGGCCCACAGCCAGCTGTCGACGCGGACGCTGTCAGCCATCACGAGGCCTTCCGTGCGAGGACGACCAGGGTGCCCGCGATGAGGAGCCCCTGTCCGAGCGTGTAGGTCGCCATCACGGCGGGGCTGCTCCAGGCCGGGAGAGCATCGGGGAGGAAGAGCCGGAACGCGAGGATCGTGTCGCTGGCGAGGAAGAACGCGCCGCCCACCGCGACGAGGGGGTGGCAGCGGGCGGCCATCGCCGCCGTGCCGCCCAGCAGCAGCCCGTAGGCGGCGACGGCGATCAGCAGGGGGCCGGTGTGCGGCCCGAGCGTGAGGATCATCGCGACCCACCACGCCGCGTACACCAGCGTCCACCAGGGCAGCCGACGCCGGGCGAGGTGCCTCGCGAACAGCACGATGTACGCCACGTGCGCGAGGCCGAAGAACCCGAGCATGAGCGGAAGCTCGGGGGCGGCGGGGAACAGCGCCCCCGCGCCGTCGCCCAGCCAGGAGAACAGCAGCGCCGCGAGCGCGAGCACGAGGGCGGAGCGCGGCCGGAGGCGTGGGGCGGCCACGAGCACCGGTACCGCGAGCAGCGGCATGAGCAGCAGCTTGGTCGGAGCGGCCAGGTCGTGGTCGAGCGCGAGCAGCACGACGTGCAGCAGCGACACCGCGACGTACGGCGCGAACGCCCACACGATCGGGCGGGGGAGGGTGCGGCGGCGCATCCCCTCATCGTATGGCCGCGGCGGTATATCCGGGGGCGCGGGGGTGTGCCGCGGGGTGGTGGTCATGCGTCGGTGCGGGAGGACAGGTCGAGCGTCACGAGAACCCGTCCGGGCTTCATGACCGTCTGCTCCGTGAAGCCTGCGCCGAGGAAGGTGTTCAGCGTGCCGTGGAACAGGTCGTTCGCGCGCTGCTTCTCGCCGCGGGTGTCGACCGGGTACCCCTCGACCAGACGCGCTCCGGAGGCCGCGGCGTAGTCGACCGCCGCCCGCAGCAGTGCCGCGTTGAGTCCGGTGCCCCGGTGCTCGCGGCGCACCACGAAGCACGTCACCGCCCACACGGACGGGTCGTCGAACGGCTCGGCGGACGACGCGGCGATGATGCGCGTGCGGGGGATGCGGGCCTGGGCGGTGCGCGGTCCGATACGGATCCAGCCCGCGGCCTCGCCGTCGACGTAGGCCACGAGCCCGGGCGGTGGACCCTCGTCGATCTCGGCCCGGAACATGTCGGTGCGCTGCGGCGTGGTGGTCGTGTTCCAGTCCTTGTTGCTCAGCATCGGCCAGATGCACTGGCAGCTCGCACCGTCGCCCCCGCCCGTGAGAGCGTGCTGCACGTCGTCCCAGCGGTCGGACGTGGCGAGTTCGGTGGTGATCGTCGGCATGACCGCGACGGTACGCGGTGGCTCCGACACCCCGCAACGCCCCGGTTCGCGAGAGGGCCGCGGGTACGGCTAAGATAGGGGAGTTGCCTGCGCGAGAGTGCAGAACAACGGGCTGTGGCGCAGCTTGGTAGCGCACTTGACTGGGGGTCAAGGGGTCGCAGGTTCAAATCCTGTCAGCCCGACCGAGGGGCTGTTGGCAAAACTGTTTGCAGAACAGCTGGAGAAAAGGGAAGGGCACCTGCTTGGAGCAGGTGCCCTTCCCTTTTTCGCGTCTGCGTAGCCGGATTCTGATCCGCGTACGCCCAATCGAGCGCTTTTGGTCGTGAGAACACAAACGCGCCCGGTTTTCGGGCGCGTTCGATTGTCCTGGTGGAGCGGGGAGCGTGCCGGGCGTGCCGCCGGCGGGCGTCGTCAGTGAGCGGTGTCGTTCAGGTACGCATTGGTGTCAGCGCGAGCTGGTTTCGTTGGTCAGGCGGTGTGGTCGTTGATGATGATGTTCGACCGCCTCGGGGGATGCTGAGGTCGCCGTTGCCTGTGGTCTTCGTGTAACGGTTCGCCCAGACGCGGTCACGTCGGCGGATGGTGTGCACACGTGGGGTCGTGCGTGCTCGCTCGATCTCCTGGTCGCTCAGGAACGCGGCGATCTTGCGAAGGTTATGGGTGACGATGAGCAGTGTGACGAGTATCTGTGCGGCGGCGATGCCGCGGACGCGACGGCGCCCCGCAGTGGCGATGTCCTCGTCGCCGGACGCCTTGAGCTGCTGGTTCTCTGACTCGACGGTGTTGCGGGCGTGGTCGTGGAAGGTCTCCCACTCCTCCGTGCCGTAGTCGAACGCCTGCTGCGGCGCCTGCATCTCGGTCAGGTCGAATGCGGCGGAGTGCTTCTTGCAGATGGTGTCGAGGAACTCTTCTTCCAGAGTTTCGGGCTCGACCTCGGGGCGTGCCTTCTTGGCCGCGCCGAGCATCATCTCGCGAAGTGGGCAGGTGACGGTCGGGCTGGGGCCGAGGGCGGGGCAGCGCAGCATCACCTTTCCACCCGCGACCTTCGACTTCTCTTTGACGTGCAGCTGGAACGCCTTCCGCTCTTCGATACGGGCGCGGTGCGTTGCGACGTCGATCACGTCACCCAGACGGTCCGGGGTGGCGTTCAGAAGGGGCTTGGGCGTGCTCGGGCAGTACGCGTCGCCTTCGACGAACAGAGCGCCGTGCTGGCCGCCCTTCACTCCGACGCGGTCAGAACGGTAGTCCGTCGAAGGCGTGAAGCCGGCCTTCAACGCCGGCTTCAGGAGTCGGAACGGCTTTGCGTTGGCCCAGTACTGCTTGTCGGCATCGGCGACACCCGGCGCGAGCTCGAGCATCGCGGCCGCCTCCAGAAGGCGCGCGGCCTCTTCGGCGACCTCCATGTTCGGGATGCTGAGCGACGCTGCGACAACGAGACTGGGGAATCGCTTGGAGCCGGGCTGTTCTGCATCGACGCGGACGGCAAGATTCGCGACCCAGCCCCAGTCGTAGTCCGCCCACTTTCCGCGTTCGGGTGCGGTCTGGTCGATCTCGCCCTTCTGATTGTCGACCCGCTCGGCCTTGCCGCTCTTCACGTGCCATCCAGCAAAGGCATCCACGGGCCCCGGCGAGCGGTCGCCGAGGTTGGCTCCCTGCTCGGCCTTGACTTTGCTCGCGAGGTGCTTGCGGCTGTAACCCTTGGTCGTAGGTGTGCCGATGTAGGTCTGGTCGAACGAAACGTCCATTTGCTTCGTGGCTCGACGGACGGCGCGAGGCTGTGCCATGAACGTCATCCGGATGAACAGGCGGGTGTACTCGTCCAGGCGTGCTTTGTACTTCTCCGCACGCTCTGCGTCGTGGTTCTGCAGGATCTCCTGGATCTGGGCGTAGGTCTTCGCGGTGTAGAGCTCCTGGGGGTAAGGGTCCAACAGCTTCTTCATCCTGTGGAAGGCGCGGATCGTGTTCGTGTACCAGCGCTTCGTCGTGGGGACGTGAGTGGCGAAGCTCGCCGGCGACTCGGGAAGGTCGAGCAGCTCGCGGGACTTTGAGGACAGCCGGTGCTGCAGCACGTGCGCGGCCCGCCGGATGTGCAGGGGAGCGCCCTCGTGAGCGAGCAGCAGCAGTGCGACGAGGAGAGCTCGGATGGAGATCATCGCGGGCCTGCCGCCCATGCCGTCAGCGCTGGAGTCTTCGGCGGCCCAGCGGTCGAACTGCTCGAGGATGCCGGACTGGCGGACGCGGGTTTCGGCCAACGTCACGGTGGAGTCGTCGAACTGCTGAAGGTTGCGGCCGCGGCCGAGGATCTCACGCTCGGTGATGCCGCACTCGTCGTTGTCGTCGAAGGTGCGGTAGTAGTCGATGTCGACGGAGGTCATCGTGTGACCTCCGCTCCGACGAGCTGTGCGGTGAAGTCGGTGGCATCGAGCACGTTCGCGTGCTCGTAATACCGCACAAGCGAGTCGTAGTGGTCGAAGCCTGCTATGTCGCGCAGCACCTGCAGCGGTATGTGGTTGTTGATGTGGTGAACGATCCAGGCGGCGCGCAGAACGGCTGGCGTGGGGCGTACGGGGGCCGGGTGGTCGGTGAGGAAGGTCTGGATGATGCGCGGCGGGTACTCGTCGATGCGGGGTCCACGGAACAGCACTTCGCTGGTGTGCTCGCGGCCTTCGATGCTGCGCAGCAGAACACGAGCCCACGCACGCCGTACCGGAACGCGGCGGGGCTGCGCGCCGAGGACATTCACGAATACGACATCGCCGTCGATGTCGATGTCGCTGACGCGCGCTTCAACGATCTCCGCTGCGGTCAGTCCCGCTCCTCCGGCGAGGCCCAGGAGCGCCTGTGCGTTCTGACGCTTCTTCGTGGTGGTGAGTGAGTTCGCCCAGCTGTGCATCGTCGCGATCTGCTTGGCTGAGAACGGGGCGCGCACCTTGCCTTCAGGGAGCGGCAACGCAACGAGGTCCGCGTCGGCGAGCTCACGCCCCACCTTGACGAGCTGGCGGGAGACACCCCATCTGTGCGACGCGGAGTGGTCCTTGTAGGCAGCGGAGAGGTAGCGGTCGATGTTGAGCTGCGTGTAGACGCGGCGAACAGTCAGGTCGGTGCCGGTGCGCGCCCAGATCCACATGTGGAAGCGCGCTGTCAACGTCATCAGCCGGCGCGCGACGTCGTACGTGTCCGGGTGCATCGCTGCGGCGGTTTCGATGGTGAACGAGCGCACCGCGGTCCATGCGCCGGCCGCGGATGCACCTTTGGGGTTGTAGCCGAGCATGATGCGCCAGGCGAAATCGGGAATCTGGGCGCAGGTAGCGCGGAGTTCAGCGAACTCGGCGGAGTTGTCGGTGAGTCGGTGTTTTGCGGTCATGCCGGCGATGTACGCGGCGAGCCAGAAAAGTGCTCGCACGGCGTGTCGCACCAGGCGCAACACCGGGCACCGTCGCTAGTCCGTCCGCGGGCTGAGGGTTGCCGATGACGGTGGAATCGGTGCCCGAGCAGGCAGGAATGGTGTGAGCCGGTCAAGGGCGGCGAGGTTCTCCAGCCCGGCAATCCGCAGGAGTTCTCGGGGTGGCGTCCCGGCTTGCAAGTGGGTGAGCATCCATGTCGTGCGCATTCGTGCGGGCCGGACATCCAACTCCGTCGTGTGCCCGCGGTGCAGGAAGTCCGTCACCTGCCCGGGACGCACCCCGGTACGGCCGCGGCGGAAGAGCCAGGCGTCCGAGTCGGCGTCGGCCACGGCATCCCGCAGGGCCGCATCCCACGCGGGGAGGATCGGAACCAGGCGAGGTCGTCGGTCCCACACGAGGGCATGCACGCTGTCGGGTCGCACATCCATGTCGCTGACGCGCAAGGCGAGCAGTTCGCGAGTGGCCAATCCTCCACCGAACCCCAAGGCGAGCAGCACAGATGCGTCTTGGCGTCGCATGCTGCTTCCCTGGCTGCGCGCCCAGCTTCGCAGTGCCGCGATCTCATCCGGCGTGTACGGGGGAGTGGGATCGGAACGCGGGATCGGGAATGGCTGCTCGGATGGTGGGGTGACCGCGTCGACGATGGCGATCAAGATCGACCGATACGTTGCGCGACTCCCGCGAGCGTACGAGGCCAGCCCGCGGTGCACGAACTCCTCGACGATGCGCCGCCGGAAAATGCGGCCGACGTCTAGCTCGATGCCCTTGGATTGCCACGCCCACAGCACGAACGCCGTCGCAACCGGATACAGCGACCGCGGCTCGCGCCCCGTGAGCCGTGCCGTCTTCGATACGGCGGTCACAACCACAGGCTCCAGGACATTCCAGTAAGGCGCAGCCTTGATCGGCACGAAGCGGCCCGCGTCGGCATCGGAGGGTTGGGGCGCATTCTCGCCACCGCGCTCGCGAGGTCTCACTCTTCTGCCATTCGACGCGCTGCATGTGCAGTCGTGGACGCGTCCTCGATGCGGATGACATTCGCGGTGGTACGCCGAGTGAACCGGACACCGGGAACATTCCGGTCGATCAGGAGAACCATCGGAGCGCCGATCCGACACGTCGCGACGGTGAGCAGTGAGGCGGGCGCGGAATCGACGACGGCCAGCACGCCCGGACCGACTTCTGCGGATCTCGTCACCAGGCGCTGATCCATGTCCAGGCGATACATGGTGCCGTCGTCAGTTGCGACGACGAAGACACCGTCCATCTCGTCCAGCAGGCATTCCAGCGAATCATCTTGAGGCGGCATCGCAGGACCTCCATTCGCGTGTCAGCAACGCTACGAACCGCGAGGAGCGAAGTCCGCCGACTCAGCGACAACGCGGGCGGCACACCGGGTGGTCACCACGGGAAGCGGGGCTGCGCATAGGTGCATGTGGGCGCACCATTCACGCCCCGAAAGGACCTCCGTGCCCTCGCCGACACCCGAAGATCTCCATGCTCAGGCCGATGCGCTCTGGCGCTCGACCAACCCCGCCGATCCTTCCGCTGACAGCTTCGCTCAGGCCGTTGAGCTCGTGCTGACCGGGCGGACCGGCGCCCCACGGCGGGTGGCCAACTGGGTGCAGGCCCTGCACCGCTACGAGGGGCACTGGGGCGAGAACGAGCGCAGCCCGCGGGAGAACACCCGCGCCCGCGACACGCTCCCCGCGGACGAGCGCCGACTCGGCGAGTGGGCCCGCTACCAGCGGCGCTTTGCGGATCAACTCAACGGCTACCAGCATGCGCGCCTCGACGTGTCACCGGCGTTCGAGTGGGATCCGCTGGAGACACTTTGGCAGACGCGGTTCATGGCATGCGCGACGTTCGTGAGGATCAATCGCCGGTTGCCGCGCCTGCATGCGGATGACCGCGCCGAGTTTCTTCTTGCACGGTGGTTGGGCCGCCAGCTGCACCGACTCCAGACGGGACGACTGGAACAGACGCGTGCAGACGACCTGCACCGGCTGCTACGCATCAGTCGTCGCCTTTGACGGCACCTATCGGGTGCTGTCGCGCTCCTCAGCATACCGGGGCGCCATCGCCTCCATCTGATCCATGACCAGCTTGATCGCCTCAGGCTGCTTGTCCGGCGGGTACTTGTACCTCACCAGCAGCCGCTTGATCGACGAGCGAAGCTTCGCACGCACGTCATCGCGCACCGTCCAGTCCGTACGCACGTCGCGGCGCATGACGAGAACGAGCTCACGGGCGATCTGCGCGAGTACACCTTCACCCTGCAGGTCAACGGCGGACTCGTTCGTCGCGACGGCGTCGAAGAACGCCAGCTCGTCCGTGTTGAGCGGGGGCGTGAATCGTGAGCCGCGTGACGCCTCGGCGGCGACGTCTTTCGCGAGCGCGACGAGCTCGGCAATCACTTCCGCGGCAGAGAGCTGCTGGTTCGTGTACCGCGCCATGACGGTCGCGATGCGCTCGGAGAACGCGTGCTGACGCACCAGGTTCCCTCGCGTCGCGGTAGCGCTCGCATCGACGAGCGACTTCCGGAGTGCTTCGATGGCCAACTGTGGATTCGATGCCTTCTGCGCCTCTGCCAGGTACTCGGGCCCGAGGTTGTCGAGCGTGAGACGGGGAAGGCCGGCGGCGTCGTAGATGTCGAGCACTTCGTCCGATGCCATTGCCTTGGCCACCAGGGCGCTCAGCAGACGTTGAATGTCTTCGGGGATCGGTTCATCGCGGGCTTGGCGCTCGGAGGCGTCGAACTTCGCCATCCATACCCGAACCTCTTCGTAGAACGCGATCTCGTCATGAAGCTCACTCAGTGAACTGCGACCGGAGGCCAGCGCCCAGGCGCGCGACAGCGCCCCGCTCGCCGCCCGGTATCTCGCCTTGAGGGTCTGGTTCTCGAGCGACGGATCGTTGAGTGGGTTCTTGGAGTCGCGGAGGAAGTTCGTTGCGAGCGTCGCTGCCGTCATGAACGCCCGCGGGCCTCCGCGACGTATCGCTGCCCGCCAATCGCAGCCAGTGAGCATCTCCCGAATGTCGGAGACCAGCTCGAGAGCGAGCGCCGCAGCCTCGTCCACGTTCCGGCCGACAGGTTTGGTCTCCTGGTCCTCCTGCGTGTATTCAGACAGGGCCTGAGTGAGGTTCTCCGTGAGTGCGGCGTAGGCAACGAGGAGGCCGTCCTCCTTGCCTCGGAAGGTTCGGTTGACGCGGGCGAGGGTCTGCATGAGCAGGGCGCCCTTCAGCGGTCGGTCGAGGTACAGGGTGTGCAGCGGTGGGGCGTCGAAACCGGTGAGCATCATGTCTTTCACGATCACCAGTTCGAGCTCATCGCTCGGGTTCTTGAGCCGCTCCTTGATGACGGCGTTCTCCGAATCGCGGCGCACGTGATCGCTGACCGGAGGTTGGTCCGAAGCGGTGCCTGAGTAGACGACCTTGATCCGGCCGGCGTCGAGTGCGTCGGAGTGCCAGTCGGGGCGCAGCTGAATGATCGCGTCGTAGATCCGGGCGCAGATCTCCCGTGTGCCACCGACGATGAGCGCCTTGCCGGGGGATTCGATGAACGGGAGCATCCGGTCGCGGCGTTCCTCCCAGTGCGACACGAGGTCTTCCGCGAGAGTAGCGATCCGCTGGGGAGCGCCGTAGACGGCGTTCACAACGGCGACAGATGCTTCGAGCCGGGCACGCTCGGTGTCATCCAAACCGACGGTGTACTCGTCGGCGGCCCGGTCGATGTCGTCCTCACTCGCGCCGTCGGCGAACCCGACCTTGATGAGTCGTGGCTCGAAGTACACCGGGACCGTCGCGCCATCGGCCACGGCGCGGGTGAGGTCGTAGATGTCGATGTACGGGCCGAACACCTCACGGGTATCTCGTTCAGCGAACGAGATCGGAGTGCCGGTGAAGGCGATGAGCGTCGCATTCGGCAGCGCGTCGCGCAGGTGACGTGCGTATCCGTCGAGGTCGTCGTAGTGGCTGCGGTGCGCTTCGTCGACGACCACGATCACGTTGCGACGGTCGGTGAGGAGGGGATGCTGTGTGCCGGCATCCTTCTCGTCCTTGCTGAGCCCGAACTTCTGCAGGGTCGTGAAGTAGATCCCTCCGGTGACACGGTTGCGCAGTTCGTCGCGCAGTTGTGCCCGCTCGGTGACCTGCAGGGGTTTCTCCGCCAGCAGCAGGCTCCTGTTGAAGGTGCGGAAGAGCTGACCGTCCAACTCGGTCCGGTCGGTGACGACGACAACGGTGGGGTTCTTGAGCTTCGGATGCCGTGACACGAGGTTCGTGTAGAGTTCCATCTCCATCGACTTGCCTGACCCTTGCGTGTGCCACACGACGCCGGCCTTGCCGTTGGACTCCACGGCCTGCACGGTGCTACCGACAGCCTTCGTCACGGCAAAGTACTGGTGGGGTTTCGCGATGCGTTTGATCAACCCGTCGGCGCCTTCGTCGAACGCGATGAAGTTCCGGAGCAACTGCAGGAATCGCAGCTGGTTGAATAGGCCCGACAGCGCGTCGTCGAGAGGTTGAACGTCCTGTCCGTCTTCGATGCGGGGTTGTTCAAGCCGGCTACCCTCGTCATCCACGTTCCACGGGGCGAAGTGGTTCAGAGGCGTGAACGGGGTGCCGTACTTCGCGTCCAGACCATCACTGGCGAGGACGAACGCACAGAACCGGAACGCCATCGGAAACTCGCGCAGGTACGTGTTCAGCTGATCCCGCGCGGACGCAACGCCAGCACCCGCCGCGCCAGCTCGCTTGAGCTCGACGATGCTCAGCGGCATCCCGTTCACGTACAGGACGACGTCGAATCGGCGGTGCAGGTCGCCCTGCCGCAGTGTGACCTGGTTGACCGCGAGCCAGTCGTTCTCCGACGGCTCGGCGCTCAGCAGCCGCACCCGTACGTTCTGCTCTTGCCCATCCGCATCGAGATAGCTCAGCGGGTACCCGCCGACGAGATACGTGTGGATGCGGTGGTTCTCCGTGATCGCATCCCGCGACTTCGGCGCTGCAAGCTCTGACGCGGCCTGCTGCAGGTAACGCAACGGCACGGTCGGGTTCAGCGCCTGCAATGCGGCGACGAGGCGGGGACGGATAAGGAGCTCGTCCCACGTATCGCGTTCACCGCTACCGGGCGCGATTTTCTCCCCACTCATCGGGCGCCAGAGCAGCGGCTCTGCGAGGTAGTCGAGCGTTGCTCGTTCCCAGTCGGCTTCGGAAATGCCAGCCATCGACTACGCTCCCGTCAACCGTTGACCGGCCATCTTCCTGATGACATCGACAAAGGTGGGGGCGTAGGCGCCGTACGCCTCTGCGATCTTGTCCGCATCGATCTTGCCGGTGTGCACGCCCTCGCAGAGGCGGATCCAGGCTTCGCCCATCGCCCCGGTAAGTGCGAACGCGACGCTGGCGCCGATGACACTTCCCGCTCCGGGAATCAGCATGAGAAAGCTGCGGGCCAGAGCCTGGCCGCTGATCTGCACGCCCAATTGCGCGAGCGCGGAAGCAGACATCATCGTCTTCAGCTCCAGGTCGTAGATCGCGGCGATGCGCCCCATCATGGTCATCTGGATCGGCGCCAGGGCCATAGCATCGGCGACGGGGATCGGAACTGCCGTGGCAGCTGCTGCAGCAGCCGCTGCCGCAGCGATGACAGGCCGGGCCATCTCCCGCTTCCAGGGGAGGTTGAGCCGCTGGGCGATACGAAAGGCATCCTTCTCGTCCTCCGGCGAGAGCGCGAGAGTCTCCGCGACGAGTTCACCGAGACCGTGCCCCGAGCCCTTTCCGTGCTTGTCGCGGGTGGAAGTGAGGATGACCCGCTCAATCGGAAGATCGATGGTGTTGCCGTCGGCATCGACGGGTTCTTCCAGCCAGGAGGTGAACTCCTCGACGTCCCGAGGAGGAGTGCGCTTACCCGTCACGGGGTTCTTCGACCAATCGACCTTAGTGAGCACCAGAATCACCGGCAGGCCGGCCGCGGCGAGCTCGTGGATCATCGCGATATCGGGTGGCGTCAGGCGATCTGCCTTGGACAGCACGCAATACCAGACCACCGAGATCTGTTCTACTGCGGGACGCTTGGCGATGGTGGCGAGGTTCGTGCGGAGGATCTCGGCCGGCGAGCTGGTCGATCCGATCTCGAATCCCTCGAGGTCCCAGATCCCGAGAGAATCGTCGTGATAATAGTCAGCGCCACGCGTGACGGGGAGACCCTTCCCAACCTTTGCAAGATCACGTCCGAACACGGCGTTAATGAGGGACGATTTGCCGACCCCGGTGCCACCGACGACTGCGAGGTTGAAGCGCCCATACCGCGATTTCGCGGTCTCGTTGGCTTCGAGGAAGGGCTGCTCGTCGACCTTGGGTACATCGGAGGAGCGCGCGTCAGACGTATCGGTCATGTCCGTTCCTGCTTTCAGTTGGATTCCGGAGTAGCCGAGGTGAACTCGAACGCTACGGATACATCGGGATCGATGGAGGTGATGATGTTGGTATAGAATATGCGGGCCTGGTCGCGGAGTAGCTCCTCATTCTTGGCGAGGTACTCGGCCTGCAACTCATCCCCGAACACATCGTTGACCATCTCGACCTTGTCAATGTCCGGAGTCGTCCAGCTCAGGACATCGCTGCTCTCAGCTGCCACCTCGACGTTCTGGTTGTCGAGTCCAATCACGATGAAGGACGGGATGGTCACCACGAAGGAACCGTCCGGTTGCTCATCGATCTTGACGTCTTTGGCGTCAATGCCGAGCTTCGCGTCGAAGCTGTAGCGCAAGAAGGCAGCGCGGGAATTCGGGATGGTGAGGAAAAGGAACTGTCCAGCCTCGGTCTTTCGCTCGCGAATACCCTCAATCCCGAGCGTGACCAGCGCCACCTCCTGGGTGCGCGTGATCGCGTTCACGATCTGGGTGTTCTTGTCGGTCGTCGCGCCGACCCACTCGCCGAGCGGAGGCTTGACGATGAAGAGCGTCCCAGCGGCAAGCACTGCGCCGACGATGACCAACGCCGGCCACAGGATCAGATTCTTCTTCATAATGCTTCTTTCGACCAGGTAGTCAAGCGCCCGCTGCGGCCGCTACGGCCTCTGCGTCACGGATACGGAGCTTGCCGGACATGAGATGGGGAAGAAGGGCGTCCCGCGTTTCCTCGAGAACAGTGTTTTCCGCAATCGCAGCTTCCGCCGAGTCTCGGATGGAGTCCAGCCGGGCACCCATCGTGGAGCGTGAAGCGTCGTTTGGCCAGCGAATATTGACGGATGCGAGATCCTTCCAACTAGTGCGCGGCATGCGAGTTCCTTCGCTGGCAGCGACAACCTCGCTTATGACTGAATCGCTCGAAACGGCGGCGAGCAACATCGATGAGTCTGCGGCGTTCCTAGCCCGAAGTACCAGAATGTCAGTCGAGCAGATTCCGTCCGTGGGGGCTCCGACAACCTTGTGGAAGTACGGCCTCAGCTTCCCGAAGAGCACATCCCGGGACTCGAATCTTGACTTAGCGCTCGTAACCTGGCTGGCTGTACCACTTTCGCTCAGCCACATGTTGCGTCGGCCCAGGTGCTCAAGCCCAACGTATGTCTCCTGGGATGCAAGATGTACCGGGTCGGCCTTCACCCGCGGTGAAGTCGCTACGCTGTCGATTCGAACGTAAGGAGCGTCGAGCGTCTCATACTCAACACGCACTACGTTGTCCGCTGCCGCTGCGAGAGCGGTGTTGGCGGCGATCTTGTCGTCGAGCGCACCCAGCACCTCGGCGATTGCTCGTTGCTCGTCCAACGAAGGAAGGTCTACGTCGAAGTTGCGTATGTCGTCAACGCGGAGATGCGGGGTCGTCGATCCGTGGGCCCGGGACAAGAGTCGAGCCTGAGTTGGCGCTGCAACAAGGTAATGCCGTAGGTATCGCGCATCCGCGATCCTCGGGTCGACCCGCAACAGCGTCGTGCGTTGACCAGCCGCGATGTTGTCGCCCGGCGGAACGATCACGACTGGCCCGACCGGAGCTTCTCGTGCAAGTAGGAGGTCGCCTGGTTCGGGTATTAGGCGCGCTGTCCACTCTTTGAACGTGAGCGCATTAATGCGTCGCGCTTCTCGGAAGTTGATGACGTTCCCTCGCATCGCAGGCGTACCGATGGCAAAGTATTCGCCGTCTGTGTCGGTCGGAGCGGTGCGGTTCTTGCAGTCGACGATGTGTGAACATACATCTGCGAGCGATGTCACATCACCCTCCCAAGCTGCTCGCGCACGACTTCTGCGAGGCGTGCGGACTCAGACAATTGCCTCTCCAACTCGGCGCGCAGACCGGCAAGTTTTTCCTCGATTGCCTCGCCATCGTCCGCAACCTCTGGGGCACCGACATATCGGCCTGGCGTTAGGGCGTAGTCGGCTGCTTTGATCTCGGCGAGCGTCGCCGAGTACGCGAAGCCTGGAACGTCCGCGTACACGGAGGGCGCAGCATCCGATTCGCCGCCCATCCAGGCGTGGAACGTGCCCGCGATCTTGGCGATGTCGTCGTCGCTGAGGGCGCGTTCGGCACGGTCGACCATGTGGCCGAGGTTGCGCGCGTCGATGAAGAGCACTTCTCCGGCGCGCTTGCCTTTGTCTTTGGCGAAGAACCAGACGCATACGGGGATTCCGGTGGAGCGGAAGAGTTGGGTGGGGAGGGCGACCATGCAGGAGACGAGGTCGGCTTCGACGATCTCGGCGCGGATCTGTCCTTCGCCGCCGGAGTTGGACGACATGGAGCCGTTGGCCATGACAACGCCAGCCTGTCCACCGGGGGCGAGTTTGGAGAGGATGTGCTGGATCCAGGCATAGTTCGCGTTGCCCGCTGGCGGTAAGCCATACCGCCAGCGAGGGTCGGATTCGTTGCGTGCCCAGTCTTTGATGTTGAAGGGCGGGTTGGCCATGATGTAGTCGGCCTGCAGGTCGGGGTGCAGGTCGCGGGCGAACGTGTCGCCCCAGCGGGGGCCGAGGTTTCCGGTGAGGCCGTGAATGGCGAGGTTCATTTTCGCCATGCGCCAGGTGCGTTCGTTGAGCTCTTGTCCGTAGACGGAGATGTCGGCGCCTTCGCCGTGGTGGGCTTCGAGGAACTTCTCGGCTTGGACGAACATGCCGCCGGATCCACAGGCAGGGTCGTAGACGCGCCCGTGGGTGGGTTGGAGGAGTTCGACGAGGACGCGGACGACGCCGGCGGGGGTGTAGAACTCTCCGCCGCGTTTTCCTTCGGCGGCGGCGAACTTCTCGAGGAAGTATTCGTAGACTTCGCCGAGCAGGTCGCGGGCGCGTCGCCCGGTCTGACCTGCTTGGCCCTGGCCGGCGAAGCGGGCGGAGTTGAACAGGTCGATGAGTTCGCCCAGGCGTCGCTGGTCGACGTTCTCGCGGTTGAAGATGCGGGGGAGGGTGCCGGCGAGTTGCGGGTTGGCTTGCATGATCGCATCCATGGCCTCGTCGATGAGGGCGCCGATGGGGCGTTCGGGCTCGCTGCTCTTGGCGTTCTCGGCGAGGTGGCCCCAGCGTGCGCTGGCAGGGACCCAGAACACGCCGCGTCCGGTGTATTCGTCGGTGTCGTCGATGAGTTCGCTGATCTGGTCGGTGTCGTATCCGTCGGCTTCGAGCTCGGTGCGGATCGCGGTGCGTCGTTCGTCGAAGGCATCGGAGACGTATTTGAGGAACACGAGCCCGAGGATGACGTCCTTGTACTGGGAGGCGTCCATGGAGCCGCGGAGCTTGTCGGCGGCCTTCCACAGCGTGTCCTTGAGTTCCTTCATCGTGGATGGTGCCGCGGGCGCGGTTTTGGCGGTGCGGGGCATGGTTCCTCTTAGCTTTCTGGGGCCGTGACGGTGGTGCTGTCGGGTCGGCCTATGGTCAGGGTAATAGCACTAGCGGCGGCGCCGTTGACGAGGGCGTTCGTGTACGTGACGAGTCGCGCGAGGCGGGCGGTGAGGTCTGCTTGTACTGCGCGGATTTCGGTGAGGGCGTCGCGGAGGATGGGGACAGCTGTGGGTGGGACGCGGCGGAGGTGCCAGCGCTTCCAGGCGCCTGGTCCGGCAGGTTGTGTGGCGATGTCTTCGGCGACCAGTTCGGGTACGAGCCCGCCGGGGTCGGTGCGTCGGATGCGGAGGATGCGGGCGGGGTAGGCGACGACGGAGGAGCCGTCATGGTCAACCCACGCGGCCGTGGCGGGGCCAGTGCGGAACACGACATCCCCCGGCTGCGTCAGGGGCGCTGACGGGTGGGCGGCCGTGAAGGTGAGCGGATCGATCCGTTCTGTTCCGATCAGGGACGGGTTGTCGAGGTGGTGGGTGCGGATGACCCGCAGGCCGGTGTCTCCGGCATATTCGGCGGAGAGACGCGTCCCGGGGATGAGGCGTGCATGACGGTCGCGTACGAGATCGGTGAGTCGCGCCGGCGGCGATGCGGTCTCGCCATCGTGTTCGGTGATCATGATGGGTGGGAGGTCGTCGCCGAGATCGCGTTGGGCGGATTCCAGACGGGCGACGAGTTCCACGGCATTCGGGGTGCGGTGTCGTGCGGGCTGCGGGGTCGTCAGACTGCCGAGGCGTGCGCGCAGTGAGGATGTGCGTTGCCGCGTCAGGAATCGGTAGGCGCGTGCGCGGAGTTGATCCGTCGGGCCCATGCTCGCGATGACGTCGCTGATGAGGTCTGCCCGGTGGGCGGGGGTGAGGGTCGTGTCGGTGAGGTCGGCGATGGCGGTGTAGCGCTCCTCAGCAGGAAGGTGGAGGGGAGCGGTGCCGAGCACCCAGAGCGCGAGGGCTTCGCGTGTCGCGCCCGGGACCAGCCGGGCGGGTAGACGCACGATGGCGCGCACGTGGTCGGTGCGGAGGATTTCCGCGCGGATGCCGCTTTCTGCGGCCGGGAGGGCGTCGGTGAGGAGGCGTGCCGGGCCGAGGACCACCGCGATGTCGTCGCTGTGGAGCTGTAGCGCGAGCTCGTCGACGATGGTGAGGCTGCTCTCGTCGGTGTGGTCTGCGCTGTGCGGAATCCGGTCGATCCGAAGCAGGCCCGGGCGGGGTTCTGCATCGGTCAGCCAGCGGCCGAGTACGTGGAGTCGGCGACGGAGCCGGCGCGACTGCGGCCCCGGGGTCAGCGTGAGGTCGGTGTCGTCGTGCGCCTGCGCGGCGAGCTGCATGCCGAGGTCCGCGTCGATACCGGCGCCGAGGAGTAGCGGGCGTTGCGGCCATGCCTGCACGAACGCACCGAGCAGATCGGTCACTTCCGCACCAAGGGGCGCATCGGACCCGGACGACGACGCGGCGGCCTTGGAGCGTTGCGCGACGACATCCAACGCGCCGGCGGGCGAGTAGGCCGCATCCACGATGCGGTCGACGAACGCTCGCCAGTCCCGCCCGCTCCGGATGTGCTGCTCGATCTCGGACCGGATGGTGAGATCGTCCGGGTCCGTCCGGCCGGCATCCTCACGCAAGGAAGTCGCAGTGCGCCCGGCCAAGGCTCCGGTCTGCCCCTGCAACGCGATAAGCGCCTCCAGCTCGGCGACGTCAGCGTCCACCGCGAAGGAGAGATCGGTGGGCGTGGCTGCGGACGCGGCATCCGCTCGGGCATCCGGGTTGTTGCCGTGGCCGGTCACCTCCAACCACTGCGCGACCTCGTCCTCGTCGAACAGGAGACGGTTCGCGACCGTGCGGACCGGGCGGGGGAAGGCGTTCGTGCCGGTGAGGAACCGCCGCCTCCACATCGAGACCACAGGCCGCTGGACGTGCGCCAGCGTGGCAACGCCCTGGAGAGAGACGAGCCCGCGGGGCGGGACCGGCTCTTCCTGGATCGAAGCATTTGAGGTCATGCGCCCACACTAAGACTCCGCACCGACATTCGGTATAACGTACTGATAAGTGGGCTTATCAGTACTCAATGTAGGTCGGCGTTCAACGTTCTCTAGCTTTTGTGGTGCGAGCTCGCCATCGGGTTCGTGAGGTTCGCGGGCCGGCGTCACCTCTGGAGCAGTACCGATCTGTCAGGAGAACAGAACATGGCTGATCGCCGCATTACACACAGCAGGAAAGACCGCTACGGAAACATCACCGCTATCGGGCAGCCGGGCCAGTACTGGTCAACGCGACCGTCGGGTGATGCGATCCGAGACATCGAGACCCGGGCGCACACGTACTTCGTGCAGTGGCCGGAAAAGCGCACCGAGATCCGGGTCGTGCAGGGCGCAACGGGCAAGTACCTGCGCACCGACCGGGACGCCACGACGCGCAACAACCTCGACGACCTCCCGGACCTGTAGGGGGACAGTCCGGATGGCCGCGGCCGATTGAACTCGTGCCGCGGGTCTGCTGGGGAGGAGGCAAGGGGACGCGCCTCCCCAGCAGACGCTTCACGCTCGAGGCACGCCGTATATCCACGCGGTGCTTCACCTACAGGCCTGAGCATCCGCTCGCTCGATTCGCGCGGGGATCGCGTGTGGGCGCGGCGGCGATGTCGTCGGATCGGTAGTTCGCGCATCCCGACAAGCGGAATCGTCGAGAGCAGCAGCGGCAACTTCGCGCTGATCGGCACCTGGAGGAACGATGACGCGACCCCGACCATCCTCGCTGTCGCGCACTACGACCCACAGGCGTAGGGCGCCATTGTGAGCGACCAACCGGCGCGGGGTGACGTATCAACCCCAGGCATTCCGTTGACGGAGCGGTCCGCGCCCGGAACCTACTTCGTGATCACCGCGTCACGCACCATCTATCACGTGGACATCGAGGACAATTCGTCCTCGACGGTGACCAGGTATCCGCGCGTCAACGCCTTGCTGCTGGACGGCGATCCGTTGACGGGGGTGCGCAGTTTCTTCTTCGATGCGGGCTCCGGGTTGGGGCACATCGAGTGGTGGAAAGCGAATCCCGCGGACTACGACCGCCCGGACCTGCCGTACATCGGCACGGTGCGCACCACTAGCCCGGTCCTGCTCACCCTAAGCCTGACCTCCACAGCCGAACAGCCAACACCTTCTCGCCGTCCCGACACCCGCGCGAGCGTCGAGCTATTCATCGACGGGATGCGGACGGCGCTGGCCAAAGTCGAATCGGAAGCGGACTTCGCGGACCTGATGACGTTTCTCCTGGAGCACGGGTACCGCACTCCGGAGACGGATGGTGACGTCGAGGATGCGCTCAAGCCGGGCGAATTCGATGACATCCGATGAGTCACCAGAAACACTGGCCGAAGTGGTCGCGGAGGTTCGGGAGCTCCTGTCCCGGCTCGATGATGTCCCCTGGCCGGACATGGATGCGCGCTTCTACGTACACGGATACGACGAGCTGCACCTGGCGCTGGAGGGTCTCCTCGAAGCACTCGCAAGCGAAACACCGTCCGATGCATAGGCGTCGCGCGGCCCGGGTCAGGTGTGGTTCGCGGTGGTGACGCCCCTGCACGGGATCCGCACCGACGAAGGTCTGTTCATCGTGGATGTCGCGGCCGGCCTGATGCTCCATGCACCCTTCACCGTCACGCCGACGGGGCAGCCCGAGTGGCAACCGGCGACGGTCACACTCGACACACGGCAGAGTGAGCCGGTTCGTCCCATCGACAACGAAGACGCGCTTGAAGACAGCGCGTTCTGGGGTGGCCTCATCCGGTCAGGGGATGACGATGACGATGACGATGGTGATCGGATTCTCTGGTGCGTCCCGTTGCGGGTGCTCGAGGACGACCCGATCCATGCCGGACTCGTCGTCGCGGGCGGGATCGTCTTCGCCAGCGACGAGGTGACCGCGTTCAACCGGCTGCAACCGCGCGGGGCGAGCGCCCACGTCTACGACATCCGGGACCGGCTGCATCAGTACGCGAAGGTGGGCCGTGTGCTGGCGTTCGAGGTCCCGCGCAGGTTTATGCTCACGCCGGGTAGGCACAGGCGCTACGACGCCAACCGTCAGATCCCGGCCGAGTGGGAGTCTGTCACGCTGTTCGTCACCGCATCCGGGGCCGTACACGCCATCTCCGCCGCCGGGCGCTGGTCGAAGATCACCTCACGCTCACCCGCGACGCCAGCCGCGCCCGGGCCGTGGCACAGCGCCCTCGTCGTCGCCGTGCCCGCCAGCGTGATCGACGCCGCGGACACCGTCGACGAAGCGATCCGGCACCCCGACGCCCGACCGGGCATCGAACAAGCGACGCTCGGCGACTGCCTCTACCTGCACACGCGCGCCCAGTGGACGCTCACCACACCCATCGTCCGCATCCTCGCCGGCACCCTCGTCGACCAAATCGACGACCATCGCACGTATCTCGTCGCTGGGCCCGACGCGGCATGGATCGTCGAAGACAACATGCTCTTACCCGTCCACGACGGTCTCGTCCTGCCCGCGCCCACGTTCCTGGCCGTCGGTGACCGCATCGAGAACACGATCATCACGCACGTCATGTGGCTGCATGACAGCACCGACCCCGAATGCGAGCAGTAACAACGAGCAACGCTCACCGCGGCACACGTTGACCTGCTACGAGATCAGCGACCGAAGACAGCAGCCCCCGGCAGCCGAAGCATGAGACCGGGGGCCACCACCACTATCGAGCCGGAGCCGGAATGTCGTGGATTGCTGGCCAAACTCTACCAAGTCCGCATCGTCGAGCGGAGACCGGCATCCTCGTCGCAGAGCACCTCGTACCAGGGGTGATAAGTGCCGCGTTTCCTGCCCGGGCGCCCGCAGATCTCGCACGTGCGCGCGGCCTCGGCCTCCGCGTCACGAATGATCGCTCGGAGCTCCCGGGCGTAGCGGCTGTTCTCTACTTCGAACCGTAACCGCCCGTCCACAGGCATGACCTCCCGGACCACGTAGTCGGGGTCGATGGTCGCAAGCCGGCGGTCGAGGCGGACCAGTAGCGGCCACCACCCCTGCTCAACGCTGACGTCGGCGACCCGCCCGGGGCGTGAACGGTCGGCGATGGCCTGGATCGGCCCTGGGAAGTCATCGCCCACCCAGGTGCGGAGGGCGTCGTCATCCATGAGCGGCCTCCTGGATCTCCCGCAGACTCGGGATCGTCATCGAAAGCGTGGCCAGGTCGACGAGTGCGACGCTGCCCTCTTGCGTGTCGCGTCCGAGGCTGATCACCCGCCGGTCATCGTCCGTGGCGCTGGCACCGGGGGCATGCATGCGCCCGTGAAACAGAGCCTCCGGACGCACGGCGTCCCACACGCGGGTGACGCGCTCCCGGGATTCCGCCGACTCCAGCAGAACCCCGTCCCGGGAACCCGGCAGGATTCCTGCTCAGCATCCTCCGCACCGCCCGCACCGAAGTACGGGCAGGCGACTCGTGCGTGAGCATCACGTCAGCCGGGCCGCCGGCGATAGCCGCATCGACGTGCTCGTCCGTGATCGCTTCCTCCGCCCACCATTCCCGACCAGGGACCCGCCACAATCGGTCCACGGATGTCGCACCGCCCAGCGAGAGGATCTGGCGCCCGCCAACCTGAAACCGGTACGGGCGTGGGAGCAGCCACGTCACCTCCGAGATCTGAACGGCCTCTTCCGGAGCCACGTCGAGCGCCCGCACGACGAGTGGCCACGGCTCGTGATTCCCGAGCGTCACGAGAACGCGCTCGATGCCGGCATCAAGGAAGACGGGGTCAGTGAGCTCGGTGTCCATCCACCAATCACCGACCTGCAGGATCGTCGTCACATCTGGGGCGAGCCGTCCGATAGCCGGCGCCAGCGTCCGAACCCATCCCACGTTCCCGTGCCAGTCGCCGCAAACCGCAACCCGAGTGTCGGGCAGGTCCATCATCGCGGCGGTGTCGAGCAGGCTCATTAGGCTCCAGTCTCATCTGCTTTCCTCAGATGTCAGCGGCGACGTCGTTCGGAGAGGGATCGAGCGCGTCACGAGTACCGTTCGCGCAGCGTCTACCAGTAGCGTCGCAGTCTTTGTGGGTATCGCGATTCAGAAGCTTGGACGTTGTCGGCGGGTCGGTGAGATCGGGCCAGCCCACGTGGCGTCACGGTGAGCTGGGGAAGCTGACGGCACCTCAGATCCATACGACGCGAGGCGCCTGCACAGGGCACGTACGTCCGAAAGCTCGCGCAATGCCGCGGGATTGTCGCGAATGTTGAGGAGTGGGCGAAGCGCCCGAATGAGAGCGACCTCTGTCTCGTGCACGACGCCGGCGTCAAGTGTGACCCATGAGACGTCGAGATGGTCGTTGATCCAACTGACAATGGCGGTGACGTCGGTAGCGGAGAACCGGTAGTTCCGTGCGTTGGCCCTGCCCACGAGTGAGCCCGCTGGCGGCCGGTATCCAAGAACCGCGCCGATGCTGCGGAAAAAGGTGCCGTGACCCCGTCCACGAAGCTCGTTGCGGAGGAACCGGTGGCGGAGCGTGCGGCCTGCCGCTTCGCCCACGTACAGCAGATCGGTTCCACGGTCGGATGCCGCGTCTCGGTACCGGGGAGGAAGAGAGCGCACATCGCGGATCTTGATCGCATACACCCCGAACAGATCCGGTACGTCGTCGTCGATGTCCGCAGCGGAACGAAAAGCCTCAAAGGGTAGGAGCTGGTCAGCCGCATTGTCTGAAGCGCCGCCGAACTGAGAGGTGGACAAGGTGTGATCGATGCTGTTCCGCTGGGTCGCAAGCGTCGATGTCGCTGGCATCGGGATGGTGTTCTGCCGCACTCCATCGGGAGTGCGGATGAACAACTCCGGGTGCTTCCGGATGCGAGCATTGATCTGGCTGGCAGGGACACGCTCCCGATCACGTCGCGAATATAGTCCGCGAAGATTGATCTGCTCGGCGATCTCCACTGGCTGCATCGGTCGGCCCGTCGACTGAAGAACATCCGCGATTGCGTCATGCAGAAGCACAGCATCCCTCTCTGCTGCAACGATCCTCGTTGTGGGCGGGATCACGCTGGATACCGATAGCGTCGACCTATGGGCCACCTTCCTCCGAAGACTATCGCTGAGACACTCCGCGGCATCCAGTCCAACGACCTCGTTCTCCCTGCCATCCAACGCGAGTACGTATGGAAGCCATCGCAGGTGGTGAGGCTATTCGACTCCGTTCTCCGCGGATACCCCATCGGAAGCTTCCTGGCCTGGCGGATTGAACCGGAGACGGTCGAGAAGTTCAAGTTCTACGGCTTCATGAAGGACTACTCTCAATTCGACAACCGCCACAATCCCGACCTCGACCTTCCCGGCCGTAGGTTCACAGCGGTTCTCGATGGCCAGCAGCGGCTCACCTCGCTAAACATCGGATTGCGTGGCTCCTACGCGGTTCGGGAGAAGTACGCGAGACACAACACTGCCCGCGGCTACCCGACCCGACGGCTCTACTTGAACATCCTCCGCGAAGCGGCATCGAACGACGCCGGACTCCGGTACGACTTCCGACTCCTCACCGACGAACAGGTGCGCGACTCCGCCGAGGACTCTGAGTACCACTGGTTCCCCGTCAGCAAGGTGTTCGACGCGACCACTGCTATGCAGCCGATGCGCGACTTAGCCGAGATCGGGCTCGGAAATCACACCTTCGCCATTGACGTGCTTGGGGAGCTCTACCAGGCGATCCATGCGAAGGAGAGCCTGCACATGTACGAGGAGACCGATCAAGATGTCGAACGCGTGCTCGACATCTTCATCCGCGTCAACTCCGGTGGCACGGTCCTTTCCTACAGCGACCTCCTGCTATCCATTGCCACGGCGCAATGGAAGGATCGCGATGCTCGCAGCGCCATCCACGGACTCGTTGACGCATTGAACACAACAGGCTCTGGGTTCACCTTCTCGCAGGACGTTGTCCTCAAGGCGGGCTTGATGCTCGCCGGCATCAACGACATCGCGTTCAATGTCAAGAACTTCACGGCCGAAAACATGGCCGAACTTGATCGGCAGTGGGACAACATCGGCGACTCGCTCAAGACCGCGGTCGGACTGCTCAGTGATTTCGGACTGTCCGATGCCACGCTGTCGGCGAAGAGTGTCGTAATCCCGGTCGCCTATTACCTTCATACACGAGGCCTCGACGACGCCTATCGCACAGCGGTCGCTCACGCATCCGACCGGGCCTTGCTCCGATCCTGGGTGCTCAGGTCCCTCATCGTCCGCGGCATCTGGGGATCAGGTCTCGACACACTACTACGCGACATCCGCACCGTCCTCAACGAACACGGATCTACCGGGTTCCCGGCAGCGGACCTGGAGCGCACGATGGCGCTACGAGGCAAGTCCCTCGCAGTGACCGACGAACTCGTCGATGACGTTCTCGATTTGTCCTACGGCAGCGCCCGCACGTTTGCGGTCCTGGCGATGCTCTTCGACCACGTCGACACGCGCAACCAGTTCCACGTCGATCATGTGTTCCCGCGGGCACTTCTCGACGCGAAGCGGCTCAAGGATCAAGGCCTCGCTAGCGCTGACATCGATGCGCTGACCGAACGGCGAGATCGCTTTGCAAATCTGCAACTGCTCGCTGGCCCGGAGAACATCGACAAGTCCGCGACTGCGCCAGCTGAATGGGCGGTACGTGCCTACCCGACTCCGGATCTGCTGAGCAACTACAAGACGCTAAACGAACTCACGGCACTCCCGCGCGAGGCGGCCGAGTTCCTGAGCTTTTATGAGGCGCGGAGAGCAGCACTGGGGGAGCGGATTCGACGCAAGCTCGCCTCTGGCGCTCACCCGGTAAACGGGGCAGATACAGGCGACGAGTACGACGGCACCGAATTGGACGCGGCGCTCGAAGAATAGTCTGGACAACCTCGGGTGCGACCAAGCGCAGTGACGGTACAAAGCACCTTTGATTCGAACGACCAGGTCACGGTCCTAAGTCTGAGACCACGGACTACGAAAATGGACAACACGGGGGAGGAGAGCGGCGTGGGTGGGACGCTGATCCATGAGCAGCAAGACTTGGCCGCAGTTTTCGAAGAGGTTGTGCGGCGTCAAGACGCGCTAAGGGACGCCTACGACCGTCTGCAGCGGCCCCCTGCGCAGGCGCGGTCGGTGATAGCTGCCGACAACCAGGCAACGAACCCGATGCAGTTGGAACGCTTCATCAGCTATTGCATCATGCAGGCTGTTGACCTTGGTCGTTCGATGCACTCAATGGTTCGTGCTGAGGACGGCACGCTTCAACTTCCGATCATGGCTCTGTATCCGCTGGTGCGCGCTCAGATTGAGAGTGCGAGCATGGCCATGTGGGTGCTTGCGCCCCCTGATCGCAGGACGAGGGTGCTTCGTCGCTTGCAGGCCGGACACGATGAGCTCATCCATGAGAGAGCGCTGACCAAGAGCGCTCTGTCCGGGCGAGCTGTTTCTGAGGTGAATAGTCTGCTTCGTCAAGAAGCGCGCCGGCAGAAGCGACACAAGGCATACTTGCGTGCGATTGCGACCGCGAATTCCATCAAGCCCGACGAGTACGAGAATACGTTCCCCACGTGGGAGACGGTGGTGCGGGAGGCCGGGCAAGTGCCCAAGCTTCGTGATGATGCCCTCGTGGTGGTTTGGCGACTAGCGAGTGGCTTCACGCATCCGTCCTTCCGTCGTGGCGCGTCCGTCCCAGAGTTTTCGGGCCTCGACTCCGACGGCAACGTGCTGCGTGGCACGCTTTCGACGAAGACAGAGTGGATGATCAGCGTCGTCTCCATTGCCGGTCGGGCAACTGGGCTCGCTTTGGAACGCTGGCGTGATCTGAAGCTTCAGGTCAATGGGGAGCGTCCAGTGCCAGCCCCCGTTGTCCCGAAGCGTTGAGCCGCGGGTGGATTGTGCTGTACGACGAGCTCCCGGTCTGATCGAAGCTCCGTGGGACTGCCGAGGGTCTTGGTGACTCTTCGTGTTAGGCCGCGGATGCGGCCTGTGTGGTCATGATGGCTTCGAATTCGACGGGCGCAACTTGCCGAGGGCTCGCTGTCGACGGCGCCGGTAGTAGGTCCGTTCGCTCCAGGTTACGATGGCGAGGCGGAAGTCGTTGCCGGGGGCCCATCGGCGCGCGCAAGGAGTTCGATCATGCCCAGGCGCGGATCGACAAGATGGAAGAGCTCGCGAAGGCCGAGCTCGAGGACAACTCGCACCTCCCGGCGACCCCTCGTCAATGGTTCTCTTCATCGGTAGGGACGAGAAGTGGGACGCGATTTGCGCCGAACATGGGCTCACACGTCCTACCTACGACAACAAAGCCTTCTTGCGGCGTACGAGTGCTCAACTCGACTCGGCGCGACTTTTTGACCGCCGCGGGCGGACTACTCATCTCGACGGCCGCGAGCGTCGGCTCGCTCTTCCTCGTCGCCTGAAGCACGGCGAACATAGCCTTCGTCCCGCGATGGGCTGCTCGTGCACTGGAGCTTTCGTCAGACCTTCACGCCCAGGCGTTCACTCGTCTCCAGAGAGACTCGTCAGGGAGGATTGCTGGTCCGTCGAATGCGTGCTCGACGCTGCTCGAACCTTGCCGCTCCTGATTCCGTCGAGCTCACCTGACACCGTTTGTCGGTCTCGTTCGACACCATGCCTGGCGGCGACAAGATAGATGTCGATGAGCGGTGACACCACTGGTGGCTGGGGGTCGACCAGGAAGTCCAACGGGCGCAGCTCGGGCTTGACGCGTAGGATTTCTCCTACGTAAAGTGTGGGCATGGCTATCAACACCGTGAAGACCGTGACCGTGTTCGTCTCCGACCAGGACCGCGCCCGCGACTTCTACGTCGACGCGCTCGGGCTGGAGGTGACGGCCGACCAGACCTTCGGCGAGAACCGTTGGCTTGAGGTCGGTGCCCAGAGCGGCACCACCCTGGTGCTGCACAAGCCGTTCCCCGGGATGAGCGCTGGCGGCGGGCAGGGCATTCTGTTCGCCAGCTCAGACCTGGACGCCGATGTCGAACGGTTGCAGGAAGCTGGTGTGGTCGTCGACGGTCCGAACGAGATGCCGTGGGGTCGGCAGGCCACCTTCTCGGACCCTGACGGCAACGGCTACATCCTGCAGGGCTGAGGTCGTCCAGTTTGCCTCGACGTCTCAAGAACGGCCCGCTGGACGAGGTGTTCGGCGCGCTCGCCAACCCCACTCGTCGGGACATCCTCGACGCGCTCCTCGGTGGTGACCACACCGCCGGGGAACTCGCCGGGAAGTTCGACATGTCTCGTCCGAGCGTCTCCGAACATCTCCGTGCATTGCGCGAGTCCGGACTCGTGGAGGAGCGCCAGGAGGGTCGTCACCGCTACTACCGCGTCACGGGCGAGCCGATGGTCGAGCTGATCGACTGGCTCACTCCCTACGAGCGCTTCTGGCGCAACCGGATGACCGCGCTCGGCGGTGTTCTCGACGAAATGGACGACGATGACCACGCATGAAGACCTGACCCGGATCGAAGTCGACCAGTACTTCCCGCACACGCCCTCTAAACTGTGGCGGGCCCTGACGACGCCGGAGCTGATGGCGCAGTGGCTCATGCCCAACGATTTCGAACCCGTCGTGGGTCACCGGTTCACCTTCTGGGCACGCCCCGTCGCGCAGACCGGATTCTCCGGACGGATCACGTGTGAGGTGCTCGACCTGCTGCCCCAGAAGATGCTTCGGATCAGCTGGGCAGACGCCCAACAGCCCGACTGGATGGCGACCACCGTCACCTGGACGCTGCAGCCCGAAGGGAAGGGCACCCGCCTGTTCCTCGAACACGCCGGCTTCGACCCCGACGACCCCACACAGCAACTCGCCCGGAAGTTCATGAACGGCGGCTGGCGCAGCCACGTCCTGCGCCGAATGAGCGAACTGCTCCAGCACCTCCACTGATCCACTTGACCCATCATCCTGCCCGTCCTCTGGGGGCAGAACCGAATCCACCAACTGTGGCTGGCACCGCCAGCGACAACACGACGAAAGGCCATGTCATGGCGCGCACGATCGCGGAGAAACTTCAGATCAAGCCCGGCACCGAGCTGCTGCTCGGCCCCTCCTCGCCCGACCAGCGAGCGCTGCTCGATCCCCTCCCTGAACACGTCACCGTCGTCGACGGGATCGACCGCGACACCACCGGGGTCGCGGTGATGTTTGCCCAAAGCCGTGACGAACTGGAAACGCTGCTCGACGATGTGTTCCCGCTGCTGTCGACGCCGAAGGCCGTTTGGATCGGATACCCGAAGGGCAACAAGGCCGACATCAATCGCGACAGCATCTGGAAGCGCGCCGAGGAATCAGGCTGGACCCTCAACGGCAATATCTCGCTCTCCGACACCTGGTCGTCGGTCCGTCTCAAGCCCGCGAACTGACCGCGGGTACGCGAGCGGCGACATGACGACAGGACAGTCAACTCAGACTCCGAACACCGACGTCGCGGTCCAGGCGCTCGGCCTGCAGATCGAGTACCCGGAGCGCACCGTGATGAGGGACCTGAATCTGAGCGCTCCCGCGGGACGGGTCACAGCGGTCCTGGGACGCAACGGCGCTGGGAAAACCACCCTGGTGCGAGCAATCGCGACCCTCCAGCCCTACCGGGCCGGATCGCTCCGCGTTCTCGGGCACGAGGTGAAGGACGAAGCCCAGACGGTTCGGGGGATTGTCGGCCTGGCGGGACAGCACGCCGCCGTTGTCGCCGAGCTGACTGGCGTCGAGAACCTACGCATGGTTGCCCGCCTCTACGGTCTCTCACCGCGCGAGGCCCGCCAGGCCGCTGCAGGGGTGATCGACGGGTTCGCGTTGAGCGAGTTCGTCGACCGACGCGTTTCTACCTACTCCGGCGGTCAGCGCCGCCGCCTCGACCTGGCCGCGACATTCGTGAACAGGCCATCGCTGTTGCTGCTCGACGAGCCGACCACCGGGCTGGACCCCCACAGCCGCAACAGCCTCTGGGAGACCATCCGATCCCTACCTCTGAACGGCACATCGGTGCTGCTGACCACCCAGTACTTGGAGGAGGCACAGCGTCTCGCTGACGAAGTGGTAATCATCGACGAGGGCCGCGTCATCCAGGCCGGAACTCCGAACCAACTTCGTCGCACGATGGCCAGCACCACGCTGAGTCTTGTCACCCACGCACCGCTGTCCAGCGACCAGGCCAAGGCGCTGGCGGAACGGCTGCGCGGCGAGATCCGCGACCTCGGAGACAACGAGCTGACGGTGACCGGCCAATTCGACCTCGACGCCGCGCATCGCGCGGTGACCGAGCAGGGGATCCTCGACATCACCGAGTTCTCCGTGTCGCCGCCGACGCTCGACGACGTCTTCCTCTCTATGACCGGAAGCGAGGCAAGCCCATGACCGCCACTATCCACACGACAGTGACTCCGATTCCGTCAGCGGGCCTAGCTGCCACCAGCGCCACGATCGGGTCGAAGACTCTGAAGGTGTTCCTTCGCGACCCGCAGGCCGTGTTCCCCACCCTGTTGCAGGGCGTTCTCTTCCTGCTCGTGTTCCGCTACGTCTTCGCCGGCGCAATCGATTCCGCTCCGCTGACATACGTCGACTACATGACGCCCGGCATCATCACCACCACGCTGCTGTTCGGATCGTCCCAGGCCGCGGTCACCGTCGCCAAGGAACGCTCCGCCGGGTTCTCCGACCGCGTCCTGTCAATGCCGGTGGCTCGCGCCGGGATCACACTGGGACGGCTCGCCGCCCAGTCGACGATCGTGGTGGCCGCAGCACTTACCACCCTCCTCGCGGCCTTCGTCACCGGCTTCAGACCCCACGCAGGCGTACGCGAACTCGTCTTGGCGTTGGCGATGCTGGTGCTCTATTCGGTTGCGTTCGCCGCGCTGTTCCTCGCGCTCGGGTCAGCGGCCTCCAGCCCGGAGGCCGCCCAGGGGCTGGCGTTCATCGCGATTCCGCTCACCTTCATCTCCAGCGCGATCGTCCCCACCGCGTCGATGCCAGGCTGGCTGGCAGCGGTCGCCGACTTCCAGCCGCTCACTCCGATGATCGACGCACTGCGTGGCCTCACCCAGTCCGACCTGATCGGCGTCGACCAAACCTCGCTGATGGCCGCCCTCGCTTGGTCGGCCGGGATCCTGCTGGTTTCGGTGATCATGGCGGTCCGTCTCGCGTCGCGGACCAAGGCGCTCAACTAACCGCAACCCCCTGCGGACACCGACGTCATGGCGCGTGAAGCACGAACGTCCCGTGTCGACCTCTATGCAGCAATTCGACGTGATGCCAAGGAGGGCCTGTCGAAACGGGCACTGCAACGCAAGCACGGAGTCGGGTACCGCACAGTAGCGGCAGCCTTGGCCTCGGCATGGCCCAAGGAGCCCAAGCCGCCACCGAAGAGGGGGTCGCGGCTCGACCCCTACCGGTCAGTGATCGACGGCTGGCTCCGCGATGACCTGGACGCGCCGAGGAAGCAGCGACATACCGCAAAGCGCATCTTCGGCCGGCTCCTCGACGAGCACGACGCCATTGGAGTGGTGTCGTACGGGATGGTGCGTGACTACGTCGCGACCCGTCGCCGCGAGATCCGTATCGAAACCGGGCGGGAGCCCGTCACCACGTTCATCCCGCAGACCCACCTGCCCGGCCGCGAGGGCGAGGTTGACTTCGGCGAGGTCGTCGTACGGCTGCGCGGAAAGCTGGTGACCTGCACGCTGTTCAGCCTGCGACTGTCCTACTCTGGGAAGGCCGTCCACAGGATCAGCGCCTCGGCCGGGCAGGAGGCGTTCTTCGAAGGCCACGTACACGCCTTCCGTGTCCTGGGCGGGGTGCCGACCGGGAAGATCCGTTACGACAACCTGAAGGCCGCCGTCGCGTCCGTGATCGGGTTCTCCCGTCAGCGGGTCGAGGCGGATCGGTGGACCGCGTTCCGCTCCCACTACGGGATCGAGGCGTTCTACTGCCAGCCAGGGATCACCGGCGCGCACGAGAAGGGCGGCGTCGAGGGCGACATCGGCTGGTTTCGCCGCAACCACCTCGTCCCCATCCCAGAAGCCGACTCCATCGAGCAGCTCAACGCCATGCTCGACGCCTGGGACCGCAGCGACGAGCAACGCAGGATCGCCTCACGCGCGCACACCATCGGCGAGCACTTCGCAGCCGAGCAACCACTCCTCGCTGCGCTCCCGACCGAGCCGTTCGAGACCGGCCGATGGTTCACCCCGCGGGTCGACAGGTTCGCTCAGGTGAGCGTCCGGATGAACAAGTACTCCGCGCCAGCCCGCTACGTCGGTCGCCAAATCAGGGTCCTGCTACATGCCAGCGAGCTGGTCGTCTACGACGGCCACAAGGAGGTGGCGCGCCACGAGCGGCTGATGACCAAGGGCGGTGTCCAGCTCGACCTGGACCACTACCTCGAGGTCCTCCTCCGCAAACCCGGAGCGCTCCCCGGAGCCACCGCCCTCGAGCAAGCCCGGAAGACCGGCCGGTTCACCCCAATACATGACGAGTGGTGGGCCGCGGCCTGCAAGACCCATGGCGATGCCGAGGGCACCCGCGCCCTGATCGAGGTCCTGCTCCTGCACCGACACCTCGCGCACGAGCATGTCGTCGCCGGGCTAACCGCCGCCCTGCGAGCCGGTGGGCACACAGCCGACGTCGTCGCGCTCGAAGCGCGTAAGGCCGAAGACCAAACCCGCGACAACAGCGGCGCGCCCGACTCCGCGGTCTCCCCTCGAAGCGACCCCACCGTGATCGCCTCGCTCACCGAACGGCGACTACGCAAGCCCTTGCCCGTCGATACCCGCCCGCCGCCGACCGTCGACCAGTACGACCAGCTGCTACGACGCCGATCTCGCGCCCAGGAATGAAGGAGCCCCCATGACCCGCCGTCGAGGCATGACTGAAGAAGCCGCCGATGCTTCCATCGACCAGGCGTGCCGCATGCTGCGGCTGCCGACCATCCGACAAGGCTTTGCCGACGGCGCAGACCGGGCGGCGGCCGAGCAGATGTCCTACCGCGGGTTCCTCGCAGAGCTCCTCCTGGCCGAGTGCGACGACCGGGCTCTCCGCCGCTCCGAGCGACGGATCAAGGCCGCGAAGTTCCCCCGAGAGAAGTCCCTGCGGGCCTTTGAGTTCGACGCCAACCCCAACATCGACCCCGCCACCATCCACACCCTCGCCAAGTGCGACTGGGTCAAGAAGGGCCAACCCCTGTGCCTCATCGGCGACTCCGGTACCGGCAAGTCCCACCTGCTCATCGCACTCGGCACCGAGGCCGCCATGGCCGGCTATCGGGTCAAGTACACCCTCGCCACGAAGCTCGCCAACGAGCTCGTCGAGGCCGCCGACGAGAAGACCCTGTCGAAAACAATCGCCCGCTACGGACGCGTCGACCTGCTATGCGTCGACGAGCTCGGCTACATGCAGCTCGACCGACGAGGTGCCGAACTATTGTTCCAGGTCCTCACCGAACGCGAGGAGAAGGCATCTGTCGCGATCGCGTCCAACGAGTCCTTCTCCGGGTGGACCAAGACGTTCACCGAACCGCGGCTCTGCGCCGCAATCGTCGACCGCCTCACCTTCGGCGGCACCATCATCGAAACCGGGACAGACTCCTACCGACTCGCCCACACCAACCGGCGACTCGCCCAGCAGTAACACGGGTCGCGAAGTGGTGTCGAACGAAGCCGACACTCCTACCCCATTCGGTGCCCAGGTGGTGTCGAGCGAGACCGACAAACGGTGTCAGGCGAAACCGTCATAGCCACCGCTCCCGCCCTCCCGCTGAAGCAACAGGAGATGGCCTCTCACCCAGCGGTGCCGTATAGCGGGGAGGGTGGATGCGGCGGGAGCCGTGGCGCAGGCTTATACAGTCGCGATGTACAAGCCTGACCAAAACGGTTGGCACAGCGACAGACATACTTGCGGCCGTCCGTCGAGCGAAACAGCGTCGATGCTGTTCGTGAGGCGACCGCGACTAGCTGAATGCTTGCAGCTAGCCCGCGCAGGGTCGCACCTGAAGCGAGGGGCTTCTCCTCGGTCAAGGCTCATCGTGGCGGGTTCGAGTATGGCGGCGGCGGACCTCTTCGAGTATCTCCTCGAGACTGCGGACACCGTCGACGTAGTCCTGGGCGTCACGGAGGGCACGAGGCGTCGGCTTGAGTCCGTCCAAGACACCCGAGTGCAGGGCTTCTGCGGCGCCGTTGATTCGCTGCGCACGAGTGAGGCGGGGAGCTTGGTCGTTCGCCAGTCCGCGGAGGACGGCGAGACTCGGCGTTGCCATCCGAAGGTTCTGCATGTCGAGGATCCCGAGGTTCCCCTCGTGGCCGTCGCGTCCGAGGCTAGCGACCCGCCGTCCATCATCGGTCTGTCCGCCTCCTGCGACATGCATGTGCCCGTGAATGAGAAGCTCCGGGCGCACAGCGTCCCAGACTTCGCTCACGCGCGCGCGTGATGCTGCGGAAGCCTCGAGTGCCATCCTCGGAAACCGGTGCGGGTTTGTGCGCAAGACCTGGCGAACGGCGCGGACGGGGTTGTTGGCCGGCGACTCGTGGGTAAGCATCAGATCCGCCCGCCCACCGGCGACAGCTGTCGCGACGTGGTCATCGGTGATCGTCTCATCTGGCCACCAGGTCCGCCCTTCTTGGCGGGACTCGCGATCGACGGACGCGGCGCCGCCAAGCGCCAGAACAGAGCGTCCGCCGATGGTGAGGCGGGCTGGCCGTGGGAGGATCCAGGTGAGCTCGGATACCCTTACGGCTTCCCCGGGATGTCGATCGAGCAGCGGAGTGATCTGACCGTAGTCGTCGTGATTCCCGAGGACCACGTAGAAGCGGTCGATGTTCGTGTCGGCGAAGATCGTGTCGACCTCGCGCGGCGACATCTGCCAATCCCCTAGGTGCAGTAGCGTCGTCACATCGGGTGCCAGCGACGGGAATGCCCGGGCGACCAGACGAGCCCAATCTGCATTGCCGTGCCAGTCGCCGCACACCGCGACGCGCCGATCGGGCAAAGAGATCCTTTCTGTGTGTTCAGACACTCTCATCCCGACTCCGTTTAGCGGTGAGCACCACGGCCGTACACCGGGCGATCCTGCCAGCATCTCAAGCAAACATGCGTCGAGTCTGTTCGCATGGAGCGTTGTCGTCCGTTCGGCGATTCTCGACGCCAGCTCTCTCCAACGCGGGTGTCTCAGCACGCGTACTTGACGACCTATAGCTGAGCCTTGCCGGCTCGATGTTGTCGCGCATAGGGAGGCGTCCAAACCACTCAGAGAAAGCTGCTTATGACTAACATCCACGCCTCGACTACGCCGCAGTCTGACATCGAACTGCCGGACTTCCCCCGCCCCACCACTGACCAGTACGTGCGAGACATCGACCCGTCGCCTCTTTACTCGCATCTCGCATGCACTCGCTATGTCATCGGTACCTGGGACGGCTACGGCGTTCGCGTACTCACCAACGAGACGGACGAGTACGCAACCATCCACTTCCGCATCCCCCGGGGATTGCCGGCCGACTGGGCGTCGCAGCTCGCCACCTTCTCGACGCAGCGCATCTCCTACACAGACCGAGATCGCTCCTGGGACGAAGAATCCGGGGGCTGGCCCACTTCGAACCGAGACCGCTGGAGTGCCTTCGTAGACTCGGTCCTCGCCGCCATCGACTTCGCGCGCGCCTCCTTGGAAACTGCGGTGTGGGCACACGCACGCGGCGAAGACTGGAGCTGGCCTTCATTCCCGCCCGGCAGGATCGAGACGAAGTACGAACTGTGGGGCGACGGCCACCCGAACCGGTACGACCCCGAAGAAGAGTACGCACGGTACCTGGAGGAGCGCGGAAGGTCTGTCGGCCCTACCGCGGACGAAACCGAGTTCTGACCCGTCAGGGTTGCCTTTCATCATCACGACGCTCGTCATACACGCTGTGCATGGGTGACGGCGGGTTCGAATCCCGCCGTCACCGCCAACCACGAAGGCCCGAAGCTCCTTGGAAACACTGGGACGCGGGGCCTTCGCCGTTTTGGGACCGGCGGTTGCGGTGACGCAGCGGTAACGCGCTTCTAGGCCGGTGACGTGCTCGTTGGAGACCAGCAATGGATGAGGCGCGCGAAGGGGCGCCCTTCCAGCTCGAGCTGGGGGCAGAATAGAGAACGGCTAGCGGGTGCAGGGCGAAGCAGCTGGTGTACTTTGACACGCTGCTCAGCTCACCACTGACGCCGCTTAACCTCTGCGAGATCGGTCATCAGTTAGCGCGGAGTGTGTTTCGTACGCCTGCCTGCTTCCCTCGGTTGCGGGCGCGAACTGCGAGCAGTGCGCAGCCGATTACGGCGATGCCGCCGGTCACGGTCTGCCAGCCGATGTGCTCGCCCAACAGCATGGCCGCCCAGAGGATGTTCATCACGGGTTGAGTGAGCTGCACCTGGCTGACCTGCGACATTGGGCCGATGGCGAGGCCGCGATACCAGGCGAAGAACCCGAGGAACATGCTCACCGCCGCGAGGTACGCGAACGCGCCCCACTCCACGACGGTGCCCATGGGAGGCTGCCGACCACGGCGATGCCGGTCAGCAGAATCATGTCAACGAGAAGGATGGGGTCGGCGGCGCCTTGGCTGAGCGAGGACGAGGAAGTCGCCTGGCGCGCGTTTCGTCGCATGACGATCGCAGTGCAGGCCGGTGTGGTGCACGACCTTGCTGCATCGGGTCTCTCGGAGCCCGACTACGAGGTGCTCAGCACCCTGGTCGAGGCGCCGGAAATGACGAGCACACTGCATGCCCAGGCGCAGAAGATGGGGTGGTCACGGAGCAGGCTCTCGCGTCACGCCGGCAGGATGGAAGCGCGAGAGCTGATTCGCCGTGACCCCGACCCGGCAGATGGTCGCGGCTGTCTGCTCGTGCTCGCCCCCCTCGGTCTCGACGCCCTTCGAGCAGCGACTGCCGTGCACCTGGAATCCGTGCGCCGTCGCTTCGCCGAGCGGCTCGACGCGCGCGACCTCCTTGACATCGTGCGAGTCTCTGGAAAGCTCGCGCATGCCCCAGAGTCGGATCTACGACACGTAGGCCGTGAGTAGTCTGTCGAGAACCTTATGAGATTGCCGACGAGCCAGGTCGGTGTCCTCGTGTTGGGCCGTCCAGAGGGCCGCCTCGTTCATCGCGCCGGAGAGCTGCGCGGTCGACGCATCGAGGATGTCTTCTGCAACTCCCGCCTCACGTAGTGCCTCTCGCAGATGTGTCGCCGAGTTCTCCGCGTCGAGTCGGCGCCATTCCTGCCAGCCGGTCACCGCTGGTGCATCGATGAGCAGGATTCGCATGGCCGCCCCGTTCGTGATCGCATCGAGGAATGCGTGCGACCCGGCCCTGAGCTGTTCGAGAGGCTGCGGGTCTGCCTTCTCTGCTGCCGCGACGACAGCTCGTGCGACGTCGGCTTGGAGGCGGGCGACGACCTCGCCGAACAGTGCGACCTTGTTCCGGTAGTGGTGGTAGACCGCGCCTCGCGTGACCCCGGAGTCCCGGGCGACGTCATCGACCGAGACTTCGCTGAAGCCTCGTGCTGAGAAGAGCTCCTTCGCCGAATCGAGGATGCGTTGGGCTGTCTGGGCGGCGTCGGCTGCGGAGGCGCGAGGCATGGTCCTCTCCCTTTACGTACAGCGTGTATGTATACTGACTTCGTTACATTCATATCGTACGTAAAGGAGTGCAATGTCCGTCACCAGCCTCTATCCCGTGCTCATGTCTCGCGATGTCGACGCCGCGGCGTCCTTCTACCGCGACTTCATCGGTTTTGAGACGACCTTTGAATCCGACTGGTATGTCAGCTTGCGCTTAGGGGAGTTCGAGCTGGCGATCTTGGCTCATGATCACCCCACGGTGCCGGACGGATACCGTGAGCTTCCCCGAGGAGTGATCGTCAACCTCGAAGTCAGCGACGTCGATGCCGTCCACACGCAGCTGGCCGGCAAGACAGAGGCGAACGTGGTGTTACCGCTTCGCGATGAGGACTTCGGTCAGCGGCACTTCATCGTTGCCGCCCCCGACGGCGTCCTGCTCGACATCATCCAGCCCGTGGCACCCAGCGAGGACTACGCGAGCGCGTATGTGCAGACATAGAGGCTTTCGTTCGGCGAGACCCTGGATCCGGTCACCTCAGGTCTCGCCGAAGGGGAACGAAGACGGCGAGAATCGCCGCGATGACCGCGTATGCCACGAGAATCGCAGCGCCGAGCACAGGTGAGACCATCGTCGCAGGCGTCAGCGCTGTCTGGCTCGCGATCGCGCCGGTGAGGAAGTCAAAACTCGTCAGCGATGCCGTCGCGCCGCCCGGCAGGAACGGGTAAATCGCGTTGACGCCGGGAACCAGCATCAGGATGTACTCGACGAACAGGAAGTAGCCGAGCACGACGCCGATCGCGACGAAGGGTGAACGCGCCAACGCGCCGATACCTACTCCGAGCAGCATGTAGGCCGCAGCGGCGAGGGTGAGCTGTATGAGGGCCGGCGCCAGATCCACCGCATCGACGCCCAGCGGTACACCGCGCACCCATGCTGCGACGATCAGGGCGAGCAATGCCGACAGAGATGCGATCATTCCGTAGACGATGCCCAGCACTGTGTACACGGCGAGCTTGGCTGTTAGTACTCGACCCCGTCGAGGAACGACGAGGAGCGTCGTGCCGATCGTGCGGTGTCGATACTCGCTTGTGATCGCGATGGTCCCGACCAGCGCGGGGATGAACAGAAGCACGGTCCCGATGCCGAGCACGAATCCAACGCCTTCGGGGGTGTCGATGTCCGGCATGGGAGGCTGGGCGTTCTGCGGTCCGGTGAGCGCAAGGAGAAGCGTCAATCCGCCACCACACGCGAGCGCAACCACTGCCGACCACAGTGCTACTCCGGTGGCGCGCAGTCGCACGACCTCTCCGTAGACGGCATTCATGAGAGAGGTCCTTTCTGCGTGAGGTGCAGGAATGCTTCCTCGAGAGGAGCATCTTGCGCCACGAGTCGTTCGAGCGCGCCCGTCCAGACGGTGCGGCCCTGGTCGATGAGGATGACGTCGTCGATCGCGTGCTCGATCTCATGAAGCACATGGCTGGAGAGCAGTACGGCGCCGCCAGCATCGGCGAACCCGCGCAGGAATGTGCGGAGCCACGCGATTCCGCTTGGGTCCAGACCGTTCGACGGCTCATCGAGCACGAGGATGTCCGGGTCGCCGAGCATCGCGGTGGCCAGCGCGAGGCGCTGCCGCATCCCGGTGGAGAAGGCGCCGATTCGACGATCGGCGTACGACTGCGCCCCCACGAGGGATAGCACGGTGTCGACCCGCGACCGGTCCATTCCTCCGAGTGCCGCGTAGGTGTGAAGGTGAGCGCGTGCTGTCATGCGTGGATGCGCTGACGCGATGTCCAGGACCGCGCCCACGGTCATTGCGGGCGCAGGCAGGTGGGCGTAGGGCAGCCCGGCGATGAGCGTCTCACCGCTGTCTGAGCGGATCAGGCCGAGTAGCGCGCGCATCAGCGTCGATTTCCCTGCCCCATTGGGCCCGAGAAACCCGACGATGCGTCCATACTCGACTTTCACGTTCACATCTTCGAGTGCAACGACGTTTCCGAACCGCTTGGAGAGCGCCTCTACCTCGATCGCAGCGTTCAAGAGTGCACATCCGATCGGAGGTCTGCCGCGATCGACTCTGCAGCATCGGTGCTCAGGAGGATCTCGTCGAACCCGACGGCGGCCCGGTCGACGGTGATCCGCAGCAGCGGGTGTCCGCGCTTCATTGAGACCAGGCGCCGCACCCCGGAAGGGTGCCTGAACGTGCCCAGTTTGCGGTAGCCAGAGATGACAAGACCGGACTTCATCCCGAGGATTTCGGAAGTCCATCCCTGCTCGCTCGCGACGCCACGGATCGCCGACCTTGGAATCAACAGCTTCGGCAGGCCCGTCATCGTCGCCTCCCAACCGGGAAACTGCACGTGCACTCCGGTTCGGTCGTATGTGATGTTCGTCATCGTGCTCTCCTCGATAGCTAGAATGGAATCGTATTGAGAACATTATCATTGTGATAACAGTGAGGAGTCAAGGTGCCGGACAAGACTGCTCTGGCAGAAGTCGTGCTGCACCCGGTGCGATTACGGATCATCCAGCAGCTGGGCGGTCGCAACCGCACGACGGCCCAGTTGCGCGAGGCGCTCCCGGATATCCCGCAGGCCACGCTCTACCGACACGTGGCTGCCCTCCTCGATGCCAAGGTTGTCGCCGTGGTCGATGAGCGCAGATCTCGTGGCGCGATCGAGCGAACCTTGGCGCTGGGCGACCGGATGGCAGCCATTGACCACGCTGAGCTTTCTGCGATGAGCAGCGCGCAGCTGAGCACTGCCTTCCTGACTTTCCTGGGAGACGTCACGGGTGACTTCGACCGCTTCCTCAGCGCGGATTCTCCCGAAGCACGTGAGTTGGTCGGATTCGCCCGAACGCCCTTGTACGTGAGCAGGGAGGATCTCGCCACGATTCAGGCAAGCCTCGCTGAGCTACTGACTCCTTACCTGGCGGAACGGGAGGACGGTCAGCAACGCGTCAACCTCGCCACGATCCTCCTTCCGGACCCGTGAACGCATAAAGAGAACGACGGCAACGCAAAGGAGCCAAGATGCCAACGACGAAGCACATCCTTGTGTACTCGGACTCGCTGACCTGGGGCATAGTCCCGACGACTCGGCAGCGACTTCCCTTCGAAGAGCGCTGGCCCGGAGTCCTGCACGCCGCGCTCAACGCGGGAAGGGACGGTCGCATCCGGCTGACGGAGGACTGTCTCAACGGGCGTCGCACCGCCTTCGACGACCCATATAAACCTGGGCGGAACGCCCTCAGCGGCATCCAACAGGTCATAGAAGCGCAATCCCCGCTCGACCTCGTGATTCTCCTACTCGGCACGAACGACTTCCAATCCATGCACCAGCACAAACCCTGGCACTCCGCGATGGGCATCGCCGCGCTCATCAACGCGATCAGGACAGCGCCGATCGAGCCCGGGATGCCTACCCCGCCGATTCTCGTCATCGCGCCCCCGCAACTTGACAACCCTCGAGGAGCGATCGGCCCGAAGTTCGCGGGCGGGGATATCGCCGCACAGGGTCTCGCGCAGGCGATTCGACAGATCAGCGAAGACACCGGCTGCGTCTTTTTCGACTCGAACACGATCACCACCAGCAGCAAGCACGACGGCATGCATCTCGACGCCGACCAGCACCACGCCCTAGGTGTCGCACTCGCACCGGTCGTCGCGCACCTGATGGCAGACCGCGATGCTGGCTGAAGCTCCACTGTCCAGCAACGAGGGTCTTCCGGCCCCTTCTGGGACGGTCAGAGCGTGGTTCCATTCGTGGTCACAGGCGGGGTCCGTTGCTGATGCCCTTCCTCGTGGGGGTCTTGGCGAGGAACTGGTTGGCCTGCCTCGCGGCTTCTACGAGATCCACTTCTGGACCGATGAGGACGTACGAACCCCTGTGACCTTCGTCTGCGACGAGGCACACCTCTACCTCCAAGGTCAGGAGTCTCCATCAGACCCAGGGCGCTTCACGTATGTCTCGATCAAGCGTCTGGTCGACAATTGAGAATGTCAATCTGATCTGGGACCGGTTTGTCACTCTGATCTGGGACCACTAATGATGTTTGGATGCGGGTCGGACCCCGGTAGGTGTCGATCAGGGCCAGTAGCCTGAGGGTGTGATTGCTGTTGAGCTGCTGGGTAGCCTGATGTCCGCGATCGATGACCGCCGGTGGGGTGATTTGGGTGGGTATCTCCATGACGATTTCTCCTGCCGATACGTGCATACCGGTGAGTCGTTCGATGGTGGGTCCTGGATCCGGCTGAACTCGGAGTATCCGGGGTTCGATCATCTGCGTGTTGAAGAGATCGTTGGAGATTTGGACCGAGCGGCCTGTCGTTCGCATGTCACGGGGCGCGGTCGTGAGGGTGTGGATCATTTTGAATGTGCGACGTTCGTCCGAGTACGGGATGGACTGATTAGCGAGATGACCGAGGTCTGGACAGACGTTTCTCAGACCGCGCCCGTTGGCACCCGGCCAGACACGAAGCCATCCGCGTGACCTGTCTCCGCCGGCCTAACGTTGAGCCGCTGGAGTTGCCTGTCGGTTGTGGGCGAGGCGGGCGTCTGCAAGGTCGGTGATCTCGTGCCGCGTCCATCCGGGGGCCGTGGCGTTCATGACGCACCGTCCAGCAGCGCCGACAGCCTGCGGACCTGCTCGTCGGTCAGTGGGGGAGCGGTTGCGGCGATCCGTGCGACAGCGGCCTCGACGGTCTCGAACGTGTGTGACGGCTGCGTCGGCACGGCCAGCGCATCGAGATCGGAGCGCAAGACCTTGACGCGTCCGCCGGTCTTTACAGCAGGCAACTTGCCCTGCTTGATCCAGCCACGGAGGGTCTGATACGCCCCGTAGCCGAGCTCGACCGCATCGGTCAGATTGAGGTAGTGGGTGCGATCGCCCTGCGGGGGCGGGGAGGACACCATGAGAGCTCCAGACAGCGTGGACTGTCCGGAGAGGGGTGCTTTCCCGGCTTGTCATCTGGGCGGCCTAGCGTGCCGTGCTCGTTGGCGAGGTGATCCTCACCGCTGCTTTACGGGAGCGCTAACTCCCCACCCAGCCTCTGGTTCTCGATCTCGGAGGAGTTGCCGGTCGCTAGCCGTTCGGAGCGCTACTCCGTGGTGCGAGGATCGTGGTTCGCATCCACCCTCAGGGTGATCCTTCTTCGATCACCTTGCGGGTCGCGGTGAACAAAGACTTGACGCGATCCTATCAAGGCTGTCAAGGCTGAGCAACTGGCAGTGCTGTCATGCACTTATGCTGCGAAATGCGGTGGAGTTCCGGTTCAACGTCTGAGTCGACCGGTGCTGAGGAACCGCAGCGCCGTCGCTGAGCTCATCGGGCATGGGGTAGAACCTCGTCGGCCTGCCGTGATGAGCACTGTTGCCCGTAGTACGGGATGAGGTCCTTCTCGCGAGTAGCTCCTCGCGTCCGTCAGGGAACACATCGACAAGCTGGGCCCACGTTATGAGCAATCCTGAGACTCGGAGCTGAACGGATATGTCTGTGGGTGCGGACGAAGGGCTCGGAATCGCGCCGGGTCGGGGAAACAGTCAGGTACTCATTCGTCGGGGAGCAGTCCGGTCACAAGGTCATCGATGACGTCATCGCTCGAGATGTCCGGGGCGATCGGGGTGGTCAGCAGGTCGAAGAGCAGGCCGTCGATCGCGTAGTGAAAGAGCGCGATCTCCCTGCGTCCGCCGGGCAGCCCCATCGACTGGTTGAACGCGATATCCGCTTCGAAGTTCGTGCGAAGCCACGGCGTGAGGACGGCGGAGAGGTCGGGTCGCCGTGCGGAGTCGAGTCGTAGTTCGAACAGGGCGCGAGCGATGTCGGGTTCGGCGGTCAGGCGTCGCACGATGTCGCGCATGTAGTCGGCAAACAGAGCGCGCCCGCGTGGTTGTTCGGCGCGCTTGGCCAGATCGTCCAGCGTGGGGGCGAGGCGAGTTCCGATTCTCTCGAACAGGCCCGCGAGGAGCGCTTCCCTGCTCCGGAAGTAGTTCGTCGTCGTCCCGGTGGGGACGCCCGCTTCCTGGTCGATGGCGCGGTGGGTCAATCCGCGGGATCCTTCGCGTGCGAGTACGGCGATGCCTGCATCCGCGAGCGCGTTTCGGCGTGCATCGTTCTTGGCCATGAGGAGAGACTAGCGCAACCACTGCAGATGATGTAGTCTCGCAACCACTGCAGATGCTGTGATTGGAGAACAATGCGAGAACTGACCTATTACGTCGCCGTCAGCCTGGACGGATACATCGCCGGACCCGGCGGTGAGTTCGACACCTTTCTTGCTGCCGGCGATCACATGGGGCCGATCTGGTCCCGCTATCGCGGCACGGCGCCGACGCAACTGGCCGAGGCGGCCGGGCTTTCGGTCGCTGATGGGCCGTTCGACACGGTCCTCATGGGGAAGAACACTTACGCCGTCGGGCTCCCGCACTTGCCAGACCCGTATCAGCATCTGCGGCAGATCGTCTTCACGAGCACGCCGTCACAGCGACCGGAAGGAAGTGACGCCGTTGAGTTCACGACGGCCGATCCGACAGCGGCCGTGCGTGCGCTCAAGCAGGAGGACGGGCTGGGCATCTGGTTGTGCGGCGGCGGTGCGCTCGCTGCATCGCTCATCGAGGAGATCGATCGGCTGGTGCTGAAGATCAACCCTGTTGTGCTCGGCGCGGGCATCCCTCTGTTCGGGTCTGCCGGTTACTCGCCGATGGCATGGAACCCAATCCGCACGGAGGCGTTCGAGTCGGGCGTGATCTTCGCCGAGTACGTGCGCGCCTGAACCGAGCGCGGCATGCGGCGTACGAAGCAATGTCGCGCTTGCTGAGGCCGTTCCCGTTGCCCTGACCTCATTGGAGGAACAAGAAGTATGAGTGCGATGTCCTCGCCAGCAGTGCGTTTGTCGAGCTTGAGCATTCGTTTCGGTGATCGCGTTGCCGTCGATGAGGTCGACCTGTGCGTGCCGGAAGGCATGTTCTTTGGCCTTGTGGGGCCGAACGGTGCGGGGAAGTCGACGCTCCTGTCGATGATCGCCGGCATCCTCGCCCCCGACGCCGGGAGCGTGGAGATCGCCGGGTTCGATATCCGCCGGAGTCGAGAGCAGGCCCTGGAGGTCATGGGGCTCATGCTGGAAGGATTCTCCCTGCCCGAACGGCTCACCGGCAGCGAGCTCCTGGAATACACCGCCCGGTTGCGCGGCATCGGGAGCGAGGCGCGCGAACGTGCTGTGGACCTTCTCGAGATCCTTGAGCTCGACAGGTCGCCTTCGACATTGATCGTCGACTACTCGACGGGCATGCGCAAGAAGATCGGACTGGCGGTCGCCATGATGCATCGGCCTCGCGTGCTGGTGCTGGATGAGCCGTTCGAAGCCATCGATCCGGTGTCCGCCCTGGCAATGGAAACGCTGCTCGGCCAGTACGTCGACGGTGGAGGGACGGTGTTGCTGTCTAGCCACATTATGGATGTGATCGAGCGCAGCTGCGAGCGGGTCGCCGTGATGAACGACGGGCATGTCCTCGCTGAGGGAACGATCGACGAGGTGTCTGCCGAGGGCACTCTCGCCGAGACCTTCATACGCCTCGTCGGTGCTCCTCCGCATCGCGACATCGGGTGGCTGCGATGAGACATCGTATCGACTTCATCTCGTTGCGTTGGCGGGTCATCCGCCGCGGCCCGAACGACGAGCGGGTCTTCGGGTTGATCGCCGGACTCATCGCTGCCGCCGGCGTCATCGCCGTGGCGGCTCTCACTCGCGCTGGAGATCTCGATCCAGGCTGGCTCGCCGTTGCTATCTCGCTCTTCGGAGTGACATGGCTGCTCGGCCCGGTCCTGTTGCCGGACGTTGCTCCGATCCTGGACCCGCAGTGGTTCCGCACGCTCCCGCGACCGCCGGTGCGTATCGCCAGGGAGATGTCGGCCAGCGAGGCGATGAGCGTGGGAACCGTGATCACCACAGCTGCCCTGCTCAGCTTCGTCGTGGTCGCCGCGCCACACGGGCCCGGCGTCATCGCTGTCGCCGTCTTGGCGGTAGGAGCACAGATGCTTCTCCTGGTGTGGCTGGGGCGGTGCGCATCCGCCTGGGTGGCCCGTTTGCTCCGCTCGGCCTGGGGCGTCAGGACAGCGATCTTCCAGATGTCCGCGGTGCTGGCGCTCTCCTTCGCCGGGTGGGTTCCCTTGTTCGCGGTGGTCCTGCCGAACCTTGGTGACGGAGATGTCACGATCCACACCCCACCGACCGCGGCCGTCGTGCCCGAATCTCTCGTGACGACCCTGCTCACCCTTCCTACCGGGTGGGGTCTCGTCGCGGTGAACGCAGCGATGTCAGGAGCGGCACCGGCAGCGATCGCTGCACCGCTCGTCGGCACCCTGGCCTGTGCGCTGCTGCTACGCAGAGCATGGATCGAACTCACCGCACAGACGTTGCGCCAACCGCCTCGGACCGCGCGCTCGGGCATTTCCGTGCGTGAGCGTCGTCGCGTCCTTGTCGCGTGGCCGGACAGCGCAACCGGGGCCGTCGTTGCGCGCGAGGTCAAGACCTGGTTCCGCGACCCGCATCGTCGCCTCGGCCTCGGGCATGCATGGCTCACGCCCGTTCTCATGGTGGTCCTGGTGGCTCCCAGCGGTTGGGCGTGGGCCCTCCCGTTCATCGGTGTCGTAGCGGCGGCAATCGCTGCGATGGCCGCCGTGAACACGTACGCCCTCGACGGCACGGCACTATGGCAGATCCTCACCACGCCCGGTGTCCTGCGCGCCGACATTATCGGACGACAGGTCACCTGGATGCTGCTCTTCGGCCTACCAGTAACAGCCGGCACGATTGCCCTCAGCATCGCCAGCAGGTCCCAGTTCGGTCTGCTCGCGGTCGGTATGACTCTCGCCGCGACCGGTGCCGGGTGCGCGACCGCACCACTGCTCAGCGCGCTGATGCCGGCCATCGGAGCAGACGCGAGAAACCGAGTCGCGTCCTCCGACGACGCCGGCAATCCCGCCGGAGCACAATGGACGATCTTCACCGCTGTAGCCATCGCGGCAACCATCCCGCTCATCCCCGCCGGTCTCACCGTTGCCGCGCCATCCTCGGCCGCACACCTGGCCTTCGGCGCGATCGTCGGCTCGCTCACGCTCCTGCTCGCGCTACCTCTCACGCGTGCCTATGTCGAACGAAGAGGCCCGGCGCTGCTCGCCGCGATGGCCGCCGGAGACCCTACGCGTCACAGCGCAGGACAACGGCGTGCCCCGTCAGTTCTAAGCTGGCGCGATTCTGCGCAGCAAGGATTGCGATCGCATCTGACATGAGCAGTACGTCAAGCGAGTCGATCGCACGGTGCAGCGAGCGAGTCTGCGCAAGCTTGAGCTGATCCATGCGGCGAAGGACGTCGAGGGCGGATGTCGAACTCGCCGCCTGCCACTGACGCCGACCTGATCGAGCCGATCCATCCGGGAGAGATCCTGATGGACGACTTCAGCAAAGGGTTCGGGATCACGCAGATTAGGCTGGCCGTGTCGATCGGAGTGCCGCCGCTGCGGATCACCGAAATCGTGCGCGGTAAACAGGGTGTCACGGCTGACACCGCGATCCGACTCGCGCGGTACTTCGGCATGTCCGAGGAGGTCAAGCCCCAGGAAGTGGTGTAGCTCGGGTTCCTTCGATTTGTTGATGGTCAGGCGTTGAGTACGCACCTTGGCATCACCTCCTCGTTGACAGCTCTTGTGAGATTATCGAAAGTGCTCCATCCCGGCAGCATTGACACGACTGCCGCTGCGAATGACAGAGCAGAGTTCGCGCAGGTTTTGCCGGCATGACCTCGGCGTCGAATCGTCTTCGCCGACAGCGCAAGCGGCTCGTGCGGGAGGACCGCCGGGCCCCGACCTACTGGAAGTCGATGGCCCACACCACGTTCGGGGCGCACGCCTTGGGGGCGTCCGCGGTCGAGGAGCCGATGCGCTTACGGCGACGTCGCTGGGCACGCGTAGGCCTTCCTCGCGCCATAGCCGCTGGATCTTCTTGTGGTTGACCTGCCAGCCCTCGCCGCGGGCGTCGTGGTACGCGCGCCGGTAGCCCCAGCGGGGGTGCTTCTTCGCGTAACCGCGCAGCCATTCACGCAAGGCGGCGTCGGGGTCGGCGACGGTAGCGGCCTTGAGGGTGCGCCGGTAGGCGGACCTGGATAGCCCGGTCAGCCGGCACGCCATCCGCTCGCTCACCCGCATCTTCGCGATGAGGTGAGCGACGGCGGCGCGCCTCCTGCCCGGGCCTAGAAGTTTCCCTCTGCCAGCTCCTTCAGCGCCGCCTTCTCCAGCTCTGCTTCAGCGAGCAGACGCTTGAGGGTGGCGTTCTGCTTCTCGAGCTCCTTGAGGCGCTTGGCGTCGTCGGCCTTGAGCCCGTCGTACTGGTTGCGCCACCGGTAGTACGTCTGTTCCGACACGCCCAGCTCGCGGCACACCGCCGCGACGTCCGCGCCATCGGCCAGCATCCGGTCGGCCTGTCCGAGCTTGCGCACGACCTGCTCAGGCGTGTGCCGCTTCCTCGTGTTCGTCATGACGAGACCAGTCTTCCTGCCCGCAGCAGCGAGCATCAAGACGACTCACACAACGACTGGACCTACATCACGGGGTCAGCCCAGAGGTCGCGCACTTCCGACCAGGAGACTGTCATACGGAACGGACGTTGAGGAGTTGCCAGCCTTCGGGCACCTTCGCCCGTAGCGCCGTCATGTCGTCAGCTTCGATCTCGTGAAACTCTGCGGATCGGTAGCGGCCGTGCCCGATGAGTTCGGTCGACCCCTTCACCATTTCCACGCGCGCGTGGGTGAGTTCGTGCCCTGCTGGCACCTGGCGCTCGAGCCCGTCGCGGAGATCCGCTTGCACGTGGGAGTGGGCGGGGAGGTTTGCCGTCGCCGTAGGGCGAATCATTCCGATCAGCACGACGTCGAGCGTACGGGGGAGCGGTGCGCGCGTACTGAACGGGCTCCGCGATGCAAGCCTCTCCCGGCTGGCGGCTCGGGTCGGTACATCTGAGGGAAGTAGAAACCGATCGAGCAGGAGGCATCATGCCGACAGGGGACGTCGAGACCTACCACCGCGACGGCGCGTGGCATAACCGTATCGAGGGAACCGGCGTGACCGTTCCCGAGAGTTACGTGACCAAGCACGAGGCCGTCGAGGCGGGACGGGAGATGGCCCGCCAGCGGAAGGTCGAGCACATCATCCGCAACGAGAACGGTCAGATCGGCGAGCGAACCTCCTACGGTCACGATCCGCGGGGCGTAAAGGGCTGAGCATGGCGATGCCGGCCGGGCTCAGCCCGCCGTTCGAGGTGGCGCTCGCCCGGCCGGTGTCATCCTTCCTCCACCCCGTGTCTCTGCCCGGGGGTGTGCTGTACGAGCCGAAGTGGGACGGGTTCAGGCTCGTCATCGTCCGAGATGAGGACGTGTCCCTCTGGTCGCGCCCGGGGAAGGACCTCACCCGGTACTTCCCCGAGCTGATCGCCGCGGCCGAGCTGCTGCCCGAAGGTGTGATCGTCGACGGCGAGGCCGTTGTCTGGTCGGACGGCAAGCTCGACTTCGACGCTCTGCTGCGCCGCATGAACAGCCGACCCAGCACCGTCGCACGCCTCGCGCGAACAGCCCGCTTCGTATGCCGCGTTTGACGTCCTCGCTGTCGCGCACCAGGACACCCGCCCGCTACCTCTGCGAGACCGCCGCTCCCTCCTGACCGAGCTCGCGGGAGAGTGGCAGCCACCGCTGCACCTGTCGCCCGTCACGGAGGACGAGGCCGAAGCGGGGGAGTGGTTCGCCACACTCGTACAGTCCGGCATCGAGGGGCTCGTGGCGAAGGGCGCCGGCCAGCCGTACCGCGGAGGCGAGCGCGACTGGTTGAAGCTCAAACACCGCTCCACGCGCGACGTCATCTGCGCCGCCGTCATCGGTACGCGAGAGCGGCCCGAACAGCTCGTGCTGGGGCTACCCGCGGGGGAGGAGTTGCGCATTGTGGGTCGCACCTCCCCGTTGGCGCCCGCCACGGCGCGGACGCTGGGGAAGCTGCTGCGAGAGCTGGACGGCGCGCACCCGTGGCCGGGCCAGGTGAAGCCCGGCGCCATCGACAGGTTCAACCGCGGCGGCCGCGCCGCCGTCGATCTCACCCTGGTCGATCCGATCGTCGTGGAGATCTCCGCCGACGTTGCGATGACCGGTGGCTCATTCCGTCATGCCGTGCGGTTCGTGCGTGCGCGCCCTGATCTCGAGCTCGCGGAGGTTGCGGCTGACGCGTTCGATACGTAATTCAGTACAGGCGTATCGAGGTGGCTGCACCACTGGGCGCCGATTTGTGGGCGCGAAAAAGCCCCCCGACGCAGGTCGCGTCGAGGGGCAGGTGAGTACGATCCGGTCGTGACTTCGTCTGATCTTCACGAGGCCTTTCCGACTGCTCGGTCTGCGGGCTGAGCTGCCGATACCGGAGGGCGCCCGGGAGGGTCACACGCCGACGCGCGGCGGGTGGTGAGACGGTCAGTGATGACTCAGTTGTAAAGCATGCCGCCGTCGACGAGAAGCACCTGGCCGGTGACGTAGTCCGAGTCGGGGCCGGCGAAGAACGACACGACCTTCGCGACGTCCTCGGGGGTCTCGATGCGGCCGAGCGCGATGCCCTCCACGTTTTCCTTGAGGTTCTGGCCGAGTGGCTTGCCGTTGATCTTGCTGAGCTCGGCGTCGATGAGTTCCCACATGCCGGTGCCGACGATGCCGGGCGCGTAAGCGTTCACCGTGATGCCCTTCGGAGCGAGCTCCTGCGCGGCCGCCTGGGTGAAGCCGCGAACGGCGAACTTCGAGGCCGAATACGCGCTGAGGATGGGGAACCCCTGGATCGACGCGATGGATGCCGCGGAGATGATCTTTCCACCGTGACCGAGCTGTTCGAACTTCGCTGCGGCCGCCTGGATGCCCCAGACCACGCTGTCGACGTTGATCCGGAAGATCTGATCGAGCTCTTCGGCGGTGATCTCGAGTACGGGCTTGATCTGGGCGATGCCGGCGTTGTTGACGATCACATCGAACCCGCCGAGCTGTTCGGCGGCTGCGTCGACAGCGGCAACGACCTGGTCGCGCTTCGACACGTCCGCAGCGACGAAGACCGCTTTTCGGCCCAGCTGCTCGATCTCGGCGACGACCGAATCACCCTTCTCGCGCTGCGGCTCGATGTCCGCGACGGCGATGTCAAAACCGTCGGCGGCGAGACGAAGCGCGATGCCGCGCCCGATCCCCTGCCCGGCTCCGGTGACCAATGCGACCTTATCCTGAATAGCCATTCTCGTACTCCTTCTCAAACGCGAACGGGCGCCCAGCAGATTCGATGTTCGCGGGCCTCGCGCGTCGTACAGTGCAGGGCCAGCAGAAGTGGCTGCCCGTCTCCCACTTCAACATGGCGAATCGATTTGTATTCCCTGGCGCTCCTGACGTGCCAGGGTCACGCCATGAACGGCATGAGTTCGGGAGGCATGGTCACAAAGGGCCGCATCATATCGCGATCCTCGTGCTCGAGGATGTGGCAGTGGTACATGTAGCGGCCGCTGTAGGCGTGGAACCGGACGGCGATCTCGACGATTTCGTGGGGGTTGACGCGGACTGTGTCTTTGAGCCCGCGCTCGTTGGCGTCGATGACGTGGTCGAGCTCGTCGTCGGGGTCGCGACCGAGAGTGATCCGCGCGCTGAGGTCGAGATCGCCGATGCCGTCGTCGGGGATCTCCCAGCCGATGGGCCGGCGCGCGAGGACCTGGAAGGGATCGAGGTGGATGTGGATGGGGTGCGTGTCATCGGTGAGGTTGATGAGCTGCCAGATCTCGTACTGGCCGAGCATCGGGAAGAACGTGGCGGTGTCCTCGAAGTGGGCGGCAACCGCGCGGTAGCGCGTCGTGTGGTCGCCGTCGGTGAGGGTGATCAGCGGACCGGTCGTCTCGTCCTCGTCGTCGACAACGGCGAGCTCACGCATGGTCAGCATGTTGGGTACGTCCTCGAACTCGCGCTCGACAAGCGCGATGGCACGCCGCGGCGCCGCATCCAGCTCCTCGGGTTTTGGCAGGGCGAAGTCGGTCGCCAGTTCGCGGGGCACCGGACGGTGCGCGACCGGGCCCGGGACGACACGGAAACGCATGACCTGGGGGTACGGCAGCAGCGCGTCGAGATCCGCGGCATCGGCGGCATCAGCGGCGGGAAAGGGCGCGCCATCGAACGGAGCGCCGGCGGTGTTGTAGAGCGTGAGCTCGGTGCCCGGTTGAAGGTCCGAGAAGTCGACGAGCAGGTCGGCGCGCTCGGCTGAGGCGAGGACCAGCCCGTCGGGTGGCAGCGCGACGGGCTCGCGGAGTAGGCCCGAGTCGGTGCCGATCTGAGTGATGCGATCGAATTCGGGCACGCCGTCTCGCAGCAGCACGAGCCGGAAGGTGCGGGCGTTGGAGCCGTTGAGCACGCGGAAGCGGTACGTGGCGGGCTGGACGTCGAGGATAGGCCAGACTTTGCCGTTGACGACCGTGAACGGCGCGAAGGCCTCCATCACCCCAGGGTCGGTCTTGTGCACCAGCTGGCCGGTCAGCCGACCGCCCTCGTCGAGTCCGAAGTTCCGGTCCTGCACCAGCAGCGGCACCTCGTACGGTGGTCCCTCGGGCAGCCCGAGGTCACGTTCGCGCTGGTCGCGGATGATCCACAGTCCCGCCAGCCCGGCGTATACGTCGAACCGAGTGACGCCCATCACGTGGTCGTGGTACCAGAGCAGCGTCGCGCGTTGGTCCATCGGGTAGTCAAATACGGCGAGCTGGCCGGGTGCGAAGAGGTTCTCGGTCCAGCCGTCGTACACGGCCGGTGTCAGGCCACCGTGCAGGTGCACGACCGAGTGTCCCGTCAGCGCCGCGGCGTGCGGGTCCGGCGTGCCGCCGCTCAGACCGGGACTGCACTGCACAGGCACACCGTCGGCGTCGACCTCGTCGCCGGCCATCGTTACGATGACGGGCAGCCCGCCGTCAAGCTCGTTGCGCCACTCGACGCGGACCGGGTGGCCGCGCTCAGCCTCGATCGTCGGGCCTGGGAGCGTGCCGTCGTAGCCCCACACACGCGACCGGGGCAGATCGCGATGGAAGCTGTGTGAGCCGGTACGGATCCGCACCGTCAGACGGCCGTTGTGATCGCGCGCGAGCAGGCGCTCGGGCAACGGCAGAACGTCGACGAACGGCGTCAGAGGCATGTGCTGCGCGGCGGCCATGCGCTACACGCTACCAGCCCGCCCGACGTGTCGTGGGACTATGCGCACACGGGCATAACGGATGGAGTTCCGCGCGCAGACGCGAGCGTCGAACAGAGGTCTCGCTCCCGGAGGTGGTCGAACTGGCGGGGGTCGGGCACCTGGCGCCCGTCGAGAGCCCGGACGCGGTCTCCGCCGCTCTGGGGGAGTGGCTCGCCGGATCGCCGCGGCACGGCTAGGTCGTGTCTCCCAATAGTCGGACCCAGGCGTACGCGCTCCCCCACTCTCCCGCGTTTCAAGGATGCGCAGCAGACCCAGCCGCCCGAGTTGGGAAGCAAGGGGAACCCACAGCCCTACCGCCGTCGACGATGCCCGAGCTGTCACGTTCGAGAATTCAGACTAAAAGGCAAGTCCCCCCTTGACGCACAAGGCAAGGGGGGACTAGACTTTAGATATGAACAAGGCAGAGAAGGCACAGGCAGACGGAATCGTCGTCGTGTTCAGCCCCGAGGATTCATGCGTTCAGTGCAACGCGACCTATCGGGCGCTCGACGCTAAGGGCATCAACTACCGCACGATCACCGTTCCCGACGATGACGACGAGACACGCGGGTTGCTCCGCGAACTCGGGTTCATGCAGTTCCCCGTCGTGTGGGCTCCCCGCGTCGGCTACTGGGCGGGATTCCGCCCCGACAAGATCGACGGCATTCACAAACGAGCGATATTGCCGTCTGATGCAACGTGAAAGACGACCACTCACGCATCGTTTTCCGCGCGGAAGTCGTTGGTCGCACTAGGATTATCTCGCCGCGGTGCTGCAACGTCAGGTCGCCGACAGGGAAGCCAACGGCACGAGCCTCCGCATCGCCGGGGCGCACTTCCCCGCAGTGAAGACGCTTGAGGACTTCAACCTCGATCACCAGCCCTCGCCGCGTCGCGATGTTCTCGCGCACCTGGCCACGACGACCTGGATCGCGAAAGCGGAGAACGTGATCCTCCTCGGCCCGCCCGGGGTCGGGAAGACCCATCTGGGCATCGGGCTCGGAATCAAGGCCTGCCACGCCGGCTTCCCCGTCGCGTTCGACACCGCCACCGGCTGGGGGCGGCGCAGCCGTGCAGAGCGGATCAGGGCGCACGGGGCCCGGGTCCTTGACGCGGCAGTGAGGAATGGGGCTCCGGCGGATCAGGATGCGTGGGGGTCCAGGAGTTCCTTCAACACGGTGGCCTCGGAGATGTCGGAGCGTTTCGCGGCGGTGAGCAGCGTGAGGGGACCGGCTGCTGCCCGTTGCCGCAGGTCCGCGAGCGCGTCGGCATGGTCGGGACCACGGAGCTCCCCCAGGTAGCGGCGGCGGAACTCCGGGTACTTCGCCGGATCGTGGGCGTACCACCGACGCAACTCGGGTGAGGGGGCGACCTGTTTGCACCACTCGTCCAGATGGGCGCGCACCTTGCTCATGCCGCGCGGCCACAGACGGTCCACCAGGACACGGTCCCCGTCAGCGGGGTCGGGGTCCTCGTAGATCCTGCGCACCCGGACCTGCGGCCGCTCCACGGCCTGGTCAACCTCTTCGGGTCCCCCCTGTTCCGACACGTCCCTCCCCATCCTTCTCCCGCCGAAGTCCGTCCTCTTTCTCGGCGAAGTCCGTCGTGCCACGGTCCCGGCGGTGTGTTGGACGGCATGCGACACGCGTTCTCCTGCCAGGACCGACGCTAGTCGTGTCGCGCTCCGTCCGGAAGTCTGCGCCGGGGGCAGCCCGGGGGGCAGCCCGGGGGCCGTCAGGGGGCAGCCCGGGGGCCGGCTCATCCCTGCGTCTGCAGGATCTCCCCCGTCGAGGTCGCGATCCTGTGTCCCACGCCGTCGACCACCACCTCGAAGGCATCTGTCCCGGGATCGGTGGGCACCGAGGGGCCATCCTTGTCGGCGCCGCCCTCGGCCGTCTCGCCCTCGGCCGTCTCGCCCTCGGCCGTCTCGCCCTCGGCCGTCTCGCCCTCGTCGGTGCCGCCCTCGTCGGTGGGGGCGGAGGACGGGAGGGAGTGGAAGGTCACCGGCCACGGGCTGGAGGAGAGTGTGGGGACTGGCCCGTCGAGCCCCGCGGCCCACGCGTCGAAGCCGGGGACGGACACGCGCCAGCGCTCGGCACCGCTGGTTGGGTCGATGCCCAGCAGAGCGGCACGGGCGGGAGAGGTGTCCGTGCACAGCTCGAGGGCGACCAGGGTGTCGCGGTCGTGGATCCAGGATCCCTGACCGTCCAGTGCACCTCGGCGCTGGCAGGCGTTGTCGTCGCCCAGGAACCACATGGCCGAGGAGGTGGTGGAGCGTCCGTGCACGCCCGTCATCTGCAGGCGTGTGAGGCCGAGCCGTCAGGGCCGCTATCACAATCAGAAGTTCAAGGCGATTGCCGAGAGCTTTGGGCTCGTGATCGAGCATGACGCGAAGATCGGATGGAGCGTTACGGCGCTCCCCGCGGGCGCAGCAGCTCACTACGCCGCCACGATCAGCAACCTTGACGCTGCGATCACCGCACACCGCCGCGCAGAGCTTCACGGAGCAGAGGACGGCCGCAAGAGCAACAACAACGGCGCTGCGGCCGCGTGTGGCTGCGGCCGTAGGATCAGGGCGTCCCTCGCGGTGCTAGACGCTGGCCCCATCGTGTGCAGCCTCTGCGGCGACGAGTTCACCCCCGAGAACTGAAAGGCAAGCCCCCCCTTGACATTGACGGCAAGGGGGGACTAGATTAGAGTTATGAAAGCACAGAAGACGCGGGACGTCCTCAAGTACCTGAAAGGGCTCGGCTGGGTCTACCTCCGGGACGGCCAGGGAAGCCACGAGCTTTGGGGAATGCCCGATGAATCTGTCAAGGCGTCGATCCCGACCGGACACCGCGAGGTCTCCCCCGGGGTGCTGCGCCAGATCCAGAATGCAGGAGTCGAGTTGCCGCGCGAGTGGCGATGAGGAAGGAGAGCGCGATGAGCGCACGAACGTTCGAGGTTTCCGTCGAGCGCGAGGGCACCTGGTGGGTGTTCGAGATTCCCGAACTCGGCACTGGCGGCCAGGCGCGCAACCTTGCTGAGGTCGACTACGAGGCTCAGGGCGTCGCCGCGATGTGGCTCAACGTCTCCCCCGAGACAGTCGCAGTCAACGTCACTGTGAAGGGCCCAGAGCGCGCCCTCAACGAGTGGGCGGCCGCCGAGCGCGACGAACAGGAAGCGCGAGTCGCGCAGGCCCGAGCTGCCGAGCGTCGCCGCTCCGTGGTGCGCGAACTCCGCGGGCAGCTCAGCGCCCCCGACGTTGGCCGCGTGCTCGGGATCAGCAAGCAGCGCGTCTATCAGATCGAGAAGACCGCCGACGCCGGCAAGACGATCGCCGGCCACAAGGTCGCTTCGTAAGCTCAGCCGCGTAGCCAGCTATCTAGATAGCTCACGATCGCTTCACACTGAATCTAGCTAGGTAGATATCCAGATAGGATGCCGATACTTCGGTATCTCGCCCCGCTGCCGAAACGGAACTTGTCCCCCTAATGGGGGACAACGCGAGTAACGCGCAAGTCCCATCATCCGAGCAGCTGCTCGCACGACTGAGTGGCGGGGGAGAGGACGAAGAACTCGCCATGATCGTCCGCGGCTCGCAGGCTGCGGAGCGTGAAGAGGACGCCGCCGCACCAGCTGCCGGCCCCGGCGATCTGCGGTTGCGTAACCGTGAGCGGCCGGCCGATGTGCCGTCGCTCGGCTGGAACAAGTTCCTTCGGACTCTGGGCCTCAAGCCCAAGCCGAATGCCGCTGAGCTGGCGGCCGCCGACCTCGGCCGCGCGCGGTCGCTGATCCGTCTTTCGACATGGCCGCGCAGCGTCGGCATCCTGGTCGCGAACCCGAAAGGGGGCGTCGGTAAGAGGCCGCTTTCCCTTCTGACGGCGGGCGTGCTCGCGAACATCCGCGGAGGCGGCACGATCGTTCTCGAAGTCTCGGACGACCCCGGCGCGCTCGCAGTGAGAGCAGAGGGGCCGGCCGCTGCCGGTGTCGCGGAGCTGCTGCGCGACATGGACGAGATTCGAGGGGCCGGCCAGCTCGCCGGCTACATCGCGCAGCAGACGTCATACGCGGCCGTCACCGGCACCGCAGGCGATCGCGAAGCACTCACGGGGGAGGACGTGAAGCGCATGGCAGCGCTCACGGATACCTACTACCCGGTGCGTGTGATGGACTCCGGTAACCAGCCGTCAAGCGATGCCTTCCATGGCGCGCTAGAGGTCACCGACGTTCTCGTGATCCCCGTGCTCGACGCGCTGCCCGAGCTCAACGGGGCGATGCAGCTGCTTCGTCACCTGCACAAGCTCGGCGGCCGCGCGGCCGACCTTGCCCGGTCGGCAATCATCGTGCGGATGCACGACGGCCGTACCGAGGATCCCGAGGTTCGTTCCTACGCCGATCAGCTCGTGGAAACAGCTGGCGTCGGAGCCGTCGTGCACGTGCCGTTCGATCCGCACATCGCGCAGCGGACCACGCTCAGCTTCGGCCAGCTCAAGCCGGCAACTACAGCCGCGATCACCCAGCTCACCGCGGTGATCGTCTCCCAGCTCAACGCAGCACTCCGAAAGGCAGAATGACCATGAACAACCCGATTGACGGGATCATCCCGGACTTCACCATCTTCGGTGCCGAGTTCACCAACATCTGGCAGAAGCTGTTCGCCGGCCTATGGGGCCTCGCGATCATCGCTGCAATCGTCTTCCTCATCATGGGCCTGTTCAAGCTCGGATCGAGCGGCGAGACGAACCCGCAGGGCGTCGCGGAGGCCAAGAAGCAGATCATCCGTTCCGCCGTCGCTCTCGGCGGCCTGGTGGCTCTCGGCGTCATCGTCGGCGCGGTTATCGCGATCGCATCATGAGCACGCAGCCCGCCGCCCGCCGCCGCTGGCCCTGGTACGTCCTGGGCGCAGCGGTCTTCGTCATCGTGGCCGTCGTCGGGCTCGTGTTCTTCACCACGCGCGGCGGCAGCCCCGAGGCCACCCCGCGCCCCACAGCCCCGGCGACGCCCTCCACGTCGGCACCCCCTGCCGTGGAGGGTGTCGACGGTTGTCTAGCCGGCGACGCACGGGCACCACAGACCGTGCTCGACGCTCAGGAGCAGGCACCGCAGACCCCAGAGGGCGCGGTGTCATTCGTCGCCACGTTCTCGCGCTGGGCCGCTCAGAAGCCGGTAGTGCCGGCCGATGAGGTCGCGCAGCTCGACGGCGTGGTGACAACGCTTCCTGACCTGGCCGGCGACGTCGCATCGGCAGACGAGTTCGAAGCCGCTCAGTTCCGCGTTACGACGCTGAACGGGGACTACCGGATCGAGAGCGTCAGTGACACGCGCGTTGTCGTGACGCTGATGCTCCCTCTCGTGATTAACGAGGCCGTCGATCCGACGCTGCGCTACATGCCGTCTGTAGCGGTCGAGTGGACTGACCGCGGATGGGTCATCGTCGAGAACGTCGACACCCCCGACAAGACGTCGCTTGGCACAACGGGCGTGGCATTCACAGGAGGGTGCTGACCCATGCGTTCTCTGAACATCATCGACGACATCGGGAACCTTCCTGATGTGATCGGCGGTGTCGTCAACTTCTGGTCAGACCCGTGGGGCAACATGTACGCGGCCGGTCGCGAGGCCGTCATGAGTCTTGCCGGCACGGTCATTCCCGCGATCACCGAATCGACGCTGCCAGACCTCACGCTGCCGAGCTTCCTCAGTGCATACGCGGTGTCGTTCGCGCTGTCGATCCTGGTTGCGATTCTGCTCCTGGTGGGCCAGTTCGTCCGCACCGCCAGGGGCCGGATGAGCGGCGAAGAGCTATTCGAGTCCGTCGCCATGTATTTCCCCGGATTCCTCGTCGGCATCAGCTTCGGTCCCGCGATCGGCGTGATGTTCGTCGAGCTGATCCAGGCGCTCTCGCGCAGCATCATCGAGTGGACGTACGGCGGAACCGTCCTCGAAATGGTCGACACCTTCGGCAAGGTGGCACTTGAAGACCCGTCCCTGATCGCAGGCGGCGCGTACATCGGGTTCCTGATTATCTGGGCTATGGCGATCGGCCTTCTGATCGTCGTGTGCCTGTTCGTCTTTCAGCTCGTCATCCTCTACTTCTCGGGCGTGCTCATCCCGCTTGCCGTGGTCTACGTCGTCGACCAGCAACGCCGTAGCGGTGGCATGGCCGCGGTGAAGATCTGGATAGGGCTACTGCTCATCCACCCGACGCTGTTTTTCATGCTCGGGTTCGCTTTCCGGCTCACCATCGACTCGATCGGGCAATGGGGCGACGACGGCTTCAAGAACCTGGTCATGCTGCTCGTGGCGATGATCGCTATCTTCCTGGCCGAAATCGCTCCGTTCGTTCTCGTCTCGTGGGCCACCAAACATCTAGCCGGCCAATCGTCATCCGGCAGCGCATCCCCCTCAATGCCGATCGGGGCGCAATCCCTTGCGTCGGCACGCAACAGCGGCGGCTCGACCGCCGCCCCGCGCTCGGCCCAAGCCGTTCGTGCGAACGCCACCCCGGCCAACGCCCAAGGGACGACGGCGAGTATCGGGGCAAAGGGAGTATCGGGCGGCGGCGCAGCTGCCGGCCGCGGTGCAGCCCAAGCAGGTACAGCAACCGCAGGCCGCGGTGCAGCTGCAACCGCCAGTAAGGCAGCTGGGCCAGCCGTCGCCGCAGGCGCGGTCGCCCTCCAGGGCGCGAACACCGTGGGCCGCAAGGTCAACGAAACTGCGCACACTCCGGTGGGAGCCCCGCCGACGCTTGGAAAGGATCGCCCCGAATGAATGAGCAGGAACAGGCTGAGCAGCAGCGCGGCGTCTTTATCCTCGGGGGAGAGGGCAGCCACCGCGGATTCTGGGGAGAGAAGGCGAAGGGCCGCGGATGGGGCGTCGTCATCATCCTCGTCATTGCTTTCATCTTCGTGCCGTCCTTCGGCTGGCCGCCGATCGTCCTAGGCGTCCTCGCCGCAGGCGTGCTCGTGCTGATCACCAGCGCCACGCACAACGGATCGATTCTCGAGCGACGGGTGCGGCGGAAGCGTCACCGCGAGTCTGTGAAGACCCGCAGCGGCGACTACCACCCGTACGACCAGCAGCGCGTCACGATGCTCACGGCCGCACTGGAACAGACGGCGAAGACCAAGGACAAAGCCGAGCGTGCGGCGCGGGTCGAGTGGGCTCGCGAACTGGCCGCTATGCGGGCAACCCCGGACGGTGCAGACGGCATGGGCTGGCTGCAATCAGCTCGGGGAATCCCGGGTATCGCCTGGCACGGCCCCGTAGGCGAAGACCCGTACCTCTCGGTCGCATTCGCGGTCAGCGGTCAGCTGCGCGGGATGGAATCGCCAGACTCCACCCTCCGCAAAGCGGAGGGATTCGGCGCACAGCTCGCCGGCCGTGCGGCGCCGGGTTCGCTGCTGCGCTTCGTCCAGCCGGTGACCCGCATTCTGCCCGCCGACACGGCGCTGCAGGAATGGTGGGTCATGACCAACATCGACGATGAAGCGCCCGAGTGGGCCAAGAAGTCATACGAGGAAGTGCTGATGCTGTCGGGCACCGGGGCGATGGTGCAGCGCCACTACGTGGTCGCGAGCTGGCCCCTCAATGCCCGCTTTGCCGAGAAGGCACGCAAGTTCGGAGAGGGCCGCGACGGCTGGCGGCGGCTCATGGCCGCCGAGATTGAGTCCGCGCAGCGTGGTCTGCACGATGCCTACTTCGGTGAAGCCGTGGCACTTACGGCACGTGGCACCACGGCGGTGATCCGGCACATGCAGAACCCCAGCCGACCGCTCGACCTGGTGCGCGACCTCGCACCGACCGACCTCGGAGAGCGCGCCCGCGGGGGCGAGTTCTCCGCACATGTCGTCGAGGGCATCGACCCTGAGACGGGCGCACCGGTCGAGTGGTGGCACCGCACCGCGGCGATCCGCGCCGATCACCTTTCCGTGGCGCAGCGCACCCCGCTGTGGCTGCTGCCGCTGCTCACCGGAAGCAAGCTCGATGTGATCCGCACCGTGAGCTTCCACATCGAGCTGATCCCGGCATCCGAGGCTCGGCGCGCAGCTCGCAAAGACCTGGTGGCCGACATGGCTACTGAGCATGCGCAGACCGCAGGCGGTCGCATTCCGCTCGACGAGGGCAGCGTGCGCGTTCTCGCGGCGCAGCGTCGCCGTAACGACCTCGCAGAAGGCGGCGGCCACCACGGCACCAACTGGATCGGGTACGTCACGATCACGTCGGACAGCAAAGAGCAGCTGGCCTTGGACAGCCGCGAGCTGGAAGAGCTGTGCGACACCGACGCCGGCATTCACCGGCTCGAATGGCTCGACAGCTACCAGTCCGCAGCGAGCGGGCTCACCTGGCCGATCGGTCGCGGAATCAAGCCCGACGAGCCCACATGGGCTGCGCGCACCATGCGCATGCTCGCAGACAAGGGAGAGAAGGAGGCGATCTCGTGAGCGACACCACAGCATCCGGGCGGCGCTCACGTCGACAGGCACAGGCCGTCGACGTCGAGGAAACGCAGCCCGTCGAGAATGTAGCCGGCGAAATCTCGCCGTACGAACTGCCAGGGCCAGCACGGCGCACGAACGTACGAAAAGCACGGCGCGGCTACTACGCCCCGAAACTGCCCGGAGCGCCGTCGACGACACGACAGGCCACCGTTCTGAACACCGCTCTCATCGGCCCCTCCACGGGCACGCAGGGCGTTGCGAACGGTCGCGACGTCCTGTCGCACAACCTGGTCACACACGACCCGGTGACTGCCTACAACTCAGTGCCGAGGCTGATTTCCTCCCCCAACACGGTTGTGGTTGGGGGAGTGGGTGGCGGTAAGTCGAGCTTCGTCAAAACGGTCTGCGTGATCCGGCCTCTCGTGATCCGCTACCGTCGCGCCGTCATCTTCGACAAGAAGAACCGCGGCGGCGAGGGTGAGTACGCCGAGCTGGTGCGCGAGTGGGGACAGGGCGAACCGATCCGGTTCACCCAGGACGGTTCAGGCTCCCGCCTGAATCTGCTCGATCCGCTCATCGTGAGTCAGATCGGGGACGCCGGCACCTACCGTCTGCTGCACGCGATCATCCGTATTGCCCGTGACGGGGCGCAGCTCGACGTCTGGGATGAGAAGGCAGCTCGCGCAGCCCTGTCCGAGACGCTCGCGACGTTTGACGCCGGCCGCATCGCCACACTGGGCGATATCCTCCCGTGGCTCGGCCGCGTCGACGCAGGCGACGACGACATGTCGCCAGCCTCCCGCGATCGGCTGCACCAGGCCGGCCTCGGCATCCGCTTCACTCTCGAAGGACTGTTGGACGAGTACGGCGGGCTGCTTGACGGCGAGACGAGCAAGGGCGTCGACCTGACAGGCAAGCTCACATCGTTCGATATCTCGCAGCTGCCCGCCGAAGGGCCGTCATCGAACGTCATCCGCGCGATCGGTAACCAGTGGATGCTGGGCCGACTGCGCACCGATCCGGGCTGGCAGACGACATGCATCAACGAGGAAGGCTGGGACATGGTCGAGGGACCCGCCGCCCACCTTCTGAAATCGAATCAGAAGCTCTCGCGCGGGCTCGGGCTGAACAACGTCTTCGTGTTCCACAAGGGAACCGATATCCCGAAGGACTCACCCGGACAGACCGTGATCAGTGAAGCGCAGTCGATCTACGTTTTCCGGCAGGACCGGAAAGACGACGCCGATTGGGCCGTGCGCACGTTCGGTTTCGATCCCAGCACCGCTGAGGTCTTGCAGACGCTCCAGCCCGGTCACTTCGTCTTCAAGTACGGATCTGTGCCCGAGACGCACGTGCAGCACGTCCGATCTGACATCGAGGTCACCCTGACCGACACCGACGAGGGGATGCGCGGCGACGCCCGCAAGGTGCAGTAATGAAGTCGTTCGGCCTGGCGGTGCTCGGCGGCATCCTTGCCGTCGCTCTTGGCGTGACCTTCCTGTTGGCATCGGTGCAGCGCAGCGACGCATCGACATGCCTCGCGGACCCGTCGAACTACCCCGCTGAGGGCGTCAACGGCTACAAGGGTGACCAGCTCGCCAACGCGGCCGCGATCATCGGAGCTGCACAGCAGCTCTCGCTTGGAGAAGACGCGCAGATTATCGGCATCATGACGGCGATGGGGGAGAGCAGCCTCAAAAACATCACCTACGGCGACGACATCAACGCTGTCGTGAACCCTGACGGAACCCGGCCAGCAGCATCGGCCTGTTCCAGCAGCAGGATTGGTGGGGGAGCGTTGAAGACCGCATGGACCCCACCAAGTCCGCAACGCTGTTCTTCGGCCGCCTCGTCGCCGTCGACGGCTGGCAGGACATGGACCCCTCACACGCGATCTGGCGCGTGCAGATCAACTCCGACAAGAACCACTACGCGAAGTACGAAACGGACGCGACAGCGATCGTGGAGGCTCTCAGCGGCCCGTGTGGATCGGGCGACTGGATCGTGCCGGCCCGCGGCACCGTCTCCGGTGTCTTTGGAGACGGCCGAGGCGATCATGCGCACATGGGAACCGACCTCGCGGACGGCACCTGTGACGGCCCGATCTGGGCCGCATCCGCAGGCGTCGTCGACAACACCGGGGAGAATAAGGGCGGTGGCGGGTACATCTGGATCAAGCACGCCGACGGCGTGATGACCGGATACTTCCACATGAAGCCGATCAACTTCATGGTGGTCGAGGGGCAGGCCGTGCAGGCCGGCGACCAAATCGGGAAGGTCGGCAACGAGGGCAATTCGTACGGCTGCCACCTGCACTACGAGGTGAAGGTGAACGGCGAGTACGTGAACCCGCAGACCTTCATGGAGGGCGTCGGCGTCCCCCTGCCGCGCTAGCACGATGCCCCCAGAACTACTCAGCTACCTGGCCGGCATCATCACGGCCGTAGCCGGCGTGGGGCTCATCGGCCTGTTGCGGCGCTCCCGCCGAGCTGCACGAGCCCGCACACGCGAGCAGCAGCGTCGACAGGTTGCCAGAGCCCGACACGACCGCCACGAGGCACAGAAGGCCGGCGTGCGGTTCGTACCGACCGAAAGGCTCGAGGACGATTCATGAGCGACGACAACGACGTCTGGGCCGTCGACGACTGGGTGCCGGCAGATGTGAAACGCCGCAGCACCCGCGCTCTCGCCACGGTGCTGACGCTGACGATCATCGGCGGCGGGCTCTACCTCGCCGGCATCGTGACGATCCGGTCAGCTCTCGGGTGGCCCCTGTTCGTGAGCGGGCTGCTGGTGCTGGTCGCCGTCATCGTCCTCGTGACCGCAGCAAACCCATATCGGAGGGTCAGCGGCGACGCGGAACTACCCCACCACATCTTCCACCTCTCGCCCGAGCGATGGGATGAAGGAGCCACCGTCACGCTCGAAGTGCAACGGTGCCGCAAGAAGCAGTTCATCGCTGAGAGCCGCTGGGGCAGACGATCTCGGCTCGTCTACTTCTTCCCGCAGCGCCCAACACGACAGCAAGCGCTAGGCCGTGTTGATCAAGAGGGTTCACTCTCCGCTGGGCGAGTCTTGAACGGTGACGCGGCAGGAGATCTCGGACGAGGTGTGGGCCGTGCTGGAGCCGTTGATGCCGACGGTGACCGGGAGGTCGAGGCCGTGGACGGATCATCGCCTCGCGGTCGAGGGTATGGCGTCGAAGTACCGCACCGGGGCGCCGTGGCGGGACGTGCCGGAGCGGTTCGGTAAGTGGAACTCGATCTACAAGCGGTTCAACCGGTGGGCCGAGGACGGCACCTGGGAGAAGCTGCTGGCCGAGGTGCAGAAGCAGGCCGACGCCGCCGGGAAGATCGACTGGGTCGTCTCGATCGACTCCACGATTGCACGTGTGCATCAGCACGGCGCGACACTGAAGCGTGACACAGGGGGCCCTGCCGAATCACAAGAATCCGTGGTTCGAGCCGCCTGATCACGGGATCGGACGCTCCCGTGGCGGCCTGACGACCAAGCTGCACCTGGTCTGCGACGGCCGCGGAAGGCCGCTGGGCATGGTCATCACCGGTGGGAATGTCAACGACACCACGATGATGCCCGCCGTGCTTGAGGACATCCGCGTGCCCCGCGACGGGAAGGGCCGGCCGCGCACCCGCCCCGACCGGGTGCTCGCCGACAAGGGCTACCCGTCGAAGGCGAACCGTGCATGGCTGCGCACGAGAGGGATCGCGGCCACGATCCCCGAGAGGGACGATCAGATCGCGCACCGCCGCAAGAAGCCAGGCCGACCGATCGACTTCGGCGATCAGCAGCAGGAACGCTACAAGGGCCGCAACGTCGTCGAACGCTGCTTCAACAAGCTCAAGCAGTGGCGCGGCATCGCGATGCGTTCGGACAAGCTCGCTCGCAACTATCGTGCCGCGATCAGCCTCGCTGCGACGCTGATCTGGATCAAGACGGACCTGTCCCGTCCGGCCTGGACATAGGCCGGCCGGCGCCGCGCCGATGCGGCAGGATGACGGGATGAGTTCCTACGTTCGCCCTTTGATCGAAGCGCCGGTGTTCCGCGATGCTGACGGCGCGGTGATCAGCTACGGGAGTCGGTGGCACGGGTCACCTCCGGAAGACACCTACTCGGTCGACACGCATCCCGAGCGGTTCGCACCGCTGCACGTTGTCGCTGACGCCCTTATCGCCCACCTCCGAGAGACGTATGACGTCGAGGTCGATGAGGGTGTTGAGGTGGCAGCGGATCTGCTGCGTCCCGCGTTTCATGATGTGGTGCGCGCGGTGCGGATACGTCCTAATGATCCGAAGTGCGCGTCCTTGACGTTGGTCTTCACCGCTTATCCGGGGATCTACATGCACGCGGGACTATTGCACGACTTCCACTACCCAGTCTGCGGTTGCGACGCTTGCGACTCGAGCTGGGAGGCCGAAGCCGATGAACTCGAGCAGCAAGTGTTCGCGACCGTCAGCGGCAACTACCGAGAGACGATCGAACGCGGACTTCGCCCCTGGGTCGATTACGCCTTCCCCTATCCCGACGGCGCGAGCTCCGGGAAATCCCGCTCCCAAGATCTTCCTGCCCAGCGCCTCAAAGACGCCAAGCCCGTCCTCCGCGACCTTCCCGTCGGATGGAATCACTGGCCGCGCCCGGCCCCGCCTCTTGATCAACACGGCCTAGCTCGACGGTAGGCCGAGCCTGTCGAAGAACGCCCTGTTCCGCTCCGTGGCCGCGTTGACGAGGCCGTCGAAACTGATGACCTCGACATACGCCTTGTACGGCTCGACGTAGCCGAAGTACCCGAGCCCGTCATGCGTCTTGGTCAAGTTCGACAGCTTGCACATGCGCTCCATCGTTGGCGTCAGGTCGGCGATGACGTAGCAGAAGGCCGGCGGCTCCTGCGCGCTCGACGGAATCAGCCGCCCGGTTGCCGTCGTTACTTTGCCCTCGCGAACCCGCGCGACGTAGTCAAGGCACTGCGCGATGGGGTTCTTGTCCTCCGTCGTCGCGTCGTTGCGCATGGGGCGCTTGATCTCGACGACGACGATCGACTGCAGCGGCAACTTCTGCCCCGCGGTCGCGAGCACGGGCGAGTCCGCCTCGAGCACGCGTGTCGCCAGTATGTCCGGTCGGTTCGTCGAGGCGTCGTCCGTGACGGGCATGCTCTTGAGAGTCTTGTCGGACGCGAGGTAGTGTGGAAGACGAGCCGCTCGTCCAGAATCCACAGGTTCGACGCATCGACCCCGTCATCGTTCGAGTCCTTGCGCATGGGGAAAAGCAGCTCGTGGACGCGGTCTTCGCGAGCATACCTGCCATCTCCGTCCGACTCGATGAGTTTTGCGAGGATGTCGAGGGTCGTGCGGCGCCGAGCAACGTGCCTTCGGGCGACCTTCTCTCGGAGCGCGACAGCGCTTCATCGAACCATGAAGGAGTAGTCGGAATGTCCACTGCCAAGGTCGCTCTCGTCTCGGGCGCAGGTCAGGGAATCGGTCGCGGAATCGCGCTCCAGCTCGCGAAGGACGGCTTCGACGTCGCCGTCGCAGACCTCACGTTTCAGGAGGAGAAGGCGCGCGGCGTCGTCGCGGAGATCGAGGCGCTGGGCCGCCGTGCGATCTTCGTGGCTGCAGACGTGTCGAAGAAGGAAGACGTCGTCGCCGCTGTGGACGCAGCCGCCACGCAGCTCGGCGGGTTCGACGTCATCGTGAACAACGCGGGCATCGCGCAGGTCAAGCCGATCCTCGACGTGACGGCGGAAGAGCTCGACAAGATCTTCTCCATCAACGTGAACAGCGTGGTCTTCGGCATCCAGGCCGCTGCCGACAAGTTCATCGAGCTCGGTGTGAAGGGCAAGATCATCTCCGCCGCCTCGATCGCGTCGATCAAGGGCTTCCCGATCCTCGGCGCGTACTCGGCGTCGAAGTTCGCCGTGCGCGGCCTCACGCAGGTCGCGGCGCAGGAGCTCGCCCCGAAGGGCATCACCGTCAACGCGTACGCTCCCGGCATCGTCGGCACGGGCATGTGGGACCTCATCGACGAGAAGCTGTCGGAGATCAACGGCAAGCCGCGGGGCCAGAACCTCAAGGAGAACGTCGAGAGCATCGCCCTCGGCCGCATCGAGACGCCCGAAGACGTCGCGAACGTCGTGTCGTTCCTCGCAAGCGAGAAGGCCGACTACGTGACCGGCCAGGTGCTGCTCGTGGACGGCGGAATGCTCTACAACTGATGCATCCGAAGGGGGCGCGGGGAGGACATGTCCTTCCCGCGCCCCCTTTTTTGCGAAGTCTTCGCGAGGACGCCGCGCCCGGCCGGTTCCTCATCAGGCCGCTGGCAGGTGCCGGCGCCAGCTGAGCGCGACGATCCCGACGCTGACCGCCGCCAGGACCGCGCCGGCGAGGAACATCGTCGTGTACGGGATCCACGCGCCGAGCGCGGCGAGGATCGCCGGGATGAAGAACCCGAGATACGTCAGTGAGTAGTACACCGCGGTGAGTCCGGCAAGATCGCGCGGACCGGCGATCCGCTGAATCTCGCGCAGTCCCCCGACGAGCAGCATGCCGTAGGCCGCGCCGAGTGCCGCGGCGGCCACGAACGCCCAGGCGAGCGAGTTGAGGCTCACCGCGACGGCGGCCAGGATCATGGCGGGAACGGTGACCGTCAGCGCGATCCCGATGCCGCGGGCCGACAGCGGGGTGTCGACCTTCGCGGCGAACCGCTGCACCGCGACACCGCAGCCGAGCGCGACGACGCACAGCAGACCCGACACACCGATCTGCAGTCCCGGCGCCTGCGACATCATGAGGCCCGGCAGGATCGCGTACGCGCTTGCGGCGGTGCCGAAGACCCACGGCGCCATCGGGACGACGACGAGGAGGAACCGGCGGTGCATCGCGGTGGGGATGCGCAGGTCGGCGAGGAGCGGCCCAGAGGTGTCTCGGCGCGGCCGGCTCTCCGGCGCCGCCCACAGCAGCACGAGCGCGACGAGGGTGAGAGCGATGTGCAGGAGGTAGGGCGACGCGGTGGGGATCGGGCCGAACTGCCCGAGCGCCGCAGCGAATCCGGCGCCCAGCGCGAACCCGGACGTCAGTGCGAGTGCAGCGCGTGAGGCGCCACGGCCGTCGACGGCGCGGGTCGTGAACGGAGGCTCGGAGAGCTCTTTCACCCAGCTCGTGCCGACTGCCATCACGAGCCCCAGCGCGATACCCGACAGCACCCGCCCGGCGAACAGGAGCGGCATCGAGGAAGCCCCGACGGCGAGGAGCGTGCTGCCCGCAATCGCGATGATCGGGGCGGGGACGAACAGCGGTCGGCGGCCGTACCGGTCGGACAGCGGGCCGCCGAGAAGGAGCGCGGGCACGATGCCCAGGACATATGCCCCGAGCAGTACATTCACGCTGAAGGCGCTCATCTGGTCGATCTGGCGGTACATCACGAGCAGCGGTGTGAACTCGTTTCCACCCCACGCGACAGCGAACAGGGCAGCGCTCACGCGCATCCAGGGGACGATCGCGATCCGCTCTCCGGCGGCGGCTCCCTCGGAGGACATCTCACTCATGACAGCAGCTCCCGGTGGGTCTTCTTGATGTGACGGCCGAGTGCCACCTCGAACGCCGCGGTCTCGCCATCGCCGATGAGGCGGACGAGCAATCCGTGATCGTCGAGCACCTGCTCGGCTCGGTCGTCGCGTCGCCAGAGCGACCACGCGAGCATCCGCCTCTGCCGATCGCGCAGCGTCGCGAAGAACTCTGCGAGCAGGGCGTTCCCGCCGGCCGCGACGATCCGGGCGTGGAAGGCCGTGTCTGCCTCGGCGAGCCGCGCGAGGTCGGATGCCTCGTACGCGCGGCGTTGCTCGTCGAGAATGTCGGAGAGCTCGTCGACGACGTCCTGCACCCGTTCGGAGTCACGGACGAGCCGCCGCACGGCATCGGTCTCGATGAGGATGCGCGCCTCGACGACGTCGTCGAGCTCTCCCGGCGTCACATCGCGGATCAGCGCACCGCGCTTGGGGTACAGCCGCATCCACCCCTCGACCTGCAAGCGCAGGAACGCCTCGCGGACGGGGGTGCGGCTCATCCCGAGTTCGTCGGCGATCGTTCCTTCGCTGACCATCGTCCCGCCGGCGAGATCGCCGTCGAGGATCCGCTCCTTGACCTTCGCGTACGCGGCATCCGCGGCGGATGCCTCCGTCTCCTGATGCTCCATGACCCCGTCCCCGTGCTGATGAACAAGATAGATACTAGTTGCATCTCAGCCCGGTGCAAAGTGGCTCTTCGGACATTCGGTGGGGGTCATGGGGTGAGGCCGCCGGCGGCGAGGAGCATGCTTTGCCACGAGCCGTACGCCAGGAAGTTGCGAGCTGCACGCAGCCGCCACATTGCAGCGACGATCGATTCGACCTCCCTGATCGCGTCGTCCAGGGAAACTGATTCAACCTCGGGCGCATCCTTCTGCCGAGCGAGTCGGAAACGGTACCGGTCATCATCGGCGCGGGGCTCGACGTTCTCTGCGATCCTCGACGGATCATCCTCGCCCTGAATGCGTGCGTCGAGCAGATCATGCATGTACCGGTTTCGCTCGCTCCACGCTTCGGCGGCCGCGTCGATCGCGCTGTGGATCGCGCCGCGCATGTCGGCATCGATGGGCTCGTATCGGTCGAGCAGCTGCCGGCAATTCTTGACGGCCTCGGTCCAGTTGGCTGGGGCATCAAGAAGCGCCTTGCGATCGTCGCGGCCGCGCAGAGCCGCATGAAGGCCTCGAAGCGCTGCGTCCATGTCCACAGAGTCAGACACGATCCGGCCGCGCACGAAGACCCAGCGGTCTGAGGCGGGGAGTGCTTTGAGCTGGTCGCGGTCCATCCGGACAGCATTGCACGGTAGCCACGGCGTCCGATTGTGACCCGATAACGAGTATCGGCCGCAGTGACTGGCGCAATTGAGTCGTCCGCGCGCCCGAGACCCCTATGCACTCAAAGTGCGGGATGCCTGTTCCAGAGTTTCGCTGACGACGCGGTAGTACGCCCAGCGGCCTCGCTGTTCGCGGGTTGCCAGGCCGGCATCGACGAGCAGCTTCATGTGATGCGAGACGGTGGGTTGTGACAGCCCCACAGGGTCGGTGAGGTCGCAGATGCAGGCCTCGCCGCCGTCGGATGCGGCGATGAGTGAGAGCAGTCGCACGCGCGTCGGGTCACCCAACGCTTTGAATGTGTGGGCGATCCGCTCCGCTTCATCGGCCGTGAGCACCCCGCCGGTAACCGGCGAGCAGCAGACCGCCACATCGGCTGGCAGGAGAGTCAGAGGGGAAGGCATGATCGAATTCTCTCACTTCGTATTGACATTTGTCGATACATCGACAAGTCTCGATGCATCGAGGTTTGTCGATGCGTATTGGAGAAGGCTGATGGAGAGCACGTTGCCCGTCGTTGTTATCGGTGCTGGTCCGCAGGGGCTGGCCGCGGCTGCGCATCTGGTGGAGCGCGATGTCCCGGTCTTGGTGTTGGAAGCAGGGTATGGCCCTGCCGCGGCTGTGCGCGAGTGGGGGCACGTGCGGTTGTTCTCTGAGTGGCCGGAACTGGTTGATGCGGCCGGGGCTCGCATTCTCGAGCCCACTGGCTGGACCGCCCCCACGACGGGATATCCCACCGGGGAGCAGTGGATCGCCGGGTATCTCGCACCCCTCGCCGCCGAGCTGGGCGAGCACATCCGCTTCGGTTCCCGAGTCGTGGGAGTATCTCGCCTTGGGCGTGACCGACTTGTCGACGCGGGTCGCGGAGAGCAGCCGTTCACCGTGCACGTGCAGCCCGGGGAAGGCGACGAGTACCGGTTGCAGGCTCGGGCGGTCATCGACGCCTCGGGAACCTGGGATACTCCGAACCCTGCTGGTGCTGACGGCCTGCCGGCTCTTGGAGAACGGGCATCCGCGGATCTGCTGTCCTACCGCATCCCTGACTTCCGTGATCGTGAGCAGTTCGGCGGCAATCACACCGTGGTCATCGGGTCCGGGCACTCTGCGGTCACCGCCGTTCTGGCGCTGGGGCAGATGGCGCGCCGCGATCCGAACACGACAGTGACCTGGGTGCTGCGGCGTGCTGCCGCGGGCAACGCTTTCGGAGGCGGCGAGGCCGACGAGCTGCCAGCTCGCGGAGCGCTCGGCATCAGGGCGAAGGAGTTCGTCGACGCTGGCCTGGTTTCTCTCGTCACGGGGTTCCGCGTGGAGCGGGTCACCCGCGACGGTGAGCGGCCGGTGCTGGTCGCCGAAGACGGCCGTACCCTCGCCGCCGATCGGGTGGTGGTCTTGACCGGTTTCCGCCCGGATCTTTCGTTCCTGTCGGAGCTGCGCCTGGAGTTGGACGCGACGTTGCAAGCTCCAGTGCGTATCGCCGCGGAAGTGGATCCCAACGTGCACTCGTGCGGCTCTGTCGCCGCCACGGGCGCGGTCGACCTGGCTCAGCCGGAACCGGACTTCTACTTGGTCGGCGCGAAGTCGTATGGCCGAGCACCCACCTTCCTCGCTCTGACCGGGTATGAGCAGGTCCGCAGTGTCGTCGCTGAGCTGGCCGGCGATCACGAGGCCGCGCGCCGAGTCGAGCTTGTGCTGCCGGACACGGGAGTGTGCGGTGGGGCGGGACTGTTCGACGCATCCGGGGCATCGCTGGGCGGGTCGTGCTGCGCGCCGCCCGCTCAGGTCCTCCAGATCGGCCGCATGCCGGCATCCGTCTGACGAGAGGGAGTCGACGATGGACCCGCATTTCGCTTTCGAGGTCTACAAGCGGAGGGAAATCGAACTAACGCGGCGGCTGGAGCTTCAGCGTGTGGCGCGGGAGAGAATCGGCGCGATACACGGGACTCCGCGGGAAGGCTGGCGCTCCCCCGTGCAGCTGTGGTGGAAGGCGTCGTTGGGCGGCCGTGTGGCTCGCCCGTCGCCCGTCCCCTGCTGCGCCACCGCCGCCGCCGCCTGCTGAGCAGCCGCACCGGGGCCGGGTTCGTACGGCGCTTCTCAGGTGAGAATCGCCGTACGAATCTTCTCGGCCACCGCTTCGCGCAGCGGGCGAACAGCGTCAGCGTCCCACGATTCCGGGTTGGGGAACGACCACTCCAGAAGTTCCCCACGAGGCGTCGACGGCAGGGAGAGCCCGGGCTTCATCAGGACCACGACGTCGGCGGCGTCCAGGTCGTCGACTGTGACGGCGCGCGGCACGCGATCGGTGATGTTCATTCCGAGTTCTGCGACGGTGGCGGCCACGGCCGGATTCACTTCGTCGGCAGGGGAGAGACCTGCCGACGTCGCGGTGAAGCGGTCGCCGGCCAGGTGCTCAAGGAGCGCTGCGCCGAGTTGTGAGCGGCCGGCGTTGTGCTGGCAGATGAAAAGGACGGTCGGGGGAGCGTCGGTCACGGGTTCTCTTCCGGGTCGGGTTTCAGCTGGCGGCGAGACGGGGAGCGAGTTCCGCGATGCGGCGCTCCAGCTCGTCGTAAGCGGTATCGAAGGCGTCATCGGTGCCGATCCGCACGGGGTCCGGGATCGACCAGTGCAGGTGCCCCGTGACCCCGAGTTCTTCGTGAGCGTTATCGCAAACCGTCACCACGAAATCGGAATCGGTCAGGACCGAAGTCAGGGAGCGCGGTGATTCCGTAGGCAGCGCGAGGGCGTGGCGCTCGGCTGTGGCAACCGCACCCGGATCTATCCGCTCGGCAGGGTGCGTTCCTCCCGACGACGCCGGGATGCTGCTGCGGGTAGACCACAATGCCGCAGCAAGCTGCGACCGGGCGGAGTTCGCCGTACAGACGAACACGACGCGATCCGCGCGCTCCACTCGGCCCGGAGTGAGCCCGCGAAGTGCAGTTTCGGCCAGGTGAACGTAGCTGCGCCGTTTGTCGGCCTCCGAGCGAGAACGCGAGACCATCCCCACGGACTCCAGCACATTCAGATGGTGCGTGACGAGGTTGGAAGGAAGGCCCAACGCCACCCCGATTTCGGTGGGGGAGAGGTCGCCCAGCGTGAGACGGTCGACGATCCGCAGGCGAGATGGGTCACCCAGCGCGGCGTGCTTCGCCGCGCGCGCCTCCACCTGATCAGTTCGTTCAGTGTTCATTGTTTCAATCTTGACTGAACTACCCCTCTCGGGTCAAGATAAACCGACATGAACATTGCTACCCGCTCCCAGCCCGAGCCCGCGCGACCTCACCTGCTGCGCCGAGCCGCCGCCGAGTTCCTTGGAACTGGCCTGCTCGTCACGATCGTTGTGGGTTCCGGCATCGCTGCGCAGCGCCTCTCACCGGATGACGTCGGCCTCCAACTGCTGGAGAACAGCCTGACCACCGCGCTCGGTCTGACGGTCCTGATCCTCATGCTGGGCCCCGTGTCTGGCGCGCACTTCAACCCCGTGGTGTCGATCGCGGATTGGCTGCTCGGAGGCCGCGCCCGGACGGGACTCCCGCTGCGCGACCTCGCCCCGTACCTGCTCGCGCAAGTTCTCGGCGGGATCGCCGGAACGTTCTTGGCAGGAGTGATGTTCGACACCGCCCCCGCGCTCTCATCCAATGACCGCGCGACCGGTGGCCACCTGGTCGGGGAGGTGGTCGCCACGGCGGGCCTCGTGCTGCTGATCTTCGCGCTCGCCCGCACCGGCAAGGGATCGACCACGGCAGCCGCGGTCGGCGCGTACATCGGCGCGGCGTACTGGTTCACAAGCTCCACGTCGTTCGCGAATCCCGCGGTGACGATCGCTCGCATGTTCACCGACACCTTCGCCGGCATCGCACCCGCCTCTGTCCCGCCGTTCATCGCTGTACAGCTCGTCGGGGCCGCGATCGGCCTCGGCCTGCTGCTCGCCCTCTACCCGACCGCCGCCCGCACGGCCGGCGACGTCGTGGTCCCTCAACAACTCGAACACCAGCGCTGAAAGGCACCCTCATGCATCTTGTAGCGATCGGCGGAAGCGACGCCGGAATCTCCACCGCCCTCCGCGCCCGCGAACTCGACCCGTCTGTCGATGTCACCGTGGTGGTTGCCGACTCGTACCCGAACTTCTCGATCTGCGGCATCCCGTATTACTTCTCCCGCGAGGTACAGCCCTGGCAGTCACTCGCGCACCGCACCCACGCGGACCTCGAAGCCACCGGCATGAACCTCCGACTTGACACCCTCGCCACGGGCATCGACGTCGACAGCCGACGACTCACGGTCCGCGACGCGAACGGCACCGAATCGACCATCGCGTACGACGAGCTCATGGTCGGCACCGGAGCCTCCCCGTCAACCGCGGGCATCGCAGGTCTTGACCAGCTCGGCCCCGACGACGGCGTGCACCTGTTGCACTCGATGGGCGACACCTTCGCGCTCGAGAAGTACCTCGACGAACACCAGCCCGAAACGGCAATCATCGTCGGCGCCGGCTACGTCGGCCTCGAAATGGCCGAAGCGCTCACCGTGCGCGGCCTCCAGGTCACCCAGCTCCAGCGCGGCCCCGAAGTCCTCTCCACCCTCGATCCCGAACTCGGCTCCCTCGTCCACGACGAACTCACCCGACACGGCGTCGACGTCCTCACCGGCACGCGCGTCGAAGCCGTCGCCCGTGACGGCGGCAGGATCACCGTCACCGGCACCCACGACGGAGAGGCACTCTCCCGCACCGCTGACGTGGTGCTCGTCGTCGTCGGAGTGCGACCCAACACCAGCCTTCTCACCGCAGCCGGCGCGACCACGGGCGCGGGCGGCGCTGTCGTTGTCGACGAACAGATGCGTACCGACCTGCCGAATGTTTGGGCGGCCGGCGATGGTGTGGTCACCCACCACCGCCTGCTCGGCGTCACATACCTTCCTCTCGGCACCACGGCGCACAAGCAGGGACGTGTCGCGGGGGAGAACGCAATCGGTGGGGATACACGGTTCGCTGGGAGCCTGGGCACGCAGGTTGTGAAAGTGTTCGACGCCGTGGCCGCACGCACGGGGCTCCGCGACCACGAAGCGACAGCGGCCGGCTTCGCCCCGCACAGTCACACCGCGATCGCGGACGACCACAAGCGGTACTACCCGGGCGCCACGCCCATCAGCATCCGCATCACCGGGAACACCAACGACGGGCGTTTGCTCGGCGCGCAGCTCGTCGGCACCCGCGGTGCGGAAGTTTCTAAGCGCGTCGACACCTACGCCACGGCTCTGCACCACGGCATGACTGTCGCCGCGATGAGTGACCTCGACCTCTCCTACACGCCCCCGCTCGGCTCCCCATGGGATGCTGTGCAGATTGCAACGCAGGCGTGGGAGCGTGAAGCGCGCTCGCTCGTCTCGGCGGTGTAGCCGCTGATCTTGTTCTCTTACCCCGGCGTGGCGGGCGTCGGGCGGAGTGTTGTCACCCCCTAGCGTCAGAGTGAAAACCTCTCGGCAAGGCTCTATCCGTTCGGCGTGTCGTCACCGCGCGATCCGTTGGACTCCCCTAGAGTGATGGTGCGCGATAGAAGTGCGCCTCAAACCCGGCATCTGATGCCGGGTTTTGTCGTTAACAGGCATCTGCGTGAGCCCTGGTCCCAGGGTCACCCGTTTCGCGCGCGATGCTCGCGGCTGATGCTGCGGGCACCACCGACCACATTTCGTGGACGGACCACCCAGAGGGGAGGTCGCAACGTGGATCTTTCGAGCCTGTTCTCGGATCCGCTGTTGCTGCCTGCTCTGCTGATCGCAGCCGGTCAGGTCACCTGCCGGCTGCTGCCCCTTCTGTCGAAGCGAGCTAACAAGCTCGCCGTTCGGCTGATCCGGGCCAAGCGGAGCAAGTAGCAAAAAGCGCCCAACGCCGATGGTTAAGGAGGAGTCTGCCCAAGATCTACTGGTGACCCGGCGTAATCGTGACCGGCGTATTCGCTGTCGAGAACGCCCGTCCGACACTCCGCCGAATACGTACCACACGCGTTTCGGTGCGGTTAGGTTTCGGCGGAGGGTTTCGGCGGGTCACGCTTCGGCGTGTCGCGCGCTTGATGGTCCTCGTCGGCCTGGTCGCCAGAAACGATCGTTTTCGGCAGCTCTCGCGTAAGGCTGAGGCGTAAGGTTGCCTGGTCGACCCGGACCCTGTCGACGGCGGTGATCCGGTCCGCTCGTCATGAGCGCGGTAGCCGGTCCACTCGTCGCAAGGGTGGTGCCGACGCCCCACTAATCGTCGAGACGGTCGAGAATCTCATTCATCTGGTCGATCTCTTCCTGCTGTGACGAGATGATCTGCTCACAGAGATCTTGGATCTCCGGGTCGCTGATGTCTGATTGCTCACACACCAGAATCGCTCGAGAGTGATGCGGGATCATGGAACGGAGGAACTGGTCGTTACCGACGAACGCTTCCGAGCGTCCCATGAAGAAGGCGACAAGGAAAAGCGCGGCGAAACCTACGAGCAAGCTGATGTTCGCGGCCTTGTTCGGGAACATCTTCCACATGACGATGACCATGATGATGCCCATGGGGAAGACCATCATCAGTGCCATGTAGAGGTTGCTGATGTTGAGGAAGAGATCGTCCAGGACGTTGATCATCGCAAACGTGAGGAAGTACATCACAACGAAGCTGAGCGATAGCGAGACGGCGAGCTTAAGGTAGCTCGACATCCCGCCCTGATTCTTCCCCTGGGAGTGGCCGGCCGGCGGGCGTGAACCGTTGTCGGCGTGCTGGCTTGTCATAGCGACTCCAGCAGTGCAACGCACGCCTGTTCGCAGCGTCGGCATGCCTCAGCGCAGATCGTGCAGTGTTCGTGCATGGTGTGCTGTTCACACTCGTTAGCACAGCTCAGGCACGCCGCTCGGCAAGCTTCGAGCGCGGCACGGGTGACGCTGGCGTCGTGCCCGGTGCGACGGGAGAGGATCCGGGTGGTGGTTACGCAAAGGTCTGCACAGTCCTGGTTCGCGCGAATGCACTTGATTAGGTCAGCAACCATGTCCTCGCTGAGGCAAGCGTCGGCACATGCGGTGCAGGCTTGCGCGCACGCGAGACACGCGTCGATGCAGTCGACGAGCTTCTTCTGATCAATTCCGCCCAGATCTTTCGGATACGTGCTGAGCATTTCTTCGGTGACGGTCATGAGAGAACTCCTTTCGTGAGCCACGAAAGTACGCTCGCATCGCCCGCGCACTGAGGCCCTTGAATACCCCGCTGGGGTCTGGTAACCCGGTATTGATAAGCCGCCGCGCTGCGCAGATCAGCCTGTGAGCTGAACAGAGTCGGCGACCACGTTCGCCTAGCGGGAATAGAAGCGAAAACATTGAGTTAGATACCCCCAGGGGGTATGCTCGAGGCATGAACGGGTACGACGGAAGCAAGGACGACCTGCGCAAGCGGTTGAATCGCGTCGAAGGCCAGGTGCGGGGGATCTCCCGGATGGTTGATGAGGACAAGTACTGCATCGACATCCTTACGCAGGTCTCTGCGGCGACGAAGGCCCTGGAGACGGTGGCGTTGTCGTTGCTGAGCGATCATCTGAGTCACTGCGTCGCTCAGGCAAGTGCTGAGGGTGGCGACTTCGCAGCGGAGAAGGTTCGTGAGGCCAACGAAGCCATCGCCCGCCTGGTTCGTTCATGACCACACGTCTGTTTAGTAAAGGAGAACACCATGACTGATCGCATCGAGCTGGGACTGACGGATGCGAACGCTGGTTGCGCATGCTGCGCTGCCCCATCGAACACAGAGACAGCCGTCCACGACGATTCTGCGGTCACATCGGAGGTGCTCGTCGACGGGATGACATGCTCGCATTGCGCATCGAGCGTCAGTGAGGAGCTGGGCGCTGTCGACGGTGTCGAGTCCGTCACCGTGGATCTCAACGCGGGTGGCACCTCCCGGGTGACCATCCGCAGCACCGCCCCGGTTGACCCCGCCGCTGTGAAGGCTGCGGTGGAGGAGGCCGGCTACGCTCTCGCGACCAGCCAGCCCTGAGTTGCATCTGTCGGCCTCCGGCTTACCCCGGGCGCACCTGAGCAAGGAGTCTCCGATGAGCCAGCACGACGAACACACCGATCACACCGCGCACCGCAACCACACGGCGGCGGCAACGACGGAGCACGACCATGGGGCGATGAGCCACGATCACGCTGCACCGCACGAAGACACCGGGCACGGCGGCCACGAAGATCACGCCGGTCACGGCGGGCATGGCGGCCACGGGGATCATGTGGGGCAGTTCCGGCGCCTGTTCTGGATCATGCTGCTCCTCGCCGTGCCGGTGGTCGGATTCTCGACGATGTTCTCGATGATCCTGGGGTACCCGCTGCCGGACGCGGCGTGGGTCGCGTGGGTGTCACCGGCTCTCGGAACGGTGATGTACGTGTGGGGCGGTGCCCCGTTCCTGACCGGTGCGGTCGGTGAACTTCGTGCCCGCAAACCGGGGATGATGCTGCTGATCGCCCTCGCGATCACCGTGGCGTTCCTCGCCTCCTGGGGGGCGAGCATCGGGCTGCTGCACCACGAGCTGGATTTCTGGTGGGAGCTGGCGCTGCTGATCGTGATCATGCTGCTCGGCCACTGGATCGAGATGCGTTCCCTCGCCCAGACGACGTCGGCGTTGGATTCCCTCGCCGCATTGCTGCCCGACGAGGCGGAGAAGGTCGACGGAGACACCACTGTCACCGTCGCACCGGCTGATCTGCAGGTCGGAGACGTGGTGGTGGTGCGTCCGGGCGGGCGGGTCCCCGCGGATGGGCGGATCGTGCAGGGTTCGGCCAGCATGGACGAGTCGATGATCACCGGAGAGTCTCGGCCGGTGCGCCGCAGCGATGGTGACCCGGTAATCGCTGGAACCGTAGCCACCGATTCCGGGGTGCGGGTAGAGATCACCGCCATTGGTGAAGACACCGCACTCGCGGGCATCCAGAAACTGGTCACGGAGGCGCAGAGTTCATCGTCGCGGGCGCAACGACTCGCGGATAAGGCAGCGGGGTGGCTGTTCTGGTTCGCGCTCGGCGCTGCCGCGATCACCGCGATTGTGTGGACTCTCGTCGGCCAGCCCGAGGCAGCCGTGATCCGCACCATCACCGTGCTGGTCATCGCCTGCCCGCACGCGCTGGGTCTCGCGATCCCACTGGTCGTGTCGATAGCGACCGAACGCGCCGCCCGTGGAGGTGTGCTGATCAAGGATCGTCTCGCCCTGGAGAGCATGCGCACCGTCGACACGATCCTGTTCGACAAGACCGGCACGCTCACCAAGGGCACCCCCGCCGTGACCGCGATCGATCCCGTCACAGGGGCCGACGCCGATCAGCTGCTCGCGTGGGCGGCGGCCGCGGAAGCGGACTCCGAGCACCCCCTCGCCCGTGCGATCGTCAACGCAGCGAAAGAGAAGAACCTCACCGTTCCGCGATCGACCGATTTTGAATCCTCCCCCGCCGTGGGGGTGCGTGCCCGTGTCGACGGACACGTCGTGCAGGTCGGCGGCCCGTACATGCTCGAGCAAGAACACGCCGCCGAGCTGCCGGTTGCCGACGAGTGGCGCGGTGAGGGTGCGATCATCCTCCACGTGCTCGTCGACGGTCAGGTGACGGGCGCGCTGCGCCTCGCGGATGAAATCCGCTCCGAGTCGCGTCACGCGGTCGTTGCGCTTCACGAGCGCGGCGTGCAGGTGGTCATGATCACCGGTGACGCTGACGCGGTCGCCGCGTCCGTCGCCGGCGAGCTGGGTATCGACCGGTACTTCGCCGGGGTCCGTCCGGAGGACAAAGCCTCCAAGGTGAAAGAACTGCAAAACGAAGGCCGCAAGGTCGGGATGGTCGGTGACGGCGTGAACGACGCCCCCGCCCTCGCCCAGGCAGACGTAGGGATTGCGATCGGTGCAGGAACGGACGTTGCGATCGCCTCCGCAGGTGTCATCCTCGCCAGCGACGACCCCCGATCGGTGATCTCCGTGATTGAGCTGTCGCGGGCCAGTTACCGGAAGATGAAACAGAACCTCTGGTGGGCCGCCGGGTACAACCTTCTCTCGGTGCCGTTGGCTGCCGGTGCGCTCGCCCCCGTCGGGTTCGTGTTGCCGATGTCGGTCGGTGCAGTGTTGATGTCACTATCCACGATCGTTGTCGCGCTGAATGCGCAGTTGCTGCGACGGCTGAACCTCAGCCCGGACGCCGTCGTCGACAAGTAGGCGCATGGGCGGCGGCGACGTACCCTGGAAGAAAGGGAGGTGGGACAGTGTTGACGACGATCGCACGGCGCGTGCATGACCAGCGCACCCTCACCCGCACCCTGCTGACCGTCGTCGCCGTCGCCTTTTCCGTGATCTTCGGGCTTCTGGCGATGCACTCGATGAACACGCACACCATGCCCTCCGGGCACAGCGAAACCATCGCGGTCGCACCCGCGCATGCCGACGCTCACCCCGCACACGCCTCAGGCGAAGCTGCAGCGATGGATGAGACGGGCTGTGCGACGTGCTCTGACGATCACGGCATGTCGTGGATGGCCTGCGTTCTCGCGCTCCTCATCGCCGTAGTGCTGGTCACCCGGCCGCCCGCCTGGTGGCGCTCACTCACCGAAACCCCTGGTCCGCTCCTTTCACGTTTTGCGCTTCGCGGCGCGCTGTACCCGCTGCGGCCGCCGTCTCTCACCGTTCTCTGCATCAGTCGCACCTGATGGCTGGCATGCCCGTTCTATGGGCAACGCCCCCTCGCCCAGCCTGTCTCGCTGGGCACCATCATCGACTCTTGGAGAGAACCATCATGAAGACCCGTTTTGCGGCGACCGCCGCACTCACTCTCACTGCTGTGCTCGCCCTTGCCGGCTGCGCTGGAAACACCTCCGGCGGAGGCGATATGCCCGGCATGAATCACGAGAGCAGCAGCTCCGCCCCGGCGTCGGCGGACGCCAATGACGCCGACATCATGTTCGCCAGCATGATGAAGGAGCACCACGCTCAGGCCATCGAGATGTCTGACATGCTCCTCAGCAAGGACGGCGTCAACGAGCGCGTCGCCGCCCTCGCGGAAGAGATCAAGGCAGCGCAGGGCCCCGAAATCCAGAAGATGGAGCAGTGGCTCGAAGAGTGGGGCGCTGATACCTCCAACATGGAAGGCATGGACCACGGCGGCGGCATGATGTCCGACGACGACATGCAGGCCCTCGAAGATGCCACCGGGGCGGACGCCAGCCGTCTGTTCCTCGAGCAGATGATCGAGCACCACCAGGGTGCCGTCGAAATGGCCCAAGACGAAGTCGACAACGGCCAGAACAGTGACGCGGTCGCCCTGGCCGAGACGATCATCGAGGCACAGACCACGGAGATCGCCACGATGAAAGACCTCCTCGACACACTCTGATCTACCTTCGGGGGTGCGGCGCTCGCCCGCACCCCCGAACTGGCCTTCTCGCAGTAACCCACGCCACCGCGCTGGTGCCATGTCGCGACTCTCATTCGCGTACCGCTCGCGCACCTGCATGCATTTCTTCACGTCGGAGTCTCATGAACCGCCACTCGCCCCTACCCGCTTTCGCGATCGCTCTCGCAGCCGTCGCCCTCACCGGCTGCGCCGTGCCGCAGGCCTCCGGCACCAACGCGGTCCCCCCCGTTATCCAACACATTCACGGTGTTGCCGCTGACCCCCGCGGTGAGGACCTCTTCATAGCCACCCACGGAGGACTCTTCACCCTCACTCCTGAAGGTGCGATCGCCGGTCCCATCGGAGGCCACGATTTCGATGCGATGGGCTTTACCGTCCTCGACGACGCCCTCTTCGCATCCGGTCACCCGGGCACACAGACACCCGCAGAGCTCGGCTCCCCGAACCTAGGTGTCATTCGTAGTGACGACTTCGGCGAATCGTGGTCACCGATCGCCCTCACTGGCAGTACGGACTTCCATGTCCTCACCGCCGGACCAGACGGCACTCTCTACGGGATCGCCTCCGATGGCGTCGATCTGCTCATCAGCACTGACGACGGTCTCGAATGGACCCGCTGCGCAACACTTGCCGCGGCAGACCTCGCCGCCACCGGCGACGGTCTCTACGCCGCCGCGGAAGAAGGACTGCTCCTCAGCACCGACAACGGCGCCACCTTCACCCCCGTCGCCGACGCCCCGCTGCTCTACACACTCGACGCCAAACCCAATGGCTCGCTCGCAGGAGTCGGAACCGACGGTGCCCTCTGGTCACAGAACACCGAAGGAACATGGCAACGCCTCGACGCGCTTCAAGGGGCCGCTAAGGCCTTCACCGCGATCGATGACGAACGCTTCATCGTTGTCGACGACCGCGGCATCGTCCAGATCACAGCCGACGACACAACCATCCTCGCCCCCGCCCGGTAGAGAACGCCACCACCAGAACGGCCACCCATGGTCCCCCGCCGCAATCCCTTCCGACGCATATCCGTCTTCATCGCGTGCGCCACAGTCCTCGCCCTGCTTCTCGCCCTTGCGAGCTTCTACCTCATCGGAGCCATATTCAGATGACCCGCCACCTGCACCCAGCTCGGCACCGTCCACGAGCACACGTTCCCACGCGCACCAGCCACATGTCCCCACAGCGGCGTCACGATCGCCTCGTACGTATCGGGGCCTTCCTTCTCCTGGCCGCCGTCGCACTGATCGCAACTCATCTCCTCATCGACACAACCGTTCCAGACCAACGGTCACTCTGGGCATACACGCTCGGAAGCTACGAAACAGCGTTCATCCTCGCGATCGTCGGACTGGCGCTCGTGCTGCGTGAACCCCCGGGAGGCGCGGATGAATCTCAATGACTACTGGACCAACGCCTTTTGGTCCGTCATCCCCACGATCGCCGTCGTCGCAGCATTCTGGTTCGTCCTGCGGTCCATCATCAGAGCCGACCGCAACGAACGAAAAGCACACGCCAAGATCGAGCAACAACTCCGCGCGGAACGAAACCATCCTCGCCAACTCGCATCGGCGGACGACGAGCGAGACCCGCTACCTGAACGCCGGAAACGTCTGCCGAAAGCAGATACCGGCGAACGTTAACGGCGGGCGCACGATGACGGGCGACGCGAACTCGCCGGAAACGATCGTTTTCGGTGGTAGCCCGGGCACGACATCAACAGCGAAGTCGAGGATGATTGAGTCGTGGAGATTGAGCTGCTTTATATCGCCGGTTGCCCCAGCTGGGTTGAGGCTGGCCGTCGTGTTTCTGAGGCGCTACGAGAAACAGGCCACGACGAATCGGAGGTTCACTACCGACTCATCCGGACGGAGGAGGACGCGGGCGCAGTCTCGTTCGCGGGCTCCCCCACGATCACCCTGGATGGCAACGATCTCTTTCCGGGGTCGGGGCGAAGCAATGACCTCGCCTGCCGTATTTACAGCACCCCTGCTGGGCTGGCCGGGATGCCAACGGTTGAACAGATTCGAGAGGCGCTCTCCGCTCATGGCGACTGACGAGGACGTTGCGTGCACGTGCTGCGGGCGACATCTGCCACGCAAGAAGCTGCACGCACTCGGAGACGATCGCGCTTTCATCTGTCGACGATGCGGCTGGTGGGTGGCTTTGCGCCTACATCGCGACCGCCCGCCTGCCTAAGCGTGAACTCACTCAACGGCTGCCCACGGCGATCGCGCCGATGTAGAGGGCGAGTTGATGGGTGTCCCACCACCGCACAACGGATCTCACTCGGTGCTCTCATCCCCGGCGCGGATCATGAAAACTGCTCCGGTGATCGCTGCGGCGAAGATTACGATGTCGGCGATGTTGCCGATGAACCAGTTTCCGTAGGCGAGGAAGTCCACGACGTGACCACGGGCGAATCCGGGGTCCCGGAAAAGGCGGTCGCCTGCGTGTGAGGCGGAAGCGCCGCCGAGCGCGCCGATGACGATCGCCCATCTCACGCGTTGCACTCGGAACGCGAACACGATCGCTGTGACCGTGGCGGCGACAGCGAGCAGCGCGAACACCCAGGTGAAGCCTTCCCCGAAGGAGAATGCCGCTCCGGGGTTATAGGCGAGCTGCAAACCCAGCAGGTCACCGATCAGCGGGATGCGCTCACGGTCGGTGAGGGTCGCTTCGGCCCACACCTTGGTTCCCTGATCGATCAGCACGACGACCACGGCGATCAAGAGCGCTCCACCAGTGAGCTGCCGCCGCCGGGTCGACGACAGCTTGCGCGCAGCGGGCGGATGAGCCTCTGACTGGGAGGAGGTCATGCGAGCACCTCGATCAGACGGACGATGACCCCAGATTCGATCAGGATGAACAGGCCCAGGCCGATGAACACGGCCGGTACGAGCCAGTGCTCGACGCGCTCCAGCCCCTCGGTAACAGCCTTGTTGGTGCCGATCAGCCGGCCGGCCGCGCACCAGACCGCGACGAGGATCAGGAATACGACGATCATGATCGCGACGTCGCTGGGGGCGCTGGTGCGGAAGATCGGCGTGTAGAGGGAGATGTTGTCGGCCCCGTTGGCGATCGTGATCCCTGCGACGCCCCATAGTCCGACCGCGGTGATCTTGGAGTCGTCATCATCGTCATCGCTGTTACGGCGCAGGCCGCGAATGAGCGTCCAGATGCCGATGCCGAGCGGGATCAGACCCAGGAAACCGACCCATTCGTCCGGAACGATGGTGAGACCGAGAGCGGCGATCACGCTGATCACGACGAGGGTGATGAACCCGAGATACTGGCCCGCGACGATCTGCCACGGCCGGGGCTTCCCTCGACTGGAAGCCAGGAACAGCACGGTGAGCACGACAATGTCGTCGATGTTGGTTGCCGCGAACAGGCCGATCGCTGAACCGATAGTTGCGAGCATCAGCTTTCCAGTCGTGGCGTGCGGGTGCGTGCGGCGCGCAGACCGTTGAGGATCACGATGACCTCCGCGACCTCGTGGACCAGGACGACGGCCGCGAGCCCCAGGACGCCGAAGAGCGCGAGCGGGAGCAGTGCAGTGATGATCAGCAGCGACAGGATGATGTTCTGGTTGATGATCCGTCGACCGCGGCGGGCGTGATCGAACGCTCGCGGGATGAGGCGCAGATCATGGCCGGTGAAGGCCACGTCGGCGGATTCGATTGCCGCGTCGGAGCCGGTGGCGCCCATCGCGATACCGATGTCTGCGCCAGCGAGGGCCGGTGCGTCGTTGATTCCGTCGCCGATCATCGCGACCGGCCCCGCCTTTGACAGCTCGCCGATCGCGGTTGCCTTATCCTCGGGACGCAGTTCCGCGCGCACGTTGCTGATCCCGGCCTGCGCGGCCAGTGCACGAGCGGTGCGGGCGTTGTCTCCGGTGAGCATCGTCACGCCGACGCCTTGGTTGGTGAGCGTCCGGACTACCTCGGGGACTTCAGGGCGCAGTTCGTCGCGGACGCCGATCGCGGCGACGGGGGTTCCGTCGCGGTGGACGATCACGACGGTCATGCCCTGCTCCTCCAACTCCGCGACCTGCTTCCCGAGGTCGCCCGCGTCCAGCCAGCGAGGACTGCCGACGGTGATTCTCGATCCGCCGACAGTGCCGTCGATGCCGTGCCCGGCCTGCTCGGTCACATCTGCAGCTGCCGGTGTGCCCGGGGCCGCGGCGGTGATCGCAGAGGCAAGGGGATGCGTGCTGTGCTGCTCCAGTGCGGCCGCCCAGGCCAGCGCCTGTGTCTCGGTCACGCCGTTCGCAGTGAGCACCGCGGTGACCGCAGGTTCGTTGCGGGTGAGGGTGCCGGTCTTGTCGACCGCGACGTGGCGGACCGTGCCGAAGCGCTCGAAGACGGCGCCGGACTTGATGATCACGCCGAACTTGCTTGCTGCGCCGATCGCGGCGACGACCGTCAGCGGCACCGAGATCGCCAGCGCACACGGAGAAGCGGCGACCAGCACGACAAGCGCGCGGGTGATCCACACCTCTGGATCGCCCAGCAGCGACCCGATGATCGCGACGAGCGCTGCGAGGATCAGAACGCCGGGTACGAGCGGGCGGGCGATCCTGTCCGCGAGACGTGCACGCTCGCCCTTCTCGGTCTGCGCCTTCTCGACCAGCTCCACGATCGTGGTGAGCGAGTTGTCGGTGCCCGCAGCGGTCGTTTCGACCTCCAGCGCGCCGGCGCTGTTGATCGCACCGGCCGACACCGCATCGCCGGGCTCGACCTCGACGGGGATCGACTCCCCGGTGATCGCCGAGGTGTCCAGGCTGGAGCGGCCAGAACGGACGATCCCGTCGGTTGCGATCCGCTCGCCGGGACGGACCACCATGACCTGGCCGACCGTCAGCTCTCTCGCGGGCACCTGCGCAGAGACGCCGTTCTGCAGCACGGTCGCTGTCTCCGGCACGAGCTTCAGCAGCGCCCTCAGCCCGCCCCGGGCACGGTCCATCGCCTTGTCCTCGAGCGCCTCAGCAATCGAGTACAAGAACGCCAGAGCCGCAGCCTCCTCCACGTAGCCGAGGATGACCGCGCCGATCGCGCTGATCGTCATCAGCAGCCCGATACCGAGCTTGCCCTTGAACAGTTTCCGGATCGCGCCGGGCGTGAACGTCGACGCACCGAGGAGCAGACCGGCCCAGAACAACACCAGCGCCGGGATCTCGAGGCCGGACCATTCAAGGATCAGACCGGCCAGGAATGCGACACCGGAGAAGACCGGCACCATGATCCCACGGTCCCTCCACCAGGGCCGCACAACCTCTTCGGTCTCATCCTCCGCCGCAGTGGCAGGCTGGGCAGGCTCGTGCTCGCAGCCACACGCCGCGCTCACGCGTCCGCCCCCGTCCCACAGCAGCCAGCCACCGTGCACGCAGAGTCCACGCACGGCGCGTGCTCATCGACCGCCAGCGTCACGTCCACGAGCGCGACGAGCGCAGCCGTAAGATGCGGGTCGGCGATCTCGTAACGAGTCTGGCGACCCTCCGGCTCGGCAACGACAATCCCGCAGTCACGCAGGCAGGTGAGATGGTTCGACACGTTCGAACGCGTCAGCTCCAGCTCACGAGAGAGCACAGCCGGGTAGCTCGGTCCACCGAGCAGAGACATTAGGATTCGGGAACGCGTGGGATCGGCCATGGCCCGGCCGAGCCGGTTCATGACATCGAGGCGTGAGGAAATAGTCAGCACACACTGAACTATACAGTGATTGATGACCTATTGGAACGGCTTCACCCCAGGCGACATCTCTGGGGCCTGGGTGTAAGTACATCCGGCTCACACCCCACCGAATACGCCTACCGAAACCCGCTTACGGCGCACGTTTCTGGCATTCGATCTGGTGTGCCTTCACTCACCGCGCCGCAAACGATCGTTTACGGCGGGGTGTATGCGCTCACGCGTCAGGTTTTGGCTCACTACCCGTTTCCTGCAGGCTGCTCTTTGATGGTTCAGCTTGGAGCGACTTCCCGACGCGGGCGGTCAAGTACAGGCGGTGCGCGGTGATGACGAGGGCAAGCCACCCGGCCCCGAGGAAGTAGGCCGCGAGGACGTCTGTGAACCAGTGGTGCCCGAGGTACACACGGGTCGCCCCGATTGCGACGGTAAGGTCGCCGCGATGGTGATCGTGATGATCCTGGTGGTCAGGCGTTGTTGGCGAAGGATGAGCAGGTAGGCGATGATGCCCGCGATGACCACGGCGTTGAGAGCGTGACCGCTGGGAAACGAGGGGGAATGCTCGTAGGGCGGGACGGCGTCGGTGAGATCGGGGCGTGCTCGGCCGATGAAGTTCTTTCCGGCGATCGTCATCAGCAGAGAGCCGATTCCGGCTGTTGTGATGAGTAGGGCGGGGGTCCATGAGTGTCGACGGATCGTGAGAACGATGATTGAGAGAACGGCGATGATCGGCATTCCGATCACTCCCGCGACGTCGGTGAGGGCGGTCGCGGCGGTGTCGAGCCATGGCGTGCGAATGCTGATGGCTGCGGCGAGGAGTGGCTTGTCGAGCCCGGCGACACCGTCGGACTCTGTGACCGCTTCGTAGATCTCGGCGGCGATGGCGGTGAGCGCGACCACGGCGACCATGCCGATGACCAGTGTGGTGGTCAAAGTGGCGTAGGGCCCCAACCACTGGGTCACGCGAGCAAGCTGACGCCCGAGCCGGGAGCGCCATGTCGTGAGATCTCGATCTCCGATGAATCGGTCCCGGCGCGTGTCATCGCCGTTCTTGTCCAAGGAGTCTGCGTCTTCGGGCGGTGGCTTCATCATGTCCTCTCGCGACGTCGATCGATTCAGCGCGGAGATCCCGTTGTGGTTCACCCGACATTCATCTTCGTTATCGATTCTCGCTATCGTAATCCGCTATAACGGATTCATGGCAGTTGAAGTGTCAGCGGACGACCTCAATGAGCACCGCGATCTTCTCGGGGGGCTGGTGAGCATGCACGTGCTGCACCATGCATCGGAAGAGGAGATCTACGGGACGTGGATGATCGAAGAGCTGGCCGGACACGGGTACCGCCTGTCCGCGGGCACCCTCTATCCCATGCTCCACAAGATGGTCCGCAACGGATACCTCACCGTGCGAACCGAACGCGATGGTCGCACCGCCAGGAAGTTGTACGCCGCCACCGACAAAGGTCGTCGCGGGCTCGCCGTAGCGCGAGAACAGATGCGGATCTTCACAGGGAAGGGCCCGGAAGCGTGACCGTGAATGCTGACGTCTCGCAGCCATCACGCCAGGGCTCGAGCGCGGAAGTGCTGCGAGTGTTCTCCAAGCTCGGAGTCACCTCGTTCGGCGGCCCGATCGCGCACCTAGGATATTTCCGAGACGAGCTCGTCCAACGACGCCGATGGCTCAACGACACCGAATACGGGGATCTGGTCGCCCTCAGCCAGTTTCTCCCCGGCCCCGCCTCCAGCCAGGTCGGCTTCGGGCTCGGCTTGTTCCGAGCAGGCCCCATGGGTGCGATCGCCGCGTTCCTCGCCTTCACGCTCCCATCCGCCGCGCTCATGGTCGCTTTCGCCTACGGTGCCCCGTTGTTCGAAGGAGCCGTGGGGGCTGGCATCCTCACCGGACTCAAGGTCGTCGCGGTCGCCATCGTCGCGCAGGCCGTGTGGGGAATGGCAAGCTCCCTCACCCCTGACGCCACCCGGGCATCGATCGCCGTGGCGGCCGCAGCCAGCGCCCTCCTCCTCACCGGGTCGGCGGGTCAGATCGGAGCGATCGTGGTCGGAGCCCTCGCAGGGCTGTTCCTCTGCCGAGGCTCCGCCACCGCAGCCTCGGCCATGGTTCGGTTCCCGGTCACTCGTCTCGCAGGGATCATCTCACTGATCCTGTTCGTCGCGCTGCTCGTCGGCCTACCGGTGCTCGCAGCGACCACACAGTCGGGATCTCTCGCCCTCTTCGACACCTTCTACCGCGCCGGCGCATTCGTCTTCGGCGGCGGGCACGTCGTTCTCCCCCTGCTGCAAAGCGGCCTCGTCGACACCGGCTGGATCACATCCGACCAGTTCCTCGCCGGATACGGCGCCGCCCAAGCCGTACCCGGACCACTGTTCACCTTCGCCGCGTACCTCGGCACCCTCTCAACCGTCGGACCGGGCGGCGTCGCGGGAGCAGCGATCGCCCTTGCCGCCGTATTCCTTCCCGGGTTCCTTCTCCTCACCGGCGTACTGCCCTTCTGGAACGACTTCCGGTCCCGACCATGGGCGCAAGCCCTCATGCGCGGCGCGAACGCCGCCGTCGTCGGCATCCTGGCAGCCGCACTCTACGACCCCGTCTTCACGACCGCAATCACCGGAACCGGCCCATTCGTACTCGCACTGACCTGCTTCGTGCTCCTCACCGCCTGGAGAATGCCGGCCTGGGCCGTGGTCCTCGTCGGAGCCGGCGGCGGCATCCTCGTCTCCCTCGTCAGCTGACCGAAAAGCCGACTCAACCTCGCCGGATACGTCTGCCGAAACGTAGATGCGGCTGGGGTTTTCGGACCCCAGCTTCACCGCTGCGGGGACACTCCGCCGCAAACGATGGCGGTCTCAACCCACCAACGCACCACGAGGGTAGATGATGCGTTGTCGTGGAGGCTGGGATGAGTGTGGTGACGTCGCTGCCAGCGGCAGTACAGGACGTCGTGTGGCAGGCATGGGGCGAGGGCGAGTCACTGCGGCGGATCGCCGATCGGGCCGGCGTCCCGTCGCATCACGTGCGCCGGTACTTGCTGCGTCATGGTGGGGTGCGACCCGCGTTGCCGAGACGCTCCCCACGGCATCTGAGTCCAGGTGAGCGGGAAGAGATCTCGCGTGGGATCGCTGCTGGTCTTTCTGCCCGGGCGATCGCCGAAGGGTTGGGGCGGTCGGCGTCGACGGTCTCGCGCGAGATCGCCCGCAACGGCGGCCGTGACGCCTACCGTGCGACGGTCGCCGATGAGCGTGCCCGCGTCGAAGCCCGGCGGTCGCGGGTGCCGCGTCTCGCGAGCGACGAGCGGCTGCGGGCGGTGGTGCTCTCGCGGCTCGAGCTGGACTGGTCCCCGCAGCAGATCGCGGCGTGGCTGCGCCGCGAACATCCCCACGAGCCGGGCATGTGGGTCTCGCACGAGACGATCTACCGCGCTGTCTATCTGCTGGCATCGCGGAACCTGCCGAAGAGCACGTACCAGCGGCTGCGGTCCGGTCGCACGATGCGCCGGCCCCGGCTCGTGAAGCGATCGCACGGGCGAGGGCATCTGCGCGACATGGTCTCCATCCACCACCGCCCCGCCACCGTGACCGACCGGCTCGAGCCGGGTCATTGGGAAGGTGACCTCGTCATGGGCAAGCGCCCGAGCGCGGTCGCGACCCTCGTCGAGCGCACCACCCGCTACCTGAAGATCGTGCCGCTGCCCGACGGGATCAAGGCCAAGGACGTCAGCATCGCGGTCGCCCGCGCCCTGTTCAACGTCCCACCCGGCATGTGCAAGTCCCTGACCTGGGACCGCGGCCGCGAGATGGCCGACCACGCCTTCCTCAGCGCACTCATCGACGCCCCGGTCTACTTCTGCGACCCCCGCAGCCCGTGGCAGCGCGGCACCAACGAGAACAATAACCGCCTCCTGCGCCAGTACCTCCCGCGGCGCACGAACATGAACGCGACGAGTAACGACGAGCTCGAACGCATCCAGAGGCTCCTCAACGAACGGCCTCGGCAGGTCCTTGAATGGGCGGCGCCGACGGAGAGGTTTCTTGAGACCGCAGCGGCGGCTCGAGAATTGCGCCGGTCGATGAGCAGATCCGACGCAGGCGTGCGAGCTGTAGCTGAGGAATGAAGCCGGGGCAGGCAATGAGAATCGGCGACTGTGATGTGTCTCTGCGAGACCGCCCACCGGGGATACCCCTTCGAGTCAGGAGGGCGACCAGCGTGGGCGTGGCGCCGGTCTGGGCGCAGCCACGATCACATCGGGCTTGTCACGTGGACGATCCTGAGTGGGCCTTCTTCAGGTGTGGGCGTCTCGAACCCGTCGATGTACGCGATCGCTCGCTCGCGCGACACAGCGATGTCGTCCGGGCCGGAGTTCTCGCGCTGGGCCAACCTGTCCAGGAGGATCGACCGCCTGGTGTCCAGGTAGTAGACGACCGGGACGACGCCGAGGGGGCGCAGAGCCGCCTGAACTCATCGCGCGAGGCACGGGACCAGAACGAGGAGTCCACGACGACGCCCTTCCCCTGCTTCACACAGTCGACGAGCTTGTCCTGGAGCGTTCCGTTGACGACCTGGCGCGCGTCGTCGCCGATCGGGTGGGTCCGGTGCCCGAGGGCCCACGCCTCGCCGTCGAACGAGACCCTGACATAGCCCCGGGCCTCCAGGCCACGCGCGTAGGTCGACTTCCCCGATCCAGCCGGACCGCACATGAGGATGACCTGGTCCACGTAGCCAACCCTATGCGGGCTCAACGCTGGTGAGGGACAAAGGCGGTGACGCCCGGGTAGGAGTCGAGGGCTGCATGACCACCTACGGCCGGCATCACCCGGAAATCCGCTTGACCATACCGCCGTGCCGTAAGCCGATCCCCTACCGAGACACCCCGCGCACGCCCACGCGGCGAGGCAGCACCTTGATGTCGACTGTCTCGATAGACCCGCTCGAAAATATGCCCGGTGAGGGCTGCCTATCTGCGACACTCACGGCATGACCGCGACGCTCATCGGGTACGCACGCTGCTCGACCGCCGAACAAGACCTCACCGCCCAACGCCAAGCGCTCGAGACGATGGGAGTCGACCCGAGACGCGTCTACGTCGACCAGGGCGCGACCGGCACCCACCGCGACCGGCCCGGGCTCCGCGAGGCCCTGGCCGCGACCCGGTCCGGGGACACGCTCGTGGTGACCAAGCTCGATCGCCTCGCCCGCTCGATCCGCGACGCGCGCGACATCGTCGACGAGCTCACCACCCACGGCGTCCGGCTGCAGATCGGAGGCACCGTCCACGACCCCAACGACCCGGTTGGCCGGCTGCTGCTCAACGTGCTCGCGATGGTCGCCGAGTTCGAGGCTGACCTGATCCGCGCCCGCACCCGCGAAGGCATGGCCATCGCGAAGGCAAAGGGCAAGCTCAAGGGCCGCAAGCCCAAGCTCACTCCTGCCCAGGAGCGTCACCTCGTCGACCTCCACCACGCCGGCAACCACACCTCCGCCGAGATCGCCGAGCTCTTCGGGGTCTCCCGCGCGACCGTCTACCGCGCCGTCGGACGTGCTCGACCTCTGGCAGCACGCTCGGGCGAGGCCTAGCCTCGATCCATGTGGAGACGTCATAAGCCGAAGCCGCTGGATGAGGTCGATCGCTGGATCAACGAGGGCCAGTCCGCCACCGTCGAGGACCGGCTCAACACCATCGCGCACCAGCACGCCGGACACTCGGAAGACGAGGTCCGAACCGCGCTGCAGTCCGCGAGGATCCCAGCTCCCGCGTCGGTGATCGACGGGCTCGCGTCCCGGATCTCTGTCCTCGAGCCCGCCCAAGGGACACGGGCCACGGTGCGCATGCGCACCCACGATCCCCGCTGAGCTCGACGCTAGAGTTCCTCGGAGTGAAGGTGGTGCGTTGATCGGTTGAGACCGCCGTTGATTCGGGTGTGCGGGTGACGCTCGGAACGTGTACGTCTGTGAACTCCATGACCATGCCCGTGCGGCGTGCGGCGTGCGGCGTGCGGCGTGCGGCAGCGCCAGATTCATAAGACTGACTACGAACTTCCCGGGTTCCTCGTGCATGCACAAGTGTGCCGAGTTCCTGGTACATCAACCGGGCACCGAACATCGCCCAACTGGACGCCGGTGTCCAGACAATCCTGCGGCTGCTGGAGCTCGCGCCCAAGCTGAACGTGGTGCTGCTCCAGGGCAGCATGCGGAGCGTGCTTGGCGTGCCTGCACTGATTCTCTGTGCCGTGGCCATCGACAAAGTCAAGGAGCGGAGGAGTCCGCCGCACGTCGAACATCCGCGATGTGTTTTGTGGCTCTTGACGCCAGCAAGGATCGCCATCGTCGTCGATTTTCGGTGTAGGGCTGCGGTAACTGAGTGATAACCCGGAGGTTCTACAAGGAGCATTCAGGACAGACGCCCACCTAGTGAGCCGGATGCGGTTGGCGTGAGATCGACGACAGGGACCTACCGCGGTGATCTCCGTCCGGCGGCGACGGTGGGGAGGTTCTTCATCGCGTGATACGTCTCCTCCTACTTGTCGTCACCAGCCAGGCGCACCTGCCAAGGATGCCGAGACCAAGAAGCAGCGCGAGTATCGCTGTTGCCCCATCTGCTCCCGTAGAGGGGAGGGGATCCTCGAACATGTTGGTAAAGACGATGCCGACGAAGCGCCCTTCACCACGAACCTTGAAGAGCCGGTAGACAGCCGCATCATCTTGCCTCCCACGGTCGATGAACCTGCTTACCACGAGAGCCGCTTGGTACAGTTCCAAAATGGATGACTTCGCCTCAGCGTCCGCGCACGTCCAGCCTGATGTCCAGGTGCGTGGTGCCCGGGAACACAACCTCAAGGACGTCGATCTCACCGTCCCGCGCGATGCGATGGTTGTGTTCACGGGCGTGTCCGGTTCGGGGAAATCCTCGTTGGCTTTCGGTACGTTGTACGCGGAGTCGCAGCGGCGCTACTTGGAGTCAGTTGCCCCGTACGCGCGGCGTCTGATCGACCAGGCGGGCGTCCCCGACGTCGACTCCATCACTGGGATGCCGCCCGCCGTCGCGCTGCAGCAGCAGCGCGGCGGGCGTAGCGCGCGCTCCTCTGTGGGCAGCATCACCACGTTGTCGAGTGTGGTGCGGATGCTGTACTCGCGAGCCGGTGAGTACCCAGATGGTCAGCCGATGCTCTACGCCGAGGACTTCTCCGCGAACACCGTGCAGGGCGCCTGCCCCGAGTGCCACGGCATCGGACGAGTCTACGAGGTGACCGAGGCGCGGATGGTCCCCGATCCTTCACTCACCATCCGGGAACGCGCCATCGCATCGTGGCCGACCGCCTGGCACGGACACCAGCTGCGCGATGTGCTGGTCGCGCTCGGCTATGACGTGGATGTGCCGTGGAAAGATCTGCCAAAGAAGGATCGGGACTGGATCCTCTACACCGACGAGACTCCGTTCGTCCCGGTTCACTCGCGACTCACGCTCGCTGAGGCTCGACGGGCGATCCAAGCGGGGATCGAACCGAGCTACTCAGGCACGTTCGTCGGCGCGCGACGATACGTGCTCGACACGTTCGCGAACACGAAGAGCGCGTCGATGAAGCGCCGCGTCGCCCAGTTCATGAGCGCAGCGGTGTGCCCGGTGTGCCAGGGGAAGAAGCTCAAGCCCGAAGCGCTGACGGTCACGTTCGAAGGCCTGGACATCGCCGACTTCTCGGCTTTGCCGCTGCGTGAGTTGGCAGAACTTCTCGTGCCCGTCGTCGCTGAATCCGACCTCGAGGACGAGACCTCCGGCGCAACGATAGACGTCGAGACCAGGCGCGAGGCCGTCGCACAACGCGTCGCTGCAGGCGGGTCTGCGCACTCCGCTGCACCCGATCTCCGTCGCACGCCGAATCGGTCCGCCGAGAAGCGCGCCGCGGCAGCGCGCCTCGGTGCCGAGCTGCTGGACCGACTGCGCCCCATCATCGACCTCGGACTCGGCTACCTCTCGCTGAGCCGTACGACGCCGACGCTGTCCGGCGGGGAACTGCAACGACTTCGACTCGCCACGCAACTCACGTCGGAGTTGTTCGGTGTCGTCTACGTCCTCGACGAGCCGTCAGCCGGTCTCCATCCGCACGACGTCACCGCGTTGCTGGGTATCCTCGACGGCCTCAAGCAGCGCGGCAACAGCCTCTTCGTCGTGGAACACTCCGTCGATGTCATGCGGCACGCGGACTGGCTCGTCGACATCGGTCCGGGTGCGGGTGAACGTGGCGGGCGCGTGCTCTACAGCGGCCCCACGGGCGGGCTCGCGGACGTCGACGATTCTGTGACACGCGGGTACATCTTCGGGGGCAGCGGCCTCCCACCGCACGAGCCCCGTGCCGCTCACGATTGGCTGCAGTTGGAGCACGTCACACGCAACAACCTGCGGGACGTATCTGTGGCTCTGCCGCTCGGGACGCTCACGGCGGTCACCGGCGTGTCCGGGTCGGGGAAGTCCAGCCTTGTCAGTCAGGTCCTGCCAGCCCTCATCGGTGCCAGGCACGGAGACACCCGTCGCATCGAGGAGGACAACGCAGAGGCCGACGATCTGCTTCTCGCTGACGAGTCCGATGAACTGGGTGGGTCGGTCGAGGGCGACCTCACGACGGTCCGACGTGTCGTGAGCATAGATCAGAAGCCCATCGGCCGCACCCCCCGCTCCAATGTCGCCACCTACACGGGGCTCTTCGATCACGTGCGCCGCCGGTTCGCAGAGACTCCCGAAGCTCGGGCGCGCGGGTACAAGCCCGGTCGGTTCTCCTTCAACGTCGCAGGCGGCCGCTGCCCGACGTGCGAAGGCGAAGGCTCCGTGATGGTCGAGCTGCTGTTCCTGCCTTCGGTCTACACCGTGTGCCCCGACTGCCACGGCACCCGCTATCAGTCGAGCACCCTGGAGATCACCTGGCGAGGCCGCAACATCGCGGAGATCCTCGCGATGAGCGTCGAAGAGGCCCACGACTTCTTCGCCGGCGAGTACGATGTGATGCGCTCGCTCACCTCGCTGGTCGATGTCGGGCTCGGGTACCTGCGCTTGGGGCAGCCCGCTACGGAGTTGTCGGGTGGAGAAGCACAACGCGTGAAGCTCGCCACCGAGCTGCAACGGGCGCAGCGCGGTGGCACTCTTTACGTGCTCGATGAGCCCACCTCCGGTTTGCACTGCGCTGACGCGGACCGGCTCGTCACGCACCTCCAGACTCTCGTGGATGCCGGCAACACAGTCGTGATGGTGGAACTCGACATGCGAGTGGTCGGCGCAGCCGACTACGTCATCGATCTCGGGCCGGGAGCCGGTGACAACGGCGGCACAGTGGTCGCGTCCGGAACGCCAGCAGAGCTCGCCGCGTCGAGAAACAGCGCTACAGCACCGTATCTCGCCGCCGCCCTCGCCGAGGCCGCGACGCTGACGTCAGAGGCATAACCGGCTCTTCGCCGTGGAGTGTGGGTAACGGGTGACGCGCCGGTAGCCGGGGCTGCTCGGGAGATGGGTCGAGGTCCCCGAGGATCAGAGGACTTCTACCTCATCTGATCGCGAGGACCTCGACGATGACCGAGCCTACGACCTGCTGGTCGGTCTCGACGGGCTAAGAGCGATCCCGGTCGAGCGCCGCGGGCGCGACGCGCTGACCGTGACGGTCGAGTCGCCGCCGGGTCCGATCGGCTGCCCGGGCTGCGGCGTGCTCGCGATCGGTCACGGCCGCGCGCCGGTGCCGCTGGTGGATGCGCCGGCGAAGGGTCGACCGGTCCTGCTGCTCTGGCGCAAGCGCCGCTGGCGCTGCCCCGAACCGGCCTGCGTGGTCGTGACCTTCCTGGAACAGGATGAGACGGTCGCAGCGCCGCGGTCGAAGCTGACGCGGCGGGCGGCATGGGGGGCGACCGAGCAGATCCGCCGGGAGCACGCCTCTGTCAACGGCATCCGGCGGCAGCTCGGCACGGGCCGGCGGACCGTCTGGGACACGATCCGGCCGCTGCTGGAAGCTGCCGAGGCCGACCCGGCAAGGTTCGATGACGTGACCGTGCTGGGCGTGGACCCGCACATCTGGCACCACGTCTCCACGAGGCCGATCGGCTCCGGCGGGCGCGGGGCGAAGGAGCTCACCGGCATGATCGACCCTACCCGCGACGTCCACGGCGGCACGCGGGCGAGACTGCTCGATCTCGTCCCTGGCCGGTCCGGCGAGGCGTACCGGTCGTGGCTGCACGATCGCGGCCCGGCGTTCCGTGACCGGGTGGAGATCGCGACGCTCGACCCGTTCCGCGGCTTCAAGAACACCATCGATGAGCAGCTCGAAGACGCCCGCGCGGTCCTCGACGCGTTCCACATCGTGAAGCTTGGCACCAAGGTCGTCGACGACGTGCGACGCCGCGTGCAGCAGCAGATGCACGGGCACCGCGGCCGCAAGGGCGACCCGCTCTACGGAGTCCGCAACATGCTGCGCGCAGGCGAGGAACACCTCACCGATCGGCAGCGCGCCAGGCTCAAGCGAGCATGGGTAGCCGAATCTGGCAGCGCGAGTTCCTCGGCTACTTCGACACCGGCGGCGCGAACAACGGCGGTACCGAAGCCATCAACGGCCTCATCGAGCTCCACCGCCGCATCGCCCGCGGCTTCCGCAACCGCGACAACTACCGCCTGCGCATGCTGCTCATCGGCGGCGGGCTATTCGCATGACCCACGCTCGACGGCGAAGAGCCCGAATGGCGCGACCCCCGCAAGCGTGTACAGAGCGTATGCCCTGGGATCAAGCAGCGGACCCGTTCACTATCCCAGCTCGATCGCTACACACATCAACGCAAAGCGAGCCCCTTGACACGTGGTTCCTGAGGGCGTCCGCTAACTCGCGAAGGGCTGCATTGTCAAGTCCCTGCCAGGAAGCTATCAAGGCCAGAAGGCTACCGAGCAACACCATCAGATCGGAGTAGACATGAAAGCAGTGGTGTACGAGGGACCCCGTCAGATCAGCACGAAGGAGGTCCCGGACGCGAAGATCGAGCGGCCCACCGATGTCCTGGTCAGGGTGACGACGACGAATATCTGCGGCTCGGACCTCCACATGTACGAGGGGCGGACCTCCTTCGAGGTAGGCCGGACGTTCGGCCACGAGAACATGGGGGAGGTCATCGAGGTCGGTAGTGGCGTGGAGAAGGTCAGGGTCGGAGACCGGGTTGTGCTCCCGTTCAACATCTCGTGCGGGTTCTGCAAGAACTGCGAACGCGGCCTGACCAACTACTGCCTCACCACTCAGCCCGACCCATCACTCGCCGGTGCGGCCTATGGGTTCGCCGACATGGGTCCCTACGGCGGTGGCCAGGCAGAATTGCTCCGGGTGCCTTTCGGTGATCACAACGCTCTTCGCCTGGGCGAGGATGCCGAGGAGAAGGAGAACGACTACGTCATGCTCTCCGACATCTTCCCCACCGGCTACCACGCCACCGAGATGGCCGGCGTGATCCCCGGTGACAGCGTCGTGATCGCCGGGGCGGGTCCGGTCGGGCTGATGGCCGCCCTGTCCGCGACGATCAAGGGTGCCGCAAAGGTGATGGTGGTAGATCGCCACCCTGACCGGCTCGCGCTGGCCGAGCAGATCGGCGCTATTGCTATCGACGACTCCAAGGTCGACCCCGTGCAGGCTGTGCTGGACGAGACGATGGGGCTCGGAGCTGACCGTGGTTGCGAATGCGTGGGCTACCAGGCCCACGATCCGCAGGGCAACGAGGACACCGCCGCCACCTTGAACATGCTCATCAACTCGGTCCGCTTCACCGGAGGGATTGGCACCGTCGGCGTGTTCGTCCCCCAGGACCCGGGGGCCGAGGGCGAATTGGCCAAGCAGGGCAAGGCGGCCATCGACTTCGGCACACATTGGTTCAAGGGGCAGACCATGGGAAGCGGTCAGGCCCCGGTCAAGCGGTACAACCGCCGGCTACGAGACTTGATCGCGGCCGGCAAGGCGACTCCTTCCTGGATCGTCTCCCACGAAATCTCGCTGGACCAGGCTGCCGATGCCTACAAGAACTTCGACGCCCGGTCCAAGGGTTGGACCAAGGTCCTCATCAAGCCCGGCATGTCAAACGGAAAGAAGGAAAACTGAGATGGCAGCAGATCTTCAGGGCAAGAGGGTCGCGATCCTCGCCGCCGACGGGGTCGAGCGCGTTGAGCTCGAGCAACCCCGCGAAGCACTGGAACGGGCCGGCGCTCAGACCGAGGTCCTTTCGATCCACGACGGCGAGATCAAGGCCCGTGAGAACGACCTGGATGAAGCGGGCACGTTCACCGTCGACGGGTTGGTCGCCGACGCCTCGGTGGGCGACTTCGACGCCCTGCTGCTTCCCGGCGGCACGGTGAACCCCGACCAACTCCGGGTTGACCCCGACGCGGTCTCCTTCGTCCGCGAGTTCGTCGAAACTGGCAAGCCCGTTGCCGCGATCTGTCACGGGCCGTGGACGTTGATCGAGGCCGGCGTGGTCGAAGGTCGCACCTTGACGTCCTTCCCGAGCATCCGAACGGACCTGCGCAACGCCGGTGCGGACGTCGTCGACCAGGACGTCGTGGTGGACGGGAACCTGATCACCAGCCGCTCGCCCGACGACCTGCCTGCGTTCTCCGAAGCGATAGTGTCCCAACTCGTGGGCACCACGACAAAGAAAGAGGAGAAGTCATGAGTGTGACCAAGGGATTGCTGGTCAGGTTCGAGGCGTTGCCCGGGAAGGAGGACGACGTGAAGGAGTTCCTTGACAGCGGCCGTGCGCTTGTTGAGGACGAGCAGGCGACCGCCGCGTGGTTCGCGATCCGTCTCGGCCCGTCCTCATTCGGGATCTTCGATGTGTTCCCCGATGACGCCGGCCGCGACGCGCACCTGTCCGGCGCAGTTGCGACCGCTCTCGGCGAGCAGACGGGCAACCTGTTCAGCGAGCCGACGATCGAGAAGCTCGACGTCCTGGGCTCCAAACTCCCCGCCTGACACCACAGACCGGGAGTACTGGCCCAGAAAGGAGGGGTCGTTGCGCGCGGTGGCTTCGGGCTTGCACAGCCCGCTGACGTCGTGGCAGCGGCCCCTTCCCTTGCCGTCCTACCGCTAATCACCAACAGATCGGGGAACCGCGATGACAGGAACTGACGACGGCGTTGCCACGACGCGTTCACCCGAGGTAGCAGTGATCGGGGCCGGGATCGTCGGTCTGTCGACGGCGTACGCGCTGCGGGAGCAGGGCGTACCGGTGCGCTTGTACGAGGCTGGTGTGCCCGGGACGGGTCAGTCCGCAGGCGAGTCGCGGATCTTCCGGCATGCCCACGACGACCCGCGACTCGTCGCTTTCGCGCGCGAAAGCCGCGGCGTCTGGGATGAGTGGTCCGAACACTTCGACGTCGAACTGGTCTCATCAGACGGTGTCCTGGCGATCGGAGACAGCGCCCTGGCGCGGCTGCGGGTGCTCGACCAGGTCGGCGGCGTGAAAGCGCACGAGATCGATGCGGCCGAGGTCGCCCAGCGGATGCCGCTGCTTGCTGGGTACTCGGGGCCAGCGGTGCTCGACGAGTCGGGCGGCGCGATCCGCACCCGCGCCGCGATCACGGCACTCACGGGTGCCCTCGCAGATGCTGTCACCACCGGTGAGGTCATCTCCATCGATCCCCGCGGCGACGGGAGGGTCGAGGTGCGCAGCGTCACCGATCGGGCTGTTTACTCCAAGGTGGTCGTGTGCGCCGGCCGCGAAACCGCCCGCCTGGCACGCAGCGTCGGCCTGTCGCTGCCGGTTCGCCTTGCCGCTCACGTCAGGCTGACCTTCGACGTGAAAGCCGCCGCCCCGGCACGAGTCGCGTGCCTGCAGGACAGCAGCGGCGTATTCGGCGAAGTCGGCGTCTACGCGACGCCGCTACCGGGCAACAGCAGCTATTCGGTCGGGCTCAGCGACACCGTCGGCGTCCGCGACGACGGAACTTTCATCGACCCGGCGGCGATTCGATCGCTGGATGAACGCGCACGCGAGTACGTGACACGGGCGCTGCCCGGTCTCCACCCGGAGCCGCGCGACTTCCTTCACTGCTGGGTGACCGATCTCCCGTGGAGTGAGGACGGCGTGGCCGTGTGGGAGGCAGGCTCCGTCCTTTTTGTGGCCGGTCACAATTTGTTCAAGCAGGCACCTGCGCTGGGTCGCGCTCTTGCCCGGGCTGCGACCGGCGGCGGTCTCCGCGCCGAGCTCACGCACGAAGCGCGCCTCGGCGAGGCCCAGAGCTAGGGCGTGTCTCCCAATCGCCGGGGGGGACCCGCAATTCTGGACTCGTCACGATGGGGTCACGTTGGGGGCTGCGTGCAGTGCGGCGGTGAGGTAGCCCGCGGAAGCACGGACACCTTTGTCCGCGACGACGCACCGCGACCTCAAGGACGGTGGGTCGCCACCCCAGCGGCTCGTGCGCGAGTCGACGGATGACCGTGTCCCGAGCAGCGCCCTCGGCGCCGCAGCGTCGGCACCACTCATCAGGGGTCAGGACCCGGCAGGCGAGCACCGATCGCGCGGGCTCGAGGCGTTGATCGGTCACGACGAGGTCGAGCTCATCGAGGCGGCAGAACGTGGTCAGGTCAGGTCAGGGCGGGCGAACGCGCCAGAGCGCTCGCCGGCGGTAGCGTCAGACAAGTCGAGGTCTCTCGGATGCAGCGTGTGGGAACCTTCATCCTCGGGAGACCGCGACGTCTATCCCGGGACCGCCACGCCGACGCCAACTACACCCTCATCTGGGATGAGCCTGATCAGGTCGTCGGTTCGATTCCGACAGGCGGTTCCGGCGAACAGCCCCTGACCTGCGGAAACGCAGGACAGGGGCTGTTCGGTTCTGGTGGTCGCGCGATACGCTGGCCTCACGGCTCTGCCCGACACCGACGTCGCTCTCCTCTGCGACGGACCCCTCGCCGGCTGAGCGCTCGCGGCCGGCATCCTGTCCGTGCGCCGGTAGGCCTCGCTCCGCTTGGCAACGCGGCGGGGTGTTGTGTCGCGACCTGGACGTGCGAGGTGTCAACGGTGCGTCGGCGCAGTGATCGTTGTGTGCGCAGCGAGATGCTCCACGCCGCACGCGCGGCGCGCACGAACGCAACGGCCCCGGAACACCAACGACCCGTCATCGCTGCGACGCGCAACGCGTCTCCCGTCACGGCCACGGATCGCAGCCAAGACCCGCCCACAGCGCCTAGTGGGACGGGAGGGCAGGTTGCCACAGTTGCGCTGCCATGGAACCGCGCTTGCTCTCTCGATGACCACCGGTGAACCAGTGCCGCTCCAGGCTTGCGCCTGGTGTTGCCTGGCCTCCCCGGGATCGGCCCGTCGGGGGCCGTCAACGTGGTACGGGTGTCGAGGCGGTCGGGTCCGACGGCTCGACGGGGCTCGATCGTCTCGTGCGTTGGCGGACTACGGGAGCTTGGACGCGAGGACGTCGGCCGCCAGGATCTCGGGTGCTTCGCTGAGAAGGTGCTGGTTGGCCATCAGGGCTGCGACGATGGCGCCGTTGGCGTGGGCGTCGCGAGCGGCCTCGTCGGGGAATGCATCGAAGATCCAGAAGGTGTCGGCGTGGGTCCTGACCGCGAACCAGACAATTGTTCCTACTTCTTCGTTGGCGAGTGCGACAGCGCCGGCGAGCAGATCGGCGAGCGCGTCGTGCTGTCCATCGGTCGCGACGATCTTGGCGAGGAAGGCATACGGAAGTGATGCGGGTGTGGACATGAGGGACTCTCCTTGAGCTCGGGGTTCTTCGTGGGACGAGTTCAGCGTATGACGAGCGAGGGCCGGTTAGGAGTGGCGTATACGGCAGTATTGCTATTGTTTACGTCATGCGTATTGGACTGATCGCGATCGACGGCTGCTTCGGTTCGGCTATCGCGTCGATCATCGACATCGTGCGGGTGGCCGACGGAGCCCGCGGCGATGTCGACCCGCGGATCGACCCGATCGAACTCGCCATCCTCGGACCGAAACGGCGAGTGACCACGACGGCATCGATGACCCTGTCGGTGGACCACCCGCTGTCGGAGTCCGGAGAGTTCGACGTGGTCGTCGTCCCTGCGCTTGGAACCCTTACGGCCGCGGCTACCAACGACGCCCTCCAGAGCCGAGATGTTCGTTCGGTCATCGCCTCGCTCGGGCGCCTCGACGAGGCGACCACACGGATCGCCGCGGCGTGCACCGGCGTGTTCGCCGTCGCCGAGACCGGACGGATGCATCATCGGCGGGCGACGACCAGCTGGTTCCTGGGGCCGGAGTTCCTGAAGCGCTATCCGACCGTCGCCCTCGATCTCGACACCATGGTCGTGGTCGACGGGAACCTCGTCACCGCAGGCGCCGCATTCGCCCACATCGACCTCGCGCTCTCACTCGTGCGATCGATCAGCCCCGACCTAGCCCAACATGTCGCCAAGCTCCTCCTCATCGACGAGCGCCCGTCGCAGGCGGCCTTCGTCGCCTACGAACATCTCCGGCACGAGGACCCGATCGTCGTCGAGTTCGAACGCTTCGTGCGCGCCCGCCTGGACGAACCGTTCAACGTCGCCTTCGTCGCGCAGTCGCTCGGCACCAGCCGGCGCACCCTCGAACGACGAGTCCGTGCGGCGCTCAACCTCACTCCGCTCGGCTTCGTCCAACGGCTTCGCATCGAACGAGCTCGGCACCTCTCAGCAACCACGGACCTCACCTCCGCCGAGATCGCGCTACGGGTCGGCTACGCGAACGCCGAGACTCTGCGCTCCCTCCTGCGCAGGGAGCGACGCCGTTCCTGACCTATCGCCATGCCTGTAGCCGGTGTGCTAGTGCTCGACTGGAACCACCTCTCAGCACGTCGCGTCGACGCTCCTGCGTCGCCCCCTGGACGACCCACTCGACACGCCCGCAGCACAGGCCATGTGACGTGTCCCGACTTCCCGGACGGTCGGGGTTGGGTGGCTGTGATGTCGCTGCGTTCTCGTCGAGAGCATCAGCAGACCCGATCAGAGTCGATTGGGATAAGACGCGAAGGTGGTCAGGTCAGGGCGGCCGAAGCCGGCCGGCGGGGTAGCGTCGGACACGTCGAGGTCTTTCGGATGGATGGCGTAGGAACCTCCTTCGACCTCTGTCCGCATAGATAGGTCCTCGGGATCTACTTGCATCGCGGCTTCGAGGAGGGCGCTACCCAAACGCCCTCTGAGCGGCCCGAGGTGAGCTTGAAGGACGACAAGAGCCTCGAGCTCCTCGACGTGCGCGGGGTCGGAGAACATCAGGCCGGCGGGCGTGGCCACAGCGGCGGCGTCGGCGCTTGCGTCGACGTTGTTGCCATGCCCCGTGGCTTCCAGCCACCGAGCAACCTCCGACGCATCGAACATCAACCCCGGACCGTCGCCGGGAGTCGGTTCTGGAAACGCATCCTGCCCTTCGCGGAAGCGACGCCGCCACATCGACACAACGGGGCACCGGACGTGTGCGAGGTCCGCAATGCCCTGCATCGACACGAGTATGCGAGGTGGCATGTCCTCGTTCTCGAGTGCGGCGGCGGTGGTCATGGATACAAGCTAGCGAAGACTACGGTCGTTCCTTAAATCTAGTTGATAAGCGCCCTTATCAATGCTTCTGCGCAATGCTGTCGACGTTCTCCCTATCGTCGGTGCTGCGGGTCGATCATCGGCTCGTGAGGTCGCCAGCCGGTGGCATCTCAGCAGCACTACTCACCTGTCAGGAGGACAGAGCATGGCAGATCGCCGCATCACGCATAGCCGCAAGGACACCCGCGGGAACATCACCGCCGTCGGCTACCCGGGCCAGTACTGGTCGCCGAGGCCGACGGCCGATGCGATCCGTGACATCGAGTCCCGGGCGCACACGTACTTCGTGCAGTGGCCGGAGAAGCGGACCGAGGTTCGCGTTGTTCAGGGCGCCACGGGCAAGTACTTGCGCACCGACCGGGACTCCACCACTCGGAACAACCTCGACGACATGCCGAACCTGTAGGGGACAGGTCCGGACGGGGCGCGACCGAGTTGATCTCGTGTCGCGGGTTCGCTGGGAGGGCGGCGGGTGGGGGCCCGCCATCCCAGCGAACCGCTGTCGTGCTGGGTAGTTCGACACGGTGTTCCGCTGACCCGCGGAACCCAGCGCTATCCCTCGGAAGCTTCTTGAATCGCCGCTGCGAGTTCGTAGTAACCGACGACCGCGGTAGCGAGCTGTTGCGCTCGCACCCAGGTGAGAGTTGACTGCCCGGTCGCCTCGAGCGCAACGCGCGAAAGCACGGCGAATCGCCAATTCCCGATGTCGAGTTGGTTGAACTGCTCTCGCCCGGCGAGATTCGCGGCGAGAACGTAAACGTCGGCGTTGTAGGTCGACTCGGCGGCGTAGGTGTTCGTCTCAGGGTCGAGGAGCTTTCCGCGGAGACCTGAGAACGCGAGCGTGGACGGCTGGCGCTGCGCCCACCGCTGCACGAGTGCGCTGGACTTCACCTCAATGCGGATATCCCCCCACAGAACATCGAACGCATCCCACTCGACGCGCACCGGCCGCTCCACGCCGGTGGCTCGCCAGACGAGGTACTCGGCCAGCCAACCACGAACATTGTTCGTCGTCACGTCGGGCAACGCGAACCGCCAGAAGTCAGCGACCGATGCGTTGACTCCGAGTAGCCGCTCGTCACCGGTCAGGGGGTCCAGTGGGGGAGGCTCGACCATTGTCATGCCGCGAGCCTATCGGCCGTTTTCTCGCTGGCGATTCTCGGTTGGACCTCCGCTCAACCCGAGCGCTACATCCGCGCAGGCTGCTCGTTCTTCACGTAAACCGGATTCGCGTTGACGCGGTAATACTCCAGCCATGCATCGCGGAGCACAACGTCTTCAATGTCCCGCCCGACAAACACCCCACCGTTCCCGCTGTGAGTTTCAATTTCGTCCCACCCGCCATGCTGCCCGACGAACCCGCTAGTGAGTTCATGCCATGTCGGGTTCAAGTGCCGGGTATCGGCTTGATGCTTCTGGGGAATCACCTCTCCCGAGACAGCGCAACGTACCTCACCCGCGGCGAAGTCGATATCTCTCCGTGCGAGGCGTCCGCTGTCTAGGGCGAAAGCAAGCGCGCTCTTGACATTCGCGGCCTTCGTCGGGCTGTCAATCACGTGGTGATAGCTCCAGTCCCGTTGCTCACCATCGGTGCGAACGACGATGATGGCGCGCTGATTACGCCCCACCGCTTCCTTCCCGGGCAGACGCCACGTCGCCTCGATGTAGAAATGGTCGATTCCGGGACCGATCTTCTCTGTCGCGTCTGAGTGCAACTCAAGCACCTCGGAGAGGATCTGGTGATGCGTTCCCGTGGGAATCCGCTCGCCTACGTCATAGGCGTGCAGTATCTCGTCTCGGATGTAGTTCTTCGCTGCGGTGCGTGAAGCGAACGTCCGCGACGGGAGTACAAAAGGAATCGCCAACTCAGTCCCCGATCTGTCGGCAGCGCGCCAGATGCGCTGGCGATACCGTAGCGCACACAGGGATGCCGCTGGATGACTTGTCCGTTAGGACCGACGTATCGATGCGCCAGGCGACCATGTTTTCTGGATTCGAACCGGTCGTGGCCGCGACGATGTCGCATCTCCTTCGGTGGTCGCTGTGGGTCGCGGGAGCCGCCGATATCCCACTACTTTGGAGACATGTTCGGTCATGACTTCCCGCATCGTCGTTGCTTAGAGGCGGACGGGACACTTCCCGCGCCTCGCGCAGGGAGAAGTGTCTGTGAGTGATCCGGCGCTCCCGCTCTCGCTTATGAACCGAGATCGCTTCCTGGCGCTCTTCTACGAGCCCGAGCGGTTCGACATCCATGCGAAGACTGTCCTGCACCTTCATGTTCTTCGTGTTGATGGTGGAGACTTCGCCATCAAGCCGCTGTTCAAAGAGCTAGTGAACAACAGCATCAGTTATGTCTTGTCGAGGCAAAACCTTGAGAAGCTCACCAGCGATCTGAGCCGCATGGGCGAGTTCTTTCGCAAGACTCAGATGCAGTTCAAAGCACCGGATCCGAACGCCGGTGAGGGCGGTGAGCTACTGCTGTACTCGTTCCTCGAGGGGCATCTAGGGGCGCCAAAGATACTCTCGAAGATGGAACTCAAGACCTCTCCGGAGCACTATGTCCACGGCACGGACGGCGTACACCTGCTCGAGGTCGCCGAAGGGGACTATCAGCTGATTTTCGGCGAGTCCAAGATGTACGGTGACGCTGGAGTTGTCGGGGCGAGCGTGGAGCGGGGTATCAAGGCAGCGTTCACCTCAATGGGCAAGGTTCAGGAAGATGACTTCGACTTTGACACCTGGCTCGTCGAGTCCGAACTGCTCAAGGAAAGCCTCGACCCGGCGAAGGTCGAGCTGCTGGCGACGATCTTGCTCCCGCCGGCCTCCGGTGGTGTGCAGATCACCAAGTCCAACGCCTTCGGTGTCTTCATCGGTTTTGAACTCGACGTGACGGAGTATCCATTCGCCGAATACACCGCCACCCAGATCGAAGAACACCTACGGGCAATAGCGCTGACGGCGATCACGGATCAGATTGACACCGTAAAGTCTGAGATCCAGAAACGGGGTCTCGGCGGCTACCAGTTCCATATCTACGCCGTGCCGTTCCTGAAGCGGAACGTCAACGGCACGGTGCGCGGCATTGAAGATGTTCGTATTGATCTGGCCTCGGAGCTAAGCGGCAAGAATCTCCGTCCTCCCAAAAAGCAGGTGACAAAGTGACCGAGCGTACCGCTGCCGACGTGCTCAGCGAGATGATCGTCGCTCGCCCGGACTTTCGTGCGGTGTATGGCAAGCTCGAGGGAGCTGTCGCCAGCTCTTTCCTGTCGAGCGACGCGTCCGTTCTGCTCGACGCGACCGAGGCGAAGCACCTGCTCCGCTACGCCGACGTGCTGTCGCACTCCAGAGACGCAGGTCATCGTGAACTGGCCTACACGACCATCGCGCTCCTCCGCGAGTACGACGCTGCAGTCGGACTCGGCGACGAGCTCAGCGACCGAGTGCTGGCAATTGCCGAGGCGGTCTTGGCGCAACTAGGCAATTTCCCTGGAATCAGTACCCTCCAGAAGGGGGTCGGGAGCCGCTACGCCCTTCCGCTGTCGCGGGGCACGCTGCGCATCGCGAAAGAAGTCCTGCAGCGCACCAGTAAAGGCGACGCCATCCTGACGGACACGCAGTACGCAATCACCGAGAAGATGCGCGGTGAAGACTACTTCAGCTTCTCCGGACCCACCTCGCTCGGCAAGTCCTTCATCATCAAGGATGCGCTGTACGACATCGTTCGACGCGACGATCTCAACGACCACTGCGTCGTCGTGCTCGTTCCGACCAAGGCACTCATCGGGCAGACAGCGGCAGACCTTCGGAACCTCCTCGCCGAGGTGCCCGAGGTCAACGTGGCGACCTACCCGTCTCTCCCGAAGCTGCTGCGCCAGAAATATCGGCGCACGATCTTCGTGCTGACTCCCGAGCGCTTGTTGCGCTACCTCGCCAACCCGGTGCGAGAGATTGACTACCTCGTTGTTGATGAGGCGCAGAGGGTCATCGCGACCAACGATGCCCGAAGCTCGCTGTACTACCACGCCATCGTTGAAGCAACGCGGCGCTTCGCGACAAAGCTCGTGTTCGCATCGCCGAGCATTGAGAACCCGGAGCTATTCCTCGAGCTGTTCGGCAAAGCCACGAACGGCGCCCTTACGGTGCGCGAACGCACCGTGGCGCAGCAGCGCTACTTCGTCGACCTCGTCGCAAAGAAGCAGTACTACTTCTCTGGGCTCAACACCGCCCCACAGGAAATGGTTCAGGCGCCGACCGAGACCAACGTGGTCGACCTGGTGCTCACTCGCAGTGGCGAGCGCAAAGCAATCATCTACATCAACGGGTCGCTGAAGTCTGCTGAGTTCGCGATGCGTCTCGCTGCGAAGCGCCCCACCGTGACCAGCGACAAAGTGGACGAGCTGATCAAACACGTCCGCGAGTATGTGCACAAGGACTACTTCCTAGGAAGTGCCCTCAGCAGAGGCGTCGCCTTCCACCACGGCAAGATGCCGCAGGAGGTGCGCGAGCGAGTTGAAGAGGCCTTCTCCGATCCAGATTCGCCGATCCAGTTTGTGGTCTGCACGTCGACGCTCCTCGAAGGCGTCAATCTACCGGCGAAGAACATCTTCGTGCTGAGCGACAAGCACGGAAACAGCTCGTTCACCAAGATCGACTTTGAGAACCTCGCCGGGCGTGCTGGCCGCCTCACCTTCGACTTCTCCGGGAACGTCGTTTGCGTCCGTGAGGAGGTGAATCGATGGGCGGACACAACACGGTCGCTCATCCCTCGCGCCGAACCGGCGAGGGCCGAAAGTTTCCTCGTGAGCCCGCCCAACAATCGCAAGAAGGAGTACACCGACATTGCGCGGATTCTTCGCGGCGAAGCGCTCCCGGGAAAGCCCTCTGCGGACCACCAGCGAAGCGTCGAGCAGTATGCATCGATCCTGACCTTGCATCAAATCGACAACCAGCAGACACCACTGCGCAGCTACTTCCTCGACAAAGTGCAAGGCGGCCGCGACATCCTGAAAAAGGCGGCTGCATCCGTGGTTGTTCCGCCTGACGTGCTGCGAAGATCGCCGAACATCTTGCCGGAGTACCAGGACAAGGTTTGGGCAGAACTCACCTCAGGTGCCGCGGAACCGCTTGTTGCGGACGACGCCGACCTCAACGATGTTGAGACGTTCCTCAACGTCCTTCGCCGCTTGAGTGGGCTATACGGCTGGCGCACAACCGAGGTCGCAGGTACCGACCCGCTCATGCCGAAGAATGCTAATGCAGATGGCTGGGATCGGCGTCTTTACTACTGGGCCCTACTTATGCGGGGGTGGGTGAGGGGCGATCCGATCAGTCGAGTCATTTCGAGCTCAGTCGCCTACTACTCGCGCAACGGGTGGATCACCTACCGTGATTACACGTTGGAGGAGAGCCTCGTACGCGAGCCGTTTGACCGAAAGTCTGCGAAGCACATCAATCTCATCATCGAGTGGACGCTCCGCGACATCGAAGGCGGCTTGCGGTTCCGCATTATTGGCTACCTTCAGAATTTCTTCGACGTCAGTGTCATGGCGCTCGGTCATGACGCATCTGGGATCAACGTCGCGACGCTCGTCGAGTACGGTACAGCGGACCAACGCGCCATCCAGCTGCAGGAGGTTGGCTTCGGCCGAACCGTAGCGACAGAGCTGCTGACGGACCATTTCGACGCGTTCTCGTTCTCGTCCTCGGATGAACTAGACGGCTTCGACTACGAGAAAGTTCTCGCCAGTGCCGAGCTATCCGACGAGGCCCGGGATGAGGTTCAGAACATCATGGTGAAGGTTGACGTCGAGGTTGCGAGCTGACATGCACACCGAATATGACCCGTCGATACTTCCGGAACTCCACGTCGTCAACTTCGATGAGCTCAGGCAGGCCACAGAAGAGGACCCTTTCGTGCGCGAAGGCTTCGAACTGCTGAAGCAAGCGTCGATGCTGCTGATCGCGGTGGCTGGCATCCGCGCGGAGGGCCAAACAGGTGGACTTCTGCGTGACCACGCCATCATTGTTGGTCACTACGCACGCATGGCGAAGCTCACTACGTGTCTGATTCGGCAGATTGCCGATGGGCACGGCGGCGATCAACAGATCGCGGTGAGTCGTGAGTTCATGGACTCGGTATCCACAGTGACGTATCTTCTCGCTGATCCGGGCGACGGGAGTAGATACACGTCCTACGTCATGGACAGCCTCATCGCCGAGCGTGAGTTCCTGAAGGATGTGCGCGAACAAGTCACGCAGCGTGGTAGTGTCATGCTCCCCATAGAGGAGCGGATCAATCGCTCAATCGCTGAAACCCTTGCAGCGGCCGGGGTGCGCGAAGAAGATATCCCGTCTCGGCGGAACAACGGGTGGCCAAACGCCCAGGTGCGCCTCGAGACGCTCGGTCCCACCGCCTACGCCGCGTATAGAACCGGATCTGGCGCGGTGCATGGCACCTTCGCTGACATCTACAAGAACCATCTCGATGAGGTGGCTGGTGGTTTCGAGATCGAGATGCGACCTCAGCGCTTTCGTCCGCAGCCGCTTCTGTCTATGGCGCTCCTGTCGCTGATCACGCTGGGTGACTACAGTCGCGTGTTCCTGGGCGCGCCCTTAGCGGAGGGCTTCGATGAGCGTGGTCGCGCACTCGTGGCGCTTCTGCGTGACGTCGACGACGAGCACGAGCGGTAGGCATGGTTGCGGCGAAGACGATGCCACCGGACGCCGATGGCTTCGTTGACATCCTGATCCCGGTTCTCTGGCTCCTTCCGGGCCAAGATGCGGAAGAAACTGCCGAGCAGTCCCAGCGAATTCGGCATCTCGCGGCGCACGAGGCGGTCCACGCCAGCATTTTTCACATCGGAGATGAGCCGTTCGATCTCCATCACCGGGAGGAGTTCGGGTATGCCGCGATGAACTTCATCTCGATGGCGAGCGAACAGATTGAGGAGCACCTAGCCGAGTACCTCGGCTCGCAGATCACGGGACACGAAGTCGAGCAGTCCGCGAGCAACGTCGAGGCATCAATCGAGGCATGGCAGAACACGCTGGCGACCGAACTCCCAGCCATCCCCAGAAGTGACCCCGACTATTTCCAGCGCGGCATGCTCGTCACCTTCAATGCTCTGCACATTCTCTGGAAGACCCTTGCTTACCTAGCGGCGGCGCTTCGAGCCGAAGATGGCTTCCGCGCCCTGCCCAGCGACATTGCTGCGCTGCCCGGTTGGGGTGAAGCCATCGAACCGTGGCGGGACCGGTACCTGGAGCTTCTGGAAGAGATCCCGATGACCGTCGAGGTGAACATCGCAGCCACCGACGAGGTCGTCCGCGAGATGGCGTTGCACCTGCAGACATGGGCTGACGAGCTTGGATTCGACTTTCATGACACCCCTCAGGGCGGGTTTTTCAGGATCAAGCTCTGGGATTGAACTGAGACACGCTCGCCGAAGACCTCCCGAGGGAAACCTCCGCCGTGCCGACTGATAGTTGGGGTGGGCTGACGTCGTCGGATCCGGGCGTTGATCGCGGCAAGTGCGGCGACGAAGCAGCGTGTGTGGTCACGCCGCTACGCGAGGTTCATGGCGCGGCGCTGACCCGCCAGCGAGTGCGTTGACAGAGACGGCGAGTCGATGTTGACGCGCCGTGGGAGTCGCGCCAACCAGAGGGGGGATCCGCGTCGGTGCCGAAGGCGAACCCTGCCTCATCTGATCCGCTCATGCTCGTCGCAGGAAAATACAGACGCGGAAACAGGAAAGACAGGAAGGCAGCGGGGCGCTGATCGGCGCAGTGAGTAGTTGTGCCAACAGCCCACCGAGAAGCCCCGGAGAACCGCAGAAAGACGCGGAACTCCGGGGCTTTCTTCATTCCCGCCAAGCGTCCGGGACACGCCCGTCTCACATGCGTCTCACATGGGAATCCGCGACCCGGCTAGATCGCGCGAAGCTGGCCGCGGCCGAGAGCCGCGGCGCGGCGGCGCTCGACGAAGACGAAGTCCTCGGGGTCGCGTCCGATGACGATCGCGCGCAGCCCCTCGACGACGAAGTCCGCGAGGGGGAGCCAGCGCTTCTCCCACGTTTTCACCGGGCCGAGCTTCCGCAGGCCGGCGCGATCGGTCGTCCACGTGCGGTGGATGCGCGCGCGCTTGTGGTCGAGATCGAGGTCCTTGATCTTGAGCGCGGTCGCTTCCCCGATTCGAGGGCCGCTGTGCGCGAGCATGTCGAACAGCACGCCGTCGCTCGGGCGATGAGTGATCGACACCACGGCCGCGGATAAATTGTCGAGCTGCACGTAGGACAGCGACGGCAGGTCGTTCTCGATGTCCCCCTCGTCGCGGGGGAACTCGACCTTCGCGAGCGGGTTGCGTCCGATCCATTGCTCGGCGACCGCATAGCGCAGTGCGCCGCCGAATGTGGAGCCAACCACGTGGCGCAGGTAGGCGGCGCTCATCGCGACCGGCTTCCGACCAGCGCCGGTCAGGTGGTTGTTCTTGTCGAACTCGAACACGGCCGTGCCGGTCCGTAGCTGCGAGATCCACTCGTCGATCTGCGGGCGGGTGATGCTGCCGACGGCGCGAGATCCCCACCGCGGCAAGACGTAGTTGTCGAGCTCCCGCCTGTAGCGCCGCCAGCTCGAGTCCTTGATCCGGTTCTTCGACGATAGCCATGCCTCAGCAGCTGCGGCGAAGGTGCGCTCACGCGCCGAAGGATCGATGTATCGGTCGGACCGGATGTCGTCTTCGATGCTTGCGATGAACGACTCGGCATCCGTGCGCCGAGCGAACAGGCGCTTCTTCTGGACACCGTCGGGGTCGTACCACCCAGCCTCCCAGCGCGAGCCCTTGCCGAATTTCGCGGTGCGGAAGTGGTCGGGAAGCGTCTTGAGCGACTTCATCTGTGCACTTGTCGGGCTGATCTTCGTGGCGGAACCGTCGGGCATTGTGACCGTCGCGTCCTTCACCCATCGGTCCGAGATCCAGGCCTTCGCCACTATCCGACCTCGATGCGGTGCGCGAACTGCCCTGCGCCCATGCGCGGGTCGACGTACACGGCGCCTTCCGTGCGAAGCAACAGGCTTCGGAAGACGACCACGAGCTCATCGGGCACGCTTAGCGCGATCGCCATCGAGGTTACGTGACCCCCGTAGTGATGCTCGGCCTCGGCGTAAGCCGCTGGCGTTATGAGCGCTTGCGCCGCCCACGCGTTCGCGGCGGCCTCCTGGCGTTTGCGGATCAGGCCGAAATCCGTCGGGCGGTGCCCGAGGACGTGATGCGCGATCTCATGGCACATGACGCCGCGGAGCACGCGCCCCCGCATTCCAGGGGTTAGGTCGATGTGGTTCGAGTCGGGAGCGTAGCCGCTTCGGTGTGCGCCTCGCCGCTCCCGGACGGTTAGCCCCATGTCGGCAGCTAGATTCCAGACGTCCATGCGTAACCCCCTCGATCGGGCATGGTGGCGGTCGTTAGTTGCAATGCGTGATCGACAGGGCTGGTGTCACGCGTGGTCGTAATCCGCGTCGTCGCCTTCGGGGAACTCGTTGATCGAGTCGTTAGCGACCAGGTCGTAGTCCTGTCTGGTGCGTACGACGTTCTCGGCTCGCTCGACGAGTTCCGATGCGGTAAGGCCGACCGCGGACCCGATCATGCCGATCTCGCCTAGCGTTGCAGGCGGCGACTCCTGGCGAAGAATGATCCCGATCCGGTTGATCGACATTCCCGTGGCTGCGGCGAGCTTGCGGTAGGTAATGCCCGCATCCTGGACCGCCTCGTGAAGGTATCCGGCAATTAGGGCGTCCATAGGGAGCAGGTTCTTGGCCACGCCCCGAGTGTACCCATTTCGGTTCATTCGGTGCAAGCAACTTGACTTCGAACCGAGTTCGGTTCACAGTGGACGGCATGGAGATGAACCGAATTGGGTTCACCGGCCTTGATGCCGGTGTCGCCGCCGAAGTGCGGTCAGAGATCGCCCGGAGCCGGACGGCTTCTGTGAAGGGAATCGCCGAGAAGCTCGGAATCCGACGCGCAACCCTGTCGTCTCGCGTCAACGGGCACGCGGCCTTCACCCCGTCTCTTTTGGCGGCGGTAGCGGCGGAGCTCGGCACGTCGGCTTCGAGCATCATCGCCCGCGCTGAGCGTGCGATCGAGTCCGCCGAGGCGGTTGCATCGTGAGCACGATTGCTTTCCCGGTCGCGACGGCCGATGCCACGTCGGAAGCGCCAGAGGGCTTCGAGCAGATGCCGATGGTGATGTCGCCGAAGACACTCGCCGAGATCCTGGAAGTGAGCACGAAGACTCTCGAGCGTTGGCGCGATGCGCGGGCGCGCGGGGAGGAAGCCGGCCCGGTCTGGCACAAGATCCCGGGGTCGAGCCTGATCCGCTACTCGCGTACCGACGTGATCGAGTGGTTCGCCGCCTGCCGAGAAGCGGAGGCGGCCTCGTGAACGAGCATCTCTTCGACGGCGTCCCGCATGATGATCGCGGCCGCCATTATCCGTTCCTCACGCGTCATATCCATGCGGCAGAGCCTATTGAAACGGCGGTCGCCCCTGCTCTCGTCCGGGGCGCGATCGGCCGAAGCCATGTCGTCGACATGGACGTTCTCGCTTGCCGACTCGCTGAGATCGACGACGGGTACCTTGTTTCGGTACGCGCCGAGGTTGTCGCGGCGCGGATCCGAAAGATCGCGGATGCGATCGACTCAGAGGCTCTTGCTCTCCGCGAGCTTCACCAGCGCCTGCCCGAGTTCCAGAACTGCGAAGCTGAGTTCCTCAAACGCGCGGTCCCTGAAGTCGGGCAGCTCGGCGTCGTTCATGACGCGCGCCGCGGAGTCCGCGTGATCGACCGCGTTCTCGGCGTGCTGCTGCATCGTCTTCGGTCCGTTGTGTCGAACGCTCATGGCTCCCCTTCGATCGGTGCCACCGACGTGCCAGCGTCGGCGGTCTGTGACCCGATCGTAGGGGACGCGTCCGACGCGGCGGTGTACCCCTCCGCCACCGCGTCGGACGCCGCTCCGCAATCGAAGGACGCATCATGATGTCCCGGTCTGGGGGCCGGGTGCCCGCTGGGATATCGGGCCAGGCGGGTCGGGGCACCGTGGGGACAGCTGCCCCGACCACGCCGGATGGTCCGGTCGACCTGGCGGTGGCGCTGCTCAGCCCCGTGCTCTGGTGCGTGGCGGTCGGATACCTCGTGCTCGGGCTCGCGCTCGTGTGGGTGTCGTTCGTGCTGGCCCCGTGGGGGCTCCTGATGCTGGTGCTCGCCTTCGGTGCGCTGTTCGCTGCTGCGCTGTGCGCGTTCCTCGCGACCGGGATCGCCGAGCTTGAAAGCGATCCCGCATGAGCGCGCTCGAGGTGTTCCAGTACGCCGACCGGCAGGTGCGCACCGTCCCGGTCGACGGCGAGGTGTGGTTCGTGCTCGCCGACATCTGCGGCGTGCTCGGCGTCACGAACGTCGGCAACGTCACCGCCCGCCTCGACGAGGCTGATATCCGCCAGACGGACATCAGCTCCGGCGGCCAGCGCCGCGCGGTCACGATCGTCGCCGAAGCCGGCATGTACGACGTCGTCATCCGGTCCGACAAGCCCGAGGCCCGCCGCTTCCGCTGGTGGGTGACGCACGAGGTCATCCCGGCCATCCGCCGCACCGGCACCTACGCCGTCGAGACGCCGGAGCAGCTGATGGCGCGCGCCGTCGTGCAGGCGCAGGAGATCATCGCCCGCAAGGACGAGCAGATCGCCGCGCTCGCGCCGATGGCCGAGGCGTGGGAGGAGATCGCCGACGCGGGAACCGACTACGCGGTCCGCGACGTCGCCCCGATGCTCTCCCGCGCCGGGATCGAGACCGGACCGCAGCGCCTGTTCGAGAAGCTCCACGAACTCGGCTGGATCTACCGCGGCGAGAAGAACCGCTGGACCCCGTACGCCCGCGCGGTCGACGCCGGCCTCGTCAAGGTGCGCGCGATGCCCCCTCACCGCGACCGCGACACCGGCGAACTGGTCCCGTCTGCCCCGCAGGTGCGCATCACCCCGAAGGGCATCGAACGCCTCCGCGTCCGCCTCGGCGCCGGCGCCCTCACACCCTGACCCCACACACGAAAGCGGGGCGCCCGCGGCAACGGACGCCCCACCAGAGAACGAAAGGCAAGCACATGCCTCAGACACAGGATACCGACGACAACGTCGCCCCGGTCGGCGAGTTCGCACCGCTCACCGCCGACAGGCACCTCAGCGTCGTCGAGCGCACCGCGCCCGTCATCGACGGACCGATCGCGACCGATCGCCCCGGCCTCTGGCCGCTGTCTCCCGGACGCATGGGCGCGGTCGTCGCCGCGCTCCTCGGCGCGGCCCTCTGCGGGCCCGCCGCGGCCGACCCGACGACCGGAGTCAACGGCGCCGACCTGGGCGTCCTCATCAGCCTCGCGACGTTCGTCGCCGCGTTCCTCATCCCGCTCCCGAAGAAGGGCGACCAGTCATGACCCCGCAGATCACCGCAGCCCGCGTCGTCGTCCCCGGTGACGCACCCCGTACCGTGTGGATGCTCGAGCGCGGCGAGGGCGTCACCGCCTCCGACGCCTGGCACATCGCACGCGCCGGCATCAAGGCGCGCCGCACGATCGTCGAGCAGAAGATGAACGGCTCGACCTTCCGCGGCAACAAGGCGACGAAGGCCGGGCATGCCCGCGAGGCCGCCCTGCTCGACGAGGCCGCCGAGCGTCTCGCATCGCTCACCCCCAACGCCGCGCTGTGGGCCGCGCTCGACAACGACCTGCACCGAGCGACCCCGGACGCGATCGGCATCGACCAGGACGGCGCGCTCGTCGTCGTCGAGGTGAAGTCCCACGAGTTCGGCTGGGACTCCTGGTCGATCCCCGTCGAGCACATGGCGCAGATGCAGTGGCAGATCCACGTCCTCGGAGCCGACTACGCCCTGTATGGGTTCGAGGTCCGCGACGAAGACGACATGCCGCCCGTCGGCGGAGCGACGTGGATCCCTGTGCCCCGCGACGAGGAGATGATCGCGTACCTCGTCGACCGCGCCGACAACTTCATCGCCTGGCGCGACGCCGGATGCCCCGATGTAGACGACCTTCCCGACGAGGTCGCGGACGCCGTCGCCGCATGGGCGCCGCTGAAGCGCGACCTCGACGCCGCGATGAAGGCGGAGAAGGCCGCGAACGAGAAGGTCAAGGCGGCGACCGCGAAGCTCCCCGGCGCGCAGCGCTTCGGCGCCGTCGGCATGACCGAGCACGGCGGGTTCCAGACCACGGTCTCCGAGACGGTGTCGATCGACGAGGTCGCATGGAAGGCCGCAGCCCCGGAGGTCCACGCGCACGTCGAGGCGCTGCGCGTCGAGCTCGCAGTGCTCGAGGCGTCGGCGCTGAAGCACTTCCCCCGCACCACCCGCAAGGCGCCCGCTCTGAAGTTCCAGGAGGTCGAGCATGTCAACAACTGAGCTCATCGAGAAGAAGACCATCGGCGAGGTCGAGCACATCGTGCACGCCTCGGGGGAGTGGGACGGCACCGGCCCGGTCGAGTTCTCCGACGATGGCGTCGTCTGGCTGCAGGCGTGGGCGCCGACCGCTGACGCCGCGCACCCGGAGTTCGCGCGCGTCGAGGTCTACCGCAAGGGCGTGCGCATCCCGACGACGGTCACGATCCGTTGGTCGGAGCAGTACCCGGCCGCCTCGGAGGAGTGGTCTGGAAAGTGGGACCGCTCGCCGATGCGCCACTTCGGTCGCACCGTGCGCATGGTCGCATTCCGGCAGACGTTCCGCGACCTCCTCGGCGATATCCGTATCGAGGAGGAGATCGACGAGCGCGACCTGCCCGCCGCCGTGGCGGATGCTGCCGTGGCGGGTGCCGCCGTGGCCGCGCCGACTACGCGCGACTGGGCCGCCGAGTTCCTGGCCGCCGAGACGATCGAGCAGATCGATGCCCTCGAGACGGAGGCACGCGCCGTTCGTGCGTTCACCCCGGATCGGGCGGGCACTGACCTACACCGCACCGCCCGCAACCAGCGGAAGGCGCTCGTCGAGTCGGCCTGGGCGATCTCGACTGCTGAGCCCGCACCGGCCTTCGCGGCGACCGAGTCGCCCGTCGCGGAGCGCCCCGCGCCGCGCGACTACCTCCCGCCGCAGAATCGCGCCGACCGCCGCAAGGCCGCCCGCAAGAAGAAGGGTGCACGCCGATGATCGTCGACGACACCGACGGGACCGTCACCGAGCAGGGTGTCGAGCTCGTCCCGCTCAACCTCACCGCGCTCGACGAGGGCGAACTCCTGCAGCTATTCCCGTCGCCGGTGCAGTGCGCCGGCGCGCTGCTCAAGGCCCGCGCGATGATCGCGCAGGCGCCCGCTATCCTCGCCGACCGCTCGAAGCGCGTGAAGGACGCGAAGCGCGAGCTCATCATCGCCCGCGGCTACGCCCGACAGCGCGCCGTCGGCCGGGATGCCGAGACCCGCCGCATCGTCGCCGAGTCCGACGCCGACGTCCTCACCGCATGGGAGCGCATCGACGTCGCCGAGCTCGCGCTCGAGTACGCACGCGAGATGCGCAAGACCCTGACCGAGGACATCGAGATCCTCCGGTCCCTCAATGCCAACTTCCGAGGAGAGCACCGATGAAGCTGAACTCAGAGTTGTCGGTTCCAGTCGTCGACGACGAAGTCCGAACAGGCCGGTCGCGACTCGTTCCCGTAGCAATGGCCGAAGATGAAGTCCGCTTTGATGTCATCCCGGCTCATCGACTCGACGTCGAGGAGAGCCCAGTCGGCATCGTCGCGGTGAGCGAACGCGCCCGCGTAGAGGTCCTCGACCCCATCGCACGCGTCGTACACCGGATCAACGAGGGCGGCGAACTTGGCTTCCTCGTCAGCGAGCATCGCGTCCAGGGTGACCTGCTCCTCGTCCGAGACTGCACCGTCGGCGTAGATAGCGTCGTACTCCGCGCCGAACAGCGGATGGTTCGCGTAGTGAACGTTCATCGCCTCGCTCGCCGTCGCGAAAGCTGCGTCGCAGTCGGGCGAAGCCGCCTCCGGTACCACCTCTCCGCTGCATCCGGCGAGGGCCAGCGCCGCAGCGGCGATCGTCATCGTCGCGAAGACTCGTCTCATGCCCGCACTCTATCGGGGGTGACCCGATGAGCGCCCCGACCGCGGCCACGCGCGACGCCGTGTACCGCCGTGACGAGCGCCGCTGCGCCGCCTGCGGCGTCATGGTGCTCACCTTCCAGCACCGGCGCGCGGTCGGCATGGGCGGCTCGAAGAACGTCCCGTCCCCGGTCGACGGGCTGTCGCTCTGTGCTGTCTGCAACGCCGGCTGCGAGGGTGACATGCAGGCGAAGGCGCTCCGCTTCGGGTGGAAGGTCCGCCGCTGGGTGACGAACCCCGAGCGTGTCCCCGTGTTCTACCCGCTCGAGATGTCCTGGTTCCGCCTCGAGGGCATCACCCGGGTGCGGATCTCCCGCGCGCTCGCGATGGAGATGGGCTGCAGCGTCTACGGCGCCGAGTGGCTGCTCTGGCACGAGGCCATCGCATGAGCATCATCAGCGAGGCGTTCTCCGCGTGGCGTGAGTGCCGCGCCGACTACGACGACACCCTGTACGCGCAGTTCGTGGCCGCCGAGGAGGCCACCAACGGCGCCATGCTGAACGCCCGTGGCCGCGAGAAGAGCATCGACCCGTTCTCGCTGTTCATGGGCAACGAGACCCGCGCGCTCGCGTACGCGTCTGAGGAGCTCGTCGAGCACTGGCAGTCGCACCCGCGGATCACGTTCGCGAAGTTCGAGCGGCAATGGCAGGCGCGGCGTGAGGCTGAGCTGATCGAGGACGCAGCATGAGCGCCGTGCTCGAGGCGAACATCGCCCGGTCGATCGTCGCCGTACAGGAGGCCGAGGCGAAACCGTGGGCGCCGAGCCGCGCGGTCACGCTCGAGCAGCTCCGCATCGTCGACATGATCCACGAGGGCAAGCCCGCCTGCCGCCTCTGCGGGCAGATCACGAATTCGCTCGACCGGTTCGGGCTGTGCTCGAAGGTCTCGCCCGCACATCGGGAGTGGCGCGGCGACGTCGCGCCGTCGAAGAAGGCGAGGACGCGATGAGTGCGATGCCTGAATTCGCGATGACCTACGTCGTCTACTGGCCCGAGGCCCGGGTGCTGAAGGTGGGCCGGGCGTGGAAGTGGCACCGGGTGGAGATGATGATCCGCTCCGGCGCTCAGGTGATCGTGTGCGCTCGCGGAACGGATGCGTCGTGGGAGGCGGAGGCGCTGCGCGTGCTGCGCCGCTGGTTCCCGCAGGCGTTCCGCCGGGAGACGGAAGCGCTCGGCCTGCTGCCCATGGGCCGCGGGTGGACCGAGTGCTTCGCCGTTGACGAGCACGATCTGCAGTTCGCCCTCGACAGGTGCATCGAGGGCTTCGCGAGAGGGAACGACCAAGGTGTCAACGAAGCAACGATTCATCAGCCCGAGCGACCTGCAGTCGCCGGAGTACCTGCGGGTGCCGGACGAGGCGAAACCGACCGCGATGGGGCTGTGGCTACACACGGACGTGATGGGGCGCCGGGAGCTTATCCCGGAGCTGATCGCAGGCGACCTGTACCCGGGCCGAGCAGCGACGGCGATGGTCGAGGAGCACCTGCTGATGCTGGACGACGTCGGGTTCCTGACGATCTTCCCCGCCCGCGGCACGCACTGGATCGCCCTCGCCCGACCGCTGCGGGTCGACGCCCGCGGCGCTCGGATCGACACCCCGGAGCCGCCGTCGGAGCGTCCATGGACGTCCGTGGCTGTGGGGGGAGCGCGGGCGCGCGAGCAGGCGCGGGAGCGCGCGAGGGCGCAGGTGCGCGCGGAGGACGCGGCGAGGGCGGACGCCTGGGCCGCGGTGGCGGGGGAGCGCGAAGCGGTGCCCGCACCGCCGGCACGCCCGCTGCTGCTCGATGCTCCGCCGATCGGCTGCTCCGAGCACCCGAACGGGATCCAGAAGGTCTCGTGCGGGCCCTGCCGGACGGCCCGCCTGCAGCGCGACGAGTGGCTCGCGCGCCGCATCTACGAGGAGAAGCTCGCGACTTACCACGAGGAGCTCGACCAGCACGGGAAGGAGTGGGGTGGTGATCCGTTCTGAGGCCGATTGGCGGCTCTGCGACGAGTGGTTCGCGGAGTTCATCGCCGAGTTGGAGCAGTCGTCGGCACGGCGTCGTCGTCTTCGCCGGGAGCGCCTCGTCGCTCTGCCGGTGAAGGACGCGCTGGCGCAGGCGTTCCAGGAGAAGACCGAACAGCTCCGGCGGTATCTCGCCGGAGAGCGCGAGCGGTGGCTCGCAGAAGAGGGGAAGACAGCATGAGCGAGATCAAGATCGGCAGCTTCACGCCGAAGACGTTGACGGACACGGTGTACCTGCACCTCCGCCCGAAGAGCAGCTACTACGGGAACCTCGAAGGGATGACGGTCGTGAAGACGGTCAAGTCCACCGACGCCGAGGTCGCGCCCGGCGACTTCATCGTGAAGCTCGAGGTGTCGGTCCCGGCCGAGTTCTTCATCGAGGCCATGCCGTCCGCGCGCATCACGCTCGACGCGGGCCAGATCGTCCCGGTCACGTTCGCGCAGCAGCCGGGGGACGAGGACTGATGGCCGGCGAAACGATCATCACCGTCGTCGGCAACCTGACCGCCGATCCCGAGCTCCGCTTCACGCAGGGCAGCGTCCCGGTCGTGAACCTCACGATCGCGTCGACCGCCCGGATCGCCGATCGCGAGGCTGGCGGGTACAAGGACGGCGAGAGCCTGTTCCTCCGTGCGGTCGCCTGGCGCGACACCGCCGAGCACATCGCCGCGACGTTCACGAAGGGCATGCGCGCGATCGTCCAGGGTCGTCTCCGTCAGCGGAACTACCAGGACCGTGAGGGCAACCAGCGCACGACGTTCGAGCTCGAGATCGATGAGATCGGTCCGTCGCTCCGCTTCGCGACGGCGCAGGTCACGCGCGCCGCACACGGCAACGGCCAGCAGCGCCCGGCAGCGTCCGCGCCGGCGCAGGAACAGCAGTGGGTGACTTCGGAGCCGCCCACTGGAGGGGAGTGGAACTATGGCGACGACACACCGTTCTGAGCTGATCGACGAGCTCGAGAAGGCGCTGCGCGATGAGGTGTACGACGGCGGGATGGGTGCACTGTCGCCGGAGCAGCTTACGGACTACGTGCGGGGGCTGGCAGTGACCGCGGCGAAGGTCGTGGGCGAGGCGCACACTCCGACCGACGACGAGCGGGAAGGGATGCGCCGGATCATCGCGCAGGGCAGCTACTCGCGAGGCCCGGAGGATCTGCCCTATGCCGATGTCGCCGGTCGACTCGCTGCGGCTGGTTTCGGCTTCCGTCGTTCCGAGGTGGTGCAGGTCGAGCGCGCAACTGCAGGAGCATCACGGAACTGCAGGAGCATCGAGGAGCCGCAGGGCGAACCGTCCGACGCGCAGGTGACCGCAGAGGCGGTACGCAAGTGGCCGCACGATCCCAGCGACGCGAACGTTGCCTCCGCTCGCGCAGTCCGTCGGCTCTCCTTCCTGCAGGGCGCTCTGTGGATGCGTGCCGCTCTGCGTGCTGCATCCGCCGTCACCGAGCAGGGAGAGAACCGTGCCGCTGCGAGTTGAGCCGATCGGGCTCCGGGCGGCGAATGCCTACGTCTCGGAGCACCACCGGCACCACAAGGCGTCGCGCGGGCACAAGTTCACCGTGTCGATCCGCGACGCCGACGGCGTGCTTCACGGCGTGGGCATCGCGAGCCGACCGCGCTCGCGCATGCTCGACCGTGACGGATACCTCGAAGTCGTGAGGGTCTGCACCGACGGCACCCGCAACGGCTGCTCGATGATCTATGGGTCGCTCCGCCGCGCCGGTGTCGCGCTCGGCTACCCGCCCCACCGGATCATCACCTACACCCTCGCCAGCGAGAGCGGGGTCTCCCTGCGCGCGGCCGGATGGGTCGACGACGGCCTCACAGGCGGCGGGTCGTGGGACCGAGAGGACCGCCCGCGAGAGGACCCGGCGCCCACCGAGACGAAGCGCCGTTGGAGAGCTGGCCGGGTGCCGGTGAAGCAGGAAGGAGCGGAAAAGTGAACTCGCTATCCGCGTTCCGGATGCTGGCCAGCGATGTGCTTGGGCTTCAGAGAACGATCGTGAGGCGCAGTAAGCGTCTCACCGCCGTCGTCAGCCCAGTGTTCGGTAGCGTCCCGATCGGACCTATCGTCTGCGGCCGCACGGGCAGTCTCCTCCTCCTTCCCGCTTCGGCCGATGATCTCGCGGATCTTCTCTCCGGTCGTTCCCGTCGCGCTTTCAACGGCCGTTGTCGCATCGTTGACTTTGCGTTCGACCGCGTCCACCACGCGCTGGGTGAGATGCGAGGCGCCTTCAGACGCCGCCTTGATGTGGTCTCCAACAGACATGGCATTGCTCCTTCGTTATCTCCGCCGGGATCGGCGGAGCACGTTCAGGGCCCGGAGGGACCGTTACGGCTGCGGTTCCTCAAGAGCCCGAAGATCACAGTGCCGACGAACAGGATGATTCCGATGATTGCCAGCCAGAGCAGGCCCTTGATGGCGAAACCGACAACGGCCAGGACGGCCCACACGATGAGCAAGATGACGAGGACGGTCCACATGTTGCTCACGCTACGCGCATCCGCACCCGATAGATACGGGTTCTGGATTCAGCCCAGCAAGCGCACCAAGATGAGTGCCCATCGCATGGTCATCACCGAGCCCGTTCCTGCGCTGCGGTCAGCGGAAGGAATCGCCGATGTCTGACCGTCACTGCATCCGGGGGTGCGTGCGCCCGGGCGAGCACTATGCCGCGTGCCGGTTCAGCGGGCCCGACTACGTGGGTCCGTTCCCTTGCGATGGCTGCGCGCCGCGCGAGTGCCGCGACGGGTCGCTGGTCTGCGATCGCTGCTTCGGCCGGATGAGAGCTCTGCTCGCCGACGGCCCCGACCTGATCGGCCGGGTGCGGTCGCTGGCGGACCCGATGAAGGCCACACCGACAGACAAGGCGCCCGGTGGCCGCTCATCCGCGACCGAGCCGCCGGCACCGATCGACGCTGACCTCATCGATGCGCTCGCCGTCCTCGAGAAGCTCGAGCCGTGGTGGCACGTCACCTTGTCGGACTACTCGAACGACCGCGAGGTGATGACGTGGATGGGTGAGGTTGTGCTCGACCGGCACCCAGAGGTGGAGGGGCTGCGCGACGGCTGGTCGGTCGCTGACGCGATGGCGAAGTGGGGGACCGAGCGCCGCACCGACGTGTTCGTCTACCCGGACGACGAGACCGAGGACGAGCCCGCGAGCGCCCCGGTGCGCGAGTGGTACGACCCGCTGCTGACGCTGCAGCAGGCCGCTGTACGGGCGAAGGTCGACCAGCGCCAGGTGCAGCGGTGGGTGCAGAAGGAGCACCTGACCGTGGTTGCTCAGCACCGGGGACCACGCGGCACGGTCATGAAGTACGTCCACGCTTCATCCGTCGACGAGGTTGCCGCACTCATGCAGGAGAAGCAGCGCGCGTCCCGATCCATCCCATCCGACGCGCGAACGTGATGATTCCGCGTGTGTCGCCAGTCGGTGTTAAGCTGTGCTTGCACCTGAACTGTGACCGAAGCCCTGCCGATCCGGCGGGGCTTCCGTCGTTCCCAGGTGGGCGCCCCGCCACCACACGTTCTCATCCCTCTGCAGAGCGACCGTTTCGCTAGCCATGGCCCCTCGCCGCCCGGCATGAACGGGAGCCCGGTCGAGGGCGAGCAGCCTCGTCCCCAGGTCGCATGATGCGCACATTCGAACGGTGATGGGCGGCGGGGCCCAGTCTTCCGGCCTGCCTTCGCTGCGGCGCACCTATCTCGCGCGTGGGCTGAGCAGGCCGGACACGCCCAAGGGCGGCCGGCATGTCCACCGGCCGCCCGCCGGGAATCACGCCTTGCGCAGAGCTTCCATCTCTTCGCCACTGATCTGGTACACGAGCGACACCTGCACCTGATGCCGAACGTCCGTGTTAGCTGTCGCAGGTATCGTCGCCACCTCGAGTTGCGGCGCTGCGATGACTTCGCCCACGATGAGTCTCCGCTCCTTTACGAGGTGCTCCAAGATCTTCCTATCCGGCACCTCCACCTGGATCACTGCCATGATGCTCCGTTCGTCCTCAGCCCAGCGCTTCGGTAGACCCGCATCGTCCCGTGGATGAGCAACATCTACAAGGCTCGACACGCGATCGCACCATAGATGAATGCTCGAAGGCTCCTCGGGCGGAGGGTTGAGGGTTCGCGCCGCGTTCCGGTCCGTGAGTGCGTCCGCCCCTCAGTCCGAGCGCCAGCGCCTATGGAGGTGTCATCGTGGCTGCGAAGAGAGTTCGGGACGGAAAGGGGCATCGCGCCTACCGCCGCCAGCAAGCCGCGCTGAAGCGCCGCACGAAGGCGGAGAACCTGCCCTGCGGCCACGGCTCACCGTCTGGCTGGGGATGCGGCGAGCCGATCGACACTGACCTGTCATCCACTGACCGGATGAGCTTCACCGCCGACCACGATACCGCGATCGCGAACGGCGGCCGCCTCGTCGGCCAGGTGCTCGTCCCGATGCACCGCCGCTGCAACTCGCTCAAGAGCGACCACGCCGCCACCGAGATCTGGGAGGCATCATGACCACGAGCAACCACGTCGACGTCGTCGTCGCTGAGGGCGAGCCGGGGGCCGGCTGGGAGGACCTGGCCGACGTGCTGGGCGATCCCGTAGAGGCGGTCGACGTCGCACCTGACCCGACGCGCCGCATCATCGTCCTCGCTCCCACGAAGCAGGCAGGGCAGGAGCACGCCGACGCACTGAGCATCGACCCGGTCGCGATCGTCACGCCCCGCAGCCCGTATGGCGCACGCGGCATGATCGCGGACGAGATCGTCGAGGCTGACGGTCTGAGCCCCGAGGAGCGGGACGCCCTGATGATCGAGGCCGCCCCGGCCCTCGCGACGAGCGGGGGAGACTGACGGCAGTCCTGCCGGTGGGCTGAAGATACGCCGTCGGCGGCCTCGGCATCCCGCGCGCCAATGGGTACCCATCGAATAGGAGGCGAGTACACCATGGCGACGCTTGACCTCGCCGACTTCTACCGCGGTGTGCACCGCATGTACGGTCGTGTCATGACCGCCCAGGCTGACCACACCTGCCCTCACTGCAAGAAGATCACGCACATGGTCTACGTGGAAGACAGCGTGCGCTGGATCGACGAGCGCTCGCGTCGGGTTGAGGCAGCCTTTCAGTGCACCGCGTGCCATCGATTCGTCATCGGCGGCACAACCCAAATCGGTGTGCTCGACGCCGTTGACGGAGTGCAAACTTCCGTGTCCCACGCGCACCCTCAGATGCGTCGCACCGAGCTTGCATCGCTTCTGCGACAAGGGGTGCAGTACTGGGAACCGATCGCGCCCGTCGGCATGGAGTATCACGACATATTGCCTGAGATCGCGGCCCCGGCCGACGAAGCGCATCGATGCCTGAGCATAGGTGCTCACCGCGCAGCCGTGCTGATGGCTCGAGCTGTGATCGAGGCGACAGCGAAGAGCAAGGACGTCACTGAAAGAGGTCTATTCGCGAAGATCGAGGCGATGGGCACGAGCCAGCTGATCCGACCACAGATCGTGCAAGCTGCGCACGCCATTCGACTGCTCGGCAATGACATGGCCCACGGCGACTTCGCTACTACCGCCGTCACCGAACAAGACGCAGCTGACGTGCTGCTGCTTATGGACGAAGTGCTCAACGACGTGTTCGCTGTCACCGATCGTCTGAAGCGGCTCCTCGCTCGCCACGAAACGGACAAGTAGCAACCTGCACGCGCTGAGCCCGGCGCCGGATCGTCAGAAAATCCAGGGTCGCCCGGTCGCTGCCCACCTCCCGCGCGGTCCTGGCAGCTCTCTCCGCAGGTAAAAACGGCGCATGGGGGAATTGGGAGTCAGGGGGAGTTATGGGACGTCCCAAAGCGCCCTGTGGCACCGACGCGGCCTACCGCCGACACCTCCGCGAGGGCGTCGAGGTCGACGAGGCGTGCCGTCGGGCGCACACCGAAGCCGGGCGGAAGTCGTCCGGTCGCAAGTCGCCCAAATTCGACGCGGCCACCGGCACCGAGCAGCCCAATGGCGACGCCGACACCACTGACCAATCCGGTGGCGAGACCGACGACATGAAGCTCATCGTCGACACACTCCGCACCGTGTTCAAGACCGTGGCGGAGAAGGACCCGACCCGCATCGCTCCCATCGCCACCGTGTTCCAGAAGGCGGTCGAAGCGACCCGCGGGCCAGTGGAGCCGCCGAAGGAGCTGAGCCTTGCCGACCAACTCGCCCAAGCTCGCGCCGCTCGGGCTGCAAGAGCCGCGGGTACGGGCGCTACCGGCTAGCCGAGTCGACACCCTCCTCGACGACGTCCTCGACATCTGTGACCTCGCCAACGTCCAGTGCGACCCCTGGCAGGAGGGCGCGCTCGAGGCGGTGGCATCCATCGACGCCGATGGTCAGTGGGCCGCCACTGAGTTCGGGATCCTCGTGTCTCGCCAGCAGGGCAAGGGCAACATCCTGCTCCCGTACGAGCTCGCCCACCTGTACCTGTGGCCGCGCGAGGACGGCGCACCGAAGCTCATCGGCCACACCGCCCACGAGGGCGCAACGGCCCGCGAGGCGTTCCGCCGCGCTCGCCGCATCATCCTGGCGTCACCGATCCTGCGCGCCGAGCTCGTCGGCGGTGGCAAGCAGACCGCGCAGGGCGTGACGGGCATCTCGACCGGCAACGGCAACTGGGCGATCGAGCTGAAGAACGGCAACCGGCTGGTGTTCTTCACGCGTACGGGGGCCGCCGGCGTCGGTGTCTCCTTCGACGTGCTGATCATCGACGAGGCGCAGCACACCCCGTTGACGATCCTCGAGGCGCTGCTTCCCGCGACCGACGCCAGCCCGAACAAGCAGGTGCTGTTCACCGGCACGGTCCCGAAAGAGGATCAGGACGGCGAGTATTTCGAGGGACTCCGCGACCGTGGCCGCAAGGGCGGCCTCGAGCGCACCGGATGGATCGAGCACACCCCGGTCGGTTCCGACGACCCTGACACCGCGGCGAAGATCGACCTCGGCGACCCGCAGACATGGCGCGAAGCGAACCCGGGCCTTGGTATCCGCCTGGCGTTCAAGACGGTGCAGGACGACTGGAACCGAATGGGGCAGACCAACCCGGATGCGTTCGCACGTCAGCGCTGCTCGATCTGGCCAAGCCGGCGCCCCGAGGTGGCCGCGAAGCTGTCCGACCTCGACCTCGAGGCGTGGAAGCGGCACGCCGACGAGGCGGCCGCGGTCGGAGGCGACGGCGTCGTGCTCTCGCTGGCCCTCGGCCGCGGTGGCGGGTACGGCACGATCGGCGCCGCCGTCCGCGTCGACTCCGAATCGATCGCCGTCGAGCACCTCCACACCGCCGCACAGACCCGCTGGATCGCGCCGAAGCTCAAGGAGCTGAAAGCGCAGTACGGCAATGCGCTCGTCGTGCTCGACGCGAAGAACGCGGCCGCCGTGATCGGCGCGCTCGACGCCGCCGGGATCAAGTACCTCGCGATGAACCTCGACGAGATCGCCGCGGCGCACACGCTGTTCATCGAGCACGTGAACGCCGGGCTCGTCCCGCATCGTCCGCAGGACGAAGTCACACGCTCGCTCGAGCTGGCGACGACGCGGAACATCGGCCGCGCCGGTGTGACGTGGGAGCAGTCCGACCCGACCAAGCCAGTCAGCCAGGCGCAGGCCGTGACCTGGGCGCTGTGGGGCGTGCTGAAGTCCGAGGCGTCGCCGAAGAAGAAGACACCGCCGCCTCCGAAGGCGGCGGTGCTCAAGCGCGACGCCGTCGCCCGAGACGAACTGGATCTCGCGACCGCGCGATTCTGACGAAGGAGGTCCCGCCTTGGCTGAGATCGGATACCAGGCGGATGCCGGACTTCTCGGATGGGGCAAGCTCACCGTGGAGACGCACGAGGACAACCCGGACCTGCAGTGGCCACAGTCGATCAACGTGTTCGACCGGATGCGCCGCGAGGACCCGCAGGTGAAGTCCGTGCTCCGCGCAGTGACGCTGCCGATTATGCGCACCGAGTGGGTCATCGACGGAACCGGATGCCGCCCCGAGGTCGTCGCTCACATCGCCGCCGACCTCGGCCTGCCGATCAAGGGCGAGGCGTTCACGGCACCGCTGCGCACCAAGGGCCGGTTCTCGTTCAAGGAGTTCCTGCGCCTGGCGCTGCTGATGCTCGTCTACGGGCACAGCTTCTTCGAGCAGGTCTACGACCAGTCATCCGGCGCGACCCATCTCGCGAAGCTCGCCTGGCGCCCGCCGCGCACGATCTCGGACATCGACGTCGCGAAGGACGGCGGACTCGTCGCGATCAAGCAGCACGGGATCGGCGGCAAGGCCGAGGTGAAGATCCCGGTCGACCGGCTGGTCGCCTTCGTCAACGAGCGCGAGGGCGCGAACTGGGTCGGCGAGTCGCTGCTGCGCGCGGCCTACAAGATGTGGCTGCTCAAGGATCGGCTGCTGCGCATCCAGGCGCTCACAGCCGAGCGGAACGGCCTCGGCCTCCCGGTCTACATCAGCGGACAGCCGCCCGAGAACGGATCCTTCGAGGAGACGGTCGCGTGGCTCGAGGAGCAGATCGCGAACGGGCTCGCCGTCGCGAAGGATGCACGGGCAGGCGAGAACGCCGGCGTGTCCCTGCCCTATGGTGCCGAGCTGAAGTTCATCGGAGTCAACGGCAAGCTGCCCGACACCGAAGGCCCGATCCGGTACTACGACGAGCAGATCGCGCGCGCCGTGCTCGCGCACTTCCTCAACCTCGGCACGGAGACGGGGTCGTGGGCGCTCGGGTCGACGTTCGCGAACTTCTTCACGGACTCGCTCAACGCGGTCGCGCAGCAGGTCGCCGACGTCATCAACCAGCACGTCATCGAGGACCTCGTCGACCATAACTGGGGTCCAACCGAGCCCGCGCCGCGGCTCGTGCCGGCGATGATCGGCGAACAGCAGCAGATCACCGCCGAGGCCATCAAGGCACTCATCGACTCCGGCGCCGTGACGCCGGACGCCGGGCTGCGCGCCTACGTGCGCGACAAGTTCGGCCTGCCCGTCGAGGAGCTCATCGCCGATGGCGAGGACGGACGTACGGAAGCCGAGCGCGCCGCGGCCGCCGTGCGCGCCGCCCAGCAGGGATACCTCGCGACCGACAAGCCGCCGCTGCGGCAGGAGGAGGTCCGCGACCTCATCCGACGAGCTGGCGCTGACTGGCTCGAGGGCGACGGGCCGGACGTGAGTCGCATGCCCGCCACCGAGACCGAACCGCCCGAGGAGGCCGCATGAACCCGTTCCGACCCGCTGGGCGCGCGAGCGTCGAGCGCACCCCGATCCGTGCCGAACTGCCGTCGGCGAAGACCAGCGGCACGACCGCGACGCTTCGCCTGTACGACCCGATCGACAGCTGGGGGGAGTGGTGGGGCGTCTCCGCGAAGGAGTTCACCCGCGTCCTCGACGAGCTGCCCGACGACGTCACCGACATTCGCCTGCTGATCAACTCGCCCGGCGGCGAGGTGTTCGAGGGCATCGCGATCATGAACGCGCTGCGCTCGCACCCCGCGAAGGTCACCGCGGTCGTGGAGGGCATCGCCGCGTCGTCGGCTTCGTTCATCGCGGTCGCCGCCGATGAGTTGGTGATGATGCAGAACAGCCAGCTCTACATCCACAACGCCTGGGCCGTCGTGATCGGTGACGCCGCGGATCTCCGCGACGTCGCCGACGAGCTCGAGACCTCCTTCGACCGGAACATCGCCTCGGTGTACGCGGCCAAGTCCGGCGACACGGTCGAGCACTGGCTCGCCGAGATGGACAAGGACCGCTTCCTGACCGCCGAGCAGGCCGTCGCCGAGAAGCTCGCCGACCGGATCGAGGGCGTCGGAGACGCCGAGGCCGCGAAGGCGAAGTTCGACCTGTCGGTGTTCGCGCGGAAGGACGGCCGCCGAGCCGCCGCGCGCGCCGACCTCAAGACCCCGGACTCGACCGAGCCGGGTACCCCCAACCAGAAGGAGGAGCTCATCGTGAGCGACACCATCAAGGCTGGCCTTCGCGAGCGGCTCGGCGTGACCGATGCCGAAGCCTCGGACGAGATGCTGCTCGAAGCTCTCGACGAGGTCCTCGCCGAGCAGGCCGACACCCCGGCGGCCCCGGCCGCGGCCCTTCCCGAGGGCTTCACCGCGATCGACAAGGCGGTGCTCGCCGACCTGCAGGCGAAGGCCGACCGTGGCGCGCAGGCGCACAGCGAGCAGGAGCGCACGCGCCGCGACGGCATCGTCGCGACCGCGCTGCGGGAAGGTCGCATCGCCGCCGCATCGCGCGACGTGATCCGCGCCCAGCTCGACGAGAACGAGACCGGCACGGTCGCGTTCCTGGCGACGCTGCCGAAGAACGCCGTGCCCGTCGAGGAGGTCGGCCACTCCGACACCCTCACCAGCGCCGACGACGCGCTGTACGGCTCGGTGTACGGCTCGACCGAGAAGGAGGCCTGATCATGGCCAAGAGCTACCTGCCCCTGTTCCGTCCGGGTGACACCGTCACCTGCAACGTGACGGCCGCCGTCACCGCGGGTCAGGCCGTCGAGGTCGGCACCGCCGACATGTCGGTCGCACCCGCCGCCGCGGCATCCGCGAAGTACGTCGGCGTCGCCGGCCACGACGCGGCCGTCGGCGACAAGCTGACCGTCGAGATCGGCAAGCCCATCCACGAGCTGAAGGCATCGGGTGCCATCACCCGCGGCCAGAAGCTCGAGACCGCCGCCGCAGGCGCTGTCCGCACGGTCAGCACCGGCGATCCGGTCTTCCTCGCCCTGACGTCCGCCGCGGACGGCGCGCTCGTGCGCGCCATCCAGCTCTGAGAAAGGAGAGCACGATGCAGACTTACCCGCTGACGCCCAGCCAGCAGGCCAACACCACGGCCGCGGATGTGATCGCGTTCCTGAAGTCCCCCACGCTCGTCGCTCGACGATTCGCGGAGATCCTCCAGGCGCAGCAGTTCCTCGGCCTGTACCTGCTCCAGGGTCGATACACCATCACCGGCGGCGCCATCGGCGTCCCGATCAACGAGGTCATCCGCGCCCAGCGTGGCGCCGAGATCGTCGCCCCCGGCGCCGAGTACAAGCTCACGCCGATGTCGGCCGAGGAGTACGAGTTCTACTCCGCCGCCAAGGACGGCCTCGCCACGGAGATCACCGACGAGCAGGTCGGCCGACTCCTGCGGCAGCCGGTCGACGAGGCGTTCGCGTTCCTGCAGACCGAGCTCGTGTTCTCGGCGAACGAGGCAGCGCTCGGCGCCGTCGCGTCGTCGATCACGAACACGATCGCGGCCGGAGCGGCGTGGACCACGGGCAAGCAGATCTACAAGGACGCCCTGCGGGTGAAGGCGGCCGTGCGCCGCCAGAAGCTCGGCTACGACGTCGACGTGGTCGTGCTGCCCTCCGAGCAGTACGCCGAGGTGATCCCCGAGCTGCTCGAGATCCTGCCCAAGGACGACCGTCAGGCGCTCACCGACACCTTCCCCACCGTGGGCGGGCTGACGTGGATCTCCGACGACGGCGACGACATCACCGATCCGCTGTTCGTCGACCGGCGCCGTCTCGGCGGCATCGCCCGCGAGCAGATCCCCTCGCCGGAATACCGCGCCATCGGCGGCGACACCGGTGTGGAGATCGCCTCCATCCGCGAGCCGAAGGCGGACAAGACCCGCCTGCAGGCGCGCAACGTCCACGTGCCGATCGTGACGAACCCGCTCGCCGGGTTCTACCTGACCGGAACGGAGGCGCCGTGATGAGCACCCAGCACATCGTGGCGGCGGCCGCCGCGAAGGTGTCCATCGGCGCAGCGGGCGGCAACCGCGTCGCGGTCATCCTGCGACGCGGCGACGTCGTCCCCGCCGGCGTGGCCGACGAGCAGCTCGAGCGGCTCATCGATCGCGGTCTCATCGAGGCTGTCGACGTCGAGGACGCCGCCGAGCCCGACGAGGCCGAGGACGTCGATGAGGGCGTCTACAAGGGCGTGAAGGTCCCCGACCTGAAGGCCGAGATCGACAAGCGCAACAGCGACCGCGAGGACGCCGCGAAGATCGTCCCCGCCGAACCGGGCCACCGCCCGCAGATCGTCGCCGCGCTGATCGCGGACGACAACAAGCAGTAAGAGTCAGGGGGCGATGGAGTGATCACGCACGACAAGATCGGCACCGATGAGGACCTCGCACGCGAGGTCCTCATCGTGGCTCGCGACATCGCCCCCTGCATCTCCTCGTTCGCCGACGGCAGCGAGGGGCAGAAGGACGCCCTCGCCATCCTCAAGCGCGTCTACAAGGACATCGCCACGCGCGGGTCCCGCTTCGTGAAGGGGCAGCGCATCGGCGCGGCATCCGTCGAGTACGCCGACATCCAGTCCGCGTTCGACGGACAGCCCCGCCGTGCACTGCGCTCGCTGTGCCCGGCGCCGTCGGCCGCAGGCTCCCCGCGCGGATCGTTCCCGCTCGAGCGCCCCATCGCCCGAATCTGGCCGGAGCGATACTGATGGACTTCCCATTCGGATCCACCGTCTACCGGCTGCGCGCCGGCACCATCACCGACCCGTACTCCGGCGAGCAGATCCCCGGCGACTGGTCGGTCCCCGCCGTGCTCCCCATTCCTGGCGCGTTCGTCGCGCAGACGTCGACGTCGATGCTGACCAGCGCGACCCGCGAGCAGGCGCTCGAAGCCAAGTCGCTGTTCTGCGATGGCGCGTTCGACGTGCAGAAGGGTGACCGGATCTTCACCGGCACCTTCGCCCCGCCGCTGCCCGACGATGCGACCACGGTTCCCGAAGGGACCGTGATGACGGGGGACACGTACAGCATCGACGGCGTCCCGCCCGCGGCGGACACGAACCCGTTCACCGGCTGGACGCCGCCGCGAGAGATCCCGCTGACCCGCGCGGTCGGCTGACCCGAGGAGGATCCATGGCACGCAGCGGTGACACCGACGTCGAGTTCAACGAGGCCTTCTTCGAGACCATCCTTCGGCAGCCGAGGGTCGAGGCGCTCGTGGACGGCATCGGCAACCGTGCTCTGGGGATCGCGCAGGCCTCCGCACCGGTCGATACCGAGGAGTACCGCGACGGGCTGCACATCGAGCACCACGAGTCCCGCTACCGGCGCACGACCCGCGTCGTCGGCTCTGACGAGAAGACCCTCCTCATCGAGTCGAGGACGGGCAACCTTGCCCGCGCGCTGAAGCAGGCCAAGCAATGAGGGTCACGCCCCCGGATCTCGAGCTGTGGCTGACCGGCTACGTGCGCGCACTCGCCGCGGCCGAGGGGCTGGACGTCTCGGTGTCGAACAAGGAGCCGCCCAAGCTCACCGTGCCGATGACCCGGCCGCTCATCGTCATCCGTGACGACTCCGGCCCACGGCTCTCGCACGTGACCTTCGAGCGTTCCATCGGGGCATCCGTGCTCGCCGGGACCCGGCTGAACGACAAGCCCGCGAACGACCTCGCGCTCTGGCTCGCCGGCGTCCTGTTCGATCTCGATCTCCCCCTTGGGCTGGACGTGCCGCCCCCGATCTCCGCACCGCCGATCGCCGCCGTCGACCCGTCGGGGTGCAACGGCCCGTATGCGGTCCCCGAACAGCTCGACGTCGCCCGCCGTTACCTGACGGCGCAGTACGTCGCGGCCGGCTCCTGGTGAGCCATCACCCGACACACGGATACGTCGGCAGTCGACGTGACCGTTCCACCCCATCCGGCCTCGCACCCGCGGGGCCTTCTTCATGTGAAGGAGAACACCCATGACTGCCGATTCCCAGGGCAACGACCTCGCGGCCGTTGGCGTTCCGATCACCGGTATGGGCGCGTTCGCCCCGGTCGATCTCGCCAACGTCATCGCGAAGGAAGCGCTCGGCGCGAGCCCGCTCGTGCTGCCGGCGGCCGCTCGCCGCCTCGGTCTGTACAAGGTCGACGGCGGGCCCGCGCCCTCGCGCGAGACCGGCGACGCGATCGAGTTCTTCCAGAAGGGCTACACGCTCGCTGGTGAGGGCACCCGCGCCGTCGTCATCAACCTCGCCGAGCAGAACGCCGCCGTGATGGCGCTCACCGAGGGCGCCGAGCCCGACGAGAACGGCGTGATCGAGGTCTCGTCGTCGCTGCCCGGCAACCGCTTCATCCTCTACGTCGTCACCCGCTACCGCGGCGGCCTCGAGAAGCGGCAGGTCGGCGTCGCGTCGGTCACCGCCGTCGAGCCCGACCAGCAGACGCGCGGCGAGGTCGAGGGCATCGCGGTGACGTTCACCTGGCAGGAGGACGAGCTGTTCAACGGCGCGCCGTTCTGGCAGTGGGGCCCCGCGATCCCCGGCTCCGTCGCGGCGACCGGCGTCACGGCCGGCACCCCCGGCGCGTTCACCCCCGCCGGGGCGTCCGCGCCCGCGACGCTCGCGGCGCTGCAGGCGCTCGGCGCGCTGGGGGAGACCACCGCGTGGACGACCGGGCAGTACGTCGTGCTCGGCAACGCCTCCCAGGCGCACTGGGACGGCGACAGCTGGGCCGCGGGCGCCGCTGCCTGACAGACCGGCTGGTCGGGATGTCGTCGGGTCATCCCGACCAGCCACTCCACACCCACCCGACACCACCCGATGACCCGACTAGGAGACCATCACCATGGCAACACCCAAGAGCAAGACGGAAGCCGCACCGGAGTACGACTTCGACAACTGGTCGGAGGAGGCCGAAGAGAAGGCGATCGCCGCGGCCGTCCCCGAGGTGAAGTACATCATCGTCGAGAAGCGGTTCATCGGCCGCCTCAGTGACGGCACGATCATCGAGGTGCCGCTCACGCTCAGCTTCGACTTCATCGACCAGCTGCAGGCGGACTACTCCACCCCGATCGACCAGTTCAAGGCCATCCTCACCGAGATCGGCGGCGAAGCGATCTCCGCCGACTTCGGCAAGCGGGACATGGTCGAGGGCGCGATCCTCGCCGAGAAGTACTTCCGTGTGCTGCAGCGCGTCCAGCAGGCGGCCTTCCCGGAATGATCGCCGTCGCCCGGGTCATCCGAGAGCACCGGGGAAGCGTCGCGCGCACGCTGCGCGAGACGTTCGGTGTAGGCATCTCTGACCTGGGCGACGGCCTCACCTGGGGCGAAGCGCGCCTCCTCATCGAGGAAGCCTCCGCCGACCCCGGCACGCACCTGGGCGCGAAGCTCGCCGGGTGGTCGTATCCCGCGACCACCCGGGAACTGCTGTCGCTGGTGGCCGAGCTCGGCCCGAAGGCGTCCAAGAAACTCGTGCCGTGGGTTCTCCCTGACCCGCGGCGCACCACGACCACCGCGGACGCCGCGGAGGTTGCCGAAGCACAGGCCGACATGGAAGCGGGCCTCGTGTTCGCGTCCTGACCCGAGGGGGTGCTGATGTCCTCCGAGGTCGGTTCCGGTCACGTGTCGATCTTCCCGGTGATGACCGGGTTCAAGTCGCGCGTGTCGAAGGAGACCCGGGCGGCGGGCGCCGCCGGTGCGAAGACCTTCGAGGGCGGCTTCAAGGGCGCAGGGACCGCGGCCGGGCGTGCGCTCGGCCGCGACCTGAAGTCCGCACTGAACACCTCGGCGGCCGGACTGGGCGCTGACGCGATGCGCAAGCTGAACGGCGAAGTCGCCGCCGCGTCCGCCGCGCTGTCCCGGGCGCGACTGAAGCAGCAGGACGAGGCCGGGCGTGTGCGCGTCGCCGAGGTGCGGCTGCAGGAAGCGATCGCGAAGTCCGGCGCGGACTCCGCCGTCGCGGTCGCCGCCGAGGAACGCCTCGCCGCGGTGCGCCGTACCCACGCCGTCGCCGCCGACGCCGTCACCGCCGCGTCCGCGCGCCTCGCAGCCGCGCAGGTCGCCGCCCGTGCCGCCACGGCGCAGCTCGCCGACACGGCGGGGCGCTCATCGACCTCGCTGCTCGGCATGGTGCAGAACCTCCGCGCCGGATGGACGGACGCCCGTGCGGCACAGTCCGCATTCACCGGCATTGCCGGGTCCATCGGCGGCGTGCTGCGCGCCGTGTCCGACATGTCCGGCCTGACCCGGCTGGGCACCATCGCCCGGACCGCCGCGGCGCAGGCGTCGCGCGCGTTCGCGGCGCTGGCCACGCAGGTCGGCGGACGCCTGGCCGCCGGGCTGTCGAAGTCGTTGCGGTCGGTCGGCTCGACCGTGCGCGGCGCGCTCAGCCCGCTCACCGGGTACGTCTCCGCGCAGGCGACGCTCCTGGCGTCGCCGTTCGTGAAGCTCGGCTCCCGGGTCGCGTCGTGGATGAGCCCGGTCACCACCCAGGTGCGGGGCGCGTTCGCGAAGATCGCCGCCGTCGGCGGCCCGGCCGCTCAGCGCCTGGTCAGCAGCTTCGTCTCCGGTCTGCCTCGGCTGGGGTCGGCCGCGGCCTCCGCGTTCCAGGGCGTCGTCTCCGCTGCAGGCCGCGCGGCGTCCGCCGCGGGTGGTGCTCTCGGCCGCGGCATCCAGACAGCCGCCACCGGCGCGGTCTCCGCCGCCGCGATCGGCATCGGTGTCGCGTTCGGGAAGGGCTTCAGCCGCCTCACCGCGATCGACACCGCGCGCGCGAAGCTGACCGGCCTCGGGAACGACGCCGAGTCCGTGAAGACGATCATGGGCGACGCGATGTCGTCCGTGCGCGGCACGAGCTTCGGGCTCGGCGAGGCGGCCACCGTGGCCGCCGCCGCAGTCGCGGCGAACATCAAGCCCGGCGAGCAGCTGCAGTCCCACCTCAAGAACATCGCGAACAACGCCTCCGCGGCGGGGCTCTCGATGGAAGAGATGGGGTCGATCTTCAACCGTGCCGCCACCCAGGCGAACGGTGTCCAGAACGACGTCATCAGCCAGCTCGCCGACCGCGGCATCCCGATCTATCAGGCTCTCGCGGACCAGCTCGGCGTCACCGCCGGCGAAGTGTTCGACATGGCCTCCCGTGGCGAGATCGACTTCGAAACGTTCTCGCGTGCGGCCGAAGCTGCTGCGGGCACCGTGGCCGCGGAGATGGGCAAGACCGTCCCGGGCGCGGCGAAGAACTTCCTCGCCGCGATGGGCCGCATCGGCGCGAACGCGCTCGAGCCCGTCTACTCCAAGATCGGGCCCCTGATCGCAGCGGCGACGTCCGCGCTCGGTCCCATCGAGGAGCGGGCCACGGCGTTCGGTGCCGTGCTGGTGCGCGTCGTCGGCCCCGCGATGGACTGGCTCACCGGCCTGTTCACCAAGATCGGGGAAGGCGCATCCCTCGCCGGTGCCGGACTGGGCGGGCTGACCAGTGTGCTCGCGCCGCTGGGCGCCGCGTTCGCGGCACTCGGGGCCGGGGGACTGGCCGGGATCCTGTCCCGGCTGCCTCTGGTCGGGTCGATGCTCGGCGGGCTCACCGGCCCACTGGCAGCCCTCGGCGGTCCCCTCGGGATCGTCGCGGCCGCGTTCGCCGGGCTCGCGCTGTCCGGCGGGGACTTCGCCGGGCTCGCGTCCGGGATCACCGGGATCGTCGACCAGATCATCGCGGGCCTCCCCGGGCTGATCGATCAGGTCGTCTCGGTCGTGCCGTCGATCGTCGGCGGCCTGGTCGCAGCGATCCCGCAGCTGCTCACGGCGGCAGGGTCGATCGTGCAGAGCCTCATCGCCGGGATCGTCCAGGCGGTGCCGCTGCTGGTGCAGGGCGCGGTCGCGCTCGTGTCCGGACTGATCGATGCGATCGTGTCGAACCTTCCGGCGATCATCGACGGCGCGATCTCCGTGGTGGGCGCTCTCGTCGAGGGCCTCATCAGCGCGCTGCCGGTCCTGGTCGAAGGTGCGCTGCAGCTGGTCAGTGGTCTGCTCACCGCGATCGTGGCCGCACTCCCGCAGATCATCAGCGGCGGCGTGCAGCTGCTCATGGCGCTCGTCATGGGCCTCGTGCAGTCGCTCCCGGTCCTGCTGCAGGCCGTGATCGACCTGGTCGCGGGCGTGACCCAGATGATCATCGACAACCTGCCGATGATCATCGAGGCCGGCATCCAGCTGCTGATGTCGCTGATTACCGGGCTGATCGACGCGCTCCCGATGCTGATCGAGGCCGCGATCACCCTGATCGTCCAGCTGGTCTCGAACCTGCTGACGCAGCTGCCGCGACTGATCGAGGCAGGCATCACGCTCGTCGTCGCGATCATCACCGGGCTGATCGAAGCGATTCCGCAGATCATCGCGATGATCCCGCAGATCATCGAAGCGATCTGGAACGGCCTCGCCGAAGTCGACTGGCTCGACCTCGGAGCGCAGATCATCCAGGGCATCATCGACGGCTTCTTCAGCATGGTGGGATCTCTCGGCGACGCGGTCGGCGACATCGTCGACACGATCACCGACTTCTTCCCGCACTCGCCCGCCAAGCGCGGCCCCCTGTCGGGGTCGGGGTGGCGGCGGCTGAAGGAGTCCGGCCGGGCGACCCTCGACCAGTTCAACGCGGGAGCGAAGGACGGGGCGGGGGACTTCGGGGCGACGCTGGTCGACGTCGCGAAAGACGCCTCGGCCAAGGCGCAGCGAGCGATGACGACCGTCACCGCCACCGTCGCCGCGAACCCGCGACCGGGTGACGCGCCGAACGGTTCGCTGCGAAGTGGGACGTCCGACGCGCCGGTGGTGCAACAGACGAACAACTTCGCGCACCTGGACCCGGAGGTCGCTTCGCAGATGACGAAGAACGACCTGATGGCGACGTTGAGGGGGCTGCTGTGATGCACGATCTGCGGATCCGATCCGGTGGCCTCCTCATCGAAAGCGCACCCCTGCACGGCATCCCGCCCGCGGGCGGCTTCTACGTCACCAAGGACGGCTTCGAGGGGTGGGAGGATTCGACCGAGCCGCGCTCGGAGGCGATCGCCCGCCCCTCGGAGCACGGCGACTTCGACTTCGAAGTGCTGCAGTCCGCGCGCGTCGTATCCGTCGAGGGCGTCATCCTCGCCCCGACCGGCCCCGACCGAGTGCGCCGAGGAAACCAGCTGCGCTGGCTCGGCGCGACCGGCGACGCATTCCAGGTCGAGGTCGACCTCTACGGGGAGACCACCTGGGCGAACGCGCGCCGGGGGATGACCCGGGTGAAGCCCGCCGGGATCCGGGAAGGGTTCCACTGCGCGACGTTCACCTGGCAGTTCGTCTGCCGCGACCCGCGCCGCTTCGGCGCGGTCCAGTCCTTCCCCGCCGGGGTGCCCGCAACCCACTTCGGCAACTTCCCCGCCTGGCCGACGTTCACGGTCACCGGAACCGCCCCCGGCGGGTACACGATCAACGGGCCCGGCGGGCGCCGCATCGTCGTCACCCGCGCGCTGACAGCCGCGCAACCGCACGTCATCGACACCGCCACCGGCGGGCTGCTCATCAACGGGACGCGCGTCGAAGGCGGCATCACCGTGTGGGAGCCGTGGACGATCGCGCCCGGCGTGACGGCGTTCGCCCACACGATCAGCGCCGGCGCGCTGCGCGTCGATGTCCGGGACACATTCGTCTGACGCCTGGAGGTGCCCATGCAGCACGCCGTTCTCGCCTGCCACGGCATCACCGGGGACGTGCTGGACCGGCTGCCGGTCACAGCGTTCACGTACGACCGGCTGCTGTCCGCACGCGGCGACGGGTCCGCGACGATCCCGCTCGCCTCCCCGTGGCGCGACCTCGACTTCCGCGGGCTGACCCGCCCATGGGAGCGGATGCTCGCGCTCGTGCGCGGTGGACGAGTCGCCTACGCCGGGTACATCACCGGCCGGGAGTACGACTTCGGGTCGCCGCTGCTGCACGTGCAGCTCGGCGACCTGTGGGCGTTGCTGGAGAAGCGCCTCGCCGTCGACCACTCCATCAACGGCGTCGAGAAGTGGCAGGTCACGATCACCGCGTCGCTCGCCACCCACGCGAACGTCGCCCTGATCTGGGCGCGAGACAGCTACACCGGCACGCCCAGCGCGATGTTCCCCGTCACCATCCCCGGCCACGCCGACGCACCCGCCGTCACCCGCACCTACTACGGCTACCACCTGCAGACGGTGGCGGACATGTTCGCCGAGCTCGTCGCGGAAGGCCTGGAGATCTACCTCGAGCCGCGGCTGAGCGAGCAGGGGAAGGTCTACTGGTACGTACGCGCCGGCATCGGCTGGACGAGCGGCCTGAGCCGAGATATCTACGTCTCCACCCCGACGTCACCCGTGACCGCGCTGAAGTGGCGCGAGGACGCCGCCCGGGTCACCAACAACGCCATCCGCGTGGGCGAGGGGTCCGAGCAGGACATGCTCACCCGATCCAACGTCAACCCGTCCTCACCGCTCCCGCTCCTCGAGCGGGTCACCGCATCGAAGACCGTGGCGGACAGTGTCCAGCTGCAAGCGCTCACCCTCCAGGACCTCAAGACGTTCGGTTCCCCGACCGAGCAGTGGGACGTCACCGTGACCGCCGACACCCAGATCGACATCGGCGACACCGCGCGCATGCACGTCGACCGCGACTGGTGGATCCCCAGCGGATGGCACTCGCGGCAGGCCGTCCGGATCTCCGGTGACCTGTCCGAGCAGGTGCGCGTCGCGTTCCAGCCGACCGGAGGTGCCTGATGGTCGACCACCTCGACCTCAAGATGACCTACGCCCAGCTCGTCCGCCTGATCAAGGATCAGACCACCGCGCTCATCCAGCGCTCCGGCATCGGCAGCGCCGGCCTCCGCGTGCACAGCGGCGGGTTCATCACCATCGAGAACGGCGGCCTGAACGTCGACGGCATCGCAACTGTCGCGGGCAAGCTCACCGGCAGCGGCACCTTCGACTGGTGGGGTCCCTCGATCCTGCGAGGCGAGGTCAACGTCACCGGCGACCTCTACACCTCCGGGCAGATGGGCATCGCCGGGCTACTGACCGTGGCCGGCGCGACGACGCTGAACGGCGCCGTCACGATGAACAACGACCTCACCCTCGGCACCGGTCGCGTCCTGGCCGGCCCGCTGCGGATCGACCGCGCGGGCGGCTACGGCGGCCGCGTGTACTCGTCGAGCATCCTCGTGCTGGAAGCAGCGAACGCCGTGCTCATCCCGAACGACGTCGACATCCGCGGAATCCTCCTCACCGACGGCCTCGACGTGGACGGGCCGAAGAACTTCCGGATCGACCACCCCACGAAGCCCGGCTACTGGCTGCGCCACGGCTCGACCGAATCACCGGTCTCCGGCACCGAGTACACCGGCACGGCCACCATCGGGCCGGACGGGTCCGTCGACGTCGAGCTGCCGGACTACTTCGAGGCGCTGAACAAGCCCGACGGCCGGACTGTGCACGTCACCGCGGTCGGGCGGCCCTTCCTCGTGGGTGCCGACAAGCCCCGTGACGGGAAGGTCACGATCTACGGCGACCCGGGCCGCGACGTCGACTGGATTGTGAAGGCCGAACGCGAAGGGGCCGACTTCCCCCTCGAGGAGAAGATCCCGACCGAGCCGGAGCCCGAGGCGGAACCCGAGCGGCCGCAGGAGCCCGAGGGTCCCGCGGATGAGCCCGCATCGATCTGGGAGCTTCCCGGCGTGCGGGCAGGAGAGGAGTAGCCATGGGTGGACTCGTCATCGAAACCGTACGCCCCGGGGTGCAGTTCGTCCCGGTCGCGGCCGCCGCGTTCCGCCGAGCCAACGCGCAGGTGCGGGCCGAGTTCGGGCGCGACATCGACTCGAACTCCACGTATCGGTCCTGGTCGGACCAGATGCTCATGTTCACGAACTGGAACCGGTACGTCGCCTCCGGGCGGCTGCCGGCGCTGTACCCGGGGCACAGCAAGGCCGTGCACCCGTCCGAGTCGTTCCACGTCAGCGGGCTCGCGCTCGACTCCGACGACTGGAAGATCCCGCGGATCGTCGCGATCCTCGCCGAGCACGGCTTCATTCGTACCCGCCTGCACGTGCCCGGTGAGGACCACCACTTCGAGTACGTCCAGAAGCGCGACCGCCACTTCGGCGAACCGATCCCCACCGGCAGCGCGACCGCGCCCGCCACCACCGCACGACCCGAGTCCGAGGAGGACGAGATGCCCGATTCCATGTTCGCGATCGTCGACGGCGTGCCGTCCTGGTGCTGGCTCAACTGGGGCACCGGCGCTCTCGTCGCCGTGCACACCCAGGCCGAGGCCGACTGGATCGGCTCCTACATGGGGTCGATCCGGCAGGATCTCCGGTTCGCTCGCGTCAACGGCGCGCAGGTCACGGATGGCGGCACCGAGCTCTACAAGAACAAGCTCGCCATGTTCGGGCTGCTCTGCCCGAAGCCGACCATCCAGCGGGGCGGCTTGTCCGACGGGGACTTCACACGCCTCGAAGCGATGATCACCGCCGGCGTCAAGGACGCGCTGACCGGCGTCGCCTGATGCGCACGCGCGTAGTCGGGGGAGGTGCGCATGGCTGAGGAGCTCCCACCGTCCCTGTTCAACATCCTGCGCAGCGACCTCCGGGATACGCGCACCGAGATCAACGGACGCCTCGACGGGCTCTCGCGCGACATGGTCACCGCCTCGATGCTCGCGCAAGTCCAGGCGAACCAGAAGGAGCGCGACGACCGGCAGGACGCGCGACTCCGCGACCTCGAAGAGGCCGACACCGAACGTGAGAAGGAAGCGCGCCGCATCGCGGAGGAGCAGCGGAAGACCCGCGCGCAGCAGATGTTCTCCATCGGCCTCGCCGGATTCGGTGCCCTGCTCTCCGTCATCGGCGGAATCGTCCTCTGGACCGTGACGACCGGTCTGCAACAGATCGCAGGAGGTTGAGCATGTTCTCGACGAAGATGTGGACCGTCGGCTACAAGGTCATGGGCGCGCTGATCGTCGTGCTCGTGCTCGGTGCGATCGTCCTGGTCTCGCTGAACAACGCGCAGCTGCGCGCCGAGAACCAGGACATGTACGCCGACCTGCAGGCGTCGCAGGCCAACGCGCAGAGCCTTTACGAGCAGCTGCTCGCTGAGGGCGTCGAGCCGGAGGGCGAAGCGCCCGCCGAGGTCGTCCCCGGACCCGCAGGAGATCCCGGCCCGCGCGGACCGTCTGGCCCTGCAGGCGATGACGGCCAGCCCGGCGCGGCAGGGCTCCCAGGTGCACCCGGCGCGAAGGGTGACACCGGCGACCCCGGACCGCAGGGCACACCGGGAGCCACCGGCCCCAAGGGCGACATGGGCCCCGCCGGGCCTCCCGGCGCCACCGGCGCGACCGGCCCCACCGGACCCGCAGGTCCGCTCTGCTCCGACGGGTCCACGGCCGTAACCGGCTGGATCACCATGGCCGGCACCGAGCTCGGCCCGTTCACCCCGACGCAGGCGACCGTCTGCGTCCACCCAACGACAGGAGTCACCCCATGAGCAAGCTCACCGACCGCACCTGGTGGAAGGCAGCGCTGCTGCGCGCTCTCTACACGGCCATCGCGATCGTCCTCCCGTACCTCGGCGGCGCGCTGCTCGCCGATGTCCCGTGGATCACCGCGGCATCCGCGGCCGCGCTCGGCTTCCTCGCCTCGCTCGCGACGTCCATCGCCGGACTCCCCGAGACGCAGGGCACGAACCTGCCCTGGTGGCTCGCCGCCGTCGAGCGCGTCGTCAAGACCTTCGCCCAGGCCCTCGCCGCCGGATTCCTCGGCGCGACACTGCTCTCCGACGTCCCCTGGTCGACCGTGGTCCAGGCCGCACTCATCGCCGCGCTCACCTCGCTGCTGCGCCTCGTGCTCGCCACGCTTCCGCAGGACCCGACGATGCAGCCCTCCGACGGCATCACGATCCGCGGCCCGCTTCGTCTCTCGGGGACAGCGATCGTTGTCGACCAGGTGAACCACTTCGACACCACGGACCCGCGCGAGGCGGCAGAGCTCACGTCCACGCAGCTGCGTCGAGACCTCAAGGGGGAGTGATGGCCGTCGTCACCTTCACGCTGACCGACTTCGGACTGGAGACGCTCACCGACAAGTCGCCGCGCGTCATCTTCACGCCGTCGTCGGCTGGCGTGAAGGGGGCGCAGCTGTTCCCGACGACCCCGATCGTCACGATCCCCGACGCCGCCGGCAACGGGTCCGTCACGCTCGAGGCGACCGACGGGGTCGTGCCGACCGTCTGGTATTCGGTGTCGATCGAGCACCTGCAGCCCGGCGGTGAGTACACGCACTACGACGTGCTCGGCTATCGGCTGTTCGTGCCCGAGCAGGGCGGGCCGATCGGTTCGCTCCCGGGTGCGCCCCTGTCGCCGCAGAGCGTCCTCGTGTCCCTCGACCCGCCACCGCCCGGATACAAGGGCTGGTGGCTGTATTCCCCCGCGCAGGGGCAGGAGATGCCCCTCGACGACCCCCTCATCGGGGAGCTAAGGCTGGTGAGCTGACATGGCCGACATCATCCCCATCACGAACCTCCGCGGGCCCGCCGCGCGCATCTCCTCGTTCACGGCGAAGACCGTGCCGGCTGATCAGCCCGCTGCAGCTCGCATGACGGGGCCCGACCAGAACCGGCAGATTGAGGTCGACGTCCCCCGGGGGCTCCCTGGTGTGAACGCCGTGGAGAACGACCAGGCGGTCGCCACGTACCTGGGCGCACCAGACTCGCAGACCTACCAGGCCGCGGCCGAGTCCTTCACGCGCGCCGACGAGCTCGTGATCAATGTGGCGCGCTTCCCGACCGTTCAGGCTGCTTTCGACGCCGCACCGGACGGCGCGCGCCTGTACTTCCCGCCGGAGATGAGCCCGGTCACTGTCCCTCCGAGCAGCTTCCAGCACAAGGCGAACAACCAGACGGTCGACGCCATGGGTGTGGAGTTCCTCGTGTCGACTTGGGGGACGCCGGTCTTCTTGGCTGTTCGGTCCTCCCTGGGCGTCGGGGCGAATGGGCACACGTGGCGCATCGGCCTGGTGCGCTTCGTCGGCACCCGAGGCAACCACACAGGGGCGCCGATTCGCGGATCGGCGCCGTACTGCTCCGGCTGCGCCGTCTGGTCGAACGGCGACCGCAACTACGTCGAGTACCTGCGCACCGACGGCATGCCGACCCCGATCTTCTTCTCGTCGTGGGACGGGAGCAGCGTGAACGACCGCACCGGAGTCGGCAACCGGATCGGATACCTCGAGGCGACCCGCTACAACTTCGCACTGCTGTTCGTCAGCCAAGAGGGATACGACTGGGGAGACGCGTACTGCCACGACGACCTCGATGACTCCGGGGGCGTCAATCCGACCCACGCCATCTATGGTTCTGCATCATCGACGTTCCGTTCCCGGGGCGGACGGATCGGGAAGTGGACGGTCGAGAACAACCTCAGCGGAGCCCCGTTCCAGCTGAAGTTCACCGACGGGGTGGTTGCGGGCACGCTGTCAGGCAACGGATCCGCAGGCGTCGTCAGCATTCAGAATTGCCACGACTTCACAGCGGAAGGCATTCTGGGACAGAACGTCAAGACGGCAGTGACGGGTTCGCGCTTGGTCGAGCTCGTAGGCACGGAGACCTGCAAGCGCCCGAACATCGGGCGTGTCTCCGTCGACAAGGCGACGGGCGTGAACACGGAGTCGGTGCTCCTCATCCTCGATGAGAGCGGCTACATCGGATCCATCACGGTCACCAGCCGCAACACGAGCAACGCCGGCGCAGAGGTCTCCCTGCGCGGGGTCGGAGCGTTCTCGATCCCTGCGATCCTCGTGAACGCGCGCGGCACAGCGAACCGACCGGTTCGTCTCGGCAACGGGGCGGAGGACGGGCGCGCGGCGGGCTGGAACTTGCCCAACGTCCGATCGGTCGGCGGCGGATCGACATACGACCCGATCCCCGTCGAAGAGTTCGCGCAGTGCTACAACAACGCGTGGGGCGACGGCAACGCGTACCTCATCGGATCGATTCCGAATAAGGGACTGTTCCGACGTGGAATGCGATGGAGCGCTTCAGCCCCATCGTCCGGCGCCCCTCGTGGGTGGACGCAAACCGTGAACGGTGCGCTTTCCAGCGCCACGTGGGCGGCGTCGACCGCGGTGGTCGCTGGCGCATGGTGGAAGCTGGCGAACGGCCGGGTGATCCGCTACCGCTCCTCCGGGACGACCGGAACGGCCGAGCCGAACCCCACCGCGATCGGCGAGCTCGGGAATGATGGAACCGCCTCCTGGGAGTACATGGCGGATTCATCCGGCGCCGTCGTTTCCGAGGGCAACCTATAGCTGGACCACAAGGGCCCCAGCCGCATCGAGTGATGCGGCTGGGGCCCTTCGTCGTGTGTGCGCGGAGCTAACTAACGGGCTGCGGTCGCCGCGACGCGAGCGCAGCCGTAGACCTCTCTTCGGCCGCTTGGCGTCGTCGGTCGCGTGCCACGAGCACGAGAAGAGTGATCATCACCCAAGTGACCGTGGAGATGCGGTTCGCGGTGAGCGGGGAGAATCCGGCGGAGCCCGCGACGGTCACGACCGCGAGCCACGTCGCGAACCACTTCGCCGACTTGTCCTGGTCGCGCCGCAGCGTGAAAATCGCCGCTGTGACGAAGGCGAGAAGGAACAGCCCGATCACTCCACCGACGATCAGCGCCTCGGCGACGGCGCCGTCGTACGGCATCTTCCAACCGGCCGCGCCAACTCCAGTGAGCGGGTTGTAGGCCAGCACCTGGCCAATCACAGTCGTGAAGGTGGAGTCGGTGTCGAAGCGGCCGGCGCTGTAGAGCTCCAAGAACCCCTGGTTGTTCGAGGTCACGAACAGCCGACCGAGGTAGTTGGCACCCGTCCACTGCGCGAACACTCCCGACTGCAGCACGCCTAGCGCGATGAGGGCCAGGCCGAAGACGGCGGCGACCTTCCGCCCGCCGCGCTGCGACCAGAACCAGTAGATGACGATCGCCGGAAGGCCCCCGAAGATGAAGACCTTCGACACGCTGATCAGCCCGCCGAGGGTCATCAGCGTCACGAGCAGCGCGACCAGCACGGGCCGGTTGTTCCACGCGTAGATCGCGCCGAGCCCTGCGACCCCGTAGAGCGCACCGGCCTCGGACGGGAGGTTGAAGATGCCCGAGTAGCGGCCCAGTTGGGCGGCGAGGTCAGCAGTGGTCGCGCTGTCCTCGCTGGCCCAGAACGGACGCATGAAGGCGGCGACATCCACGCGGGTGGAGAGTACGGCGATGGCGCCGTTCACCGCCATCGCGACGGCAACGATTTTCGCGAACCGCTTCAGCAACCGCTCCGCGTCATGTTCGGGGACGACCGACCAGATGAGGAACATGAGGGCGAGGGGAGCAAGTACGTTGTCCATGCCGCCGAGGAAGGAGCCTGCCTCGTACGGCATCTCGCCCGCACTCGGTGCGATCACTCCGAGCGTGGCGATCACGATGTACAGCACCCACGGAATGAAGAACCGGAGTCCACCTTGGGGGCGGAAATGTGAGAACACCACCGGAAGCAAGAGGAGAAAGAGCCCGTACACAGCTGCCTGCTCGGTGCGGATGCTCTCCCAGAGGTAGGGCCCGAACGTCGCCAGGGCGAGGCAGGTCACGACGAAGCCCGCGAGGCGGGAGCGGCGCGCGTCGGTGTGGGGACCGGTGAGCTTGGCCGTGATCATGCTCGCGGGTCTGACGTCGCCTTGCGGATGCGGATCGTCAGGGCCCACCCGGCACCACCCACGAGCAGAATCGCTGCATACCAGAACATCGCTGTGCCGTAGTTCAGCACCATCCCCAGCACGCCGATCACCATCACGGCGACGGCCCACATCAGGTCTTTCAGGGTGCTCACAGTCACGACTCTAAGCGATCCCAGCATTCATCTGCACGACGACGATCTTGCCGCGTGCCCGGACGGCGCCCTGGGCCTCTACTCGCCCCCGTGAAGAGGCCCGGGACGGGAGTCATCGTCTGTGCCGAAGTTCCCCAGAACATTCGTCGCCCCAGCGTTGCAGCAGATGGTGCTCCTTGTGAGCACGGGGGGCTGTGCTCACGCGAGTAACTCTAGTCGCGCGAGTAATTCGATTCTGGGGGGGGGGGGGGGGGAGCTCGATTCCGCGCGCGGCAACGGTTGAAGTGTGGCCTTCGAACGGGCGTTGGAAGGCTGCTCTCGTCCGTGACGAGTCGCGCGACGGGTCAGGGCTCGGATCGCGTCTTGTGGCTGCGATTCCGTACGAAGCCGAAGATGAGCGTCCCGAGGAACAGGATGATTCCGATGATGGCTAGCCATAGGAGACCCTTGATGGCGAAGCCGACCACCGCCAAGACGGCCCACAGGATGAGCAAGATAACGAGGACTGTCCACATGTCGCTCACGCTACGCGCATCGACTCGGGATAGATATGCCAACTTCAGTGAGCTGCCTCATAGTGGAGCCGACACGCGCTGGCGATTAGTACCCGGGTGCACGCCGGATCAGCGAGAGCTTCGCGAAGGAACTCGGTCCACCGGCCCGCGCTGGAAGCTGTGAGCACGCACATCTTCGGGGCGTAACGTTTGAAGATGAACGCACAATTGAAGAACGTAGAACCGCTGGGGCTCAAAGCGGTCATGCTCAGCTCGCTTCCGGCGACGCTCATGACGGATGATGCCCCGGACCGCTACACCGTCGAAGCGGTGTTCACGCGTCAGGCCGATCGCGACGAAGTCGCCGCGATCCACGGGGTGCCGATGCGCGACTTTCTTTCCGCCCGTGGATATCCGACGGTGGAGTTGAAGGTCTCAGATCGCCGACTGGAGATCGCCAACACCAATCTGCCTGAGTTGCGAGACGGCCTTGCCGCAGTCATCGCGGAACAGTTGGTAGAAATCAACCGGCGCCTCGTCGCGGAACGACTCGTGTCCGCGCTGGGGCTCGAGAAGGCTTCGGCGCGCGAGCATGAACGAGTCGCGCTCGTGGCATCGCTCGCCGAGTCCGTGGTGTTCGCCGCGGGAGCCCACACCGCGTACAGCGACGACGCATCCCGGGCGAGCGACTGGGAAGAGGAGGGTGGGGCACCCCTAAGTTAGGGGCTCCACCGCTGGGAGGTCATCATGGGTGACACCGCTTCGGTCATCCGAACTCGCCCGCGTGACCGTGCCGCGAGTTCGTTCACGGCTCTCGCGCAGCAGGTGCGTGACGCTGGTCTGCTCCGCCGACGATACGGGTACTACTGGACCAAGTTGGTTGGGGCCCCTCTTGCGGTCGCGCTGGGTCTCTTTCTCTTTGTGTGGTTGGGAGACACCTGGTGGCAGTTGTTTGTGGCCGCAGGATTCGCGGTCCTTTTCACTCAGATCGCGTTCCTCGGTCATGACGCGGCGCACCGGCAGATCTTCGTCTCAGGCCGGTGGAACGACTGGGTGAGTCTCATCCTTGGTGACTTGCTTGTGGGCATGAGCTATGGATGGTGGCAGCACAAGCACACCAGGCACCACGGCAATCCGAACAAGCTCGGTGTCGACCCGGACATCGAGCTTCCGGTCATCGCTGTCACTGACGAGAGTGCCAAGAAGTACCAGCGTGGGCCGTTGCGGTGGCTGCGCGCACATCAAGGGTGGTTCTTCTTTCCGATCCTTCTTCTGGAGGGAGTTTCCCTTCACGCGTCTGGAGTCCGTCGGGTGTTCGCTCGAGGGCACCTGGATCGTCGATGGGTGGAGATCGTGTTCCTCGGGGTCCGTATCGGTGGCTACCTGGTCGTTGTCTTCTTGGTTCTTTCGCCAGGGATCGCTTTCACATTCCTCGCCGTGCAACTCGGGCTCTTCGGCTTCTACATGGGCGTATCGTTCGCGCCGAATCACAAGGGCATGCCGGTGGTGCCACGCGATCTGAGGCTCGACTTTCTTCGTCGCCAGGTGATGATGAGCAGGAACGTTCGTGGTAGCAGGCTGCTCGATGTTGCGATGGGGGGATTGAACTATCAGATCGAGCATCATCTTTTCCCCTCCATGCCACGCCCTCATCTCCGCCGCGCAGCGCCCATCATCGAGGACTACTGTCGCGCACAAGGCGTGCCCTACACCGGGGTAAGCCTGTTTCGGTCATACGCCATCGTTGTCGCGTACATCAACCGGGTTGGGTTGGGCGAAAGGGATGCCTTCGCCTGCCCGCTCGTCGAGGCGAGAGCCTCGATCGGATCAACTGCTTACGTCGCGTGAGGTGTGGGTTATGGGCTGATCCGATTGCGCGTAGTGTTGCAAGCAGAGCGCAGCTCGGGACTCTGGGGAGAACCCTTGTGAAGGCTCCGGTTGAGGGGCTCTTGCCCCGCGGTTGCGATTCGCCCGCCGCGAGAGCCCTTCTCCTGTGAGGCGGATCGAACTACAGGTTCCAGTCCGCCCAGTCGTCGGGCAATAGTCCCATCGCTGCGGCTTGAGCGGTCGGATCGACGCAGACCGTGACCCTGGTGTGGGCGCCGATGAGTACGCTGACTAGGCTGCCTGCGGTGGCGAAGGTAACGAACGCGGCGGTGTCGCTGTGGGCGGCGGCCTCGATGCGATCCATGAGAGCCACCACGTCGCTACCCGGTGGAAGCGGGTAGGTCTCGTCGTCGAACGTAATCGTCGTGCTCTGCGTCATGATCACCTCGATGTTGGTGCGCGCTGGCCGCCCGCCCCTTCAAGGCTAGCTGCGTGGTCACAGGTGCGACCGGGGGTTGCACTCCGGGATCGATCGTGCGCGGTATTGCTCCCACCTGGTGGATTGCCTCGTGACTAGGGATAGCGGTCGCGTCGACGGGATCGGAGCGATGGGCGGCTGCGGAAGTCCCTGGCAGCCGCCGTGTCCTCCGCCCGAGCATCCAGACGCGGTAGGTTCCCAGCATGAGTGAGCGGAGCCGATGGCGGGAATGGATGGCCGCGACCGATGACGAGCTGCACCGGCTGACCGGGTTGCGGTCCGACCGGCTCGTGCGTTGGGACTATCTGGGGGCCTTCGAACGTGGTCTGAGCCCGAGGGAGGCTGCCAGTCGCGCGGCGGCTGAGGCGGAGTGAGCGGATTGATGCTGACGCGCCGACCGGAATGGACGGGGCACGACTGAACTCACCCTGGTGAGACGCTTCGAAGGCGCTTCAGCTCCACCGCGGCGCGACGCACAATGGGTCCTAGAGTGGCCTGGCGCAGCCCTTGGCGGGGTGGTCGCTCGACTCGCGCCCCCTCCCTGTCCCCCGGGGAGGGGGCTCCTGCGGTTCTGATCCTGGGGTGGTGATCGCGCACTGCTCGCCAGCGATCACGGCCGCTGTCGATCCCGTGCTGCTGAGAGGATGCGAGCATGAAGAGTCCGGCGAATGTGGGCGCCGCAGAGCCTTCCGATGCCGCGCGGCGCCGTTCCTGCGACATCGCAGTTCGCATCTTGGAGAACCTGGCGGAGCGTGACGCTCGCCTCGAGGCAGGCTCTACGGCAGCGGTGACAATCGAGGGGGAGGAGTGTATGGCTCGCGCGACCCATCTAGGCTGACAGGCACGCGGTCGGAGAAATCGCTGACGCCTTCCGCCCAGTCGCTCACCTCCTCGGCGATGTACACCACGGTTCGCGGCGTCGGCTTGAGGAAACGTGGACCGGCGCCGCGGAACCTGAGATCGCGTACTCGCCAAAGCGGAAGCTTCGGCACGAGGACGCTGAGCGACGACTCGCTCACGTAGGTTCGCCGCCGCAGCGTGGCAAGATCGGCGTCGGCGTAGACGTATCGGCGATCTGGGCTCGGAGGAGTGCGGTACCCGGCGGCGGGACCCAGCACCCAGTCCGTGGCGACAGTAGCTTCCAGCCAGCGTCGAAAGAGGAGCTCGTCGAAGAGTGTCTGCCCATCCGTCAATGTCCATACCGGAGGGCCAAGACCTGCAGGGGAGCGCAGAAGCGCCAAGAGACGCGCGGGCGTTAGCCCCGGCACTACCGTCCCGGCTTCCCCTAGAGTCAGCCACGTCGTTTGATGCGAAGGGCGCGTTGTCATGCCGGCGAGTCTAGGGCGACCCTCGCAGCGGTAGCCTCCGGTATGGCGTCGCGCCAGTCTTGCTTCGATCATCCGAGTATGGACGTCTCACATTCGTCTCACATGGCGAAGTTCGCGGGTGTCCCTCTCTGTCTGTTGATGTCGGCTACCGTTTGGAGAAACACCCTGATCACAAGGGTATAAACGGGTCTATGTCCGTGAGAGTCGGTACGTGTCGTATCGTGTTTTGTCGACAAGGGGTCGCAGGTTCAAATCCTGTCAGCCCGACCAGAAAGCCCCGGTGAGAGCATCCTTCTCACCGGGGCTTCGTCGTTTCCGGCTTTGCGGATCTCGCACCGCTGCGGCGGAGAGGCGGACAACGCCGGTGTGTACCCGCCGTCAGGGGAGGAGCGAGTGCGCGCCCAGGGCGTGCCACGTGCGGTCGTGGTAGACGAGGGCGCGCTCGGCGTGCCGGGCGATGTGCGCCTGCAGGCCGTGCGCGGCGATGACGGTCGAGCCGCCCGCCTCCATCCGGCTCACGACGGCGCAGCGCACCCAGGCGCGGGCTCCCGCGAACACGGGCTCCCCGGTGGCGAGCGGGGCCCAGGCGTTCGTATCGGCGAAGCGGTCGATGCCGCTGGTCGCCCCTAGGCGCGCGAGCTCGATGTCGTCCGCATCCAGGAGGTGCACCACGACCGTCGCGGCCGAGGTCAGGGTCTCCGCCGCCGACGACAGCGCCGACACCGAGAACACCAGCAGCGGAGGATCCACGCTCACCGACGACACCGACGACGCCGTGAGCGCCACGGGGCCGTCCGCCCCCTGCGCGGTGATCACGGCCACGCCTCCCGGGTGCCCGCGGAACACGGCCTTGAACGTGTCGGCGCCGACCGACAGCCGGTCCAGCACGTCGGAGGCGGCACGCTCGCGGGCGGGGGACGAGGACGAAGCGGCGGGGGCGGTCATGCCACGACGGTACGCACGGCCCCCGCTCGGACCGGCCCTCGACCGCGGCACTCGCGTTCCGCTCGCGTCACCCGCCCCTGGTCAGTGCGCGAGCAGCGATTCCAGCGCCCGGCGGTGCGGGGCGAGCCACGCGGACACGAGGCGCGTGCGGTCGTCGACCTCGGCGGCCGGGAACGCGAGGCCGCGCACGGGCACCGTCGCGCCGAGCTCGACCAGCAGGGGGCGCAGCGTGTGCTCGACGGCGAGGGTGTGCGCGGGGGAGCCGATCGTGAGGACGGGCACGGCGACCACTCCGTCCAGCCCGCCCGCGTCGACGCGGTCGAGGAACGCCTTCAGCAGCCCGGTGTAGGCGGCCTTGTACGTGGGGCTCGCCACGACCACGACATCCGCCGTCGACACCTCCTCGACCAGGGCGTCGATCTCGGGGTCGGGCACGACGAAGACCCGGTCCGCATACGCCGCGAGCTCGATGGTGGGCAGCACCTCGGCGCCCGTGAGGTCGGCGAGCTGTGCCGCGACCTCCTCCGCGACGCTCGTGGTGCGGGAGGACGGGTGGGGGTTCCCCACGAGGACCGCGATCGACGTCATGAGTCGATTCCAGCCCGGCGGGCGCGGCCGGGCAAGCGCAGCGACGCGTAGCGTCACGAAACCCGACGCCGCCGGAACCTACCCGCTGTGGTCGGCCCGCTCAACCCCCTCGGCACCGGGAACTCCGGGCGGCACACTGGGCGGACCGATCGAAGGAGGAGACATGGCATCGACACCCGACGACGTCGGCGGTCAGCCGCTGCGCGACGGCGACGCGACCACCGAAGCAGACCCGCGGGACGATCCGGCGCAGGCGGAATGGGAGCGCACGGAGGCCCTCGACGACGGCGCCTCCGCCGACGAGCTCGACACGGCGACCGCGACCGGGCGCGACCCGGACGAGATCCCCGATCCCGACGACGAGGTCCCCGCGGACGACCTGCCCGGCTCCGGCCCGCAGCCCGAGAGCCAGGGCGAGGACCCGGTGCTCGCCGACCTCGGCGACGAGGGACAGGGCGACCTGGGCCCCGGTGACGTGTGATGACCGTCACCGCCGTGGTCACGCGGTCGAAGAACGGCCAGTGGGTGAACGAGGCCGAAGGTGCTCCGGAGCTCTCGCGCAGCTACGCCAGCCGGGATGAGGCGATCGAGGAGGGCGAGGCGCTGGCGTCGGAGCACGGCGTGCGCCACACGGTCGAGATCAGCGAACCGACCGGCACCATCGTCGACCAGGACGACAGCGTCTGAGCCCTCAGCGCAGGCGGCCGAGGTCCTCGCGGTCCCGCGGCTCCTCGCCGTCCTGCGGCTGCTGGAGGTGCCCGCACTCCGGGCACCTCCAGCCGCCGGGCACCGCGAGCATCACCACGTCGTCCTCGGGACAGTGCGGTGCCGTGCGCGCGGCGTTCGTCATCGTCTCAGGGTAGAACCGCCGGACCGCGGGCGGATAGCGACCTTCGTCCGGGATCACCCGAGCAGGATGAGCTCCCGCGTGCTCCGGGTCATCGCGACGTAGCGGTCCACCGCGCCGGTCAGGTCGTCGCCGAACCGCTCGGGGTGCACCAGCACCACGAGGTCGAACTCGAGTCCCTTGGCCGAGGTCGGCGTGAGCGAGCGCACGCGGTCGGTCGGGGGGAACGAGGAGTCCCCGATCACGCAGGCCACACCGTCGGGGTTCGCCGCGAGCCAGTCGGCGAGCACGGCGGGCAGCTCTGCCACGGCACCGGTCCGCACCGGGATGCCGCTCTCGCGCACCGAGGTCGGGACGTTCGCGTCGGGCAGCGCCGCGAGGATTCCGGGGGCCGCGACCGCCATCACCTCCGCGGGGGTGCGGTAGTTCACCCCGAGGTGGGCCACGCTCACCTCCCGTACGCCGACCCGGGCGAGCCGCTGCTGCCACGTCTCGGTGAAGCCGTGTCTCGCCTGGGCGCGATCCCCGACGATCGTGATGCTGCGCGAGGGGCACCGGGCGAGCAGCATCCGCCACTGCGCATCCGTGAGCTCCTGCGCCTCGTCGACCACGATGTGCCCGAACGGCCCGGCGAGCTCGTCCGGCGGCAGCACGGGCGGTGCGTCCACGCCCACGAGCACGTTGCGGGCGTCCTGGCCACGCAGGATCGACATCACCTTCATCTCGCTGTCGTCGTCCTCGATCAGGTGGTCGACCACGTGCGACATCTGCTCCTGCGCCGAGGCGATCACGGCGTTGCGGCGGTGGGCGGCTCGCACGGCCTCCGGGTCGCCGATGCGCCGGTGTGCCGCGTCGAGCAGCGGGAGGTCGGCGTCGGTCCAGGCATCCGGACGGTCGCGCTGCAGCAGCGTCACCTCGTCGGGGGTCAGCGTAGGGGCACACGCCCGCAGGAACTCGGGGGAGCTCCACAGCCGAGCCACCACCTCGCCCGGTGTCAGCAGGGGCCACGCGCGCACGAACGTGCCGGTCAGCTCGTCGTCCTGCCGCAGCCACCGTCGCACCGCGTGGGGCGGCACCTCGTCATCGTTGACCTGTTCCACCAGCAGTTCCAGCAGCTCTTCCCACACCTCGTCGCGCGCCTCGTTGTGGGTCGCGGCGGGGTCGGCACCCGCGAACACCTCCGCCCACTCCTCGCGGCTGAGCCACAGGTCGGCCCACGGGGAGTCGAGGCGCGTCGCGTGGCCGGGCGGCCGCTCGAACGCGGCGGCCGCGGCGGCGAGCACGGCCTCGGGGTCGAGCGCGGCCTTGAGCGCGGCGATCCTCTGGTCGGCTTCGGGCGGGGCCGTCGCGCCTTCCGGGGTGAGGTCGCGGAGGGTGCACAGCCGTACGGTGTCCTCGCCGAGGCTCGGCAACACGTCTTCCACGTAGGCGAGGTAGTGCGGGTTCGGGCCCACGAGCAGCATCCCGCCCGCGCTCGCGGTGAGGTGCGGTTCGGCGTAGAGCAGGTGGGCCGCGCGGTGCAGCGCCACCACGGTCTTGCCGGTGCCCGGACCACCGTCCACCACGAGGGCGCCGCGGGACGGGGTGCGGATGATCGCGTCCTGGTCGGCCTGGATGGTCGCCAGCACGTCGCGCATGCGGGCGGTGCGGTGCGTGCCGAGGCTCGCGATGAACGCGGACTGGTCGTCGAGGGAGGCCGCGCCGTCGAAGCCGTCGGCGGTCAGGGCCTCGTCCCAGTAGTCGCTGATCCGGCCGTCCGTCCACCGGTATCGGCGGCGGGAGATCAGACCGCGGGGGTCCTCCAGCGTCGCGGCGAAGTAGGGCTCGGCGGCGGGCGCACGCCAGTCGATCAGCAGCCGGGTGCCGTCGGACGCGGCGAGCCCGGTGCGGCCGATGTAGACGGGCTCGCCGTCGGCGGGGGTCATGCGGCCGAGGCACACGTCGATGTCGAAGCGTTCGAGCACGCGCAGGCGCGACGACAGCCGCCGGATCTCGAGGTCGCGGTCCACGGCGGCGCCCCCGGAGCCGGCGCGCACGCGACGGACGTCGTCGAGCCGTCGGGCGACGTCGGCGCGCTGACCGTCGAGTTCGGCCGCGATGCGCTGGAGGTGTCGGCGATCGGCGTCGATGAGGGCGGGGGCGGTCTTGGCCTGTTTCTCGGGGGAGAGGTGGAAGGGGTCGATGGGCATGAATCTCCTTCGCGTTCCACGCGCCGGAGCGCGCGCAGACCGTCGATTCTGCCCCCGGGGTGGGGCCTTGCGGCAAGCCCCCACCGCGGAGATATCCTGGAAATGCAGGGAGAGACGGGGGACTCACCATGGCCCATCGGATCGGCTACCTCATCGGCAGCCTGGCGTCGGACTCGATCAATCGCACCCTCGCGAGGGCGCTGGTGCGCCTCGCGCCGCCCAGCCTGGAGCTGGAGGAGATCCCCATCCGCGGCCTTCCCCTCTACAACCGCGACGACGAGCTCGAGCCGGTCGAGGCGGTCACGGAGTTCAAGCGCGCGGTGGAGAGTGCCGAGGGCCTGCTGTTCGTGTCGCCCGAGTACAACCGGTCGATCCCCGGCGCGCTGAAGAACGCGATCGACTGGGGCTCGCGCCCGTGGGGTCACAACTCGTTCGCCCGCAAGCCGAGCGGCATCATCGGTGCGTCGACCGGCGCGATCGGCACGGCCGTCATGCAGTCGTCCATGCGCAGCGTGCTGAGCTTCCTCAACGCCCCGCAGCTGAACGCGCCGGAGGCGTACATCACGTTCCGGCCCGAGGTGTTCGGTGCGGACGGCGAGGTGCACGACGAGGGCACGAGAGACTTCCTCGCGCACTACATGGAGGAGTACGGGGCGTTCGTCGAGCGGGTGCTGTCGCTCACCGCGCCAGGACACGTCGGCGACCGCTGACGCCTCGCCATCACGCCGGTGGGGCGTCCACGAGGGCGCGCAACGCCAGGGCGTCGTGCGGGGCGTGCCCGCGGGCGTCGTTGTCGAAGTACACGAACACGTCGCGCGGGCGGCCGTCCGCGGCGCCCGACCCGTCGGCCCAGGCCCGGATGAGCGTCGCCCACTCGCGCAACTCGGCGCCGGTGTACCCGCTGTGGTACAGCATGCGCGCGCCGTGGAGCCGGATGTACACGTGGTCCGCGGTCAGCGCGTCGAACCTCGGCCATCGCCCCGCGGTGTCCGCGACCACCAGCGCGGTGCCGTGCGCCTGCAGCAGCGTCAGGCTCGCGGGGTCGGCGAAGGTGGCGGAGCGCGGTTCGAGCGCGTAGCGCAGCGGCCGGTCGGCGTCGATGTCGAGCCACGCGCGGTCACGGAGGCGTTCGTCGTGGCCGCGGGCGAGTTCGAGCGCCTCCCCGGTGGTGCGGGGGAGGCTGTCGAGGAACGACTCCAGGAGCGCCGGCACGAACTTCTGGCGCTCCGGCAGCTGCCACAGGATCGGCCCGAGCCGTTCGCCGAGCGCCAGCACGCCCGAGGCGAAGAAGTTCGCGAGGGCCTGGTCGACCGCGCGCAGGCGCAGCATGTGCGTGACGTAGCGCGACCCCTTCACGGCGAACACGAAGTCGTCCGGCACGCTCGACGCCCACGTGCGGTAGCTCTCGGGCCGTTGCAGCGAGTAGAACGAGCCGTTGAGCTCGACCGAGGGGAACTGCTCCCCGATGTACTCGAGCTCGCGGCGCTGCGGCAGGCCGCGGGGGTAGAAGTCGCCCCGCCAGCGGGCGTAGCGCCAGCCCGAGACGCCGATGCGGACGCGCCCGGTGACGGGTCCCCCGGTCACGGTGCCGCCTCCGCGAGGGGGTGCGTAGCCGTCAAGCCCCTTGCCGCTGGCCGGCGGGCGTTACAGGGTGGGAGCATCCGCCGAACGAGAGGAGACGCGATGTTCCTGAGCGACCAGCCGATCGACGAGGTCAAGCCGGAAGCCGACCTGCAGGAGCAGGAGCGGCCCGATCTGGAGGTGCCGGACGACCCGGAGGTGACGACGACCGGTGAGCCGGACGTGCACTCGGTCGAGGCCGACCCGGCCGATGCGGCCGAGCAGCGGCACGAGGTGCCACTGGACGACGACGACCTCGACGACGCCGACGCCGACGACGACGTGCTGTAGGGCGATGCGGCACGCGCGGCGTCCCCCGGGTGCGCGCGGTGAGCGGGCGCCGAGTCTGTGGAATGCGCCGGTGGGATGAGAGGCGCCGCGGGAGCGGTGAAGGCCCCGCGGGTGCCTCCCGTCCGACGCGGGGCGCGAGTCGTTCGGAACACGGTCGTCATGGGGGGCGACGCTAGCCCCGCGGCGGCGTGTGCGGGCCGGGGTTGACCGCGGCTCTGCCGACGGCTAGTCGGGGACGGCTGACGGGCGAGGATGTGGGGCGCCGTGGCGCGGGGTATGCCCTCTCGACCGGACCGCCCCAGCACGGTGCTGTCGAGAGGGCTCACCGTCCTTCCCGGACGGTTGGGGAGGCGGCGAAACTTCCGCTGCTCTCGATGGCTGATTCCCCAGTTCCTCAGCCTGTAGCCCCCGCTACGAAGAGCAGAATATCGCTTAATCGCCGTGTCCGCCATTTGGGGGACAAAGAAAGTTGCGAGGAGGTTTTCGCCCGGGGTGTCTGTCGGGTCCGGTGGCGGTTTCGTAGGGTGGGGGAATGGACAGGATGCTCGTGTTCGCCGGTCAGGTCGCGCTCCCGCTCGGGCATCGGATCGAGGTGACCGAGCACGATGAGGGAGAGGGCCGAGAGCCGATCGTGCTGTCGGTAGTCGACCTCGACACGGGGATCCGGTACCGGCGCGGCGAGGAGGCGCGCGGCGCGCTCTCGCGCTGGATCGGACGGGTTCTGGAGTGCACGGTCACGGTCAGCGGCGGCGTGACGCGCACGGCGCTGCTCGTGGACCCCGTCGGGCCTGCGGCGAGCGAGGCCGGGGTCGCGCTGCGGGGAGCGGATGCGGCGGTGGAGGCGGCGAAGGCGGAGGCCGACCGCTGGGGTGGCACCGACCGCCCGCCGGCCGAGGAGCCCGAGCGCTTCTGGTGACGCACGCGGGCCGCGCGGGGCCGGGGCGGGTGCCTGGTGCGGTCGGCGGACGTCCTTCGCTTCTGAGGGGCCTGCGCTGTCGGTGCCCGGGTCATCGGAAGTCCCGCGATCGGTGGGCCACGCCGGTCTGCAGATCCTCGAAGGCGTCGGCGAGCACGTTGACCACACCCTCGGGTGAGCGTTCGAGGATGCCGCGGATGATGAGTGCCGGCGACTCGCGGGCGATCCGGCCGAAGCGGCCCCAGACACCGGTGGAGCAGATCACGTTCACCAGACCGCTCTCGTCTTCGAGGTTCACGAAGGTGACCCCGGCCGCTGTCGCCGGTCGCTGTCGGTGGGTGACCAGCCCGGCGACCTCGATGCGTCGTCCCGTCTCGTGCTTCTGCAGATCGGCCGCGGTCAGCACCCCGCGGGTCTGGAGGGCTGCGCGGAAGTGTGCCATGGGGTGGTCGTCCGTCGAGATGCCCGTGGCCCAGAGATCGGCCGAGAGCCGTTCGTAACTCGTCTGGTCGGCGAACAGGGGAGGCTGCACAGCCACGGTCGTCCCCGGCAGGAAGCGGGAGCGGTCGTCGGCCGCGGCCCCGGCGAGCCAGATCGCCTCCCGCCGTTCGAGGCCGAGGCACGCGAAGGCGCCGGCGGTGGCGAGGGCTTCCAGCTGCGCCGCCGTCGCATCGGTCCGCCGCACCAGGTCGTGGAGATCGCGATAGGGGCCGTGGGCCTCACGCTCGGCGACGATCCGTTCCGCCAGCGGCACGCCGATGCCGCGGATGCCGCTGAGCCCGAGTCGCACCGCGAACCGCCCGTCCCTGCGGTGTGCCGCCGACTCGTCCGGCGCGCTCCGGTCGAAGCGCAGGACTTCCGGTTGCGGATCCGCCAGGCAGCTCTCCCTGCCCGTGGGCCCGGTGCCGCCGTCCGCGGCGACGGGTTCGAGCAGCTCGGTGGCCCCGGACAGGTGCAGATCGGGGCGGCGCACCTCCACCCCGTGCCGGCGGGCATCCGCCGTGAGTGTCGCGGGGGAGTAGAACCCCATCGGCTGCGACCGCAGCAGCCCGGCGAGGAAGGCCGCCGGGTAGTGCAGCTTCAGCCAGGAGCTCGCGTAGACGAGGAGCGCGAACGACAGCGAGTGCGACTCGGCGAAACCGAAGTTCGAGAACGCCTGGATCTGCGCGTAGATGCGGTCGGCGTCGTCGTCCACGAGTCCTCGCCTGGCCATCCCTGCGTAGAGCTTGCCCCGCACCTTCTCGATCTTCTCCAGCCCTCGTTTGGACCCCATCGCCCGCCGCAGCAGGTCCGCCTCGTCGGCCGTGCAGTCGCCCACCGCCGTGGCCATCTGGATCAGCTGCTCCTGGAAGATGGGGATCCCCAGGGTGCGCTTCAGGATGTCCTCCAGGTCGCTGTGCGGGTAGGGGATCGGGAAGTCCACCGGCGCCTCGCCCCTGGCCTCCCGCTCCCTGTTCTCCTCGTCCGTCCGGTCCTTCGCCATCTTGCGCCGCACGAACGGATGCACCGCGCCACCCTGGATGGGTCCGGGGCGGATCAGGGCGATCTGGATCGCGAGGTCGTAGAAGCGGCGGGGCTGCAGGCGGGGCAGCAGGCCGATCTGCGCTCGGGACTCGACCTGGAAGACGCCGATCGAGTCGGCGCGGCACAGCATGTCGTACACCCCGGCCTCCTCCTTCGGCAGGGTCTCCAGCGTCCATTCCTCGCCGGTGGCCTCGCGCACGAGGTCGAAGCAGTGCTGCAGGGCCGCGAGCATGCCGAGGCCGAGCAGGTCGAACTTCACCAGCCCCATGAAGGCGGCGTCGTCCTTGTCCCACTGGATGACCGTCCTGTCCTCCATGCGGGCGTGCTCCACCGGGACCACCTCGCCGACCGGGCGCGCGGTGAGCACCATGCCGCCGGAATGGATCCCCAGGTGACGGGGGGCCTTGAGCAGCTCGGCGGCGTAGTCGAGCACGGTGTCCGGGATGTCGTGGCCCTCGACGGGCTCGAGCCCCGACCCCCACCCGTCGACCTGCCGAGACCACGAGTCCTGCTGGCCCGGTGAGTACCCCAGGGCCCTGGCCATGTCGCGGACCGCGTTCTTCGGCCGGTACTGGATGACGTTCGCCACCTGGGCCGCCCGCTCTCTTCCGTACTCGCGATACACCCACTGGATGATCTCCTCCCGGCGCCGCGAGTCGAAGTCCACGTCGATGTCGGGCTCCTCCGTGCGCGTGGTGGCGAGGAACCGCTCGAACGGCAGCCGGTAGAGGATCGGGTCGACCGCGGTGATGCCCAGCAGGTAGCACACCGCGCTCGCCGCAGCGGAGCCTCGCCCCTGGCAGAGGATCCCGCGGCGACGGGCCTCGGCGACGATGCCGTGCACGATCAGGAAGTAGCCGGGGAAGTCCTTCTCCTCGATCACGTCGAGCTCGCGCTCGATGCGGCGGTGGCCGTCGGCGTCCAGCCGGGGGTACTTCGTCGGCACCGCCGCCCACACCAGGTGTCGCAGCCAGCTCATGGGCGTGTGGCCCGGCGGCACGTCCTGCCGAGGGAGGGCCGGGCGTGCCATGCGCAGCGGGAAGGCGGAGGCGGCGGCGATCTCCAGCCCGTGTGAGATCGCTCCGGGGTAGCGCGCGAAACGTGCCGTCATCTCGGCCCCGCTGCGCAGGTGTGCTCCGCCGTGCGCGGGCAGCCAGCCGTCGAGCTCGTCCATGCTGCGCACCGCCCTGACCGCGGCCACGGCCTCCGCGAGGGGAGCCTGCATCGGCCTGGCGTAGTGCACGTTGTTGGTCGCCACGACCGGCAGGCGCATCCGCCGCGCGAGGTCGGCGAGAGCGTCGTTGCGCCGTGTGTCCAGGGGCTCTCCGTGGTCGAAGAGCTCGACGGCCACGCTGTCGCTGCCGAACAGGTCGACGAGTCGTCGGAGCGGGGTGGCGGCGTCGCCGGCGTCGAGCCCTCGCCGGACCGCGCCCTTGCGGCAGCCGGTCAGGATCGTCCAGTGTCCGTCCGCGCGGGCGGCCAGGTCGTCGAGGTCGTACACGGGGCGTCCCTTCTCCCCGCCCCGCAGCTGGGCGGCGGTGATCGCCCCGGACAGCCGGTGGTAGCCCTCCATGCCGCGGGCGAGCACGAGCAGATGCTCGCCGGGCGGGTCGGCGGCGCCCTGCGGGGCGAGCGGCAGGTCGAGCGACAGTTCGGCTCCGAACACGGTCTGCAGCTGCACCTCCATGTGCTCCGCGAGCTCGGCGAAGCGCGCGGCGCCGTAGAACCCGTCGTGGTCCGTGAGGGCGAGTGCGCTCAGGCCCAGGCGTTCGGCTTCGGCCAGAAGGTCTTCGGGGGAGGAGGCGCCGTCGAGGAAGGAGTAGGAGGAGTGCGCGTGCAGCTCGGCATAGGGCACGGCGTCCTCCGGCCGCTTCGGCAGGGCGGGAGGGAGGCGCTTGCGGCGTCGGCTCACGGGTCCGGGGTCCGCTCGTCGCCCGGGGGTCGCGGACGGCGGGGCCGGATCGCCGCTGAGGGTGCGCTCCAGTTGATCCCAGCTCAGCGGCGGGTTGTGCCATCCCATCAGCGATACCTCCCTTCAGCCCACCAGCGCTCGCCGGCGTGGAAGACGAGCCAGGCGCGGTCGCGGTCGTCGACGATCTGGAGCCGATGCCCCCGCTTGCCGCCCCCCGGAGCCCACCGGCGTTCCTGCACCGGCCACGGCCCCGCCCAGGCCTGCACCCCGGCACCGTCGATGCGGGCGGGGTCGTTCGACAGCGCCCCGCGGTCGTCCACCGTGAGGACGCTCCCGTCGACCCCGACGACGCCGACCGGGCGGGGAGGGCGGAAGACCTCGGACGGCAGCGGATCGGGGAGGCTGCCCGGCCAGGGCGACCCGGGGTCCCGCGGGGGCACCACTCGTTCGCCCCACGGGGTGAGCACCTGACGGTCGGCCAGCCAGCGCCCACCCGACACGGCCGCCGTGACCACGCCCTGATGTCCGAGCATGGTCTGCACCCGGGAGACCGCGTGGTGCAGGCGCTCGTCGGTGCCCGATCCGAAGAGGCCGGGCTGATGGTGTGCCGCGTCGTCCACGGCGACGGGGAGGATGCGGACCGCCGCGATGCCGCCGAACGCCCTCGCCTCGTCCACGGGTTCCTTCGCGGTCAGCGCCGCCAGGGACTCCAGCTGCCAGCGCACCCGGTCGACGAGGTCGGAGGCGTCGAAGCACGTCGGGTGCAGCCAGGTGCGGGAGAAGACCTCGCCGCCATCGTCCGTCAGATCGATCCGCACCTCGGTGCAGACGACGGAGGCATCGGCGAGGGCGAGCAGTACGGCGTCGGCCGTCTGCCGCACGGCGAAGGCCACCTGGTCGGCGCCGCCCAGGGGGGTGTCGAACTCGATGCTCCGCGCCAGCTCGGGGTCGGGCGGGCGCGGGGTCAGCGGGCGGGAGTCGGCGCCGGAGGCGAGGGCGTGCATCCGGGCTCCCTGTTCGCCGAAACGGTCGCGCACATCGAGCGGGTCGAGGGCGGTGAACGCGCCGAGGGTGCGCACCCCGAGTCGCAGGAGGAGCCCGCTGAGCTGCTCGTCGCGGAGCACCTGGACGGGGTACGGTGCCAGGAAATCCCGGGAGGCGCCGGGCGGGACGACCGTGCAGGGGGCCGTTCCCCGTGCGGCGATCTCGGCCGTGAAGGGACCGTCGGCGACCCCGACGCGCACCTCGGGGTAGCCGGCGTCGGCCAGGATCGCGGAGAGCGCCGCCGCCGCCTCCGCCTCGCCCCCGTGGTAGCGCGAGATGCCCCTGGCTCGCAGGATCGCGAGGCCCGGGCGCAGGAGCGTGACCCCGGGGGCGTGTCTCTCGATGACCTGCAGCACCGGGGCGAAGGCCCGTTCGTCCTTCCCCGGGTCGTGCGGGAGGACCCGGAGCGAGGAGAGGAGTCCCTGGGCGACGCGGCGACGTTGGCCGATGCGGACGCCGTGCGCTCGGGCCGAGGCGGTGCACGCGACGACCGTGTTCGCCTGCACCAGGGCCGTGGGCGGATGCGGCTGCCCGCCACCCAGGGCCGCCCGCAGGGGCCAGTCCGGGAACCACAGCACGAGGACGCGGAGGGGAGCGTTCATCCTGCCTCCGCCCAGAAGAGGAGCTCCGACGGGGCGGAGGTGCCCGACGCCTCCGGTTCGACGGAGAGCGGGGGCAGTGCGGTCAGCTCGGCCACCGCCGTCTCGACGGCACCGTGTCCGCCGGGGAGCCGCACCCGCACACTCGAGGCGCGCGGGCTGTGCCTGGTCCGGGCGGTGACCGTCACCGTGCAATCGGAGAGCAGGCCCCACCCCTCTCCGAGCCCGTGCCAGTCGGGGTCGTGCAGGCGGATGGTGCCCTCGCTCTGCGCCCACCGCCCCGCGCCCGGTTCCTCGGCGACCAGCAGGGTGGAGCCGCGGTCGCGCAGTCGAGCACTCAGCCGTGCGACATCCGCATCCCGGGCCCTCGACTCCGGCTGGACGACGATCAGCGGCACCACTTCGGCGAGGGCGGAGGTCACTGCGAGCCAGCGGTCTCCGGGAGACGGGACGAGGATGAGCCTGGTCAGGTCGATGCCGTAGGCGGCGGCGGCCTCCACCCCGAGGGTCGGCATGCCGATCACCGCGCACCAGTGCCCTTTGCCCGAGGCGGCACTGAGCAGCGCCAGCACGAGGGCCGGGGAGGGGGAGACCGTGTAGGAGGTGCCGGTCTGGAGTCCCTCCTCGGGCAGCAGCGCAGCGAAGGCGGGGTCGAGGGGGAGCAGGGTGTGCTCGCTGCGCCGCCGCTGCATCCGGCTGATCTCGCGGCGCAGCCGCAGCACCTCTCCGGCGCGGTTGTCGCTGGTCGGAGAGAGCGCGGTCATCGCATCGAGCCCGATCCCCATGCATCCATCCTCGAAGATATGTACGAATAAAGCAAGTGACGTGAACGACGCTAATTCGTACATCGGACATCCGCGAAACCCTGTCCACAGGGGGTCATCGGCGCGCATGCTGCTCGCCTAGCCTGCCCGGATGGATCTCCGACTCGCCCTCATCGGCCTGGTGCACGGCGCCCTCCTCGGCATCGGCGGATGGCTGGTCGTGATCGACGCACGCACGCACCGTCTCCCCAACCGCATCGTGCTGCCCACGCTCGCCGCCCTGCTCCTGCTCGTCACCGGGGATGCCGTCGCGACGGGTCGGCCCGAGTCGATGATCCGTGCCCTGCTCGGCGGCGTCCTGCTCGGTGGCTTCTACCTGGTGCTGCGCGTGATCAGTCGCGCCGGCATGGGCGGGGGAGACGTCAAGCTCGCGGCGGTCATCGGGCTGCTGCTTGCGTGGCACGGCTGGACGGCGCTCGCGCTCGGCGCGGCGTCCGCATTCGTCCTCGGAGCCCTGTACGCGCTCGTGCTGATGGCGCTGCGGCGCGCCGACCGGGCGACCAGGATCGCGTTCGGACCGTGGATGATCGCGGGAGCCGTCCTCGGTGTCCTGCTCGGCTGAGCGGCCGGGCGCCGCGCGGATGGGGGAGGTCGGGTCTACTCTGGGCACATGGCACTCGCACGACTCCACGGCGGCCCGCTGGACGGGCAGATCATCCCCCTCGGCGATGCGGACGACAAGCTGATCGTCCCCTACAGCGAGACGCAGGTGGTGTACAACCGCCGCGGCGAGCCGCAGAACACGGGCGAGGGCGACGGCCCGACCGAGGTCGACTACTGGTTCGAGGAGTCGCTCGAAGACCTCACGCTCGAGGATGACTGAGCCCTCCCGCACGGTCGAGGTCGAGCGCACGTACGACGTCGACGACGACACTCCGCTCCCGCGGTGGGAGGCGATCCCGGGGGTCGATGCCGTGTCGTCCGGTGAGCACCGTGCCCTGGACGCGCACTATCTCGACACCGACGACGGCGCCCTCGCGCGCTCGGGCGTCGCGCTGCGTCGCCGCACGGGCGGCCCGGACGAGGGCTGGCACGTGAAGGGGCCGCGGCAGGGCGACGGACGCCTGGAGCTGGGATGGCCGCTCGGTGACACCGGCGAGACCGTTCCCGCCGTGGTCGTCGAGGCGATCTCCGGCTGGACGACGGCGCCGCTGACCCCCCTCGCGCGCATCGAGAACGACCGCACGGCCTACCTGCTCACGGGGCCGCGCGGCGTCGTGGCGGAGTTCGTGGACGATCGCGTCCGTGCGACCGACGTCCGCCGTGGCACGCGCCGCGCGTGGCGTGAGTGGGAGGTGGAGCTCGGTCCCGCCGCTCCCGCCGATGAGGCAGGACGCGCAGCCCTGTTCGCCGCGGTCGAGGGCGTGGTGCGTGCGGCCGGCGCCCGTGAGGCGTCCTCCGAGTCGAAGCTCGCCAGAGCGCTCGGGTTCTAGGCGCGCGACGGCCACGACGCAACCCCTTTTCCCCGGAGCTCGCCGGGTGGTTGAGTGGGCCCATGAGCCGACCGCCTGTGCTTCGATCGCTGCAGACGATCGTCCCCGAGACCGTTCTCGTGCAGGAGCAGGTGCGTGAGGTCTTCGCCGCCCAGCCCGGTCTCGGTCGGCTGGCTCAGCGCATCGTGTCGACCTCCTTCCGCGTGTCGGGGATCGACACACGGCACACCGTGATCGATGAACTCGCCGAGGGGGCGGAGCCGGACGAGCCGCTGTTCTACGACCGTCGCTCCGGTCGACTGCTCGCCCCGGGCACGAAAGCACGCAACGACTACTACACGCGGGAGGCCTCGCGGCTCTTCGTCGAGGCCGCCCGTCGCGCGCTCGACGCGGATCCCGACGTGACCGCCGCCGATGTCACGCACGTGATCACGGTGTCCTGCACGGGCTTCCACGCACCGGGACCGGAGTACGAGATCGTGCGGGGGCTCGGTCTGTCCGATGCGGTCCAGCGCTATCACCTGGGCTTCATGGGCTGTTACGCCTCCATGCCGGCGCTGCGGGCCGCTGCTCAGTTCTGCGCGGCCGATGAGAACGCGGTCGTGCTGGTCGTGAGCGTGGAGCTCTGCACCCTGCACCTGCGCTCCTCGGAGGATCCGGACACGATCGTGGCCTCCTCGCTCTTCGCCGACGGCGCTGCAGCGGGCGTCGTCACCGCGCGTGACCTCCCCTCGTCCGTTCCCGCGCTCCGCCTCGACGGCTTCCACACCGCGATCGTCCCGGAGGGCGTGGACGACATGGCCTGGACGATCGGCGACTCGGGGTTCGAGATGATCCTGTCGACCGCGGTGCCGCAGATCATCGGCGCGTCCATCATCGGGGCGCTGGGCCCGCTCTACTCCCGGGAGGACGGCCTCGCGGAGGCGTTCGCCGCCGGACGGGTGGGTGAACAGGTGCGGCACTGGGCGATCCATCCCGGCGGGCGGAGCATCCTCGACAGGGTGCAGGAGCGGATGGCGCTGAGCGACGCACAGCTGCGACCGGCGCGCGAGACGCTGCGCGAGTACGGCAACATGTCGAGTGCGACCGTGCTGTTCGTGCTGAAGCGGATCCTGGAGCGCGAGGGGGCCGAGCCGGGCGACCGCGTGGCTGCGATGGCGTTCGGCCCCGGTCTCACGGCGGAGAGCGCGCTGCTGACCGTGGTCGCCCCGGCGGCTTCATGAGCGTGGATCTCCGGGTCCGCGCGACCCACGTGCGGGAGCTGATGGACGACCCGCAGGCCGATGAGGAGATGCTCGGTCGCACGTACCAGCGGTTCGGTGCCGTGAACGCGGTGGTCTCCCGGCCCGGACGCCTCTACCGTCAGGACATCCGCCCGCGCGCGGCCGCCCGCCGGATCCGCATCCTGGACATCGGTGCGGGCGGCGGGGATCTGTGCCGCCTTCTCGTGCGGCGGCTGCGGCGGGACGGGCTCGAGGCCGACGTCACGGCGCTGGATGCGGATGAGCGCGCGATCCGGTGGGCGTCAGCGCACGACGCGGGGCTGGGCATCCGCTACCGGTGTGCGCTGTCGTCCGAGCTGGTCGAGAAGGGCGATCGGTACGACGTGGTGCTGTCGAATCACGTGCTGCATCACCTGGATGCCGGGGAGTTCGACGCGGTGCTGCGCGACTCGCAGGCCCTCACCGCTCCGGGCGGGCTGGTCTCGCATCACGACATCGCGCGCGGCCGCCTGGCCTACACGGCTTTCGCGGGTGCCACGTGGCCGCTCTCCCGCACACTGCTCGCCGGTTCCTTCATCCGCGTGGACGGTCTGCGCAGTATCCGGCGCTCGTACACCGCGCGGGAGCTCGCCGCACTGGCGCCGTCGGGATGGAGCGTGCGCAGTCGTCTTCCCGCGCGACTGGAGCTGCGGTGGGAGGCGCCGCGTGCCGGAACATGACGTGCTCGTGGTCGGCGGCGGCCCCGTCGGGCTGCTCGTGGCGTGCCTGCTGGCACAGGACGGTCGGCGGGTGCGCGTGCACGAGCAGCGCGCGGAGCCCGGGCGGCGGACGCGCGCGATCGGCATTCACCGTCCGGGGCTCGATGCCCTCGACGCGGCAGGGGTGGGCACAGCAGCGCGAGCGGAGGCGCTGCGACTGACGGGCGGCGAGGTGCGCAGCAGGGGGCGGCGCCTCGCGTCACTGGACTTCACCGCGGACCGACCCGTCTACACACTGCCGCAGCCGCGGACGGAGGGGCTGCTGCGGGAGCGGTTGCAGCGTCTGCAGGGGGATGCGCTGCGCCTGGGCTCGACCGTCCGCTCGGTGCGCGACGACGGCACGGTCGTGCGGGTGGGCGTCGACGGCACCGACGGGCGGCGCGAGGAGACGGCGTCGATGGTCGTGGTCGCCGACGGTGTGCGCAGTCGTCTGCGTCGCGCGTTCGGGGTGGACTGGGCGCGCCGACCGGGGCGGGCGCGCTACGCGATGCTCGACGTGGAGGCGCCGACGACCGACCACCGCGCGGTGCTGTTCTTCGAGCCGGACGGCCTCGTGGAGTCGTTCCCCCTCCCCGGCGACCGTCGGCGGTGGGTGGTGCGCGAGGGTCAGGGTGGTCCGGTGGCGTCCGCGGCCGAGCTCGCGGCGGTCGTCGCGGCGCGCACCGGGCAGCGGCTGGTCGTGGACGACCGCGCCACGGTGTCGTCCTTCGTCGCCGCGCAGCATGTGGCGGAGCGGGTGCACCGGGGGCGCGTGGTGCTCCTGGGCGATGCGGCGCACGAGGTGAGCCCGATCGGTGGTCAGGGCATGAACCTCGGCTGGACGGCTGCGCTCCGGCTCGCCGCCGTCCTGCGCGACACCGAGCCGGGCGACAGGCCCGACCTCGACGCCTTCGCCCGTCGCACGCGGACGGCCGCCGCGCGGGCCCAGCGGCGCTCGGCGTTCTTCATGGCGATGGGCGCCCCCGCGCCGGTGCCGGTCGTCGCGGGCCGGGAGTCCCTGGTCCGCACGCTCGGCTCACCGGCGCTGCGCGCATGGACGACCGGCCTCCTCACGATGCACGGTCTCTGACGCACGAAGGCCCGGTCCGTGAGAGCGGCCCGGGCCTTCGTGTGCGTGCGATCAGAAGTTGATCATGTGGCCGGCGAGGCCGTGGAAGCCCTCCTGCAGGGCCTCCGACAGCGTCGGGTGCGTGTGCACGTTGCGTGCCAGCTCGAGTGCCGTGAGGTCCCACTTCTGGGCGAGCGTGAGCTCGGGCAGCAGCTCCGACACGTCGGGGCCGATCATGTGCGCACCGATGAGCTCGAGGTGCTCGGCGTCGGCGATGAGCTTGACGAAGCCGACCGGCTCGCCGAGGCCGTGCGCCTTGCCGTTGGCCATGAACGGGAACGTCGCGACCTTGATCTCGCGCCCCTCGTCCTTCGCCTGCTGCTCGGTGAGCCCGAACGACGCGACCTGCGGCGAGCAGAACGTCGCGCGCGGCATCATCCGGTAGTCGCCCAGGGTCATCGTCTCCGCGCCGCCGATGGTCTCGGCCGCGACCACGCCCTGTGCCTCGGCCACGTGGGCGAGCTGCAGCTTGGCCGTCACGTCGCCGATGGCGTAGATGCCCTCGACGTTGGTGCGCATGTGGTCGTCGATGTCGATCGCGCCGCGCTCGGTGAGTTTCACGCCCGTGTTCTCGAGCCCGAAGCCCTCGACGTTCGGGGCGAACCCGACCGACATGAGCACCTTGTCGGCCTCGATCGAGCTCTGCTGGCCGTCCTTGCCCGTGTACGACACGGTGACGGACGAGCCGTTGTCGACGACCGACTCGACCTTGGTGGAGGTGAGGATGTCGACGCCGTAGTTCTTGTACTGCTTCGTGATCTCCTTCGACACATCGGCGTCCTCGTTGGGGAGCGCACGGTCGAGGAACTCGATGATCGTGACCTTCACGCCGTAGTTCGTCATCACGTAGGCGAACTCCATGCCGATCGCGCCGGCGCCGACGATCACGATGGACTTCGGCAGCTCACGGGAGAGGATCTGCTCCTCGTACGTCACCACGTTGTCGCTCAGCTGCACGCCCGGAAGCAGACGCACCTTGGAGCCCGTCGCGATGATCGCGTTGTCGAACGTGACCTCTTCGGTCGTGCCGTCGGCTTTGGCCACCGAGATGGCCTTCGGGCCGGTGAACGTGCCGCGCCCGTCGTACTCGGTCACCTTGTTCTTCTTCATGAGGAAGTGGATGCCCTTGACGCGCCCGTCGGCCACGACGCGGCTGCGGTCGAACGCCTTGCCGTAGTCGATGGTGAAGTCGCCGGAGATGCCGAAGAAGTCGGCCTTGTGCTTCAGGGTGTGCGCGAGCTCCGCGTTCTTCAGGAGCGCCTTGGAGGGGATGCAGCCGACGTTGAGGCACACACCACCCCAGTACTTCTCCTCGATGATCGCGGTGGACAGGCCGAGCTGTGCGCTGCGAACCGCAGCGACGTATCCGCCAGGACCTGCACCAAGGATGACGACGTCGTAGTGTGGCATGCCTTAAGCCTATCGCTCGGTGGGGGCGTCGGAATCGGACGGAGCGGTGCCGCCGCGACGGCGCATCGTCAGCCACACGGCGACGCCGATCACGATCAGGACGGCGAGGACCACGAGCACCCAGATCCACGCCGATGCGCCCGCGTCGTCGGGTGCCGTCGGGGCGGGGGATGCGGGCGTCGGGGTCTGGTCGGTCGGGGCCGCGGTGGCGGGAGCGGTGGTCGCGGGGGCGGTGGTCGGCGCGTCGGTCGCTGCCTCGTCGCCGGCGGTGACCGTGAAGGAGAACTCGCCGGAGGTGGGATGACCGTCGCTGGACACGACCTTCCACACCACGTGATAGGCGCCGGCGGGGCCGCTGCCGCTGAGCGGCTGGGTGACGATCGCGCCGTCCACGGTCGCCGGCCCTTCGGTGACCGTCGCGCCGGAGGGGTCGGTCACGACCACCTCGGTCGCGCCCTCGCCGTCGATCAGCTTCGCGCTGAAGGTGAGGGTGAGCTCGGAGGGAACCGTCTCGACCGAGGAGTCCGCTGCGGGCGACGACGACACCAGGGCGTCGTGTGCCGAGGCGGAGAGGGGGGAGAAGAGCACGAGGGAGGCGGCGAGGAGGGCCGCGGCGAGGGCGATCGGGGTGGCCGGGTGGCGCAGGGCTTTGGTCTTCACCCCTCCACCCTATGAATCACCGGTATGCGACGGCTGAGTGCGAAAGCGACCTCCCCGGGGGCCTGCGGCATCCGTTAGTCTGGACAGTCAGGAGGGCACAGTGACAGACAGCGACAGCCGACCGGCCGGTGAAGCCGCCATCCATCGCTCCGGCGACCAGAAGCACGATGTGACGCAGACGTTCGGACACGACTCCGACCTGTCGTTCGTGCCGTTCGGCGTGGAGTTGACAGATGTCGAGCAGTCGGCCATCTCGGCGCTGCCCTCCGGTTCGGCTTTGCTGCTGGTCCGTTCGGGCGCCCTGGCCGGGGCACGCTACCTGCTCGACACCGACGTGACCACCGTCGGCCGCCACCCCGAGGCCGACATCTTCTTCGATGACGTGACCGTGTCTCGTCGGCACGCGGAGATCACGCGCAACGGCGCCGCGTTCGAGATCATCGACCAGCGGTCGCTCAACGGCACCTACGTGAGCGGGGAGCGCGTCGACCGCAGCACGCTCACCGACGGTGCCGAGCTCCGTGTCGGCAAGTTCCGGCTGAACTTCTTCGCCTCGCCCCTCGATCGTCCGGCGGCGAACGCCTGATGGCGGCGACTTCCGCCCGCGAACGCTCGTCGTCCGCGGGCCTGCTGAGTATCGGTCAGGTGCTCGCTCGCCTCACGCCGGAGTTCCCCGACCTGACCTCCAGCAAGCTGCGGTTCCTCGAGGTGCAGGGCATCGTGCGCCCGTCGCGCACCGAGTCGGGGTACCGCAAGTTCTCGACCGCCGACATCGAGCGGCTGCGCCTCGGGCTCACGCTCCAGCGCGACCACTACCTTCCACTGAGCGTGATCCGCGAGCAGCTCGACCAGGCCGAGGCGACCGGCGATGCCGCTGCCCTCGTCCCGCCGCCGTCGATCTCACCCGCGCCGCGTCGCTACCGCCGCGATGAGCTCCTCGCTGCCGCCGGCGCCGGGCCGCAGCTTCTCAACGACGCCATCAGCACCGGCGTCATCACCGCGCAGGAGACCTATCCGGAGAACACGGTGGCGCTCCTGCGGGGACTCGTGGCGCTCGACCGGCACGGCATCGAGCCGCGTCACCTGCGTTCGCTGCGCCAAGGGGCGGAGCGGGAGGTGTCGCTGATCGAGTCGGCACTGTCGACACTGCTCCGACGCACGGACGCGCCGTCGCGCGCGCGAGCGAGCGAACTGGCTCCGGAGCTCGCGTCACGGATCGACGACGTGCGGGCGCTGTTCGTGAAGGACGCGCTGTCGCGCATCCTTTCGTAACGAACTGATTGCGACACACCTTCGGCCCCGCGCGGATGTCGTTGCCGGTGCCGGGGCACTGCTCTACCGTGGAGATAACCGTTCCAGGGAGGATTTCAGATGAATGCGGATGAGCTCGCAGGCGACCCGCGGTTCGTGACCGAACTCCTCTTCACCGACGGTCTCCCGGCCATGGACGACGAGGTCGGCTACCGCGGCGCCGTGGCCGCTCGCGCCGCCGGCATCACGTATCGCCAGCTCGACTACTGGGCCCGCACCGAGCTCGTCGTGCCCACCGTCCGTGGCGCCAGTGGCTCCGGATCGCAGCGTCTGTACGGCTTCCGTGACATCCTCGTCCTCAAGCTCGTCAAGAGCCTGCTCGACACCGGCATCTCCCTGCAGCAGATCCGCACCGCGGTGGAGGAGTTGCGCCGGGCCGGTATCCGCGACCTCGCGGGAACCACGCTCATGAGCGACGGCGCCTCGGTCTACCTCTGCACGTCCAACGACGAGGTCATCGACCTGGTCAGTCGCGGGCAGGGCGTGTTCGGCATCGCCGTCGGCAAGGTGCTCCGCGAGGTGGAGTCGACACTGGTCGCATTCGACCCGACCGCACCGGACCCCGTCGACGAACTGTCGGCACGCCGGGCGAAGCGCACCGCCTGAGCGGCGCCCCCGCACGCCAACGAAGAACGGCCACCCTCGAAGAGGATGGCCGTTTCGTCGTTCGTGCGTGCGTCAGCTCTGCGGACCGCTCTCCGGGACGGGGATCCGTCCGGTGCGGATGATGCGGTCGAGCAGCTGATCGAAGTCGGCCGCAAGCTCCTGTGCGGAGTCGCCCGGCCAGATATGCAGCGGCTTCGCCGCGCCCTGCGCCTGCTGCAGCGACGTGCGCTCGGGCAGCTGGGGGGAGAGCACGAGGGGACCGAACATGTCGCGCAGCTCCTTGATGCGGAACTGGTGCTCGATGGACTGCGGGCGCACGCGGTTCACCACGATGCCGAGCGGCTGGAGGCGAGGCGACAGGCCGCGACGGATCTCTTCGATGGCGCGCAGCGCGCGGTCGGCCGCCGCCACGGAGAAGAGCCCGGGCTCGGTCACCACCATCACGCGGTCGCTCGCCGCCCACGCGGTGCGGGTCAGCGCGTTCAGCGACGGGGCGCAGTCGATGAGCACGAGGTCGTAGTCGGCCTCCACGGCCGCCAGCGCCTCCTCGAGCTTCCAGACGTCGCGGACGCTCGGGTGCGGTCCGTCGAAGTTGATGGCGGACGGGCTGCCGATCAGCACGTCGATGGTCCCGGGGTGGACCTTGGCCCAGCCGCTGGAGGTGATCGCCTGACGGACGGTCTTCTCCTTCGGGTTGGCCAGGACGTCGGCGACGTTGAGTCGCCCGGCGACCTGGATGTCCATCCCGGTGGAGACGTCGGACTGCGGATCGAGGTCGACGACGAGCGTCCGGACGCCCCGAGCGAAAGCCGCGGAGGCCAGCCCGAGTGTCACGGTCGTCTTGCCGACGCCCCCCTTGAGAGAGCTGACGCTGAGTACGTGCACGGACACCACGTTACCTTCCCCTAGGCTGGGGGAACACTCAGCCCCGCCCATGCGCGTGCGTCGACGCCGCGCATCGAGCTCTCAGAGGTGTGCATGTTCCAGAAGATCCTTGTGGCGAATCGCGGCGAGATCGCGATCCGGGCATTCCGAGCGGCAGTGGAGGTCGGGGCCCGCACTGTCGCGGTCTTCCCCCATGAAGACCGCGGTTCGGTGCACCGGCTGAAGGCCGACGAGGCGTACGAGATCGGTGAACGCGGCCACCCCGTCCGCGCCTACCTGGACGTCGACGAGATCATCCGCGTCGCCCGTGAGTCGGGCGCCGACGCGATCTACCCGGGTTATGGCTTCCTGTCCGAGAACCCGGAACTCGCGGAGAAGGCCGCCGCGAACGGCATCGTCTTCATCGGACCGCCCGCGAAGGTCCTGGAGATGGCCGGCAACAAGGTCGAGGCCAAGCGCCATGCGATCGAGGCCGGGGTGCCGGTGCTCCGATCGACGGAGGCCTCCGACGACGTCGACGCCCTGGTCGCGCAGGCGGAGGACATCGGGTTCCCGCTGTTCGCCAAGGCGGTGGCTGGCGGCGGCGGTCGTGGCATGCGGCGCGTCGAGACCCTCGGCGACCTCGCTCCGGCACTGGCGGAGGCGATGCGCGAGGCCGGCAGTGCCTTCGGTGACCCACGAATGTTCCTGGAGCAGGCCGTCGTGCGCCCGCGCCACATCGAGGTGCAGATCCTGGCCGACAAGACGGGCGAGACCGTGCATCTGTTCGAGCGCGACTGCTCGGTGCAGCGACGCCATCAGAAGGTCGTCGAGATCGCCCCCGCGCCGAACCTCGACGACGACGTCCGCCACGCTCTGCACGGGTACGCCGTGGCCTTCGCGCGCTCGATCGGTTATGAGAACGCCGGCACCGTCGAGTTCCTTCTGGAGACCGCGGGGGAGCGGGCCGGGGAGGTCGTGTTCATCGAGATGAACCCGCGCATCCAGGTCGAGCACACCGTGACGGAGGAGGTCACCGACGTCGACCTCGTGCAGAGCCAGCTGCGCATCGCCGCCGGCCAGACCCTGGCCGAGCTCGGTCTGCAGCAGGAGAACCTGCACCTGCGCGGTGCGGCGCTCCAGTGCCGCATCACGACGGAGGACCCGACGCAGGGCTTCCGTCCCGACACCGGGAAGATCACCACCTACCGTTCGCCCGGTGGCGCGGGGATCCGGCTCGACGGGGGAACCGTGCACCAGGGCGCGCAGATCAGCCCGCACTTCGACTCGATGCTGGCGAAGCTCACCTGCCGCGGCCGCGACTTCCCCGCGGCGGTGGCCCGTGCCCGTCGCGCGCTCGCGGAGTTCCGCATCCGCGGGGTGTCGACCAACATCCCGTTCCTGCAGGCGCTGCTCGACGACGCCGCGTTCGTGCGTGGTGACGTCAGTACCTCCTTCATCGACGAGCGCCCCGAGCTCCTGCGCGGACGCGTGTCGAAGGACCGTGGCACCAAGATCCTCAACTGGCTCGTCGACGTCACGGTCAACAAGCCGCACGGCGCGCATCCCGGGGTCGTCGACCCGGTGACGAAGCTCCCCGTGATCGACCTCGCCGCGACGCCGCCGTCCGGGTCGAGACAGCGTCTGCTCGACCTCGGCCCCGAGGGGTTCGCCCGCAGCCTCCGTGCACAGACGGCGCTCGCGATCACCGACACCACCTTCCGTGACGCGCACCAGTCGCTGCTGGCCACCCGGGTGCGCACGAAGGACCTGGTCGCCGCGGCGCCCTACCTCGCCCGGCTCACGCCCGAGCTGCTGTCGGTCGAGGCCTGGGGCGGTGCGACCTACGACGTCGCGCTGCGGTTCCTCGGCGAAGACCCGTGGGAGCGCCTCGACAAGCTGCGTGCCGCCCTGCCCAACGTGGCGATCCAGATGCTGTTGCGAGGACGCAACACGGTCGGCTACACCCCGTACCCGACCGCGGTGACACAGGCGTTCGTGGCGGAGGCGGCGGCGAGCGGCGTCGACATCTTCCGCATCTTCGACGCCCTGAACGACGTCGAGCAGATGCGTCCGGCGATCGAGGCGGTACGCAGCACGGGCACGGCCGTCGCGGAGGTCGCGCTGTGCTACACCGGCGACCTGCTCGACCCGGCGGAGGAGCTCTACACCCTCGACTACTACCTCGGCCTGGCGGATCAGATCGTCGCCGCGGGTGCCCACATCCTCGCGATCAAGGACATGGCGGGCCTGCTGCGACCGGCGGCCGCGGCGAAGCTCGTGACGGCGCTGCGCGATCGGTTCGACCTCCCCGTGCACCTGCACACCCACGACACCCCGGGCGGGCAGCTGGCGACGCTCCTCGCGGCCAGCGCGGCGGGCGTCGATGCGGTCGATGCGGCTTCCGCACCGCTGTCGGGAACCACGAGCCAGCCGTCGCTGTCGTCGCTGGTGGCCGCGCTCGCGCACACCGAGCGCGACAGCGGGCTGTCGCTCGCGGCGGTGTCCGACCTCGAGCCGTACTGGGAGGCCGTGCGGCGGCAGTATGCGCCGTTCGAGTCCGGGCTGCCGGGACCCACGGGGCGGGTCTACCACCACGAGATCCCGGGCGGTCAGCTGTCGAACCTGCGACAGCAGGCGAAGGCTCTGGGGCTGGCGGACGACTTCGAGCTCATCGAGGACATGTACGCCGCCGCCGACCGGATCCTCGGACGCGTGCCGAAGGTGACACCCTCCTCGAAGGTCGTCGGAGATCTCGCTCTGCATCTCGCCGCGGTGAAGGCCGATCCCGCCGACTTCGAAGCGAACCCGGAGAAGTACGACGTGCCGGAATCCGTCGTCGGCTTCATGGCAGGCGAGCTCGGTGACCTGCCGGGCGGGTGGCCCGAGCCGTTCCGTTCCAAGGTGCTCGCCGGGCGATCGGTGCGTGCGGGGCTGACGGCCCTCACCGCCGAGGACGAGGCGGATCTCGCCGGATCGAGCGAGCAGCGCCGTTCGCGACTGAACACGCTGCTGTTCCCGGCGCCGACCGCCGAATTCCGTGAGCGCCGCGAGCTGTTCGGCGATCTGTCCGTGCTCGACACGAGCGACTACCTGTACGGGCTCGTTCCCGGGCAGGAGCACCTGATCGAGATCGACCGCGGTGTGCAGCTGTACGTCGGGCTCGAGGCGATCGGCGACGCCGACGACAGAGGCATGCGCACCGTGATGACGACGCTGAACGGTCAGCTCCGTCCGGTGTTCGTCCGCGACCGCTCCGTGGCGGTCGACGCGCACGAGGTGGAGAAGGCCGACACGTCCGTCCCCGGTCAGGTCGCGGCACCGTTCTCCGGAGTGGTCACGCTCAAGGTCGAGGTCGGTGCGGCCGTCAGGGCCGGGGAACCGGTGGCATCGATCGAGGCGATGAAGATGGAGGCGGCCATCACCGCCCCCGTCGACGGCGTGATCGAGCGGCTTGCCATCGCCGAGACCCAGCAGGTCGACGCGGGTGATCTTTTGGTCGTCATCCGTCCGTCGCACTAATCTTGTGCGGGCGAGGCCGCGCACTGCGTTGCGCACCCGAGGCCCCGCACAGGCTTGGAGTGACACGTGACCACGAAGAAGACAGGCGACCCCGACGAGAATCCGCTGGGGGTGCTGGACGACACCGGGTCGATCGACACGGCGGGCATCGGCATCCTCGGCGGGACCGCCCAGGTGCGGGTGACGCTGCCGATCGAGGAGGACGACGACCTCGTCGATGACGGTGTCGTGGACGGCGAGGTGGTGGGGGACCTCATCATCGACGACGTCGCGGTCGAGGGCGCCCCTGTCCCGATCGCCGCTGCGGCGATCACGATCAGCTCGACGCCCGTGACCCCGCCGGTGGAAGAGGCGACGACGGCGTCGCCGGCGTCGTCCGATACGCCGCCGCCCGCCCCGGCGCCGGAGAAGCCGATCGTGAAAGCCGCGATCGACGAGGGGGCTCAGCGACCCGCCGGGTCCGAGACCGATGCGGTGCGGGAGGCGATCGTGCTCGACGACTCGTCCGCGGGCGACGAGCCCGGCTCGGACGACGTCTCCTCCCCGCACGCCGAGGAGGAGGCGGCCGCCGCCCGCTTCCTCGCGAAGGCTGGTGCGGATGCGGGGGCTGCTGCCTCCCCGTCCTCCGTCTCGCCAGGTCCATCGCCCCGGAAGGAGCCACGGATGTCCACGTCCGACAGCCGATCCGTCACCCCGTCGCCGGTGCAGCCCGCACCCGCCGCCGAGGTCACCCTCGCCTCGAAGCGCCTCGGGGAGCTCAGCGAGTCCGCGCGTGAGTCCGCCGATCTGCTGACGGCCGACCGTCTGCTCGACCCGCACCACGTCACCAAGCCCGAGCCGGAGGGCGGCTGGAGCCACTTCCTCTATACGGTGTCCGGTCGACGGATCAACATCGGTGACAGCCGACGGGCCCGCGAACGCAAGGCGCTCACGGCGCGCATCGGCGCGCCGCTGACGGGCGGTGCGCGCTTCATCCCCGTGCTGTCCCGCAAGGGCGGCGTGGGCAAGACCACCATCACCGCGCTTCTCGGTATGGCTCTCGCCGATGCCCGCGAGGACCGCGTGATCGCCGTGGACGCGAACCCGGATCGCGGCACCCTCGCCGACCGGGTCGTCCGTCCGCAGCACGGCAAGTCCGTGCGCGATCTCGTCCGTATCCGTGACGAGGTGCGCGGCTACCACGACATCTCCGCGATCGTGGCTCGTGACGCGACCAGGCTCGACGTGCTCGCGTCCGACGCCGACCCCCACGTGGCCGAGGCCTTCAGCGACACCGACTACCGCGATGTCGCCGCGGTCGCCGCGCACTACTACTCGCTCGTCCTCACCGACACCGGCACCGGCATCGTGCACTCGGTGATGTCGGCCACGCTCGATCTCGCCGATCAGCTCGTGATCGTGTCGGGTCTCAGCGTCGACGAGGCACGCCTCGCGTCCGAGACGCTCACGTGGCTGGAGACCAACGGCTACACCGAGCAGGCGCGCAACGCGATCGTGGTGCTCAACCAGTCCACGCCGGGCAGCCCGCTCGTGCGCCTCAACGAGCTGCAGGCCCACTTCGCCACCCGGGTGCGCAGCGTGGTGCGGGTCCCGTACGACCCGCAGATCGCAGGCGGAGGGAGCATCGTGTTCGCGAACCTGCAGCCGGAGACCCGCACGGCTGCGCGGGAGCTCGCCGCCCTGCTCGTCGAGGGCCTGCGGGCGAAGGCCGCCTGATGGCCGTCCGCGAGATCCGCATCTTCGGCGACCCGGTCCTGCGAACGGCGTGCGCTCCGATCGATGAGATCGACGACGGCGTCCGCGCCCTGGTGGCCGACCTCGTCGACACGGTCGCGCTCCCCGGACGGGCCGGTGTGGCCGCGAACCAGATCGGCGTCGCCGTCCGGGCGTTCAGCTACAACATCGACGGCGACATCGGCTACGTCCTCAATCCCGTGCTGACCGAGGTCCGCGGGGAACCCCAGCCCACGGGGGAGGGGTGCCTGTCCGTGCCGGGCTTGTGGCACGACGCGCAGCGCCATCCGTGGGCCAGGGTCGAGGGCATCGATCTCGACGGGCAGCCTGTGGTGCTCGAGGGCGAAGGGCTGTTGGCCCAAGCGCTCCAGCACGAGACGGACCACCTCGACGGCAAGCTCTTCCTCACCCGGCTCGACCCGGAGACGCGCAAGGTCGCGATGCGGCAGGTGCGCGAGAGCTCCTGGTTCTAGCCGCATGAAGAAGGGCCCCGCCGCGGCGGGGCCCTTCTTCGTCTGAGGTGCCGCTCAGCCGCCGATGGCGACGTTGGTGGTGGCGACCGGCTCGTCGTAGATCGCGGAGATCTCGTCGGCGAAGTCGTTCATGATGACGTTGCGCTTGATGGAGAGCTTCGGGGTGAGGTGGCCGGAAGCCTCCGTCCACTCCGAGTCGAGGATCGTGAACTTGCGGATCGACTCGGCCCGCGAGACCCGCTGGTTGGCCGCGTCCACCGCGCGCTGCACCTCGGCGCGCACCGCCGGGTTGGTGGAGGCGTCGGCGAGCGACATCTTCTCGTCCAGTCCGTTGTTGGCGAGCCAGGTGGGCAGCATCTCGGGGTCGAGGGTCACGAGCGCGGAGATGAACGGGCGCTGATCGCCGACGACGACCACCTGGCCGACGATCGGGTTCGCGCGGATGGGATCCTCGAGTGCGGCGGGTGCGACGTTCTTGCCGCCGGCGGTGACGATGATCTCCTTCTTCCGGCCGGTGATGGCGAGGAAGCCCTCGGAGTCGAAGCTGCCGATGTCGCCGGTGTGGAACCAGCCGCCCTCGCTGAAGGCTTCGGCGGTGGCCTCGGGGTTGTTCCAGTACTCCTTGAAGACGTTGATGCCGCGGACCTCGATCTCGCCGTCGTCCGCGAGCCGGATGCCAACGCCGGGAAGGGCGGGGCCGACGGTGCCGATCTTGGACTTGTCCGCGAGGTTCACGGTGGCCGGTGCCGTGGTCTCGGTGAGGCCGTAGCCCTCGAGGATGACGACGCCGAGGCTGTGGAAGAAGTGGCCGAGGCGGGCGCCGAGGGGAGCCGAGCCCGACACCGCGTAGACCACGTTGCCGCCCATGGCCTCGCGCAGCTTGCTGTAGACCAGCTTGTTGAAGAGCGCGAACTTGAGCTTCATGCCGAACGGGATCTTCTTGCCCTCTTCGAGGAGGCGCGAGTGCTCGATCGCGACGTCGGCGGCTGCGCGGAAGATCTTGCCCTTGCCGCCCGCTTCGGCCTTCTGCTCCGCCGAGTTGTAGACCTTCTCGAACACGCGCGGGACGGCGAGGAGGAACGTGGGCTTGAACGAGCCGAGTGCCGGCAGCAGCTGGCGCGTGTCCGGCTGATGACCGGTGCGCACGCCGGCGTGGATGTTGAGGATCGAGATGAAGCGTGCGAACACGTGCGCGGTGGTGATAAACAGCAGCGTGGAGGAGCCGGGCGTCTGCACGACCTCGTCGAGCGCCTTCGCGGCGTTGCGGGACAGCTCGACGAAGTTGCTGTGCGTGAGCACACACCCCTTGGGGCGCCCGGTCGAGCCGGAGGTGTAGATGAGGGTGGCGATGTCCGAGGCGACGGCGAGGTTGCGGCGGCGGTCGATCTCCTCGTCGGAGACGGACGCTCCCTGCGCGGTGAGGGTGTCGATCGCGCCGAGGTGCAGCTGCCAGACCTCGCGCAGCAGGGGGAGGTCGCTGCGCACCTCGTCCACGCGCGCGAAGTGCTCGGGAGACTCGACGATGAGCGCGATCGCACCGGAGTCCTCCAGGATCCACTGGATCTGGGAGGGGGAGCTGGTCTCGTAGATGGGGACCATCACCGCGCCCGCGTAGAACAGGGCGAAGTCGACCAGCGTCCACTCGTAGGTCGTCCTGGCGAGGAAGCCGACCTTCTCGCCGGGCTGGATGCCGGCGGCCGCGAAGCCCTTCGCCAGGGCGATGACCGCGGTCTGGAAGTCGGCGGCGGAGATGTCGCGCCACCCGTCGCCCTGGGGGACGGAGAAGAGGGGGCGGTCGGGCGTGGCGCGCACGCGCTCCGCGAGAAGGTCGGCGACGTTCGCGTCGGGATCGGCGGGGACGATCGCGGGGACTTCAAACTGGACCACGGCAGCTCCTTCGGTACCGGTCGGGCACGGGCGTTGGTCCGAGTCTAGGGCATGGCACCCGGTCGCGCTCAGGGTGAAACTGAGTCGCGCACGGCCCGTGCGAGCGGGGCTGGGGCGGACACCGGAGCGGCGCTAGACTTCACCTCGATGTTCTACTGGCTGATGAAGTACGTCGTGATCGGCCCCGTGGTCAAGGCGGTGTTCCGCCCCTGGATCGTGGGCCGGAAGAACGTGCCCGCGAGCGGTGCGGCGATCCTCGCCAGCAACCACCTCTCGTTCGCCGACTCCATCTTCCTTCCCCTCGTGATCGATCGGCCGATGTCGTTCCTCGCCAAGAGCGACTACTTCACCGGTCGCGGCCTCAAGGGCTGGTCGACGAAGTTCTTCATGAAGGCGACAGGACAGCTGCCCATCGACCGCTCGGGCGGCAAGGCCTCTGAGGCTTCGCTCAACACGGGACTGCAGGTGCTCGGCGGCGGCGAGCTGCTCGGCATCTATCCGGAGGGGACGCGCAGCCCCGACGGCAAGCTCTACCGCGGACGCACCGGCATCGCGCGGATGGCGCTCGAGGCGAAGGTCCCCGTGGTGCCCGTGATCATGGTCGACACCGACACCGCGATGCCGATCGGTCGACGCATTCCCCGCATCATGCGGGTCGGGATCGTGATCGGCGAGCCCCTCGACTTCTCTCGCTACGCGGGCATGGAGAACGACCGCTACATCCTGCGCTCCGTCACCGACGAGATCATGGTGGCGCTGCAGCGACTGGGTCAGCAGGAGTACGAAGACGTCTACGCCTCGACCGTGAAGGACCGCCTGCCCACCCGCGTCACATAGGCTCCGCAGCGCATCTCGGCACCGTCGCCGACCAGTAGGCTTGACGCATGCTCCCGCACCACATCGATGCCCTTGATGCCTGGCGCTCGCTTCCCATCAAGCAGCAGCCGCAGTGGCCGGACGCCGACCGCGTCGCCGACGTCTCCCGGCAGATCGCCGCTCTCCCGCCGCTGGTCTTCGCGGGCGAGGTCGACAATCTTCGCGACCGCCTCGCGCGTGCCGCCTCCGGCCAGGCTTTCCTGCTCCAGGGCGGCGACTGCGCCGAGACCTTCGCGGGCGCGACCGCGGAGCAGATCCGCAACCGCATCAAGACGGTGCTGCAGATGGCGGTGGTGCTCACCTACGGGGCGTCGATGCCGATCGTGAAGATGGGGCGCATGGCCGGGCAGTTCGCCAAGCCGCGCTCGAGCGACACCGAGACCCGTGGCGAGGTCACCCTGCCGGCGTACCGTGGCGACATCGTCAACGGCTACGACTTCACGGAGGGCTCGCGCCAGGCCGACCCCGGTCGTCTGCTGCAGGGCTACCACACGGCCGCGTCGACGCTGAACCTGATCCGCGCGTTCACGCAGGGTGGTTTCGCCGATCTGCGCGAGGTGCACTCGTGGAACAAGGGGTTCGCGCAGAACCCGGCCAACCAGCGCTACGAGCGCATGGCCGCCGAGATCGACCGGGCCATCAAGTTCATGGAGGCTGCGGGCGCCGACTTCGACGAGCTGAAGCGTGTCGAGTTCTTCACCGGCCACGAAGGCCTCCTGATGGATTACGAGCGGCCGATGACGCGCATCGACTCACGCACGGACACCCCGTACAACACGTCCGCCCACTTCCTGTGGATCGGGGAGCGCACGCGCGAGCTCGACGGCGCGCACGTCGACTACTTCTCGAAGATCCGCAACCCGATCGGCGTCAAGCTCGGTCCGACGACGACGCCGGAGACGGCTCTCGCGCTGATCGACAAGCTCGACCCCGAGCGCGAGCCCGGACGACTGACCTTCATCACGCGCATGGGTGCCGGCAAGATCCGCGATGCGCTGCCTCCGCTGCTCGAGGCGGTCCGCGAGTCGGGCGCGCAGCCGCTGTGGGTCACCGACCCCATGCACGGCAACGGCATCACGACGCCCACGGGATACAAGACGCGGCGCTTCGATGACGTGGTCGACGAGGTGCGCGGGTTCTTCGAGGCGCACCGCTCCGTGGGCACGTTCCCGGGCGGCATCCACGTCGAGCTCACGGGCGACGACGTGACCGAGTGCCTCGGCGGCTCGGAGCAGATCGACGAGGCCGCCCTCGCGACGCGCTATGAGAGCCTGTGCGACCCGCGCCTGAACCACATGCAGTCCCTGGAGCTGGCGTTCCTCGTGGCCGAGGAGCTCGAGAAGCGCTGACGCCGCGGACACTGCATGACGAAGGGGCCGGAACATCGTTCCGGCCCCTTCGTCATGCGCCGACTCAGCCGGCGAAGCCCATCGTGAGCGTGATCGTCGCGCCCTTCCGCTGCGGGTCCGTCGGACTGTACGACTCGACGCGCGTGTTCTGATTGGCCAGCAGATCCCACACCGAGTCCGGGAGACCGGTGCCGCTCGTGTACGCCCACTTGAAGCCGGCGTCACGTAGTGCCTTGGTCGCCTCGTCGCGGGACAGCCCTGACACGTCGGGGACGTCGAACAGCGGCGGACCCTGGGAGACGATGAGCTGCACGGTCTCGCCCGGACGCCAGGACCCCTCCTCGCCACGCTCAGCGATACCGATGACGCGGTCCTTCCCGATCGTGTCGCTGGGCTGGTACTGGCTCTCGGCGTTGACCTTGAGGCCCTTGCTGGTGAGGGCGTCGGTCGCCTGGCTCACGGTCATATCGCTCACATCCGGCACGGGGCCGCGCGAGATCTGGATGGTGGCGGTGTCCTTCTCGAAGACCGTGCAGCCCTCGTCGCAGCCGTAGGCGTCGCCACCCGCGCGGGGGGTGATGCGCACGTTGATGACCGAGCCGTCGGCGACGTCGGTGAAGTACTCCTCGTCGTCGGTGATCTCCAGGTTCGCCCCCTCCAGGGCCGCGCGCACCTCGTCGGCAGGCACCCCGGCCACGGCGGCGATGTCGTGCGACGCGGGTCCGGCGGAGACGACGACCGCGACCGTCGCCCCCTTGTCGAGGCGTGAGCCCTCGCCCGGATCGGTCTCGATCACGGTGCCCTTGTCGACATCGACCGAGAACTCGTCGCGCTGCGTCGGCACGAATCCGGCATCGGTGAGCTCGGCGGCGGCCTGGTCGTACGTCTGACCCGCGACGGCGGGTACGGCGATGAGCGAGCCGGGGCCGGAGCCGAACCACCAGCCGACGCCGCCGGCGAGCACGGCCAGCAGCAGCACGAGGGACAGGAGGAAGGCTCCGCGGGCGCGGCGCTTGGACGCACGGCGCCGCAGGATCGTGGCGTTGTCGACCGTGCCGGCGGTGGGCGCGACAGCGTCGGGGATCACCATCGTGCCCGGCATCACCTTGGTCAGGTCGCCCGAGTCGGCGGCGCTCTGCGGGGGAACGGTCGCTCTGGTCACCGCGGGGGAGATGCCGAGCTCGCGCTCGATGTCGCGAAGGCGCTCGAGCATCTGCTGTGCATCGTCCGGCCGCTCGTCCGGCGACTTCTCGGTCGCCCACAGCACGAGCTCGTCCAGCTGCTCGGGAACGGCGGGGTTGCGCACGCTGGGGCGCGGCACCGACTCCGTGGCGTGCTGGAACGCGATCTGCATCGGCTGCTCGCCCTTGTAGGGCTGCTCGCCCACGAGCATCTCGTACAGCATGATGCCGAGCGCATAGATGTCGCTGCGCGCGTCGGCCGTTCCGCGGGTGACGAGCTCCGGCGCGAGGTAGGCGATGGTGCCGAGGAGCTGCTGTCCGGTCGCGGTGTTCGCGGTCGTCGCGCGGGCCAGTCCGAAGTCGCCGATCTTGATGCGGCCGTCCTCGGCGAGCAGCACGTTCTCGGGCTTCACGTCGCGGTGCACGATCCCGGCACGGTGCGCCGCGGAGAGCCCGGCGAGCACGGCATCCATGATCGTGATGGTCTGCGCGACCGTGAGGCGTTTCTGCTCCCGGAGGAGTTCGCGCAGGGTGATGCCGGGCAGGTACTCCATCACCAGGTAGGCGAGCTCGCCGTCCTGGCCCTGGTCGAAGACGTTCACGACGTGCGGATCGGCCAGTCGTGCCGCGGCGCGCGCCTCCTGGATGAAGCGGCTCTGGAACGCGGAGTCGTCGCTGAGGTGCGCGTGCATGACCTTGAGGGCGATGCGGCGTTCGAGGCGGAGGTCCGTGGCGACGTATACCGTGGCCATCCCGCCGCGCGCGATTCGAGCTCGGACTCGGTACCGACCGTCGACGAGCCGCCCGATGAGGGGGTCGGCCTGCTGATTGGTCGTCACGTCAGAATTCTAGGGAGGATTGCCTGAAAGCCCCGGGAGCGCCTCACCCCTGGACCCCGTATTCCCCGGACATCTCAGCCGTACAGCGCGAGCCAGGCGTAGGCCTGAGTCTCCCACTGCCCGTACTTGTCGGGGTAGGCGGAGATCTGCACGGCCTGCGCTGCCGCGGTGAACGACAGGCTCTCCCACCCGGGGATGTCGAGCAGGCCTCGGGTGACCGTGCCGTTCGGATCGCTCGGGCCGCCATAGAACACGCGGGTGCTGCGGTCGGCGTCCATGATCTGCTCCGGCGTGCCCCACCCGGTGCTCGGGCGCTGCTGGAAGATGCCGAGCGAATCCCGATCGCCCCAGTCCAGGTTGCGCAGCCCGGACTCGACCATGCCGGTCGCGAGCGCCGTCGCGATGGCGCGATCGGACACGCCGAGCTCGCGACCGATGCGGATGATGAGGGCGGCGGTGCCGGCCTGCTCTGCGGTGAGAGCGGCGCTGAGCTGACCTCCCGGTGCGGGAGCGGCCGCCGGGGCTGTGGCCGGCGCAGGAGCGGCGGCCGCCTGCACGGCGATCTTCTGCCCGGGGTAGATGATCGACGACGGCCCGAGACCGTTCAGTGCGAAGAGAGCCTGCGTCGTGGTGCCGTAGGACTGGGCGATCCCGTACAGCGTGTCACCGGCCGCGACCGTGTGCGTCGTCGCCGCGGGAGCGGGCGCCGGTGCCGGAGCCGGAGCGGGAGCGGGTGCCGCGGCGGGCGCAGCCGCGGGCGCGCCGATGGCGAGGCTCTGCCCCGGGTAGATGATCGAGGCGCGGGTGAGCCCGTTCGCGGACAGGACCGCATCGACGCTCGTGCCGTAGCGCTGCGCGATGGCGTAGACCGTGTCTCCCGCGACGACGGCGTGCACGGTGGTGGCGGCCGGTGCGGGCGCCGGTGCCGGAGCAGGCGCCGGAGCGGCGGCAGGATGGAGCACGAGCGTCTGCCCCGGGTAGATCACGGAGCGCCAGGACAGGCTGTTCCAGGTCAGGACATCGGCCGTGCGCAGCCCGAAGCGACCGGCGATGGCCGCCACGGTGTCGCCCGGCTGGACGACATAGGTCGCCGGCGCCACCTGGGCGGGCACGCCGCGCGGGGGAGCGGTGCGCTGCCGTTCGAGCGGCGCGACCGAGGCGTCGGTCACGGCGACGGCCGGCGCGGCTGTCAGCGTTGCGGCGAGAGCGCCGGCGATCGCGGCGGGCAGCCCCAGCTGCAGGGTTCGAGCGCGGCGAGCAGCGGTCTGAAGGTTCACGACGGGCCCCCTTTTCGAGCACTTCACGCTGACACGGATGTATAGAGATGTCAACAGAAGTGACACATGTGAACAGTGTGACGCGAGTGCTGAAATGCGTCAGGGACGCCGAGGTGAGATAGTGGGCATCGTGTCTGAGAACGTTGCCGCCTCACCCGAAGCCGCCCCCGTCGAGTGGTTGACGCTGCCCGACCTCGTCGAGGTCCTCGGTGAGCCGCTGGGACGGGTGCGTCGACTGATCGACGACCATCACCTGGTCGGATCGCGTCGTACCGGTGTCTTCGCCGTGCCGTCCGTGTTCATCGTCGACGGGCACCCGCTGAGTTCGCTGCGCGGCACGGTCATCGTGCTGCAGGATGCGGGCTTCAGCGATGACGAGCTCATCGACTGGCTTCTGGCGGAGGAGGAGAGCCTCGGCCGTTCGCCCATCGCGTCGCTGCTCGCCGGCCACAAGAGCGAGGTCCGCCGACTCGCGCGCACCCTGGCCTGAGCGGGCTTCAGGCCGAGCGCACTGTCGCGGCTCGCCCGAGGTCGCGGAGCTCGCCCACGGCGGCGTTGTCGAGCGGAGCTCCGGTCAGCGCCCTGTCCGCCTCGCGGGCGTAGGCGGAGATCATGTCTTCCACCCGTGCGAGCGCGCCGGAGTCCGCGATGGTCGACTGCAGAGCGGCCACCTGCTGCGCACTCAGGGCCGGGTCGCCGAGCAGCTCATCGAGGATGGTGCGTGCGGGCGCGTCGAGCGCCTCGCGGGTCAGCGCGACCAGAACCGTCCGCTTGCCCTCTCGCAGATCGTCGCCGGCCGGCTTGCCCGTCACGCTGCTGTCGCCGAAGACGCCCAGCACGTCGTCTCGGAGTTGGAACGCCATCCCGACCGGGTGACCGAAGCGCCGCAGCGCGGCGAGCTGCTCGTGGTCTGCGCCGGCGAAGGCGGCACCGAGGACGAGCGGCTGCTCGATGCTGTACCTGGCCGACTTGAGCGAGGCGATGCGCAACGCGCGTTCCGCGTGCTCCTCCGCCGGATTGACGCTCCAGGCGGACTCCTCTGCGATGTCCAGGAACTGGCCCGTGGTCACATCGCGTCGCATGCGGGCGTACTCCCCGCGCACGGCGCTCGCGTGCGGATGGCCGTCGAGGGCGGCTTCGAGCAGGTCGTCGCTCCACGCCACCAGGAGGTCGCCGAGCAGAACGGCCCCCGCGCGACCGAAAGCCTCCGCGTCTCCGCTCCAGCGGGCGCCGCGGTGCGACGCCTCGAGGGCGCGATGGGCCGCGGGGCGACCGCGCCTGGTGTCGGAATTGTCGATCAGGTCGTCGTGCACGAGGGCGGCGGATTGGAAGATCTCGAGGGCCGCGCACAGATCCCACAGGCGGTCGTCCTCGGTGGCCGTGCGCTCGTGGAAACGGGCGACGGCACGCCACCCGGCATGACAGAAGCGCGCGCGCAGTCGCTTGCCACCCGCTAGCGTGCTCGCCGCCATGTCGAGGAACGCGCCCGCATCCGGCCCGTAGGCCGATGACTCCTCCCGCATGCGTGCGAGGAAGCCGTCCAGTCGGGCGGCGACGGCGTCGGGGACGGGAGAGGCTGACGGCACGACTCCCAGCATACGTAAAGGAAGGGAGGGGCCTGACGCTGGCCCCGGACGCCCGTCGAGCGTAGACTGGAGTGCACCATACCCGAGGGGGACGAGATGCCACTCTCCGAACAGGAGCAACGTCTGCTCGACGAGATGGAACGCCATCTCCTTCACAATGACGCCGATGTGGTGAGCGCGCCGTCCGGTGACCGCGCACTCAGCTATCGCAACCTCGTCTACGGGGCGCTCCTGCTGCTCGCGGGCGTCGGCGGTCTCGTCGTCGGTGTCATCCTCGGCGATGTCTGGGGTGTGGTGGTCGGGGTCATCGGGTTCGCGGCCATGCTTGCCGGCGTCATGCTCGCGGTCACCCCCGTGCGTCGCTCGGCGCCGGCCGAGCCGCGTCAGCGCTCGACCGCGAAGCGACAGGACTCCTCCTCCTTCATGGATCGCATGAACGATCGCTGGGATCGCCGCCAAGACGGACGGTGACCCGCCTCACCTTCTCTGAGAAGCCCGGATGCTCTGCATCCGGGCTTTTTCCGTGTGTGGACTCTTTCCTCCACTGGGCCTCCACGGCCCTCCACTGACGCTCCACCCCGCTCCACCGCATAATCACGCGGTTCTCTGGCGCGCCCGGAGCCCTTCGAGCAGAATCTACGGGCATTCCTCATAGGAAAGTGGAGCAAAGTGGAGTAAAGTGGGGCGCACCTCGAGTTGGCCGGACGGAGAGGGGGTGAAGGCCGATGCTGCTGGGCACGCACTCACCGAAGCTGGACGACAAGGGACGGGTCATCCTTCCCGCGAAGTTCCGCGAGGACCTGGGTGGCGGCATCGTCGTCACCCGCGGTCAGGAGCGCTGCCTCTACGTCTTCAGCACGGCCGAGTTCGAGGCGATGCACGAGCGGATCCGTCAGGCGCCGCTCGCGAACAAGCAGGCACGTGACTTCATGCGCCTGTTCCTCTCCGGAGCAAGCGCGGAGATGCCCGACAGCCAGAACCGCATCACCATCCCCGTCCACCTGCGTCAGTACGCCGGTCTTCAGAAGGAGCTCATCGTGACCGGAGTCGGTGCTCACGCCGAGATCTGGGACGCCGAGAGCTGGAACGCCTACCTCGCCGCTGGTGAGGAGTCCTACGCCGAACTGGAGCAGGAGGTGATTCCGGGACTGTTCTGACCACGGCTGTGATGCCCCGCCGCTCCCGCCCCGACACACTTCCCCGGTGCCGGGTCGCGAAGCGGAGGGGGATCAGAGCCGAAGGTCGGACCCGAGAGAGATCATGAGCCTCCGCGACATCCACACCCCCGTCCTGCTCGACCGCTGCGTCGAGCTGCTCGCGCCCGCCCTGCAGGAGGACGGCGCCGTCCTGGTCGACGCGACCCTCGGAATGGGCGGCCACTCCGAGGCGCTGCTGGAGCGGTTCCCCGGCATCCGCCTGATCGGGCTCGACCGCGACACCGACGCGCTGCGGATCGCGGGGGAGCGGCTCGCCCGGTTCCGCGATCGCCTCACCCTGGTGCACGCCGTCTACGACGAGATCGGCCTGCATGCTCAGGGGGCCGCGGGCATCCTGTTCGACCTCGGGGTCTCCTCGCTGCAGCTCGACGAGGCCGAGCGCGGTTTCGCGTACGCCAAGGATGCTCCTCTGGACATGCGGATGGACCAGACGAAGGGCATCACCGCCGCCGACGTCATCGCCACCTACAGCGAGGGCAACCTGCGGCGCATCTTCGAGCGCTACGGCGAGGAGAAGCTCGCTGGCCGTTACGCCCGATTCATCATCGAGGCACGGCAGAAGCAGCCGATCCTGCGGTCGGGCGAACTCGTCGACATCCTCGTCGCTGCCACGCCCGCGGCCGCCCAGCGCGCTGGACACCCCGCCAAGCGGGTCTTCCAGGCGCTCCGGATCGAGGTCAATGCGGAGCTGAACGTGCTCGCCGACGCGATCCCGGCCGCGATGGACGCCCTCGCGGTCGGCGGCCGCATCGTCGTGATGTCGTACCAGTCGCTGGAAGACCGCCTGGTCAAGCAGGCGTTCGCGGCCGCGTCCGCGTCCACGGCCCCGGCGGGGCTGCCGGTCGAGCTCCCGGAGCACGCCCCCCGCTTCCGCATCCTGACCAAGGGCGCGGAGCTCGCCGACGACGAAGAGCGCGCCCGCAACCCGCGGGCGATCCCGGTGCGCCTGCGCGCCGCTGAGAAGGTGCGGGAGAGCGCATGAGCATGAACGCAGTACGCACGGCGGCCCGTCCGCTGCCCTCCGAGGCGCCGCAGCGCGCACCGAAGCGGCGACTGCAGCCGGTCACCACCCCCGCGGTCCGCCGCAAGCCGAAGCTGGCCTATGCGCTCGTGGCCCTCGCCGGCGCCCTCGCCATCGGCGCGGCGCAGGTCGGGCTGTCCCTCGCGATCACGCAGGACTCGTTCACCCTCGCGGGCCTGTCGTCCCAGCAGCGGGAGCTGGATCTGCACACGCACGCCCTGCAAGAGGAGCTCACCGGCCTGAGCTCGCCGCAGGTGCTCGCCAGCAGCGCGGCCGCGCTCGGGATGGTCGTCGCCGGTTCCCCCTCGTACCTCCGGCTCAGCGACGGCGCGGTCTTCGGCACGGGGTCGGGAGCCGACTGGACCTCGACCGTCGACCCGAACGGCGCGGCGGCCGTCGGGAACGTGCTGATCACCGAGAACGCGCCGCCCGCGGAGCAGACCGCGCAGGGCGAGGACGGCGTCGCGCCGCCCGCGCAGGATCTTCCGCCGGCCATCACCGACGGCCTCCCCAGCCCCACCACCCACTGATCGCAACGACCACGGAGAGATCCCATGACGACACGAGCCACGCGCGGACCGCGGCGACGCACTGTCGTCGCTCTGGCGGTCATCCTCTCGGTCCTGGTGGCGTTCGTCGTCCGCCTCGTCGACATCCAGGTCGTGAGCGCCGACGAGCACGTCTCGCAGTCGCTCGAGCACATCGGGGCGGGTTCCGCCATCCCCGGCCAGCGCGGCTCGATCGTCGATTCCGGGGGCACCGTGCTCGCATCGAGCGTCATGGTCTACGACGCCCAGCTGAGCCCGCAGGTGATCATGCTCGTCGAGGAGAAGAACCCGAAGCTGCCGTGGGCCGAGGCCTCGGACAAGATCGCCGCGATCACCGGTCAGACCGGCGAGGAGGTGCGGGCGCTGGTCTCCAACGCCCTCGCCGAGAACCCGAACAGCCAGTACGCGCCGCTCAAGAAGGGCCTGAACACCGAGCAGTACATCGCCCTGCGCGACCTCGGCATCGGCTCCTACCTGTCGCTCAAGCCGCGGGAGACGCGGGTCTACCCGAACGGTGCGGTCGCCGGGAACATCCTCGGCTTCCTCGACAACACGGGGGAGGCGAAGGCCGGCGTCGAGCAGCTCGAGGAGACGTGCCTCGCGCCGGTCGACGGTGAGGAGACGTACCGCAAGGGCAAGGACGGCGTCGTCATCCCGGGCAGCGAGAAGGTCGTCGACGCCGTGGACGGCGGCACCGTGCAGCTCACGATCAACAGCGACCTGCAGTGGTACCTCCAGCAGATGATCGGCGAGGAGGCGCAGAAGCAGGGCGCCAAGGGCGGCACCGTGACGGTCGTCGAGGTGGCGACGGGCAAGATCCGCGCTGCGGCCGAGTGGCCGGCGATGGACCCCAACGACCTCGACTCCTCCACGCCCGAGACGCGCTACAGCCAGATCTTCCACCGAGACTTCGAGCCGGGATCCACGTTCAAGGCGATCACCGCCGCGGCCGCGATCGAGGGCGCGGGTCTCACGCCCCTGAGCACGGTGACCGCCTCGTCGCGCGAGACGTTCCCGAACGGTGCCGTCATCAACGACGCCTTCTCGCACCCGGCCTACAACTACACGCTCGCGGGCGGCCTGATCGACTCGTCGAACGTCGCACTGTCCAAGTTCGGCACCATGGTGTCGCCCGAAGTGCGCTACGACTACCTGCAGCGGTTCGGCGTCGGCCAGAAGACGCTCGACTTCCCGTCCGAGGTGTCCGGCCTGCTGCACCCCGTCTCCGACTGGGACAGCCAGTCGCTGTACACGACCACGTTCGGCCAGTTCTTCACGGTAACCGCGCCGCAGCTCGCCGGCGCATACCAGGCGATCGCGAACGGCGGCGAGAAGATCGACCTGTCGCTGGTCGAGTCCTGCACCGGTGCGGACGGCACGGTCTCCGAGGTGAAGAAGCCCGAGCACGAGCAGATCGTCGCACCGCAGACCGCAGCCGACCTCACCCGCATGCTCGAGAACGTCGCGGTCCAGGGCGGCAACGCCGATCGCATCCAGGTTCCCGGCTACCGCGTGACGAGCAAGACGGGTACCGCACAGGTCTCCGACGGCAACGGCGGATACAAGGCCGGCGTGTACTACACGAGCATGGTGGGCTTCGCTCCGGTCGACGATCCGCAGTACGTCGTCGTGGTCACTCTCGACGAGCCGACTAAGGTTGTATCGTCCGCGGCCACCGCATCCGCCTTCCAGAAGGCGATGACGCAGGTGATGAAGACCTATCGCGTGATGCCGTCCTCTGTCCCGATGGACGCGCTCCTCCCCAAGTTCGGATAGTCGGCGAGAGCCGCGCATGGAGATGACATGATCGCCCTGACGCTCGCTGAGATCACCGCCGCTGTCGGCGGTGATCTGCGCGTGGCCGGAGAGCACACCCCCGAGACCGTCGTCGACGGCCTGGTCGACACCGACTCGCGCACCATGCGGCCGGGATCGATCTTCGTGGCGAAGCCCGGCGCGGAGACCGATGGACACCGTTTCGTCGGTGCGGCGGTCGAGGCCGGTGCCGTGCTCGCGATCGTGGAGCATCCGGTCGACGTGCCCGTCAGCCAGATCGTCGTCTCCGACGCCGTGGTCGCCCTCGGCGAGCTGGCGCGCGAGGTCGTGGGCCGCGTGCGCGCGGGCGGTGGGCTGCGTATCGTCGGCATCACCGGGTCCAACGGCAAGACCACGACCAAGAACTTCCTCGCACGCATCCTCGCCGACGAGGGGGAGACCGTCGCCCCGATCAACTCCTTCAACAACGAGGTCGGTGCCCCCGTCACGATGCTCCGCGTGACCCACGACACCCGGTACCTCGTGAGCGAGTTCGGGGCGGCCGGCCCAGGGAGCATCGCCCGCCTCGCCGGACTCGTCGAACCCGACCTCGTCGTCGTGCTCATGGTGGGGCTCGCGCACGCGGGCGGCTTCGGCGGCATCGAGGCCACGGCCAAGGCGAAGTCCGAGCTCGTGTCGGCGGCGCGGGTTCCGGGCACCGCCGTGCTCAACGCGGACGACCCCCGGGTGTGGGCGATGCGCGAGCTCGCCGAGCACCGCGGCCTCCGCGTCGTCGGCTTCGGTCAGTCCGACGCGGCCGAGGTTCGCGCCCACGACATCGTCGTGTCCGCCTCCGGGACGACCTGCACGATCGAGGTCGCGGGGGAGCGCCGCCCGCTGCGGCTCCGCGTGCTCGGCGCTCACCACGTGACCAACGCGCTGGCCGCCCTCACCGCGGCCGTGCAGCTCGGCGTGGCTCCGGCCGACGCGATCGCCCGCCTGGAGACCGTCGAGATCGCCGAGCGATGGCGCATGCAGCCGATGGGCAACGATCGCGTGCGCATCATCAACGACGCCTACAACGCGAGCCCCGACTCGATGGCCGCCGCTCTGCGCACGCTCGCGCAGATCACCGGCCCGGACGAGCGCACGGTCGCCGTCCTGGGGGCCATGAGCGAGCTGGGCGACAGCGCGGGCGAGGAGCACGACCGCATCGGCCTGCTCGCGGTGCGTCTCAACATCCGCCGCATCGTGGTGGTGGGCCCTGAGGCGCGCCGCCTCTACCTGGCCGCGGTCGGCGAAGGCTCCTGGGACAGCGAGGCCGTGCATCTGCCCGACCAGGATGCGGCGTTCGAGTACCTGCGCACCGAGCTGCGCGACGGCGACCGCGTGCTGGTGAAGTCATCCAACTCCGTGGGCCTGCGGCATCTCGGCGATCGTCTGGGAGAATTGTTCTCGTGAGGTCACTCATCATGGCGGCGGCGATCTCGCTCGCCTTCACCCTGTTCCTGACCCCCGTCTTCCTCCGGCTCTTCCGGAAGTGGGGCTGGGGGCAGGTCATCCGCACCCCCGAGTCCGTGCACAACCCCAGCCACGAGGCCAAGCGCGGGACCCCGACCATGGGCGGCGTGATCTTCATCCTCGGCTCCATCGTCGGCTACTTCACGGGCGTCCTGGTGAGCGGGGAGACGCCAGCGCTGTCGGCGATCCTGGTGATCTGGCTCATGGTGGGCTTCGGCGCGGTGGGCTTCATCGACGACTACATGAAGGTGCGCAGCCAGCGCAGCCTCGGCCTCTCCGGGTGGCGGAAGGTGATCGGCCAGCTCCTGGTCGTCATCCCGTTCGGCATCGTGGCGTTGAACTTCCCGAACCGCTGGGGTCAGACGCCCGCGAGCGCCTCGATCTCGCTGTTCCGCGACATCACCTGGCTCAACCTCTTCGCCTTCGGTGTGGTCCTCGGCTGGATCCTGTACCTGGCGTGGATCGCGATCATCGGCGTGGCCACGTCCAACAGCGTCAACCTCACCGACGGCCTCGACGGGCTCGCGGCCGGTGCCGGCGTGCTCGTCGTCGGCGCCTACAGCGTGATCGCGTTCTGGCAGTTCAAGCAGCCCTGCATCGGCGGCGACCCCGGCGCGCTCGGCGGATGCTACGAGGTGCGCGACCCCTTCAACCTGGCGATCATCTCGGCCTCGTTCGCCGCGAGCCTCATCGGCTTCCTGTGGTGGAACGCCCCGAAGGCGAAGGTGTTCATGGGCGACGTGGGCTCGATGGCGATCGGCGGCGTCGTGACCGCGATGGCGATCCTGACGCGCACCGAGCTGCTGCTCCTCGTGATCGCGGGCGTCTTCGTCCTCTCGTCCGGCTCGGTCATCCTGCAGCGGGCGTACTTCAAGGTCACGCGCGGCAAGCGGCTGTTCCTCATGAGCCCGTTCCACCACCACCTCGAGATGCGCGGCTGGTCGGAGGTCACGATCGTCGTGCGCATGTGGATCATCGCCGGCCTGCTCGCGGTCTCGGCGATCGGACTGTTCTACGTGGAGTGGCTGACCCGTGTCGGCTGAGCGTCTGGCCGGACTGACCAGCTGGAACGCGGACTGGTCGGGGCTGCGTGTCGCCGTGCTCGGACTGTCGATGACCGGCTTCTCGGTCGCGGACACCCTGGCGGAGCTGGGCGCCGACGTGCTCGTGCTCAGCGAGTCGGCGGACGAGGAGTACGCGCGCCTGCTGCCCGTGATCGGCGCGACCCTCGAGCTGGGGTCGCTCGCCGAGGTGCCGGAGGCCCTGCGCGCGTTCGAGCCGGAGGTGGTGATCGCGTCGCCGGGCTTCTCGCCGTCGCACCCCGTGATCCGCTGGGCGCAGGACGCCGGCATCGCGCTCTGGGGGGACGTCGAGCTCGCGTGGCGGGTGCGGGACAAGGTGCTCCGCGCCGACGGGACCCCGGCCGACTGGGTGCTCATCACCGGCACCAACGGCAAGACCACGACCACGCAGCTCACCGCGACGCTGCTGGTCGAGGGCGGCCTGCGTGCGGCCCCGTGCGGCAACATCGGGGTGCCCGTGCTCGACGCGGTGCGCGACCCGGCCGGCTTCGACGTGCTCGTGGTGGAGCTGTCGAGTCATCAGCTCTGGTACCTCGGGTTGTCGCAGCCGGAGGGGGAGCTGTTCCCGTACTCCGCCGTGTGTCTGAACCTCGCCGACGATCACCTCGTGTGGCACGGCAGCGCGGAGGCCTACCGCAACGCGAAGGCCCTGGTGTATCGCAACACGCGCGTGGCCTGCGTCTACAACAAGGCCGACGTGGCCACGCGCCGCATGGTCGAGGAGGCCGAGGTCGTCGACGGCGCCCGCGCGATCGGCTTCGACCTGGGCATCCCCGGCCCGAGCGACCTCGGCGTGGTGGAGGGGCTGCTCGTCGACCGGGCGTTCCTCGACGACCGCGCCCGCAGCGCCCTCGAGCTCACCACCGTCGCCGAGCTCGAGTCCGCTGGACTCTCGGCGCCGCACATCGTGCAGAACATCCTCGCCGCAAGCGCACTCGCCCGGTCGCTCGGCGTCGAGCCGGAGGCGATCCACTCGGCCCTGCAGGGCTTCCACCTCGACGCTCACCGCATCCAGGTGGTCGCGCGCCACGCCGGCATCACCTGGGTCGACGACTCCAAGGCGACGAACCCGCACGCGGCAGCCTCCTCGCTGCGGGCGTACCCCGGAGCGGTGTGGGTCGTTGGCGGTGATCTGAAGGGTGTGGACATCTCCGAGCTCGTGGCCGATGCCGGGGCGTCCGCCCGCGCGGCGGTCGTGATCGGTGTGGAGCGCGGCGATGTCGTGGCGGCATTCGGGCGACACGCGCCGGCGGTGCCGGTGTTCGAGGTCGACGCTGGCGACACTGGACAGGTCATGAACCGCGTGGTGGAGATCGCCGCGGGGATCGTCGAAGACGGGGGCACCGTGCTGTTGGCCCCGGCCGCGGCGTCCTTCGACCAGTTCTCCGGCTATGCGGAACGTGGCCGCCGCTTCGCCGAGGCGGTACGTGAGTGGATCGAGCGGGGGAGCGCCGATGACGCAGGTGGCTCGCCCTCCGCGCTCTGAGTCGGGCGGCCTCGCGGCCCGGGTGTCTCTGGGGCGCCGGTTCACGCCGGTGTCGACTGAGTTCCTCCTGATCGCGTCGACCGCGCTGCTCCTCACGATCTTCGGCCTGGTGATGGTGCTGTCGGCCACCAGCGCGACCGCCGTCGCGAACGACCAGAACCCGATGGACGGCGTGCTGCGCCAGGGCGTCTTCGCCCTGCTGGGCATCCCGCTGATGTTCCTCATCAGCCGTCTGCCGATCGCCTTCCTGAAGCGCATGGCCTGGCCCGCGCTGTTCGGGGCGGTCGCCCTGCAGCTGCTGGTGTTCACGCCTCTGGGCATCGCGGACGGCGGCAACCGGAACTGGATCCAGATCGCCGGGTTCCAGATGCAGCCGTCCGAGTTCCTCAAGCTCGCGCTGGCCCTGTGGATCGCCGCGGTGCTGCTGCGCAAGCAGACCATGCTGGGCACCTGGCACCACGTGTTCATCCCGGTCGTGCCGGTGGGCGCTCTCGCGATCGGGACCGTGCTGGCGGGCAAGGACCTGGGCACCGCGATGGTGATGGTCCTGATCCTGCTCGGCTGTCTGTTCTTCTCGGGCGTCAAGCTCCGGCTCTTCATCATCCCGATGATCCTCGGCGTGGTCGCGGTGCTCGCGTACGCACTGTCCAGCGAGGATCGGATGCGGCGCATCACCGCGACGTGCGACGACATGGCGCTCTACTACACCGACTGCTACCAGTCGATCCATGGCATCTGGGGCATGGCCTCTGGCGGCATCTTCGGGCTCGGCCTGGGCAACTCGCAGGAGAAGTACGGCTGGCTGCCCGCCGCGGGCAACGACTTCATCTTCGCGATCGTCGGCGAGGAGCTCGGCCTGATCGGCTGCATCGTGGTGCTGGCGCTGTTCACGTTCTTCACGGTCGGCGCGTTCCACATCATCCGCAAGACGCCGGACCCCTTCATCCGGGTCGCCGCGGGCGGCATCACGGTGTGGATCGTGGGCCAGGCGGTGCTGAACATCGGTGTGGTGATCGGTGTCTTCCCCGTGATGGGCGTGCCGCTGCCGTTCATGTCGCAGGGCGGGACGGCGCTGTTCGCGGTGCTCGTGGCCTGTGGTGTGCTGCTCGCCTTCGCCCGGACGATCCCCGTCTCGGAGAAGCAGTCAGGTGCGCGGGGTAGGGTCGCTCGGTGACCTCGTATCTTCTCGCCGGCGGTGGCACCGCCGGCCATGTCAACCCGCTGCTCGCGGTCGCCGATGCGTTGCGCGAGCGTGACCCGGAGGCCACGGTCCTGGTGCTCGGGACGGCCGAAGGCCTGGAGTCGCGGCTGGTGCCGGAGCGCGGGTACGAGCTGCTGATCGTCGACAAGGTGCCGTTCCCGCGGCGTCCGAACGCGCAGGCAGCGGCGTTTCCCGGTCGCTTCCGTCGTGCGATCGCTCAGGTGCGTCAGCACATCCGCCGTCACCGCATCGACGTGGTGGTCGGCTTCGGCGGGTACGCCTCGGCTCCCGCGTACGTGGCGGCGCGCCGCGAACGGGTGCCGTTCGTGGTGCACGAGGCGAACGCCAAGCCGGGTCTCGCGAATGTGCTCGGCGCCCGGGCTGCCGCAGGGGTGGGCGTCGCGTTCGAGGGCACACCGCTTCGCCGTGGCGAGGTCGTCGGCATGCCGCTGCGACGTGAGGTGATCGCGCTCGACCGTGCCGCGACGCGTGCCGAGGCGGCGGAGCACTTCGGCCTCGACCCCGCACGACCCGTCCTGCTCGTGTTCGGCGGTTCCCTCGGAGCCCAGCGGCTGAACGACGCGATCGCCGATTCCTGGCGCGACATCCTCGACGCCGGGTGGCAGCTGCTGCACGTGACGGGGGAGCGCAGCGACCTCGAGGATCCCCGCGTGCCTGGCTATACGATGCGCCGCTACGTGGACCGCATGGACCTCGCGTTCGCGCTGGCCGATCTGATCGTGTCGCGGTCGGGTTCGGCCACCGTGAGCGAGGTCAGTGCTCTGGGCATTCCCGCGCTCTACGTCCCGTACTCGGTGGGCAACGGCGAGCAGCGGCTCAACGCCGGCTCGGCGGTGGCAGCGGGAGCAGCCGAGCTGCTCGACGACGCCACCTTCGACGGCGACGCGGTGCGGCGGCTCGTCGTGCCCCTGCTCGGCGATCCCGAGCGCATCGCGCGCATGGCGGCGGCCGCGGAGAACGTCGGTACCAGGAACGGTACGGAGAACGTGATCCAGCTGATCGACCGTGCCCTCGGTGCGGCGTGACTCCGGCGTCCCGACCGGAACGAAAAGTAGACTGAAGCGGACATGATCAGACCCGACCTCTCCCTCCCCCTTCCCGAGACGATCACCTCCGCGCACTTCATCGGCATCGGCGGCTCCGGCATGAGCGGGCTCGCCAAGATGTTCCTCGACGCCGGCATCCGGGTGTCCGGAAGCGACCGCGCCGACAGCGACAACCTGCGTGCCCTCGCCGCCGCGGGCGCGACCGTGCACGTCGGTCACGACGCCGCGCACCTGGGCGACGCCGACACCGTGGTGCACACCGGTGCCATCTGGCCGGAGAACCCGGAGTTCGTGACGGCGAAGGAGCGCGGTCTCCACGTCATCCACCGCTCGCAGGCGCTGCACTGGCTGATCGGATCGCGACGTCTGGTGTCGGTCGCGGGGGCCCACGGCAAGACCACCTCGACCGGGATGATCGTGACCGCGCTGCGCGAGCTCGGGGCGGAACCGCACTTCGTCAACGGCGGCGTGATCGAGCAGCTCGGAGTGTCCAGCGCCACCGGGAGCGGTGACCTGTTCGTGATCGAGGCCGACGAGTCGGACGGCACGTTCCTGCTGTACGACACCGCGGTCGCGCTCATCACGAACGTCGACCCCGATCACCTGGACCACTACGGGTCGGACGAGGCGTTCCACGACGCGTTCGTGCGGTTCGCCGACGCGGCCTCGGAAGCCGTCGTGATCTCCAGCGACGACCCCGGTGCGCTGCGGGTCGGGGCGGGGCTGTCGCACCCCCACGTGCTCACGTTCGGTGAGGCGGAGGACGCGGATGTGCGCCTGACCGACATCGTCACGGACGGACCGGTCGCGGCGACTCTGGTGTACGCGGGGGAGCAGGTGCGCATGCAGCTCGCCGTCCCTGGGGCCCACAACGCGATCAATGCGACCGGTGCCGTCGCGGTGCTCGTCGCGCTCGGCTTTCCGTTCGCCGACGCGGTGCACGCGATGGAGGGCTTCGCGGGGACCGTGCGTCGGCTCGAACGCCACGGGGAAGAGCGCGGCGTCACGGTGTACGACGACTACTCGCATCACCCGACCGAGGTCAGGGCGGCGCTGGAGGCGATGCGCACTCTCGCCGGCGACGGCCGACTGATCGCGATCCAGCAGCCGCACACGTACTCCCGCACGCAGCACATGTATCAGGAGTTCGCCGATGTGCTCGAGCAGCTGGCCGACCACACCGTGATGCTCGACGTCTACGGCGCCAGGGAGGATCCGGTTCCCGGTGTCACCGGTGAACTCGTGAGCGGTGCGTTCCACGACCCCTCGCGCGTGCACTTCGTGGCGGACTGGCAGCAGGCCGCCGACTACACGGCCTCGGTCGCGCGCGCGGGCGACGTGGTCGTCACGCTCGGCTGCGGCAACGTGTACCAGATCATCCCGCAGGTGCTGGAGTCGCTGCGTCGGACCGACGGGGCGTAGCGCATGCGCCGGCCCGCACCGCTTCCGAGCGCTCCGGATGCCCCGGAGCAGGCGCCCGCCGCGCCGGAACGGACTGCGCGTGCGCGTCGCCGTGATCCGGAGCCGCCGATCCCGCTCGTCGATGAGCCTGCGGGCGAGGCCGTGCAGGATGACGACGCGGAGCGTCCCACGTCGACGCGGGAGGTGTGGCGGGCGGCTCGCGCTCGTCGCAAGGCGCTGCGCGCGGAGATCCGCCGCTTCACGCAGCGGTCACGTCGGCGCCGGATCGTCTGGCTCAGCAGCCTGGGTGCCCTCGTGCTGCTGGTGGGCGGGAGCGTCGCGGCGGCATACAGCCCGCTGTTCGCGGTCGAGCGGATCACGGTCGCGGGGGCGACGACGATCGATCCTGCCGTGATCGAGGCGGCGCTGAGCGACCAGGTCGGCACCCCCCTCGCGCTCGTGGACACGAGTGAGGTGAAGGCCGCTCTCCTGGCGTTCCCGCTGATCGAGACGTACTCCCTGGAGGCGCGCCCTCCGCACGACCTGACCGTGCGCATCGTCGAGCGGACGCCCATCGGGGTGATCTCGTCGTCGGCGGGCTACACGCTGGTGGATGCGGCGGGTGTGGCGCTGTCGACGACGGCGGAGCAGCCCGCGGGTCAGCCGCTCGTGGAGACCGAGGGCGGGGTGGATTCGGCCGCGTTCCGCAGCGCCGGCCTGGTGGTGCGTGCACTGCCGGAGGGGATCCGCTCGGCGCTGACGGAGGTGAGGGCGTCGACCGCGGACGATGTGACGCTCACCCTCAGCACCGGCCTCACGGTCGTGTGGGGGAGTTCGGAGGAGTCGGGTCTGAAGGCGCTCGCGCTGTCGGCGGCGCTCACCGCGAACCCCGAGGCGTCGTCGATCGATGTGACCTCGCCGGACGTCGCGGTCGTCGGCTGACGGCTTTCGGCGGGAATGGGGCGACACGCCCGTGTCGCTGCGCGCGCGCGGCCGGGCGGCGCTTACCTTCGATCTGAGAGAACGCAATACCGGGAAATACTTTACACCTCTAGTTGAGGTTTAAGGTTCCCATCCAAGGCTCGACTAATCGGAGGCCGGCCATGAGCCAGAACCAGAACTACCTCGCCGTGATCAAGGTCGTCGGCGTCGGCGGTGGCGGCGTCAACGCCGTCAACCGCATGATCGAGCTCGGGCTCCGCGGAGTCGAGTTCATCGCCGTGAACACCGATGCGCAGGCGCTGCTCATGAGCGACGCCGACGTCAAGCTCGACGTCGGCCGCGAGCTCACGCGCGGTCTCGGGGCGGGTGCCGACCCGGAGGTCGGTCGCCGTGCTGCGGAAGACCACGCGGAGGAGATCGAGCAGGCGCTGACCGGCGCCGACATGGTGTTCGTCACCGCCGGTGAGGGCGGTGGCACCGGAACCGGTGGCGCGCCCGTCGTCGCCCGCATCGCCAAGTCGATCGGCGCCCTGACGATCGGTGTCGTGACCAAGCCGTTCTCGTTCGAGGGTCGCCGCCGCCAGAGCCAGGCGGAGGCCGGCGTCGCCAAGCTCAAGGAAGAGGTCGACACCCTCATCGTGGTGCCCAACGACCGCCTCCTGGAGATCAGCGACCGCGGCATCTCGATGATCGAGGCCTTCGCGACCGCCGACCAGGTGCTCCTCGCCGGTGTCCAGGGCATCACGGACCTCATCACCACCCCCGGTCTGATCAACCTCGACTTCGCCGACGTCAAGTCGGTCATGCAGGGTGCGGGATCCGCGCTCATGGGTATCGGGTCGGCGCGCGGCGCCGACCGGGCCATCAAGGCCGCCGAACTCGCGGTCGAGTCTCCGCTGCTGGAAGCCTCGATCGAGGGCGCGCACGGCGTGCTCCTCTCGATCCAGGGTGGCTCGAACCTGGGCATCTTCGAGATCCACGACGCCGCGGACCTGGTGAAGGAGGCCGCGCACCCGGAGGCGAACATCATCTTCGGTACCGTCATCGACGACACGCTCGGCGACGAGGTGCGCGTCACGGTCATCGCCGCGGGCTTCGACGGCGGGGAGCCGTCGCTGCGCCTGGACCCGATGGTCGTCTCCCGGCCGTCCACCGCATCGCTGCCGGAGGTCGCCCTCTCGGACGAGGCCGAGAAGCCCGCGGAGACGCCCGCCACCGAGTCGGCCCCGGCACCGCAGCGCACGCCGGCCACCAGCATCGAGCCGGCATTCGCCGACGACGACATCGACATCCCCGAATTCCTGAAGTGACGGCTCCGATGGGTGCTCCGGCGCCATCGGAGCTCGCGGCGCGGCTGTCGGCGATCGACGAACGGATCGCCGACGCCGCGCGCGCGGCCGGTCGCGCACCGGAGGAGATCACCCGGATCGTCGTGACGAAGTTCCACCCGGCGGCTCTCGTGCGCGAGCTGCACGCCCTCGGCGTCTCGGCGGTGGGGGAGAACCGCCAGCAGGAGCTGACCGCGAAGGCCACGGAGCTCGCCGACCTCGACCTGCAGTGGCACTTCATCGGCCAGGGGCAGACCAACAAGGCGGGGGCCATCCGGCGCAGCGCCGACGTGGTGCACTCCGTCGACCGCGACCGCTTCGCCGACGCGCTGCATCGAGCGACCGACGGCGACGATGTGCTCGACGTGCTCGTGCAGATCAATCTGACCGACGACCCGGGTCGCGGCGGTGTCGCACCCGACGCGGCGACCGCTCTGGCCGAGCACGTGCTGTCGCTGCCGTCGCTGCGGCTGCGCGGCGTCATGGCCGTCGCGCCGCTGGACGAGGAGCCCGCCTCCGCGTTCGCGCGGCTCCGGGGCATCGCCGACGGCATCCGCACGATCGAGCCGACGGCCACGTGGATCTCGGCCGGTATGACCGGCGACTTCGTCGAAGCCATCGCCGCCGGCGCGACACACCTGCGCATCGGTTCCGCAATCACGGGACCGCGCCCCGACCGGGGTTAACCTGTGACAAGACCAGCCCGAGACGTTCGAACCGGAGGACACGATGGGTAACCCGCTGAAGAAGACCATGGTGTATCTCGGCCTCGCCGACGAGGAAGAGGTCTACGAGGAGGAGACGCAGGCACCCGCCCGCGCCCACCGTGAGCGCGAGCGCGAGCGTGAGGAGCCGACCCCGGCCCCCGTCACGCCCCTCCGTCGTCCCGTCGCCGTCCGTCAGCCCGCAGCAGGAGCCGTGAACGAGATCCTCACCGTCCACCCGAAGCAGTACCGCGACGCGCAGCTCATCGCGGAGAACTTCCGCGAGGGCGTCCCGGTCATCATCAACCTCTCCCAGATGAGCGACGCCGACGCGCGGCGCCTCATCGACTTCGCGAGCGGTCTCTCCCTCGGCCTGTACGGCCGCATCGAGCGCGTCACCTCCAAGGTGTTCCTGCTCTCGCCGGAGAACATCGCGGTGTCCGGGCACGGGGGAATCGCGCACGCGGACGCCGAGTCCGCGGGCTTCGACCACTCCTAACCCGTGCAGCTGGTCTCGGTCCTCGCCAGCATCGTCCACCTGGTGCTGCTGCTGTACATCTTCGTGCTCTTCGCGCGGCTTATCCTGGACTACATCCCCCTGTTCAACCGGGAGTGGCGTCCGAAGGGATTCGGCCTCGTCGCCGCGGAGGCCGTCTACACGGTCACCGATCCGCCGATCCGGTTCTTCCGGCGGATCATCCCGCCGCTGCGCATCGGGCAGCTGTCGCTCGATTTCGGGTTCGCGCTCACCCTGCTGGTGGTGCTGATCCTGATGAACATCGTCCGGCTCTTCATCCGCTGACGCCGTGGCGTGTCGCGCCTCAGGGCGCCGGTGAGTTCGCCGAGCCTGGGTGTCGCGGCGTCGCGAGGCCAAGGCTCGGGGGCTATGCTGGCACCCAGGTGCGCGCCCCGGGTTCGCGCCACATCACGAACACGCCATACATCGGTACTGGCAATCGAACTCATCGAAAGAGGAGCCACCCATGGCACTTACCCCGGATGACGTCGTCACCAAGCAGTTCCAGCACGTCCGCTTCAAGGACGGCTTCGACCCGGACGAGGTCGACGACTTCCTCGACGAGATCGTCATCGAGTGGCGCAAGGCCCTCGAGGAGAATGCCGAGCTGAAGGCCAAGCTGGCCGCGTACGAGTCCGGTGCCGCGCCCGCCGCCGCCGAGACCCCCGCCCCGAAGCCGGTGGCCGCGCCCGCCGCCGAGGCCACGCCCGCCGAGCCCGCTCCGACCGGTTCTGCCACGGCGACCGCCGGGATCATCGAGCTCGCCCAGCGTCTGCACGACGAGCACGTCGCCGAGGGTGAGGCCAAGCGCAACGCGCTCATCGCGGAGGCGGAGACCGAGGTCGCTCGCATCCGCACCGAGGCCGAGGCCAAGCAGCGGGAGGAGTCGGCGCGTCTGGAGCGCGAGCGCAACACGCTCGAGGCCCGCATTACCGAGCTCCGCAACTTCGAGCGCGACTACCGTGCTCAGCTGCGCGGCTACATCGAGGGTCAGCTCCGCGACCTCGACGAGAAGTCGGCTTCCACGGACTCCACGCCCGTCTCCGCGATCGGCCTGTAAGGCGTCGCGTTGACAGGACGTCGTCCCCTTCGTCGGTCGGCGGCCGGCGCGCTCGTTGCGATTCTCGCAGCGGTCGTGCTGGCCGCCGATCAGTTTGTGAAGTACCTCACCATCGAGCACCTTCCGCTGCACGAGGTCGTCCCCGTGCTCGGGGAGTTCCTGCAGCTGTATTACATCCGCAACCCCGGAGCGGCGTTCTCGCTCGGGTCCGAGGTCACGTGGATCTTCACGATCGCCCTCGCGGTCGTCGCGGGAGTGATCGTCTGGAAGGCCTTCGGCCTGAGGTCCCGGTTGTGGGCCGTCGTCCTCGGCTGCCTGCTCGGCGGTGTGCTCGGCAACCTCAGCGACCGGCTGTTCCGCGAGCCCGGGTTCCCGGTCGGCCACGTGGTCGACATGATCTCCATGCCGTGGATGATGCCCGCGATCTTCAACGTCGCCGACATCTTCATCGTCACCGGCATGATCTCGGTGGCACTGCTGGTGGTGTTCGGCCTGCGCTTCGACGGCACCCGCGAGCGCGACCACGCGCCGGTGGAGACCGATGAGGACGCGGAGGCCGTCGCGGCCGAGCACGAGGCTGCGCTGAGCGAGAGCGACCGCGTCGTCGACGGACGCGCGTCGGCCGAGGCAGGGTCGTCGTCTCCCGAGGAGCGCTGAGCGTGGAGTCGCGCTCTCTCCCCGTCCCGGACGGGCTCGACGGCACGCGCGTCGACGCGGCCCTCGCGAAGCTGCTCGGCTTCTCGCGGACGTTCGCGGCGGAGGTCGCGGCGAGCGGCGGTGTGCGGCAGGACGGCGCGACGCTCGACAAGTCGGACCGTCTGCACGGCGGGGCCTGGCTCGAGGTGGAGTGGCAGCCCAAGGAGGCGCCGAGGATCGAGCCGATCGCGGTGCCCGAGCTGGGCATCGTGTATGACGACGACGACATCGTGGTGGTCGACAAGCCCACCGGGGTCGCCGCCCATCCCTCGCTGGGCTGGGAAGGGCCCACGGTCGTCGGGGCTCTGGCCGCCGCGGGTTTCCGGATCGCCACGAGCGGGGCTCCGGAACGGCAGGGAGTGGTGCATCGGCTCGATGTGGGCACGAGCGGGCTCATGGTCGTCGCCAAGAGCGAGAGCGCGTACACCGCGCTCAAGCGCGCGTTCAAGGAGCGGACGGTCGAGAAGATCTATCACGCGGTCGTCCAGGGACACCCCGACCCGCTCGTCGGCACGATCGACGCGCCCATCGGGCGCCACCCGAATCACTCGTGGAAGTTCGCGGTCGTGCCGGACGGCAAGCCATCGGTCACGCACTACGAGACGCTCGAGGCGTTTCCCGGAGCCTCGCTGCTGGAGATCCACCTGGAGACCGGGCGCACGCATCAGATCCGCGTGCACATGGCCGCGCATCGTCACCCCTGCGTCGGGGACCCGCTGTACGGCGCCGACCCCACGCTGTCCGCACGGCTCGGGTTGACGCGACAGTGGCTGCACGCCCACCAGCTCGCGTTCGCGCACCCGACCACCGGCGAGTGGGTGCAGTTCGAGTCGCCGTATCCGGCCGACTTCCGGCACGCGCTGGACGTGCTGCGCGGGGAGTAGCGGCTGTCCCGGGGTGCCGCGCGCGCGGTGTCGGTGGTGTGCGCCACACTGACCGCATGAGCATCGTGGTGCGCCCCGCGACCGTCTTCGACGACGTCGCGACACTGGTGGGTCCGAAGAAGCCGACGTCGAACGTCTGCTTCTGCCTCAGCTATCGGATCGGCAACAAGGAGAACGTGTCCCTGCGCGGGCAGGCTCGTGCGGATCGCGTGCGCGAGCTGTGCCACCAGGACCCGCCGCCGGGCGTCATCGCGTATCTCGACGATGAGCCCGTGGGGTGGGCGGCTCTGCATCCCCGGCGTGACACCAGCTTCGCGCGCAATCGCCTCATCCCGCACGTCGACGATCTGGACGTCTGGTCGCTGTGGTGTTTCCGCGTGCGCCCGGGATTCCGCAAGCAGGGTGTCTCGCACGCGCTGATCGACGGCGCGGTCGCGTACACCAGGGAACGCGGGGCTCCAGCGATCGAGGGATATCCGGTCGACAACGCGGGGGAGAAGGTGAACCTCACGATGGCGTACGTGGGGACCCGGTCCCTGTTCGAGGGTGCCGGCTTCACGAAGGCCGCCGACACCGGGTCCGTGCTCGACGGGTTCCCCCGGGTGCTCATGCGTCTCGACCTGCGGTGACGGGCCGTCGTGGAGTGACCGACCGGGTGAGTGAGGACCGGGGAACGCGCGGCGGATCGGTCGTCGACGGGGCGCCGCGACGAGTTTCGAACCGGATCGTGCTTCTGAGGCAATACATAGTGTGAGCACAGACAGCGAGATCATTCAGCGGTCGCTCGGGCACCCCCGGGCGTTCGCCGAACTGTTCGACAGACACGCCGGCGCGGTGGGTGGCTATGCCGCCCGCCGCCTCGGGATGGATGCCGGAGAGGACGTCCTCAGCGAGACGTTCCTCGTCGCCTTCGCGCGGCGGTCGTTGTTCGACACGTCCTGGGACTCCGCACTCCCGTGGTTGTACGGCATCGCGTCGCGGCTGATCAAGAAGCACAGGGCGCGCGAGGCGAAGCACCTGCGGTCGGCGGCGCAGTCGGCGGCGCGTGAGGAGCACATCGCTCACGGCGATCTCGACGGGACGATCGCCCGGCTCGACGCCGAGCTCTCGACCCGTCAGCTCGCCCCGCTGATCGCCGCGCTGTCGGCGAAAGACCGCGAGACTCTTCTGCTCTACGCCTGGGGCGACCTGAGCTACGAGGAGATCGCGCTCGCCCTCGGCGTTCCCGTGGGAACGGTGAGGTCCCGCATGAACCGGGTGCGGACACGGTTGGATCCGGCGCGCGCCCGCGGTCGGAACACGATGGTCACGGAGAAGAAGGGAGAAGTCGATGGACGTTTTCGAGCGCGTGCGTGAGGTCAACCGGGGGGCCGGCCTCAGCGAGGAGCACCTGACGTCGGCCAGGGCGCGGCTTCTCACGGGGATCGACGCGGGGGTGGCGGCCGAGCGGTCACGGAGGGTGCACCGGCCGCTGTTCCTCGTCGCCGGGGCGGTCGCGGGGGTCGCGGCCGCCACGGCCGGGGTCGTGGTGCTGAGCCAGCTGACGGCACCGGAGCCGCGCGTGGAAGCCGTGCCGGTGCAGACGCTCGATCCGCGCCCGCACGGCGACCCGCTGCCGCGTCCGTCGGCGACGTCGGGGACGGGTGCGACCGAGCCGTTCCCCGGTACGACCCCGCAGGCGGGGCAGTATCTGCAGATCCGCTACACCAGCGACGCGCTCTACTTCCGGGATGGTGTGGGGGGCGTGTTCCGCTGGCCGCGGAGCGGCGACCCGCAGACCATCTCGGCCGCCGTGATGCGCTCGCACGCAGTGGACTACGTGCCGGCCGACCGCGCCGGCACGTGGGTCAGCCGCTATGGGCCCTCGATGGAGCGCGTCGAGCTGTTCGGCACCGATACCGAGGTGATGCGATGGACGTGGGACAGCCTCGCGCCGTACCGGCCAGAAGTTTCTGAGCTGCAGTCGGTCGGCGGGCGGCAGTACGGTGACCTGCCTCCGGTCGGTGGCCCCGGCTACTACGACGCCGCGCCCCGGGATCCGCAGGGGCTGCTCGACTACTGGTCGAGTTTCTTCGCCGAGGCCGGCGGTGCGCGCGATGACTCGGTGCTCATGGAGATCCTCAGCCAGCTGAAGCAGAACATCGCGCCCCCGGACGTGCGGTCGGCGTATCTGTCCGCTCTGCAGCTCACGGGACGTGCCACGGTCGACTCGACGGCGGGTTCGGAGGTGACGTATCGCGTCGAGTTCACCGATATCGACGCGCGGACCGAGACGATCACGATCGACACCACCACGGGATGGGTCGTCGAGTCCGCGATCTGGTACGTGAAGCAGTCCGGGCAGGATCTCGTGCCGTCGGGTGTGCCGGACGAACGAACCACCTACGACGTGTCGATCGTCGACGCGATCCCCTGACAGCCACGGCGACCCGGACACGGGCCCCGGCACCGATCTCGGTGTCGGGGCCCCGCCGTAGACTCGGAACATGGCATCCGATTCCTTCGTCCACCTGCATGTGCACAGCGAATACTCGATGCTGGACGGCGCGGCGAAGATCAATGCCATGACGCAGGCGGCGGCCGATTACGGCATGCCGGCGATCGCCGTGACCGACCACGGCAACACGTTCGCGGCGTTCGAGTTCTACCGGGCGGCGCAGGCCGCGGGCATCAAGCCGATCGTCGGGCTGGAGGCGTACGTCACCCCCGGCACGCACCGCAGCGACAAGACCCGCGTGCAGTGGGGCTCGCCCGATCAGAAGAGCGACGACGTCTCGGGGTCCGGCGCGTACACCCACATGACCATGTGGAGTCAGAGCACCGAGGGGATGCACAACCTCTTCCGGCTTAGCTCGCTGTCGAGCATGGAGGGCTACTACTTCAAGCCCCGCATGGACCGCGAGCTGCTGCAGACCTACGGCAAGGGCCTCATCGCGACGACCGGGTGCCCCTCGGGCGAGGTGCAGACGCGTCTTCGTCTCGGGCAGTACGACGCGGCGCGGGCGGCGGCGGCGGAGTTCCAGGACATCTTCGGCAAGGAGAACTACTTCGCCGAGATCATGGACCACGGCCTGTCGATCGAGCGCCGGGTGATGACCGACTTGCTGCGGCTGGCCAAAGACCTGGGCATCCCGCTGGTGGCCACGAACGACTCGCACTACACGCACCAGCACGAGGCCGACGCGCACGAGGCGCTGTTGTGCGTGCAGTCGGGGTCAACGCTCGACGACCCGAACCGCTTCAAGTTCGACGGCGACGGGTACTACATCAAGACCGCGGCCGAGATGCGGCAGCTGTTCCGCGATCACCCGGAGGCGTGCGACAACACGCTGCTGATCGCCGAGCGCTGCGAGGTGGAGTTCAACACCTCCGCCAACTACATGCCCCGCTTCCCCGTGCCGGACGGCGAGACCGAAGACAGCTGGCTCATCAAGGAGGTCGAGAAGGGCCTCCACTACCGCTACCCGAGCGGTATCCCCGACCGGGTGCGCAAGCAGGCGGAGTACGAGACCGGCATCATCCTGCAGATGGGGTTCCCTGGCTACTTCCTCGTCGTCGCCGACTTCATCAACTGGGCCAAGGACAACGGCATCCGCGTCGGTCCCGGCCGAGGCTCCGGTGCCGGGTCGATGGTGGCGTACGCGATGCGGATCACCGACCTCGACCCCCTGGAGCACGGTCTCATCTTCGAGCGCTTCCTCAACCCGGACCGCGTCTCGATGCCCGACTTCGACGTCGACTTCGACGACCGCCGCCGTGGCGAGGTCATCGAGTACGTGACGGAGAAGTACGGCTCCGAGCGCGTGGCGCAGATCGTGACCTACGGCACGATCAAGTCCAAGCAGGCGCTCAAGGATGCCGGCCGCGTGCTCGGGTTCCCGTTCAGCATGGGGGAGCGTCTGACCAAGGCCATGCCCCCCGCCGTCATGGGCAAGGACATGCCCCTCGACGGCATGTTCGACTCCGCGCACCCGCGCTACAAGGAGGCGAGCGAGTTCCGGGCGCTGATCGAGACCGACCCCGAGGCGAAGACGGTGTTCGATCGCGCGCTCGGGCTCGAGGGCCTCAAGCGCCAGTGGGGCGTGCACGCTGCCGGTGTGATCATGTCGTCGGAGCCGCTGCTCGACATCATCCCCATCATGCGCCGCGAGCAGGACGGGCAAATCGTCACGCAGTTCGACTACCCGTCGTGCGAGACGCTCGGCCTGATCAAGATGGACTTCCTGGGGTTGCGCAACCTCACGATCATCTCGGACGCGCTCGACAACATCCGCATGAACCGAGGCGAGGAGCTCGACCTCGAGCACCTCGGACTCGACGACCCCGCGGTGTACGAGCTCCTCGCGCGCGGCGACACCCTGGGCGTGTTCCAGCTCGACAGCCCTCCGCTGCGGTCGCTCATGCGCCTGATGAAGCCGGACAACTTCGGTGACATCTCGGCCCTCATCGCGCTGTACCGCCCGGGCCCGATGGGCGCGAACTCGCACACGAACTACGCGCTGCGCAAGAACGGCCAGCAGCAGATCACGCCGATCCACCCGGAGCTCGAGGAACCCCTGGCCGAGATCCTGGAGGAGTCGTACGGCCTCATCATCTACCAGGAGCAGGTGATGGCCATCGCGCAGAAGGTCGCCGGGTTCAGCCTCGGTCAGGCCGACATCCTCCGTCGCGCGATGGGAAAGAAGAAGAAGTCCGAGCTGGACAAGCAGTACGAGGGCTTCGCCGGCGGTATGAAAGAGCGCGGCTTCGGCGAGGGCGCGATCAAGGCGCTGTGGGACATCCTCCTGCCCTTCTCCGACTACGCGTTCAACAAAGCGCACTCCGCCGCGTACGGTCTCGTGTCCTACTGGACCGCGTACCTGAAGGCGCACTACCCGGCCGAGTACATGGCGGCGCTGCTGACGAGCGTCGGCGACTCGAAGGACAAGATGGCGCTGTACCTGAACGAGTGCCGCCGCATGGGTATCCGGGTGCTGCCGCCCGACGTCTCGGAGTCGATCAACTTCTTCGCCGCCGTCGGCGACGATATCCGCTTCGGTCTGGGAGCGGTGCGCAACGTGGGCACCAACGTCGTCGACGGGATCGTGCAGGCCAGGAAGGATGAGCGCTTCACGTCGTTCCACCACTTCCTCGACAAGGTCCCGCTGCATGTCGCCAACAAGCGCACCGTGGAGTCACTCATCAAGGCGGGCGCGTTCGACTCGATGGGCGACACGAGGCGTGCGCTGCTGGAGGTGCACGAGGACGCCGTGGAGGCCGCGGTCGACCGGAAGCGCAACGAGGCTCAGGGCGCGATCGGGTTCGACTTCGACAGCCTGTACGACGGGCTGGAGGAGGTCGCGCCGGCCAAGGTCCCCGCTCGACCCGAGTGGATCAAGAAGGACAAGCTGGCGTTCGAGCGGGAGATGCTCGGGCTGTACGTGTCCGACCATCCGCTCGCGGGCCTCGAGGTGCCTTTGGCGAAGCACGCGTCGATCTCGATCCATGACCTCAACAACTCGGAGGACCTGCAGGACGGCGACCAGGTGACGGTCGCGGGCCTGGTCACGAGCGTGCAGCACCGGGTGGCGAAGGCCAGCGGAAACCCGTACGGCATGATCACGGTCGAGGACTTCAACGGCGAGGTCACCGTGATGTTCATGGGCAAGACGTACACGGAGTTCCAGCACACCCTCCAGCAGGACGCGATCCTGGCCGTGCGGGGGAGGGTGTCGCGCCGCGACGACGGCCTCAACCTGCATGCCCAGTCGGCCTTCGCACCCGATGTGGGCTCGTTCGACGCCGCAGGCCCGCTGTCGCTCGTGCTCGCGGAGCAGCGCGCCACCGAGCGCGTGATGCACGAGCTCGCCGAGGTGCTGCGACGGCACAACGGCGAGACCGAGGTGCTGCTTCGGGTGCACCGCGGCGGGACGGCGAAGGTGTTCGAGGTCCCGATGCCGGTGAAGGTGTCGGCCGACCTCTTCGGCGACCTCAAGTCACTGCTCGGCCCGACCTGTCTGGGGTGAACGGGTAGGATCGGGAGCCGTCGACAGCACCGCCACGGCCAGAGTGCGCCGGTGATGAAAGGACCACTATGAGCACGGAACTTCCCGAGCCGGATGCCGCCGACGCGGTGTTCAGCGACGAGGACGGCGTCCTCTATGACGACGAAGTGACCCCGGAGTACGGCATCCTCGGCTTCACGCTGCGTGAGCTGTTGATCGTCGGCGTCTGGCTGGTGTCGTTCCTCGTCTCCTTCTTCCCCCTCAGCGGCGGCGTCTCGCTGTGGGGCATCGGCATCCAGTGGATCCTGCCGATCGGCGTCCCGACGGTGGCCGTGTTCCTGCTGGTGCTGCGCCGGTTCTCTCCCGACGGCATCCGCCGCGTGGGCTCGTTGGGCATCGATCAGTTCGCCTCCGTTGCCTTCGCCGTATCCGCGTGCGTGTGGGCGGGCAACCTCTGGCTGGCGGTGACCGCCGCGATCGCCACGGGTCAGTGGGGTCTGCCGTGGAACGCGCTCGTGCAGGTCATCACGTCGGTGGCGCTGGTCGTCCTGACCGTTTTCGCACCGCTGATCCCGGGGCTGCGTGAAGACTTCCAGGGTCGGCTGGTGACTCTCGCGCACCGGAACGCGAATCCGGTCCGGCCGGTGATCGCCCGTCCGCGCCCGGAGTCGACGTCCGGGGAGACTCAGGACGAGGCGGCGGTGGGGTCGCCGGAGGAGTCCGACACGGACGCGGTCATCGACACCGGACCCCCCACCAGCCCGGACACCGCAACCGACGCCGTCACCGACGTAGTACCCGATGCGGGCGATGGCGATCGGCGTCACGACGACACCGACTCGTACCCGGCCGACTACTCGGACCGGATCCCGCTCACTGCGCACGCGTCGGGCGGAGGCACGGGGACGATACCCGTGGCCGACGAGGAGGAGTACACGCCGAGCTACTCCCGGCGTTCCCGGGCCGAGCAGCCCGAGATCGTCTCCGACACCGGGAGCATCGAGTCGCTCCTCGGCACGACCGCTCGGGAGGAGACAGGAGCGGTCGATGTCCCCGACGATGCCACGGCCGTCCATCCGATCGTCGCGGACGAGCAGGACGACGACGTCGAGGCCACGATCCCCCGCCAGTACACGGAGGCGGCGCAACCGTTCTGGATCCTGGCGCCCACCGAGCGCGATGTGCACGACGAGCGCGGCGAGCCGATCTTCCGGGTGGGGCCGACCGCGTGGGCGCTGGTGATCGAGGATCGCGGAGGGGCCTACGTCGTTCGCCATGACGACGGCCGCATCGGATACCTCCACGACATCACCGACATCACGAAGGGCTGACATGCGCACGATCGATCTGCGGGGGCGCGAGCTCTCGCCCGCGGACATGCTCGCGGCCGTCCCCCGCGCCACGCAGGCGCGCGCGGAGGCGCTCGACACCGCGGCACGCCTCGTCGAGGAGGTGCGGGAGCGTGGTGAGGGTGCGCTGCGAGAGCAGGCGGAGCGGTTCGACCGGGTCGTCGGGCACGAGGTTCGCGTGCCTGAGGCGCACATGACGCAGGCCCTCGACTCGCTCGATCCGGCAGTGCGGGCGGCGCTCGACGAGGCGATCCAGCGCGTGCGCCTGGCCTCAGCCGCTCAGGTCCCGGCCTCGCAGGTCACGACCATCGGCGCGGGTGCCACGATCACTCAGCGGTGGCAGCCCGTGCACAGGGTCGGTGTCTACATCCCCGGCGGAAAGGCCGTCTACCCGTCGAGCGTCGTCATGAATGTCGTCCCCGCGCAGGTCGCCGGGGTGCAGCAGATCGCCCTGGCCTCGCCGCCGCAGGCGGATCAGGATGGTCGTGTCCACCCGACGATCCTGGCGGCCGCGGCTCTGCTCGGAGTGACCGAGGTGTACGCCATGGGAGGTGCGGGAGCGATCGGTGCCTTCGCGCACGGTGTCCCCGGTCTCGGCCTCGATCCCGTCGATGTGGTGTCGGGCCCCGGCAACAACTACGTCGCCTCGGCCAAGCGGGCCGTAGCGGGCGTCGTCGGAACGGACTCCGAGGCTGGAGCGACCGAGATCCTCGTGGTCGCGGATTCCACCGCCGATCCGCGTCTCGTCGCCGCCGACCTGGTCAGCCAGGCCGAGCACGACGAGCAGGCGTCGGCCGTGCTCGTCACCGATGCGGAGGGACTCGCGGACCGGGTCGTCGCCGAGGTCGAGCGGCTCACCGCGGCGACGCGCCACAGCGCACGTGTCGCTGCCGCATTGGCTGGTCCGCAGTCCGCGGTCGTCCTGGTCGACGACCGCGCGATGGCGGTGGCGTTCAGCAACGCGTACGCGCCGGAGCACCTGGAACTGCACCTGTCCGACGCCGAGCAGGCAGCGGCGGCGTTCACCAGTGCCGGCGCGGTGTTCGTGGGCGACCACACCCCGGTGAGCCTCGGCGACTACATGGCGGGGAGCAACCACGTGCTGCCGACCGGCGGCCAGGCGCGCTATGCACCGGGCCTCGGCGCCTATACCTTCCTCCGTCCGCAGCAGGTCGTCTCCTACGATCGCGCCGCCCTGGCCGCGGTTCGCGAGGGGGTCGTCGCCCTGGCGAACAGCGAAGCGCTGCCCGCGCACGGCGAGGCGATCGAGGCGCGGTTCACCGCGTAGGATCGGTCAGATGCACTGCCCCTTCTGCCGTCACCCCGACTCCAGGGTCATCGATTCCCGCACCAGCGACGACGGACTCTCGATCCGCCGTCGCCGACAGTGTCCGGAGTGCGGAGGACGGTTCTCGACGACGGAGACGGCCAGCCTCAACGTGATCAAGCGCTCGGGCGTGATGGAGCCGTTCAGCCGGGAGAAAGTGATCTCCGGCGTGCGAAAGGCCTGTCAGGGGCGTCCGGTGACGGAGGCCGACCTGGCGATCCTCGCGCAGCGCGTGGAAGAGGCGGTGCGTCAGACCGGGGTGTCCCAGCTCGATACCAACGAGATCGGCCTGGCGATCCTGGGTCCGCTGCGTGAGCTCGATGAGGTCGCGTTCCTTCGATTCGCGAGCGTCTATCAGGCGTTCGACTCTCTGGAGGACTTCGAGGCGGCCATCGGCGATCTCCGCGCCGACCACGCGAAGGCGGAGGCGGGCGACCGGTAATCTGGCAGGGATGTATCCCCTCCTCTTCCGCGCCGTCCTGTCGCGCTTCGATCCCGAGTTCGCCCACCACGCCGGCATGGCCGTCATCCGTGCCGTCGGTGTCCCGCCGCTGTCCTGGGCGACCCGCGCGATGACCAGGCCGGATCCGTCACTGCGTGTGGAGGCGCTGGGCCTCACGTTCCCGTCGCCGTTCGGTATCGCCGCGGGCTTCGACAAGAACGCGGTCGGCGTACGAGGTCTCGCCGCGCTCGGCTTCGGACACGTCGAGGTGGGCACGATCACGGCGATCCCGCAGGACGGGAATCCGAAGCCCCGGCTCTTCCGCCTGATCGCCGACCGTGCCGTGATCAACCGGATGGGCTTCAACAACAGGGGAGCGGACGCCGCGGCCCGTCGTCTGGCCCGGCTCCGGCGGGGCGCGCCGGACACGGTCATCGGGGTCAACATCGGCAAGAGCCGCGTGGTCGATGTCGAGGACGCGACCGCCGACTACGTCGCGTCAGCCACCCGGCTCGCGCCTCTCGCCGACTACCTCGCGGTGAACGTCTCCTCTCCGAACACTCCGGGCCTTCGCGGGCTTCAGGCGGTGGAGACGCTGGCGCCACTGCTGCGCGCCGTCCGCGACGCTTCGGGCTCGACCCCGCTGCTGGTCAAGATCGCGCCCGACCTCGCCGATGATGAGATCACCGCGATCGCGCAGCTCGCCGTGTCGGAGGGACTCGCGGGGATCATCGCCCACAACACCACGATCAGCAGGGACGGGCTCGTCACCGATGCCGCGACGGTCGAGGCTGCGGGTGCCGGCGGGCTCTCCGGTGCTCCGCTCAAGCGGCGCTCTCTCGAGGTGTTGAGGGTCGTCCGTTCCGCGGTGCCCGAGGACTTCTGCGTGATCGCGGTCGGCGGAGTGGAGACGGCCGCCGACGTGCAGGAGCGTCTGGACGCTGGAGCGACCCTGGTGCAGGGGTATACGGCGTTCCTCTACCGCGGCCCGTTCTGGGGTCGCGAGATCAACCGCGGGTTGGTCAGTCGGGGTACTGCCCGCGCTTGACCTGCGGCTTCGGCAGGCGCATGAACCGCATCTGCAGTGCGCGCATGCCGGCGTACCATCCGAGGCCCTTCTCGACGCGGTCGGCGCCGAACTTCGCGGCCGCCTTGCGCTTGACCCGAAGGCCGAGCAGGATCATGCCGCCGATCGCGATGACGAGGTACGCCATCATGAACAGGTACGCGTAGAACGAGATCATGAGGTTCGTCGGCAGGAGTGACGCCAGGATCACCAGCACCATGACGCCCATGACGAACTCCGCCGGGTGCCAGCCCGCGTCGACGTAGTCGCGCACCCAGCGCCGCTGCGGGCCCTTGTCGCGCACCGGGAGGTACTTCTCCTCCCCGGCGGCCATCCCCGCCTGGGCGCGTGCGCGCCGCTCGTTCAGCTCGGCCCGGGCGGCCGCCTTCGCCTCCTTGGTGTTGGCCACCAGCGGCCGACGTCGCGCGGCCTCCTGCTCGGCGCGGGTCGGCGTGGCGCGCCCCTTGCCGACGGCGGGCGTCTGCGGGGCGTCGTCGTTCGTCGAAGGGGAGACGGGGGTAGTGGCCACGGGTTTCCTCGGTTCGCTGAAGATGGTCACCTTAAGATTACTCGCATGACCTCACCTGCACTTCCCAGCGAGTCCGACGCCGCCGTCCTCGAGGCCGTGGCCACCGGCATCCCGTCCGCGCTGTCCGATCTGGGGCACCTGGTCCGCATCCCCGGCATGGCCTGGCCCGCGTTCGATCAGACGCAGCTGGAGCGCAGTGCGGACGCCGTCGCGACGCTGGCCAGGGACACGGGGGTGTTCGACGAGGTGCGTGTGCTGCGTGCCGCGATCCCGGGCACCGATGAGCACGGACAGCCCGCGGTGCTCGCGACCCGCGCTGCTCGCAACGGCAAGCCGACGATCCTCCTCTACGCCCACCACGATGTGCAGCCCCCCGGCGACGACGCCCTCTGGGAGACCCCGCCGTTCGAGCCGACGGTGCGCGACGGCCGCCTCTACGGACGCGGGGCCGCCGATGACAAGGCGGGGATCATGGCCCACATCGGTGCGATCCGCGCGGTGTCGTCGGTTCTCGGTGCCGACCTCGACCTCGGGATCGCGATGTTCATCGAGGGGGAGGAGGAGTACGGCTCCCGCTCGTTCGCCCAGTTCCTCGCCGACAACAAAGACGCCCTCCGCGCCGACGCCATCGTCGTGGCGGACTCCGGCAACTGGGATTCGGTGACGCCCGGGCTTACCGTGTCGCTCCGGGGGAACGCCCGGTTCACGATGAAGGTCCGCACGCTCGACCACGCGTCCCACTCCGGGATGTTCGGTGGCGCGGTGCCCGACGCGATGATGGCCACCGTCCGGCTGCTCTCGACGCTTTGGAACGCCGACGGATCGGTCGCCGTCGAGGGTATGACGAGCCGCGAGGCGGAGACGCCGGAGTACGCGGAGGCGACCCTGCGCGACGAAGCGGGTCTCCTTCCCGGCACGATGCCGATCGGCGACGGGACGATTCTGAGCCGCATCTGGAACAAGCCGTCGGTGACCGTCATCGGCATCGACGCGACGAGCGTTTCGGCCGCGTCGAACACGCTACTGCCGGAGGTCACCGTCGTGATCAGCGCGCGGGTGGCACCCGGGCAGACGGGGCAGGAGGCGTATGACGCGCTGGAGCGGCATCTGCGTGCCCACGCCCCGTTCGGCGCCGAACTGTCGTTCTCCGACGTCGACCTGGGCAACCCGTTCCTCGTCGACACCAGCGGCTGGGCGGTCTCGCTCACCCGCGACGCGATGCGCGACGGCTACGGCGTGGCGCCGGTCGACCTGGGAGTCGGCGGGTCCATCCCGTTCATCGCCGACCTCGTCCGCGAGTTCCCCGACGCGCAGATCCTCGTGACGGGAGTGGAAGACCCGCATTCCCGCGCGCACAGCCCGAACGAGTCGCTGCACCTGGACACCTTCCGTCATGCGGTCGCGACCGAGGCGCTGCTGCTGGCACGGATGAACGCCGTCGAGCTCTGAGCCCGTCGCGGGAAGCGGCGGTAGAATCGTCACAGAAGCCGTGTATCGCGGCCCGTCCCAAGGAGTGACATGACCGACACCACCCTGTCCGCAGAGACCACCCGCGCACACGGCGTCAGCCTGACGGACGCCGCGGCCACCAAGGTCAAGAACCTTCTCGAGCAGGAGGGCCGCGACGATCTGCGTCTGCGCGTGGCCGTCCAGCCCGGAGGCTGCTCCGGCCTGATCTACCAGCTCTACTTCGACGAGCGCTTCCTCGAGGGCGACGAGACGGTCGACTTCGACGGCGTCGAGGTCATCGTCGACAACATGAGCGTCCCGTACCTCGACGGCGCGTCGATCGACTTCAAGGACACGATCTCCGAGCAGGGCTTCACGATCGACAACCCGAACGCCGCGGGAAGCTGCGCCTGTGGAGACAGCTTCCACTGATCTGCGGATTTCCGGACCACGGCCGTCGTCACCTCGCGTGACGGCGGCCGTTTCGCGTGCGGAACCTGCGTGGATGGCATGAATCGGGTGTGAGGTTGCTCTAGACTTGAACGTGCCCTGTCCGCAATCTGAAAGGTGCATCGTGCCCTCGAAACGCCGCCTTCGTTGGGCCGCACTCCCTGTGGGAGTCGTGGCAGCTGTGGCTCTGGCGGGATGTACTCCCACCGAGCTGAACGGCTTTCTTCCGGGCTTCGTGGAGGGTGGCCCGGCAGCGACCAACCAGACGGAGCGCGTGTCGTCGCTCTGGGTGAACTCCTGGATCGTTCTTCTCGCCGTCGGCGTCATCACCTGGAGCCTCATGGCGTGGGCCGCGATCGCGTACCGCCGGCGCAAGGGGCAGACCGGTCTCCCGGTGCAGATGCGCTACAACATGCCGATCGAGATCTTCTACACGATCGTGCCGCTCATCCTCGTGCTGGGCATGTTCTTCTTCACGGCGCGCGACCAGACCGAGATCGAGACCAAGTGGGACAACCCCGACGTCGAGATCACCGCGATCGCCAAGCAGTGGGCGTGGGACTTCCAGTACAACGGCGACACCGAAGACGACACGGTCTGGACGATGGGCATCCAGGCCCAGCCCGATGCCGAGGGCAACATCGACAAGGCCGAGCTCCCGACGCTGGTGCTCCCCGTCGACAAGAAGGTCACGATCAACCTTCAGTCGCGCGATGTGATCCACTCCTTCTGGATCATCGACTTCCTGTACAAGAAGGACATGTTCATCGGCAAGGACAACTCCTGGTCCTTCATCCCGACGCGCGAGGGCGAGTACGCCGGCAAGTGCGCCGAGCTCTGCGGTGAGTACCACTCGATGATGCTGTTCAACGTGAAGGTCGTCTCCCAGGAGGAGTACGACGCCTACCTCGAGTCGCTCGAGGAGAAGGGCAACACGGGCGACATCACCGACGCGTACGACCGTCTCTCGAACCTCCCCGGCACCTCCGGGAAGACCGACACCGAGGAAGGAGAGGAGTAAGTCATGTCGACCACTGAAGCTCCTCGCACCGACGAGGCACCCCGCTCCCGTCCCACCACTCTGCCCGCACGTCAGGCGGCTCTCATGAGCTCCTCGCGTGTGGAGCAGAAGGGCAACATCGTCGTCAAGTGGATCACCTCCACCGACCACAAGACCATCGGGTACATGTACCTGATCGCGTCTGTGCTGTTCTTCCTCCTCGGCGGCGTGATGGCCCTGGTCATCCGCGCCGAGCTCTTCGCGCCGGGAATGCAGATCATCCCGACGAAGGAGCAGTACAACCAGCTGTTCACGATGCACGGCACGATCATGCTGCTGATGTTCGCGACGCCGCTGTTCGCCGGTTTCGCCAACGCGATCCTGCCGCTGCAGATCGGTGCGCCCGACGTCGCCTTCCCGCGTCTCAACGCCTTCGCGTTCTGGCTGTTCCTCTTCGGGTCGACGATCGCCGTCGCCGGCTTCCTCACCCCGCAGGGTGCCGCCTCCTTCGGCTGGTTCGCCTATCAGCCGCTGGCCAACGCCTCGTTCTCGCCGGGTGCCGGTGGAAACCTCTGGATGCTCGGTCTGGGCATCTCCGGCTTCGGAACGATTCTCGGTGCGGTGAACTTCATCACCACGATCATCACGATGCGTGCCCCGGGTATGACCATGTGGCGCATGCCGATCTTCTCGTGGAACACGCTGATCACCAGCCTGCTCATCCTGATGGCGTTCCCGGTGCTCGCGGCCGCGATCTTCGCCGCCGCCGCCGACCGCGTCCTCGGCGCTCACGTCTACGACCCGGCCAACGGCGGTGTGCTCCTGTGGCAGCACCTGTTCTGGTTCTTCGGCCACCCCGAGGTGTACATCATCGCGCTGCCGTTCTTCGGCATCGTCTCGGAGATCTTCCCGGTCTTCAGCCGGAAGCCGATCTTCGGCTACAAGACGCTGGTGTACGCGACGATCGCGATCGCCGCGCTGTCGGTCGCCGTGTGGGCGCACCACATGTACGTCACCGGTTCGGTGCTGCTGCCGTTCTTCGCGCTGATGACGATGCTCATCGCCGTCCCGACCGGTGTGAAGATCTTCAACTGGATCGGCACGCTCTGGCGAGGGTCGGTCACGTTCGAGACGCCGATGGTCTTCGCGCTCGGCTTCCTGGTGTCGTTCGTCTTCGGTGGTCTGACCGGTGTCATCCTCGCGGCCCCGCCGCTGGACTTCCACCTCAGCGACTCGTACTTCGTGGTGGCGCACTTCCACTACGTGGTGTTCGGCACGGTCGTGTTCGCGATGTTCGCGGGCTTCTACTTCTGGTGGCCCAAGTGGACGGGACGCATGCTCAACGAGCGTCTGGGCTACGTGCACTTCTGGATGCTGTTCGTCGGCTTCCACATGACCTTCCTGATCCAGCACTGGCTGGGTGTGGACGGCATGGTGCGTCGCTACGCGGACTACTCGGCGGCCGATGGCTGGACCTGGCAGAACCAGGTCTCCACGATCGGCGCCATCATCCTCGGCGCCTCGATGCTGCCGTTCTTCCTGAACGTCTGGATCACCGCGCGCAAGGCGCCCAAGGTGACGGTGAACGACCCGTGGGGTTACGGCGCCTCGCTCGAGTGGGCGACCTCGTGCCCGCCGCCGCGGCACAACTTCACGTCGATCCCGCGTATCCGCAGCGAGCGTCCCGCGTTCGACCTGAACCACCCGGAGGCGGCCGAGTTCGCGACCACCGCACCGGGCGAGCGAGAGGGCCACTGAGTCATGCGCGATAACGTCATCATCTGGTGGGTCCTGACCGCGTTCTTCGCCCTTGTGGGCGTCGTCTACACGGGCTGGAACATCCTCGCCCACCCCGGCCTGCCGCTCGTGAATCAGATCGAGTGGGTCGGCACCGTGGCGCTGTTCTTCTCCGCCTTCATGGGAGCGATGGTCGCGTTCTACCTCGACCGCACCCACAAGGCGCAGAACGGTGAGCTGCCGGAAGACATCCTGACCTCCGACATCGACGACGGTGACCCCGAGCTCGGAGAGTTCAGCCCGTGGTCGTGGTGGCCGCTCGTGCTCGCCGCTTCGGCAGGCGTGTTCGTTGTCGGGCTCGCGGTGGGGCACTTCCTCCTGCCGATCGGTCTCGCGATCTTCGTGGTCGCGATCGTCGGCTGGGTCTACGAGTACTACCGCGGGAACTTCGCCCGCTGAGCGCTGTACCTGCGAAAGGCCCCCCGGATCGTTCCGGGGGGCCTTTCCCGTGTGTGTGAGCGCGGCGTTCAGGCGCGCGTGCGGATCCGTGGAATCCCGGTGAGGGGATCGACGGGGCGGTGGTGCACGCCATCGGCATCTTCGACCGGGTAGCCCTCTCGCACCCAGTACTCGAATCCGCCGATCATCTCGCGGACCCGATACCCGAGGCGGGCGAACTCGGCCGCGCCCCGCGTACCGCCGTTGCAGCCGGGGCTCCAGCAGTACACGACGACCTCGGCGTCGGGGGAGATCTCCTGGGGCGCCCGGGCGGCGATCTCACTGTGGTGCATGTGAACCGCGCCCGTCACGCGCCCCTGGGTCCACGCCTCCGAGGACCGGACATCGACCACGACGAGCTGTTCGCCCGCGGTGCGCGCGGCGTGCACGTCGGCGGGATCCGTTTCATAGGCGAGCTTGGCGGCGAAGTAGTCGGAGCGCGAGATCATGTCTCCACGCTAGTTCCCGCTGTGGCCGCGTGGCGCAGTGAGACGGACGTCGGTCGTGCGGATTCTGCCGTTGGCCCCCGCTGTCAGTGGCGCCGCGTCATCTGCACGCGCGTTCCGTATGCGTCCAGCCCGAGGGCGTGCTCGATGCTCACGAGGGACTCGAGGAACGGCGTATCGGGAGTGCTCACGGCGAACCCGCACGTGGCGTAGAACGGGGCGTTCCAGGGAACCTCGGCGTAGGTGCGCAGAGTGATGCGCTGATTCCCCCGTCGAACGCTCTCGTCCAGCGCGGCATGCACCAGCTGCCGACCGATACCCCGGCGACCATGAGCAGGGTGCACCGACAGTTGCTCGAGATGCCCATCTCCGTCGATCTGCAGGACGTGGGCGAAGCCGACGACGGTGAGCGCAGATCGGGCGGGATGCGCGGCACGGCGCGAATCGGCCGCCTCGGCGACCAGGACGTAGCCATCATGGGCGGCGCGCTCGGCTGCCGTTGCCGGGGGCGGCCAGTCCTGCGCGCGGAAGCGTTCGACCAGGAGACGATCGGCCGCGAGCTCGATCTCCTCCAGAGCAGCGATGTCCTGCGGCTCCGCCGGCCGGATACGCACGCGTGTCATAGCGACGCCGCCGAGCCGATGACCGCGGGGGTGCTCCGTGTCGTTTCATCCTGGGCCGCGTGCCCCATGTCGAGCGTGATCGGGAACGGGTCGGTCGTGGCCGATGCAGGGGTCGATGGGTTCGGCATGGACCGCGTGACAGACGCGAACCAGGGGTGCACGTCACGGGCTCCATGTCCAACGATGTGGATGTCGGTACGGGCTTCGGCGATGGGCTCAGCAGCGCCGGCGTGAGTGCCGTCAGGGGGAGCGGCGGGGGCAAGGGGCCCGGCGGCGGCGGGGGGACCGGCGAGGGGTCCAGGAGCGACGACGTGAGTGCTGCCGGTGGGAGCTGCGGCTGTAGAGGCGGCGGTGACGGGTCCTCCGGCGTCGTTGAGATCGTCGAGGAATAGGGATCCAGCAGCGCCGTGGGGACCGGCGAGGGGGCCAGCAGCGACGTGGGGACCGGCGGCAGACTCAGCGGCGAGATGGAGCGCGCGTCGGGGCGAAAGCGCGCGCGAGCGAGCTGACCGAGCACTGGATGACATGAAGTGATCCTCTCATCGGTGAGACGACGAAGGCCCCGTCCGACGAGACGGGGCCTTCAGCGGGGGAGTGGCGACTACTCGTCGTCCTCCGACTTCTTCTTGCGCGGACGCTTCACGGGCTCGGTCGAGATCACTGTGCTGGGCGTGTTCGGCGTCTCGTCGACGTGAGTCTCGTCGACGGTGAGCGGGGCGTCGGGGAAGCCGGCGCGCTCGTGAGCGCCCTGGATCTCCGCGGCCTCGGCCGCCTCGTTGTCCGCCGTGACGTGGTGCTGGTGTGCATCGGCGGCGTCCACCTCGGCCTGCGTGAGCGGAGCCAGACGGTCCTCGAAGAACCAGCGCGACATCGCCGAACGAAGGTTCTCCGTCCACGGGATGCGGCCCTTGGCGTTCGGGCGCACCACGAGGGGCTCGTAGCCGTCGATGTCGATGAGCTTCCAGCGGTCGTACTTGTCGACCGGCTGGTGCACCTCGATGTACTCGCCACCGGGGAGGCGGACGATGCGGCCCGACTCGAAGCCGTGCAGCACGATCTCGCGGTCCTTCTTCTGCAGCGCGATGCAGATGCGCTTGGTGACGAAGTAGCCGATGATCGGGCCGAGGAACAGCAGCACCTGGAGCGTGTGGATCACGCCCTCCATCGTGAGCATGAAGTGCGTCGCGATGAGGTCGGACGATGCCGCCGCCCACAGCACGGCGTAGAAGATGACGCCCGCGACACCGATCGCCGTGCGCGTGGCCGCGTTGCGGGGACGCTGGGCGATGTGGTGCTCGCGCTTGTCGCCCGTGACCCACGCCTCGATGAACGGGTAGATCGCCACGATCACGATGAACAGGCCGAGCACTGCGACCGGAGCCAGGATGCCGAACGACCACGTGTGGTTCAGGAACACGATGTCCCAGTTCGACGGGGCGAGGCGCAGCGCGCCGTCCGCGAACCCGATGTACCAGTCGGGCTGCGTACCCGCCGAGACGGGGGACGGGTCGTACGGGCCGTAGTTCCAGATCGGGTTGATCTGGAAGAACGTCGCGATCAGCACGATGGTGCCGAAGACGATGAACAGGTAGCCGCCCATCTTGGACATGTACACCGGCATCATCGGGTAGCCCACGACGTTGTCGTTCGAGCGGCCGGGGCCGGCGAACTGCGTGTGCTTGTTGATGACCATGAGCATCAGGTGCAGGACGATGAAGGCGATCACCAGCATCGGGAGCAGCAGGATGTGCAGCGTGTAGAGACGGCCGACGATGTCGGTGCCGGGGAACTCGCCGCCGAAGAGGAGGAACGACGTCCAGGTGCCGATCAGGGGCAGGCCCTTGATCATGCCGTCGATGATGCGCAGACCGTTGCCCGAGAGCAGGTCGTCGGGGAGCGAGTAGCCGGTGAAGCCCTCGGCCATCGCCAGGATGAACAGCAGGAAGCCGATCACCCAGTTCAGCTCGCGCGGCTTGCGGAACGCGCCGGTGAAGAACACCCGCAGCATGTGCACGCCGATACCCGCGATGAAGACCAGCGCGGCCCAGTGGTGGATCTGGCGGACCAGGAGCCCACCGCGCAGGTCGAACGAGATGTGCAGCGTCGACTCGAGAGCCGAGGACATCGCGATTCCGCGCATGGGGGCGTATGCGCCCGTGTAGTGCGTCTCGACCATCGAGGCCTGGAAGAAGAACGTCAGGAAGGTTCCGGAGAGGAACACGACGACGAAGCTCCACAGGGCGATCTCACCGAGCATGAACGACCAGTGGTCGGGGAAGATCTTGCGACCGAGCTCCTTGACGAAGCCGGAGAGGCTGGTGCGCTCATCGATGTAGTTCGATGCGGCGCCGACGAAGCGGCCGCCGAGAGGCGCCTTGGTGTCCTTCTCGTCCTTGGACAGCGTTGCGGTGCTCAATGGCGCTCCCAGAAGCTCGGGCCGACGGGTTCGGTGAAGTCGCTGCGTGCGATGAGGTAGCCCTCGTCATCCACGGTGATGGGCAGCTGCGGAAGCGGACGGGCGGCCGGTCCAAAGATGACCTTCGCGTGGTCGGTGACGTCGAACTGCGACTGGTGGCACGGGCACAGTAGGTGGTGCGTCTGCTGCTCGTACAGAGCCACCGGGCAGCCGACGTGGGTGCAGACCTTGGAGTAGGCCACGATGCCGTCGTACGACCAGTCCTTGCGATCCTCGGCCTCGATCAGCTGCTCGGGCCGCAGGCGCATCATCAGCACGATGGCCTTGGCCTTCTCCTCGAGGTAGCCCTCGTCGTGGCCGAGTTCGGCGAGGTCCTCGGGGATGACGTGGAAGGCAGAGCCGAGCGTGACGTCGGCGGCGCGGATCGGCGTACCGTCGGGGTCGCGCACCAGGCGCATCCCCTTGTCCCACATCGTGTGCTTCAGCAGCGCCACCGGGTCGCCCTTGGTCGGGTCGTCCGGCGTGGAATGCGGTGCGAGACCGCGGAACAGCGTGACTCCGGGGATGATCGACGCCACGATCGCCGCGAACAGCGAGTTACGGATCATGGTGCGGCGGCCGAATCCGGACTCCTCGTTGGCGTCGGCGAACGCTTTGATGGCGGCCTCGCGCGTCGAGTCCTTGCCCCGCGTGGGGTGGCGCAGCTCGACGTGCTCCTTGTCGGACATGAGCGCCTTCGACCAGTGGATCGCGCCGATGCCGAGGGCGAGCAGCGCGAGAGCGATGCCCAGACCGATGAAGAGGTTGTTCTGCCGGATGTCGATGAGCGCGCCGCTCTCGATCGGGAACAGCATGTAGGCGGCGACCGCCCAGATGCTGCCGGCGAGCGACAGGTAGAACAGCGTGTAGACGGTACGGACCGCAGCCTTCTCAGCGCGCGGGTCCTTATCGGTCATCCGCTCGCGGTGCGGCGGCAGCCCGGGGTTCTGCACGGGATCGCTGACTGCGACACCCAGCCCCGGAGAGGGCTGGTAGGCCCTGTCAAGAGCCTGCGAGTCGTCGTCGTGTGCCATGGTGCTCCTCGTACGTTCCTCTTCGATGAATATGCGTCAGTTGGACTTCGCCGTGATCCACACGGTGATGGCGACCAGAGCGCCGATACCGAAGATCCACACGAACAGGCCCTCGGAAACCGGGCCGAGCGACCCCAGCGAGAAGCCACCGATCTGCACCGACTGCTGCTGGAAGAGCAGGGCCGAGATGATGTCGCGCTTGTCCTCGTCGGACAGGTTCATGTCGCCGAAGACCGGCATGTTCTGCGGGCCGGTGACCATGGCGGCATAGATGTGCAGCGCGCTGGTCTCGGTGATCGCGGGGGCGTACTTGCCCTCGGTCAGAGCACCACCGGCGGCCGCGACGTTGTGGCACATCGCGCAGTTGACGCGGAAGAGCTCGGCACCGTGCGCGACGTCTCCCTCGCCGTCCAGGATGCGGTCGGACGGGAACGTCGGACCGGGGGCCTCGGACTGCACGTAGGCCGACATCGCGAGGATCTGCTCCTCGGTGAACTGCGGCTCCTTCTGCGGTGCCTGCGGGCCCTGCATCTGCAGCGGCATGCGGCCGGTCGACACCTGGAACTCCACAGCCAGCTCGCCGACGCCGTAGAGGCTCGGTCCGTTGGGGGTGCCCTGCAGGTCGAGGCCGTGACAGGTGGCGCAGTTCGCCTGGAACAGCTTCTCGCCGTCCTCCACCGTCAATTGCGTCGCCGCGCTGGGGGCGTCGTTGGCCGCGAAGGCGGCGGACGCTCCTGCGTACACGGCGCCCGTGATCATCAGTCCAGCTCCGATGAGCGCGGCCGCCGCCAGTGGGCTGCGACGACCGCTCGAACGGCGCTTCTTCTCTCGTGCCATCTCGGGGATCAGCTCCGCTCTTATTTCAGGAAGTAGATAACGAAGAACAGCACGATCCAGACGACGTCGACGAAGTGCCAGTAGTAAGACACCACGATCGAGGACGTCGCCTCCTTGTGCCGGAAGTTCTTGACGGCGTACGCGCGGCCGATGACGAGGAGGAACGCGACGAGACCGCCGGTGACGTGCAGGGCGTGGAAACCGGTCGTCAGGTAGAAGGCCGAGGCGTACGAGTCGGCCTGGATGGGCATGCCCTCCGCGACCAGCTGCGCGTACTCCCAGACCTGGCCGGAGACGAAGATCGCGCCGAGGGCGAAGGTGAGGAAGAACCACTCGACCATGCCCCAGCCGAACAGGCGACGGCGACCGGCGCCGTTCTTCTGGCCCTTCGCGATGCGGTAGGGCTGGAGGTCCTCGGCCGCGAACACGCCCATCTGGCACGTGAACGACGAGAGCACGAGGATCGCCGTGTTGACGGCCGCGAACGGCACGTTCAGAAGCTCGGTACGGTCGGCCCAGAGTTCGGGTGAAGTGCTGCGGAGCGTGAAGTAGATCGCGAAGAGTCCCGCGAAGAACATCACCTCGCTGCCGAGCCACACAATGGTGCCGACAGCTACCGGGTTGGGCCGCTTGATCGTTCTCGCCGCCGGGGCATACGTCGCTGAGGTCGTCACCCCTCCATTATGGCCGATCCGCGGACGTGATTCTTGCACCCACGGCCGTCGAATCCCTCGTCAGGGACTTAGGGGACCCTAAGAGATCACTGCGAATCATCGGTGAATCCGCGGGAAACGGCGGTCGACACCCGTCTGCGCGGAAGCGCGGATCGATCTGCACGTTTTCTCCGCGCCGATAGGATCGCACACATGGCTGAATCCCTGACCTGGTCCGATGTGCTCACCACCCTCCTCGAGCGTCGGGACCTCAGCGTCTGGGAATCCACCTGGGCGATGCGCCAGATCATGTCGGGCTCGGTCACCGAGGCGCAGCTCGCGGGGTTCCTCATCGCACTCAGGGCCAAGGGGGAGACCATCGACGAGATCGTCGGCTTCCGGGACGCGATCCTCGAGGCGGCCGTTCCTCTCCCGGTCTCGCCGGACGTTCTCGACATCGTCGGAACGGGCGGCGACCGCGTCGGGACCGTCAACGTGTCCACGACCGCGGCCATCATCATCGGCGCCACCGGAGTCCCTGTCGTTAAGCACGGCAATCGCGCTGCGAGCTCGGCATCCGGCTCCTCCGACGTGCTCGGCGCGCTCGGCCTGGAGCTCTCGCTGGACCCCGCTGCCGTGGCCTCGATCCTCGACCGGACCGGGATCACCTTCGCGTGGGCCGGGGCGTTCCATCCCGGTTTCAAGCACGCGGGAGCTGTGCGCGCGCAGCTCGGCGTTCCGACCGTGTTCAACATGCTCGGCCCGCTCTGCAACCCCGCACGAGCCGAAGCGAACGCGGTGGGGGTGGCGCAGATGGAGCGGGTCCCGCTCATCACCGGCGTCTTCCGCACCCGCGGCGCCACCGCCCTCGTGTTCCGCGGAGACGACGGGCTGGACGAGCTCACCACGACCGGTCACAGTCGCATCTGGGAGGTGACCAGAGGCGACATCCACGAGCACGACCTGGATCCGCGCGACCTCGGCATCCCGCTCGCCGACCTCGCCGACCTGATCGGCGGCTCGCCCGAGCACAACGCGGAGGTGCTGCGACGCACGCTCGCGGGTGAGACCGGGCCCGTGCGTGACATCGTGCTGCTCAACGCCGCGGCCGGCATCGTCGCGTTCGAGCTCTCGCAGGACGCCACGCAGGTGCAGCGGCCGATCCTGGAGCGTCTGCGTGAGGGATACGCTCGCGCGTCCGCGGCGGTGGACGACGGGCGGGCCCTCGCGAAGCTCGATGCGTGGATCGGTGCGAGCCGCGAACTGGCCGCCGTCGAGGAGTGACCATGGAGCCCGTCGACGCCCTCCTCGAGATCGCCTCGCTGCTCGAGCGCGAGCGGGCATCGCGGTATCGGGCGAAGGCGTTCCGGCAGGCAGCCGCCACGTTCGAGGATCTCCCCGAGGACGTGCGGAACGACCCCACCCGGCTTCGCGCCGCACGGGGGATCGGGGAGTCGACGTTCGCCGTAATCCGCCAGGCCCAGGAGGGCCGCATCCCCGAGTACCTCGTAGAGCTGCGCGGCGAGGTCGAACCCGAGCGGGTCTCGGAGCTGCGGGGCCGACTGCGCGGCGACCTGCATGCCCACACCGACTGGTCGGACGGCACCACATCCATCGAGGTGATGGCCGCCGCCGCTCGGGCCCAGGGGCACGAGTATCAGGCGATCACCGATCACTCGCCGCGTCTGCGGGTGGCGCGTGGCCTCTCCGCCGAACGGCTGCGGGAGCAGATGCCGCTCGTGCGGGCGCAGTCTGGCGACGGTTTCACGCTGCTCGCGGGCATCGAGGTGGACATCCTCGAAGACGGGTCTCTCGACCAGGACGACGATCTCCTCCGGGAACTCGACATCGTGGTCGCCTCCGTGCACTCGAAGCTGCGCATGGACGCCAGGCCCATGACCGCGCGCATGATCGCCGCCGTCTCGCATCCACGCGTCAATGTGCTCGGTCACTGCACAGGCCGGCTCGTGCAGGGCGACCGGGGGACGCGCCCGCCGTCGGCCTTTGACGCTGCGGCGGTTTTCGCCGCCTGTGCCGAGAACGGCGTGGCCGTGGAGATCAACTCGCGACCGGAGCGACAGGATCCACCCGACGAGTTGATCGCGATCGCTTTGGAAGCCGGGTGTCTCTTCTCGATCGACTCCGACGCCCACGCGCCGGGACAGCTCTCGCTGCTGGACTACGGTGCCGAACGCGCCGAGCGTGCGGGAGTGCCCGCGTCGCGCATCGTCACCACCTGGGGTCTGTCCCGCCTGCTCGCCTGGGCGGAGTGACGCTCACTCCTCGGTCGCTGCGCGTCCGGCCTCCGTCACCGCGGTGACCGCCCGCGTCATCGAGCCGCCGAGGTTCCACCTCTCCGCCAGTGCCGTCGCCGTCGTGACCTCGCTCTCCGACAGGGCACGGAGGGGGACGTCCGGTGTGGCGATCGGGAGATCCGTCGCCACGGCCACGACGGTCGGTGCGACATCGAGGTAGGCCGTCGCTGCGAGGATCTTGGCGCGCACCCCTGCGCTCATGCCCTCACCCGCCTCCGCCGCCTCCCGGATCCCCACCAGGTCGCCGTGCACCCCCAGCAGCGTGGCCGCCGTCTTCTCGCCCACCCCGGCGACGCCGGGGAGGCCGTCGGACGCATCTCCTCGCATCGTGGCGAAGTCGGCATACTGCGACGGGAGCACCCCGTACTTGGCGACGACGGTGGCGTCGGTGACCACCTCGAGGTTGCTCATGCCGCGCGCCGTATAGATGACCCGGACGTCGGCGGCGTCGTCGACGAGCTGGAAGAGGTCGCGATCGCCCGTCACGATGTCGACCGGCATGGATGCGTGCGTCGCCAGGGTGCCGATCACGTCGTCGGCCTCGTGCTCGGCCACACCGACGATCGGGATCCCGATGGCGGCGAGGGTCTCGCGGATGAGCGGGATCTGCGCCTCGAGGGGATCGGGCACCTCCTCGACGTCCGGCGCACCGGCCACGACCTCCACCACGCGGTGCGTCTTGTAGCTCGGGATCAGGTCGACGCGCCACTGCGGCCGCCAGTCGTCGTCCCAGCAGGCGACCACGTGCGTCGGCTGATACAGGGTGATGAGCTTCGCGACGATGTCGAGCAGTCCTCGCGCGGCGTTGATGGGGGAGCCGTCCGGGGCGGTCACCTTGTCGGGCACGCCGTAGAAGGCGCGGAAGTACAGACTGGCGGTGTCGAGCAGCATGAGGCGTTCGGCGCGGGGCATGGCTTCAGGGTAGAGCGTGCGTGCGCACGGGTCAGCAGCCGGGGGCGGTGGGTTGCTCGGTGCACGTGTGACGGACGAGCGCTGTGGTGGCCTCATAGATGCGGATGGCCTGGCCGGGCCCGGGGATGGTGAGCTCGCCGGGGAGGGGCACCCAGCCGCTGCCGGTGTCGAGCTCGGCGGTGTAGTGGACGGCGGTGGTGGCGGTGTAGGTGCCGCGGGCGCGGTACACGTGGCTGGTGGGGGTGGGGGTGAGCTGGGATTGACGGAGCGCGGCCCACGGGAGTCCCGGCGTTGTGGTGGATGTGGTCGTGCCGTCGCCGTAAACGAAGTCGTAGCGGACCGGCGTGAAGCGCACGGTGATGGGCGTGCCCAGGAGAGTGCCGGTGCGGGCCGGAGGGGCGGTGGGGGTGAGGAAGTTCGTGGGGAGTCCGGCGACGCCGATGTTGGACGGCTCGGCGCTGGTGGCGGCCGGGTCCGGCGCGAACTGGGCGACATCGGTGATCGTGAGCGCGGGACCCGGGGCAGCAGGCCGGGGTGCGGGAGGAGTCTGAGGCGCCGTGGCGCGGCATCGTTCATCGGCTATGCCCGCGCACACGTCGGACTGACGGTTCTGGTCCGGGCGGGGGTAGCGACGGGGCGTGCCCGTGTGGCGTGCGTCGGGGGTGGCTTCGACGGGGGATGCGCCGGGACGAGTCTGTGACGCCGACACGGTGACCTCTGAGTCATCGAGACTCGACGACCACGACGCTTCCGAACCGATCTGTGGCGGGGGTGTGTTCGTGGCCATCATGAGCACGATGGCAAGCGACAGGCCGCGCGATCTCGCTAGCACGTCAACATGTCCGTTGGAATCGCGGAGGAGATTGCCAACCGTGTCGCTGTATCGGCTGAAATCATCTTCACTTCTACGGCCCGCCGAGGGGGCCTGTCCGCGGGCACGACAGAGTGACCCTCCGCATCCAGAACATCAACACTGGAAACATCAATGCAGAGATGGACGACGACTGTCCGAGTCTCGGCATCGTAGCTGCTGGGGGTGAAGTGATCGAATGACGATGCTCCGGTCCGCGTAACACCGCTGGCGTAGTAGTCGCTGAAGTTCTTGCGGGCGGAGTCGAGAGCGTCCGCTCGCAGCCAGGCGAACACCGCGTCGAAAGTGGTGGCGTCGGTGAGGATCGTCGAGTTGGATGCATCGGTATACGCGCGATACGTTGCTTCGGCGGCGGCGAAGGCATCTTCCTTGTTCGCGAACAGCGGGGTGGCGGTGGGGCTCGGGGTCGTGTGCGGGGTTTGTGCGCAGGCGGCGAGGCTGAGGAGCGTGGCGACGAGTGCGGCGGTGAGCGTCGCTCGGAGCCGGATGGTGGATGACGGGATCACCCGGTCACGGTACGGGGAATGCGGGGTCGGGCGTCGCGGTTGTCCACAGGGGAGCGGCGAACTCTCCGCTCGCGGGCGGATCGCTTCTTCTGATAGCCTGAATCGTCACTCGTGGCGTGCATGCGCATGCCCAGGTGCCGAACAATCACAATCCAACCGCTGTGAAGCATGCTGTCGGCCGTGCGCGGCCGCGCTTCCAGCCCGAGTATCCATTCAACAAGGACAACCCACTACATGACTACCGCAACGACCGCCCCGGCCACCAAGCAGGTCGCCATCAACGACATCGGATCTGCTGAGGACTTCCTGGCCGCGGTCGAGAAGACCCTGAAGTTCTTCAACGACGGCGACATCATCGAGGGCACGATCGTCAAGATCGACCGCGATGAGGTCCTCCTCGATGTCGGCTACAAGACCGAGGGCGTCATCCCCTCGCGCGAGCTCTCGATCAAGCACGACGTCGACCCCAACGAGGTCGTCGCCGTCGGCGACCAGGTCGAGGCCCTCGTTCTCCAGAAGGAGGACAAGGAAGGCCGCCTGATCCTCTCCAAGAAGCGCGCCCAGTACGAGCGCGCCTGGGGAGACGTCGAGAAGATCAAGGAGAACGACGGCGTCGTCACCGGTACGGTCATCGAGGTCGTCAAGGGTGGACTCATCGTCGACATCGGCCTCCGTGGCTTCCTCCCGGCGTCGCTCATCGAGCTGCGCCGCGTGCGCGACCTCACGCCGTACCTCGGCCAGGAGATCGAGGCGAAGATCCTCGAGCTCGACAAGAACCGCAACAACGTCGTCCTCAGCCGCCGCGCGCTGCTCGAGCAGACGCAGTCGGAGTCGCGCACCACGTTCCTGAACAACCTGCACAAGGGTCAGGTCCGCAAGGGTGTCGTCTCGTCGATCGTCAACTTCGGTGCGTTCGTCGACCTGGGCGGCGTGGACGGTCTCGTGCACGTCTCCGAGCTGTCCTGGAAGCACATCGAGCACGCCTCCGAGGTCGTCGAGGTGGGCCAGGAGGTCACCGTCGAGATCCTCGAGGTCGACCTCGACCGCGAGCGCGTCTCCCTGTCGCTGAAGGCGACGCAGGAGGACCCGTGGCAGGTCTTCGCCCGCACCCACGCGATCGGTCAGGTCACGCCGGGTAAGGTCACCAAGCTCGTCCCGTTCGGTGCGTTCGTGCGCGTCGCAGACGGCATCGAGGGCCTCGTCCACATCTCCGAGCTCTCCAGCAAGCACGTCGAGCTGGCCGAGCAGGTCGTGTCGGTCGGCGAAGAGGTCTTCGTCAAGGTCATCGACATCGACCTCGAGCGTCGCCGCATCTCGCTGTCGCTGAAGCAGGCCAACGAGTCGGTCGACCCCAACGGCACCGAGTTCGACCCGGCCCTGTACGGCATGCTCGCCGAGTACGACGAGAACGGCGAGTACAAGTACCCGGAGGGCTTCGACGCCGAGACCGGTGCGTGGAAGGAAGGCTTCGACGCCCAGCGCGAGGCATGGGAGCAGGAGTACGCTGCGGCCCAGGCTCGCTGGGAGGCGCACAAGGCTCAGGTCGCCAAGGCGGCCGAGGCCGAGGCTGCGGCCGGCGACGACTTCGGTGGCCAGTCCTTCTCGAGCGAGTCGGCCGGTGCCGGCACGCTCGCCGATGACGAGGCTCTCGCCGCTCTGCGCGAGAAGCTCTCGGGCGGTAACTCCTAAGTAACATTCCGAGAAGGGCCGTCACCCCGCCTCCGGGTGGGTGTGGCGGCCCTTTTCGCGTACCGGATTCGGTGGCGATCCGCTGCGTGACGGAACATTACGACCGCATTCGTAACACAGGAGCCGCTCCGCCAGCATGGGCCTATGACCGCCCTGCTGCCCGCGTCGCGCACCGCCGACGTCACGACGACCGCAGCGACGGCGCAGGACGTGCGACTCGACGCCGTCGAACGGTCCTTCCCGATCGCACGAGGCACCCGCCGGGTGCTGCGCGGCATCGACCTGGACATCCGCGCGGGGGAGATCGTCGCCGTCGTCGGCCCCTCCGGGTGCGGCAAGTCGACTCTCCTGCGTCTCGTGGGCGGACTCGATGCCCCGAGCCGCGGCAGCATCCGCATCGGGGGCACCGCGGTCGCCGACGTGGACGAGCGCACCGCGGTCGCCTTCCAGGAGCCGCGGCTGCTGCCCTGGCGGACGATCGCACAGAACGTCGAGCTCGGCCTGCCGCGAGGCACCGGGCGTCGAGCGGGACGCGCGCGCGTGCAGGAGCTGCTGCACCTGGTGGGACTCGACCATGCCGCCGATCAGCGCCCGCGTGAGGTTTCCGGGGGCATGGCGCAGCGGGCATCCCTCGCGCGAGCCCTCGCCCGCAACCCCTCCGTGCTGCTGCTCGACGAGCCCTTCGGCGCGCTCGACGCCCTCACGCGCCTGCGCATGCACGACCTGCTGCTGAAGATCCACGCAGCCGAGCCCACCACCGTGCTCCTCGTGACGCACGACGTGGAAGAGGCCCTCTACCTCGCCGACCGCGTGCTGCTGCTGCGCACCCTCGGCGACCACGACCACGACCACGCCTCCGTCGCCCGCGCGATCGAGGTGCCGGGAGCCCGACCCCGCGACCGCGCCGACCGCGGCCTCGCCGACCTGCGCGCCGACCTCCTCGAGGGACTCGGCGTCGACACCCACCACCGCAGCACCGAGGAGACCCGATGAGCACCATCACCCGCCGAATCATCCCCGCGATCGCGATCGCCGGGACGATGATGCTCGTCGCGACCGGCTGCGTCGCGGGCGAGAATGCGACCGCCGACACCGACACGGACGCCGCACCGGCGGCCGACGCCGAGTGGTCGTCCGATACCCTCTCCATCGACTTCGCCACCTACAACCCGCTCAGCCTCGTCGTGCGCGACCAGGGGATCCTGGAGGACATCCTGGGCGACGACGTGACGGTCGAGTGGGTGCAGTCCGCCGGCTCCAACAAGGCGAACGAGCTGCTCCGCTCCGGCTCGGTCGATGTCGGCTCGACCGCGGGATCCGCGGCGCTGCTCGCCCGCGCCAACGGCTCGCCCATCCAGGTGATCGACATCTTCTCGCAGCCGGAGTGGTCGGCGATCGTCGTCGGACCCGACAGCGACATCACCTCGGTCGAAGACCTGAAGGGCGCCTCGGTCGCGGCCACCAAGGGCACCGATCCCTACTTCTTCCTGCTGCAGGCGCTGGACGAGGCGGGCCTCTCCCTGTCCGACGTCGAGGTGCAGAACCTGCAGCACGCCGACGGTCGCGCCGCGCTCGACGGCGGCTCGGTGGACGCGTGGGCCGGGCTCGACCCGATCATGGCAGCCGCCGAGGTCGAGTCGGGGGACACGCTCGTCTACCGCAACGTCGACTTCAACACCTACGGCTTCCTCAACGCCACGGAGGACTTCCTCACCGAGCACCCCGACCTCGCCCAGGCCGTCGTCGACGCCTACGAGCAGGCGCGCGAGTGGGCTCTGCAGAACCCCGAGGAGACGGCGGCGCTGCTCGCGAAGGTCGCGGGCATCGACGTCGAGGTCGCCACCACCGTGATCCAGGAGCGCTCGAACCTCGACGTGAGCGGCATCCCCGGAGACGACCAGCTCGCGGTGCTCGAGAAGATCGCGCCCGTGCTCGCCGAGTCCGGCGACGTGCAGGGAGGCCAGGCGTCGGTCGACAAGGCGCTCTCGTCGATCGTGAACGACACGTTCGCGAAGAAGGCGGTCGGGGACGAGTGACCGATCTCGACCAGCGGGCCATCGTCCCGGCGGACTCGCGGGACGCGCTCGACGTCGCGAAGGGCGAGCACCGGCGTCCGGCCGGCGCGGGGCACGGGTGGAACCGCCCCGCCGTGCGGGTCGTCGCCGGGCTCGTGCTCCCGCTGCTGATCCTCGGCGCCTGGCAGTACGTGACCGCGACCGGGATCGTGCCGCCCTACCGGCTGCCCGCACCCGCCTCGGTCGTGACGGCCGGTGTCGAACTCGCACAGCGCGGAGAACTGTGGACGCACATCGCGATCTCCGTGCAGCGCGTGCTGCTCGGCTTCGCGATCGGCTCGGTGATCGGTCTCGCGGTCGCCGGGATCGTCGGTCTCTCGCGCCTCGGCGACGCGCTGCTGAGTCCCACGCTCGCCGCGCTGCGGGCCGTGCCCTCGCTCGCCTGGGTGCCGCTGCTCATCCTGTGGATGCAGATCGGCGAGGAGTCGAAGGTCACCCTGATCGCGATCGGTGCCTTCTTCCCCGTGTACACCACCGTCGCCTCGGCCCTGCGACACGTCGACCCCCAGCTGGTCGAGGCCGGCCGCTCGTTCAGCCTTCGCGGATGGTCGCTGTTCCGAGTGGTGCAGCTGCCCGCCGTGATCCCCTCCGTCGTGTCCGGGCTGCGGCTCGCCCTGGCTCAGGCGTGGCTGTTCCTCGTCGCCGCGGAGCTCATCGCGTCGTCGATGGGGCTCGGCTTCCTGCTGACCGACTCCCAGAACAGCGGACGCGTGGATCGGATCCTGCTGTCGATCGTGCTGCTGGCCCTGCTCGGCACCCTCACCAACGGGGTGCTCGCGCTGGTCGAGAAGTACCTGCTGCGACGATGGACGTGACCGCGACCGAGGCCCGGCTGCACGAGACGCGCGTCTACCCGCCGTCACCGCTGTTCCCGGACGCCAACGTGACCGCCGAGGCCTACGCCAGGGCGGCCGCCGACCCCACCGCGTTCTGGGAGGAAGCGGCGCGGCGGCTGGAGTGGTCTGCACCGTGGCACACCGCGCACGAGTGGGAGCCCCCGATCGACGGGCGCGTTCCGGCCGCGCGGTGGTTCGTCGGCGGACGGCTCAACGTGGCCGTGAACTGCCTCGACCGCCACGTCGCCGCGGGCCGCGGAGACCGGGTCGCGCTGCACTTCGAGGGCGAGCCGGGCGACCGGGAGTCGGTGACGTACGCCGAGCTGCTGCTCCGGGTGTCCCGCGCCGCGAACGCCCTCACGGCGCTCGGCATCGGCGCGGGCGACCGGGTCGTGATCTACCTGCCGGTGCTCGTGGAGACGGTGGTGGTCACCCTGGCGTGTGCGCGCATCGGTGCCGTCCACTCGCTCGTGTTCGGCGGGTTCTCGGCGGAGGCCGTGCGCTTCCGGCTCGAGGACACCGGTGCGAAACTCCTCGTCACCAGCGACGGGCAGTTCCGGCGCGGTGCCGCGACTGAGGTCAAATCCACCGCCGACCGCGCGGCAGCGGGCCTTGACACCCTGGAGCACGTCCTCGTGCTGCGCCGCACGGGCCAGGACGTGCCGTGGACCGAGGGCAGAGACGTGTGGTGGCACGAGGTGGTCGACACGGCCTCGCCTGTCCACGACGCGGAGGCGTTCGACGCGGAGCATCCGCTCTTCGTGATCTACACCTCCGGCACGACCGGGAAGCCCAAGGGGCTGGTGCACACGTCCGGCGGCTACCTGACGCACGCGAGCTGGGCGCACTGGGCGCATTTCGACGCGAAGCCGGACGACGTGCACTGGTGCACAGCCGACCTGGCCTGGGTCACCGCGCACACGTACGAGATCTACGGACCGCTGTCGAACGGTCTGACGCAGGTGATCTACGAGGGCACGCCGGACGCCCCGCATCGCGAGCGGCACCTCGAGATCATCGAACGGTACGGCGTCACGGTGTACTACACGGCCCCGACGCTCATCCGCACGTTCATGACCTGGTTCGGCGCGGACCTCCCCGCGGGTCACGACCTGTCCTCGCTGCGTCTGCTGGGCACGGTCGGCGAGGCGATCAACCCGGAGGCCTGGGTGTGGTTCCGCCGCACCTTCGGCCGCGATGAGCTGCCCGTGATCGACACGTGGTGGCAGTCGGAGACGGGGGCCGCGATGATCGCGGCGCTGCCGGGGGTGACGGCGCTCAAGCCCGGCTCCGCCTCGGTCCCGCTGCCCGGCATCGACGTCGCCGTGGTGGACGAGCACGGCGACGAGGTCGCCGCCGGTCAGTCGGGCACGCTCGTGGTCCGGCGGCCGTGGCCAGGCATGGCGCGGACGGTGTGGGGCAACCCACAGCGCTATCGCGACGCGTACTGGTCGGCGTACGCCGGCCGGGGCGAGCACGGCGGCTACTACGTCGCGGGTGACGGAGCCACGAGGGATGCGGACGGGTACATCTGGATCCTCGGCCGGCTCGACGACGTCGTGAACGTGTCGGGTCACCGGCTCTCCACGATCGAGATCGAATCGGCCCTCGTGGCCCACGACACCGTCGGCGAGGCGGGCTCGGCCGGAGTGCCGGACGCCGTCACCGGACAGGCCGTCGTGGCGTACGTGACCCCGTCCGGCCGGGCAGAGGTCGAACCGGCCGCGCTGCGCGAGCAGGTCGCACGGGCGATCGGCCCGGTCGCGAAGCCCCGACACATCGTCGTCGTGCCTGATCTGCCGAAGACCCGCTCCGGCAAGATCATGCGCCGACTGCTGGCAGAGTTGTGGGAGGCCGAGCACGACCGCCGAGCCGGTCGAGTGCCCCGCCCCCTCGGGGACACCACCTCGCTGCAGAACCCGTGGGCCGTCGACGACATCGCCGACGTGCTCTCCGCCGCCGAACTGAGGACATCATGACGGAAGAACATCGCTTCGGGTTCCGCACCAGGGCCCTGCACGCCGGCGGCACGCCGGACGCGTCGACGGGCGCACGGGCGGTTCCGATCTACCAGACCACGTCGTTCGTGTTCGACGACGCGGCGGACGCCGGAAACCTGTTCGCTCTGCAGAAGTACGGCAACATCTACTCGCGCATCGGCAACCCCACGGTCGCCGCGCTCGAGGAGCGCCTGGCCTCGCTGGAGGGCGGCATCGGGGCCGTCGCGACCGCCTCGGGCATGAGCGCGGAGTTCCTCACCTTCGCGGCCCTCGTCGGGGCCGGGGACCACGTCGTCGCCGCGGCACAGCTCTACGGCGGCACGGTGACGCAGCTCGACGTGACCCTGCGCCGCTTCGGCGTCGAGACCACGTTCGTCGCCTCGACCGACCCTGTCGACTTCGCCGCGGCGATCCGTCCGGAGACGAAGGTCGTGTACGTCGAGATGATCGGCAACCCCTCCGGCGAGATCGCCGATATCGAGGGTCTCGCCGCGGTCGCCCATGCGGCGGGCGTCCCGCTCGTCGTGGACGCGACGCTCGCCACGCCCTACCTGGCGCGTCCGCTCGAGCACGGTGCGGACATCGTGATCCACTCGGTCACCAAGTTCCTCGGCGGCCACGGGACCACCCTCGGCGGTGTCGTGATCGAGAAGGGCACCTTCGACTGGGGCAACGGGAAGTTCCCGCAGATGACGGAGCCCGTCGCGTCGTACGGCGGCATCCGGTGGTGGGACAACTTCGGCGAGTACGGCTTCCTCACCAAGCTCCGCTCCGAGCAGCTGCGCGACATCGGGCCGGCGCTGAGCCCGCAGTCGGCGTTCACCCTGCTGCAGGGCATCGAGACGCTGCCGCAGCGCATCGATGCGCATCTGGCCAACGCCCGGGTCGTCGCGGACTGGCTGGCATCCGACCCGCGGGTCGCCTACGTCACGTGGGCGGGTCTGGAGGATCATCCGCATCACGAGCGTGCGGCGAAGTACCTCCCGCTCGGTCCCGGCTCCGTGTTCGCGTTCGGGGTGGCCGCGGACGACGGGCGTGCCGCGGGGGAGAAGCTGATCGAGAACCTGCAGCTCGCGTCGCACCTGGCGAACATCGGCGACGCCAGGACCCTGGTGATCCACCCGGCCTCGACCACGCACCGCCAGCTCACCGAGGAGCAGCTCGTGGACGCCGGGGTGCGTCCCGATCTGATCCGCATCTCGGTCGGGCTGGAAGACGCGGACGACATCCTCTGGGACCTGGATCAGGCCCTCACCATCGCGACGGGAGTCACCCGATGAGCGCCACGACCTCGACCGGCGACGCCTGCGCTCTTCCGGCGGCGCCCGCGGACGGGCAGAGCTGCGCCCTTCCCACGGCCGCGCCCGCCCCTGGTCGCACGTGGACGGGGCCCACGCAGCAGGAGCGATTCGCGCTGCTCCGCAGGGCGAGAACCATCGCGATCGTCGGAGCGTCGAACAACCCGGCACGGGCGTCGTTCTTCGTCGCGACCTACCTGCTGTCCAGCACGGCCCACCACGTGTACCTCGTGAACCCGCGGGAGACCGAGATCCTCGGACAGCCCGTCTACGCCTCCCTCGCGGACCTTCCCGTGCGGCCGGACATCGTGGACGTGTTCCGTCGCCACGACGACCTGCCGGGCGTGGCGCAGGAGGCGATCGACGCGGGGGCCTCGACCCTGTGGCTCCAGCTCGGGTCGTGGAACGAGGAGGCCGCCACGATCGCCGAGGCCGCGGGGCTCGCGGTGGTGATGGACCGGTGCATCAAGATCGAGCACGCACGCTTCCACGGCGGACTGCATCTCGCGGGATTCGACACCGGCGTGATCAGCTCGCGACGGCAGTTGCTCGCGCGCTGAGGCCCGTGGTGGGGAACCTAGACTGACGTCATGCCCCTCATCGCCCTCACCGGTGGCATCGCCTCCGGGAAGTCGACCATCGCCCGTCGTCTCGCGGAGCACGGAGCGATCATCGTGGATGCGGACGCGATCGTGCGCGACGTGCAGGCGCCCGGGTCGCCGGTGCTGGAGCGGATCGCCGAGGTGTTCGGCCCGGAGGTCATCGCGGAGGACGGCTCCCTGGATCGGCCGGCGCTGGGCGCGCGGGTGTTCGGCGACCCGGAGCAGCTGGCGCAGCTGAACGCGATCGTGCACCCCGCCGTGCGCGACGAGTCGCAGCGCCGCTTCACGGACGCGCTCGCCGCCGATCCGCACGCGGTGGTGGTGTACGACGTGCCGTTGCTGGTGGAGGCGAGGGTCGACGACCCGTGGGACCTGATCGTGGTCGCGCATGCCCCGGCGGAGGAGCGTCTGCGTCGGCTGGTCGAGCTGCGGGGCATGGACGAGGCTGCCGCCCGCGAGCGCATCGGCGCGCAGGTGTCCGACGAGAAGCGTCTGGCGATCGCCGACGTGGTGATCGAGACCGGCGGCGCTCTCGCCGAGACGGTCGCGCAGGCCGACGCGCTGTGGGAGCGCCTCCGCACCGGCTGACCGACCGGACGTTCAGCATTTCTCCAGGTGCGCAGAACGTCGCCGATATTCTGGAAGGGCGTGGGGACGCACCAGGGGATGGTCTGCTGGGGGAGAGCTTTTTTCCGCGCGCTGGGGAGTGGAAGAAGTGACTCAGTCGAGCCATGGCATCTCGCGTCGGACTCTGATCAAGGGAGCGGCCTGGTCGGCCCCCGTCATCGCGGTGGCCGTCGCTGCGCCGCTGGCGGCAGCCAGCGCGACCGTCGTCCCGAACAGCACGGCGAACTACTACTGGGACGCGGAGGCGCAGGGCGCGTTCACCAGCCTGGTCGCGGCGAGCGGTGGCCTGCGCGCCACCTTCAGCACCCAGATCAGCTATCGGGCGAACCCCTGGATGAGTCCGCCCGCCGGTGGCTCGCTCGTCGTGGTCGTCACGTTCTCCTCTCCCGTCACGCTCGACCCCGCGTCGTCGTTCGGGGCCTGGGTGCCGCAGCCCGTCGGCGGCTCCACCGCCACGAGCTTCACCTTCATCAGGACGCCGTCGAGCTTCGGCGACGCGCTGAGCTTCAACGTGATCGGCTCGGCGCCCGGCGAACTGCGCTCGACCGCGACCATGACGCTCCTCAACGGCGGGAGTGCGACCGCGACCACCGAGCCCTCGGCGGAGACGGCGGTCCTGGTCGCCTGACCCGGCCCCGATGTCGGAGGGGCGGCCTACGCTGGAAGCATGCAGCCCACGCGCAGTGTCCGTCCCTTCGAGGTCATCAGCGAGTACGCCCCGGCCGGTGATCAGCCGCAGGCCATCGCCGACCTCGCCTCGCGCATCAACGCGGGCGAGACCGACATCGTCCTCCTCGGCGCCACGGGTACCGGCAAGTCCGCGACGACGGCGTGGCTGATCGAGCAGGTGCAGCGTCCCACGCTGGTGCTCGCGCACAACAAGACCCTCGCCGCCCAGCTCGCCAACGAGTTCCGCGAGCTCATGCCGAACAACGCGGTGGAGTACTTCGTCTCGTACTACGACTACTACCAGCCAGAGGCGTATGTGCCGCAGACGGACACCTTCATCGAGAAGGACTCGTCGATCAACGCCGAGGTCGAGCGGCTCCGACACTCCACCACCAACTCGCTGCTGAGCCGGCGCGACGTGGTCGTGGTGTCGACGGTGTCGTGCATCTACGGCCTCGGCGCGCCGGAGGAGTACCTGCGAGCCATGGTGGCGCTGCAGGTGGGGGAGCGGTACGACCGCGACGCGCTCATCCGGCAGTTCATCGCGATGCAGTACAACCGCAACGACGTCGACTTCTCGCGGGGCAACTTCCGGGTGCGCGGCGACACGATCGAGATCATCCCCGTCTACGAGGAGCACGCGATCCGCATCGAGCTGTTCGGCGACGAGATCGAGGCGCTGTACTCGCTGCACCCGCTCACCGGCGAGGTGATCGAGAAGCTCGACGCCGTGCCGATCTTCCCCGCGTCGCACTACGTCGCCGGAACCGACGTGATCCAGCGCTCCATCGGCACGATCGAGCACGAGCTGGAGGAGCGGCTGAAGGAGTTCGAGCGCCAGGGCAAGCTGCTGGAGGCGCAGCGTCTCCGCATGCGCACCACGTTCGACCTGGAGATGCTGCAGCAGCTCGGCTTCTGCTCGGGGATCGAGAACTACTCGCGGCACATGGACGGCCGCATGCCGGGCGAGCCCCCGCACACGCTGCTCGACTTCTTCCCCGACGATTTCCTGCTGGTGATCGACGAGTCGCACGTCACGGTGCCGCAGATCGGCGCGATGTACGAGGGCGACGCCTCCCGCAAGCGCACGCTGGTTGACCACGGCTTCCGGCTGCCCAGCGCGATGGACAACCGCCCGCTGCGGTGGGACGAGTTCAAGAACCGCATCGGGCAGACCGTGTACCTGTCGGCGACGCCGGGCAAGTACGAGATGGGCATCGCCGACGGCGTGGTGGAGCAGATCATCCGCCCGACGGGTCTGGTCGACCCGGAGATCATCGTGAAGCCGTCGAAGGGGCAGATCGACGACCTGCTCGAAGAGATCCGGCTGCGGGTCGAGCGCGATGAGCGCGTACTCGTCACGACGCTGACGAAGAAGATGGCCGAGGAGCTCACCGACTTCCTCGGCGAACACGGCGTGCGGGTCCGCTACCTGCACTCCGACGTCGACACGCTCCGCCGAGTGGAACTGCTCAGTGAGCTGCGCGCCGGCGTGTACGACGTGCTCGTGGGCATCAACCTGCTGCGTGAGGGCCTCGACCTGCCCGAGGTGTCGCTGGTGGCGATCCTCGACGCCGACAAGGAGGGCTTCCTCCGCTCCGGCACCTCGCTCATCCAGACGATCGGCCGCGCGGCGCGAAACGTCTCGGGTGAGGTGCACATGTACGCCGACAACATGACCGACTCCATGGCGAAGGCCATCGAGGAGACCGATCGGCGTCGCGAGAAGCAGATCGCGTACAACAAGGAGAACGGCATCGACCCGCAGCCCCTGCGCAAGCGGATCGCCGATATCACCGAGGTGCTCGCCCGCGAGGGGGCCGACACCGCCGACCTGATGTCGGGCCGCGGCCGGGCCTCGGGCAAGGGCAAGTCGCCGACGCCGAACCTCCGGCGCACGGGCATCGCGGCCGAGGGAGCGCAGCAACTCGAAGCGACGATCCAGGACCTGACCGATCAGATGCTCGCGGCGGCCGCCGAGCTGAAGTTCGAGCTCGCGGGTCGCCTGCGCGACGAGGTGCAAGACCTCAAGAAGGAGCTCCGCTCGATGGAGCGGGCCGGGCACGCCTGAGTGGAGTGGCGATGGATGACGCAGGGAACGACCTCGCCGATCGGATCCGGGCGCTGCTGAGCGCGGACGACGCGATCGAGGAGCGCCGGATGTTCGGAACCAAGGCGTTCCTGGACGGCGGGCGCATCCTGGTCGGCGCACGCACGGGCGGTGTGCTCCTCGTCCGCGTGGACGACGAGAACGGGGCGGCGATGCTCACGGAACCGGGCGTGTCCCGCGCGGTGATGGGCTCGCGCACCATGAGTTCCGGGTGGCTCGATGTCGCGCCGTCGGCGATCGAGGACGATGCCGCGCTGATGCTCTGGCTCGATGTCGCGCGCGAGTCGACAGGTGCCGCGGTCGAGGTGGCTTCCGACGAGAGCTAGGGGCAGTGCACGAGGGTCTTCGGACCCGATCGGTCGATCTCGTGCTGTGTCATCGGCGCCCCGCACAGCGGGCAGGCCCGCTCGGCGCGCTCGGCAGCGCTGGGAGGCGGCGTCTTCTCGTACGGTCCGACGGACGCGGGACCGGCGAGACGGACCAGGTTGGTGTTGACCCAGGTGTAGAGGCCCCCGGCCTCGCGGATGCGGGTGCGAAGCGGGGGCCGAGTGGAGTCGTTCGACATGTTCATTAGTGTACTAATGATTCGTGCAGATGTATAGTCGATCCGTGACCGCCACCGACGACCTGCTCCGCCTCGAGAACCAGCTGTGCTTCGCGATCGTCACGGCCGCTCGCAACATCGTGGCGATCTACCGCCCGATCCTGGAGCCGCTGGGACTGACGCATCCGCAGTACCTGGTCATGCTCGCGCTGTGGGAAAGGGCGCCGCGCACCCTCAACGACCTTGCCGCAGACCTCGCGCTGGAGCCGGCGACGGCCTCGCCCCTCGTCAAGCGCCTGGAGACGGACGGCCTCGTGGCACGACAGCGCAGCGCCGAGGACGAGCGTCGGCTCGAGATCACGCTCACGGAGGCGGGCGTGGCGCTGCGTGCTCGCGCTGTCGACGTGCCCGTGCAGGTCATGCGCGCCGTCGGCATGAGCATCCAGGAGGTCGGTGCGCTCCGCGACGGACTCGGCGCTTTCGCCGGGCGCCGGCTCGACAGCGGCTCCACGGCAGCGCCGTCCGCCTGACCACGCCCGCGCCGCGCCCGACCCTAGGGTGGACTCATGTCGCGCACCGAGGCCCCCACTCGCGGAGCCCTGCGCGCGAGCGGTCGCGGAACACTCCGCCGGATCCTGCTCCTCGGCGGGGTGGTCGGTCTCTTCGCTCTGCTGATGCTCGCCGCGGCGCTTCAGGGGCAGCCGCAGTTCGCGCCGTCGTCGCCGCCCCCGCCGGAACAGCAGCCGGACGCGGTCGTCGTCCCCGAGACGACGAGCTCGCCCCTCCCGGAGCTGGAGCCGCCGGAGGACTCGGTGCTGCAGAACATCCTCGGCGTCGTGTTCGGAGCGCTGCTCGCCGCCGTCGCGGTGCTGGTGCTCGTGGTCGTGGCACGGTGGGCCGTCCGCCGCCTCCGTGATCTGTGGCGCGATCGTCCCCTGCGGCGCACGGACGCGGTCGTCCCGGACGCCGCGTCCGGCGGGCCTGTGGTCGAGGCGGCCCCCGACGATGCGGTCATCCGCCGGGGAGTCGACGCAGCGCTCCGAACGATCGCGGAACGTCCGCGGGCCGCCGACGCCATCGTCTCCGCCTGGGTCGGACTGGAGGAGTCGGCGGCGGATGCCGGGGCCGGCCGCTCGGCGACGGAGACGCCGTCGGAGTTCACGGTGCGTATCGTCGGGCGCCGGGCGGGCATCCGCGACGACGTGATCACGCTGCTCGGTCTCTACGAGCAGGTGCGCTTCGGCGGCCGCGTCGCCGACGAGGCGGATCGCGCTGCCGCGGCCGCGAGTCTGCGCGGCATCAGGGAGGGGTGGCGATGAGGGCGCGGACCGTCGCGATCGCCGCGGGCTGTGTGCTGCTCGCGGTCGCCCTCGTGCTGGGGCTGCGCGCCGCAGGTGTCCCGCTGGCGTTCGCGGTGTCGTGGACGACGGTCGCCGCGGCGGTGTCCCTCGCTCTGCGCGGGGTCCTGGTCGACGATCCCGTCCTCTGGCCGCCCGAGCGTCCGCCGCGCGAGGCCAGGGGCTCCGAGGTGTCCCGGCTGGCATGGGCGATCAACACACGTTCGGGCGTTGCGGGGACCATCCTCGTGCGCCGCGTGCAGAACGTGCTCCGCCGGCGGCTCGCACACCGCGGCCTCGACCTCGACGATCCCGCCGACCACGCGGCCATCGACGCGCTGCTCGGCCAGGGCATCCGCGCGGGACTGTCCCGCCGCGAGGTGCGGCGCGACGACATCGAGAGAGCGTTGGACGCGCTCGAACGCATACCCACCGACACGGAGGAGACAGCATGACCACGGACGAGACCACCGAGATCGCGACCACGGGTCGCCGTGTGCTGGAGGGGGTGCGCAGCGTCGTCGTCGGTATGGACGAGACGCTCACACTCGCCCTCGCGGCGATCCTGGCCGGGGGTCACGTGCTGTTCGAGGACGTGCCGGGGCTCGGCAAGACGCTGGCCGCGCGGAGCCTGGCCCAGGCGCTGGGACTCGAGTTCCGACGGCTGCAGTGCACGCCGGACATGCTGCCCGGCGACGTGACGGGCTCGTACGTGTACGCCCCGACCGAGGGGGACTTCGTCTTCCGGCCCGGGCCGATCTTCACGGGTCTGCTCCTCGCCGACGAGGTGAACCGCACCACGCCCAAGACGCAGTCCGCGATGCTCGAGGCGATGGCCGAGCGGCAGGTCACGGTGGAGGGGAACCGTTTCCCACTGCCGCAGCCCTTCCACGTGATCGCGACCTCCAACCCCATCGAGTACGAAGGGACCTACGCCCTGCCGGAGGCGCAGCTCGACCGGTTCATGGTGCGCCTCACCGTGGGCTACCCCGCCCCGGACGACGAGACGCGCATCATCGTCGACAGGGTGCGGCGGCAGACGCCCGACGTCCGCGTGCCCGCCGTGGTCGACACGGAGGGGCTTCTCGCGCTCCAGGCGGCGGTCGAGCGCATCAACGTCGATCAGGACGTGGTGCGCTACGCCGTGGACCTGACGAGGGCGACCCGCGAGGCGGTGAACGTGTCGGTGGGTGCCTCGCCTCGCGGATCCCAGGCGCTCGTGCTGCTCGCCAGGGGCGTCGCGGCACTCGAGGGGCGGTCGTACGTGCGGCCCGACGACGTCAAACGCGTCGCCGTCCCTGTGCTGGCGCATCGGCTGACACTCACTCCGCAGGCCTGGGCGCAGGGGGTGGATCCGGGTGGAGTCGTGGCGGCGGCGGTCGAACGCACCCCGGTGCCGCCGACCGTCGCGGCCGTGCGATGACCGACGAGACCGCGACGACGGCATCCGCGAGGGTGACGTGGCATCGGACGCCCGTGATCGCGCTCGGCCTCGCCGGGGCGGCCGTGCTCGCGGGTCTCGGACTGGTGCTGTCGCGCCCCGACGTGATCGCGGTGGCTCTGCCGCTCGCCCTCGCGGCGGTGTGGGCGCTGCTGCGCCGTCCGCGCGACGGGGAGCTGCGGGTCGCCCTGCACGCTGCGCCCGACGCGGGGGAGGACGCCGTGGTGCGCGTCACCGCCGACGTCGTCCTCGACGCCGAGCACGTGCAGCTCGCGGTCGAGGGGCGGGGGCGTCGCACCGCGCTCGCGGAGGTGCGGCCGGGCACGGCCGTGCTGTCCGCTCGGACGAGGCTGTCGCACTCGGGGCCGGTCGAGCTGATGGGGCTGATCGCCCGGGGCACCGCGATCGACGGCGCCTGGGTCTCCGACCGCGGACCGCGCACGGCGATCGGGTGGAACGCCGCACCGAAGACGAGGAGGATCGATCGGCTGCCGGTGGCTCCGCGCCTCGCGGGGCTGAACGGCTCGCACGAGGGGCGTCGCGCGGGTCAGGGCGGCGACTTCCACGACATCCACCCGTTCGTCCCCGGGGATGAGGTGCGGAGGGTGGATTGGCGCGCGACGGCTCGTGCCGCCCGACGCCCCGGCGACCTGCTGGTGCGGCGGGTGAACGCGCTGAGCGACTCCTCGGTGGTGATCGCGATGGACACGGCGGAGGACCTCGGATCGGTGGTGGCCGCGTGGGGGACCGACGACCCGGACCGCACGGGTGTCACCTCGCTCGACCTCGCGCGCGAGGCGGCTCTTTCCGTGGCGACCGCCGCGGTCGGAGCCGGGGATCGGGTCGCGTTCCACGCGCTCTCGCCGGGCGGACGCAGCGTGCCGATCGGCGGGGGAGCCCGGCACCTCGCGCGGCTGCGCGCCGCCGTCGCCGCCACGGGTCCGAGTGCCGACTCGTCCTACCGGCGCTCGCCTGTCGTACCGACGGGCTCGATCGTGTTCGTGCTCTCGACCTTCGCCGACGGGGTGGCTGCGCGACTCGCGACGCAGTGGCGGGCCGCCGGTCACGCCGTCGTCGCGATCGATGTGCTGCCGCAGCTCGACGGCGCACGGCTCACCAGGGAGCAGCGCATCGCCCTGCGCACGCTGCTGGCCGAACGCGCCGACATCCTCGCCGAGCTCCGGCGCGCGGGGGTCGAGGTGGTGGCCTGGGCAGACGACGGCGTCGATGTGGCGTTGCGGGTGGCGGCGGTGCGCCAGCAGCGGAGCCGGAGGGTGGCGCGGTGACCGCTCGCACGCGAGGGTTCGACGTGGGCGCCTGGGTGCCCGGGGTGACGCTGCGCGTCCTGACCGTGGCTCTGGTGCTGCTCGGCGTGCTGGTGCTTCACCCCACGCCGTTCTGGCGGGGTGTGGCGGTGGTCGCGGCTCTCGTGGGGGCCGTGCTGCCGCGGTCGCTCGCAACATGGGTGGGGGCGGCCTGCCTGCCGTTCGGGCTGCTGCTGTCCGAGCCGGCGCCGGAACGGACGGCGGTCGCCCTCGTGCTCGTCCATGCGATCCACATCCTCGCCGCGCTCAGCCTCACGGTGCCCGCGGCCGCTCGCCTCACGCTGAGGTCGCTCCGGCCGACGGCGGTGCGGTTCGTCGTGATCCAGCTGGTGGCCCAGTCGCTGGCGCTCGGCGTCTGGGCGTTGTCGCCCGAGCAGGTCGAGCGCGGTGCGGCCTGGCTCGCCCCGGCGGCGGCGTCACTCCTCCTGGTCGTCGTGGTCGTCGCATGGCTGGTCCTGCGGCGGGAGAACGGCCCCGTCCCGCGGGCCGTCGCGGCCCCGTCGACGGGAGGGGATCGCCCCTAGCGGAGCCGATGTCCGTGGCCCCTCGTAGACTTGTTCGGTGCCCATCGTCCCCGTTGCCTCCCCCGGAAAACTCAGTGTCCGCGGTGCCCGCGTCCACAACCTCCAGAACGTCGACATCGACATCCCGCGCGACTCCCTCGTCGTGTTCACCGGCCTGTCCGGGTCGGGGAAGTCGAGTCTGGCGTTCGACACGATCTTCGCCGAGGGGCAGCGCCGCTACGTCGAATCGCTGAGCGCCTATGCGCGGCAGTTCCTCGGCCAGGTGGATCGGCCGGACGTCGATTTCATCGAGGGCCTGAGCCCCGCGGTGTCGATCGACCAGAAGTCGACCAACCGCAACCCGCGGTCGACCGTGGGCACCATCACCGAGATCTACGACTACATGCGCCTGCTGTGGGCGCGTATCGGCGTGCCGCACTGTCCCGAGTGCGGCGAGAAGATCCAGCGTCAGACGGTGCAGCAGATCGCCGACCAGCTCATGGAGCTGCCCGAGCGCACCCGGTACCAGGTCGTCGCCCCCATCGTGTCGCAGAAGAAGGGCGAGTTCGTCGACCTCTTCCGCGAGCTCGGCGCCAAGGGCTACTCCCGCGCGATCGTCGACGGCGACCTCATCCAGCTGGCCGAGCCGCCCACGCTGAAGAAGAGCTACAAGCACGACATCGCGGTGGTCGTCGACCGCCTGGTGGCGTCGCCCGACATCCTGGGCCGGGTCACCGACTCGGTGGAGACGGCCCTGGGACTTGCGGGTGGCGTCGTGCAGATCAACTACGTCGACGGCGAGGGCGACGACGCCTGGCAGACCTTCTCCGAGAAGCTCGCCTGCCCGAACGGCCACGCCCTCACCCTCACCGAGATCGAGCCGCGCACGTTCTCCTTCAACGCACCGTTCGGCGCCTGCCCCGCGTGCTCCGGGCTGGGCACGCGCATGTCGGTGGACGTCGAGCTGATGCTCGGCGACGAAGACCTCTCGATCCGCGAGGGCGTCATCATCCCCTGGACCACGCAGGGCAAGGGTCTCTTCCAGTACTACGAGCGCCTGCTCGAGGGGCTGGCGCGCGACCTCGACTTCTCGCTCGACACGCCGTGGCGCGAGCTGCACTCCGACGTCAAGGAGGCCGTGCTCCGCGGCGAGAACTACAAGGTCACGGTCAAGTGGAAGAACCGCTACGGCCGGGAGATGCGGTATGCGTCCGGGTTCGAGGGCGTCGTGCCCTACATCGAGCGGCAGTACCTCCAGGCCGAGTCCGACACGCAGCGCAACCGCTGGGGCGAGTACCTCCGCGAGGTGCCGTGCCCCGTGTGCAACGGCGACCGCCTCAAGCCCGAGGTGCTCGCGGTGCAGGTGCACGGCCACTCGATCGCCGAGGTGTCGCACCTGAGCCTCGCCGACGCGCGGGGCTTCATGGAGAAGCTGCACCTCACTGAGCGGGAGGCGAAGATCGCCGCCCAGGTGCTGCGCGAGATCCGCCTGCGCCTCGACTTCCTCCTCCAGGTGGGGCTGTCGTACCTCAACCTCAGCCGCTCGGCGGGGTCGCTGTCCGGCGGCGAGGCGCAGCGCATCCGGCTCGCCACGCAGATCGGCTCCGGCCTGACGGGCGTGCTCTACGTGCTCGACGAGCCGTCGATCGGCCTGCACCAGCGCGACAACCGCCGGCTGATCGAGACCCTGCTCACGCTGCGCGACCTGGGCAACACGCTCATCGTGGTGGAGCACGACGAAGAGACCATCGAGGCGGCGGACTGGGTGGTCGACATCGGTCCCGGCGCCGGAGTGAACGGCGGCACCGTTGTGCACTCGGGGCCGTACAGCGCGCTCCTCGGCGACAGCGATTCGATGACCGGCGACTACCTGTCCGGGCGCCGGGCGATCCCGATGCCGTCGAAGCGTCGCAAGATCGACAAGAAGCGCATGCTGAGCGTGGTCGGCGCGCGGGCGAACAACCTGCGCAACGTCACGGCGGACTTCCCGCTGGGCGTGCTCACGGCCGTCACCGGCGTCAGCGGCTCGGGCAAGTCGTCCCTCGTGAACGACATCCTGTACCAGGTGCTCGCTTCGCGACTGAACGGTGCGCGGACCGTTCCGGGCAAGCACACCAGGGTGACCGGCCTCGACAACCTCGACAAGGTCGTGCACGTCGACCAGGCGCCGATCGGCCGCACCCCGCGCTCGAACCCGGCCACGTACACCGGCGTGTTCGACCGCATCCGCACCCTGTTCAGCGAGACGCCGGAGGCGAAGGTGCGGGGCTATCAGCCCGGTCGCTTCAGCTTCAACGTCAAGGGCGGCCGCTGCGAGGCGTGCTCGGGCGACGGCACTATCAAGATCGAGATGAACTTCCTGCCCGACGTCTACGTCGACTGCGAGGTCTGCCACGGCAAGCGGTACAACCGCGACACGCTCGCGGTGCACTACAAGGGCAAGAACATCGCCGAGGTGCTGGAGATGCCGATCGAGGAGGCCGCGGAGTTCTTCGAGCCGATCCAGGCGATCCACCGCTACATGAAGACGCTCGTCGACGTCGGGCTCGGCTACGTGCGGCTGGGGCAGTCGGCCACGACGCTCTCGGGCGGCGAGGCGCAGCGCGTCAAGCTCGCCACGGAGCTCCAGCGTCGCAGCAACGGCCGCAGCATCTACGTGCTCGACGAGCCGACCACGGGTCTGCACTTCGAAGACGTCCGCAAGCTCCTCGAGGTGCTCAACGGCCTCGTCGACAAGGGCAACACCGTGATCGTGATCGAGCACAACCTCGACGTGATCAAGTCGGCGGACTGGGTGATCGACCTCGGACCGGAGGGCGGTTCGGGTGGCGGGCAGATCATCGCGACCGGTACGCCGGAGCAGATCGCCCGCGTCGAGGAGAGCCACACCGGGCAGTTCCTCGCCGAGATCCTGGGTGAGGGGCGCGCCGCGCGGAAGGCCAGCTGATGGCCGACGTGCTCCCGTACAAGCCGCGGACGGGGGAGATCCCGACCGACCCCGGCGTGTACCGGTTCCGCGACGCCAACGGACGGGTGCTCTACGTCGGCAAGGCGAAGAACCTGCGCCAGCGGCTGTCGAACTACTTCGCCCCGCTGCGCACGCTGCACGAGCGCACCCGTCGCATGGTCACGACCGCTGCGTCGGTGGAGTGGACGGTCGTTCCCACCGACGTCGACTCGCTGCAGCTCGAGTACATGTGGATCAAGGAGTTCGATCCGCCGTTCAACGTGCGCTACCGCGACGACAAGTCGTACCCCTTCATGGCGGTCACCCTCGCCGATGAGGCGCCCCGCGTGATCGTCACCCGGAACAGGAAGATCCCCGGGGCGCGGTACTTCGGTCCGTATCCCAAGGTGTGGGCGGTGCACGAGACCATCGACCTGATGATCAGGGCCTTCCCGATCCGCACCTGCAGCGATGCGAGCTACAAGAGGGCGATGCAGACCGGGCGCCCGTGCTTCCCCGGGCAGATCGGCAAGTGCGGCGGGCCGTGCTCGATGACGGTGTCCATCGAGGAGCACCGGGCGATGGTCGACGACTTCATCGCGTTCATGGCGGGCGGAGACGAGCGCTTCACCCGCGAGCTCACGAAGCGCATGCTCGCCGCGTCCGCCGCGATGGACTACGAAGCCGCCGCGAAGTACCGGGACAAGCTGTCCGCGATCGAGGCCGTGCTCGGCAAGAGCGCCCTGGTGCTGCCGGCCGATGAGGACGCCGACCTGTTCGGCATCGCGGAAGACGAGCTCGCCGCCGCCGTGCAGCACTTCGTGATCCGCGGCGGCCGCGTGCGCGGTGTCCGTGCTCTCACGATCGAGAAGGAGATCGACATCACGGGCGCCGAGCTCGTCGACCAGGTGCTCCAGCAGGCGTACGGCGACGCGCAGGACGTTCCGCGACGGATCCTCGTCCCGACGCTCCCCGACGACGCGACCGAGCTGGAGCAGTGGCTGCGCGAACGCCGTGGCAAGAAGGTCGAGATCGCGGTCGCACATCGGGGTCAGCGTGCCGACCTGATGCGCACCGCGACGCTGAACGCGCAGCAGGCGCTGATCCGGCACAAGACCCGCCGGACGAGCGACTACGTGGCGCGCACCCAGGCGCTGACCGATCTCCAGGAGGCGCTGGGCATGGAGGAGGCGCCGCTGCGCATCGAGTGCTTCGACATCTCGCACCTCGGCGGCACCAACGTGGTCGCCTCGATGGTCGTGTTCGAGGACGGCCTTCCGCGCAAGGACCAGTACCGGTCGTTCAACATCGCCGAGACGACCGACGACACCGACTCGATGTACCAGGTTCTGCGCCGCAGGCTCGCACACCTGGATCGGCCGGAGGAGGAGCAGGAGGTCCTCGACCCGACCACCGACGAGGTCGTGGGGGAGGACCTGGGCGAGGCGACCGCACGGCGCAAGCCGCGGTTCGCGTATCCACCGCAGCTGCTCCTCGTCGACGGAGGGAAGCCGCAGGTGGAGGCCGCCGCGCGCGCCCTCCACGACGCGGGGCACACCGAGATCGCCGTGTGCGGCATCGCCAAGCGTCTCGAAGAGGTGTGGCTGCCGGGAGACGACTTCCCCGTGATCCTGCCCCGCACCAGCGAGGCCCTCTACCTTCTCCAGCGACTGCGAGACGAAGCCCACCGCTTCGCGATCACCCACCAGCGCAAGAGGCGCAAGAAAGACATCGGCAGCGTGCTCGCCGAGGTTCCGGGGCTCGGCGCCTCTCGCATCAAGGTGCTGCTCAAGCACTTCGGCTCGGTCACGGCCCTCCGCGCCGCCGACCCGTCGCAGATCCAGGAGGTACAGGGGATCGGTCCGGTGCTCGCTCAGACCATCCATTCGCACCTGTCCACTCGCTAGGCTGGGAGACCGAGGGGGAGAAGGAGCAGGGAGCGATGACTGACGGGGAGAAGGGCGAGTTCCTCATCGTCACTGGGATGTCCGGCGCAGGCCGGACGACGGCGGCGAACGCACTGGAGGATCTCGGCTGGTATGTCGTCGACAACCTGCCTCCGCAGATCCTCCGGCCGCTGCTCGACCTGACCGGCATGGGTGGCGATTCGCTGCCCAAGGTCGCCGCCGTGGTCGACGTGCGCGGCCGCAACCTCTTCGACGATTTCCCGGGTGTCGCCCGACTGCTGCGCACGCGCGGCGAGATCCGAGTGCTGTTCCTCGACGCCTCCGACGACGTCCTGGTGCGTCGCTTCGAGTCGGTGCGCCGCCCGCACCCCCTGCAGGGCGATGGCACTCTGCTCGACGGCATCCGCACGGAGCGGACGCGTCTGGCCCCCATCCGCGAGGCCGCCGACCTGGTGATCGACACCTCGGCGCTGAACATCCACCAGCTCGCGACGCAGGTCTCCGACATCTTCTCGGAGGAGGGGGAGGCGCGGCATCGGGTGACGCTGCTCAGCTTCGGCTTCAAGTACGGGCTGCCCACCGACGTCGACCTGGTCGCCGACATGCGCTTCCTCCCGAATCCGTACTGGAACGAGGAGCTGCGCGGCCTCACCGGGCAGGATGAGACGGTTCGTGAGTACGTGCTGTCCCGCGAGGGTGCGACCGACTTCCTCGATTCCTATGCGAAGGCGCTCGTGCCGGTGCTCGAGGGGTATCAGCGGGAGAACAAGAGCCACTCGACGATCGCGATCGGATGCACGGGCGGCAAGCACCGCTCGGTCGCGATGTCCGAGGAGCTGGCCCGCAGGATCGCCGCGATTCCGGGGGTCGCCGTGAACGTGCGGCACCGCGACCTCGGCAGGGAATAGCCCCCCGGGCGAGTAAGCTGGAGGTTTGCGTCGCGATCCGGCGCGTGAACGTGAAGGAGTGTCGTGGCACTAACCACCGACGTCAAGGCTGAGCTCGTCAGCATCCGCAATGCACCCCCGACGGTGCGCGTGGCGGAGGTGACAGCCATCCTCCGATTCGCCGGTGGACTGCACTCCATCGCGGGCCGTGTGGCCGTGGAGGCCGAGGTCGACGCAGAGACCCTCGCCCGCCGCGTCGCCAGGGATCTCGCCGAGATCTACGGCGTGCGCCCGGAGATCGCGCAGGTGCAGTCGAGCACCGCGAACGACGGCGCCCGCTGGGCCGTGCGCGTGATCGCGCAGGGGGAGACCCTCGCCCGCCAGACCGGCCTGCTCGACCCGCGTCGCCGTCCGGTCCGCGGCCTGCCGAACCGTCTCACCACGGGTTCGCGCGCCGAGATCGCCGGTCTGTGGCGTGGGGCCTTCCTGGCCGCCGGATCGCTCAGTGAGCCCGGCCGCTCGGCGATGCTCGAGGTCGCCTGCCCGTCGTCCGAGGCGGCGATGGCGCTCGTGGGCGCCGCACACCGTCTGGGCGTCGCCGCGAAGGCGCGCGAGGTCCGCGGCATGCCCCGCGTCGTGGTGCGCGAGGGCGAGGCGATCCGTACGATCCTCAGCGAGATGGGCGCTCACCGTACCGCGCTGGCGTGGGAGGAGCTGCGTCAGCGTCGCGAGGTGCGCGCGGGCGTGAACCGCCTGGTCAACTTCGACGACGCGAACCTGCGGCGTTCCGCGCAGGCGGCGGTGGCCGCGTGCGCCCGTGTGGAGCGCGCGCTGGAGATCCTCGCCGACGAGGTTCCCGATCACCTGCGGGTCGCCGGCGAGCTGCGCCTCGCGCACCGGGACGCCAGCCTCGACGAGCTCGGCCACCACGCCGACCCGCCCCTCACCAAGGACGCGGTCGCCGGTCGCATCCGTCGTCTTCTCGCCATGGCAGACAAGCGCGCCCAGCAGGAGGGCATCCCCGGCACGGAGGCCGCTGTCCCCGCCGGGCTCGACGTCTGATCCACCCGCCTCTTCTCCGACGGCCCGTCGCCCCTACCCGGGGTGGCGGGCCGTCGTCAACGGGAGGAAGGATCCGGTCCGACCCGGTGTTGTCCTCACTAGGATGAGAGACGTCCGCTCCACGCCGCACATCGGTGGCGCGGAGGATCGGCAAGCGCCGCGGGCGCGGCGCGGATTGGATGAAAGCGATATGGCGACCTACACCCTCCCCGACCTCCCGTACGACTTCGCAGCCCTCGAGCCGCACATCAGCGGCAAGATCATGGAGCTGCATCACGACAAGCACCACGCGACCTACGTCGCCGGCGCGAACACCGCGCTCGAGCAGCTGGCCGAGGCCCGCGAGAGCGGCAACCTGGCGAACGTGAACAAGCTCGAGAAGGACCTCGCGTTCAACCTCGGCGGTCACGTCAACCACTCGATCTTCTGGACCAACCTGTCGCCCAACGGCGGCGGTCAGCCGGAGGGCGAGCTGAAGGCCGCCATCGACGAGTACTTCGGCTCGTTCGAGAAGTTCCAGGCGCACTTCACGGCTGCCGCGACCGGCATCCAGGGGTCCGGCTGGGCCGTCCTCAGCTGGGACTCGATCGGTTCGCGCCTGATCATCCAGCAGCTGTTCGACCAGCAGTCGAACACGGCGCAGGGCACGATCCCGCTGTTCCAGCTCGACATGTGGGAGCACGCGTTCTACCTCGACTACCTGAACGTGAAGGCCGACTACGTCAAGGCCGCATGGAACATCGCGAACTGGGAGAACGTCGCCCAGCGCCTCGAGGTCGCCCGCAAGCAGACGAACGGCCTGCTGGTACTGTCGTAACCGGGTCGCGTCCCGGCGGGCCCACGGCTCGTCGGGGCGCCATCTCAGCCAAAAAACCCGCGCATGGCGCCCGCTTCGACAGCGGTCTCCGGCGCATGAGAAACAGGGAGACCTGAGTGTCTGTCAAGATCGGTATCAACGGCTTCGGCCGCATCGGACGCAACTACTTCCGCGCGGCGCTCGCGCAGGGAGCAGACCTTGAGATCGTCGCGGTCAACGACCTCACCGACAACAAGACCCTGGCGCACCTCCTGAAGTACGACTCGGTCGGCGGCGTCCTCGACGCGCAGATCAGCTACGACGAGGACAGCATCACCGTCGACGGCAAGGAGATCAAGGCGTTCGCTGAGCGCGACCCCGCCAACCTTCCGTGGGGCGAGCTGGGCGTCGACATCGTCATCGAGTCGACCGGTTTCTTCACCAACGCCGACGCGGCACGCAAGCACATCGAGGCCGGCGCGAAGAAGGTCCTCATCTCGGCTCCCGCCACGGGCGACGACCGCACCATCGTGATGGGCGTCAACGAGGAGACGTACAACCCGGAGACGGACCACATCATCTCCAACGCCTCGTGCACCACGAACTGCCTCGCGCCGCTGGCGAAGGTCTTCAACGACGCCTTCGGCATCGACCGCGGCTTCATGATGACCGCGCACGCCTACACGGCCGACCAGAACCTGCAGGACGGCCCGCACAAGGACCTGCGTCGTGCACGCGCCGCCGCGATCAACATCACCCCGGCGTCGACCGGTGCGGCCAAGGCGATCGGTCTCGTGCTGCCCGAGCTGAACGGCAAGCTCAGCGGCTCGTCGTACCGCGTTCCGGTCCCCACGGGCTCGATCGTCGACCTCACGCTGATCACCGACCGCGAGAACCTCACGGTCGAGGAGGTCAACGAGGCCTACAAGAAGGCTGCCGCCGACGGTCGTCTCGCGGGCTACCTGCAGTACAACGAGGACCAGATCGTGTCGAGCGACATCGTGCACAACCCGCACTCGTCGATCTTCGACGCCACGCTCACCAACGTCAGCGGCAACCTGATCAAGGTCTCGAGCTGGTACGACAACGAGTGGGGCTACTCCAACCGTCTGGTCGACCTGACCGAGTACGTGGCCGAGCGCCTCTAAGCTCAGACACATGACTCTGCGCACCCTGGACTCCCTGGGGTCGCTCGAGGGCAAGCGCGTCATCGTCCGTTGTGATCTCAATGTCCCCCTGCGGGACGGGGTCATCACGGACGATGGCCGCGTTCGGGCCTCGTTGCCGACCCTGAACACGCTGATCAACGCGGGCGCCCGCGTGATCGTCTGCTCGCACCTCGGCCGCCCCGACGGTGCCCCCGACCCGCAGTACAGCCTGGAGCCCGTGGCTCAGCGTCTGTCCGAGCTCCTCGGCGCTCCCGTCGCGTTCGCGCGCGACACCGTCGGGGAATCCGCGAAGGACGCGGTCGCCTCCCTGGAGGACGGCGGGGTCGTGGTGATCGAGAACCTCCGGTTCAACCCGGGGGAGACGTCGAAGGACGAGGCGGAGCGCGAGGCGTTCGCCGGTCAGCTCGCCGAGCTGGGAGACGTGCTGGTCTCGGACGGCTTCGGCGTGGTGCACCGCAAGCAGGCGAGCGTGTACGAGCTCGCGAAGCGTCTGCCCTCGGCGGCGGGCCTGCTGATCGCGGCCGAGCTCGACGTGCTCGACCGCCTCACCGAGAACCCGGAGCGGCCGTACGCGGTCGTGCTCGGGGGCTCCAAGGTGAGCGACAAGCTCGGCGTGATCTCGCACCTGCTGCCGCGTGTCGACCGCATCCTGGTCGGCGGCGGCATGCTGTTCACTTTCCTCAAGGCGCAGGGCCACCCGGTGGCGTCGAGCCTTCTCGAGGAGGATCAGCTCGACACGGTGCGCGGCTACATCGCGGAGGCGCAGGAGCGCGGCGTCGAACTGGTGCTCCCGACCGATGTGGTCGTGGCGGCGTCCTTCTCGGCGGACGCGGCGCACGAGGTGGCGGCCGCGGACGCGATCGAGGAGACCGCGTTCGGAGCGTCGGGCATCGGCCTGGACATCGGTCCGGAGACGGCGGCCCGTTTCGCCGAGGTGATCCGCGGATCCAAGACGGTGTTCTGGAACGGGCCGATGGGCGTGTTCGAGTTCCCGGCGTTCGCGGCGGGCACCAAGGCCGTGGCGCAGGCGTTGACCGAGGTCGACGGCCTCAGCGTGGTCGGCGGCGGCGACTCGGCGGCTGCCGTGCGCCAGCTCGGCTTCGCCGACGACCGCTTCGGTCACATCTCGACCGGAGGCGGAGCGAGCCTCGAGTTCCTCGAGGGCAAGAAACTACCTGGGCTGGAGGTCCTCGGATGGGCGTGAGCTCCCGTACCCCGCTGATCGCGGGCAACTGGAAGATGAACCTCGACCACCTGCAGGCGGTCGCGTTCGTGCAGAAGCTGCACTGGACGTTGAAGGATGCGAAGCACGAGGACGGCTCGGTGGAGGTCGCGGTGTTCCCGCCCTTCACCGACATCCGCAGCGTGCAGACGCTGATCGACGCCGACAAGATCCCGTTCGCCTTCGGTGCGCAGGATGTGTCGGCGCACGACTCGGGCGCGTACACCGGCGAGATCTCCGGCGCGTTCCTGTCAAAGCTCGACGCGACCTACGTCATCATCGGTCACTCCGAGCGTCGCGAGTACCACGACGAGACCGACGAGGTCGTCGCCGCCAAGGTGAAGGCCTCGCTGAAGCACGGCCTGGTGCCGGTGATCTGCGTGGGCGAGACCGCGGAGGACCTGGAGAAGTTCGGGGCGAGCGCGGTTCCGGCCGGTCAGCTGGAGGCGGCGCTGCAGGGCGTCTCGCCGTCGGCGGACATCGTCGTCGCATACGAGCCCGTGTGGGCGATCGGTTCCGGTCAGGCCGCGACCCCGCAGCAGGCGCAGGACGTGTGCGCCGCGCTTCGCGGGGTGATCGCGAAGGTCCTGGGCGACGAGGCGGCGGCGCGTACGCGCATCCTCTACGGCGGATCGGTGAAGGCGGCGAACATCGCCAGCTTCATGCGGGAGCCCGATGTGGACGGCGCCCTGGTCGGCGGGGCGAGCCTCGTCGTCGACGAGTTCGCCGCGATCATCCGTTTCGAGAAGCACGTCGGCGTGTGAGTGCGGCGGGGCTGCGGCCCCGCTGCACCGTATACTTGACCGTTACGGGGGCGCTCCGGCCCCAGCGAAAGGCTCTTTCTCGTGGCAATTCTCGAGTTCGTCCTGCAGGTCGTGCTGGGTATCACCAGCGTGCTGCTGACTCTCCTCATCCTCCTGCACAAGGGTCGCGGTGGCGGCCTGTCCGACATGTTCGGCGGAGGCATGACCACCGCGGTGGGTTCCTCCGGTCTCGCGGAGCGGAACCTCAACCGCTTCACCGTCGTCCTGGCGCTCACGTGGTTCGTCGCCATCGTCGCGCTGGGCCTCATCACGAAGTTCGAGGTGATCTGATGGCTACCGGTGGAAACGCGATCCGCGGTACCCGGGTGGGCTCCGGCCCAATGGGCGAGCAGGACCACGGCTACCACGCCGACCGCATCGCCGTCACGTACTGGGACGGCCTCGGCAATGAGACGGTCCGCTACTTCGCGGCCGGTCTGCCCGAGGAGGAGATCCCCGAGATCATCGACCACCCGCAGTCGGGCCTTCCCGCGGGGCGCGACAAGGAGAACCCTCCCGCCGTCGCCAAGACGGAGCCCTACAAGACGCACCTCGCGTATGTGAAGGAGCGTCGCACCGACGAGGAGGCCGTACAGCTCCTCGAAGACGCGCTGACGCAGCTGCGTGAGCGCCGGGGGCAGTGACCTCCCGCTGAGTCGGACAGACGCCGAGTCGAACTGAGAACCGCCACGGATCATCCGTGGCGGTTCTCTGTTTCCGTCAGCGGCAGCCGGCGGCCGCGTCGATGTAGTTCTGCGGCGGGTAGCCGTAGGCCCAGACGCCGTTCGCGTCGTCGGTGAAGCCCATGCTGATCGCCCAGGCCGTCGCCCACTTCTCGATGCTGTCCTGGGTGGAGGAGTCGTACATGCCCTGGCACTTGACGCTGATGGCGTGTCCCACCTCGTGCGCGACGAGCGCCTTGCTCCGATCGGCGGGCCACTGCTGGGCGACCGAGTCCGACAGCTGGATGACGGCGCGACCCGGCTCGTCCCACCACCACGTGGTGTAGCCGCCCATGCTGCCGTTGGCGCCCGCGCCGTTGACGGTCGCGGCCCAGTCGAACTCCAGGAGCACTCCGGGGGCCAGCGACCGGGCGAACGCCTCGATCTCGAGGCGTGCGCCGCGGAGGGGGCCGTCCTTCTCGCTCAACTCCGCCGCCTCGGTGGCGACGACCTGGGCCGCCGCATCCTGCAGCGCGACGTAGGCCGCGACCGCGGTGTCGTCGATGGTCGTCACGGCGGTGACGTCGGCCGCGGCGTCGCGCAGGGCGATCACGGCATCGTTGCGAGCCGACACGTGCGCCGCCTCGAACGCGGTCGCCGCCTGCCCTGCCGTCGCGAGCACGGCCAGTCCGCTCTCGGCCACGGCGTCCCGTCCGCGCGAGGCGTCCGCCGACGCCCGCTCGAGGTTCGCGTCGAGCTCATCGAGCGCCCGCTCGTCGTCCTCCAACTGGGCGGTGGTGCCGAAGAGCTCCCAGAACCAGGCCGGTTTGTCGCGTGCGGGCGGTCGATCGGCCGCCACGGCGTCCTCCACGGCCGCTCCGATCCCCTCGCCGTCCGCGACCGCGGCGGTGAGGGCCGACCAGGATTCCTCCGGCACCGGGAGAGTCGGACTGCCGGTGTCGAGGATCACGTGACCGGCGTCCGTGGACTCCAGCAGAGCGGCGTACCGGTGATCGACCTCCGAACGCTGAGCGTCCACGGCGCGCGCGGCTGTTTCGACGCGCGCCGACGCGTCATCGAAACCGAGCGCTGCCGACACCTGGGTGATCGCGAGGGCCGCGACCACGGCGACCGCGCCGATCACGCCGGCGACGACGGGGCCCCGTGGCCGGCGTCGGCGGCGGCGGGTGAGCGGGGTGAGCAGGGGAGCGGAGGGCGCGCTCGCGAACCGCGGCGGAAGCCGATGGCCCGCTCCTCCCGGGGGGCCGGCGGGTGCGGCGCTCGGGGCGCCGGGGTCCGTCACGACGTGCCCATTCGCTGATGCCTTCCGGTCGGGCTGCGGAGATCTGCTGTCAGCGTATTGGACCGGCGCTGCGTCCCGCGACCGGCCGGTGACAGGATGAGTCGATGGCACAGGTGAGCGTCCGACGGATGACGACCGACGAGTTCGAGGAATGGATGGGGGCGATCGCCCGCGAGTATGCGGCGGAGCAGGTCGCTGCCGGCCGGTGGGAGCGGGATGGCGCCGTCGATCGCGCGCGGGCGGAGAATGCGCGGATGCTTCCGAAGGGACCAGCGACGTCGCGCATGCTCGTGCTGCGAGGGCTCGACGAGGACGGACGTCCGATCGGTCGCGCCTGGGTGGGGCTCGACCACCCGCGAGGGGCGCCCGGCGTCGCGTTCCTCTATGACATCGAGGTCGTGCGGGATCGCCGAGGAGAGGGCCTGGGCAGAGCGTTGCTCGCCGCGGTGGAGAGCGCGGCGCGCGATGCCGGTGCCGAGGCGCTGGAGCTCAACGTGTTCGGCGGCAACGCGGCGGCGATCCGCATGTACGACGCGGCGGGTTACGCGGTCGTGACGCAGCAGATGCGGAAACGGCTCTGAGCGCTGACGCTCTGCCGTGGGAGAGGGGGTGACGGGAATCGAACCCGCGCAATCAGTTTGGAAGACTGAGACTCTACCATTGAGCTACACCCCCGGAACCGGAGTCCGGACTCCCACGATCATAGCGGACGGTCGGGCATGCTCCGGTCCGTTAGACTCGGTGGGGCTGAATCTGCGTGCGGATTCCCCGGGGCGTAGCTCAGCTTGGTAGAGCGCCCGCTTTGGGAGCGGGAGGTCGCAGGTTCAACTCCTGTCGCCCCGACTCAGATCCTCGACTTTTCAGCCGCGTCCGCGCGGAAACCACAAGGAGAACACACCAGCATGGCGAACAGCACCGTCGAGAAGCTGACCCCGACCCGGGTCAAGCTCAGCATCACGGTCACCCCGGAAGACCTCAAGCCCAGCATCGCTCACGCCTACGAGCACATCGCCCAGGACGTGCAGATCCCCGGCTTCCGCAAGGGCAAGGTCCCCGCGCCGATCATCGACCAGCGCATCGGCCGCGGCGCGGTCATCGAGCACGCCGTCAACGAGGGCCTCGACAAGTTCTTCCGCGAGGCGACGACCGAGCACAAGCTGCGCATCGTCGGCCGCCCGGCCGCCGAGATCACGCAGTGGCCGAACGAGAAGGACTTCTCGGGCGACCTGCTCGTCGACATCGAGGTCGATGTCCGTCCCGAGATCGAGCTCCCCGACTACGCGGGTGTCACGCTGACCGTCGACGCCGTCGAGGCCGACGAGGCCGCGCTCGACGCCGAGCTCGACAACATGCGCGCGCGCTTCGGCACGCTGATCCCCGTGGACCGTCCGGCCGCGAAGGGCGACTTCGTCGAGCTCGACCTGGTCGCGACGATCGGCGGCGCCGAGATCGACCGCGCCGAGGGCGTCTCGTACGAGATCGGCTCCGGTGAGCTGCTGGAGGGCATCGACGACGCGGTGGAGTCGCTCACCGCCGGCGAGGACACCACGTTCCGCTCCGCCCTGGTCGGCGGAGACCACGCCGGCAAGGAGGCGGAGGTCTCCGTCACCGTCAAGGCCGTCAAGGAGCGCGAGCTGCCCGAGGCCGACGACGAGTTCGCGCAGATCGCCAGCGAGTTCGACACGATCGCCGAGCTCCGCGCGAGCCTGGCCGAGCGCGTCGCGCAGCAGGGCGTGTTCACGCAGGGTTCCGCCGCCCGCGACAAGCTCGTCGAGACGCTGCTCGAGCAGATCGACATCCCGGTTCCGCCGCAGCTCATCGAGGACGAGGTGCACAACCACCTCGAGGGCGAGGGTCGCCTGGAAGACGACGTGCACCGCGCCGAGGTCACCGAGGCGAGCGAGAAGCAGTTCCGCACGCAGGTGCTGCTCGACACGATCGCCGAGCAGGCCGACGTGCAGGTCTCGCAGGAGGAGCTCTCGCAGTACCTCATCCAGTCCGCCGCGCAGTACGGCATGGCTCCGCAGGAGTTCGTCGAGGCGCTGCAGTCGTCCAACCAGCTGCCCGCCCTCGTCGGTGAGGTCGCCCGCAACAAGGCGCTCGCGATCGCGCTGGGCAAGGTCAAGGTCGTCGACACCAACGGCAAGCCCGTCGATCTGTCCGACTTCGTGGTGACCGACGACGAGGCCGCTCAGGACGAGACCGCCGAGGAGACGCCCGCGGAGGAGAAGCCCGCCGCCAAGAAGGCTCCCGCCAAGAAGGCTCCGGCCAAGAAGGCTCCGGCCAAGAAGGCTCCGGCCCAGAAGGACGCCGACGCGGAGGAGAAGCCCGCCGCCAAGAAGCCGGCCGCCAAGAAGGCTCCGGCCAAGAAGGCTGCCGACAAGGGCGAGTGATCGCACGAACGGTGAAGAGGGCGGATGCTGCGGCATCCGCCCTCTTCTTTCGCATCGACGAGGAGGATGCATGAGCGCGTGGGACGACCGGGTCGAGCAGGTGTGGGCCGAGGCGACCGGTGACGAGGTCGGCGACGATACGATCGCACGGATCGACGCCCTGGCCGCCGAGCGCGGCCCGGACGACGCGCGGGCGGAGTTCGAGCGGGCGGGCGCCAGGGACTCCGCAGGGCGCCCGGCCGAGGCGGTCGAGCTGTATCGCCGGGCGCTGGCTCTCGGGCTCGATGAGGAGCATCGCCCGCAGTGCGTGATCCAGCTGGCGAGCTCGCTGCGCAACCTGGGGGAGTACGACGAGGCGCTGGCGGTGATCCGCGCCGAGGAGGAGGCCTCCGCCGACGGCCCGTACCGCGACGCGGTCGCCGTGGTGCATGCGCTGATCCTCGCGAGTGCCGGACGCCCGCATCAGGGGCTCTCGGTGGCGCTGCTGGCGCTGGTTCCGCACCTGCCGCGCTATCACCGTTCGATGACCGCGTACGCGCAGGAGATGGCCGAGCGCGACACCTGATATGCCGACGGCGAACACGACCTGAGTGCTGCGTTGACGCCGGTAGATTCGAATCACTGAAACACGGAAGCAGGAGCTGACATGGCTGAACCCCTCGTCGCGACAAGCGTCTTCGACAGGTTGCTGAAGGACCGCATCATCTGGCTCGGCTCGGAGGTGCGAGACGAGAACGCCAACGAGATCTGCGCGAAGATCCTCCTTCTCGCCGCCGAAGACTCCGAGAAGGACATCTACCTCTACATCAACTCGCCCGGCGGCTCGATCACCGCAGGCATGGCGATCTACGACACGATGCAGTTCGTGCCGAACGACATCGTCACGGTCGGCATCGGCATGGCCGCTTCGATGGGTCAGCTGCTGCTGACCAGCGGCACCAAGGGCAAGCGCTACATCACGCCCAACGCGCGTGTGCTGCTGCACCAGCCGCACGGCGGCTTCGGCGGCACGGCGAGCGACATCCAGACCCAGGCGCAGCTCATCCTGTCGATGAAGAAGCGTCTCGCGGAGATCACGGCGGGCCAGACCGGCAAGCCGGTCGAGCAGATCAACGCCGACGGAGACCGCGACCGCTGGTTCACGGCGGAGGAGGCCCTCGAGTACGGCTTCGTCGACCACATCCGCGAGCACGCCAGTGATGTCACCGGCGGCGGCGGCACGGGCGCCGAGTGAGGATGCGAGAGGACACCATGTACACACCCACGTTCCAGTCCGCCGGAAACCTGCCGTCCAGCCGCTACGTGCTCCCGCAGTTCGAGGAGCGCACGGCCTACGGCTTCAAGCGCCAGGACCCGTACAACAAGCTGTTCGAGGATCGCGTGATCTTCCTCGGCGTGCAGGTCGACGACGCGTCCGCCGACGACGTGATGGCGCAGCTGCTCGTTCTGGAGAGCCAGGACTCCGAGCGCGACATCACGATGTACATCAACTCGCCCGGTGGCTCGTTCACGGCCATGACCGCGATCTACGACACGATGCAGTACGTCGCGCCGCAGATCCAGACCGTGGTGCTGGGCCAGGCGGCGTCGGCCGCGTCGGTGCTGCTCGCCGCGGGTGCGCCGGGCAAGCGTCTGGCCCTGCCGAACGCCCGCGTGCTCATGCACCAGCCGGCGATGGGCGAGGCCGGTCACGGTCAGGCGTCGGACATCGAGATCCAGGCCGCCGAGATCCTCCGGATGCGCACCTGGCTCGAGGAGACCATGGCGCGTCACACCGGCAAGCCCGTGGAGCAGGTGAACCGCGACATCGATCGCGACAAGATCCTCTCCGCCAACGAGGCGCTGGAGTACGGCATCGTCGACCAGGTGCTCACGTCGCGCAAGCGCGCGTAAGCCCCGCTGTTCGAGAGGGCGTCCGTCGAGAGACGGGCGCCCTTTCGCGTGCCCGTCGGATGTGCGTCGGGACGGGGGTCGGGTGCGCATATGAGCAGAAGCGTGCGCGAACGCTGAATCGGGCCTACCCTGGACAGGGAAGGAGGATGCCGTGGAAGAAGACCTGCTCATGGTGCGCGTGGCCGAGCTGTACTACGACGAGGACAAGACGCAGGACGAGATCGGCGGCCTCCTCAAGATCTCCCGCTGGAAGGTCGGGCGGCTGCTCACCCAGGCCCGGGAGAGAGGGATCGTGCGCATCGAGATCGTGCATCCCCGCGCACGTCGCCTCGGGCTCGAGAGAGAGCTCGTCGAGCGCTTCGGGCTCAAGGACGCGGTGGTCGTGCCCGCTCCGGAGGGCGACGACGGCACGCTCGAGCGGGTGGCCCAGGCGGCCGCCGACTTCCTGACCGCGATGCGTCCGGTGCCCCGCACGCTCGGCGTGAGCTGGGGCAAGACCCTCCGCGCCGTCGCCGAGGCACTCCCCGACGGCTGGGCCAGCGGCGTGACCGTCGTGCAGCTCAACGGCGGGGTCAGCCTCAACCGCCGCTCCGGAGGCGCGGCAGGACTGGCCGTGACGATCGCGCAGCGCGCGTCCGGCCAGGTCTCACTGCTGCCGAGTCCCGCGATTTTGGAGCACGTCGAGACCAAGCGGGCCATCGAGGGCGACCGCACCGTCGCGGCCGTGCTCGAGGAGGCCGCGGAGGCGCAGGCGTTCCTGTTCACCGCCGGTCCCTGCGACGCGTCGTCGGCGCACGTCGAGAACGGCTACCTCCGCGCGGACGACGTGGAGGAGCTCGCACGCCGCGGAGCCGTCGGCGACGTGCTCGGCCGCTACGTCGACGCGGAGGGGAACATCGTCGACCCGCAGCTCGACGCCCGCACCGTGGGCGTCTCGCTCGACCGGCTGCGCGGCGCCGACCGCGCGGTCTTCGTGACCGCGGGACCCGCGAAGCACGACATCGCACGAACGGTGGTGACCAGCGGCCTGTGCAGCGTGCTGGTCACCGACGAGACCACAGCACGAGCATTGTTGGAGGAACAGTGACCACCACAGAACTCAGCCGCAGGGCGGCGGTGGACGTCCTCGGCGGAGAGCCGGACGACGCCACGCTGCGCCGCTTCCTGCACGGACTCCCGGGCGTCGACGCGGTCGGGCTGGAGCAGCGGGCGGCCGGTCTCGGCACCCGCTCGATCAAGACGACCTCGAAGGCCTGGGCGCTCGACACCATCATCCGTCTGATCGACCTCACGACGCTCGAAGGTGCCGACACCCCCGGCAAGGTGCGCTCGCTCGTCGCCAAGGCGAAGACCCCCGACGCCGCCGACCCCTCCACGCCGCGCGTGGCCGCGGTGTGCGTCTACGGCGACATGGTCGGCGGCGCGGTCGAGGCGCTGGGCTCCCTGCACGGCGACCCGGACGACGGCCTCATCTCGGTCGCCGCGGTCGCCACGGCGTTCCCCAGCGGCCGGTCGTCGCTCGCGATCAAGCTGGCCGACACCGCCGAGGCGGTCGCGGCGGGCGCCGACGAGATCGACATGGTGATCGACCGCGGTGCCTTCCTCTCCGGCCGGTACGGCCTGGTGTTCGACCAGATCGCCCAGGTCAAGGAGGCCTGCCGCCGCGAGGACGGCTCCTACGCCTCGCTCAAGGTGATCCTGGAGACCGGTGAGCTGAACACGTACGACAACATCAAGCGCGCGTCGTGGCTCGGGATCCTGGCGGGCGGCGACTTCATCAAGACGTCGACCGGCAAGGTGCAGCCCGCGGCCACGCTGCCCACCACGCTGCTCATGCTGGAGACCGTGCGCGACTGGTACCGCGGCACGGGCGAGCGGATCGGCGTGAAGCCGGCCGGTGGCATCCGCTCTTCGAAGGACGCGGTCAAGTACCTCGTCACCGTGGCGGAGACCGTGGGGGAGGAGTGGCTGCAGCCGCACCTGTTCCGCTTCGGCGCCTCCAGCCTCCTCAACGACGTGCTCCTGCAGCGACAGAAGCTCCGCTCCGGCCACTACTCGGGCCCCGACTACGTCACCATCGACTGACGGGAAGACCACCATGTCATTTCTGGAATACGCTCCGGCACCGGAGTCCACCGCGATCCTGAACCTCCGGGACAGCTACGGCCTGTTCATCGACGGCGAGTTCGTCGACGGCTCGGGCGCCCCCTTCACGACCATCTCCCCGTCGAGCGAGAAGCGCATCGCTGAGATCGCGTCCGCGAGCGACGAGGACATCGACCGTGCGGTCGCCGCCGCCCGCCGCGCCTACGACAAGACGTGGTCGAGGATGAGCGGCCGCGACCGCGGCAAGTACCTGTTCCGCATCGCGCGCCTGGTGCAGGAGCGCGCGCGCGAGCTCGCGGTCGCCGAGAGCCTCGACAACGGCAAGCCCATCAAGGAGAGCCGCGACGTGGACGTTCCCCTCGTCGCCTCCTGGTTCTTCTACTACGCGGGCTGGGCGGACAAGCTCGACTACGCCGGGCTCGGCGCGAACCCGCGGTCGCTCGGCGTCGCCGGACAGGTCATCCCCTGGAACTTCCCGCTGCTCATGCTCGCGTGGAAGCTCGCGCCCGCTCTCGCCGCCGGCAACACGGTCGTGCTGAAGCCGGCCGAGACCACGCCGCTCACGGCCCTGCTGTTCGCGGAGATCCTGCAGCAGGCCGACCTGCCCGCGGGCGTCGTGAACATCGTCACGGGTGCCGGGCAGACCGGGGCCGCGCTCGTGCGTCACCCCGATGTGGACAAGGTCGCCTTCACGGGTTCCACCGGCGTGGGTCGCGACATCGCTCGCGCGGTCGCCGGGACGAACAAGAAGCTGACGCTGGAGCTGGGCGGCAAGGCGGCGAACATCGTGTTCGACGACGCCCCGATCGACCAGGCCGTCGAGGGCATCGTCAACGGCATCTTCTTCAACCAGGGCCACGTGTGCTGCGCCGGCAGCCGCCTGCTGGTGCAGGAGTCCATCCACGACGAGGTCGTCGACCGGCTCAAGGCCCGGCTGTCGACGCTGCGCCTCGGCGACCCGCTCGACAAGAACACCGACATCGGCGCGATCAACTCCGCCGCCCAGCTGGCGCGGATCCGCGAGCTGAGCGACATCGGCGAGGCGGAGGGTGCCGAGCGCTGGACCGCCGACTGCGCCATCCCCGACCAGGGCTTCTGGTTCGCGCCGACGATCTTCACCGGTGTCGAGGCCGCGCACCGCATCGCGCGCGACGAGGTGTTCGGGCCCGTGCTGTCCGTGCTGACCTTCCGGACGCCCGCCGAGGCGATCGCGAAGGCGAACAACACCCCGTACGGCCTCTCCGCGGGGATCTGGTCCGACAAGGGCTCGCGCATCCTCGCCGTCGCCGACCGGCTGCGCGCCGGTGTGGTGTGGGCCAACACGTTCAACCGTTTCGACCCGTCGAGCCCGTTCGGCGGCTACAAGGAGTCCGGATACGGCCGCGAGGGCGGCCGTCAGGGGCTCACCGCGTACCTCAAGGGAGCCGCAGCATGAGCAAGCGACTGAGCGTTCCGAAGACCTACAAGCTCGCGATCGGCGGGGCCTTCCCCCGCAGCGAGTCGGGTCGCACGTACGAGGTGGTGTCCCGCAAGGGCGGCTTCCTCGCGAACGCCGCCAAGGCCTCGCGCAAGGACGCCCGCGACGCGGTCACCGCGGCGCGCGCGGCCGTGAAGGGATGGTCGGGGGCGACCGCGTACAACCGCGGCCAGGTGCTATACCGCGTCGCGGAGGTGCTGGAGGGGCGCCGCGCGCAGTTCATCGACGAGATCGTGGCGCAGGAGGGCGTGTCGTCCTCGGCGGCCACCGCGCAGGTGGACGAGGCGATCGACCTCTGGGTCTGGTACGCGGGCTGGTGCGACAAGTACGCCCAGGTGGCGGGCAACGCGAACCCCGTGTCCGGTCCCTACTTCAACATCTCCGTGCCGGAGCCGACCGGCGTGGTCGCGATCGTCGCGCCGCAGGACTCGGCGCTGCTCGGGCTCGTCTCGGTCGTGGCGCCCGCGCTGGTCGCGGGCAACACGGTCGTCGTGATCGCGAGCGAGCAGCACCCGCTGTCGGCGATCAGCCTCGCGGAGGTGCTGGCCACGAGCGACCTCCCCGGCGGTGTCGTGAACGTGCTGACGGGGTCGCCCGCGGAGATGGCGCCGTGGCTCGCCGCGCACCAGGACGTCAACGCGCTCGACCTGTCCGGCGCGGGAGCGCTCGACTGGGTCGACCTGCAGATCGCCGCCGCGGAGACCTTGAAGCGCGTGGTCGCTCCGGGCGAGGTCGTCGCCTCGCCCGAGCGGATCGCCGCGTTCACCGAGGTGAAGACCGTCTGGCACACCAAGAGCATGGTCTGAGCTCGGACCGCAGGAGGGGCCCCGTCGCGCATCCCGCGGGCGGGGCCCTTCTCGATGCCGGGGCCGCGCGGAAGCGAGTCCGCGCCAATGCGGCCCGGTGTCGCATGCAGCGGTTAGGCTCGAAGGACGATCTCTGATCCCCCATAGGAGGACGCGCATGGCCCGCATCGGTGAAAGCGCTGACCTGTTCAAGTGTTCTTTCTGCGGAAAGAGCCAGAAGCAGGTGCAGCAGCTCATCGCGGGTCCCGGCGTGTACATCTGCGACGAGTGTGTCGAGCTGTGCAACGAGATCATCGAGGAGCGCATGGCGGAGTCGTCCGCCGAGGGCGTCGCCGAGTTCGAACTGCCCAAGCCGCGGGAGATCTTCTCGTTCCTCGAGGAGTACGTGGTCGGCCAGGAGCCCGCGAAGCGCGCCCTCGCCGTCGCCGTCTACAACCACTACAAGAGGGTCCGTGCGCACGGCACTCTGCAGCCCGCGGAGCAGAAGGCCGAAGAGGTCGAGATCGCCAAGAGCAACATCCTGCTCATCGGGCCGACCGGCTGCGGCAAGACCTACCTGGCACAGACGCTCGCCAAGCGCCTCAACGTGCCGTTCGCCGTCGCCGACGCCACCGCGCTCACCGAGGCGGGCTATGTGGGTGAAGACGTGGAGAACATCCTCCTCAAGCTCATCCAGGCCGCCGACTACGACGTGAAGCGCGCCGAGCAGGGCATCATCTACATCGACGAGGTCGACAAGATCGCCCGCAAGGCCGAGAACCCCTCGATCACCCGCGACGTGTCGGGCGAGGGCGTGCAGCAGGCACTCCTGAAGATCATCGAGGGAACGGTCGCGTCGGTCCCGCCGCAGGGCGGCCGCAAGCACCCCCACCAGGAGTTCCTGCAGATCGACACGTCGAACGTGCTGTTCATCGTGGCCGGCGCCTTCGCCGGGCTGGAGGACATCGTGTCGGCGCGCGTCGGCAAGCACGGCGTCGGCTTCGGCGCCCCGCTCCACGACAAGGGCAAGGACCTCGACCTGTTCAGCGAGGTGCTGCCGGAAGACCTCCACAAGTTCGGGCTCATCCCCGAGTTCATCGGGCGTCTGCCGGTCGTGACCAACGTGTCGCCGCTCGACCAGGCCGCGCTGATCGACATCCTCACCGGCCCGCGCAACGCGCTCGTGAAGCAGTATCAGCGCATGTTCGAGCTCGACGGCGTGCAGCTGGAGTTCGAGGAGGAGGCGCTGCGCTCGATCGCCGACCTCGCGGTGGAGCGCAAGACCGGTGCCCGCGGGCTCCGCGCGATCCTCGAGGACGTGCTCGGCCCCGTCATGTTCGAGATCCCGTCCGCCGACGACGTCGCGAAGGTCATCATCACGCGCGCCGCGGTCGACGAGGGCGCCCCGCCCACCGTGGTGATGGAGCGCAAGCGCAAGAGCGCCTGACCCCGACCGACGCCGGCGGGGCGGTCAACCGACCGGCATGATGAGGTCGGTGCGCAGGTCCTCCGGCGCCGTGTCCGGGTCGGAGACGTACACCTCGATCCAGACGCCGCGCGGATGGAGGCCCGCCTCCGCCGCCCGTGCGACCAGAGCCGCCCATCCGGCCCCGAGACCGTCGTAGGAGCCGAGGACGGTGGTCGCCACCGCGGATCCGGACGGAAGCGTGGATGCGACGATGGCGGTGCCGTCACCGGTGGCGAGGGGGTCGGACGGCGAGGCCTGCACGGGGAACCCGAGCTCGAGATCGAACACGCCCATCGGGTCGCCGTGGTAGATCGCCAGTGCCGGACCGGCGGGAAGCAGCGTGCCGGCGGCGAACGCGTCGCCGATGGCACGATACCCGGAGTCGAAGGCGTCACGGAGATCGGCGAGACGGAGCGCCTCGTGGCGGATGACCGCGAGCGGGACGGGGTCGAGGTCGAGCCGGTCGGCAGGGCCGAACGGGGCGTCGGAGAAGGCGTTCATGTGCTCAGGGTGCCACGGGTCAGCCGTCGAGTCCACGGCGCTTCAGGAGGGGCGCGATCTCGGCGTCGCGGCCGCGGAAGTCGCGATACGCCTCCAGGGGGTCCTTCGACCCGCCGACCCCGAGCAGACGCTCCCGGAAGCGGTCGCCGTTCTCGCGGGTGAGGCCCCCGTTCTCCCGGAACCACTCGACCGTGTCGGCGTCGAGCACCTCGCTCCAGATGTACGAGTAGTACCCCGCGCTGTAACCGCCGGAGAACACGTGCGCGAAGTACGTCGACGAATACCGCGTCGGCACGGCGGGGTCGTCGAGCCCGATGTCTGCCAGTGCCGCGGCCTCGAACGCCGCGACGTCGTCCACGTCGTCGTCGACGGAGAGCCGATGCCAGGCCTGGTCGAGCCAGGCGGCGGCCAGATACTCGCTCGTCGCGTGTCCCTGATCGAAGGTCTCGGTCGCCCGGAGGCGGTCGACGATCGCGGGGTCGAGCGGCTCTCCCGTCTCGTGGTGGCGGGCGTAGTTGTCCAGGACCTCGGGCCAGAGGATCCACATCTCGTTGACCTGACTCGGGAACTCGACGACGTCGCGGAACACGTTGGTGCCGGCGAAATGGGGGTACGTCACCGTCGCGAACAGACCGTGCAGGGCGTGCCCGAACTCGTGGAACAGCGTCGTCACCTCATCGAGCGTCAACAGCGTGGGCTCTCCCTCTCCGGGCTGGGGGACGTTGAGGTTGTTGACCACGACGGGCGCGCTGCCGCGGAGTCGTGACTGGCTGACGATCGCGTTCATCCAGGCGCCGCCGCGCTTGGAGTCGCGGGTGTAGAGGTCGAGCACGTAGAGGCCGAGCGGGGAACCGTCGGCGTTACGCACCTCGAACACCCGGGCCCCGGGGTGGTAGGCGACCAGGTCGTCGCGCTCGCGGAAGGTGACTCCGTACAGCCGGGTCGCCGCGAAGAACACGCCGTCCTGCAGCACGCGCTCCGCCTCGAACCAGGGGCGCAGCGCAGCCGTGTCGATGTCGTAGCGGGCCGTACGCACCTTCTCGGTGTAGAACGCCCAGTCGTGCGCCTCGACCGGGAAGGGAGCGGGCTCCGACTCGTCGACCAGCGCCTGGAGCGCCGCGCGCTCGGCGCGCGCGTTGCGGGCCGACGGAGCAGCCAGCCGGCGCAGCATCCGTTCGACCGCCTCGGGAGAGCCCGCCGTCTCGTCGGCTGTGACGTATGCGGCGTGCGAGGGGTGCCCGAGAAGTGCGGCGCGCTCGGCCCGCAGGCGCACGATCTCGCGCAGGACCGGACGGTTGTCGTTCGCGTTGTCGCGCGAGCCCCGGGCGCGCGACGCGGCCAGGACGCGCCGCCGGGACTCCCGGACGCGGAGGCGGGCCAGGGCGGGATGGCCGGTGAACAGCGGCAGGGTGAGGAGGTACCGGCCGTCGAGCCCGCGGTCGGCGGCGGCGCGGGCGGCCGCGGAGAGCTCGCCCTGGCTGAGGCCGTCGAGCTCGGCCGCGGAGTCGAACACCACGGCGAGGTCGTTCGTGTCGCCCAGCAGGTTGCGCTCGAAGGTGTTGGTGAGCACGGAGAGCCGCTGGTTGAGGGCCGTGAGCTCGGCTTTGGCCGCGTCGTCGAGGCCCGCGCCCGCGTGCGTCATCTCGCGGTGGTACCGCTCCACGAGGTAGCGCTGCTCGGGGTCGAGGGGCAGAGCATGGCGCTGCTCGTGCACGCGTTCGACGCGCCAGAAGAGCGCCGCGTCGAGGGTGATCGTGTCCTGGTGGGCGGCCATGAGCGGCGCGAGCTGCTCGTCGATCTCCTGGATCTCCGGTGTCGCGTCGGCCGAGCTGACCGTGTAGAACGTGTGCGCCACGCGGTCGAGCAGCTCCCCGGACCGCTCGAGCGCCTCGATCGTGTTCTCGAACGTGGGCATCGATCGCACCCGCGTGATGTTCGCGACCTCGGCGAGCTGCGCCGCGAACCCGGCCTGGAACGCCGGGAGGTAGTGCTCGGCGCGGATCGCCCGGTAGTCCGGCAGTCCGAAGGGAAGGGACGACGGCTGGAGGAGCGGGTTCGTGGCGTCGGTCATTCCCCGAGCCTAACGACCCGTGCCGAGCGCATCGTCGGCCTCGGTGCGCAGCCCGACCATCACGGCGCGCAGCGCGTCGACGACCACGCGGACGGACCGCCGGCGCAGGTTCTCCGGCCGCGCCAGGACGTCGATCATGCGGTGCGTGCTCACGCCACGCAGCGGGATGCGCACGATGTCACGGTCGTCGACGCTGCGCGACGTGAAGCGCGGCAGCATGCCGAGCACCCCGCCCGCGGCGACGACGGCGGACACGGCGCCGTAGTCGTTGATGCGGTGGAGGACGTCGACCGGGCGCCCCGCGACGGCCGACACGGCGCGCAGCACGTCGTCGGGGGAGTAGCCGGTGCGGCTGGTCACCCAGCGCTCTGCCGCCACGTCGGCGGGCTTCAGGCTCGACCGCGTGGCGAGGGGATGATCGGCGGCGACCGCCACGTCGAGCGGCTCGCGCACGAGCGTGACACTGCGCACACCCGCCGTTGGCCACGGATCGGAGTGCTCCATGCGATGCGCGAGCACCAGGTCGTACCGGGAGGTGAGGGCGGGGAACTCGCTCTGGGCGACGTCTTCGTCGGTGAGCTGCACGGTGGGCGCGGCATCCAGCGCGGACAGCTCACGCAGCAGCGGCCCGAACAGCGCCTGCCCGACGCTGTGGAAGCCGCTGAGGCTCACCACGCCCGTCGCCGCCTCCTCGAAGTCGTCGAGGGCGTGCCTCGCGGCGGCCATCGCGTCGATCGCGTCGGTGCCCGCCGCGGCCAGGACCTCTCCGGCCGCAGTGAGCACGAGCGAGCGTCCCTCGCGACGGGTGAGCGGTGTGGGGAACGCCCGCTGGAGGGCGGCGAGCTGCTGCGACACCGCGGACGGCGTGACGCGCAGGGCCTCGGCGACCGCGGTCACACTCCCGAGGGCGCCGAGCTCGCGGAGGATCTGCAACTGGTGGAGCTCCATCGCGATAGTTTAGCCAGGACTACAGAGACGATGCAGGATTTGCCGATTGTTCTACAGCGATGGATGCGCTGAGATCGAAGACATGAAGGCTTTGTTCAAGGAGGAGCCGGGCGCCGGACTCACCCTCGTCGACCGCCCCGAACCGACGGCCGGACCGGGGGACGTGGTCATCCGCGTGCTGCGGACGGGCATCTGCGGCACCGACCTGCACATCCACCGCTGGGACGACTGGGCGGCCTCCGCCATCTCGACCCCGCTCATCCCCGGACACGAGTTCTACGGGGAGGTCGTGGAGGTCGGGCCCCTGGTGCACGACATCGTCGTCGGGGACCGCGTCTCCGGCGAGGGGCACATCGTGTGCGGCACCTGCCGGAACTGTCGCGCGGGGCGCCGGCAGATGTGCATCCGCACGATCGGTCTCGGGCTGCAGCGCGACGGGGCGTTCGCGGAGTACCTGTCGCTGCCTGCCGCGAACGTCTGGGTGCACCACGCCGACGTGACCCCGGAACTCGGGGCCGTCTTCGACCCCCTCGGCAACGCCGTGCACACGGCCCTGACGTATCCGCTGGTCGGTGAGGACGTGCTGGTGACCGGGTGCGGCCCGATCGGCCTCATGGCGATCGCGGTGGCGCGGCACGCCGGTGCGCGTTTCATCGCCGCGACCGATGTGAGCGCACCGCGGTTGGAGATGGCGCGGCGCATGGGCGCGGACGAGGTGGTCGACGTGTCGCAGCGCGACGTGCGCGACGCCCAGCGCGTGCTCGGCATGCGCGAGGGCTTCGACATCGGCTTCGAGATGAGCGGCGCGGCGTCGGCCCTCCCGGCCATGATCGACAACATGAACCACGGCGGACGGATCGCGATGCTCGGGCTGCCGAGCGCCGGCTTCGAGATCGACTGGGGCAAGCTCGTCACGCACATGCTCACGATCAAGGGCATCTACGGCCGCGAGATGTTCGAGACGTGGAACGCCATGGGCGCGATGCTGCAGACCAGCGCCGCGCTGCGCGAGGCGATCGGCCGCGTGATCGCCGACGTCGTGCCGGCGCGCGAGTGGGAGCGCGGCTTCGCGGCCGCGGAATCGGCGGGAACGGGCAAGATCATCCTCGACTGGACGGAGCTGTGATGTACGGAGACTTCAAGACCCATGTGGCGGCGGAGCTCGCCGGGATCGAGGAGGCCGGGCTCACCAAGCGGGAGCGCGGCATCCGCGGACCGCAGAGCGCGGAGATCACGGCCGACGGGACGCCCGTGCTGAACTTCTGCGCCAACAACTACCTCGGCCTCGCGGACGATCCCCGGATCCTCGCGTCGGCCACCGCCGCGCTGCAGGAGTGGGGGTACGGGCTCGCGAGCGTCCGCTTCATCTGCGGCACCCAGGAGCAGCATCTGGAGCTGGAGCGGCGCCTGGCGGACTTCCTCGGGACGGACGACGCGATCCTCTACTCGTCGTGCTTCGACGCGAACGGCGGGGTGTTCGAGACGCTCTTCTCGGCGGAGGACGCGATCATCTCGGACGAGCTCAACCACGCGTCGATCATCGACGGGATCCGGCTCTCCAAGGCGCGTCGCCTGCGCTACCGCAACCGCGACATGGCCGACCTGGAGGAGCAGCTGCGGGCGGCGGCCGATGCCCGGTTCCGGGTGGTCGTGACCGACGGCGTGTTCTCGATGGACGGCTACATCGCGCCGCTGGCCGAGATCTGCGACCTGGCCGAGCGCTACGACGCGCTGGTGTTCGTGGACGATTCCCACGCCGTCGGGTTCGTGGGCGAGCACGGCCGCGGCACTCCGGAGCTGTGCGGGGTGTCGGACCGGGTCGACATCTACACCGGCACGTTCGGCAAGGCGCTCGGCGGCGCCTCGGGCGGGTACGTGGCCTCCCACGCCGACATCGTGGCGCTGCTGCGACAGCGGTCGCGCCCCTACCTGTTCTCGAACACGCTGGCCCCCGCGATCGTGGCGGGAACCCTGACGGCGCTCGACCTCGTCGAGGGATCCGCCGAGCTGCGGGCGCGACTGCGCGAGAACGCGGCGCTGTTCCGGCGCCGGATGACCGAGGAGGGGTTCGAGCTGCTGCCGGGGGAGCACCCGATCGTCCCGGTGATGTTCGGCGATGCGGCGAAGACGGCGCGGATCGCCCAGGCCATGCAGGAGCGGGGCATCTACGTGACCGCGTTCAGCTTCCCCGTCGTCCCGCGCGGGCTCGCGCGCATCCGCGTGCAGCTGTCTGCCGCGCACACGCCGGAGCAGGTGGAGGAGTGCGTCGCCGCGTTCGTGGCGGCGCGTGACGCGGTGGGCTGACGGGAGCGGATCCGGATGCAAAGAAACTCTTGCAAAGAGTCGTTTGCAAGGGTATCTTTGCACTCATGACCGAACAGACCCAGGTGCGAACGCTCGACGCCGGAGCGCTGAAGGCCCTCGCCCACCCGCTTCGCGTGAAGATCTTCGACCTGCTCGCCTCGCGCGGCCCCCAGACCGCGAGCTCCCTCGCCGCGCTCGTGGGGGAGACCTCGGGTTCCACGAGCTATCACCTGCGCGCCCTCGCCGCGCACGACCTCATCCGCGAGGTCGAGGGCCGCGGCACCGCCAGGGAGCGCTGGTGGGAGCGGCCGAAGGGGCGCATCGACGTGCCGGGCCCGGACGACATGACCTCGCCCGCGAACCGCGCCGCCGCGCAGATCGTGACCTCCGAGTTCTTCCGGCTGCGGCACGAGACGCTGATGTCGTACCTGAACCGACCGGCGTCCGAGGTTCCCGACGGGTGGGGTGACGTGGGCATCACGCTCACCACGCACCTCGACGTGACCCCCGCCCAGGCACTCGCCCTGCGCTCGGAGCTGGAGGCCGTCATCGAGTCGGCGATCGAGCGGTACCGCGGCCAGACCGGGCCGGACGTGCGGCGGGTGTCGGTGCGCGCCGAGCTGTTCGACCTGCCGACGCCGCCGTCCGCGGCGGGTGCGGCCGAGCCGGAGTCCGCATCATGACCGCCGCCACGCTGCACCTCTCCGCCCCCACGCGCACGGAGCGGGGGCTGCTGCGCCTCGCCGACCGCCTCACCGGACTCGTCGAGCATCGCGTGGCCGAGCGCGCGCGGCGCCGCCAGCTCGCGCTCGACCTGCTGGCGGAGCAGCAGGCTCGCCGCCACGACCCGCGCGCCGTGGACCACCTGCTCGCCCAGCTCGGGGCGCCGCGCCGCTGACGGCCCCTGCCACGGACGCGAGAGCCCCGGATCCGCAGAGGATCCGGGGCTCTCGTCGCACGGGGGCCGCTCAGTCCTCGAACGGACGCGCCACCACCTCGCCGGACGCCGTCTGCACGACCTCCCAGCCCGCGTCGAGCTCGGCGAGCGCCCGGCCCTCCAGCCAGGTGAGCGTCCAGTGTCCGGTGAGCCCGCGGGCCTCGACCTCGGCGATCGCGGGGCGCAGCGCCTCCGGGACCGACGCGGGCGGCTGCGTGCCGGTGGCCCAGCGGGTGCCGAGCTGCATCACGACGCCTCGACCGGGGCGAGCTCGATCGCGGTCACCGCGAACTCCTCGGCCTCGGTGAACTCGAGCTCGGCGATGCGGCCGACCGCGCGGAGGTCGTCGGCGGCGGCGCGCAGCGCGTCGAGCTTCGCGGCAGGGGCGGCGATCGCCGCGCGCGACACCGGGGTCTTCTGCGACGCCTTCGCCTCGGTCTTCGCACGACGGATGCCGATCAGGGCCTCGCTCGCGGCGGCCAGCACCGCGGCGTCGCCCTCGATGCCCAGCGGCTCCGGCCACGCGGCGGTGTGCACGGAACCCTGCTCGAACCACGACCACGCCTCCTCGGTCGCGAACGACAGCACGGGCGCGAGCAGACGCAGGAGCGTGGACAGCGCCAGGCGCAGCGCCAGTGCCGCCGACGCCTGTCCCACGTCGTTCTGGTTGTACGCCCGCTCCTTCACCAGCTCCAGGTAGTCGTCGCAGAACGTCCAGAAGAACGCCTCGGTGAGCTCGAGCGCGCGCGCGGCGTCGTAGCGGTCGAACGCCGCGGTCGCCTCCGCCACCACGGCGTCGAGGGCCGTGAGCATCGAGGCGTCCAGCGCGTGGGTGACCTGCGCCCCCTCCGGCACCGGGAACGACAGCACGAACTTCGCGGCGTTGAGCACCTTGATGGCCAGGCGCCGCCCGATCTTCACCTGGGTCGGATTCTGCGGGTCGAACGCGGCGTCCATGCCCAGTCGGCTGGAGGCCGCCCAGTACCGCACCGCGTCGGAGCCGTGCGCGTCGAGCACGTCGGCCGGGGTGACCACGTTGCCCTTCGACTTCGACATCTTCTTGCGGTCCGGGTCGACGATGAAGCCGGAGATCGCGGCGTTCTTCCACGGGGCCCTGCCGTCCTCCAGCGTGGAACGCAGCATGGTGGAGAACAGCCAGGTGCGGATGATGTCCTGCCCCTGCGGACGCAGGTCGAACGGGGCCGTGAGCTGCCACAGCTCCTCGTCGCGCTGCCAGCCGCCGGCGAGCTGCGGCGTGAGCGACGACGTGGCCCACGTGTCGAGGATGTCGGCCTCGGCGTCGAACCCGCCCGGCACGCCGCGCTGGTCTTCCGTGTACCCGGCCGGCACGTCGGTGGTCGGGTCGATCGGCAGGCTCGCGGTGTCGGGGACGAGCACGCGGTCGTAGTCGCGGTCGCCGTTCTCATCCAGCGCGTACCAGAGGGGGATCGGCACGCCGAAGAAGCGCTGCCGGGACACGAGCCAGTCGCCGGTGAGACCGCCGACCCAGTTCTCGTACCGCACGCGCATGAAGTCGGGGTGCCACGCGAGCTCCTGCCCGTGCGTGAGCAGCTGGTCGCGCAGCTCGCCGTCGCGGGCGCCGTTGCGGATGTACCACTGGCGCGTGGACACGATCTCGAGCGGACGGTCGCCCTTCTCGAAGAACTTCACGGCGTGCTGGAAGGGCTTGCCGACCGCGGTCAGGTCGCCCGTCTCCTGCAGCTTCTCGACGATCGCCTTGCGGGCGCTGAACACGGTCTTGCCGGCGACCTCGGCCGCGTACCAGGCGCGGGCGTCGGCGTCGGCCACGAGGGACGGAGCCTCCGGGAGGAACCGGCCGTCGAGGCCGATCGTGGTCATGTTCGGCAGGTCGCGACCATCGGTCGTGCGCAGCTCGCGCCACCAGACGATGTCGGTCACGTCGCCGAAGGTGCACACCATGGCGGCACCGGTGCCCTTGTCGGGCTGGGCGAGGTGGTGACCGTGGATCTCGATCTCGGCACCGAAGAACGGGGTGCGCACCTTCGTGCCGATCAGGTGCTTGTGCGGGCCCTCGGGGTGGGTCACGATGGCGATGCACGCGGGGAGGAGCTCCGGACGCGTGGTGTCGATCGCGATCGAGCCGGAGCCGTCCGCGAAGGGGAACTCGATCGTGTGATACGCGGCCTGCTGGTCGCGGTCCTCCAGCTCGGCCTGCGCGATGGCGGAGCGGAAGTCGATGTCCCACAGCGTCGGCGCGAGGGCCTGGTAGGCCTCGCCCCGGTCGATGTTGCGCAGGAACGCGAGCTGGCTCTGGCGGATCGTGTCGTCGGAGATCGTGCGGTAGGTCTGCGTCCAGTCCACGCTCAGGCCGAGCTGCCGGAACAGTGCCTCGAACTGCTTCTCGTCCTCGATCGTGAGGCGCTCGCACAGCTCGATGAAGTTGCGCCGGCTGATGGGCTGCTGGTCGGCCGCACGGCTGGACTTGTTGTCTCCGCCCTCGAACGGCGGGGTGAAGTCGGGGTCGTAGGGGAGCGAGGGGTCGCAGCGCACGCCGTAGTAGTTCTGCACGCGGCGCTCGGTGGGCAGGCCGTTGTCGTCCCAGCCCATCGGGTAGAACACGGTCTTGCCGCGCATCCGCTCGTACCGCGCCTTGACGTCGGTGTGGGTGTACGAGAACACGTGCCCGATGTGCAGGCTGCCCGAGGCGGTGGGCGGCGGGGTGTCGATCGAGTACACGCCCTCACGGCCGAGTTCCGCGGCGCGCAGACGGTCGAACAGGTAGGTGCCCTGCTCCGCCCAGGCGGCGTCCCACTTCGCTTCGAGACCTTCGAGTGCGGGCTTGTCAGGGATGGCGGACATGGAGGTCTCCTCGAGCGATGTATGCGGCACTGTGTGAGCGTGCCTGAGTGTGGGTGGTGCCGCCCAGTCTACCGAGCGTGCGGGCGGGTCGCTCGACCGCGGCGGGCACTCGGCGCGGCGCGGACCCGCACCCGCCGCGACTGGGAGGATCGGAGCATGACATCGCCGTCGTCCTCGTCCACCCGTCCCCGGCTCGCCGACCTCGGCGTCGCGCCCGGAGCCTTCGCGCGCGGTGCGGAGAACGCGATCACCGACGTGCCCGGGGTGCGGGTCGGCCACGCCACGCTGCACGGCGACGGTCTGCACACGGGGGTCACGGCGATCGTGCCGGACGCGCTCACCGCGCGGCGCCGCAGCCTTCCCGCGAACCTCTCCGTGGGCAACGGCTACGGCAAGCTCGTCGGTGCCACGCAGCTGCGCGAGCTCGGCGCGCTGGAGACGCCGATCCTCCTCACGTCAACCCTGTCGGTGTTCCGCGTGGCCGACGCGCTGCTCGGGCACCTGCTGGCGACACCCGCGCACGCGCACACGACGACGCTGAACCCGGTGGTGGGGGAGACGAACGACGGGTTCCTCTCGGACATCCGTCGGCGGGCCGTGGGCGAGGAGCAGGTGGTCGCGGCACTGGAGGCGGCGGCGTCCGGTCCCGTCGCGGAGGGCTGTGTCGGTGCGGGTGCCGGGACGGTCGCCCTCGGCTACAAGGGCGGCATCGGCACGGCGTCGCGGGTGGTCGACGTGGCCGGAACCCCGTGCACGGTCGGCGCGGTCGTGCAGACGAACTTCAGTGGCACGCTGCGCATCGCCGGGGTGCCCCTGCCCGCGGAGGAGCTGCTCACGGACGACCCTGCGGAGCCGGTCGGGAACTCCTGCATGATCGTCGTCGCCACCGATGCGCCGGTCGACGGCCGCCAGCTCGGGCGCGTGGCCAACCGCGCCGTGTTCGCGATGCGGGGCGTCGGTGCCGACTACGCGCAGGGCAGCGGCGACTACGCCATCGCGTTCTCCGTGCACGACCCAGCGACGAGCGGGCTCGCGGCGGACGACGAGCTCTCGCCGCTGTTCGCCGCGACGATGGACGCGGTCGAGGAGGCGCTGATCAACTCCGTGCTGTCCGCAGAGACCACCGTGGGCCCCGAGGGGCGGACGGCGCACGCGGTGCCGATCGATCGGGTGCGCGAGCGCCTGGCGCGCGCCGGGGTCGTCTGACCGGCGTTCACGACCCGGGGGGAAACGTCGCCGTGGAGGACGGATGCGCGACGTGTCACGGCAACCGCGCCCGGATGTCGTGCGGTGCGAGCGGTGCTCAGTCGGCGAGCGCGGCGTGGATGCCCTCGCCGATCCGGCGCATGGCCGCGAGCACCGGGCCGCGGCCGTCCGCACCGCTGTTCCAGGTGGCCAGCACGGCGTAGGCGATGCGCCGGGTGGGCGACATGACGAGGCCCGTGTCGGCGCGGACCCGCGAGATTGTGCCGGTCTTGTTCAGCAGCCACACGCCGCGGTCGAAACCCCAGTGCGCGAGCGGGTCGAGCTCGAACGCCGAGGCGACCATCGACAGGTCCATGCCGGCACCGAGCCACCGCCGCAGCGTGTCGGCCGACGCGGGAGAGAGATCGGCGCCGTCGGCGAGCCGCGACATGAAGCGCACGAGCTCCGCGGCGTTCGCGTGCGACAGCGTCCGGGGAGCGCCGGGCGGGATCGGCCACCGCACGATGTCGTCGAGCGCGGAGGCGGTGTAGCCGAGCGCCCGGGTGTGCTCCTGCACCACGGGGATGCCGATCACGCGGCCCAGGGTGTTGGTGGCGGCGTTGTCGCTCACCGCGCCGATCAGCGCCGCCACGTCGTACAGCGACAGCTCGTCGGCCTGCAGCAGGTACCACAGCCCCGAGTCCTCGATGGCCTCCACGGGGCGCCGGGTCACGCGCTCCTCCAGCGTGCGGGTGCCCGCGTCGACCTCGGCGAGCAGCCGGTGCAGCAGGAAGATCTTGCCCACGCTCGCGGTGTCCTGCACGGCCTCGGGGTCGTGGCGCAGCAGCACCTCGCCGGTGTCGACGTCCTGCACGAGCACCGACCACACGGTGCCGTTCCCGCTCGGCAGCTCCACGTCGATCGCGCTCATGCGTCCCCTCCGTCGTCGCGCGGGCGTCCGGTCACGTGCGCCCGGATGAGCTCGCCGACCGCGCGCATGCCGTCGAGCACGGGCGCTCGCAGATCGGTGCCCGCGGTCTTCCAGTTCGCCGCGACGGCGTAGGCGACCGCGCCCTCCGGGCCGCGCAGCAGTCCGACGTCCACCCGCGCGAAGCCCACGCTGCCGGTCTTGTGACGCAGCACCAGGCCCTGGTACTCGGCCTCGACGTGCGCGAGGGGGTCGAGCAGGAACGCGTCGGCGGTCATCGACGTGTCGGTGTCGGCGGCCAGCCAGTCCAGCACGCGCGCACTCACGGCGGGGGAGAAGACCTCGCCGGCGCCGAGCCGCCGCATCACGTCGGACAGCTCGGCCGCGGTGCCGAACGACGGCGTCCACGGCAGGTCGGGCGTGCGCTCGTTGCGGATGTAGTCGTGCAGCGCGGTGTCGCGGTAGCCGAGCTCCGGGGCGACCGCGCGGACGGCGTCGAGTCCGCAGAGGTGGAGGAGCGCGTTCGTGGCGAGGTTGTCGCTCACGGCGCCGACGAGGAGTGCCGCGTCGTGCACGGTGACGCGCTGGTCGTGCATCCGGTACAGCAGCCCCGAGTCCTCGACACGGTGCTCGTCGGGGATGTCGATGCGCGCGTCCGCCGCGAGCGTCCCGTCCTCCAGCCGCCGGGCGACCTCGATGAGCAGGAAGATCTTGCCGATGCTCGCGGTCTCGCACTGCACGTCCGGGTCGTGCTCGGCCAGGGTCGCCCCGGTGTCCGCGTCGAGCAGCCGGACGGACCAGGTCGCCCGGGGGTCGAGCGGGGGGAGGGCGATCATGCCGGCAGCCCGACCGTGAGGCGCGGCTCGTCCCCGGTCGCGTCGAGCACCCCGTCCACGCCGAGCGGGATCGTGAGCGCGTGCGGGTCGTGGCCGAAGCCCTGCTCCCACAGCACCGGCACCCCGCGGTCTTGGAACTCGTCGCGCATCAGGGCGTGCACGAGCTCGAGGTCGCCGCACTCGTGCCAGGAGCCCAGCACGATGCCCGAGGCCTGGGCGAGCCGCCCGGCCCGGCGCAGCTGCGTCACGAAGCCGTCCAGCCGGTACGGCTCCTCCGTGATGTCCTCGAGGAACAGGATGCCCGGGGCGGCGACGGCGGCCTCCGGCGCCCCCAGTCCCGCCGCCAGGAGGCTGAGGTTGCCGCCGGTGAAGCGTCCCTCCGCCCGGCCCCGCGTCATGATCTCGGTCTTCGGGCCGATGAGCTCGCGTCCGCGCCAGGGCTCGAACAGCCAGCGCTGCACGTCGTCGCGCACGGTCGGCGAGTCGCGGAACACGTTGTTGCCCGCCATCGGACAGAACAGCGTGGCGACGCCGAGGTGCGCGCGCCAGGTCTCGTGCAGCGCGGTCACGTCGGACGAGCCGGTGAGCAGCTTCGGCCGTCCGTCGCGCCGGAGGGCTCCGCGCCGCATGGCCGCCCAGTCGATGCCGTCGAGCAGCCGCAGGGCGCCGTAGCCGCCGCGGGCCGTGACGACCGCGTCGACCTCGGGGTCCAGCCAGGCGGCCACGAGGTCGGCGCGGCGCAGGTCGTCGGGGCCGGCGAGGTAGGAGGCGCGCGGGTGCGGCGTGAGCACGTGCTCTCCCACCCTCACGTTCAGGCCCCACGACTCGTAGTAGTCGACGGCGCGCTGCGTGTTCTCCTCGTTGCCGGGGCCCGAGGGCGACACGATCGCCACGGTGTCGCCCGGTCGCAGCGGCGGGGAGTCCAGGTAGGGCGAGTCCGTGCCGATCGCGGTGCCCTCCATCGTGTCGGTCATGCGGTCCTCTCCTCGATGCGCGGTGCCGCAGAGAGCAGGTGCCGCGTGTACTCGTGCTGCGGGTTCAGCAGCACCTCCTCCGTGGGGCCGTGCTCCACGATCTGCCCGTGGTACATGACGGCGACCGTGTGGGCGATGTTCCATGCGAGCCCGAGGTCGTGCGTGATGACGAGCGCTGAGAGCCCGAGGCGGCGGCGCAGGTCGAGCAGCAGTCCCAGGATCTCGCCGCGCACCGAGGCGTCGAGCGAGGCGACGGGTTCGTCGGCGATCAGCATCTGCGGCTGCACGGCCAGGGCCCCGGCGATCACGACGCGCTGCCGCTGACCGCCGCTGAGCTCCTGCGGGATCGCGCCGAAGTACTGCTCGGGCGGCGTCAGCTCGGCGTCGGCGAGGCTCTGCGCCACGCGCTCGCGCTCGTCTCCGGGGTAGCGCTGCACGCGCAGGCCCTCGGCGACCGACTCGTACACGCTGTGCTTGGGGTTGAGCGCCGCCCACGGGTCCTGCAGCACCAGCTGCACCTGCGAACGGAACTGCGCGAGCGCCCGGCCCTTCGCCGCGATCGGAGAGCCCTCGAACAGGATCTGCGACCCCGGGTCGGCGGGCTGCAGTCCCATGAGGGCGCGGGCGAGGGTCGACTTGCCCGAGCCGGACTGGCCGACCAGCGCCACGATCTCGCCGCGCCGCACCGCGAGGTCGACGTCGCGCACCGCGTGCACGGGGCGGCCGCCCGAGCGGTAGGTGACGTTGAGGCCCTTCGCCTCCAGCAGCACCTCGTCGCCGTGGACGATCTCCGGCACGTCGTCCGCGTCGCGTCCGTGCCGGGTCACCGGCGCCATGCGGGAGGCGGGGTCGCCGATGGTGGGGAACGCGTCGGCGAGCTGGCGCGTGTACGCCTGCTCGGGCGTCGTGCACACCGCGTAGCTCTCGCCGACCTCGACCAGCTCGCCGTTGCGCATGATCGCGATGCGGTCGCACGCGGTCGCGAGCACCGACAGGTCGTGGCTGATCATCAGCATCGAGATGCCGCGCTCGGCGACCAGCCGGGAGATCATGTCGAGGATCTGCTTCTGCACGATCACGTCGAGCGCGGTGGTGGGCTCGTCCGCGATGATCACCTCGGGGTCGCACGCGAGAGCCATCGCGATCATGACGCGCTGCCGCTGCCCGCCGGAGAGCTCGTGCGGATACGCCTCGCCCTTCTGCGGCGGAAGGTCGACGACGTCGAGCAGCTCGCGCACCCGTTCCTTCCGCGCCTTCTCGGTCTTCCAGCGATCGGAGGCGTGCAGCTCCAGCGCCTCGTTCAGCTGCCATGCGACCGTGCGCACCGGGTTCAGCGAGTGCATCGCGCCCTGGAACACGATGGAGGTCTGCGCCCACCGCACGGCGCGCAGCTGTCCGAACGACAGCGTCGCCACGTCCTGGTTGCCCAGCAGCACGCGTCCGCTGAGCCGGGCGTTGCGGGGGAGCAGGCGCAGCACGCTCATCGCGAGGGTGCTCTTGCCCGACCCCGACTCGCCGGCGATGCCGAGGGTCTGCCCGGCGGGGAGGGTGAGGGAGACGTTGCGCACCGCGGCGACCTCGTCGCGGCCGGAGCGGCCGGAGGTGCGGTAGGTGATGGAGACGTCGTCGAAGATCAGGTCGGGCATCTCAGCGGCTCCTCAGCGTCGGGTTGGTGATGTTCTCGACCGCGCGGCCCATTACGGTGAAGGCCAGCACCACGAGCACGATCGCGATACCGGGCACGAGCACGTACCACCAGTAGCCGCTGGTCGCGGCGGAGACGTCCATCGCGTTCTTCAGGATCGAGCCCCAGGACTGCAGGGTCGTGTCGCCGAGGCCGAGGAACGCCAGCGTCGACTCGGAGATGATCGCGGAGCCGACCGTGAGGGTCGTGTTCGCGAGCACGAGCGGCAGCACCCCGGGCAGCAGGTGCTTGAGGATGATGTGCCAGTGGCCGGCGCCGAGCGCCCGGGAGCGCTCGATGTAGTCGCGCGACTCGACCGACAGCGTCTGCGCGCGCACCACGCGGGCCGTGCCCGCCCAGGAGGTGAGGCCGATGGCGATGATGATCGTCCACACCCCGCGGCTCAGCACCGACGACAGCACGATCGCGAGGATCAGCGACGGCAGCACCAGGAAGAAGTCGATGATGCGCATCATGAGGCCGCCGAAGAACCCGGTGAAGTGCCCGGCGGCGATGCCGACGAGCGTGCCGATGATCATCGACATCGCGGTGGCGGCGAGCCCGACGAGCAGCGACACCCTGGCGCCCCACACCATGCGCACCCAGATCTCGCGGCCCTGGTGGTCGGTGCCCAGCGGGTGCTCCCACGAGGGCGGGGCGAACCGCTGCACGTCGACGAGCTTCGTCACGTCGAGCATGCTCGCGGGGGCGATGACGGGCGCGAAGATCGCGACGAGCGCCACGATGATGAGGAAGACGAGCCCCACCATGCCGGCGCGGTGGTGCGCGAACTCCCGGCAGAAGCCGGTGAAGGCGACGCCGCGGCGGTGCCAGGCCAGGGCGCGGGGCGAACGGATGGTCGGGGATGCCGTGGTCATGCGCGCCTCACCCTCGGGTCGAGCTGACGGTAGATGAGGTCCGCGATGAGGTTCATCACGATGATGATCGTGGAGAACACCACGAAGGTGCCCTGCAGGAGCGGAAGGTCGGGGCCGGAGATCGCCTCGAACGTGAGCTTGCCGAGGCCGGGCCAGGAGAACACCGTCTCCACGGTCACGGCTCCCGCGATCAGGCCGCCGATGTGCATGAACACGAGGGTGACGGTGGGAAGCAGCGCGTTCGGCACGGCGTGGCGGCGGCGCACGAGGTCTTCGCGGAGGCCCTTGGCGCGTGCGGTGGTGAGGTAGTCGGCGCCCATCTCCTCCAGGAGCGAGCTGCGCATCACCATGAGGTATTGCGCGTACACCACGGCGACCATCGTGATCACCGGCAGCACCATGTGCGAGATCACGTCGAGCACGATGCCCACCGGGTCGGTCGGCGGGTTGGGAGACACCATGCCGCCGGTGGGGAACCAGTGCAGCGTGCCGCCGAAGATCATCAGCAGCAGCAGGGCCAGCCAGAACGTCGGCACCGACCAGAACACGAGCGAGGTGCCGGAGACGATGCGGTCGAAGGTGGAGCCGTGCTTCCACGCCGCCTTCTGGCCGAGCCACAGGCCGAGCGCGATCGCGATCACCGCCGCGGTCCCGGTGAGCAGGATCGTGTTCCAGAAGTACTGGCCGATCAGCTCGGACACCGACGTGCGGTACACGTAGCTCGTGCCGAAGTTGAGGGTGAAGACGTTGCCGAGGTAGTCGAAGAACTGCTGCCACAGCGGCTTGTTCAGGCCGAGCTGCTCACGCAGCTGGTCGGCCTGCTCGGCGCTCATGCCGCGTTCGCGGGCGATCGAGGCGACCGGGTCGCCGGGCAGGATCTTGAAGGCGAAGAATCCGAGGAGGATCACCATCGCGAGGCTGATGGCCGCGCCGCCGAGCTTGCCGAGGATGTACCGGAGGGCGCCGACGCCGGTCGGCTGCTCTTCGGCGGCCGCGCTCGTGGCGATGGCCGAGGTGGAGGGGGGTACCGCGTTGGACATGGGGGTCTCCTTGCTGCGGAGCCGGAGACGTCGCGGGGGCGGGCTGCCGCCGCCCGCGACGTCTCGCGGGGCTCATTCGACGTCGGCGATGTTGCGGCGTCGGATCAGGAAGAAGACCAGGGCGCCCACGACGATCACTCCCACGACGACTCCGCCGATGATGAGGCCCGTGTTGGTGCCCGTGCCGCCGGCCGTCGCGCCCTCGACCGGCTCCACGGTCAGGTAGCCCCAGTAGCCGGCCTGGTTGGCGATGATGCCGCCGTCCTTGGGCTGCAGGGTGAACCCGGTGAAGCGGTCGGAGCGGTACGCCTCGAGCGAGTTGGCGTACCAGGTGGCCACCTGCGCGGTGTCGGTGTAGTTCAGCGCGAGCATGTCGTGCACGATCTCCTGCCGCTTCTCCTCGTCGATCTCGGAGCGCTGCTGGGCGTACATCTCGTCGAACTCGGGGTTGCAGTAGCCGTCCTGCGTGGTGCCGCCGGTGCCGTCGGTCGCGGTCGGCAGGTTCATGCAGGTGTTGATGCCGAGCTGGTAGTCGGGGTCGGGGTTGACCGACCAGCCGCTGAAGTACAGGTCGTAGTCGCCGGACGTGGCCTTCGCGCTGATGGTGTCGGAGTCGGTGGACTCGACCGTGATCTCGATGCCGATGTCCTTCATCCACGGCACGAAGAAGTCGGAGATGGACTGCTCGTTCGCGTCGTCGGCGTCAATCAGCAGGCGCAGCGCGAGACGCTGCCCGTCCTTCTCGCGGATGCCGTCGGCCCCGGGCGTCCAGCCGGCCTCGTCGAGCTTCGCCTGCGCGGCCTCGGGGTCGAAGCCGACGATCACGTCGTCGTCCTCCGACAGGTGCCACTTCGGGAAGGACGCGGGGATGAAGCTCGTCGCCAGCGTGCCCTCGCCGTCGAGCACCTTGTCGAGCAGGGTCGCGGTGTCGGTGCCGAGGCGGATGGCCTGGCGCACCTCGAGCTCCTTGAGCGCGGCGTTGCCGGTGCCGTAGGGGACGTTGTCGCGGGTCTGCTGGCCCACGTTGATGCTGATCGAGTGGTAGCGGCGGCCCTCACCGGAGTGGGTGGTGACGCCGTCGACGCCGTCGAGCGCCTCGAACTGGGTGGGGGTGAGACCGGTGACGAGGTCGACGTCGCCCGCCTTGAGGGCCTGCACCTGCGCGTCGGAGTTCGTGTAGTACACGTACTGGATCGCGTCGATCTTGGGGGCGCCGCGCCAGAAGTTCTCGTTCGCCTTCAGGGTGATGGACTGGTTGGCGGAGTAGCTGTCCAGCACGAACGGGCCGGAGCCGACGACCTCGGAGTCGTTGGCGAACGTGGTCGGGTCGTCGACCTTCTCCCAGATGTGCTTCGGCACGATCGGGATCTCGGAGCCGGGGTTCGGGGCCTGCGGGGTCTTCAGGGTGATGACGACGGTCTTGTCGTCGGGCGTCTCGACCGTGTCGAAGTTCGACACCAGGTTGCCGTTGGCGGTGCCCAGCGCGGGCACCGTGAGCATCTGGTCGTACGTGTACTTCACGTCGGCGGAGGTGATCGGCTCGCCGTCGGACCACACCAGGTCGTCCTGCAGCGTGAAGGTCCAGGTCTGGCCCCCGTCGGTGGCCTCCCACGAGTCCGCCAGACCCTTGGTCGGGGAGCCGTCCTCAGCGTCGTTCTGCACGAGCGACTCGTACACGTACCGGATGATGTTGGTCGGCGTGAGGTAGATCGAGATGAACGGGTTGAACGTGTCGACGAACCCGGACGTCGCGATGCGCAGCGTGGTGTCCGATGCGGGGGATTCGGTGGCGGCGCTCGCGGTCTGCGCCTGGGCGGCACCGACCGGCGCGGCGACGAGAAGCGCGGTCGCGATCGCGGCGGCGGTCAGACTTCGCACTGATTTCGAGCGGGGGGCAAGACGCATGGAAGAAGTCCCTTCGGGCGCCGCCCGGATCCACGATGAAGCCGGGTCGGTGGAGACCATGCAAGCGGAAGTCGGGCCCGGGGTCAAGAGATTCGATGCGTATCGCGGAAGAAAAACTGCGGTCGTGGAGAAGACCCCCCGGCGCCGTTCGGGTGTAACACGGCGGAAACACGGGGCTGCCAGGATGCGCACGTGCGGGAACCGCCGAGACGGCGTCGCATCGTCACCGTGGAGATCCGGAACGTATCCTCGCCAGGGGTCCCGGGGCACGCGAACGGGAATCGTATCGTCAGTCCGCGGCGATCGTGAGCACGGCACGCAGGAGCGCGACCCGGTCGTGCAGGGAGGAGCGCAGGAAATGCTCGTCCACCGCGTGCGCGCCCCCGCCCCGTGGCCCGAAGCCGTCGACGGTCGGCAGCCCGAGCCCGCCCAGCAGGTTGGTGTCCCCGGCGCCCGCGGCCGGACGACCCTCGATGCGCTGACCGACACCGGCCGCCGCTTCGGAGATCTGCTCCAGCAGGACGGCGTCCTGCGCGGAGGCCCGCCAGGCCGGCCGCGCGCTGAGCACCTCCGCCGTCACGGTCGCGCCCTCGCGCACCGGGTGCAGCGCGGCCAGGGCGTCGAGCACCCGGCGTTCGGTGTCGGGATCCGTGAAGCGCAGGCCGATCTCGGCCGCCGCCTCCGCCGGCACCACGTTCGTGCGGGCTCCTCCGGCGATCGTGCCGACGTTGCACAGCACCGGACCGGGCAGGGCGGGATCCGCGACGATGCGTCGCACCGCGAGCAGCTGGTCGACGAGTTCGTCCACGGCCGAGATCCCGTGCTCCGGATCGAGGGCGGCGTGGGCGGCGCGCCCGGTGACCGAGAGGCGCACCCGCGCGCTGCCGCGACGGCCGACCTTGAGGGCGCCGTCGGGGTGCGGCGACTCGAAGCCGATCGCCGCCGCGGCCCCGCGCGCGCGTGCCGCCAGCAGCGGCCCGGACACGGGGGAGCCGATCTCCTCGTCGCACACGAGCACCACCCGCACGGCCCGGCGCCGCTCGACCGCGAGCGGCTGGAGGGTGCGCAGAGCCTCGAGCATCACCGCGATCCCGGCCTTCATGTCGTAGGCGCCCGGTCCGCGGACGACGTCGCCGTCCTCCACCCAGGGCACCTCGCCGTCGAGGGCGCCGACGGGCCACACGGTGTCGGTGTGCCCGATGAACAGGAGCGGATCGCCCGTGCCCGGCACGTCGATCACCAGGTCGGTCCCGGCGCTCGTGGGCTCGCGGCGGACAGTGCCGCCGATGGCCTCGAAGCGGGCGCTCAGGACATCGGCGATGCGGGCGCTGGCGGCGGTGTCGCGGCTCGGCGACTCGATCGACACGAGCTCGCGCACGAGTGCGATGATGTCGTCAGAAGAGTGGTCCGCGTGCTGCGCCGCCGGAGAAGTGGTCACAGTTACGAACCGTATCTGCCTCTTGATCCCCGTGCAAGCCGCCGATAACATCGCTCAGAGCAGCAGGACTCTTCAATCTTAGGAAACGTATCGTGCCTCATTTCTCCGTGGCCGCTGACGCGGGCATCGGCTACGGCTGTCGGGAGCTGACCCAGTACACCGAGTTCCGAGAGGCCGCGGCGCTGTACGCCAGGGTGTTCGCCTACACCGAGAGCGAGTACGCGCTGAACGCCAACCTGCTCACCGCGCTCGCCCGCAACGGCGGTTCGGCGATCGGGGCCTTCGCCGACGACGGCGCGCTCATCGGATTCGCCTACGGCTTCGCCGGGTGCGACACCGACGGCACGCTGTTCCACTACTCGCAGGCGGCCGCCGTCGAGGCCGCCCAGCAGGGCCGCGGCGTCGGTCAGGCCCTCAAGCTCGCGCAGCGCGCAGTCGCCCTCCGGTGGGGGCAGCGCACCATGCGCTGGACCTTCGACCCGCTGCTGTCGCGCAACGCGCACTTCAACCTCAGCTCGCTCGGCGCCGTCGGCATCGCGTTCGAGCGCGACTACTACGCGCGCCCCGACACCGACCGGCTCGTGGTCTCGTGGGACCTCACCGCCACCCCGTCTCCGCGTGCCACGCCGCCGTCCGCCCCGGCGCTCGGGCCGGACGACTGGGGTCGCGCGGTCGCCGCACCGGACGGCACCTGGATCGCGATCCCCGTGCAGCCCGGCCGCCTGAGCCCGGCCGAGCGCGAGGCGCTGCGCCGCGACCTCGAGCGCAGCATGACCGGGGTGTTCCACCGCGGGGAGGTCCTGGTGGCGGCGACGCGCCTCGACGATCAGACGGCGGTCTACCGCGCGACACCAGGGGAGGGCCCGGCATGAGCGACCACCACCACGAGGACCGCGACCTCGTCTCACCGCGCGACCGCTTCGGCGAGCGCATCCGCACCAACCAGTCGGCCGAGAGCATCCAGGCGCGCATCATCGAGACCGAGCAGCGCACCCTCGCGCAGACGTTCGAGGAGCTCAGCCGCTCGGCGCAGGTGCCGCAGGCGGCCGCGCTCCTGCTCGGCGCCCGCCGTCGCTACGTCGCGGGCGAGGGCAAGGCCGCCGCGTACGCGCAGCTGCTCACCGCCGATCTCTCCGCCACGCTGTCCAACGTGTTCCTCGTGGACGGGCACGCACTGCAGCCGCTCACCGTGCTGACCGATGTGCGCGCCTCCGACGTGCTGATCGCGTTCTCCCTGCGGCGCTACCGCGAGGAGACCGTGCGGCTCGGACGGCTGTTCCACGAGGCGGGCGGACAGCTCGTCGTGATCACCGACAGCGAGGACGCGCCGCTGGCACCGATCGCCACGTCGCTCATCCGCGTGCGCACCGGGTCGGCGTCGTACGCCGACTCACCGACCCCGGTCGCGGCGGTCTGCCACCTGCTCAGCGCCCTGACCACGGCGAGCGCGAAGGGTGCGCGTCGCCGCCTGGCCGAGCGCGACCGGCTCGTGGCCCGCCTCGGCCTCTACGGCCCGGAGCAGCCGCGGCCGCGCAGCGAGGAGGGCGGCGCGTGAAGATCGACCGCATCCGCCTGTTCACGCTGCGCCAGCCGCTGCGGCACAGCTTCGAGACCAGCTCGCACCGCAAGTCCGGCATCGAGCACATCCTCGTCGAGGTCACCGACGCGGACGGGCGCACCGGCTGGGGGGAGATCGCGTCCCCGAGCGACCCCTACTTCGGCGCGGAGACCACGGTGACCGCGTGGGAGATCGCCACGCGGTACCTGGTCCCCGCCCTGCTCGGAGCGACCGGCGACGACCCGGCCGACCTGGAGTCGACGTGGTCGCGCGTGCGCGGACACGAGTTCGCGAAGGCGGGATTCTCCGGCGCGGTGTGGGACCTGTACGCCCGCACGCACGGCATGGCGCTCGCCGCGGCGCTCGGCGGCACCAGGGACGAGGTGGTCGCGGGGGTCTCGCTCGGCATCGAACCGTCGATCGACGAGCTCCTCGCGCAGGTCGAGCTGCAGCGCGCGGCCGGCTACCCGCGGGTCAAGCTCAAGATCGCGCCGGGGTGGGACGTGGAGCCCGTGCGGGCCGTGCGCGCCGCCCACCCCGACCTCGACCTCCACGTCGACGCCAACGGCGCCTACCCGGACGACGACGAGGCGGCCGCGGTGTTCGCGCGCCTCGACCGCGAGGGGCTCACCATGATCGAGCAGCCGTTCGGCCCCCGCGAACTGGTGGCCCACGCGGAGCTGCAGGCGCGCCTCGACACGGACGTGTGCCTGGACGAGTCGGTCGTGGCGCTCGGCGACCTGCGCGCCATGATCCGTCTGGGCGCCGGGCGCATCCTCAACATCAAGGTCTCGCGGATGGGCGGGCTCGGGGTGGCACGCGCCGCGCACGACATCGCGCTCGACGCCGGCCTCCCCGTGTGGTGCGGCGGCATGCACGAGTTCGGCGTCGGCAGGGCCGCGAACGTCGCGGTGTCGTCGTTGCCCGGCTTCCTGCTGCCCTCCGACGTGTCCGGATCGGACAAGTACTACGAGAGCGACATCATCGAGCCGCCCGTCACCGCTCAGGCGGGGCGTGTGCGGGTGCCGACCGGGCCCGGCCTCGGCCATGAGGTGCAGGTGGCGCGCATCGAGCGCGACGCCGCGCGGGTGTACGACTCCGCGGCGTCCGACGTGCGCGACACCGCCCTCACGCTCGGCTGACGGCCCCGGACCGCTGCGAGGAGTGGACCCATGCGCGCACTGCTGCTGTACCGGCTGGAGCTGTCCCCGGACACCGACCCCGCGGACGCCGTCGTCGAGGTGGACCCCGCGACCCCGATCATCCGCGCCACCGACCTGGGGGTGACCCGCGGGGACGGCGTGTTCGAGACCGCGGTCGTGCGCCACGGCGTGCCCCAGGCGCTGGAGGCGCACCTGCACCGGCTGGAACGGTCGGCTGCGCTGCTCGAGCTGCCGGCGCCGCCGCTCGACCGCTGGCGCACGGCCGTGCGCAGGGCGGCCGCCGCGGTGTCGCGACCCGGGGTGCTGCGCGACGGCGAGATCGCCTCGATCAAGTTCGCCATGACCCGCGGGGACGAGCTCGACCACGCGGGACCCACCGGCTGGGTGCTCGGCTTCGCGGGCGCCGACCCCTCGACCGTGCGCGCCGCGGGGGTCACCGCGGTGGTGCTCGACCGCGGGTACCGGCACGACGTGATGCACACGGCGCCCTGGCTGCTGCAGGGCGCGAAGTCGCTCGCCTACGCGGTCAACCAGGCGGCGCTGCGGGAGGCGGCACGCCGCGGTGCGGACGACGTGGTGTTCGTCAGCGCAGACGGGTTCGTGCTGGAGGGGCCGCGGTCGACGCTGATCGCCCGCATCGACGACACCCTGGTCACCCCGCCGCCGGAGTTCGGCGTGCTGCCGGGCACCACCCAGGGGGATGTGTTCGCGGGGCTCGCCGACCGCCGCACCGCGATCGTGCCCGTGACGCGGGAGGATCTGCGGCGGGCGGATGCCCTGTGGCTGTGCTCCAGCACGCGCGGTGCAGTGCCGGTGCGCGCCCTCGACGGCGCGGCCCTGGCGATCGACCATGAGCTCACCGCGCGGATGAACGCGGTGCTGGATGCACGGGAGGACTGACATGACCGGCGACGGACGGACTCCGGACGGGGTGTTCGACGGGCACAACGACCTGGCCTGGGCGAGCAGGACGCTGCTCGGGTACCGGGTGGACGAGCTGGCCGGGCCGGTCGCGGCCACTCAGACCGACCTTCCGCGGCTGGATGCCGGGGGCGTGGCGGCCCAGTTCTGGTCGGTGTGGGTCGACCCGGTGCTGGAGGGTGCGGAGCAGGTGGTGGCGACGCTGGAGCAGATCGACTTCGTGCACCGGCTGGTGGACGCCCACCCCGATCGGCTCGCCTTCGCCCGGACCGCGGCGGACGTCAGGGCGGCGATGGCCGACGGGCGCATCGCCTCGCTGATCGGCATCGAGGGCGGCGACCAGCTCGGCGGCTCGCTCGCGGTGCTGCGACAGTGCGCGCGGCTCGGTGCGCGCTACCTGACTCTGACGTGGTCGCGCACGATCGCCTGGGCGGATTCCGCGACCGACGAGGCGCGTCACGGTGGACTGACGGAGTTCGGGCGGGAGGTCGTGCGCGAGCTGAACCGCATCGGCGTGCTGGTCGACCTGTCCCACGTGGCGCCGAGCACGATGCGCGACGCGCTCGCGATCACCACGCGGCCCGTGATCGTGAGCCACTCCGGAGCGCTCGCGCTGTGCGACCACCCGCGCAACGTGCCGGACGACGTGCTCGCGGCCATCGGTGCGCAGGGCGGCGTGGTGATGGTGCCGTTTGTGCCGACGTTCCTGTCGCAGGCCAGACGCGACTGGTGGGAGGCGGGCGGTGCGGGCGAGGCCCCGGCGGTCGGGGTGAGCGACGCGGCCGATCACCTCGACCACGTCCGGCGCGTCGCGGGTGCGCACGCGGTCGGTATCGGCGCCGACTACGACGGTTCCGATGCGATGCCCGACGGTCTCGGCGACGTCTCGTGCTACCCGGCTCTGTTCGCCGAGCTCCGGCGACGCGGCTGGTCGGAGGAGGACCTGGCCGCGGCCGCCCACGAGAACGTGCTGCGCGTGCTCGCCGCCTCCGACCCCGACCACGAGGCGTTCCTCGCCGGCCGCGCGGGGTCTCCGGCCCCCGCGGCGCTGGTGCCCGCGGTCGACACCACCGCGCGAGAGGGGGCGGAATGAGCGCCCGTGTGCTCGTGGTCGTGAACTCCGCCAGCTCGGGCCCGCGACGTCTGGGTGCGTGGCTCACGGAGCGCGGCCTCGACGTCCACCCGGTCGTGGGAGCGCAGGAGCCGCTGCCGACCTCGCTCGACGGCTACGGGGGGCTCGTGCTCCTCGGCGGGGGACTCATGCCCGACGACGACGACCGCGCGCCGTGGCTGGGGGCCGAGCGCGCGCTCGCCGCCGAGGCGATCGCCCGCGACCTCCCGACACTCGGCATCTGCCTCGGCGGTCAGCTGCTCGCGCACGTGGCGGGGGGCGAGGTGCGGGCCAAGACCGGGCCGGTCGAACGCGGGGCCACGCCCATCCAGCCCACGGACGCGGGGCGCGAGGACGCGGTGTTCGCCGCCCTCGGTGACGAGGCCCCCATGATCGAGAACCATCAGGACATGATCGCGGCTCTCCCGCCCGCGGCCGTGCTGATGGCCTCCAGCGCGGCGGTGGAGAACCAGGCCTTCCGGCTGGGCGCGCACGTGCGCGGCGTGCAGTTCCACCCCGAGGCGTCCGCCGCCGACCTGGAGCGCTGGGACGACGCGGCGCTGCGTGGCGAGGGACGGTCGCTGCCGGCCCTGATCGCGGAGGCCGAACGCGTGCACGACCACAACACCGCCGCGAGCCGCGCGCTCATCGAGGCCTTCGCCGACGAGGTGCTCGCCGGGGTCTCGGCATGACGTCCCCTGGGCCCCGCGGGCCGGCGGAGGCGACGGACGAGGGCGTCCTCCGGCTCGGGCTGGACGACGGCGCGCGGCGCGGGGCCCCCGCGGCCGTCGCGGCGGTGTGCGACCGGGGCACGGTGCGGGCGGTCGCGGTGCACGGACACCCGCACGGCGACGGGCGCCCGACCACACGCGACACCGTGTTCCGCATCGCCTCGATGTCGAAGAGCTTCCTCGCCGCGACGGTCCTGGTGCTGCGCGACCGCGGACTGCTCGACCTGCACGCGCCGATCACCACGTCGGTACCGGGCGTGCGACTGCTCCACGACGGCCGGGAGTGCACGGTGACGGGGGAGCAGCTGCTGTCGAACCGCTCGGGGCTGGGAGAGGACAACGCCTGGGTCGACCGTCACCTCGGCGCCGGCCGGGAGGAGCTCGCGGCGCTGTTCGCGTCGGGGCTGCCGCTCGCCGCGGTCCCCGGCACCGTGTATCAGTACTCCAACCTCGGGCAGTCGCTGCTCGGGCGGGCGGTCGAGGCCGTGACCGGGAGAGCGGTGGAGGACGTGGTGCGCGAGGTGCTCCTGGAGCCGCTCGGGCTGCACCGCACCGCGCACACCCCCGACGCGTTCCCCGACGACGAGCGGGCGCACGGTTTCCGCACGTTCGACGGCGGGGAGACCTTCCGCCCCGAGCCGTTCGTGGGGGCGGGGGCGCTCGGGTGCATCGGCAGCATGGTCAGCACGGTGGACGACATCGCGACGTGGATGTGGTTCCTCGGCTCGGCGTTCACGGATGAGCCCGTGGCGCCGGAGGTGCTCTCACCCGCGTCACGCAGGGAGCTGCAGCAGCCGCGCACGCCCATCCCCGGGCCGCCAGGGGCGTTCCCCGGACACGAGCTCGCCGCCGCCGGCTACGGCTACGGGCTGGTCGTCGAGGAGGATCGACGGTTCGGGCGGATCGTGCAGCATTCGGGCGGGCTGCCCGGGTTCTCGTCGCACATGCGGTGGCACGCCGCGACCGGGCTCGGCGTGGTCGCCTTCGGCAACTCGGATGACTTCGCGGCGCGGCGCGTGGCCGGCGTCGCACTGGACGAGCTCCTCGCGGGCACGGGGGCGCCGTCGGCCGTGGTGCGACCGTGGCGGGAGACCGTGGCGGCGGCGCAGGCCATCGATGCGGCGATCCGTGAGGGCCGGTCCGCCTCCGCGTATCCCGTCCTCGCGGATCACGTGCTGGCCGACGTGCCCGCGGATGTGCGGGATGCGCGGCTGGGCGCCCAGCTCGAGGAGATCGGCGGACTCGTGCCGGAGCAGGCGCCGTTCGCGGAGCGTGTGGTCGCCGCCGGGAGCGAGGCCGAGCTGCGCTGGCGGATCGCGGGAGTGCGGGCCGATCTGCGCGTCGAGGTGCGGATGATCGGGCTGCCCGAGCCGCGGATACAGGGGCTGTCGGTCGTGGTCGTGCCGACGGGCGAGTCGCGCGCCGAGGGGGAGCAGCCGGGCCCGGCCGACCGCCACCGCCTCGTGCTCCCCGCGCTCTGACCTCCGGCGCACGAGGGCCGCGGTCACACATCGACCCCGTCCAAAAATCGGTTCTAGGATGGATCCATCCCACCCGATCGTTCTGAGGACCGTCATGCCCGCCACCCCCGTGCGTCGTCTCCTGCCCGCCGCCGCGCTCGCCGCCGTCACCGCCCTGGTGCTCGCCGCGTGCGCCGGTCCCTCCACCGATGCCGACGGGGAGGTGGGCGATGAGCTCGTCTGGTCGATCGAGGGCGCGAACCTCTCCGCAGGGCACATGGATCCGCAGGTCAGCCAGCTCGACGTCTCCGGCATGGTGCAGCGCGCCGTGCTCGACTCGCTCGTGTTCCAGGAGGAGGACGGCAGCTTCAGCCCGTGGCTGGCGACGGAGTGGGAGGTGTCGGACGACAGCACCGAGTACACCTTCACGCTTCGCGACGACGTGACCTTCACCGACGGCGAGCCGTTCGACGCCGAGGCCGTGAAGGCGAACTTCGACCGCATCGTCGACCCGAAGACCAAGTCCGCGCAGGCGGCCAGCATGATGGGCGCCGACTTCTACGAGGGCACGGAGGTCGTCGACGAGCACACCGTGAAGGTCACGTTCACGCAGCCGTACGCCCCGTTCCTGCAGGCCGCCAGCACGCCGCAGCTCGGCTTCTACTCGCCCGCGGTGCTGAAGGAGTCCGCGGCGAAGCTGAAGGCCGGGGGCCCGGGCGTCACCGTGGGCACCGGTCCCTTCGAGCTCACCGAGTACACGCCCGATCAGGAGCTCGTGTACACGCGCAACGACGACTACGCCTGGGGGCCGCACGGGGAGAAGGCGCCGTCGTTCCAGACGCTGCGCGTGGAGATCCAGCCCGAGGCCGCCGTGCGCAGCGGCGTCGTGCGCAGCAGCGAGGCCGACCTCGCCAGCGACATCCCGCCGAACCTGGTCGAGGAGCTCGGCGACGGTGTCACGGTCGACTCGGTCGAGTACCCCGGCCTGCCCTACTCGCTGTACCTGAACGAGAAGTACGGCGTGTTCGCCGACGAGAAGGTGCGCCAGGCGTTCGCGCGGGGCATCGACATCGACGCCGCCGTGGAGGAGATCTACTTCGGCCAGTTCCCGCGGGCGTGGAGCATCCTCGGCTCGACGACGCCCGGGTACGACGCGGCGCTGGAGGGCACGTGGCCGTACGACCAGGACGCCGCGAACGCGCTCCTCGACGAGGCCGGGTGGACCGAGCGCGACGCCGACGGCATCCGCATGAAGGACGGCGCGCGCCTCTCGGTGCGCTGGATCGCGTGGACCCCGGTGCCCGACGACCAGGCCGCGCTCGCGAACGCCATCCAGTCCGACCTCAAGGCGATCGGCTTCGAGGTGCAGCGCGAGGTGCTGGAGCCGGGCGCCTACAACGCGCAGTACGAGCCGAAGACGTTCGACCTCACGGACTGGGGCTTCTCGGGCGTGGACGCCGACTTCCTGCGCAACCACCTGCACAGCGAGGGCTTCCAGAACGCCTCGCAGGTCACCGACCCCCAGATCGACGCGCTGCTGGAGCAGGCGGTCTCCTCGAGCGACCAGGACACCCGCAACGCCCTGTACGCGCAGCTGCAGGAGTGGAACGCCACGTACACCGCGATCGTGCCGCTCTACAGCCCGTCCGCGATCACGGCGGTCGGCGAGCGCGTGAACGGCCTGCAGTACGACCTGTACGGCCGGCCGCTGTTCTACGATGTGACCCTCGGCTGAGTCCGCTCAGCCGCCGGGACGAGGGAAGCAGGACGCAACGGTGAAGGCTGCCCTGCCGCGGATCGCCGGCCTCCTCGCGACCGTGGTGGTGGTGCTGTGGGGCGCCGCCACCCTCGCGTTCCTCGCCTTCCGGCTCATCCCCGGCGACCCGGTCTCGGTGATGCTCGGCCCGCAGGCGCAGGTGAGCGATGAGGTGAAGGACGGCATCCGCGCCGAGCTCGGGCTCGACCGGCCCGTCCTGGAGCAGTACGCGTCGTTCATCGGGCAGCTCGCCCGGGGCGACCTGGGCGAGTCGTATCAGCTGCGGCTGCCGGTGACCGAGGTGATCGGCCGTCAGCTCGGGGCGACCCTGCAGCTGTCCGCGCTGGCCCTGGCGATCGCCGTGGTGCTCGCACTCGCCGTGACCGTGCTGGTGCGCGGACGGACGGCGCGCGCGGTGGCCGCGGCGGTCGAGCTGGTCGTGCTGTCCTCGCCGGTGTTCTGGATCGGGCTCGTGCTGCTGAGCGTCTTCGCGTTCGGTCTGGGGTGGTTCCCGGTGTCGGGCGCCCGCAACCCTGCGACCCTCGTGCTCCCCGCGGTCACGCTCGCGCTGCCGGTGGCGGCCCTGCTGAGCCAGGTGCTGCGCGACGCGCTCGTGCAGGCCGAGCGGATGCCGTTCGCCGAGACGGTCCGCGCGCGGGGGGCGAGCCCGTCGTGGTTCACGCTGCGGCACGGACTCCGTCACGGTGCGGCCTCGGGCATCACGCTGGCCGCCTACCTCACGGGCTCGGTGCTGGGCGGCGCGGTGCTGGTGGAGACGGTGTTCGCGCGGCCGGGGCTGGGGCGCGTGACCCTCGCGGCGATCAGCGACCGCGACCTCCCCGTCATCACCGGCATCATCCTGCTGAGCGCCGTCGTGTTCGTGGCGGTGAACCTCGTGGTCGAGCTCGTGCATCCGCTGATCGACCCCCGGGTGCGGGCCGCAGCGGCCGGAGGCGCCCGATGAGCCGCGGTCAGCGGGCGGCGCTGTGGTCGGCGGTCGCGGTGCTCGCGGTGATCGCGGTCGCGGCGGTGTGGCCCGACCTCCTCGCCCCGCAGGACCCGCTGCAGACCGACGTGCGTTCGGCCCTGCTGCCGCCCAGCCCCGAGCACCTGTTCGGCACCGACCAGAGCGGACGCGACGTGTACGCGCGCGTGGTGCACGGGGCCGGGCGGTCGCTGGGCATCGGGCTCCTCGCGACCGGGATCGCGGTCGTCGTCGGGCTGCTCGTCGGCGCGGTGGCGGGGATGGCGCCGCGGGGCGTGGACCTCACCGTGATGCGGGTCAACGACGTGCTGATGGCGTTCCCCGAGTTCCTGGTGGCGCTCGTGGTGGTCGCGGTGCTGGGCCCGGGACCGGTGAACATCGCGATGGCGGTGACCCTGGCTGCGGTGCCGGTGTACGTGCGCCTGGCCCGGGTGCAGACCAGGACGCTGCGCGTGGCCGAGCACGTGGAGGCCGCGCGCATCCTCGGGGTGCCGCCGCTGCGGGCCTTCACCCGGCACGTCGCCCCCGGGGTGCTGGGCTCGCTCAGCGTGCTCGCGACGATCGGCATCGGATCCAGCATCCTCGCCGCCGCCGGGCTCAGCTTCCTCGGCCTCGGGCCGTCCGAGCCGACCCCGGAGTGGGGGCTTATGCTCGCCGGAGGCCGGAACGTGCTCGGACAGGCGTGGTGGATCTCGGTCTTCCCCGGCATCGCGATCACGCTCTCGGTCGTGTGCGCGACGGTCGTCGGACGGATCCTGCGGGCCAGGGCGGACGGGAGGACGGCATGAGGGCGCTCGAGCTGCGGGGTCTGCGGATCGCGTTCGACGGCACGGCGGTCGTGGACGGCGTCTCCCTGTCGGTCGAGCGCGGCGAGTGCGTCGCGATCGTGGGGGAGTCCGGTGCGGGCAAGACCCTCACCGCCCGCGCTCTGCTCGGGCTCACGCCGCGTGCGGCGACCGTGACCGCGGAGGGGCTCGTGATCGACGGGACGGATGCCGCCGCCCTCGGCGAGCGCGCCTGGCGGCGGCTCCGCGGCGCGCGGATCGGCCTGGTGTCGCAGGACGCGCTGGTCTCGCTCGACCCCCTGCGCCGCATCGGGGCGGAGGTCGCCGAGCCCCTGCGTCTGCACCGCCTCGCGCGCGGCCGGGGCGCCGTGTCGCAGCGGGTGCAGGAGCTGCTGCGGCGCGTGTGGCTGCCCGAGCCGGAGCGCCGCACCCGTCAGTACCCGCACGAGCTCTCCGGGGGACTCCGCCAGCGCGCGCTGATCGCCTCGGCGCTCGCGGCGTCCCCGGCGGTGCTGGTCGCGGATGAGCCGACGACGGCGCTGGACGCGACGGTGCAGGCGCGCATCCTCGACCTGCTGCGGGAGATCGCCGACAGCGGGACAGCGGTGCTGTTCATCAGCCACGACGTCGCGGCCGTGCGCCGGCTGGCCGACCGGGTGCTGGTGATGAAGGACGGCGTCGTGGTGGAGTCGGGTCCGGTCGCGGAGGTGCTGGAGCGTCCGCAGCACGAGTACACCCGGGAGCTCATCGCCGCGACCCTGCACGAGCCGCGCGACGCTCCCGCCGGCGAGGCGGCCCCGATCCTCGTGGCCGAGGGCGTGGCGAAGTCGTTCGGCGCCACGGCCGCCGTGGTCGGCGCGTCGTTCACGGTGCCGGAGGGGCGCACGCTCGGGATCGTGGGGGAGTCCGGGTCGGGCAAGACCACGCTCGCGCGGCTCCTGGTCGGCGTCGAGAAGGCGGACACCGGGTCGCTCGCCTGGCAGGGATCGCCGCGGGTGCAGCTCGTGCACCAGAACCCGCTCGGCGCGTTCGACCCGAGGTGGACGATCGGGCGGTCGCTGCGCGAGGCCCTGGAGGCCGGCGGGGTGCCCCGGTCCGAGCGCCGTGCACGGGTCGCGGGGCTGCTCGCCGAGGTCGGCCTCGCCCCGGAGCTGGCCGCCCGGCGCCCGCTTGCCCTCTCCGGCGGACAGCGCCAGCGCGCGGCCATCGCCCGGGCGCTCGCCGCCGACCCCGAGGTGCTGGTGCTCGACGAGCCGGTGTCCGCGCTCGACCCCTCGGTGCGCGAGCGCGTGCTGCGGCTGCTGGCGCGGCTGCAGCGGGAGCGACGGCTGACGATGGTCCTGGTCTCGCACGACCTCGACGTGGTGGGCGCGGTCGCCGACGAGGTGCTGGTCATGCAGGACGGGCGCATCGTCGAGCAGGGCACGACGGCCGAGGTGTTCGCCGCGCCGCGACACCCGTTCACGCGCGAGCTCCTGGCCGCGGCCGGTACCGCGCACCCCTGACCCGATGCCGTGGTCCCGGGGTGCCGCATCCGCGTACACTGGGAGCACGAGCATCGATCCGGCCATCACCGGGGAGCTCTCGGAAGAACGGTCCCGGCCCCGCGCCGTGGCTCAGTAGAACCGAGCGGGGCAGGCCCGTCACAGCCGCAGTGAGAGTGGTCGCGTCGCACGGCGCGGCACGCGAGGTGGTACCGCGGTCCGCGAGGGTCGTCCTCGCAGCAGCATCCGCCACGACGACCACTGCGAGACACGATGACCTACCCGCGCTCCTCCTTCGGACCCGCCGCCGACCAGGCCGCCACTGTGGCGCCGAGCCCCCGCTTCCCGCAGATCGAGGAGGAGGTGCTCGACTTCTGGAAGACCGACGACACCTTCCGCACCTCCATCGCGCAGCGCGAGGGCGCCCCCGAGTGGGTGTTCTACGACGGCCCTCCCTTCGCCAACGGGCTGCCCCACTACGGCCACCTCCTGACCGGCTACGCGAAGGACGTGTTCCCGCGCTTCCAGACCATGATCGGCAAGAAGGTCGACCGCGTCTTCGGATGGGACACGCACGGTCTTCCCGCCGAGCTCGAGGCGATGAAGCAGCTCGGTATCACGGAGAAGCGCGAGATCGAGGAGATGGGCATCGACGTCTTCAACGAGAAGGCGCGCTCGTCCGTCCTGAAGTACACGCACGAGTGGCAGGACTACGTCACCCGCCAGGCGCGCTGGGTCGACTTCGAGCGCGGCTACAAGACGCTCGACCTCGGCTACATGGAGAGCGTGCTGTGGGCCTTCAAGACCCTGTACGACAAGGGACTCGCCTACGAGGGCTATCGCGTGCTGCCGTACTGCTGGCGCGACGAGACCCCGCTCTCCGCGCACGAGCTGCGCATGGACGACGACGTGTACCAGATGCGCCAGGACCCGTCGGTGACCGTGACCTTCCCGCTCACCGGCGCCAAGGCCGAGGCGCTCGGGCTCACCGGCGTGCGCGCGCTCGCCTGGACGACCACTCCGTGGACGCTGCCGACCAACCTCGCGCTCGCCGTGGGGCCCGACATCGAATACGTCGTGCTCCCCGCGGGGCCTGCGGGCGCGGCCGACGTGCACCAGGGGCGCGGCGCGCCCTCGGCCGACCTGGTCGCCGTCGAGTCGTCGGCGCACCGCTACCTGCTCGCGAAGGACCTGCTGGGCGGCTATGCCAAGGACCTCGGGTACGAGAGCGCGGAGGAGGCGGCGGCCGCGGTCGACGCGACGCTGCGCGGTGCGGAGCTGGCCGACATCACGTACGACCGGCTGTTCGACTACTACGCCGACGAGGAGACCTACGGCACCCAGCACGCCTGGCGCATCCTCGTCGACGACTACGTCACCACGACCGACGGCACCGGCATCGTCCACCAGGCGCCCGCCTACGGTGAGGACGACCAGCGCGTGGCGGGGGCCGCGGGCATCCCGACGATCCTGTCGCTCGACGACGGCGGCCGCTTCCTGCCGAACGTGACCGATGTCGCGGGCGAGCTGTGGATGGACGCCAACAGCCCTCTCGTGCGGATCATCCGCGACAACGGGCGTCTGGTGCGCCTGCAGAGCTACGAGCACTCGTACCCGCACTGCTGGCGGTGCCGGAACCCCCTGATCTACAAGGCCGTGTCGAGCTGGTTCGTCCGCGTCACCGACATCAAGGACGACATGCTCGCGAACAACGAGCAGATCACCTGGGTGCCGGAGAACGTCAAGCACGGACAGTTCGGCAAGTGGCTCGAGGGCGCGCGCGACTGGTCCATCAGCCGCAACCGCTACTGGGGCTCGCCGATCCCGATCTGGAAGAGCGACGACCCCGAGTACCCGCGCGTCGACGCGTACGGGTCGCTGGAGGAGCTGGAGCGCGACTTCGGCACGCTGCCGCGCAACCCGGAGGGCGAGGTCGACCTGCACCGGCCGTACATCGACCACCTGACGCGCCCGAACCCCGACGACCCGACGGGCAAGAGCACGATGCGCCGCATCGAGGACGTGTTCGACGTGTGGTTCGACTCCGGCTCGATGCCGTACGCGCAGGTGCACTACCCGTTCGAGAACCAGGAGTGGTTCGACTCGCACTCCCCGGCGGACTTCATCGTGGAGTACATCGGCCAGACCCGTGGCTGGTTCTACGTCATGCACGTGCTGTCGACCGCGCTGTTCGACCGCCCGGCGTTCACGGGCGTCAGCTGCCACGGCATCGTGCTCGGGAGCGACGGCTACAAGATGTCGAAGTCGCTGCGCAACTACCCCGACGTGTCCGAGGTGCTCGACCGCGACGGCTCCGACGCCATGCGCTGGTTCCTCATGTCGAGCGCCGTGCTGCGCGGCGGCAACCTGATCGTCACCGAGGAGGGCATCCGCTCCGGCGTGCGGGAGTTCCTGCTGCCGCTGTGGAACTCGTGGTACTTCTTCGCCACCTACGCCAACGCCTCGGGCGACGGCGGGTACGAGGCGTCGTGGTCCACCTCCTCCACCGACGTGCTCGACCGCTACATCCTGGCGCGCCTGGGCGATCTGGTGCGCGAGGTGCGGGCCGACCTGGAGGGCCTCGACTCGACCACCGCGTCGGCCCGGCTGCGCGACTTCGCCGAGGTCCTGACCAACTGGTACATCCGCCGGTCGCGCGACCGGTTCTGGGTGGGCGTCACCGACGACCCGCAGAGCCGCGAGGCGTTCGACACGCTCTACACCGTGCTGGAGACGCTGTGCCGCGTGGCCGCCCCGCTCGTGCCGCTGGTCAGCGAGCGCGTGTGGCAGGGCCTCACCGGCGGCCGCAGCGTGCACCTGCAGGACTGGCCGGACGCCGGGCAGTTCCCGGCGGCCGACGAGATCCGCGACGCGATGGACGCCGTGCGCGAGCTGTCGAGCGTGGGCAACGCGCTGCGCAAGAAGGAGAAGCTGCGCGTGCGGCTGCCGCTCGCGCGCCTCACCGTCGTGTCGCCGCTGGCGGGCGACCTCGGGCAGTTCGAGGACATCCTCCGCGAGGAGCTGAACGTGAAGTCCGTCGAGCTCGTGTCCCTCACGGAGGACGCCGCGGCGGAGTACGGCATCAGCCACCGGCTGAGCGTGAACGCGCGGGCGGCCGGTCCGCGACTGGGCAAGGACGTGCAGAAGGCGATCCAGGCCGCGCGCTCGGGCGACTGGTCGGAGAGCGACGGCGTCGTCACCGCCGGCGGCATCGCGCTGGAGCCGGCGGAGTACGAGCTCGTGCTGGAGACGACGGGCCGGCCCGAGGGCGAGGCCCTGGCGATCGTGCCGTCGGGCGGCTTCGTGCTGCTCGACACCCGCACCACGCCGGAGCTGGAGGCCGAGGGGCTCGCGCGCGACGCGATCCGCGTGGTGCAGGAGGCGCGCAAGAACGCAGGGCTCGACGTGAGCGACCGCATCGTGCTGGCGCTGAATGCGGCGCCCGCGGAGGCTCCGGCGCTGGAGGCGCACGCCGAGCTGATCGCCGCGGAGACCCTCGCCGTCGCGTTCGCGGTGCAGTCCACGGACGAGCTCGACCGTCTCGTCGACGAGGTCACGAGCCCCGGCGACGGCGTGCACCGCAGTGGGGCGAAGGCCCTCGGGGCGGGCAAGGCGCCCCTGATCGTCACGATCGACACGAACCTGGAGAGGGTGGGCGCATGAGCGCGAGGGACAGGGCGGACGCCGTCTACGAGACCCTGCTGAGCCGTGCGGGGGAGCGGTGGGTGCAGCCGCGCAAGGAGCGCACGGCCCGCGTGCTCCAGTACCTGGACGACCCGCAGCGCACGTACCGCGTGATCCACATCACCGGGACGAACGGCAAGACCTCGACCGCACGGATGATCGAGAGCCTGCTGCGCGCGCACGACCTGCGCACGGGCCTGTTCACGAGCCCGCACCTGGAGCGCTTCACGGAGCGCATCATGATCGACGGCGAGCCGATCGCCGATGAGGCCGTGGCCGACGCCTGGGACGAGATCGAGCCGTTCGTCGCGATCGTCGACGCCGAGCTGGAGGCCGAGGGCGAGGAACCCCTCACGTTCTTCGAGCTGCTGACGGTGCTGGCCTTCGTCGCGGTCGCCGACGCCCCGGTCGACGTGCTGGTGCTCGAGGTGGGCATGGGCGGCGAGTGGGATTCCACGAACACGGCGGACGGCGACGTGGCGGTGTTCGCGCCGATCGACATCGACCACGCCGACCGCCTGGGCGACACGATCGCGAAGATCGCGGAGGTCAAGGCCGGCATCATCAAGGAGGGCGCAGCGGTCGTCTCGGCGCAGCAGCCCGCGGAGGCCGCCGAGGTGCTGCGTCGCATGGCCGCCGAACGGCACGCGACCATCGCCTTCGAGGGCGAGGACTTCGGTCTCGCAGAGCAGAAGCTCGCGGTCGGCGGGCAGCTGCTCACGATCCGCGGCCTGGTCGGGCAGTACGCCGAGGAGTACCTGCCGCTGTACGGTGCGCACCAGGGACACAACGCCGCCCTCGCGGTCGCGGCGGTGGAGTCGTTGATCGGCGGTGCCTCGCAGGCCATCGCGGGCGGCATCATCTCGGACGGCCTGCAGGGGAGCACCTCGCCGGGGCGGCTGCAGCTGCTCGGCATCGCGCCGACGGTGATCGTCGACGGCGCGCACAACCCGCACGGCGCCGCCGCGCTCGCTCAGGCCCTCGACGACAGCTTCGACTTCGACGAGTGGGGTCTGGTGCTGGGGATCCTGGCCGACAAGGACGCGGCGGGCATCGTGGCGACTCTCGCGCCGGCCGCGGCGCACGTGTTCGCGACCGCGCCCGAGTCGGATCGTGCGAGCGACGCCGACATGATCGCCGACCTCGTCGAGCAGTCGGGCCGCCGGGCGACCGTCCACCCGTCTCTGGCCGACGCCGCCGATGCGGCGCGCGAGTGGGCGGCCGCCTCCGACCGCCGCGCGGTGATCATCGCCGGATCGGTCGTGCTCGCGGGGGAGGCCATCGCGCTCTCGGAGGACGAGGACTGGAAGGCGGGGTGGCGCGCATGAGTGCCGGCGCCGCGTCCTCCCGCCCCGCGCGCCGGCCCCGTCCGCCGCGCACACTGGTGCAGAAGCTCGCCCCGATCGTGCTCGGCTTCGAGGCGATCGTGGTGTTCCTCGTGGGTCTGACGCTGTTCGGCCTCAAGGCGCTGCCGGCGGGCATCGAGCAGTGGTGGGGCATCGTCGGCGGTGCCGTGCTGGCCCTCGCGTGCATCGTGATCGCGGGACTCATCACGAAGCCGGGGGCGATCGCCGCCGGCTGGATCGTGCAGATCATCGTGGCCCTGGCGGCGATCGCCGTGCCGGCGGTGCTGCTCGTCGTGCTGATTTTCGGCGGCATGTGGGCGTATGCGACCATCATGGGGGCTCGGCTCGACGCACGACGTCCCGCTCAGCCCTCGACCGAGACTCAGACAGAGAGTGAATGACATGGCCACCGAAGAAACCCTCGTCCTCGTCAAGCCCGACGGCGTCGCCCGCGGCCTCACCGGCGCGATCCTCGCCCGCATCGAGGCGAAGGGCTACGCGCTCGTCGACATCCGCCTGGTCGAGCCCGACCGCGACCTGCTCGCGCAGCACTACGCCGAGCACGAGGGCAAGCCGTTCTACGAGCCGCTGCTGGAGTTCATGATGTCGGGCCCCTCCGTCGCGATCCGGCTCGCGGGCAACAGGGTCATCGAGGGGTTCCGCTCGCTCGCCGGCACCACCGACCCGACGACCGCCGCGCCCGGCACGATCCGCGGCGACTTCGGGCGCGACTGGGGCCTGAAGGTGCAGCAGAATCTGGTGCACGGTTCGGACAGCCCGGAGTCGGCCGCCCGGGAGCTGGGCATCTGGTTCGACTGACGACCACACGACGAAGCCCGTCCGCCGAGAAGGCGGACGGGCTTCGTCGTGCGTGCGGCCGGTTCAGAAGACCATGCCGATGACCTCGCCCAGCAGGTCGAGCCCGCGCAGCTGCGCGAGCAGGATCACCACGGCGTAGGCCAGGACGGTCGCGAGCGGCACCCACGCCATGAGGCGGTTCGCGCGGGCCTGGGTCTTCTCGTTGCTCGTGAGGCTCCCGTTGCGGGTGAGGTGGAGCATGGTCGCGAAGAACGTGGGGATCGTGACAGACCAGGTGAGCATGCACCAGGGGCAGAGCACGCCGAGGTTGGGGGCGTACAGGCTCTGCCAGATCAGCCAGCAGACGAGCCCGAAGGCGAAGGTGATTCCGGCGCCGAACGTGAGCCAGAACCAGCGGGGGAAGCGGGCGCCGGCGAGCAGGGCGACGCCCATGAACAGCGGCGCCATCCAGCCGGCGATGCCGATGATCGGGTTCGGGAAGCCGAACACCTCGCCCTGCCACGAGCCGAGGTTCTTCCCGCACTGGATCATGACGCTCACGTTGCAGCTGAGGTCGGCGTCGGGGTTGGCGAGCTGGATGAACTTGTCCATCGTGAGCTGGAAGGCGGCGAACCACCCGATGACGGCCGCGACGATCAACCAGACGGCGTAGACGACGGGGCGGGTGCGCTGCTCGCTCATGTTCAGGATTATCTCAGCGAGTGCTATGGATGGGGCGAGAACGGCCCCGGGGAAAACGCGCCATCATCACCGATGCCGCGAACGGGGCCATGTGGTGCGATAATGACCTGTGATGCGATGAACGGCGCCGCCGCGACACGCATCGACGCAGACTTCGGGGCCCATGCCCCACGCGACCAGAGCCCAGAGCCGGTCGCACGCCGATTGAGTTCGCGGAACCCGCGGGTACCGCATGAGATTTCACGGAGCACCCGGTGCCCGTGCAGGGAGTACGCCAGAGATGGCCGATGAGAACAATGACCACAACCCCTCCGCTCTCGATCTCCCGGCTGGTGCCGCGGATCCGGTGACGGAGCCCACGGCTCCCGCGACCGACGACTCGCTCGTCGCGCCGCTCGCCGAGGACGACACGGCGGACATCGCCGCCGACGTCGCCGCAGACGAGCTCGCCGCCGACAACGCCGCCGCGGAAGACGCGGCCGCCGCCGCCGACGATGCCGCCGCTGCCGCGGTGGAAGACGCCGCCGCCGCTCAGGACGCCGCCGACGCGGTCTCCGACCGGGCCGACGCCGCCTCGGCGTCCGGCGTTCCGGCCGACGAGGAGAGCGCGGCCGAGGCTCCTGTCGACGCGGGCGCCGCTGCTGACGCGCCGGCGAGCCGGGAGGCTGCCGGAGACGCTCCCGCCGAGGCCGCGCCCGCCGCCGATGTGCCCGCCGAGGACGCTCCCGTCACGGATGCGCCGTCCGACGATGCTCCCGCCGAGGGCGAGCCCGCCGCCGAGGCGTCGTCCGACGATGCTCCCGCCGCCGAGGCGCCGTCCGAGGCCGCTCCCGCCGAGGCCGCTCCCGCCGCCGAGAAGACGGAGCCCGAGGCCCCGGCGCCCCTGACCGCCGTCTCCCTGGGCCTGCTGCCCGAGGTGTTCGTGTCGCAGGTGTCGACCCAGCTGCACTTCTACGCGCCCGAGGTCGTCCCGCTGCCGGCACGCCCCGGTCGCGACGAGCGTCCTGCCGAGCGCGACCAGGAGGAGTCGTCCTCCGGCCGCCGTGGCCGCCGCCGCCGCGGAGGTTCCGACGGCGACGAGCAGCGCGACGAGCCGCGTCAGCGCCAGCGCGTCGTGGAGTACATCACCGAGCCGAAGGCCATCAAGGGCTCGACGCGCCTGGAGGCCAAGAAGCAGCGCCGCCGTGACGGGCGCGACGCGGGTCGCCGTCGTCCGGTCGTCACCGAGGCGGAGTTCCTCGCGCGCCGCGAGTCGGTCGACCGCAAGATGGTCGTGCGCTCCAAGAACGGTCGCACGCAGATCGGCGTGCTGGAGGACGGCGTGCTCGTGGAGCACTACGTCGCCCGCAACCAGGACGCGTCGCTCATCGGCAACGTCTACCTCGGCCGTGTGCAGAACGTGCTCCCCAGCATGGAGGCCGCGTTCGTCGACATCGGCCGTGGTCGCAACGCCGTGCTGTACTCCGGCGAGGTGGACTGGGACGGCGTCGAGACCGGCAACCAGCCGCGCCGCATCGAGCTGGCCCTCAAGCCCGGCGACCGCGTGCTCGTCCAGGTCACGAAGGACCCGGTCGGCCACAAGGGCGCCCGCCTCACGAGCCAGATCTCGCTGCCCGGCCGCTACCTGGTGTACGTGCCCGGCGGGTCGATGAACGGCATCAGCCGCAAGCTGCCCGACAACGAGCGCGCCCGACTCAAGCGCATCCTCAAGGAGGTGCTGCCCGAGTCCTCCGGCGTGATCGTCCGCACGGCCGCGGAGGGTGCGACCGAGGAGCAGCTGACGCGCGACGTCCAGCGGCTCACGTCGCAGTGGGAGCACATCCAGAAGCAGGTGGAGAGCCAGCAGGCACCCGCGCTGCTGCACGCCGAGCCGGATCTGCTGGTCAAGATCGTCCGCGATGTCTTCAACGAGGACTTCACGAAGATGCTCATCCAGGGTGAGGACGCGCAGCGCACGATCCGCGCCTACCTGGAGAGCGTCGCGCCCGACCTGCTCGAGCGCGTCGAGTCCTACGAGGACGAGGTCGACCCCTTCGACGCGTTCCGGATCACCGAGCAGATCGAGAAGGCGCTCGACCGCAAGGTGTGGCTGCCGTCCGGTGGCTCGCTCGTGATCGACCGCACCGAGGCGATGACGGTCGTCGACGTCAACACCGGCAAGTTCGTCGGCTCGGGCGGCAACCTCGAGGAGACCGTCACCAAGAACAACCTCGAGGCGGCGGAGGAGATCGTCCGTCAGCTGCGGCTGCGCGACATCGGCGGCATCATCGTGGTCGACTTCATCGACATGGTGCTGGAGTCCAACCGCGACCTCGTGCTGCGGCGTCTGATCGAGTGCCTGAGCCGCGACCGCACGAAGCACCAGGTGGCCGAGGTCACGTCGCTGGGCCTCGTGCAGATGACCCGCAAGAAGCTGGGCCTCGGGCTGCTGGAGACCTTCAGCGAGGCGTGCGAGGTCTGCGCGGGTCGCGGCGTCATCGTGCACCACGACCCGGTGGTCAAGCACCGCGCCAACGGCGGCAACGGCGGAGGCGGAGGAAACGGCGGTCGCCGCCAGCGCGGCAACGGGAACGGCAACGGCAACGGCAACGGGAACGGCAACACCGCTCCGGTCGTGGCCGCGGTGACGCACAGCATCACGGAGGGCGCGAAGTCGGCGCTCGCCCAGATCGCCGCGTCGACCATCGCCCCCTCGGGCGACGCCCCCGCCGAGAGCGCACCGGCCGAGCAGGCCGCCGCGCCCGCCGCCGAGCGTCCGAAGAAGGCCCGCAAGAAGCGCGGGGCCGACCGCAAGGGCCCGAAGTCACCGGCCGAGGAGCTCCTCGACTCGGTGCTGGACGCGCTTCCCGAGCCGAAGGCACCGGGGCAGGGGCGTGGTCGCCGCCGGGTGACCACGGCCGCGCTCTCCGGCACGCCGGTGTCGGTGGCGGCGGAGAGCTCAGCGCAGCCGGTCGCGGCCGCGGACCCGGAGGCCTGACGCGATCAGGCGGCGCACCAGTTCCTTCCCCGGAACGTGCTGGGCGCCGCCGGCGATCAGCCGCGCCACCGCGTCCTCCGGGACGTCGTAGTGGTCCAGGTCGAACGCGCGCGCCGGGATGCCGTGCGCGCGGGCGAAGTCGTGCAGCTCGTCGAGGTCGGTGTCGCTGACCAGGTGCGCCCACAGGCGTCCATGGGCCGGCCAGAGGGGGTCGTCGACGAGTACGGTCACCTCGCCAGCCTACGACCGGAGGCGCGACCGGTCTCACTTTGCGAGGGGCTCCGGCATCCGGTAAAGTAGTCCCTTGGTGCGCATGCCGCGTCGTCCTCGACGGCCGATGCGGAGAGTCTTGCATTCGCGCCCGTCGTACCAGCGACGCATGCAAGCAACAGTCTTCCCGTGAGATTCTCGGAGCCGCGTGCTCCCCAACGAAACAGGTATGAAGTGGTTTACGCAGTAGTGCGCGCCGGTGGCCGGCAGGAGAAGGTCGAGGTCGGCACCATCGTTCAGCTCGACCGTGTTCAGGCGGCCCAGGGCGAGAAGATCGAGCTGCCCGCTGTGCTGCTCGTCGACGGCGCCACGGTGACCACCGACGCCGACGCGCTGGCGAAGGTCAAGGTCACGGCCGAGGTCGTGGGCAACCTCCGCGGCCCGAAGATCGTCATCCAGAAGTACAAGAACAAGACCGGCTACAAGAAGCGTCAGGGCCACCGCCAGGAGCTCACGCGCGTCAAGATCACCGGCATCAAGTAAGACCGAGGAGACACAGGACATGGCACACAAAAAGGGCGCAAGCTCCACCCGCAACGGTCGTGACTCCAACGCTCAGCGACTCGGTGTGAAGCGCTTCGGCGGTCAGCAGGTCCTCGCCGGCGAGATCATCGTCCGCCAGCGCGGCACGCACTTCCACCCCGGCGTGAACGTCGGCCGTGGTGGCGACGACACGCTGTTCGCTCTGGCCGCCGGTGCGGTCGAGTTCGGCGCGAAGGGCGGCCGCAAGGTCGTCAACATCGTCGCTGCTGCTGAGTGATCACAGCACCACGCTAGACATCCGGTTCGGGGCGGGCTTCGGCTCGCCCCGTCCGCGTATCTGCCGTCCGTCTTCCCCCGCTACCCGAAGGACACGCACACATGGTCACGTTCGTCGACACCGTCACGCTGCACCTCCGTGCGGGTAAGGGCGGCAACGGCTGCGTCTCGGTGCACCGGGAGAAGTTCAAGCCCCTCGGCGGCCCCGACGGCGGCAACGGCGGCGACGGTGGCGACATCGTCCTGGTCGCCGATCCGCAGACGGGCACGCTGCTGTCGTACCACCACTCGCCGCACCGCTCCTCGGGCAACGGCGGGCCGGGCATGGGCGACCACCGGTCGGGCTTCGACGGCGAGTCCCTGGAGCTTCCGGTCCCGGTCGGCACGGTGGTCAAGTCGCCGTCCGGCGAGGTGCTCATCGATCTGATCGAGCCGGGGGAGCGTTTCGTCGTGGCCGCCGGCGGCCAGGGCGGCCTGGGCAACGCCGCCCTCGCGACGCCCAAGCGCAAGGCCCCCGGTTTCGCCCTGCTCGGCACGCCCGGCTATGAGGGCGACGTCGTGCTCGAGCTGAAGACCGTCGCCGACGTCGCGCTGGTGGGCTACCCGTCCGCCGGCAAGTCGAGCCTGATCGGCGCCATCTCGGCCGCACGCCCGAAGATCGCGGACTACCCCTTCACCACGCTCCACCCGAACCTGGGCGTCGTGCAGGTGGAGGACTTCCGGTTCACGGTCGCCGACGTGCCGGGACTGATCGAGGGCGCGAGCGAGGGCAAGGGCCTCGGCCTGGAGTTCCTGCGTCACGTCGAGCGCTGCTCGGCCCTGCTGCACGTGCTCGACTGCGCCACGCTCGAGCCGGGCCGCGACCCGATCTCCGACCTCGACGTCATCCTCGCCGAGCTGGCCGCCTACGAGGTGCCGGAAGGCCAGACGCCGCTGCTGGAGCGCCCGCAGCTCGTCGCGCTCAACAAGGTGGACGTGCCGGAGGCGCGCGACCTCGCCGAGCTCGTGCGCCCCGATCTGGAGGCGCGCGGCTTCCGCGTGTTCGAGATCTCGACGGTGTCGCACGAGGGTCTTCGCCCGCTCACGTTCGCGTTGGGCGAGCTGGTGGAGAAGCACCGCGCCGAGAACATCGCGGCGGAGAAGCCGCGTGAGCGCGTGGTCATCCGGCCGCGGGGCTCGAAGAAGGACTTCTCGATCCGCGTCGAGGGCGGCACCTACGGCAACGTGTACCGCATCCTCGGCGAGAAGCCGGTGCGCTGGGTGCAGCAGACCGACTTCCAGAACGAGGAGGCCGTGGGCTACCTGGCCGACCGCCTCGAGAAGCTGGGTGTCGAAGACGAGCTGTTCCGCCTCGGTGCCGTGCAGGGCTCGACGGTCGTGATCGGCGAGGGCGACAGCATCGTGTTCGACTGGGAGCCCACCATGAGCTCGGCCGCGGAGCTCATGACCGCGCCGCGTGGCACCGACCCGCGCCTGGCGCCGAACTCCCGCCGCACCACGTCCGAGCGCCGCGAGCAGTACTACGAGCGGATGGACGCCAAGGCGCAGGCGCGCGCGGAGCTGGAGGCCGAGCGCCTCGCCACCGCCCGCGAGGGCGACGAGTGACCGCACGCACGCGCGCCGACCTCGCGTCGGCGTCGCGCATCGTCGTGAAGGTCGGTTCGTCGTCCATCAGCGGCGAGTCGTCCTGGCGCATCCCGGTGATCGTGGAGGCCCTGGCCGCCGCGCACGCCAGGGGAGCCGAGGTGGTCCTGGTGTCGTCCGGCGCGATCGCCTCCGGCATCCCGTTCCTCCGGCTCGACGCCCGCCCGACCGATCTGGCGACGCAGCAGGCCGCCGCGGCGGTGGGCCAGAACATCCTCGTGTACCGCTACCAGGAGGCCCTGCGCCCGTTCGACATCGTCGCCGGGCAGGTGCTGCTCACCACGGGTGACCTGGAGAACCCGACGTCGCGGTCGAATGCCCGTCGGGCCATGGAGCGGCTGCTGGGTCTGCGCACCCTGCCGATCGTGAACGAGAACGACACCGTGGCGACGCAGGAGATCCGCTTCGGCGACAACGACCGCCTCGGCGCGCTCGTGGCACAGCTGATCGAGGCCGACGCGCTGATCCTGCTGAGCGACATCGAGTCGCTCTACACCAAGCCGCCGACCGACCCGGGTGCCGAGCCGATCGACGTCGTGGCCCCCGACGCCGACCTGTCCGGACTGGAGTTCGGATCGACGGTCGTGAACAGCGTCGGTACCGGGGGAGCCGCCACCAAGGTCTCGGCGGCACGTCTCGCTGCAGCCTCGGGGATCGGCGTGCTGGTGACCAGCGCCGACCTGGTCGACCGGGCCCTCACGGGCGACGACATCGGGACCTGGTTCGAACCGGCGACCTCCTAGACTGGGCGGATGACCGACCCGACCCCCCAGGCGCGCCTGGAGCGCGCGAAGGAGGCCTCCCGCGCCACGGCCGGCCTCACCAGCGACGACAAGGCGCGCGCTCTCGAGGCGATCGCCCTGGCTCTGGAGGAGAACGCGCCGCGGATCATCGAGGCGAATGGGCGCGACATCGCCCGCGGCCGCGAGGACGGCATCGGCGACTCGCTGATCGATCGCCTGCGGCTCGACGAGCGCCGGGTCTCCGCGCTGGCCGCGGCGGTGCGCGAGGTGGCGGCGCTGCCCGACCCGGTCGGTCGCGTGGTCGGCGGTCACCGCATGCCCAACGGTGTCGCGCTGGAGCAGGTGCGGGTGCCGTTCGGCGTGGTCGGTGCGATCTACGAGGCCCGGCCGAACGTGACGGTCGACATCGCCGCCCTCGCCCTGCGGTCCGGCAACGCCGTGGTGCTGCGCGGGGGCAGTGCCGCGCGCGACTCGAACACCGTGCTGGTGGAGGTCATGCGTGGCGCTCTGGAGGGGGCCGGGGTCACCCCGGAGGCGATCCAGACGGTCGACGACTTCGGTCGCGAGGGCGCGAAGGCCCTCATGCACGGTCGCGGTCTGATCGACGTGCTCGTTCCCCGCGGCAGTGCCGGCCTGATCGAGACGGTCGTGACGGAGTCGACCGTGCCGGTGATCGAGACCGGCGCCGGCAACGTGCACATCGTGCTCGATGAGAGCGCGCCAGACGACTGGGCGCGCGACATCGTGGTGAACGCCAAGGTGCAGCGTCCGAGCGTGTGCAACGCGGTGGAGACCGTGCTCGTGCACCGGCAGGCCGCGCCGCGGCTGATCCCCCTCGTCGCGAGCGCGCTCATGAGCGAGGGCGTGGCGATCCACGGCGACGACATCGTCGCGGGGCTGGTCGCCACCGTGATCCCGGCGACCGAGGAGGACTGGGCGACCGAGTACCTGAGCCTGGACATCGCGATGAAGGTGGTCGACTCGCTCGACGACGCGCTCGACCACATCCGCCGCTACAGCACGGGTCACACCGAGTCGATCATCACGACCGACACCCGCAACGCCGAGCGGTTCCTGGCCGAGGTGGACTCCGCGGTGGTCATGGTGAACGCGTCGACGCGCTTCACCGACGGCGGGGAGTTCGGATTCGGCGCCGAGGTCGGCATCTCGACGCAGAAGCTGCACGCCCGCGGGCCGATGGGACTGTCCGAGCTGACCAGCACGAAGTGGCTCGCGCGTGGGGCGGGTCAGACGCGCGGCTGAGGGCTAGACTGGGGGACGCTGCATCCCCGACACCCGAGACAGCACGCCACGAAACGGAGCAAGGATGAACCTCGTCGCACAGATCGCGATGGCCGCCGCAGAGACCGAGCACCACGGCAACGTCGCGCTCGACACCCTGATCTTCGGAGTCATCGCCGCGATCGTGTTCGCCGCTCTCGGGTTCGTCACGCTGTCGTACAAGAACGTGGCGAACCGTCACTCGGCGAAGGCGGAGGCCTGGGCGGCGAAGCACGGCAAGGACGGCCACGAGGCGGGACACGGCCACTAGGCCTTTCATGAGCACTGCGACCACGCGCGCACCGCGCATCGGCGTGATGGGCGGCACCTTCGACCCGATCCATCACGGCCACCTGGTCGCCGCCAGCGAGGTCGCGCACTCCTTCGATCTCGACGAGGTGGTCTTCGTTCCCACCGGACGGCCGTGGCAGAAGGCGGAGGTCACGCCCAGTGAGCACCGCTATCTCATGACCGTCATCGCGACCGCGTCGAACCCCCGGTTCACGGTGAGCCGGGTCGACATCGATCGCGCCGGCCCCACCTACACGATCGACACGCTCCGCGATCTCAAGGCTCAGCGGCCCGACGCGGAGCTGTTCTTCATCAGCGGCGCCGACGCCGTGGCGCAAATTCTCAGTTGGAGAGACCATGATGAACTGTGGGAACTGGCCCACTTCGTCGCGGTCTCCCGCCCAGGACACGTTCTGAGCATCGACGGCCTCCCGAGCGACGACGTCAGCCAGCTGGAGGTGCCGGCGCTGTCGATCTCGTCGACGGACTGCCGAGAGCGAGTCCGCGACGATCAACCGGTCTGGTACCTCGTCCCCGACGGCGTCGTCCAGTACATCGCGAAGCACCATCTGTATCGGAGCAAGGAATGAGCACATCGGATCAGCGAGGTCCGCTCACGCGGAAGCAGCTGCGGGAGATCCGGTTGACTGGATCCACCCCGGTCATCACGGAGGAGCAGGCCGAGGCCGCTGCGGAGGCGGCGAACGCGACTCCGCCGGCGGCCCCGCTTCCGCGCGCGGCCGAGCCCGCCCCCGTGGCGCCGGCCCCGGTGGCCGACTCCGCGGTCGACCTCGGTGCCGCACCGCTCACCCGTCGCCAGGCGCGTGAGCAGGAGAAGATCAAGACCGCATCCGTGCCGGTCGTGGGAGCCGACGCCGCCGAGGACGACCGCGACACCGCCCCCCGCGCAGAGGAGTCGGACGACGACTCGTCGATCGTCTCGGGCATCCCCGACTTCTCCTCGCCATCGGCCCCGGTGGTCGACGAGGTCGACGACGACGACGACGTCGACGACGAGGTGTCGATCGAGCCGGTGAGCGCCGCCGACGCCGTCGAGTCCGCCGGGAGCGTGCCGCTCGCCGAGCCGGCGGAACCGGAACCGGTCGACGTGGCCGAGCTGCTCGGCGTCCCCGGAACCGCGGAGGCCGACGAGGTCGAGACCGGGTCGACGGACGAGCGCGACGACCTGCTCGCCGATCAGGACGACGACCGCGGCGAGGTCGCCGACGGCGAGCGTCCCACCGTGAGCCCCGCGTTCGGCGAGGGCGTGCTGGCCGCCGAGGAGCCGGCGAAGCCCGCGTCGTTCCGGCCGTCTTTCGACGAGCTGCTCACGTCCAACGACTCGGGCGGCTCGCACCGCTCGCCCAACGCGCTGATCTTCACGCCGTCGCCCGGGGAGGGGTCGCTGTCCGGGCCCGTCGCGTCGACGGGGGAGATCCTCATCACGGGTTCCTACGAGCTGCCGAAGGGCATCGGCTCGCAGGGCCACGCACACGGCACCGCCGACGGCAAGGATGTCGACGCCGTCCTCATCGACGGGGAGCTGCCTCCGGCGTCCTCGCCCACCCCCATCGCTGCCAGCTCGGCTGTCAGCACCATCAAGCCCGCCGGCGAGGTCATCCGTCCGCCCGCGCCCGAGAAGGGCAATCGGCTGATGCTGATCCTGGCGATCGTCGCCGGTGGCCTCGCTCTCGCGCTGGGTGTGGCACTGGTCGTCGCCTTCACCACGAATGTGTTCTGATGCAATCACCTGAAACCGCCGAAGAGATGCTGCGCATCGCCGCCGAAGCCGCCGTCGCGAAGGGCGGGGAAGACCTGGTGGCGCTCAACGTCTCCGAGCCTCTTCCGCTCGTCGACATCTTCCTGCTCGTCACAGGCAACAGCGAGCGCAACGTCGCCGCGATCGCCGACGAGATCGAGGACCGCCTGGTCGAGTCCGGCCACAAGCGCGTGCGCCGCGAGGGCCGCGCGGAGGCGCGGTGGGTGCTGCTCGACTTCGGCGACCTGATCGTGCACGTCTTCCATCAGGAGGAGCGCGTCTACTACGGGCTCGAGCGCCTGTGGAAGGACTGCCCCGTGATCCCGCTCGACGTCGTCGAGACCGCTGCAGACGCGGGCTGAGGTGGCCACCCATCTGGTGACCGGCGCTGGTTCCGGTATCGGCGCCGTCCTCGCCCGACGCCTCCTCGAGCGCGGCGACCACGTGGTCGTGCTGGCGCGCGACGCGGGGAGGGCGCGGCAGATCTCCGACGAGCTCCCCGGTGCCACGGCGATCGTGGGCGACCTCGCGCAGCCGGGGCGGCTCTCGTGGGCGCTGTCGAAGCAGAGCCTGCCCGACCGCCTCGACGGTCTCGTGCACGCCGCCGGTGTCGTGGACCTCGGTGCCGTGGGCGAGCTCACACCCGCCCTGTGGGAGCAGCAGCTCGCCGTCAACCTGGTCGCGCCCGCGGAGCTGACGCGCCTGCTGCTGCCGGTGCTGCGGGTGTCGCGCGGGCACGTGGTGTTCGTCAACTCCGGGGCCGGGCTCCGGGCGAACCCGGAGTGGTCCGCCTATGCGGCATCGAAGCACGGCCTGCGGGCCCTCGCCGACGCGCTGCGTGCGGAGGAGGCGGAGCACGGCGTGCGCGTGACCTCGATCTACCCCGGCCGCACGGCCACGCCGATGCAGGAGCGGGTGCACCGACAGGAAGGGGCGGAGTACGACGCGTCGCGCTTCATCACCCCGGACGCGGTGGCGACCACGATCCTCACGGCGCTCGACCTTCCGCGTGACGCCCACCTCACCGACCTGACCGTCCGTCCCGCCGGCTGAGCCGCGGCGCTCAGGCCGACAGCCGCGTGCGTCGCTGGAGCATGCCCCGCTCGGCGCGCGTCTGCGGCGGGATGGCCGACAGCAGCGCCTGCGTGTACGGGTGCGCGGGGTGCCGGTAGACCTCCTCCGTGTCGCCGACCTCGACCATGTCGCCGAGGTACATCACGGCGACGCGGTCGGCGATGTGCCGCACGAGGGACAGGTCGTGCGCGATGAACACGATCGACATGCCCAGACGCTCGCGCAGCTCGCACAGCAGGTCGATGATCTGCGCGCGGATGGAGACGTCGAGCGCCGACACCGGCTCGTCGCACACCAGGACATCGGGGTCGAGCGCGAGGGCACGGGCGATGCCGATCCGCTGTCGCTGTCCGCCGGAGAACTGGTGCGGGAAGCGCGAGGCCATGTCGGGGTCGAGGCCGACCAGTTCGAGCAGCTCGGAGACCCGCTCGCGGCGTGACGCCGGGGTGCCGGTGCGGGTGGCGGCGAGCGGCTCGGCGATGATCTGCTGCACGGTCATGCGCGGGTTCAGCGACATGTACGGGTCTTGGAACACCATCTGCACGCCGCGGCGCAGGACCTTGCGGTCGCGCAGCCGACCCCGCGTCACGTCCTGGTCCCGGTAGCGCAGTGTGCCGGCGTCGGGGGAGTCGAGGCCGACGAGCATGCGCGCCAGGGTGGACTTGCCGCTGCCGGACTCGCCGACGATCGCGAGGATCTCGCCGCTGCGCAGGGAGAGGTCGACGCCGCCGACGGCCGTGACGCGGTGTGCGCGTCGTCCGCTCCCGGAGCGGAACGTGCGCTCGAGTCCTCGTCCCTCCAGGATCGGCGCGGAGCCGTCGTCGTCCGCCGCGGCGCTCACGTCCTGCGGCATCGAGTCGAGCAGCTGCAGCGTGTACGGATGCTGGGGTGCGGTCAGCACGTCGTCCGCCGGACCGGACTCCACGATGCGCCCGGTGCGCATCACGGCGACCCGGTCGGCGACCTCCATCACGACGCCGAGGTCGTGGGTGATCAGGAGGACGCCCATGCCGAGGCGGTCGCGCAGCGACAGCAGCAGGTCGAGGATCTGCGCCTGCACCGTGACGTCGAGGGCGGTGGTCGGCTCGTCGGCGATGATCAGGTCGGGGTCGAGCGCGATCGCCATCGCGATCAGGATGCGCTGCCGCTGTCCGCCGGAGAACTGGTGCGGGTAGTCCCGGACACGCTTCTGCGGGCTGGGGATGCCGACCAGGGTGAGCAGTTCGACGGCGCGCGCCTCGGCTTCGCGACGACCGACGGGCGTGTGCGCGCGGATCAGGTCGATGATCTGGTCGCCGATGCTGAGCACGGGGTTGAGTGCGGAGAGAGCGTCCTGCATCACGAGGCTCACCCGGACGCCGCGCAGGCGCCGATGCTGCTCCGGCGTGACGGTGAGCAGGTCGGTGTCGCCGAGGGAGAGGGTCGCGGCCTCCACGGTGCCGTTGTCGATGAGGCCCATGATCGCGCGCGCCGTCATCGACTTGCCGGAGCCGGACTCGCCGAGCAGCGCGAACACCTCGCCGCGGTGCACGGTGAGGTCGATGTCATCGACCACGCGCTGGGGTCCGCGCGAGCCGTCGAGGGTCACGGTGAGGCCGCGGACGTCGAGGACGACGGTGTTCTCGGGGACGGATGTGTTCTTCATGGATGACATCATGCCAGCATCCTGGCGCTGAATTGTTTCGAACAGGAAACATCTCGGCCGAAAATCATCACAACAGTTGACTTTCGCGCCGGAATCGTCGAGATTCGAGGAAATCTCCCGCTCGACGAACGGGAGGCCACCCCCGTATCGACCCGAAGGAGCGCATCCGTGCTCGAACAAGCAGACCGCTACACCGGCTACACCGCGTACGACTACCTGGAGGCCGGCAAGGACTACCGCGAGTTCCGCTACGCCAAGCAGATCGGCCGCGTGCCGGCGTACGACCTCGGCCTCAGCGACGCGCAGAAGGAGCGCACCGAGCGCCTCCTCCGCGAAGAGACCGTGATCTCGCTGCACGAGCACGTGCAGGTCTTCCCCGAAGATATGGGGGAGCTGCGCGACCACATCCGCCAGGGCCGCGAACCCACCGGCTATCAGGGCCTCGCCCGCTCCGGTCTGACCGCGGTGTTCGACAACGGCATGGACGGCACCTGCTGCATCTCCAGCGACGCCGGGTGGAAGTACCAGGACGTGCTGTTCGACCTCGGCGTGCGCATGGCCGACCTCGCGCACCAGGACTTCGTGATCAAGGCCGAGTCGATCAAGGACATCCGGTACGCCGCGGAGACCGGCCGCGTCGCGCACATCTTCGCGCTCGAGGCCGCGACCATGATCGAGAACGAGGTCGACCGGCTCGATGTGCTGTACGGCTTCGGCGTCCGCCAGATGGGCATCGCCTACTCCGAGGCGAACATGCTCGGCGGCGGCCTCAAGGAGCGCGGCGACGGCGGACTCACCTACTTCGGCGAGCGCGCCGTGGAGCGGATGAACAAGCTCGGCATCGCGATCGACATCTCGCACTCGGGCGACCAGACGTGCCTCGACGTGATCGCCCACTCCACCAAGCCGGTCTTCATCACCCACGCGGGCGCCCGCGGACTGTGGCCGACGAACCGCATGAAGACGGACGAGACGATCATCGAGTGCGCCAAGCGCGGCGGGGTCATCGGCATCGAGGCCGCACCGCACACCACCATCTCGCCCCAGCACCCGAAGCACTCGCTGGAGTCGGTCATGGACCACTTCCAGTACTGCGTCGACCTGGTCGGCCTGGAGCACGTGAGCTTCGGACCCGACACGCTGTTCGGCGACCACGTGGGCCTGCACGACGCGTTCTCCTCGAACCTGTCGCTGGGTCAGGCGCACGCCAACGTCGACTACGAGAAGCAGCCGTACGTCGACGGCATCGAGAACCCCGCCGAGGCCTTCTACAACATCATCGGCTGGCTCGTGAAGCACGACTACTCCGACGACGAGATCCGCGCGGTCGTCGGCGGCAACACCATGCGCGTCCTCGAGGAGGTCTGGGTCTGATGAAGCACAACACGTTCCTCGCACTCGGTGCGGCCGCGGTCCTCGCCGTCGGCCTCGCCGCGTGCGCCCCCACGGCACCCGAGCCGGGGGAGTCGTCCGCCGCGACCGGGCCGAGCGATGAGACGCTCAGCATCGGTACGACGACCGACGTCGTGAACTTCAACCCCGTGCTCGGCAACAGCCGCACGGACTCGTGGGTCACCAACCTGATGTACCCGCACCTGCTGAGCATCAGCGACGACGGGACCAAGGAGGCGCACGTCGCCACCGAGTGGGGCTACGTCGACGACACCACCGGGTTCTACGAGATCCGCGACGACCTGACCTGGAGCGACGGCGAGCCGCTCACGGCGGAGGACGTCGCGTGGACGCTGAACGCGGTCAAGCGCGACCAGGCGCCCGGCACGTTCTACGGCCAGCTGGGCAACCTCGACACCGCGACCGCGGTGAGCGACACCCGGGTCGAGCTGACGCTCACGCAGCCCGACTCGTCGATCATCGACGAGATCGGCTTCTGGGGTGTCGTCGTGCCGCAGCACGTGTTCGAGCCGAAGGGATCGATCGCGGAGTTCGCGAACGACGGCAGCGACGGCGGCTGGGTGGGCATGGGCCCGTTCATCATGACCGACTTCCAGGTCGGCCAGCACTACACGCTCGAGCGCGTGGAGGACTACCCGCTGGTCGACGGCGGCGTCCCGGGACCCGCCGAGGTCGTGTACCGCGTGTACCCCGACGTGAACACCGAGATCCTGGCGCTGCAGAGCGGCGAGATCGACGTGATCGCCAATGCCCTCCCGCCCGCGCAGGTCGAGCAGCTGAAGGGCACCGACGGACTGCAGGTGATCGAGGCCGCCGGTCTCGGCTACGCGCACCTCGTCTACAACATGGAGAAGCCCGACCTCGCGAAGACCGAGGTGCGCCAGGCGCTCGCCCACGCGGTGGACTACGAGGCCATCCGCACGGTCGTCCTGCAGGGGCAGGCCGTCTCCACGGGTTCCAGCGCCCTGATGCCGGTGCTCGCGAAGTACTACGACGACTCCGTCACCGAGTACGAGTTCGACCCGGAGAAGTCGCGCGAGCTCATGGAAGACGCCGGGTACACGGCGAACGCCGACGGCATGTTCCCCGTCTCGTTCCGCCTGATCTACTCGCTGCAGGACAGCGTGACCAGCCAGTGGGCGCAGATGGTGAAGGACAGCGCGGCCGAGGCCGGCATCACGATCGAGCTGCAGGGCACGGAGCGCAACACCTATCTCTCCATGACCAACGAGGGCGACTACGACATCTACGCCGGCAACTTCGCCATCATGGACGACCCGGTGACGAACTTCGCCCTGTCGTACCTGCCCGGCGGCGCGATCAACTACACCCACGTCGACGACCCCGAGCTGAACGCGCTGATCGAGGAGGGCATGGTCACGTTCGACGAGGACGACAAGATCGAGATCATGCGCAAGGCGAACAAGATCGTGCACGAGCAGGTCTACGACAACATCATGTACACGCAGAACCTGTTCTTCGCCGCGAGCGACGAATGGTCCGGCTTCATCTCCAAGCCGAGCGAACTGCTGTCGATCGTGAACCCGCTCTCGCTCGCGAGCGCGCACCCGGTCGAGTAAGAAAACCCCCACTCTCGAGGAAGGTCGCCCGGGTGTCCCGAGCATCGTTCATTCTCCGTCGCGCAGGTCGAGGTCTGCTCACGATCTGGTTCGCCGTGACCGTGACGTTCCTGCTCCTGCGTCTGCTGCCCGGCGATCCGGCCCTTGCGCTGGCGAGTCCGAACATGACGGAGGACATCCGGGCGACCATCCTCGAGCAGTACGGCCTCGATCAGCCGCTGATCGTGCAGTACGGCCTGTACATGTGGCAGCTGCTGCAGGGCAACCTCGGCATCTCCTTCACGCAGTCCATCCCGGTGACCGACGTGCTGCTGCAGCGGCTGCCGTGGACGCTGCTGCTGACCATCACCGCGCTCGTCCTCACGATCCTGATCGGGGTGCCGCTCGGCGTCGCGGCCGCCTCGCACCGGGGTCGCTTCATCGACAGGGCCGTGCAGGTGCTCGGCGTGACCGGGCAGTCGCTGTTCGTGCCGAGCGTCGCGATCCTGCTGCTGTTCGTGTTCGGGCTCAACCTCGGCTGGTTCCCCATCGGCGGCGCCTACACCAACAACACCTACGGCTTCGAGTGGTACCTCAGCGTCGCGCAGCACCTCGTGCTCCCGGCGGTGTCGCTCATGCTCATCCAGGTCGGCTCCTACGTGCTGACCATGCGCTCCACCCTCATCGAGACGCTCGGCGAGGACTACATCCTGCTCGCGAAGGCGAACGGCCTCCGCGGCCGCCGCATCCTGTGGAAGCACGCGCTGCGCAACGCGCTGCTGCCGACCACGACGCTGATCGGGCTCCAGCTCGGGTTCCTCGTCGGCGGGGCGGTGCTCACCGAGACCGTGTTCGCCTACCCGGGCATCGGCCGCGGCATCTACGAGGCCGTCACGCAGCTCGACTTCCCGGTGCTGCAGGGCGCATTCCTCATGCTCGCCATCACCGTGGTCGTGGCCAACACGGTCACCGACATCATCTACGGCTACCTGGACCCGAGAGTGAAGACCGCATGACCGCTCCGCTGCCCTCCACCGAGAACCTCGTCCCCAGCGAACCGACCGCGGCCGGCAGCGAGCGGGCCAGCGCGCACACCTGGCGCGCCTTCCGCCGCGACCCGCTCGGCATGATCTCGCTCGGCCTGCTGATCCTGCTCGTGATCGTCGCCCTCGCGGCGCCCCTGATCGCCCCGTACCCGGCGAGCTACGGGCCCGACGTGCTGCGCCCGCCGAGCGGGGACCACTGGTTCGGCACCGACGCGCTCGGCCGCGACGTGTTCTCCGAGGTCATCTGGGGCACGCAGCAGAGCGTGCTGGTCGCCGTGGCCGCCTCGGTGATCGCGATCGTCTTCGGCACGATCATCGCGGTGATCGGGGCCTACTTCCGCAAGCTCGACAGCATCATCAGCGTGATCGTCGACATGACCCTGTCGCTGCCCGTGCTGCCGCTGATGATCCTGATCGCGGCGCTCGTGGGGCCGAGCACCTCGACGATCATCTTCGTGGTCGCGGCGTTCTCGTGGCCCGAGGTCACCCGACTCGTCCGTTCCCAGGCGCTCACGGTCGTCGGGCTGCCGTACGTCGACGCGTCCCGGCTGATGACGACCTCTCCGCTGTGGATCATCACGCGGCACGTGCTGCCCGCGGTGACCCCGGTGGTCGTGGTCTCGGTCGTGGTGACCGCGTCGCGGGCGGTGCTGTCGGCCGCGGGGCTGGCGTTCCTCGGACTGGGCGACCCGACCACGTGGTCGTGGGGCCGCATCCTGTACGAGGCACAGCAGGCGGGCGCCATGGTGAGCGCGTGGTGGCTGACGCTGTTCCCCTCCATCGCGATCCTGATCCTGGTGCTGTCGGCCACCCTCCTGTCCATCGCCTACAACGACGCGCGCAACCCGCGCCACCTGTCCCGCTAGGAGCACCGCATGACCGTCTTCGATCAGCGCCTCGCGCCGGAGTTCTTCGACACCGTGCAGCAGCGTGTCCGCGAGCGGATGGGGGAGGAGGGCTTCGACGTCTTCCTGACCGACCACCCCGAGGACATCGCGTACCTCACCGGCTTCTTCCACCACCCGTCCGAGCGGCCGGTCGCGATCTGGGTCGAGGCGGGAGGGCGCGTCGTGATGCTGCTGCCCGAGCTGGAACGCGAGTACGCGCAGTCGCAGTCCGCGCGCGCCGAGCTGGTCGCGTTCTTCGAGTTCCCGGGGGTCGTCCCGCCGTTCCAGGTGCTCGCCGACGCGGTGTCGCCGCGCGGCAGGGTCGGTTTCGCGACCACGATGCCGTATCAGCGCCTGGCTGCCGCCCGCGCCGCGATGCCGCACGCCGAGCTCGTGCCGTCCGACCTGCTCACCCGCACCCGATACGTGAAGTTCCCGGAGGAGGTGGTGCTGCACCGCGAAGCCGCCCGCATCACCGACCTGATGCTGGAGGCCGGGGTCGCACTGGTGCGCGAGGCCGTCGCGGCGGGCGGAGAGCTGCCCACCGAGGCCGAGCTGGAGCGGCACGTGACCTCCGCCGGCACCCGTGTCATGTATGCCGAGCACCGCAACGTGGTCGTGGCCTCGCTGCTCGCGGGCGGTCTGGTGTACTCCGGGGCGAACTCCGCGTTCCCGCACGGGCTGCCGTCGGTCAACCGGCTCCGGGCGGGGGACACCTTCATGCTCTCGCTCGGCTGCGCCGTGGGCGGCCGCTTCATCGAGGGCGAGCGCACGTTCGTGCTCGGGGAGCCCACGGCCGAGCAGCGCCGCTACCACGACACGATCCGCGACGCCCAGCGCGTGGGCCGCGAGACCATCCGCGCGGGCCTGGAGTGCCGCGAGGCGAACCGGCTGTGCCTCGACGTGATCCGCGACGCCGGGCTGGGCGAGTTCATCCGGCACCGCCAGGGGCACGGCATCGGTCTGGGCATGCACGAGGCGCCGTGGCTGGAGGACGGCGACGCCACGCTCCTGGAGGCGGGCATGGTCGTCTCCAACGAGCCGGGCATCTACGTGCCGGGTCACGCCGGGTACCGCATCAGCGACAGCATGCTCGTGACCGCCGACGGCGCCGAGCCCCTGACCACCTATCCGCGCAGCCTCGACGAGTGCACCATCGCGCTCTGAACGCCTGTTGAAGAAAGAGGACGACATGACATCCACCCCCGACGTCTCCCCGGAGTTCGCCGCCGCCACGAGCGACCACCAGTGGGTTGAGATCAACGGCAACCACCTGGCCGTCGAGGTGCTCGGTCCCGAGGACGCACCCGTCATCATCACCCATCACGGCGCCCCGGGGCTGGGGTCGCGTGCCGAGCCGCGCGCGAGCTTCGGCCGGCTCGCCGACGAGTACCGGGTGGTCGTGTTCGACGCCAGGGGCAGCGGCCAGAGCGAGGGGAACGGCACCTACAGCCACGAGCAGTGGGCGGCCGACATCGACGGTCTGCGCGAGTGGATCGGCGCGGAGAAGATCGTCATGGCCGGCGGCTCCTATGGCGGCTTCATGACCATGGAGTACGCGCTGCGCTACCCCGACCGCGTGGCCGCGCTCGTGCTGCGCGACACCTCCCCGGACAACTCCAACGCGCACCTGGCGCGCGAGAACGCCCTCGCCTCCGACCGGGTCGACATCGACATGGAGAAGTTCGACCGCATCGACCTCGGGCAGGTGCGCGACGACGAGGACCTCAAGGACTGCTGGCGGGAGATCCTGCCCCTGTACGACTTCGTCTACGACCCCGAGGCGGTCGAGCGGAAGGTGCAGGCGACGCCCTACCGCTACCGGGCGCACAACTACGCCTTCTCCGTGAACCTGCCGGACTACGACCTGAAGCCGCGGCTGCCCGAGATCGCAGTCCCGACACTCATCACCGTGGGCCGGACCGACTGGATCACGCCAGTATCGTGTAGCCAGACGATCGCCGATCTCATCCCGGACTCCGAGATGGTGGTGTTCGAGAAGTCGGGGCACTCCCCGCAGATCGAGGAGGCAGAGGCGTGGACGGAAGCGGTGCGCACGTTCCTGCACCGGGTGTACCCGCCGACCCGATGACGAGCGTTCCACTGACGAGAGAAGTGAGCGATCTCGACCGGAGGATCGTCGTCGCACTTCAGCAGGACGGACGCGCGAGCTGGACGTCGATCGCCGAGTTCGCCGGCGCGTCCGTCTCGACGGTCACCCGGCGCGGGCAGCAGCTGCTCGCCGAGGGTGTGGTGAGCGTGGGCATCGTGCCGACCCTGGGCAGCGAGGGGCACGTGGAGACGTTCTTCGTGCGCATCAACTGCACCCCCGGGTCGCAGCTGAGCGTCGCGCAGGCGCTGATCGGCTCCCCGTACGTGCGGTTCGTGACCCTGGTGACCGGCAAGTTCGACGTGTTCGCGGAGGTCGTCATCCCGGGGGACTCGGCGACCTACGCGCACGTGCTCACGGATCTGCAGGCCATCCCCGGCGTGGAGCGCTGGCGCAGCGACCTCGTCGTGCACACGTACAAGGTGAGCTTCGACTGGGGGCGTCAGCTGTACGACTCGCACGCCGAGGCCGCCAGCGACCCGAAGTCGTACATGCCGGCACCGAACACGTGCGACCCGACGCACTTCGACGACGCCGACCGCGCGATCGTCGCGGAACTGCGCTACAACGGACGGGCGTCGTTCCAGTCGATCGCCGATGCGCTCGACATGAACGAGAGCAGCGTGCGGCGCCGGTACGAGCGGATGCGCAGCGCCGGCTGCCTCACGACCGTGACGATGGTGCCCGCGTCGGCGCTGGGCATGAGCGCGGAGACGCTGCTGATGCTGCGGGTCGAGCCGTCGCGCATCGCCTCGGTGGCACAGACGCTCGCGCAGCACGTGTCCGTGCGGTTCCTCGCGGCGGCGCTGGAAGAGAACTCGCTGTACTGCGAGATCATCCTGCCGAGCACCGAGACCCTGCACGACTTCCTCACCGGGACGATCGCGCACCTCAAGGGCGTGCGCGGATGGAACGCCGCGATGGAGCTCGTGTTCATGAAGCGCGGGTTCATCGAGACTCCGTGGTGGCGGGCGCAGGTGGCCTCCGCGGGCGGGCTCGACACCTAGTCCTGCACTTCGCCGGTCAGGTGTCAAGGGCCTACCCTTCCGTGCCCGCAGGGCGCACCCTCCTTATAAGAGAGTCCTGGAGGGCCCCCAGATGTCCGACATCCCCGATCCCCGTTTCGTGCTCCACCGCATCACACCGTCCGAGTGGGTGATCAACGACCTGCGCTATCCCCAGAACGACCCGCGCCACGTCGTCGCCTGCGTCTACGAGCTCGCCGACACCGAGGTCGAGGTGACGTGGCTGCGCGACCTTCCGCTCGCGATCCGCTACGGCACCGCGTTCGAGGTTCTCGAAGAGGTCGAGCGGATGCAGGGGGCGAGCCGGGCCACGCGCCCGATCGCGATCCCGCACCGCCCCCCGCTGCTGGCGACGTGAGCGCCGCAGCGCGGAGAGAAGGGCACCACCTCGGTCGAGGCGGTGCCCTTCTCTCGTCCGGCGGTCAGGCGTCGTCGCCGTCGACGTCCGCCGTCGTGGCGGCGCGGTCGGCCTCGGCGCTGTCGATCTGTGCGTCGTCGGCATCCTCGTCGAGCACGCGTTCGCCGTCGACCTCGCGCGTGGGCACGTCTTCCGCGTCCCCCTCGGCGAACGGCGGGACGGGCGGGATCGGGGGAGTCGGGTTGGACATGGGGCATCCTTTCGTCGGCGGATGCGACCTGTCTACGACGACGCGGGGGGCTTCGCGAGACGGTTGACGCTCGCGCGCTGCGGCGCTAGCCCCGTGCAACCTCACCGGAAACGAAGAAATCCCGCGATCTCTCGCGGGATTCTCTGGTGGACCTGAGGGGACTCGAACCCCTGACCCCCTGCATGCCATGCAGGTGCGCTACCAGCTGCGCCACAGGCCCAGAAGCCGCTCCTCATCTGCCGGAGCAACTCGAACAGCGTACTACACGAAGCGACACCGGCACCAATCGGGGCGGGCAGCCCGGGCGCGTCGCCGGGGTGGAACAACCGCGGCTCTCCGGGCGTTCCTGACAGCGTGAGCATTCTCGACAGCCTGGTGATCGGTGCAGGGCAGGCCGGCCTCTCGGCGTCGTACCACCTGACCAGGCTCGGGATCCCGCACGTGGTGCTCGACGCCGACGAGCGGCCGGGCGGCGCCTGGCAGCACCGCTGGGACGCGCTGACCATGAGCGACGTGCACGGCGTCGCCGAGCTGCCGGGCGACACCCCGCCCGCGCGCGACCGACGTCGAGCCAACCAGGCGGTGCCGGAATACTTCGCGGCCTACGAGCGCGCGCACGACCTCCCCGTTCTGCGCCCCGTGCACGTGCGTCGCGTGGACGACCACGACGGGCTGCTCGTGGTGCAGGCACCGGAGGGGGAGTGGACGACCCGTACGCTCGTGAACGCGACCGGCACCTGGACCCACCCGTTCGTGCCGCACGTGCCCGGCATGGAGACCTTCCTCGGCGAGCAGCTGCACACGGTCGACTACCCGGGACCGGAGCACTTCCGAGGCCGCCGAGTGCTCGTCGTGGGCGCGGGCGCGTCCGCGGTGCAGTTCCTCGGCGCCCTCGCCCCGATCACCGAGACGCTGTGGGTCACGCGGCGACCGCCCGTCTGGCGCAGCGACGACTTCACCCCCGAGGCGGGGGCCGCGGCGGTCGCGCTCGTCGAGCAGCGCGTCGCGGCCGGGCTCCCACCGCGGAGCGTCGTCAGTGTGACCGGGCTGATGCTGCGTCCGCAGGAGCGCGAGGCCGAGCGGCTCGGCGCCTATGCGGACCCTCGGCCGCTGTTCGCACGCATCGAGCCCGACGGGGTGCGCTGGGCCGACGGGTCGTTCGAACGGGTCGACATGATCCTCTGGGCCACCGGATTCCGGCCGGCGATCGGGCACCTGGCGCCGCTGCACCTCCGCAGCGCCGCGGGCGGCATCCAGCTCGACCGCCACGGCCGCGGTACGACCGCGGTCGCCGATCCGCGCGTGCAGCTCGTGGGGTACGGGCCCTCGGCCAGCACGATCGGCGCGAACCGTGCGGGGCGCTCGGCCGCGAAGGGCGTGCAGCGGGCGCTGGCCGCCGCCGCCGTTCCCGTCTCGACCGGCTGAGGGCGCGTCAGCCGGAGTGCGGCCGGGCTTCTCGATACGCTGAAGACCATGCTGCGCATCATCCTCACGGTCGTCTGGCTCCTGCTCACGGCCTGGCTGGCGATCTGGGTGGGCGAGGGACTGTTCGGCGTCGATCAGCGCCACTCGATCCTCCCGTTCGCGGGCGATGACACCCTGGGCGGCCCGATCCTGATCGGCGTCGCCTGGGGGCTGCTCCTCACGTTCGGCGGCACGATGACGGGGTTCGGCCGCCGCACGAAGCTCCGCGGCGAGACCCGGATCGGCGTCGGCACGATCGTCGAGCTCTCCCGCACGGGCGTCACGATCAACGACGTGCCGCAGTACGACCTGTTCCTGCGCGTGAGCCCCGCTGAGGGCGACGACTTCATCGGACAGCTGCGGATGCTCATCGACCCCTCCGACTCCGCGGGACTCCAGGTCGGGCAGCCCGTGCCGGTGCGGTACAGCACGACCGACCACGACACGGTGCAGCTCGCCGACCTCAGCGACCCGACCGTGCGAGAGGCGATGCTGCAGTGGCGCATCGACCGCGGGCTCATCGACCCCGCCCAGGTGCGAGCCAGGACCACGGGCACCGCGGTGCCCGCGTCGGTGCTCGAGGTGCGCCCGACCGGACGCCGCAGGGAGGGGCAGAGCGAGCTCGCGCTCAAGGTGCTGGTGGCACCGGAGGGGGCGGCGACCTGGGAGGCCGACACCACGGTGTTCGTGTATCCCCAGGCGGTGTCGCGGCTGCAGGTGGGCGCGCCGATCTGGGCGTACTACCGGCGGGAGGATCCGCACACGGTGGCGGTCACGATCGAGAAAGAGGCGACGCGATGAACCCGCTCGACACCCTCATGTGGCTCGTCAACTTCCCCGCGTCGCACGGCTACGCCATGGTGTTCATCGCCGGCTTCTCGATCCTCGGGCTCTTCGCCGTGTCGGCCAGAGGAGCCACACCGGGTGGGTCGCTGCGGGCCATCCGCGAGCGGGAGGGGCTGCTGCCGCTCGACACCCGTCCGCGGGCCGGGATCGGCGGGACGATCGTGCGGATCGTGTTCCGGGTGCTCGCCTTCGTGATGCTCGGGTCGCTCGTGATCGGCATCCTGAGCCTGACCGGCGTGCCTGTCACGCGCGCGTACATCTACGACAACGGGCGACCAACGACGGCCACGATCGACGGGGACTGGGTCACGTTCACCACCGCGGAGGGCGTGGAGTACACGCTGGAGAGCAACTTCTTCACCCCGGCGGTCTACCCCGACCGCGACGCGTACCTGCCGAGCGGCGCCCCGGTCGTGGTGCGCTACCTGCCCGACCACCCGCAGGCGTTCGTGATCGACAGCGCGCAGACCCCGCGCTGACGTCGGACCCGGCGCGTAGGGTGGAAGCATGTCGCGCGTCCTCGTCTTCGGCGGCCATGGCCGCATCGCCCTCCTGCTCGCCCCGCTGCTCGTCGCCCGCGGCGACGAGGTCACCAGCGTGATCCGCAACCCCGACCACGTCGCCGACGTGGAGGCCACGGGGGCCACCGCCCTGGTGGCCGATATCGAACAGCTCGACGTCGACGCCCTCGCCGAGATCATCCGCGGGCACGACGCCGTGGTGTGGTCGGCCGGCGCGGGCGGCGGTGACCCGAAGCGCACCTACGCTGTCGATCGCGACGCGGCGGAGCGGTCGATGGACGCCGCCGAGCGTGCCGGCGTCGAGCGCTACGTCCTGGTGTCCTGGATCGGCTCCACCGCGGAGCACGGGATCCCGCAGGACGACCCGTTCTTCGCGTACGCCGACGCGAAGTGGGCCGCCGACGAGCACCTCCGCGGCTCGAACCTCGCCGGGACGATCCTCGGACCGGGCGGTCTCACGTTCGACGAGCCGACCGGACGCATCCAGATCGACCCCGAAGGCCGGGGAGAGGTCTCGCGCGCCGACGTCGCGGCCGTCATCGTCGAGGTCCTGCAGAATCCGGCGACAGTCGGCCGCACGATCCGCTTCGGCAACGGCGACGCGGACTCCTCGCTCCCGATCGCCGAGGCCCTCGCGGGCTGACCGTGACGGAGGCCCCGACGTGCCCCTGAGGCCCGCGCGACGGCGCACGGTCGGAGTGCTCGCCGCGCTGGCGCTCGCCCTCTGTGCGCCGCCCGCCGCCGCGCCACCGCTGCCCGCTGCGACATCGACCGCAGCGACGTGGACCGCCCCTCCCGCGCCTGCCGCTGCCGCGACCACCGCGGGGGAGACTCCCGCGCCCACCGACGATGCCGGGAGCGCCGACGCCACGGTGGACGCCGCCGACACCGCGTATCTCCGCGAACGCGCCGCCGCCGCGGTCGCCGACCTGCCCGTGGCGCAGCAGGCGGCCTCCATCGTGATGGGACATATCGGCGGCACCGACCCGGCAGCGCTGGCCGCCTACATGCAGGCCGGGTTCGGCGGGTTCATCCTGATGGGGGTGAACATCCCCGGCACCGACGCCGAGCTGCACGCGCTCACGGATGCTCTCGCGGTGGACCCGACGCTGCCTCCGCTGATCGCGGTGGACCAGGAGGGCGGCCTGGTCTCCCGGCTCGACGGGGACGTGTTCCCCGCCTCAACGACCCTCAAGGACCGCCCGGCCGCCGACACGTCGGCCGCGTTCGCCGCCCGCGGTGCACTGGTGGCCCGTGCGGGCATCACGGTGAACTTCGGCACGGTCGCAGACGTCACCGCCGACAGCGGCTCGTTCATCTTCGGGCGGGCCCTCGGCACCGATCCGTCCGGGGCGGCCGAGCGCGTCGCGGCGGCCACCTCGGCGCAGCAGCCGTTCGTCGCCTCCGCACTCAAGCACTTCCCCGGCCACGGTGCGGCTCCGGGCGACTCGCACCACGCGATCCCGACCACCGGACGGAGCCTGGAGGAGTGGAAGACGACGGACGCGGTGCCCTTCGCCGCGGGCATCGACGCGGGAGCCTCCCTCCTCATGTACGGGCATCTCGCCTACACCGCCGTCGACCCGCTGCCCGCCTCCCTCTCAGCGACGTGGCACACGCTCGCCCGTGACGAGCTCGGCTTCGACGGTGTCTCGGTGACGGACGACCTCGGGATGCTGCTGTCGTCGGGCGACCCCGCCTACGCCGATCCGGTGGCGAACGGGGTGGCGGCGGTCGCGGCGGGCAACGACCTGGTGCTCATGGTCGCCGGCTCCGACGCGCAGACCGCCGGACGCATGGCCGCGGGCATCGCGGCGGCGGTCGACGCGGGCACCCTGCCCGCGGAGCGGCTGGCGGACGCCGCGACGCGAGTTCTGGCCCTGCGGATGCAGCTCGCGGGATCCACCGCGACCTGGGGAGTCTGCGACACCTGCACCCCGGCCGGCTGAGGCGGAAGCGACGGCTCAGGCGACGGCGCGTGCGTCCGAGCCGAGCCAGGCGCGGAGCAGAGCCGCGCGCAGCACCGCCCCCCGCTCCGCGAAGCCGCGCTGTCGTCGCACGTAGTCGGCCTTGCCCTCCGGCGTCTCGATGCGCACGGGCTCCACGTCCCAGGCGGCCAGGTCGTAGGGGGCGGCCTGCATGTCCAGCAGGCGGATGTCCCTCGCCAGCTCATAGGTGTCGAGCAGCAGCTCACCGGGCACGAGGGGCCCGAGCTTCATGGCCCAGCGGTACAGGTCCATGCCGGCGTGCAGGCACCCCGGCTGCTCGACCTGGGGCTGCCCGTCCCTGCTGAGCGTCGTCCGGTTGCGTGGCACGGCCTCCGGGGTGAAGAACCGGAACGCGTCGAAGTGGGTGCACCGCAGGTCGTGCGTCTCCACGACCGCATCGGTGCCGTCCTTCCCGAGGCGCAGCGGCACGGGGTGACGGTGCTCGTCCGCGCGATACACCATCGCCCACTCGTGGAGTCCGAAGCAGCCGAACTGACCGGGCCGCGAGGCCGTGCGGCGCAGCATGCGCTCGACCAGCGCGGCCAGCTCGGGCTTCTCGGCCGCGTACCGGTCGACATCGGGAACCACCGCGTCGGGGGTCGCGCCGGGGGAGTACCAGCGCCACCCGGCACGCTCGGCGGCGTCACGCAGCTCGACCCCCGCACCGGGGTGCCAGCGCCGCAGCTGCGCGGGCTTGCAGGCGTAATAGGTGTGGAGGAAGTCCCACACCGGGTGCTTCTCGCCGCGGGACAGGCGGGCACGGTGGTCGGCGGTCAGCGTGTCGGCACGCTCCCGATGCGCCTGCTCCCGCGGGAGCCACTCCTCGCGCGACAGGGCCATGTCAGTGCAGGATGCCCACGTCGCCGAGCTGGTCGCGCAGACCGGCACCGTCTTCGGCGCTGACCCACGGGGCGGCGTCCGCCTCGTGCGACTCCATCTCGGCGCGCCCACCGGCGAGCACGGCCTCGGCGGGAAGGAGGCGCCGGATGGCCACACCGGCCACGGAGTCGGGGTGCTCTTCCTGGAACTGCGTGTAGATGGCCTCGTCGTGCTGGCCGTCGTCGCCGATCAGCAGCCACTTCACCTCGGGGAATTCGGTGGCCAGGCGGCGCAGGTTCGTGAGCTTGTGCTCGCGGCCGCTGCGGAACCAGCGGTCGTGCGTCGGGCCCCAGTCGGTCAGCAGCAGCGACCCTGCGGGGAACAGGTGCCGCCCGAGGAACCGGGAGAGCGTGGGTGCGACGTTCCAGGCGCCCGTGGACAGGTACACCATGGGCGCGCCGGGGTGCTGGCGCAGGAGCTGGTCGAGCAGCACCGCCATGCCCGGGACCGGGATGCGGGCGTGCTCATCCACGACGAAGGAGTTCCAGAAGGCGATGAACGGGCGCGGGAGCGCCGTGACCATCACCGTGTCGTCCACATCGGACACGACCCCGAACCGGGTGTCCGCCGCGACGATGAACGCCCGCGCCTCGATCGGCTCCTGCCCCTCGACCGTGACCGTGAAGGTCTGCCACCCGGGCTCCAGGTCGGCGCGGATCACGGCGTCGATCACACCACCGCGGTCGGCGACGACCTGGTGAGTGCTGTCGCCCACGTGCACGCTGACCGACGCGAACCCGACCGGGATGCCGACGAAGCTGCGCCAGCCGCGGATGCTCGCCGGCTCGCCGTCCCGGTTGCTGCGCTGCGGCGGCACGATGAGCACCCGCCCCAGCACGCGCACCCACCCGGGACCGCCGTAGCCAGGGAATGGGAGGATCGTGGCGCTGCGGCCGCGTCGGCGCGCTCGCCCCTCGCGCCACACGTGGAGGCGGTGCTCGAGCCGTGCGAACCAGTGGATCCTGGGCGCCGGGGGTGGGGAAGCCATTGCCTCAGTCTTTCACGTCGGCGTCCGTGCCCGCCTCCGGCGCCTCCAGATGCCGCGCCTCCAGCCGCTGCAGCAGCTTCTTGCCCAGATACGCCAGGAGCAGGAAGAGTGCGATGGCGCCGACGAAGATGTAGCTCGCGTAGTGCACCCGGTCGACGAGGTCGCGGAAGCTTCCCGCCGCGAGCGAGGTCACGCTCACGTAGGCCGTGGCCCAGATGATGCAGGCGGGCGTCGTCCACGCCAGGAAGCGGCGGTACGGGTACTCGCTCATCCCGACGGTCAGCGGCACCAGGGAGTGCAGCACCGGAAGGAAGCGGGAGAGGAAGATGGCGATGCCGCCGCGGCGGGCCAGGTAGTTCTCCGCGCGCACCCAGTTCTGCTCGCCGATGCGGCGCCCCAGCCACGACGAGCGGATGTGGGGACCGAGCCACCGGCCGAGCCCGAAGCCGATGCTCTCGCCGATCAGGGCGCCGACCACGACGGTCACGCCCATCGCCACACCCTCCCAGGGGGTCGCGATCCCCATGGAGGCGATGATCACGATCGTGTCGCCGGGGACGATGAGCCCGATCAGGATGCTCGTCTCCAGCATGACCGCGAGTCCGGCGACCAGCGTGCGCGTGACCGGATCGATCGACTGCACGGTGTCGAGGAGCCAGAGCAGGAGGTCGTCCACCCCCTGAGAATATCGGGCGTCGCCGCACCTAGGCTGGGAAGGTGCGCGCGCACCTGAGCCCCCGACCCCTGCCGACCTGGGCGGACCCCGAGCGGCTGTTCCGCGTGCTCGCCGCCAGGGCGGGTGACGTGTTCTGGCTGGACGCGGGGGAGGGAGCCGCGGAGGGGTGGAGTCTGCTGGGGGTCGGCGTGCTGTCGCCGAGACCCGACGATGTGCGGCTGGACGGCCGCGTCTCCGAGCCCGGGCTCCCCCCGTTCCTCGGCGGATGGGTCGGCTGGTGCACGTACGAGGGCGGTGCCGCGGCCGCCGGTGCCCCGGTGTCCGCGGACGACCCGGTGCCCGACGGCTGGATGCGGGTGACCCACGCGATCGCCTGGGACCATGCGCGCCATCGCCTGTGGGCGCTCGACCCCGCCGGGCCCGACGCCGACCCCTGGGCGGACGAGCTCCTCGTCGCGGCGGTCGACCTCACTCCCGCGCGGCCGGATCCGGTACCGGGGACCACCGTGGCCCGGCACACCCCCGCGGAGTACGCCGAGCTCATCGAGCGGTGCCGCGCCCTGATCCGCGCGGGCGTCGCGTATCAGCTCTGCCTCACCACGCGCTTCACCGTGCCGGGGACGCACGACCCGGTCGAGGTGTACCGGAGGCTGCGGTCGGCGACCCCCGCGCACCACGGGGGCTTCGTGCGCATCGGCGGGCGCGCGCTGCTGAGCGCCAGTCCGGAGCAGTTCCTCCACGCGGCGGGCGGAGTCGTGCGCACCCGGCCGATCAAGGGCACCCGGCCGCGCAGCAGCGACCCCGACACGGATGCCGCACTCGCCGCCGAGCTCGCCGGCGACCCGAAGGAGCGCGCGGAGAACGTGATGATCGTCGATCTCATGCGCAACGATCTGTCGCGCGTGTGCGTGCCCGGCACGATCCGTGTCGACGGGCTGTGGGTCGTGGAGAGCTACCCGGCCGTGCACCAGCTCGTGAGCACGGTGAGCGGCACGCTGGCGGACGGCGTCACGCTCGGCGCGCTGCTCGCGGCCGCGTTCCCCGCCGGCAGCATGACCGGGGCGCCGAAGCTGTCGGCGATGACGCGGCTGCACGAGCTGGAGGGCGGCCCCCGGGGCGTGTACGCCGGCTGCTTCGGCTACGTGGGCGTGGACGGCGCCGTCGACCTCGCGATGGTGATCCGCAGCATCGTGATCGCGGGGGACGAGGCCGTGGTCGGAGCGGGCGGCGGGATCACGTGGGGCTCGGTGCCGGCGGCCGAGGTCGCCGAGGTCGCGACCAAGGCGAGGGCTCCGCTCGCGGCGCTGGGCGCGGAGCCGCCCTGGCCGTGGGGTTCCGATATCCTGAACTGATCCCGCAATTCCCCTCAGATTGGTCGTGCGTTCGTTGTCCGAGAACCTGTCCACCGCTCCCGTCGACGAGGAGATGCCCTCGGCGCACGCCATCCAGGCCAAGTGGCAGAAGTACTGGGCGGAGCACGAGACGTTCCTTACCGGCGGCGACGGCGACACCCGCCCGCGGCGCTACGTCCTGGCGATGTTCCCGTACCCCTCGGGCGACCTGCACATGGGGCACGCGGAGAACTACCTCTATTCCGACATCGTGGCGCGGTTCTGGCGTCACCGCGGGCACAACGTGCTCAACCCGATCGGCTGGGACTCGTTCGGCCTGCCCGCCGAGAACGCGGCGATCCGCCAGGGCGCGGACCCGCGCGAGTGGACCTATCAGAACATCGCGCAGCAGAAGGTCGGCTTCGAGCAGTACGGCGTCTCGTTCGACTGGAGCCGCGTCCTGCACACGTCCGACCCGGAGTACTACCGCTGGAACCAGTGGCTGTTCCTGAAGATGTACGAGCGCGGCCTGGCGTACCGCAAGAAGAGCCCGGTCAACTGGTGCCCGAACGACCAGACGGTGCTGGCGAACGAGCAGGTCGTCGACGGTCGCTGCGAGCGCTGCGGCTACGAGGTCGTGAAGAAGAAGCTCACCCAGTGGTATTTCCGCATCACCGACTACGCGGATCGGCTGCTCGACGACCTGAATCAGCTCGAGGGTTTCTGGCCGCACAAGGTGCTGCAGATGCAGCGCAACTGGATCGGCCGCTCGGTCGGCGCCGACGTGGACTTCCGCATCGAGGGCCGTGACGAGCCGGTGACGGTGTTCTCCACGCGCCCTGACACCCTGCACGGTGCGACGTTCTTCGTGGTGGCGCCCGACTCCGATCTCGCCGCTGAACTGGCCGCCGAGGCTCCCGTCGAGGTGCGCCAGCGGTTCCAGGACTATCTGGAGCAGGTGCAGAAGGAGTCCGACATCGATCGGCAGTCCACGGATCGCCCCAAGACGGGCGTGTTCCTGGAGCGCTACGCGATCAACCCCGTGAACGGCGAGAAGCTGCCGGTGTGGGCCGCCGACTACGTGCTGGCCGACTACGGCCACGGCGCCGTGATGGCGGTTCCCGCGCACGACCAGCGCGACCTCGACTTCGCCCGCGCCTTCGACCTGCCGGTCAAGGTCGTGGTCGACACGACCGCGCCGATCACGGGGGCCATGCCGGTGATCGAGGTCGACGAGGAGGGCGTCCCGATCGACACGGGCGCCGCGCTCGACGAGCAGCACCCCGCATCGACCGGTGTCGCGCTCACGGGCGACGGTCGCATGATCAACTCGGGTCCGCTGAACGGGCTGTCCAAGCGCAACGCGATCGCCCGCGCGATCGAGCAGCTGGAGGCGTCGGGCACGGGCCGTGCGGCGAAGAACTACCGTCTGCGCGACTGGCTGATCTCGCGACAGCGCTTCTGGGGAACGCCGATCCCGATGCTGCACGGCGACGACGGCCGCATCGTGCCGGTGCCCGAGGACCGGCTGCCCGTGAAGCTGCCGAGCGTCGAGGGACTCGACCTCAAGCCCAAGGGCACCTCGCCGCTGGGCGGGGCGGAGAGCTGGGTGCGCACGACCGACCCGGAGACCGGCGACCCCATGCTGCGCGACCCCGACACGATGGACACGTTCGTCGACAGCTCGTGGTACTTCCTGCGCTTCCTCTCGCCGAACAGCGACACCGTGGCGTTCGACCCCGCCCAGGCGTCGCGCTGGGCGCCGGTGGACTCGTACATCGGCGGCGTCGAGCACGCGATCCTGCACCTGCTCTACGCACGCTTCATCACGAAGGTCCTGTTCGACATGGGCCTGATCGACTTCACCGAGCCGTTCTCGAACCTGATCAACCAGGGGATGGTGCTGCTCGACGGGCAGAAGATGTCGAAGAGCAAGGGCAACCTGGTGCTGTTCCAGGAGGAGCTCGACGCGCACGGCGCCGATGCGCTGCGCGTGGGCCTCGCCTTCGCCGGTCCGGTGGAGGACGACAAGGACTGGGCGGACGTGTCGACCACGGGCGCGCAGAAGTTCCTCTCGCGTGCGCTGCGCATCGGGCACGAGGTGTCCAGCCCGGTCGACGTGGTGTTCGACGGGGGAGACGCGGCCCTGCGTCGCGCCACGCACAAGCTGCTCGCGGAGGCTCCGGCCCTGGTCGAGCAGACCAAGTTCAACGTGCTGGTCGCCCGGCTGATGGAGCTGGTGAACGTCACCCGCAAGACCATCGACGGCGCGGGCGGTGCGGGCGACCCCGCGGTGCGCGAGGCCGCCGAGACGATCGCCGTGATGCTCGACCTGATCGCGCCGCACACCGCGGAGGAGATGTGGGAGCTGCTCGGGCACGAACCGTCCGTCGGACTGGTCACGTGGCGCTCGGCCGACCCCGCGCTGCTCGTGGAGGACACGGTCACGGCCGTCGTGCAGGTGGGCGGCAAGGTGCGGGCTCAGCTCGAGGTCCCCGCGCGCATCGGCGAGGCCGAGCTGGAAGCGCTCGCCCGCGCGGATGAGCGCGTGATCCGGTCGATCGGCGACCGCGAGATCGTGAAGGTCGTCGTGCGCGCTCCCAAGATCGTCAGCATCGTCGTCGCGGGCTGATCCGTCGCGACCTCCGGAGCCGCGGTCACGCGTCCTGGTCGGCGCGCGCGGCGTCCGCGACGGCGATGCCCCGGCGCATCGCCGCGCGAGACGCCTCGTCCCACGGGCCGGACTCCGCGAGCGGGATCTCGGTCAGGTAGCGGCGCTCGGACTCCGGCAGGAGCGTCACGAACCGGGTCGGATCGGAGCCGGCCATCGCATACAGAGCCGGACCGTCCGCGTAGTACAGATCGCACGCGACGAGACGCCCGTCGCTGCCGCGCATGATGTTGGACGGGTTCTGATCGAGGGGGCCGCACCAGGGCAGCGCCCGCGCTGCCCTGGCATGGATGCGGCGCACGACGTCGACGAGCTCGGCGACGTGCGGTGCGCGTTCGGCGATGGCGGTGTGGAAGGCGACCGCGTCCTTCTCGTCGACCGCGTGGAGCCACTCCATCACCTGCAGATCCCCGCCGCCCGCGAGTCGGCGGTGCGCGAACAATCGCGGTACCTGACCGGTGTGCGCGGCTTCGCGATACAGCGCGGCCGTGTACGGTCCGACCGGATCGAACGGGCTGATGCGCACCGCGGCGACGCCGTCGGGCGAGCGCAGGGCGAAGGCCCAGTCGCCCGCGCCGCTCGGCGTCCAGCCCGCCTCGCGGAAAGCGCGCTCAGCGTCGTGATGAGAGGCCTCCGGGGGCAGGTCGTCGACGATGTCGGTCACCGGTCCAGTCTGCGCCACGCGGCGGGCACGCATCGGAAGAGAGAGCGGCGTGCCCGGGCGCCGGCTCATGCGTGCTGCCAGCCTGGCGGCGTCGGAGCGAGCTCGGCTCCGATCGCCCCGCCTTCGGCTCTGCACGGCGGACCGGGCGCCGCTGTTGTCCACGACCGGCGGTTCTCCGTGCTCGCGGGGGGTCTGCGGAGACCTACCGTGACGGGGTGACTCCTCCCGCACCGACACCCGTACCCCGGCAGCGACGACTGCGGCTCGGTGTGGGCGCCGCGGTGGCACTGGCTCTCGTCGTGCTGTCGGCCGCCGTCGGACTGGGCATCCTGCGCGGTCAGGGCGCACCGGCGGAGTCCTTCCCGGTGGGCGACCGCGCGACGGCCGCGCCGTCGTCCGACGTGCTGTACGTGCACGTGCTCGGCGCGGTCGAGCGGCCGGGACTATATGTCGTCGGCGGTGATGCGCGGCTGGTCGATGCGGTGGCGGCCGCGGGTGGTACGACGGTCGACGCCGACCTCGCCGCGATCAACCTCGCCCGCCGGGTCGAGGACGGCGAGCAGATCCTCGTGCCCGTGGTCGGCGGGTCGGGCACCGGCTCTCCCGTCGCGGCACCCACCGACGCGCGGATCGACCTCAACGCGGCCGACCAGGCCGCGCTGGAGACGCTGCCGCGGATCGGCCCCGCCCTGGCCGCCCGCATCATCGCGTGGCGGGAGGAGAACGGACGCTTCCAGTCGGTGGACGACCTCCTCGGCGTGCCGGGCATCGGGGAGAAGCTGCTCGCGGGATTACGCGACGGGGTACGGGTGTGAAGTCCCGCGATCTCCGGCTCGTGCCGGTCGCCCTCGCGGTGTGGGCGGCGGCGCTCGTCTGCGTGTTCCAGCCCGGTCTCGCGGCGGCCTGTGCGCTCGTGTGCGGCGTCGCGGCGGGCGTCGTCCTGCTGGTGCTGCTCGCACGGGGGAGGCACGGCGCGGGGCTGGTCCTCCTGATGCTCGCGGCGGCCGCGGCCACGGCGCTGTCCGTGGGGTACGCCCTTCCGTCGCGCGAAGCCGCCGCGGGGCAGGGCGGCCGCGTGGTCGAAGCGGTGGTCGAGGTCACGTCGTCCGCGTCCACGGGTCAGGATGGGCGGCTCTGGGTCGAGGCGACCACGCAGAGCCTCGGTCCGCCGGGTCGGGCGCGCCCGGTCGCGGTGCCGGTGCGGATCGGGACCGTGCCCGCCGACGGCATCGACCTCGGCGCTCGGCTCCGCGTCGTGGGGGAGACCTCGGCGACGGAGGCGGGGGAGCGCGCGGTGCTGGTGCTCTACGCCACGACCACGGAGGTCGTGCAGCCTCCGTCCGGGGTGTTCGGCGTGGCCGCCACGGCGCGCCGCGCCTTCGTCGACCGCGCGCTGCGGCTGCCCGAGCCGGGCGGGGCGCTCCTGCCGGGACTCGCCGTGGGGGACACCAGGGCGGTGGGCTCCGACCTGGACGAAGACATGCGTTCGAGCGGTCTCAGTCACCTCACGGCCGTCAGCGGGGCGAACTGCGCGATCGTGGTGGCGGCGGTCTTCGGGCTCACGGCGCTGTGCGGTGGCGGCCGGGCGCTGCGGGTGGTGCTCGCGACCACGGCGCTCTCCGGCTTTGTGGTGCTGGTCACGCCGGAGCCGAGCGTGGTGCGCGCCGCGGTGATGGCGGGCGCGGGGATGCTGTCCGTGCTCCTAGGACGACCGAGCGCCGGTGCAGGCGTGCTCGCCCTGTCGACGATCATGATCCTGGTGTCCGATCCGTGGCTCGCCGCGACGCCCGGCTTCGCGCTGTCGGCCGCCGCGACGGGCGCACTCATCCTGCTCGCACCGCCGTTGTCACGCGGGTTGCGACGGTGGATGCCGGGCCCGGTCGCACTGGCGATCGCGGTCCCGCTCTCGGCGCAGCTCGCGTGCGGGCCCATCATCGCGCTGTTCGCGGAACAGCAGTCGCTCATCGGCGTGGCGGCGAACCTGATCGCGGAACCCGCGGCACCGGTCGCGACCGTGGTCGGGCTGCTCGCCTGCCTCGCGGCGCCCGTGCCCGCGGTCGCCGACCTCCTGGCCGCCACCGCGTGGCTGCCCGCGACCTGGATCGCGACGACCGCCCAGGTGACCGCGGACCTGCCCGGTGCGACCATCCTGCTGCCCGCAGGGATCGGCAGCGCGGCACTGGTCGCCGGGCTCGGCGCCGCGGTCGCGGTCGTGTGCCTGGAGGGCGGGAGCCGTGGTCCGCGGTGGCGCGTGCGCGGCGGCGCCGTGCTGCGCGGTGGCGCCGTCACGGTGCTCGTGGTCGCCGGCTCCCTCGCCGGGGCGCAGGCCCTGCTCGGCGGGCCCCTCGCGACGGCCGCGACCCCGGACGCCTGGTCGATCGCCGCGTGCGACGTGGGTCAGGGCGACGCGCTGCTCGTCCGATCCGAGGGCGCCGTGGCTCTGATCGACACCGGTCCGGCGCCGGAACCTCTTCGCGACTGCCTGCGCTCGCTCGGCATCGATCGACTCGACCTGCTCGTGCTCACCCACTTCGACCTGGACCATGCGGGCGGCGTCGAGGCCGTGCGGGGCCGGGTGTCCGCGGTGCTGCACGGGCCGACCGCCGACGCGGACGACGAGCGGACCCTCGCCTCGCTCGCGGCCGGGGGAGCACGGGTGGAGCAGGCGTCCGCGGGGCTCAGGGGAACCCTGGGCGGGGCGAGCTGGCGCGTGCGGTGGCCCGTTCGCGATACGACGGCGTTCCCCGCGGGCAACGACCTCGGCGTCGTGATGGAGTTCAGTGGGGGAGAGGTGCCTCGCTCGCTCTTCCTCGCCGATCTGTCGGCCCCTGCGCAGCGCCTGCTCCAGCGTTCGGAGCGCCTCGGCCCGTACGCGGTGGTGAAGGTCGCCCACCACGGCAGCGCCGACCAGGACCCCGGGCTCTACCAGGCGCTCTCACCCGTGGTCGCGCTCATCAGCGTGGGTGCCGACAACGACTACGGGCACCCGCGCCGTGAGACGCTCGACCTGCTGGGCGCGCTGGGGGCCCAGGTGTATCGGACCGACGAGCGCGGACGCATCCTCCTCGGGCTGCGTCACGGCGCTCTGGCGATGTGGAGCGAGACGACTCCCGAGCGTCGAGGTCGTCGCCGTGGCAGCGGGACATCGTGCAGGTCTGCGCCGAACCAGCGGCAGCGATCGTCCGATCGCGGTGTCGGACGCCGCCGGTAGGCTGGGGTCATGGCAGCGTCCCGTCCTCCCGCCCGCGGTGGCGCGAAGCCCGCGAAGATCCCGCAGGTGTCGTGGCGCGAGCCCCGTCCCGCCCCGATCGTGCTCGTCTCCGGTCCGGAAGAGGTCTGCGCCGAGCGTGCGATCGCCGGTGTCCGCGACTATCTGCGCGCCGAGGATCCGGCCCTCGAGGTCAGCGACGTCCGCGCCGACGACTACGCCCCGGGCACGCTCCTGGCCCTCACGTCGCCCTCCCTGTTCGGTGAGCCGCGCCTCGTGCGGGTCTCCGGCGTCGAGAAGTGCTCCGACGCGTTCCTGCAGGAGGCCGTGTCCTATCTCGAGCAACCGCAGGAGGGCGCCACGGTCGTGCTCCGTCACACGGGCGCGAGCGTTCGTGGCAAGAAGCTGCTCGACGCCCTGCGTGCCGGCACGGGCGGGGGCATCGAGATCCCCTGCCCGGCGATCAAGCGAGACGGCGACAGGGTCGACTTCGCGGCGGGGGAGTTCGCGGCTGCCAAGAAGCGCATCGCGCCCCCGGCCCTGCGAGCCCTGGTCTCCGCGTTCGCCGATGACCTCACCGAGCTCGCCGCCGCCTGCCAGCAGCTGATCGGCGACGTCGAGGGCGACGTCACGGAAGAGGTCGTCACCAAGTACTACGGCGGCCGCGTCGAGGTGTCGGCGTTCGTCGTTGCCGACACGGCGATCGCCGGGCGCTACGGCGAGGCCCTGGTGTCGCTGCGGCACGCCCTGGCCTCCGGAGCGGATCCGGTGCCCATGGTCGCGGCGTTCGCCATGAAGCTGCGCACGATGGCGCGGGTCGCCGGGAATCGGGAGCCGAGCCGTCAGCTCGCGCAGCGCCTCGGGATGAAGGACTGGCAGGTCGACCGCGCCCGCCGCGACCTCGCGGGCTGGAACGAGCGGTCGCTCGGGATGGCGATCCAGGCCACCGCCCGCGCCGACGCCGAGGTGAAGGGTGCCGCCCGCGACCCGATCTTCGCGCTCGAGCGCATGGTCACGGTCATCGCCACGCGGGAGCCCTTCGGCGGCTGAGCGTGCGGCGCCCGCAGCCTGGCAGCGGTCCGCCACCCGTGAAGATGCACGTCGCCGGCACGCAGTCCCGGCGCGAGCGTGTGCCGCTGCACGCCGCCTCCGCGATGGAGGGCATGTTCCCGGCCCCTCGCTTGTCCCGTGTCGACCCCACGTGTTCCGGGAACGACAGAAGGCCCGCCTCGCGAGGAGACGGGCCTTCCGGATGATCAGATGCTCAGAGAGCGGCGACCTTCTTGGCGATGGCCGACTTGCGGTTGGCCGCCTGGTTCTTGTGGAGCACGCCCTTGCTGACGGCCTTGTCGAGCTTGACCGTGGCCTTCTTCAGGACCTTCTCGGCGGCGGCCTTGTCGCCGGCGGCGACGGCCTCGCGGGTCTGGCGGACGAGAGTCTTCAGCTCGCTCTTCACGGCCTTGTTGCGCTCGTGAGCCTTCTCGTTGGTCTTGTTGCGCTTGATCTGCGACTTGATGTTTGCCACGTGTGGACGCTTTCTGTACAGGAGTTGTTCGGAGTGCCGGCAGCAGAAGAGGGCTGCTGCACGGCGGTCGTGAGGGAAGAACCCACACGCAAGCCAAGAGCCAACTCTACCAGTCCGGGATGCATCGCGCGAAACGAGGCCGCGTCCGCGAAACTGCGTCGCGCTCGGAGTGGTACCGGGTGCAGAATCATCGTGACCCGACAACGACGTCAAGGAGCCCCATGACCCCCGCCTCCGTTCCTTCCCCCGCGCTCGGCCGGCTCCGCTGGTCTGCGGCGACCTCGGCGCTCCAGATCGAGGGCTCGCGCTCCGCCGACGGGGGAGGGCGCTCGATCTGGGACGACTACCTCGAAGCTCCCGGCGCGATCGTCGACGGCTCCACCGCCGACCCCGCCTGCGACAGCTACCGCCATCCCGAGCGTGACGCCGACCTCGCCTCCGCCCTCGGCCTCGACCGCTACCGCTTCTCGATCCCGTGGGCGCGGGTGCAGCCCGACGGACGTGGGCGCGGGAACACCGCAGCCCTCGACCACTACTCCCGGTTCGTCGATCTGCTGCTGGAGCGCGGCGTCACGCCCTTCCCCACGCTGTTCCACTGGGAGATGCCGAGCACCGTGGAGGAGACGGGCGGGTGGCTCGCGCGCGACACCGCCGAGCGATTCGGCGAGTATGCGGCGATCGTGGCCGACCGCCTGGGCGACCGCGTCGCGCACTGGTACACCCTCAACGAGCCGGCGATGACGACGCTCCAGGGCTACGCGGTGGGTGCCCTCGCACCGGGGAAGCAGCTGCTGTTCGACGCCCTGCCCACCGCCCATCACCAGCTGCTGGCTCACGCGCGGGCTGCGGCGGCGCTGCGCACGCGGGGTGCCACGGCGGTGGGACTGGTCAACAACCACACCTGGGTACTCCCGCTGCAGGATGCCCCGGAAGACCACGAGGCGGCGTTCGTCTACGACCTCCTGCACAACCGGATCTTCAGCACCCCGCTGCTCGACGGCGCGTACCCCGACCTGGAGGCGATCGGGCTGCCGCCGCTGCCCGTGGAGGAGGGCGACCTGGCGGCGATCGGCGGCTCGATCGACTTCTACGGCGTCAACTTCTACAACCCCACGACCGTGACGGCGTCCACCGCCGGAGGACCCATCCCGTTCGACATCGTGCCGACCCCCGGTGTGCCGGTGACGGGCTTCGGACCGGAGTGGCCGATCATGCCGTCCGCCCTGCGCGACCTGCTGGTCGACCTGCACGCCCGGCACCCGCAGCTGCCGCCCGTGATTATCGGTGAGAACGGTGCCTCCTTCCCCGAGCCCGACACGGCGGCCCGCGTGGACGACGCCGACCGGATCTCCTACCTGTCGGGGCACATCGCCGCGGTCGCCGAGGCCATCGACGCCGGAGTGCCGGTCGAGGAGTACACGGTGTGGTCGCTGCTGGACAACTGGGAGTGGGCCGACGGCTACACCCAGCGCTTCGGACTGGTGCACGTCGATTTCGTCACGGGGGAGTGCACCCCGAAGGCCTCGTACGACTGGTACCGCGACCTGATCGCCTCCGTCCGCACCGGTGCCACGACGTCGGCGGCGCGGCGATGACCGCGGCTCCGGCGACGCACCGCGTCCGGGCCGGCGCGCGGTGGATGTCGCTGTTCACGCTGGCGTGGCTGGCGATCTGGACCGTGCAGCTCACCCCGGTGCAGCTGCTCCTCCCGCTGCAGCTCGATACCCCGGAGGACGACTGGATCCGCGGGGTCGTGTCCTCCGGCCTCGTGCTCGGGGTGGGCGGACTGGCGGGCATCGTCGCCGGTCCGGCCGCCGGTGCCCTGTCGGATCGCGCGCGCGCCGGACGGCACCGCCGACGCCCGTGGGCGCTGGGTGGTGTCTGGCTGACGGCCCTGTGCCTGGTGCTGACCGGTTTCGCGACCGGACCCTGGGCGGTCGGTGCCGGGTGGGTGGGTGTCTCGATCGGCGTCGCGGTGTCGTCGGCCGCCTTCACCGCCCTGATCGCGGATCAGCTTCCGACCACGCAGCGGGGTGCCGCCTCCGCCGCCGTCGGCTCCGCCCAGGCGGTCGGGATCGTGCTCGGCGTCGGGCTGGTCGTGCTCCTCGGACTCGACATCGTGTCGGGCTACCTGCTCCTGGCCGCGGTGATCGCGATTGCGGGGTCGGTGGCCGCGCTCCTGCTGCCCGACCCGCCGACGACCGAGGCGCTGCGTCCCCGCGATGCCGGACGCCCCCGGCTGGCCTCGCTGCGCGACCGAGACTTCGCCTGGATGCTGTCCGGTCGGCTGGTGACCAACGTCGGCAATGCGCTCGGCACCGCCCTGTTCCTGTTCTTCCTGCTGCACGGGCTGGGGCAGGAGAACACGACCGCCCAGGACAACCTGCTGCTGCTGATCGTCGTCTACACGGTGTTCGTGGTGCTGGCCTCGGTGGTCACCGGCCTCGTATCCGACCGGACGGGGCGGCGCCGCACGCTCACGGTCGCCGCGACCGTGGTGCAGGCGGCGTCCGGAGTGGCGATCGTGCTGGTGCCCACGTTCGAGATGACCATGGTCGCCGCGGCGCTCATGGGGCTCGGCTACGGCGCCTTCTCCACGGTGGGACTCGCGTTCGCGGCCGACCTGCTGCCGGATGAGCAGGACCACGCCCGCGACCTCGGCATCGTGAACGTCACCGCGGCGCTCGGTCAGCTGATCGGCCCGGTCCTCGGGGCGGGGCTGGTGGCGCTGGTCGGCGGCTTCTGGCTCGTCTTCCTCGCCGCTGCGGTGCTGTCGCTCGTGGGGGGCCTGCTCACGGCGTTCGCACGGCAGCCCGCCCGCTCATGAGTCCTCGGCCTGCGCCTCGACGGTGGCGATCGCGAGGGCCAGCACCGCGTTGAACACCCGGGGTCGCATGGCCGTGACCAGGTGCGTGGTGCGGGGGACCACGATGAGCTCCGCGTGCGGTGCGAGCCGGCGGAACAGCGGTTCGTTCAGGCGCAGCTGGTCATACTGCCCGTTCACGAACCACAGCGGCACGTCGATGCGCGGGACGGCGGCGGCCACGTCCAGCGCGGCCAGGCTGCGCAGCGCGGTGTCCTGCATGTCGAGCGCGTAGCCACCGGCCTGGAAGTCGGCGCGGTTCTCGGCGGGGATCGTGGCGGCGAGCATCTGCCGCGTGAGCCACAGGCCGCGGTCGGGGAGCGAGTCGACGGCCCGCGCGAACAGTCGGTACGCGCGGAGCCCTGCACCCTGCGGGAGCGAGGTGCAGGCGGCCGCGACGAGCCCGGCGACCGGAGGACGCTCGGCGCCCCCGGTGTAGGCGAGGGAGAGCAGTCCGCCCATCGAGTGCCCGACCAGGAGCACGGGTCCGCGCTCGGCGGCGGCGCGCACGGCGGCATCGATCGTGTGGAGGGCCTCGTGCAGCGTGAAGTCCTCCGCCATGCGGGAGCCGTGCCCGGGAAGATCGAGCGCGGTCACGGGATGCCCGTGCTCCTCCAGGTACGCCACCTGGGAGCGCCACATGGTCGCCGAGGTGCGGATGCCGTGCACGAGGACGGTCTGGACGCTCACGTCTTCAGCATAAGGAAGCGGGGCCGGTGGCGAACCACCGACCCCGCGTCGACACGAGATGTGTCAGAGGGTGTTACTTCTCCCAGCCGACGTTCTCGACCGGCGTGACGCCGAACAGGTCGAGGCCCACGTAGGGCTCCGGCGTGAGGTTCGCCAGGCCGTTCTTGACCACGAAGATCGACGGGCCGTTGTAGAGCGGGATGACGCCCCACGTCTGCTCGATGATCTTCGGCTCGAGCTCCATGGAGGCGGCGGTCCAGGACTCCGCGTCCTTCTGCGACTCGACCTCGTCGGCGATCTGCTTGTCGATCTCGGCCGTGCCGGTGCCCGACAGGTTCAGCTGGCTGTCCGAGCAGTAGAGCTGGCAGAACCAAGCCGGACCGAACGGGTCGGAGTCGGTGAAGCGGAGCGACACCGCGTCCCAGTTCTTCGACGTCAGGTCGTTCGAGAAGTCGGCCGAGGGGCGGACGTCGATCTGCACGTCGATGCCGATCTCCTTCTGCTGCGCCTGGAGCGACTTCGCGAGGGCCTCGAGCGTGGGGTCCTCACCGAACACCGGGTAGGTGATGGACAGCTTCTCGCCGTCCTTCTCGCGGATGCCGTCGTCGCCCTCGGTCCAGCCGGCGTCGTCGAGCAGCTTCTTGGCGGCGTCGACGTCGTTCTTCAGACCGGCGGTCGCGAACGAGTCGGAGTAGCCGTCCTGGAACGCGTACAGGTTCAGCGAACCGGCGGCCGGCTCCTCGTAACCGAGGCCGTTCCACGCGATCTGCTTCTGCTGGTCGATGTTGATGCCCATGAAGAAGGCCTTGCGCACGTCGATGTCCTCGAACTGCGGCTTGTCGGCGTCGACCATGATGATCGTCTTCGCGGTCTGCTGCGCGCGGCGCACCGTGGTGTCGTCGACGTCCTGCAGCTGCTTCAGACGGTCGTTGGTGTTGGCGCCCACCATGTCGATCTCGCCGTTCTTGAAGGCGTTGATCGCGGCGTCCGGCTCCATCGCCGTGAAGGTCACCGAGTCGAGCAGCGGTGCGTTGCCCCACCACTCGGGGTTCGGCTTGAACGAGACGAAGCCGCCGTTCGGGTCGAACGTGTCGACCGTGTACGGTCCGGCGCCCCACTCGGGGTGCATGTTGCCGATGAAGCCCTCGTTGAAGACGGTCGGGTCGGCGACGGCCGGGTGCAGCACGCCACCGGTCAGGAACGCCATGGACGGCCAGGCGTAGATGCCGTCGAAGGTGACGACCGCGGTCTTGGCGGAGTCGCCCTGCTCGACGCTCTTGATCTGCTTGTAGCCGTCGGTCGCGTTGGGGGTGAAGCCCTCGTCGTAGGAGCGGTTGGCCTTCCACGTCGCGTCGATGGCCGTCCAGTCCATGTCCGTGCCGTCGTTGAAGTGGGCCTCGTCCGTGAACGTGAACGTGATGGTGGTGTTGCCGTCCTTCTCGCCGATGTCGTAGGCGTCGAGGTACGCGTCGTTCTTCGTGACCTCGCCCTCCGGCGAGACGAGCAGGATCTGCGGCATGTACCACGACCACAGACGCACGGTGTCCGCGCTGCCGTCACCGTTGAAGGCGTTCAGCTGCTCGGGGATCTCGTTGATCGGGAAGTTGACCTCGCCACCCTCCTGCAGGTTGCTGCGGTCCTGGGGGTTGTAGTCGGCGGACTTGGTCTCGACCTTGTCGCCGCCGTTGTCCCCGCCACCGGTGTTTCCGGACCCGCTCGCGCAACCCGCGAGGGCGAGTGCCAGGGCGCCGCTGATCGCGATCGCCCCCAGCAACTTCTTGTTCTTCATGGTGCTCCTTTCGCCTTTCGGCGTTTCATAAAGGGAAGAATAGTTCGCGGTCGCGACCGGCATACCGCCCCGGAGTGAATCGCGCCTAACCGTTATCGGACGGTGACCAGCAACCCCGCGACCGCGGCGATCAGACCGTCGCGGGCTTGGTCGACATGGTCGCCGCGTCGAACACGACGCGCTGGCGGGTGCGCTCCACATCCGGGTCGGGGACGGGGATGGCCGACAGCAGCGCCTGCGTGTACGGGTGCTGCGGGTTGTCGAACACGTCGTCCACGTCGCCGTGCTCCACGAACTCGCCGAGGTACATCACGGCCACGCGGTCGGCGATGTGGCGCACCACGGACAGGTCGTGCGCGACGAACAGGTACGACAGGCCCAGCTTCACCTTCAGCTCGTCGAGCAGGTTGATCACACCGGCCTGGATCGACACGTCGAGCGCCGAGACCGGCTCATCGAGCACCACGATCTTCGGGTTCGTCGACAGGGCGCGGGCGATGCCGATGCGCTGCCGCTGACCGCCGGAGAACGCCTGGGGGAAGCGGTCGCTGTGCGCCGGGTTCAGGCCGACGAGGTCCATCAGCTCGTCCACGCGACGGTGCGCCTCCTCCTTGGGCGTGCCGATCGCGAACAGCGGCTCGGAGATGATGTCGGCGACCGTCATGCGCGGGTCGAGGGCGCCCATCGGGTCCTGGAACACGATCTGGATGTCGCGTCGCAGCGCCCGCTCCACCTTGCGGCTGTGGATGTCGTTGACGCTGGTGCCGGCGATCACGATGTCGCCCTCGCTCTGCTTGACCATGTCCATGATCTGCAGCAGGGTCGTGGTCTTGCCGGAGCCGGACTCGCCGACGATGGCCATCGTCTCGCCCTCACGGACGTCGAAGCTGATGCCCTTGATCGCCTGCACCTCGCCGACCTTGCGCTTGAGGAACGCGCCCTTGAGCAGCGGGAAGGTCTTCGTGAGGTTCTTGACCTCGAGCGTGACCGGGCGCTCCTCGCGCGGGAGTCGCGTGAGGTCGCTCTCCGGCACCGCGCGCACGGGGTAGACCGGGAGGCCGCCCAGCAGGCCGCCGTCCTCGATCTCGTGCGAGCGGATGCAGGCGGCGCGGTGCAGGTCGCCCGAGCCGGTGGCCACGGGGAGCAGCTCCGGCTCCTTCGCGCGGCACGCGTCCATCACGATGGGGCAGCGGTCGGCGAAGGGGCACGCGTCGGGCAGGTCGATCAGCAGCGGCGGGTTGCCCTTGATCGGGGTGAGCGGCTGCTTGTCGCCCTTGTCCACGCGCGGGATCGCGCCCAGCAGGCCGATCGAGTACGGCATGCGCGTCTTGTGGAACAGCTCGTGCACGGGCGCCTGCTCCACGGGCTTGCCCGCGTACATCACCAGCACGTCGTCGGCCGTGCGGGCCACCACGCCCATGTCGTGCGTGATCATGATCACCGCGGCTCCGGTCTCGTCCTGCGCCTTCTCGATCAGGTCGAGGATCTGCGCCTGGATCGTGACGTCGAGGGCCGTGGTCGGCTCATCGCAGATGATGAGCTTGGGGTTGTTGGCCATCGCGATGGCGATCACCACGCGCTGGCGCATGCCGCCGGAGAACTCGTGCGGGAACGACTTCATGCGCCGCTCCGGCTCGGTGATGCCGACGAGCTTCAGCAGCTCGACCGAGCGGTCCCACGCATCCTTCTTCGACAGGCTGCGGTGCACCGTGAGGGCCTCGATGAGCTGGTCGCCCACGGTGTAGACGGGGGTGAGCGAGGTCAGCGGGTCCTGGAAGACCATCGACATGCCGTTGCCGCGGATCACCGACAGCTGCTTGTCGCTCATGCCGATCAGCTCTTTGCCGTCGTACATGATCGAGCCGGTGACCTTGGCGTTCTCGTCGAGGAGTCCCATGATCGCGAGCGAGGTGACGGACTTGCCGGAGCCGGACTCGCCGACGATGCCGAGGGTCTTGCCGGCTTCGAGGTCGAACGAGACGCCGCGCACGGCGTCGACGCGGCCGGCCTCGGAGGCGAAGCTGACCTTGAGATCGCGGACGGAGAGGACGTTGGTCATGCGCGGCCTCCTGCAGCCGAGGTCGGGTCGAGGGCGTCGCGCAGGCCGTCGGCGATCAACGCCATCGACACCGTGAGCAGGGTCAGCGCCGCCGCCGGGAAGTAGAACAGCCACGGGGCCGTGGTGAGCGAGCTCGAGCCGGCACCGATCAGGGCGCCGAGCGACACGTCGGGGATCTTGACGCCGAAGCCGAGGAACGACAGGCCGGTCTCAGTCACGACGGCCGAGACGACGCCGAGGGTGAAGTTGATCACGAGGAGCGAGCCGATGTTCGGCAGCAGGTGGCGCAGCACGATCTTCATGCCGCCCACGCCCATGTAGCGGGCCGCGCTGACATACTCGCGCTCGCGCAGCGACAGGGCCATGGTCCAGATGACGCGGGCGGGGAAGTACCACCCGATCACGAAGATCATGATGAGCGCGATCACGCGCCAGTCTCCGCCGGCCTTGTTCGAGATCATCGCGAGGATGAGGAAGCTCGGGATCACCATCATGAAGTGGATGATCAGGAGCGAGATGCGCTCGGTCCAGCCGCCGAAGTAGGCCGCGGCCGTGCCGACCAGGGCCGACACGATCGTGACGCCGATCGAGACTGTGAGCGCGATCATGAGAGAGCGCTGCAGGCCGACTGCCACCTGCGCGAACAGGTCGTTGCCGGCGTTGTTGGTGCCGAACCAGTGCTCCGTGGACGGAGGGGTGCTCAGGTTCAGGAAGTCGAGCTCCACGTGGTCGTAGCGCGCGATCAGCGGGCCGAAGATCGCGAACAGCACGAGCAGCGCGAAGATCACCAGGCCGATGAGCGCACCGCGGTTGCGGGAGAAGCGCCGCCAGTACAGGCTCCACTTCGACAGGCGCTTCGTCGCGACGCGGGTGGTCTCGGGGCCGGCGGCCGCGGGGTCCGGGTGGATGGTCGGGTCGAGCATGTCGGTGCTCATGTCAGCTCACTCTCACACGCGGGTCGAGGACCACGACGGCGATGTCGGCGAGGATCGCGCCGATCGCCGTGAGGACCGCGCCGAAGGCCGCGATCGCGACGGTTCCGTGGATGTCGTTCTTCGAGATGGTCTCGATGAAGTACTTGCCCATGCCGTTCCACGCGAAGATCGTCTCGGTCAGGACCGCGCCGGTGAAGATGGCGGGGATCGTGAAGGCGACCTGCGTGGCGACGGGGATCAGCGAGGTGCGCAGTGCGTGCTTGCGGATGGCCTGCTGCTTGGTGAGGCCCTTGGCGCGAGCGGTGCGCACGTAGTCGGCGTTGATGTTGTCCAGCAGCAGCGAGCGCTGCAGGAAGTGGATGCTCGCGTAGCCCGTGAGCACCAGGGCTATGGTCGGCAGCGTCAGATGCTGCAGCACATCTATCAGGGTGGGGAAGAAGCCCTCGACCCCCTGACTGGCGTTCCCTGTCACATAGAAGATGCGCGTGCCGGTGGCGTTGTTGAGGCCGATCGCGAGCAGCACGATCGCGAAGGCAGCGACCACGATCGGGATGTTCAGCGTGATGATGCTGGTGGCCTGGCCGATGCGGTCGGCGAGCTTGTACTGGCGGGAGGCCGTGTACACGCCGAGCGCGATGCCGAGGATCGTGGTGATGATCGTCGCGCCGAGCACGAGCTCCGCGCTGACCCACATGCGGTACGCGACCTGCTCGTTGACGGAGCCGCCGGTCGGGCTCACCCCCCAGTCCCAGCGGAGGAGGATGCTCGTGAACCAGTTCCACCAGCGCTCGATGAGCGGCACGGTGTCGCTGAGGTTGCGGGGCACGAGGAGGTTGTTGATCTGCTCTTCACTGAGCGGAGGACGACGGCCCACGTAGTTGCTGCGCGGATCGAGGAACCCCCACGCGAGGAAGTAGGTGAGGTTCGTCGCGACCACGATCATGAGCAGCCAGCCGAGGGCGCGGCGTGCGAGGTACTTGATCAAGGGGGATTGTCTTTCTCTTCTCCAGACGCGCTCGGGATCCGCCGACGCAACGCTGAGCCGGGCGGATGAATCGGGCGCCATCCGCCGTTCTGCGCGACGCGACAGCCCTCACGGAGTCTGTGACGGAGTCGTATCGCTTACGGGATCCGGTGTCACGGATTGATCCCGGGCAACTTCGGGAGACTATCACCGATGTCCCCGAATGGGGATTCCCCTGCCCCTCACCGTAGAATCGACGGGACATGTCCCCACGCGCTCTCACCCCGCTTCAGCCTGCCGCGACGCCGGCTGCGCAGATCCGCAATTTCTGCATCATCGCCCACATCGATCACGGCAAGTCGACGCTCGCCGACCGCATGCTCCAGATCACCGGAGTGGTGTCGGACCGGGACATGCGGGCGCAGTACCTCGACCGCATGGACATCGAGCGCGAGCGCGGCATCACCATCAAGAGCCAGGCCGTGCGCATGCCCTGGGAGATCGACGGCGAGACGTTCGCGCTCAACATGATCGACACCCCCGGCCACGTGGACTTCACCTACGAGGTCTCGCGCTCCCTCGCCGCGTGCGAGGGGGCGATCCTCCTGGTCGACGCCGCACAGGGGATCGAGGCGCAGACGCTCGCCAACCTCTACCTGGCGCTCGAGAACGACCTGCACATCATCCCGGTCCTCAACAAGATCGACCTCCCGGCGGCCGACCCGGAGAAGTACGCGAAGGAGCTCGCGTCGCTCATCGGCGGCAAGCCGGAAGACGTGCTGCGCGTGTCGGGCAAGACCGGCGTCGGCGTCGAGGACCTGCTCGACCGCCTCGTGCAGGAGATCCCCGCGCCCGTCGGAGACGCCGAGGCTCCCGCCCGCGCCATGATCTTCGACTCCGTGTACGACGCCTACCGCGGTGTCGTCACCTACGTGCGCATGGTCGACGGCAGCCTCTCTCCGCGCGAGCGCATCCAGATGATGTCGACCGGGGCGAACCATGAGGCCCTCGAGGTCGGCGTCTCCAGCCCGGAGCCGACGCCCACGAAGGGCCTCGGCGTCGGCGAGGTGGGCTACCTCATCACCGGCGTGAAGGACGTGCGCCAGTCGAAGGTCGGCGACACCATCACGAACGCGCGCAAGCCCGCCGCTGAGGCGCTCCCCGGTTACACCGACCCGAAGCCGATGGTGTTCTCGGGCATCTACCCGATCGACGGCAGCGACTACGCGGAACTGCGCGAGGCCCTCGACAAGCTCAAGCTCTCCGACGCGTCGCTGCAGTACGAGCCGGAGACCTCGGTCGCGCTCGGCTTCGGCTTCCGCTGCGGCTTCCTCGGCCTGCTGCACCTGGAGATCGTGACGGAGCGGCTCGCGCGCGAGTTCGGCCTCGACCTCATCACCACGGCGCCGAGCGTGATCTACGAGGTCGTCACCAGCGACACCGGCGAGACGGTCACGGTCACGAACCCGAGCGAGTACCCCGATGGGCGCATCGGCTCGGTGTCGGAGCCGATGGTGAAGGCGGCGATCCTGCTGCCCAAGGACTACGTCGGCACCGTGATGGAGCTGTGCCAGTCGCGGCGCGGCACGCTGCTGGGCATGGAGTACTTCTCGGAGGAGCGCGTCGAGCTGCGCTACAACATGCCGCTCGGCGAGATCGTGTTCGACTTCTTCGACCAGCTCAAGTCCAAGACGCAGGGGTACGCCTCGCTCGACTACGAGCCCTCCGGTCAGCAGGAGGCCGACCTGGTGAAGGTCGACATCCTCCTCCAGGGCGAGAAGGTCGACGCCTTCAGCTCGATCGTGCACCGCGACAAGGCCTACGCGTACGGCACGATGATGGCCGAGCGCCTGCGCAAGCTCATCCCTCGTCAGCAGTTCGAGGTGCCGATCCAGGCGGCGATCGGTGCGCGCATCATCGCCCGCGAGACCATCCGCGCGATCCGCAAGGACGTGCTCGCCAAGTGCTACGGCGGTGACATCACCCGCAAGCGCAAGCTCCTCGAGAAGCAGAAGGAGGGCAAGAAGCGCATGAAGATGGTCGGCCGCGTCGAGGTCCCCCAGGAGGCGTTCATCGCGGCGCTCTCCGGCGACGTCGAGGGCAAGGACAAGAAGTAACCCGGGCGATCCTGGGCGCTCCCGTGGTGCGGGGGGTGTTCGCCCAGGGAACCCGAAGTAGGCTGGATCTCATGCGGCGCGGGACTTTCCGAGACGACACGGTGGACTATGCGGCCGTGGGTGCGACCCACGCCCCCGACCTGATGCAGTACCCGCCGGAGCGCAGCATCCCGGCGGAGGAGTCCTGGCGGATCGGCAGCGGCGAGGAGCGGTTCCAGACGGCGGGCGAGGCCCTGCTGTCGTGGACGGCGCAGCGCGCAGCGGGACTCTCGGTGGAAGACGTGCGTCCTGCCCCGGGCCCCGCGTACGCCGGGGTCAGCTTCGACGCCGAGGGCAACCCGATCGCGCCGAGCAAGCGCGATGTCGAGCCGCGCTACGACGCGGAGGGCATGCCGTTCGTCGGCGCCGGGATGACGCTGCACCTGCGCGGTCGGGTGGGCGGCATGCGCGCCGACTCCGAGCTGCGCGTGATCTCGGTCACCGAGGAGACACGGCGCATCGGCTTCGTGCTCGGGACGATCGGGGGCTCGGTCGTCAGCGGCGAGGAGTCGTTCGACGTCGACTGGCGCGAGGACAACGACGAGGTGTGGTTCACGGTGCGCGCGTTCGACGCGCCCAACGCGCTCGTCTACCGCCTGATCCCGGCACTCATGAAGCGGCGCCGCCGCGAGCTGTTCGCGCGGTACCTGCGCGCGATCTCCCCGCTGTACGCGACCCCCGTCTGATGGCGGGACCGCTTCCCCTCGGCGATCCGGCTCCCGCCGACGGCCGCCTGCCCGACGACCTGACGATCTCTGCCGACACCCCGTTCTCGGCGTACCTGCACGTGCCGTTCTGCCGCGTGCGCTGCGGCTACTGCGACTTCAACACCTATACGTCGAGCGAGCTGCGCGGCGCGAAGCAGGAGGACTATGCGTCGACCCTGATCGGCGAGATCGCCCTCGCTCGCGGCGTGCTGGAGGCCGCGGGGGCGCTGCGACCGATGGACACGGTGTTCTTCGGGGGCGGCACGCCGACGCTGCTGCCCCCGGGCGACCTCGCGCGCATGCTCGGCGCGGCGACCGCGGCGTTCGGGCTGGCGCCGGGTGCCGAGGTGACGGTGGAGGCGAACCCCGACACGGTGACGCCCGAGGTGGCGCGCACCCTCGCGGAGGCCGGCGTCACGCGGTTGTCGATCGGCATGCAGTCGGCGGTGCCGCACGTGCTCGCCGCTCTCGATCGCACGCATCAGCCGGAGAACGTGCGGACGGCGGTGGCCGCGGCCAAGGGTGCGGGACTGGACGTCAGCGTCGATCTCATCTACGGCGCGCCGGGGGAGTCGCTCGCCGACTGGGAGGCGTCGCTCGATGCGGCCCTCCAGCTCGAGTCGGACCACATCTCCGCGTACGCGTTGATCATCGAGGACGGCACGAAGCTGGCGCGGCAGATCCGTCGCGGCGAGGTGCCAGCCCCCGACGACGACCTGCAGGCGGACATGTACGAGCTGGCCGACGAGCGGCTGGCCGCGGCGGGCTTCGAGTGGTACGAGGTCAGCAACTGGGCGCGCACGCCGGAGCAGCGGTCGCGGCACAACCTGGCGTACTGGCGGGGGAGCGACTGGTGGGGCTTCGGTCCCGGCGCGCACAGCCACGTGGCGGGACTGCGCTGGTGGAACGTGAAGCATCCGGCCGCCTACGCGCAGCGGCTCGCGGCGTCCGCGTCTCCGGCGGCGGGACGGGAGCGCCCCGACGTGGAGGCCCAGACGCTCGAGCGCATCCTGCTGCTCAGCCGCATCCGCGAGGGCATCGCGGTGGACGACCTGCCCGCGGCGAACCGCCCCCGCGTGGCCGGGCTCATCGCGGACGGCCTGATCGACGCGGCGGCGGCGATCCGCGGGCGCGTGCAGCTCACCCTGCGCGGACGCCTCCTCGCCGACGCGGTGGTGCGCGAGCTCACCGACTGAGTGATCGGCGCGCGGGTTCGGAGAACTCCCGGTCGTACGCGGTAGGATTGGCACTCAGGGTGTCAGAGTGCCAGCGTCCGGTCGTCAGCGGGAAGGGGTGGGCCATGGTCACAGAGCGAGGACTCCAGGTTCTCCGCGCGATCGTGCAGGACTACGTCGAGACGCACGAGCCGGTGGGCAGCCGATCGATCGTCGACCGTCACTCGTTCGGGGTGTCCGCGGCGACGATCCGCAACGACATGGCGCAGCTCGAAGACGAGGAGCTCATCACCGCCCCCCACACGTCGTCCGGTCGCGTGCCCACCGACAAGGGCTACCGCGTGTTCGTCAACCACCTCGCCCAGCTCCGTCCCCTCTCCTCGGCGCAGCGCTCGGCGATCGAGTCGTTCCTCGCCGACCCCGCCGACCTCGACGACCTCATGGCGCGCACGGTGCGGGTACTGACGCAGCTCACGGGCCAGGTCGCGCTGGCGCAGTATCCGTCGTTCGCCCGCGCGCGGGTCACGCACGTGGAGCTCGTCGCGCTGGCCCCCAACCGTCTCCTGACCGTGCTGGTGACCGATGCCGGCGGCGTCTCGCAGCGGATGACCGTGCTGCCGGATGCGATCGACGAGGCCGATCTCGGTGTGCTCCGCGCCCGGCTTTCCGCGCTCATCACGGGGCAGGCGATCGCGGAGGCGTCCGAGCGGCTGCAGACCCTGCTGGCCGCGGAGGAGACGCCGCGCGACCGCGTGCTGCGCACTCTCGCCGGCGTCCTCGTCGACGAGCTGGGCGGGTTCCGTCAGGAGCGACTGGTGATGGCGGGCGCGGCGACCCTCGCCCGCCGCGAGCACGACTTCCGCGGCAGCATCCACCCGCTCCTCGAGGCGATCGAGGAGCAGGTGACGCTGCTGCGGCTGATGAGCGAGATGGTGGCCGACGAGCACGGCCTGGCGGCCAGCATCGGCACCGAGAACGCGCCGTTCGGTCTCGGCGAGGCGTCGATCGTCGCGAGCGACTACGCGGCACCGACCGGAACGGCGCGCGTCGGCGTGATGGGGCCGACGCGCATGGACTATCCGAGCAACCTGGCGGCGGCGCGGGCGGTGGCCCGCTACCTGTCGCGGATGCTCGACGACGACGAGGCCGGCCGCTGACGCGGCCCCACGGAACACGCAGAAGGGCGATTGTGGCGGACCACTATGAGGTTCTCGGGGTGTCCCGGGACGCTTCCACGGATGAGATCAAGAAGGCGTACCGCCGACTGGCGCGGCAGCTCCACCCGGACGTGAATCCGGGCGAGGACGCGGCCGAGCGGTTCAAGCTCGTCACCCACGCCTACGACGTGCTCAGCGACGAGGAGTCGCGACGCCGCTACGACATGGGCGGCGGGGACGGCGCCGCGGGCAACTTCGGCGGCTTCGGCGGGTTCGGCGACATCTTCGAGACGTTCTTCGGCGCCGCGCAGGGCGGTGGCCGCGGAGCCCGACCCCGGTCGCGGCGCGAGCGCGGTCAAGACGCCCTGGTGCGCGTGACGCTCGAGCTGGGCGACGTCGTGTTCGGCGCACACCGCGACATCGAGGTCGACACCGCGGTGCTGTGCGAGACGTGTCAGGGCTCGTGCTGCCAGGAGGGCACGTCGCCCGTCACGTGCGACATCTGCGGCGGCACCGGCCACGTGCAGCGTCAGGTGCGCAGCCTGCTCGGCAACGTCGTCACCTCGCAGCCGTGCGGCACGTGCGAGGGCTACGGCACCACCATCCCGTATCCGTGCGGCACGTGCGGCGGACAGGGGCGCGTGCGGTCGCGGCGCACCGTGTCGCTCGACATCCCCGCCGGCGTGGAGACCGGACTGCGGCTTCAGCTGCCCGGCTCCGGTGAGGTCGGTCGCGCCGGTGGTCCCAACGGTGACCTGTACGTGGAGGTCACGGTCACCCCGCACCCCGCGTTCAGCCGGGAGGGCGACGACCTCCTCGCGACGCTCGAGGTGTCGATGACCGATGCGATCCTCGGCACCGACACGTCGATCGAGGGCCTGGACGGCGAGGTCGACCTGGAGATCCGCCCCGGTGTGCAGTCCGGCGACGTGCTGACGATCAAGGGCCGCGGCATCACGCCGCTGCGCGGCACCCAGCGCGGCGACCTGCGCGTGGGCGTGCAGGTCGTGACACCCACGAAGCTCGACGCGTCGCAGCGCAAGCTCATCGAGGACTTCGCGAAGAAGGCGAAGGCTCCGGCCCCGCAGCTCGCCCAGTTCCAGCAGGGGCTGTTCTCGAAGCTGCGCGACCGGTTCCGCGGACACTGATCGTGGCGCTCCACTTCCTTGTCGAGACGGCGGGAGGCGCGGCCGTCGGCGACGTGGTCACGCTGACCGGCGCCGAGGCGAAGCACGCGGCCGTGGTGCGTCGGCTGCGGGTCGGCGAGGCCGTGACGGTGGGGGACGGCCGTGGCGCGTGGCTGACCGGCGTCGCGGAGGAGGTCTCGCCGTCGCGCGTCGAGGTGCGGGTGCAAGAGCGCGCGGAGTCGCCGGCGCCGTCGCCGAGGGTCGTGCTGGTGCAGGCGCTCGCGAAGGGCGACCGTGACGAGCTCGCGGTGCAGGCGGCGTGCGAGCTCGGCGTGGACGAGATCGTGCCGTGGCAGGCGGGTCGCAGCATCTCGCGCTGGGAGGGGCCAAAGGCCGCGAAGGGTCGCGAGCGCTGGGCGACGATCGTGCGCGAGGCGGCCAAGCAGGCCCATCGCGCATGGGTGCCGGAGGTCGCGCCGGTCGAGTCGACCGCGCAGCTGGCGGCGCGCGCGGCGCAGCAGCGGGTGCTGCTGCTCGACCCGACCGCGCCAGGGCGGCTGTCCGACCTGGAGCCCGACGGCCGCGACCTCGTGCTGGTGGTGGGGCCCGAGGGCGGCATCTCCACCGAGGAGCTGGAGCGGCTCACGGCGGCGGGCGCGGAGCGCGTGCTCCTCGGCGACACGGTGCTGCGCACGTCCACGGCCGGACCGGCGGCGATCGCGGTGCTGTCGGTCGCTCTCGGCCGCTGGTGACCGCCGCCGCGTGCAGGGGCCCCGGTAAGCTGAACGCATGAGCGAACCCTCGATCTTCACGCGCATCCTGAACGGGGACATCCCCGGCGAGATCCTGCTCGATGCGGGTCGGGTGTTCGTGATCCGCGACATCAACCCGCAGGCTCCGCTGCACGCGCTCGTGATCCCGAAGACCGAGGAGTACCGCGACGTGACGGAGCTCGCGGCGGGTGACCCGGGTCTGCTGGCCGAGATGGTCGCGGCAGCGAAGCGCATCGCCGACGAGCACGCCAACGGCGAGTACCGCCTCATCTTCAACAACGGCGCGAGCGCCGCCCAGTCCGTCTTCCACGTGCACGCCCATGTGCTCGGCAATCTCGAGGAGAGCAAGCTCGTTGGCTTCTGACGATCAGGAAACCGTCACCGAACGCATCTACGCGGACGGTGTCGCGATGGTGCAGCTGCTCGGTCCGCAGGACCGCCTGCTGCGGATGCTGGAACGCGAGCACCGCGATGTGCAGGTGCTCGTCCGCGGCAACGAGATCACCCTGACGGGCGAGCGCGACGCCGTCGCGAAGGCGAAGAACCTCGTCGACGAGCTGCTGGCGATGACGAAGGCCGGGCACGACCTGGCGCCCAGCGACGTGTCCAGCTCGGCGCGCATGCTCCGCACCGAGGGCGGTCCGCGCCCGAGCGAGGTGCTCGGCGAGGCGATCCTGTCGACCCGCGGCAAGGTGATCCGCCCGAAGACGCTCGGACAGAAGGAGTACGTCGACGCGATCGAGGAGAACACGATCGTGTTCGGCATCGGCCCGGCCGGTACCGGAAAGACCTACCTGGCGATGGCGAAGGCCGTGCAGGCGCTGCAGCGCAAGGAGGTCACGCGCATCATCCTCACCCGTCCGGCGGTGGAGGCGGGGGAGCGGCTGGGGTTCCTGCCCGGCACGCTCACCGACAAGATCGACCCGTACCTGCGCCCGCTGTACGACGCGCTGAACGAGATGATGGACCCGGAGATCGTGCCGCGCCTGATGGCCACGGGGACGATCGAGGTGGCGCCGCTCGCGTACATGCGCGGTCGTACGCTCAACGACTCGTTCGTGGTGCTCGACGAGGCGCAGAACACGACGCCGGAGCAGATGAAGATGTTCCTGACGCGGCTGGGCTTCGGCACGAAGATGGTCGTCACGGGCGACATCACCCAGGTCGACCTGCCGCAGGGGTCTTCGGGACTGCGGCTCGTGACACGGGTGCTCGACGGGATCGACGACATCCACTTCAGCCGGCTGACCAGCGACGACGTGGTGCGGCACTCGCTCGTGGGGCGCATCGTCGACGCGTACAGCGAGTACGACGAGAAGCGCACGGCGCAGCGGTTCGAGCGCGAGCAGGCCGCGGAGTTCGCCAACAGGGCCGAGCGCCGCGGGGCGCAGCGACCAGGACCACGCGACCGGATGCCGAAACGGGGGCTCTCATGATCGAGATCAACAACGAGTCGGCGATCGACGTCGACGAGACGGTGCTGCAGCGGCTCACCGACTTCAACCTGGAGCAGCTGCACGTCAGCCCGGACGCCGAGGTGGCGATCGTGCTCGTCGACGAGGGCGCCATGGAGGCGCTGCATGTGCAGTGGATGGACGAGCCGGGCCCGACCGACGTGCTCAGCTTCCCGATGGACGAGCTGCGCCCCGGCACCGAGGACCGCCCGACGCCTCCCGGCCTGCTGGGCGATATCGTGCTGTGCCCGCAGGTGGCGGAGACCCAGGCGCAGGCGGCCGGCCACACCCTGATGGACGAGCTGATCCTGCTCACCACGCACGGTCTGCTGCACCTGCTCGGCTTCGATCACGCGGAGCCGGAGGAGGAGCGGGAGATGTTCGGACTCCAGAAGCAGCTGATCCAGGGCTTCGCCGTGTCCGAGCGCCGCCGCCGATGACGGAGATCCTGCTGCTGATCGCCGCCGTGCTGCTGGTGGCCTTCGGCGGCCTCATGGCTGCGATCGACGCCGCCTACGGCGTCACGTCCCGGGCCGGCCTCGCGGATCTGGCGACCGAGGGGCGACGGGCGAAGGCGCTCGAGCGGATCGCCGCCGACCTCGACGCGCACGTCAACGCGGTTGCGTTCATCCGGGTGCTCGCGGAGGTCACCGCGGCCGTGCTCGTCACGGTGGCGTTCACGATCATGTTCGAGAGCATCTGGTGGGCGATGCTCGCCGCGGCCATCCTGATGACGGGCATCACGTTCGTGCTCGTCGGCGCCAGTCCGCGCACGTTCGGCCACCAGCACGCCGAGGCCATGATCCGCGGGAGCGCGGGCATCGTGCGCGGTCTGCGCATCATCCTCGGCCCGCTCGCCCAGGGGCTGGTCGTGCTCGGCAACCGGGTCACGCCCGGCACGGGTCGCAGCTCGTTCTCGAGCGAGGATCAGCTGCTGAGCATGGTCGACGAGGCCGCGTCGAACGACCTCATCGAGGAAGACGACCGCGATCTCATCCACTCGGTGTTCGACTTCACCGACCAGTTCGTGCGGGCGGTGATGGTGCCGCGCACCGAAATGGTCACCGTGGACGCGGAGGCCACCACCGACGAGGCCATGTCGCTGTTCCTGCAGCGCGGGGTGTCGCGCATGCCGGTCGTGGACGACGAGGCCGACGACGTGGTCGGGGTGCTGTATCTGAAGGATCTGGTGCAGTTCGCCTACCGCGACGACCTGGCCTGGCGCGCGGCGTCGATCCGCCCGATCGCCCGCCCCGCGACGTTCGTGCCGGAGTCTATGCGCGCCGAGACGCTGCTGCAGCAGATGAAGCGCGACGCGGTGCACGTGTGCCTGGTGATCGACGAGCACGGCGGGATCTCCGGCCTCGTGACGCTGGAGGACCTGATCGAGGAGCTCGTCGGCGAGATCTCCGACGAGTACGATCAGGTATCCGCGGAGTTCGTGGATCTCGGTGCCGGACGCTACCGCGTCAGCTCCCGGCTGTCGCTGGAAGACGTCGGCGACCTGTTCGGCCTCGAGCTCGAGGATGAGGACGTCGACTCGATCGGCGGTCTGCTCGGCAAGGCGCTCGGACAGGTGCCGCAGCCCGGGGCGACGGCGGTCGTGGACGGTCTGGTCCTCACCGGCGGGGCCTCTCGGGGGCGCGGCCGCGGGATCGCGACGGTGTTCGTCGAGAGGGCCGCGGTGGCGGACGAGGTGCAGGAAGAAGGAGAGCGACGCGATGACTGAGGACACCCGGAGCGGATTCGTGACCTTCGTCGGTCGACCGAACGTCGGCAAGTCCACCCTGACGAACGCGCTGGTGGGCGACAAGATCGCGATCACGAGCGAGAAGCCGCAGACGACGCGGCGCGCGATCCGCGGCATCCTGAACCGCCCGGACGGGCAGCTCGTGATCGTGGACACTCCCGGCATCCACAAGCCGCGCACCCTCCTGGGCGAGCGTTTGAACGACTTGGTCGAGCAGGTCCTGGGCGACGTCGACGTGATCGGGTTCTGCGTGCCGGCGACGGAGAAGGTCGGACCGGGCGATCGTCGCATCGCCGCCTCGCTCGACGGCTACCCGCGTGCGCAGAAGATCGCGATCGTCACGAAAACGGATGCGGCGGGGCGCGACGAGATCACGGAGCGCCTCATGGAGGTCGACTCGCTGCGTGAGGACTGGGCGGCCGTCATCCCGCTCTCGGCACTGACGCGCGATCAGCTCGATGTGCTCGCCGACGAGATCCTGCAGCTCATGCCGGAGGGACCCGCGCTGTATCCGGCCGGGATCACGACGGACGAGTCGAACGAGGACCGCATCGCCGAGATCATCCGCGAGGCGGCGCTCGACGGCGTGCGCGACGAGCTCCCGCACTCGATCGCCGTGGTCGTGGACGACATCGCCCCCCGCGAGGACAGCGACCTGACGGACGTGCACGCGTCGATCGTGGTGGAGCGCGACAGTCAGAAGGCGATCATCATCGGCCATAAGGGCTCGCGGTTGCGCGACGTGGGCGCTCGCGCAAGGACGGGCATCGAGGAGCTGCTGGGCACGCGGGTGTTCCTCGGACTGCACGTCAAGGTCGCGAAGGAGTGGCAGCGCGACCCCAAGCAGCTCGGCCGACTCGGGTTCTGAGATGAGACGGGGCACGACGTCGAAGGCGGCGGGCAGACCGCCGACCCCGCGGTCATGAGCGGCCGCAGCAAGGACCCGAACACGCTGCGGCACGAGGTCTTCACACGAGTGTTCGATGAGCACTGGGCGGCGGTGCGCCATCACATCGAGGGCGTGGTCGGTGACGACGACGAGGTCACCGAGATCGTGTCAGAGGTGTTCCTGGCCGCGTGGTCGCGTCTGCGACCGAGTCGTCCGCCCGGTCGGGTGTGGCTGCTGCGCGAGGCCGACCGTCGTCTGCGCACCCGCGGTCGGCGGGGGACGACCCGGCTCAGGGCGCTCGACGCGCTGCACAACGGACTGTCCGGCGACCCCGAGCCGCTGGGGCTCGTCGGCCGCAGCGAGGTGCTGCACGCGGTGGGTACCCTCAGCCCGGCCCAACGGCGTATCATCATGCTCACGTATTGGGATGGACTCACGGTGGGGGAGATCGCGGAGCTGGTGCGCGCATCGGAGTCACGGGTACGGAAGACGTTGCGTCTGGCGGAGGATCGGCTTCGCGCGGCGCTGGGCCTGGAGGGGACGGATACGCGTGATGCCTGACAACGCCCTGCTCGAGCGAGCGCTCACCGCTGCGGATCCGGCGCGGACTCCGCGCGACGCGGAACCGGACGCGCGGGCGATCGCGACGCGCGACCGCATCCTGCGCAGCTCCCGGGAGCCGCAGCGTCGCCGGGCGCGCCGGGTCGGGTGGGCGGCGGGACTCACCGCCGTCGCGGCGTCGGCTGCTCTCGCGTTCGGGGTGCTGCTGCCGCAGGGCGCGGCCGTTGCGGGCACACCCACCCCGCTCGCGTTCGACGGATCCGCCTCACTCGCCGAGACCGTGGCGACCGCCGACACCGACCTCGGCGTGTTCCACGAGCCGGAGACGCCTGAGCGCTCCGTGCGCGCCGCATCGTGGTCGTTCTCCGTCGACGTCGACGCCGGGCGGGCCGAGATCGTGCCGCAGCTGTCGACGTTCCAGTGGAGCGACGACCTCTCGGGAGAGGCGATCGCGATCAATGGTGTCGCCTACGACCCGGGCGACGCGGTCGCCAACCAGGAGGCCGAGGTCGTGAGCACGGGTGAGGTGGCGTCGCGCGTCACGTACGCACCCGGCGAGTTCGTGACCCCCGTCGTCGCTGTGCCGGGAGAGACGCCCGCCGACGTGCGGGCGCTGCTGGAGGCGTTCGGGCTTCCGAAGGAGCCGAGTGCGTTCGACGTGGTCACGGCGGTCACCTCCGTCTTCGGGCAGTGGACGCTGACCAACGCGCAGCACGCCGAGCTGCTCGCGCTCATCGAGGACTCGGGCGGTGCGCAGGCGCTGGGCGCGACGACGGACCGGCTCGGTCGTCCGGTCGCCGGCATCCGGGTGATCGCCGCGGACGGTGCCGTCAGCGACGACGTGCTGGTGTCGCTCGACAGCGGGCGCATCGTGGGCGTGGAGCGCACGGTGCTCGTGGACGACGGGATCGTGGCCCCTGGCTCGATCACGGACTACCGCATGTGGGATCTCGACGAGGAGATGATCGAATGAGGCGTACGCGCGCGACGATGGCAGCCCTGGTGGGCCTGGTGCTGGTGCTGACCGGGGTGCCCACCGCGGCATCAGCGGCGGCGAACCCGGATGCGGTCGATCCGCAGGCGGCGCAGCTGCTCGAGGAGGTTCCGGGCGGCGAGCTGGTCGCGCCGGGTCACGTCGTCTGGCCGGAACTCGACATGGAGTTCGTGGCGGCTTCCGGCTCGTCCGGGCTGAGCGCCCGGTCCGTGGGCAGCTGCTCCACAGGTCGCATCTGCGCGTACACCGCGTACAACCTCTCCGGCAGCATCCTCAGCTGGGGGAGCTGCGGCAGCATCGCGATCCCCTCGACCTTCGTGACCCGGTCGATCGCCAACGCGCGCACCTCCGGCTACGCCCAGGCCCGCAACGGCAGCACCGTGCTCGCGACGGCGTACGCGAACGGCTCCGCCAACGTCTACGGCTCGGCGAACAACATCCGCTGCTACCTCTGAGCGCTGGTGTCGGGGGAGGAGGGCGTCGAGCGCCCGGTGTCCGGTGCCGGCGGGGGTGCCCCGTGAGTCGTCGCGCGGAGGAGCGTGCCGCCGAGCGCGAGCGCGTGTTCACCGCGATCTACGCCCAGCACTGGGCCGCCGTGCAACGACATGTGGAGTGCACGCTCGACGATGACGCGGAGGTGGCCGAGGTGGTCGCCGACGTGTTCCTCCTCGCCTGGCGCAAGCTGGATCCGGCGTGCCCGCTCGGATTGGTGTGGTTGCTGCGGGCATGCGACAACAAGCTCAAGGATCGCGACCGGAGTGAGCGAGCCCATGCGAGAGCGATCGACGCCGTCCGCACCGGGCACCGGGCGCCGCAGGGCGACCTGCTCGACGCGCTCGCGGTGCGTCGAGCGATCGACACGGTGCTGACGCCGCGAGAGCGTCGGATCGTGATTCTCGCGTACTGGGACCGGTTGGCCGCCGGCGAGATCGCTGAGCTTCTGCGGTGCAGCCAGGGAACCGTCTGGACGACCCTCAGCCGGGCGCGACGGAAGCTGCAGAGCGAGCTCGGCCTGTCGCCGATCGCGAGTGCTCCGCGGGTCGAGGCCCTGTCCATTGCACGAGCCGGCAATACCTTACGGCCGAGTATTTCCGCTCCGGGGGTGTAGACCCACCGGCTTCACTGCCCCTAGCGTGCCGCTGTGACTTCCCCCCCCGCTCGGGCTCGCCCGCGAAGCACGGTACTCGTCATGCTGAAGAGGGCGGTGATCCGGGTCGCCGCGGTCGCACTGGGGTTGATGGGTGCCGCGGCCCTGTCGGGATGCGTGCCGTCGCGACCCGTCTTCCTGGAGCCGGTCGCCCTCACAGTCGTCGACGACCGGTTCGCGTGGGTGCAGTGCCTCGATGAGGCGTGGGCCATCGATTACATCTCCACGGCCGTGCGCGAAGAGTGGGGATCAGAGGACGAGGTGGTGCTCTTCTCCGCGACCGCCGACGAGGGGCGGGCCGTCGCTGTGCCCTCCGGTGAGCCGATCCTTCCCGACACCTTCCCTGACTTCTCTGTGACCAGCAGCCGCGAGTATCCGGTGTCGAGTCTGGACGGACCTGTCACTGTGTACGTCATCCTTTCCGGGCCGGACCACCGCGCGGAGATGTCGTTCAAGAACGTCGCGATCGATTCACTTGTGGAGGGTGCGTACGTGTATCACTCCGGGGAGGTGCGCGACGAGCCCTGCGGCATGGGCGCCGAGTGAGCGGCGGTGTCTCGACGCGAAGACAGGCCGGTCGGACTCCTGCATTGCACGAGGCGGCAATACCTTACAGCCGAGTATTTCCACTCCGGGGATGTAGACCCACCGGCTTGACTGCCCCTAGCGTGCCGCTGTGGCCTCCCCGCTCAACCTTCGTCTGCCTCGTTCGTGGCGCTCAGCTCGTGCGGTGAGGCCGCTTCACGCGGCTGCGGTACTGGGGCTCGCCGTCGTCGCGTGTGCCGGATGCTCAGGTGGGGCCGTGCCCGATGTGGAGGTGTCCGAGGACGACCTGATCGGCGTGTGGACGGCGACGTCCGGAACGGCGGAGTTCGAGCTGCATGAGGGCGGAGGGGTGAGCGCGGAGGACTGGCCGGCATCGATGTGGTGTGACGCCGCGCCAGACACCGGTCCATCGTTCCCTTCCCTGACCGGCCAATGGTCCGCGGGATACGGCGCCAGCGCTATCGCGTTCAGCCTGAATCCGCCCTGCAACGCGATGCCTGCCCTGTTCGCTTTCGAGGACGCACAGGGCTCGGTCGAGCTGTGGTACTTCGCGCCGGGCGTTGACCGCGACTCGAATCCCGACCCCGAAACGGTGTTCAAGAGGTCAGGGTGATGTCCGTCTTCGCGACGCCACCGAAGTCTCAGGGCGTCTGGGGCATGGCGTCGAGCCCTACCTCGGACGGGACCGTTTCGGAGGATCCGTGCGGCAAGGCGAGTGCTCGCGAATGAAGACTTCGGGAGCATGGGGGAGGCGAGGAGGAAGGGCGTGACGACCACGTTGGGCACCAGCTACTCGGTGCGATGGCGCGCATGCGCCGTTGCGGTCGGGACGTCGAACACGATCGTGGGAGCGGTCTTGGGGTTGATGTACGGCCTGTACTCGTTCCCCTTCACCGGGGGTTCCATCCATGCTGATGGGAACGCGGGACACGTTCTGAACTCGATCATCGTGAGCGCGATTTTCGGACTCATCTTTCCGACAGCGTTGAGCCTGCTCGCGATGATTCCGCGACGTGCTCGCTCCCCCCTGTGGCCGGTATCGGTCGCCGTGGGACCAACGGCCTTTTCCCTCCTCAGCTTCGTGTTCGTCTGGTCCTTCCCGGTCGTCCTTGCCTTCGTCGCTGAGGCATCGATAGCCGGAAGTGCGCTCAGCATCGTGGCGGTCACGCTTGTGCATGGTGTGCAGAGAAAAGAGGGAGACCGTTGATGTCGGAATGCGCGGATTCTGAGTCTGGAGCGGGGAACCGTGGGAGGTTCGAGCCGGTGATCGGGGGAGGACGTTGCAAAGTGAAGGACGAGTGTGGCGTCCGGCGTCTTCGGTACCCGGTCGCGGTGGTGCTCGTCTGCGCGGGTCTAGCGCTCTTCCTGGGGTTCCTCTACCGGCTCGTCTTTCTCGCGCCATTGCTTCGTGAGCGAGGAGGGGCTGAGGCAATGGCGGATGCGCTCAGATCGAGCATCGCGTTCTTCGTGGTGCTTCTCATCGCAGCTCTACCGACAGTCATTGCGCGCAGGACGAGTGCGCGATGGTGGGGAAGAGTTCTCGCCGCCGTGATCTCGGGGTTCCTGATGGCTCTGGGCAGTTGGTTCTCGCTGGCGCAGGCCAACGGTTTCCCGATAGCTGCGGGAGTGATCGCCTCGCTCGGGTTCTTCGTGCTCTTGGTCGCTGACCGCAAGATCGTGTTCAGGAGGTCAGGCTTGATGTCCGCCCGCGCCGACCATCAGTCGGTTCTGCGGGGAGAGGAGGAATGAGCATGAGACGTGCCATGCCGTTTCTGCTCGCCATTGCAGGGACGACCGCGGTCCAGATGGCGTCGATCTTCGTGACGTGGCTGGGGTGGTTCGGCGGCGGGCCGTTGCTGTCCTCTCCGGAGGACATCCTGAACCGCATCGGATTCGGACTGGCGGTGATCATCGTGCTGTCTTCTGCAACCTGCATTCCGATGGTCTTCATCGCTCGCACGCGAAGTGGGGCGAGAACGGCCGTGACTGTTTCTGCGATCTTCACCGTGATCCAGGCCCTTCTGTATTCACTTCTGTTGTTCTGGCGGCCGCTCCCGCCCTATCCGGGTCTGACGCTGCTTCTCCTCGCCGGCCTCTTCGCGGTGGACTTCCTCGTCATCGTCCTGGCCCGAGACGTCGCGAAGGAGTCGCCGTGACGGCGGAGCGAGGGCACGACATTACGGAGGCGTCGACGAAGGGCGGAGTCATGGCGAAGCACTGGATGGCGACGGCGGCGGGGCCTCCGGAGTCGTGGGAGTTCGAGGAGTACGAGCCCGCGGCGCCGCGCGAGGGCGAGGTCACGATCCGCGTCCGCGCGGCCGGGGCGAAGGGAGAACCACTCATGCTGAAGCGATTCCTCTGTTGACCCCTGGCGGTAGGGGCCGTGGTGCTCGCGAGTTCGCTTGTCCTCTCGGACTGCGCGTTTCTTCCCGGGGTGCCAGAGGACCAACCACTCTCGCTTGCGGTGCGTGGCGGAACTCCGATCTTGAGCTGGTGTGCGCCCAGCGCCGAGGTCGTCCGCGTGCGTGTGTACTACGGGACGGTGTCTGCCGACGACGCGGAGGTGGTGATCGATGCGAGGGGGCGCCTCCCTGTTGCTCCTGGGGCGGAAGTAACACCTGACGGGCTCCCCGAGGAGTGGGTCGTGGAGCGTCACGAGTACGCCGGGGCGGAGCTTTCGGAGATCGGCGTGACGGTGGACTACGAGGCGCGGGACGCCGAGGGGGAGCTGGTCGAAGGGAGCTTCGGTGCAGACTTCGAGAGCGAGGGTGCGTCCGATCTCGATTCTTGGCCGGAGAACGGGTGGATCTGGGCGAACGGGACCGTGTCGACCGATCCGTGCGGCATGCCGAGCTCTCACGAGTAGGCCGTGAATCGGAACGCGTCGTCTCAGCGCCTGACCGTCCCGGCGGGAGCATGATGGAGGCAACGACGAAGGGCGGGGCCATGGCGAAGCACTGGGTGGCGACGGCGGCGGGGTCTCCGCAGTCGTGGGAGTTCGAGGAGTACGAGCCCGCGGCGCCGCGCGAGGGCGAGGTCACGATCCGCGTCCGCGCGGCCGGGGTGAATCCGGCCGATGCGAAGCATGTCGCGGCAGCTCGTCCGGGGGTCGAGTTCCCGGTGCCGATCGGGTACGAGGTGTCGGGCGAGCTCACGGCCATCGGCCCCGCGACCCGTATCGGTTCCGGTGAGGCCGCGGTCGGCGACGAGGTCGTGGCCTTCCGCGTGCAGGGCGGCTACGCGACCGAGGTGACCGTGCCCGCCGCGAAGGTCTTCGCGAAGCCGACGACGCTCACGCACCCCGAGGCCGCGAACCTCCTGCTGGTCGGCACGACCGCGGCCGAGATGCTCGCGGTCACCGGGGCGGCACCGGGCGAGACGGTCCTGCTGCACGGGGCGTCGGGAGCGGTGGGGGTCAGCGTGCTGCAGCAGGCCGCGCTGCGCGAGGTGCGAGTGATCGGCACCGCCGCGCCGGACCGCTTCGATGAGGTACGACGCTTCGGGGGGATCCCGGTCGCGTACGGCCCGGGTCTCGCCGACCGGGTGACCGAGCTGGCGGACGGACCGATCGCTGCGGCGCTCGACGCCGTGGGCACCGACGAGGCGATCGACGTGTCCCGCGCCCTGGTGGCCGATCACCGCCGCATCGTCACGATCGCGAACTTCGCGCGGGCCTCCGCCGACGGGCTTCTGGCGATCGCAGGGTCGATGCCCGACAGCGCCCGCTTCCGCGATGAGGTGCGCAGCGAACTCCTCGCGCTCGCGCAGAACCGCGACCTCGTGGTCCCGGTCGCCCGCACGTTCCCGCTCGCCGAGGCACCGGCCGCGCACCGGCTGCTCTCCACCGGTCACCCCGGCGGCAAGCTCGCGCTGATCCCCGAGGACCGCTGATCCCCGAGGACTAGTCGACCTCGCGCAGCAGCGACTCGACGATCACCACGCCGTCTCCGTACTCGGCGTCGGCCGCGCGCTGGAGCGTGCCGTCGTCCCATGAAACCTGCAGCCACACGTACCCACGGTCGGTGACGACGAAGACCGCCCCGGGTCCGAGCCGCGCCGCGATGTCCTCCTGCACCCTGGTCAGCTCGCCCTCCGGGGTGATGCCCGTCTTCCCGCCCGTCGGATCCTCCGGCGCCACCGGGTCGAACAGGGCGAGGAGGATCGGCGGATCCGAGACGGTCAGACGCTCACCGTCGAAGGTGCCGTACACCGCGTACGACCCCCACCGCGTGTCACGCGCGCTCACACTGCCGTCGACGCCGTCCCACGTCCAGTCGTCGAGCGGCACGCCGGCGCACTGCGGAGGGGACGAATCCATGACCGCGCCGAGGCAGAGCGTGGGGCCGTCCGTTCCGTCGATCACGGTGCCCGTTCCGAGCACGCGGCCTTCCGGGGGCGTGGGGTGCGCGTCTTCCAGCCGCTGGTCGGAGGGCACGGTGGTGCTGGTCGGCGGGAGGGTCGCACGGGGTCCGACCGCGCACCCGCTCAGGGTGACCGCTGCGGTCACGGTGGCGGCGACGAGGAGCAGGCGACGCGAGGAAGGGCTCATGTCCATCAGTGTCCCGCGTCGGCTCATCGTCTCAGCGCGGTCGAAACGGCCGCACCGACCCTGCTAGCATGGCGCCATGCCTTTCGGCGGTCTGCTTCTTCTTAGCTGCCGCGACGAGTCCTGACACTAGGGCCTTCCTCGTCGCGGCGCTTGTGTTGGCCCGTCCATTCCGACGAAGAGAAGTAGCCCATCATGCAGAACACTCAGCGCCCGTCCGCGATGCCGATCCACAAGTACCGGCCCTTCCACGAGCAGATCACCGTCCACCTGCCCGACCGCACGTGGCCCGACGCCCGCATCACCGAAGCCCCGCGCTGGTGCGCGGTCGACCTCCGCGACGGCAACCAGGCCCTCATCGATCCGATGTCCCCCGAGCGCAAGCGCGTCATGTTCGAGCTGCTCGTGAGCATGGGGTACAAGGAGATCGAGGTCGGCTTCCCCTCGGCCAGCCAGACCGACTTCGACTTCGTGCGCCAGCTCATCGAAGAGAACCTGATCCCCGACGACGTCACGATCCAGGTGCTGACCCAGGCGCGCGAGCACCTGATCGCCCGCACCTACGAGGCCATCGCCGGCGCGAAGCAGGCCATCGTCCACCTCTACAACTCCACGAGCGTTCTGCAGCGCGAGGTGGTCTTCCGCACCGACAAGCAGGGCATCATCGACATCGCCCTCGAGGGCGCCCGCCTGTGCCGGAAGTTCGAGAAGACGATCCCCGACACGCAGGTCTACTACGAGTACTCGCCGGAGAGCTACACGGGGACCGAGCTCGAGTTCGCGGTCGACGTGTGCAACCAGGTCATCGAGATCTTCGAGCCGACGCCCGACCGCAAGGTGATCATCAACCTGCCTGCCACGGTCGAGATGGCCACGCCGAACATCTACGCCGACTCGATCGAGTGGATGAGCCGCCACCTGGCCCACCGCGAGAACGTGATTCTGTCGCTGCACCCGCACAACGACCGGGGCACCGCGATCGCCGCCGCCGAGCTGGGCTACATGGCCGGCGCCGACCGCATCGAGGGCTGCCTGTTCGGCAACGGCGAGCGCACGGGCAACGTCGACCTGGTGGCACTGGGCATCAACATGTTCACGCAGGGCATCGACCCGCAGATCGACTTCAGCGACATCGACCAGGTCAAGCGCACGGTCGAGTACTGCAACCAGCTGCCCGTGCCGGAGCGCAGCCCGTGGGCCGGCGACCTCGTGTTCACGGCGTTCAGCGGCTCGCACCAGGACGCGATCAAGAAGGGCTTCGAGGCGATGGCGGCGAAGGCCGAGGCGCAGGGCGTCACGGTCGACGAGATCGAATGGGCCGTGCCCTACCTGCCGGTCGACCCGAAGGACCTGGGCCGCTCGTACGAGGCCGTCATCCGCGTGAACTCCCAGTCGGGCAAGGGTGGCGTCGCCTACCTGCTGAAGTCCGACCACGCGATCGATCTGCCCCGCAAGCTCCAGATCGAGTTCTCCGGCGTCGTGCAGGCCAAGACCGATGCCGAGGGCGGCGAGGTGACGAGCGAGCAGATCTGGTCGATCTTCACCGACGAGTACCTGCCGGCGACCGACACCGAGGCGAAGTGGGGCCGCTTCGAGCTGCTGGCCACGCAGACCCGCAGCGACATGTCGGGTGACGTGGTGCTCGACGTGGTGCTGCGCGACGACGACCAGGAGGTCGCGGTCTCCGGCAACGGCAACGGTCCGGTGGCCGCGTTCGTCGAGGTGCTGCGCGGACAGGGCTTCGACATTACGGTGTACGACTACGTCGAGCACGCTCTCAGTGCGGGCGGCGACGCGCAGGCTGCGGCCTACGTCGAGCTGCAGGTGGGGGACCAGCGTCTGTGGGGTGTCGGCATCGACGGCGACATCTCGACCGCGTCGCTCAAGGCGATCGTGTCGGGTGTGAACCGGTCGATCCGCACGCGCCAGCAGGAGCTCGCGGCGGTCTGAGGTCGCACCACGGAAGCGGGCGGGTCCCGAGGGCCCGGCCGCTTCCGCGTGCTCCGGCGGGTGGTCAGACCCACTGCACCAGCTGCCAGATGAGGCCGTTGGGGTCGGCGAACTGGCAGTAGCGCTCGCCCCACGGCTCGGTCTCCGGCGGTGTGACGACGCGGGCGCCGGCGGCGGCGATGCGGGCGAAGGCGGCGTCGAGGTCGTCCACGACGAACACCAGCAGCGTGCCCTGGCCTGCCGATCCGGCGATCTCCTCCGGGCGGAACGTGGGGAGCCCGGTCTGCAGGAAGATCAGGTTCGGCGGGGAACCGGGGTGCTCGAGCGACACGAAGCCCTCGGCGGACATGGCCTCCGTGAATCCGAAGTGGGTGGTGGCGAAGGCTGCGGAGGCGGGGATGTCGGGCACGTTGAGCGAGAGGGCGGTCTGGGTGATGTTCATGGGTCTCCTGTTCTAAACAACGTACAACGTACAGGGGTAAGTGCGCCGACGGCTAGGCTATTCCCGATGGCGAAGAATCTGGTCGATCTGCTGTGGCGTGACAGTGCCGCTGAGACCTCGTCGCGCCGTGGACCGCGAGCCCGCCACTCCACCGACGACGTCGTGACGCGCGCGATCGACCTGGCCGATGCCGACGGCCTCGCCGCGGTCACCATCCGCGCTCTGGCCCAGGCATTGGGCCTCACCCCGATGTCGATCTACACGCACGTCAACAGCCGGGCGGATCTGCTCGTGCTGATGGCCGACGCGGTCCACGGACAGCGCGCACCGTCGGGCGACGCCGACGGGTGGCGAGCCCGCGTCCGCCTCGTCGCCGCGCACAACCTCGCCCTCTACCGCGCGCACCCCTGGCTGCTCGACGTGCACGACCCGCGCGCCGCTCTCGGCCCCGGGACCATCGCGACGTACGATCGCGAGCTCCGCGCCTTCGACGGGCTCGGCCTCGACGACGTGGAGCGCGACGCGGCCCTCACGTTCGTGCGGGAGTTCACGCGGTCCGCCGCCGCGCGCCTGCGTGACGCCGCGGAAGCGGAGGACTTCGCGCCGATCTGGGCGGACGCCGCTCCGCGGCTCGCGGGCTACCTCGGCGACGACTACCCCCTGGCGCAGGCCGTGGGCCGGGCCGCTGGCGAGGCCATGGGCGGCCCATCCGATGCGGACGCGGCCTGGGAATTCGGGCTCGCGCGCGTCATCGACGGGCTCGCCGGTCTGATCGAGACCCGAGACGCGGCGCCCTGATCAGTCCTTCGGCTTGACGATCGCGATGGCCCCGGTCTCCGCGGCGACCTTGCGGCGGTAGAGGCGGCGCTGCTCCGGCAGGGACACGTCGAACGTGACCGCCAGGATCCGGATGACCGCCGTCACGACGATGCCGACGATCGCGGCCAGCGTGATCGGCATGCCGACCGCGTTCGCGATCACGATGAACGTGCATCCGGCCGCAGCCGCGACCGCGTACAGCGAGCCGACGTGCATGATCGCCGTCGGCAGGCCCATCAGCATGTCGCGCAGCACGCTCCCGCCGACCGCGGCGCAGACGCCGATGAACACGGCGGGCACCTCGGGGATGCCGAACGCGAGGGCCTTGCTCGTGCCGAAGGCACCGAACATGCCGATCACCACGGCGTCGAGCACCACGATCGCGGTGTTGAGGCGGGTGAACAGTCCCGCGAGCAGCATGCCGAGGAGCGCGGCACCGGCAGCGGTCACCAGGTACCACTGGTTCTGCAGGGTCGCGGGCGTCTGCCCGAGCAGGATGTCGCGGATGAGACCGCCGCCCATGCCGATCATGATCCCGATGATCGCGACGCCGAGCCAGTCGAGCCGCCGCTGCCCCTGGAATCCGGCGGCGAACATGGCACCCTGCACCCCGCCGAGCCCGACGCCGAGGAGGTCCGCCCACAGCGGAATGGTGAAGAGCGGTTCGGTCACCCGTCCATTGTCCCGCACGGAGGATAATCGGAAGGTGCCCACCTACCGAGACGAAGCGGTGATCCTGCGCACCCACAAGCTGGGCGAGGCGGATCGCATCGTCACGATGCTGTCGCGCCGGCACGGCAAGGTGCGGGCGGTCGCGAAGGGCGTGCGGCGCACGTCGTCGAAGTTCGGCTCGCGGCTCGAACCGTTCATGGTCGCCGACGTGCAGCTGTACGAGGGGCGCTCGCTCGACATCGTGCAGCAGGCGGAGTCGCTCGGCGCGTACGGCACCGACATCGCGGCGCACTACGACCGCTTCACCGCGGCCAACGCGATGGTCGAGACTGCCGACCGGCTGAGCGACGCGGAGGCCACACCGGAGCAGTACCTGCTGCTGGTCGGCGGACTGCGTGCGCTCTCGCGCGGAGAGCACGTGCCGCGCAGCATCCTCGACTCCTACCTCCTGCGCGTGATGTCGCTGTCGGGGTGGGCGCCGTCGCTCGACCACTGCGCCCGCTGTGGTGCCCCGGGTCCGCACACCGTGTTCGTCGCACAGCTGGGCGGGCTCGTGTGCCACGCCGACGCCCCCGCGGGCAGTCCGCGCATCGCCGAGAAGACCCTGGCACTGCTGCGCGCGCTCATCCGCGGCGACTGGGAGCTCATCGACGCCGCCCCGCACGCCGACACCGCTGCCGCCTCCGGCCTGGTGGCGGCCTATGCCCAGTGGCACCTGGAGCGCGGCATCCGCTCTCTCGCGCACGTCACCACCACCCCGGGAGAAGGAGCACGGTGAGCCCGAAGCCCTACACGCACAAGGACGCCGTCGCCTACCGGCCGCTCGACTGGACCGGGGTGTATCCGCCGCCGTTCTCCGCGGTGCCCGAACACGTCGCGATCGTGATGGACGGCAACGGCCGCTGGGCGAACCGCCGTGGCCTCAGCCGCATCGAGGGGCACAAGGCGGGGGAGGAGGTGCTGCTCGACGTGGTCGCCGGCGCGATCCAGGCCGGGGTGAAACACCTCTCGGTCTACGCCTTCTCCACCGAGAACTGGGCCCGGTCGCCCGAGGAGGTGCGCTTCCTGATGGGCTACAACCGCGACGTGCTGCACCGCCGCCGCGACCAGCTCAACGAGTGGGGCGTGCGGGTGCGGTGGGCCGGGCGCAAGCCGCGCCTGTGGGGCAGCGTCATCAAGGAGCTGCAGTACGCCGAGCAGCTCACCCGCGGCAACGACGTGCTCACGCTCACGATGTGCGTGAACTACGGCGGCCGCGTGGAGCTGGTCGACGCGATGCGGGCGATGGCCGCCGATGTCGCGGCCGGGCGCCTCAAGCCGAACGCGATCACCGAGAAGACCGTCCGGCGTCACCTCTACGTGCCCGACATGCCCGATGTCGACCTGTTCCTGCGCAGCTCGGGCGAGCAGCGCACGTCGAACTTCCTGCTGTGGGAGTCGGCCTACGCCGAGATGGTGTTCCTCGACACGCTGTGGCCCGACTTCTCGCGCGAGGAGCTGTGGCGCGCGATCGGCGTCTACCTGTCGCGCGACCGGCGCTTCGGCGGCGCGATCGACACCCCCGACGCCTCGGCCTGAGCACGCAGCCAGCGCTCCGTCTCGCGCGGGTGCGTCAGCCGCACGACGATGAGGTGCGGGAAGCGCTCGACGTAGCCCGGCATCCGCTCGCTCCAGGTGTGCAGCGTCTTCGTCTGCCACGCGAGGATGTTCTGCTCGGGGTCGCGGTTGAGCAGGTTCCACGGCCCCTTCTCGCGGTTTCCGTTCCAGAGTTCCTTCCGCAGAATGCCGCGGGCCAGCGTCCGCCGCAGCAGCCGTCCCCGCACCACCGGGTACGGGTAGTCGAGCCACAGTGCGAGCTGGGCGCGCGGCGTCAGGAACTCGTCCGTGCCCTTGCTCGTGTACTGCCACTCGGTCACCCAGCGCTCCTCCGCGGCGTAGGCGCGCACGTCGTCGAGGAACTCCGGGCGCGGAGTCCAGCCCGGCCCGTGGAACAGCGCGTCGATCTCGACGTGGCGGAGCCCCCACAGCTCGCCGAGGCGACGCGCGAGGGTGGTCTTGCCCGAGCCCGTGACGCCCGCCACGAGCACGCGCTCCGGCCGATGAGGGAGCGGGTCGTCGGCGGAGAGCATCCGAGCATCCTACCGAGCACGGAATACCCCGGGAGTGCATGCGGTTGGATGAAGGTGTGACTGAACCCATCTCCATCGACATCTGGTCCGACATCGCCTGCCCGTGGTGCTACATCGGCAAGCGCAATCTCGAGAAGGGTCTGGAGGCGGTCTCCGCCGACGAGGACGCCCCCCGGGTCACCGTCACGTTCCACTCGTTCGAGCTCTCGCCCGACACGCCCGTCGACTTCCACGGCGACGAGGTCGACTTCCTCGCCGGGCACAAGGGCATGCCGCGCGAGCAGGTCGAGCAGATGCTGTCGCACGTCACCGGTGTGGCCGCGGACGCGGGGCTCGAGTACCGCTTCGACCTACTGCAGCACACCAACACCGTGAAGGCGCACGAGCTGCTGCACTTCGCGAAGGCCGAGGGGCTGCAGCACGAGATGGAGGAGCGGCTGATGTCCGCGTACTTCACCGAGGGCAAGCACGTGGGTCGCATCGACGACCTGGTGGCGCTGGCGGCCGAGGTCGGCCTCGACGCCGACAAGGCCCGCGCCGCGCTCGAGAGCGAGCAGTATCTGCCCGACGTGCGTCAGGATCAGGCGCAGGCCCGGGCGTACGGCATCCAGGGCGTGCCGTTCTTCGTGGTCGACGGCCAGTACGGCATCAGCGGTGCGCAGCCGCCGGCAGCGTTCGAGAACGTGCTCCGCGACCTGTGGGCGCAGCGCGGCGAGGCCGTCGAGGCCTGACCGCCGCCGGCCGAGAGCATCAGAACGGCGGGGACCCGATCGCGGGCCCCCGCCGTTCTCTCGTTCGCGTCAGACGCGCTGCTGGCGAGGTGCCAGCGGCAGGGGTTCCATGGGCTGGTCGTCGGCGGTGAGATCGATGCCGAGGTCCTTCGCATAGACGACCCGCGAGGCGATGCTCACCTGATCGCCGCTCTCGGTCAGCTCGAACACACGCCCGCCGCGGAGGCGGTTGCGCTCCGCTCCGTCGAGGCCGTACGCACCGAAGCCGGTTCCCGGCGCGTAGCCGAGCAGCACGCCGTAGTAGTCGCCCATGTAGTCGTTGACGTGGTCGTGGCCGACGAACACGCCCTTCACGTCGCCGCGCTCGACGATCGCGTTGAACATGCCCGAGTTGAAGGGCCCGGGGCACTCGTCCTCGTTGCGCTCTCCGACGATGCCGTGGCGCGCGCGGCCGCGGGCGGCGTCGGCCTCCGTGCGGGTGTCCACGCCGCCCCACCACATGAACCGGTGCTCCCAGAGCGCGATGTGGAGGAACATGAGGGCGGGGACCTTGCGGCCGGCGCGCTGCTCGAGCCGCTGCGACTGCTCGCGATACCAGGCGACCTGGTCCATGCGCACCCAGTCCCAGGTCGGGTAGCCGGCGAAGTCCTGTCCGGCGAGGGCGTCCGGGGCGTAGCGGCCGGAGTCCAGCAGCCAGAGCGCGAACGCCTCCCGGCTCTTCTTCGCCGACGAGCCGATGGTCAGCAGCGTGTTGCTGGTGCCGGTCACGCCGCGCGTGTTCTCCGCGTTCACGTTGTACTCGTACGAGCGGTAGATCTTCAGCATCCCCGCCTCGTCCACGCCCGACTGCGGGAGCGAGTCCTCGTCGTGGTTGCCGTAGGTCACCGCCCACGGGATGCCGCGGGACTCCATCGGCCACACGACGTTGTTGATCGCCTGCTTCACGGCGAGACGGGTCTCGCATCCGCCCGTGATCACGTCGCCGTTGATCACCACGAGGTCCGGCTGCTCCTGGTCGAGCACCTTCTCGATCAGCTCGACGGTGCGGCGGTCGGTCTGCTCGTCGTCCTGCGTGTCGTTGAACTGCACGACCGTGAAGGTCCCGTCGGCGCGGAACCGCAGTCCACGCGCGGCCTTCGCTGTCGAGGCGGCCACGGTCGTGTCGGCGGCGGCGGCGGCGGCGGTGGTGCCGAGGGGCAGGGCGGAGCCGAGGGCGCCGAGCGCTCCGGCGGTGAGGACGGTTCGCCGGCTGATCGGCAGTCGGTCGGGCATGCGGTGTCTCCTTCATCTGCGGCGGGTGTGGCCGCAGGGGAGACTAGGGGCGCCGGATGGCGAGGGTCTGACGAGCGCGTGAGCACCGCGGCCGTTCGAGGGCCGCGAGCAGCCCGTTCCGGGTGACGCGGGGATGAACGAGCGCGGCCCCGGGTCAGCGGGGGAGTGCGGCCTCGATCGCCTCGACGATCTCGGGGGAGTCCGGCTTCTGCTTCGGGCGGAAGCGCAGCACCTCTCCGTCGGGCAGCACCAGGAACTTCTCGAAGTTCCACTCCACCCGTCCGGCCTTGCCGCCCGCGTCAGGGGTCTCCTTGAGCGCCTTGTACAGCTCGGACGCGTTCCGGCCGTTGACCTTGACCTTGTCGTTGACCGGGAAGGTCACGCCGTACGTGGTGGAGCAGAACTCGAGGATCTCGTCGACCGAGCCCGGCTCCTGACCGAAGAACTGGTTGCACGGGAAGCCGACGACCGTGAAGCCGCGGTCGCCGAAACGGCGCTGCAGCTCCTCCAGCTGTTCGTACTGCGGGGTGAGCCCGCACTTGGACGCCACGTTCACCACCATCACCACGTCGGCACCGAGATCGTCGAGGGTCTTCTCCTGACCCTGAGCGTCGGTGAACGGGATCGAACGGAGCGCGGAATCGGTCATATGCACAGCTTAGGTCGCCGCATCCGCAGGGGCTCCGGGTCTGGGAGAATGGACGTGCCATGACTGTCGCCACCGCCCCCGCCCGCCCCCTCCGCATCGGCCCGATCGACCTCGACGTGCCGGTCGTGCTCGCACCCATGGCGGGCATCACCAACACGGCCTTCCGGCGACTGTGCCGGGAGTACGGCGCGGGGCTGTACGTGAGCGAGATGATCACGTCGCGCGCGCTGGTCGAGCGCAACGAGACCACGATGCGGCTGATCCGTCATCACGAGTCCGAGACGCCGCGGTCCATCCAGCTCTACGGCGTCGATCCGAAGACGATCGCGGAAGCCGTGCGCATCATCGTGGCGGAGGACCACGCCGACCACATCGACCTGAACTTCGGCTGCCCGGTGCCCAAGGTCACGCGCAAGGGCGGCGGGGCGGCTCTGCCCTGGAAGTCGAAGCTGTTCGCCGACATCGTGGATCAGGCCGTGAAGGCCGCCGGCGGCATCCCGCTCACGGTCAAGATGCGCAAGGGCATCGACCGCGATCACCTCACGTTCCTCGACGCCGGGCGCGCGGCGGAGGACGCCGGGGCGGCCGCGGTGGCGCTGCACGCCCGCACCGCGAGCGAGTTCTACTCCGGCCACGCGGACTGGAACGCGATCGGCGAGCTCAAGCAGGCCGTCACGAGCATCCCGGTGCTCGGCAACGGTGACATCTGGTCGGCCGACGATGCCGTGCGCATGATGGCCGAGACCGACTGCGACGGTGTGGTGGTCGGTCGCGGCTGCCTCGGGCGGCCGTGGCTGTTCGGCGAGCTGGCCAACGCGTTCGGCGGCGAGGGCAAGACGGTCGATGCCACTCTCGGCTTCGTGTCGGATGCGTTCCGCCGTCACGCCGAACTGCTGGTGGAGTTCTTCGAGGACGAGGACCGCGGGTGCCGCGACGTGCGCAAGCACGTGTCGTGGTACTTCAAGGGCTACCCCGTCGGCGGCGACATCCGCACGGGCCTGGCGACGGCGTCGAGCCTCGCCGAGATCGACGAGCTGCTGGGTCGCCTCGACCGGTCGGCACCGTACCCTGGAGCCGACGCCGAGGGGCAGCGCGGGCGCGCCGGTCACCCGAAGAAGACGGCGCTGCCGGAGAAGTGGCTGGAGTCGCGCGAGCTGGCCTCCAGCGCCTCGGAGATGATGCGTGGAGCGGAGATCGAGAACAGTGGCGGATGACCCCTCGGTCGGCGGTCGCGCCGACGGCTACCACCCGCGCGACGCCGAGCGCTTCTTCGCCGAGACGCACCGCTCCGAGCGCGACGACTTCGCGCGCGACAGGGCCCGCGTGCTCCACTCGGCCGCGCTGCGCCGTCTCGCCGCCAAGACGCAGGTGCTCAGCCCGGCGAGCACGGCCGACTTCGCGCGCAACCGCCTGACGCATTCGCTCGAGGTGGCGCAGGTGGGTCGCGAGCTCGCCGCGGCGCTCGGCGTCTCCGCCGACGTGGTCGACACCGCCTGCCTGAGCCACGACCTCGGCCACCCGCCGTTCGGTCACAACGGCGAGCGGGCGCTGAACGAGTGGGCGGAGCCGATCGGCGGCTTCGAGGGCAATGCGCAGTCGCTGCGCATCCTCACGCGCCTCGAGGCCAAGGTGCTCGACGCGGACGAGCACTCGGTCGGCTTGAACCTGACCAGGGCCAGCCTCGACGCGACCTGTAAGTACCCCTGGACGGTGGACAGCCCCGTGCCCGACCCGGGCGGCCGGCTCAAGTTCGGTGTGTACCCGGAGGACGAGGCGGTGTTCCGCTGGATGCGCGAGGGGGCGCCCGGCCGCCTGCGGTGCATCGAAGCCGAGATCATGGATCTCTCCGACGACATCGCCTACTCGGTGCACGACTTCGAGGATGCGATCGTCAACGGCTACGTCGACGTGGCGCAGCTCGCCGACCCCGCGGCCCATGAGGCACTGCTCAGCCGCATCCAGCAGTGGGTGGGCTATGACTTCACGCGCGACGAGCTCGCCGACGCCCTCTACCGTCTGGCATCGCAGCCGATGTGGCTCGCGTCGTTCGACCGCTCGCGGCAGTCGCTCGCACGGCTGAAGAACCTCACCAGCGACCTGATCGGGCGCTTCGCCCGTGCGGCCGTGTCCGCGACGCGCGAGGCCTACGGCACGGCACCGCTGGTCCGCTACAACGCGCACGTCATCGTGCCGCGCGTGATCGAGGTCGAGATCGCCGTGCTCAAGGGCATCATGGGTCAGGCCATCGTGACGATCGACGCACGAAAGGGCGTGTACAAGGAGCAGCGGCGGGTGCTCAAGCGCCTCGCCGACGCGCTGTGGTCGACCGATGCGCTGTGGTCGGCCGGTGCCGACGTGCTGGAGCCCGCGTTCGCCGCCGACTTCGTCGCCGCCGAGAGCGACGCGGAGCGGGCGAGGGTCGTGGTGGATCAGATCGCGAGCCTGACCGACCAGAGCGCGGTGGACTGGCACAACCGGCTCGTCGGGGAGATCGACCCGGCGGAGGTCGGCATCTGGACCCCGCGTCACGCGCGACCCGGCACGCGCACCCCCGTCACGCGGCGTCCCGTCGCCGAAGGGGCGCACTGATGCCGCGGATCCGGCAGGCCGACGTCGACGAGGTGAAGGCCCGCACGAACATCGCCGACATCGTGGGCGAGCGCGTGGCGCTGAAGTCGGCGGGGGTCGGATCCCTCAAGGGGCTGTGCCCGTTCCACGACGAGAAGAGCCCGAGCTTCCACGTCCGCCAGCAGGTCGGCTACTACCACTGCTTCGGCTGCGGGGAGTCGGGCGACGTGTACTCGTTCCTCCGGGCGATGGACCACGTGAGCTTCACGGAGGCGGTCGAGCGGCTCGCGGGCCGCATCGGCTACACGCTGCACTACGAAGACGGGGGAGCGGCCCCGGAGACCAGCGGCCGCAGCCGCCTGTACGCGGCGAACACCGCGGCGGCGGAGTTCTTCCGCGCCCAGCTGCTGACCCCCGACGCCGAAGCCGCGCGTCGGTTCCTCGGCGAGCGGGGCTTCGACGCCGGAGCGGCCGCGCACTTCGGGGTGGGCTTCGCGCCGCGCGGGTGGGACGGGATGCTCAAAGCGCTGTCGGCGCAGGGCTTCACGCGCGACGAGCTCAGCGCCGCGGGACTCGTGTCGACCGGGCAGCGCGGTGTGTACGACCGGTTCCGCGGGCGACTGGTGTGGCCGATCCGCGACGTGTCGGGACAGACGATCGGGTTCGGCGCGCGCAAGCTCTTCGACGACGACCAGGGCCCCAAGTACCTGAACACCCCCGAGACCCCGATCTACAAGAAGGCGCAGGTGCTGTACGGGCTCGACCTCGCCAAGCGCGACATCGCCCGCGGCGACCCCCGGCGCGTCGTTGTCGTCGAGGGCTACACCGACGTGATGGCGTGCCACCTCGCCGGTCTCACGACCGCGATCGCGACGTGTGGAACCGCATTCGGCACCGAGCACATCAAGGTCCTGCGCCGTGTCATGGGCGACGACAACGCCTCCGGCGAGGTCGTGTTCACGTTCGACGGCGACGAGGCGGGTCAGAAGGCCGCGCTGCGGGCGTTCACGGAGGACGACCGCTTCAACGCGCAGACCTTCGTGGCCGTGGCTCCGGACGGGCTCGACCCGTGCGACCTCCGCCTGCAGCGCGGCGATGCGGCCGTGCGCGGGCTCATGGACGCCAAGCAGCCGATGTTCGAGTTCGCGATCGACCGCAAGCTCGCCGGCTTCGACCTCTCGACCGTGGAGGGCCGCGTGGGCGCGCTCCGGGCCGCGGCGCCGATCGTGGCGGAGATCCGGGATCGCCTGCTGCGCCCGGGGTACGAGCGTGTACTGGCACGCCGTCTGGGCATGGACCCGACCGAGGTGCACGGCGAGGTCGAGCGGGCGGCTCGGGGCGCGGCGACCGGTGCGCCGAGGCGCGAGACCTCGACCCCCGACGCCACCTCGGGTGCTCCCGCGGTGGCCGCGGTCACGCTGGCGAGCCTGCCCCGCACCGCCGATGTGGCCGTGGAGCGCGACGCCCTCATGGGTGCGCTGCAGTACGGGCACCAGATCGACGCGGTGCTGCTCGACCGTGCCCTGTCGCAGCCGTTCCGCACGCCGGGGCTCGACGCGGTGCGCGAGGCGATCGCGGCGGCCCCCGACCGCAGCAGGCCGGGGTGGGTGACCGATGCGGTCAATGCGGTGCGGGAGCCGTACCGGTCGCTCGGCGGCGAGCTGCTGATGACGCCGTTCCCGGCGCGCGACGAGGCGGGGGCGGTCGCCTCCGCGACGGATCTCGCGCGGCGGCTGGTGGTGCGGCAGCTCGAGCGGGAGAAGCAGGAGCTCCTGGGTGCGGTGCAGCGCGTCCCGGCGGACTCCGACGGCGGGCGGGCTCTGCGGGTCCGTCTCCGTGACATCGATGTGGAGCGTCAGCGCTTCTCGGCCGAGTCGTAACGGGGCGGGGCGCGGTGCAGCGGGCAGGATGGAAGACATGTCCCGCAGGCCCGTCTCCACGTCCGCGATCGAGTGCTCCGATCTGGTGATCGACCGCATCGGTCACGGCACACCGAACCGCGCGGTGGACGGGGTCACGTTCACCCTGGCGCCCGGCGGGCTCATCTGCGTCGCCGGACCCACGGGGTCGGGGAAGTCGACGCTCGTCGCCGCTCTCGCCGGGTCCACCGACCCCTCCGTGCGCGTGGTGGGCGGCAGCGCCCAGGTCTGCGGCATCGACATCCGCCGTCCCGGTCGCAAGCACCGCATCCTCACGTACCGCACGGGATTCGTGCCGCAGGGTGCGGGCGCGGATCTGCCGCCGCGGCTCACGGTGAACGAGGTCATCGCCGAGCCGATCCTGATCCGCGAGCGCCGCGTCAACACCAAGGCGCTGTCGATCCGTGTCGCGACGCTGTTGGACGAGCTGCACCTGCCCCTGGGGACGGCGTCGAAGTTCCCGTACGAGTTGAGCGCGGGCATGCGGCAGCGCGTCGCGATCGCCCGGTCGTTCGTGCTCGAGCCCCGGGTCCTGATCGCGGACGAGGTGCTGGCCAACCTCGACCTCGAGGTGCGCCCGGTGGTGTTCGACGCGATCACGCGGCGACGCACCGAGGAGGGCATGGCGGCGCTGCTGGTGACGAACGACGCCGATTTCATCCGCGAGCTCAACGCCGAGACGCTCATGCTGCGCGGCGGCCACGTGGTGGCGAGAGGGGTGGGGAAGGACCTGCTCTGGGTGCCCAACGCGGAGACCGATTCCCGCGGCTGATGGCGACACGCCCGGCGTCCGCCGAAGGGCCGTCGGTGTCACGAACGGCCTTCGGAGTTTGCTAAGCTTGTCGAGTTGCCCGCACAGCGGAGCACATTCCTCGGTAGCTCAATTGGCAGAGCAGCCGGCTGTTAACCGGCAGGTTCTTGGTTCGAGTCCAAGCCGGGGAGCCAACGAGAAGAGCCCCCTCCGCGGAGGGGGCTCTTCTCGTCTCCCGAGACGCGTGTCCTTGCGGACGAGACCACTCTGCAGAGTATCGGTCTGTTCACAGTAAAATGTTACTCTCGTCGCACCGCTGACCTCGTTCGCGGTCGAAGGAGAGATCGATGACGACATCCGACCCCCGCGAACTGCGCTCAGGGCTCAAGTCGCGCCACATGTCCATGATCGCGATCGCGGGCGTCATCGGCGCCGGGCTGTTCGTGGGTTCGGGGGCGGTGATCCACGCCGCAGGACCCGCCGCGATCATCGCCTATGCGACCGCCGGGGTGATCGTCGTGCTGGTGATGCGCATGCTGGGGGAGATGTCGGTGATGAACCCCGACAGCGGCTCCTTCTCCACGTACGCGGACCGCGCGATCGGTCGATGGGCGGGCTTCAGCATCGGCTGGCTCTACGCGTGGTTCTGGATCGTGGTCCTCGGCGTCGAGGCGACCGCCGGCGCGTTGATCCTCCACCGGTGGATGCCCGGAGTCCCGCAGTGGGGATTCGCTCTGGCGCTCATGGTGGTGCTCACCCTCACGAACCTGGCGTCCGTCGCGTCGTACGGCGAGTTCGAGTTCTGGTTCGCCGGGGTCAAGGTCGTCGCGATCGCCGCGTTCCTCGTGATCGGGGTGCTGGCGGCGCTCGGCGCGTTCCCCGGGTTCCCCCCACCGGGGCTCGACAATCTCGTGGCCCACGGCGGGTTCTTCCCGAACGGCGTGCTCGCCGCGTTCTCGAGCATCCTCGTCGTGGTGTTCTCGTACTTCGGCTCGGAGATCGCGACGATCGCCGCCGGGGAATCGACCAACCCCACCGTGGCCGTCCGCAAGGCGGTCAATTCCGTGGTGTGGCGGATCATCGTCTTCTACGTCGGGTCGATCTCCCTGATCGTGCTGTTGCTGCCCTGGAACGACGCCTCGATCGCGAAGAGCCCGTTCGTCGCGGTTCTCGACGCGATCGGCATCCCGGTGGCGGCGGTGATCATGGACGTCGTGGTGCTGGTGGCGGTGCTCTCGTGCCTGAACTCGGGCCTCTACACGGCGAGCCGCATGCTCTACTCGCTGGCTCGGCGGGGCGACGCCCCCGCGCTGCTCGGCCGCACGGCGCGGAACGGCTCGCCCCGGTACGCCGTGCTGGCCGCGACGGTCGTGGGGTTCATCACGGTCGGGCTGAACTACCTGTATCCCGACACGGTCTTCCTGTTCCTGCTGAACTCGTCGGGGGCGATCGCCCTCGTCGTCTGGCTCGTGATCGCCGTGTCGCAGATCCGGCTGCGGCGGGCGGCGATGCGCCGAGGTGTGCAGGTGCCCCTGCGCATGTGGGGCTTTCCGGTGCTCAGCTACGTCGTCGTGGCGGTGATCGTCGCTCTGTGCCTGGCGATGTTCCTCCAGCCGGACACCCTCTGGCAGATCACGATCTCGCTCGCGATCGCGGTGCTCGTCAGTGTTGTCGGCATGCTCCGTCACCGCGCCGGAGGCGGCTCGACGCAGAAGGCGGCCGGGAGCGGATCGCTCCCGGCCGCCGATGCGGTGGTGGACTGACCGTCAGCGCGCGGCGCCGGCCAGGGAGCCCTCGACCTGCCCGGCCGGGTCGACGATCAGGCACTGGATCACGCGGTCGTTCGCCTGCTCCCACGAGTCCTGGCTCGGCGTGAGCGTGGTCACGTCGAGGGCCGACTCCTGGTAGCCGATACCGACGAACGAGGTGAACGCGTCGCCGATGCACCCCTCGGACGCGGCGCCGATGGCGTCTTCCGAGTAGTCGCCGTCGTCCATCGTGATCTCGTGAAAGACCTCTTCGTCGTGCGGCTCGGTGCACGGCACGACGTTCGCGTCGGTGAGCATCCCCGAGCCGGTCTCGAGCATGCAGTCGCCGAGCTTCACGGAGAAGACGTCGATGTTGGCGCTCTCCGTCACCTGGCCGGTCTCCTCGTCGCGGTTCGCGTCACCGGAGCCGCTGCCCAGGATGCTGTTGATCGCGCTGCAGCCGCTCAGGGCGAGCGAGGCCGCCGCGATCGATCCTGCGAGCACGAGCGCGCGACGAGTGCGCATCTTCATCATGTTTCCCCTCCAAAGCGTGGTGCGGGGCATGCTGATATATCCCCGCCGCGAACACGCTATAGTGCCCGAAGTCTGTGACGCAACTCGACGGATGCTGTGCGTGGGCTGAAAGCGTTCAGCCCTCGAGGTCGTCCACCCCGGGCAGCCAGCTCACACCGGGGCGACCCCATCCGCGCTTGCGGGCGATCTTCTGCGTGGTCTTCCAGTCGGCGTCCGACAGTCGATCGATGTAGAGCACTCCGTCGAGGTGGTCGAACTCGTGCTGCATGATGCGAGCACGCCACCCATCCACTTCGAGTGTCACCGGCGCGCCGTCGAGGTCGATCGCCGTCACGCGCACGCGATCGGACCGGCGGAGCGGGAACCGCTCGCCGGGGAACGACAGGCATCCCTCCGCCTCGAGATCGGGGTCGGGTGCGCCCGGCTCGGGGGGCGTCATCCATAGCACGGGATTGATCAGCACGCCTCGCCAGGGGCGGTCCTCGTCGTCGACGTAGTTGTACGTGTAGATACGCAACGGCACCCCGACCTGCGGGGCGGCCAGCCCGACGCCGGGAGCGGCGTCCATCGTCTCGAACATGTCGGAGACGAGCGTGCGCACCTCCTCGGTGATCTGCTCGACGGGGGATGCGGGGGAGTGGAGGACGGGATCGCCCATGATGCGAATCGGAAGTACGGCCACGTCACAACCCTAGTCCGCGAGACTCTCCGGGTAGGGTCGTAGTGTGAGCGCAGGGGTGTGGATGGGGATGGCCGAAGACGTCGGCGACCAGCTCGTCGGTGCCTTCCAGAACCCGGGGATCCTTCTCGGCATCCCTCTCGCCCTGGCCGGTGCCGTCTTCATGTCGCTCGGCGCGCAGTACCAGCACCGCGGGGTGGAGAAGGTCGAGCGGCTGAGCGGCTCCACCGGCACCTCCGGGCTCACGTTCGCCCAAATCAAGGGTCTGCTCACGCGCCCGTCCTGGATCATCGGCACGCTGATGCTCGGCCTCGCGATCGTCTGCCAGCTCGCAGCCCTCGTGCAGGCGCCACTGATCGTCGTGCAGCCGCTCGGCGCGATCGCCCTGGTCATCACGACGCTCCTCAACGCGCGGATCTCCGGGCATTCCCCGACCAGGCAGTCGCTCACGGCGATCGTGGCGTGCGTCGGCGGCATCTTCCTGTTCGTGTTCTTCGCGGCGATCTTCGCGACGGAGCAGGACGTCACCGACCGCGAACTGTTCGTGATCCTCGCCCTCCTGCTCGTCGTCATCATCGTGCTCGGTGCGTGCTGGCTGATCCTGCGTCACCGCATGCGCGCGCTGTTCTACGTGATCGGAGCCGGCATCCTGTACGGCTTCGTGGCGACGCTCGCGAAGGTCGTCATCAAGCGCATCGAGGCGGGCCAGTTCGAATGGATCACCGCCGTCTGCGTGCTTGCCCTGGTGTCGGCCGCGGCCGTGGGCGCGTACTTCGTGCAGACCGCCTACAGCTCGGGACCCCCCGACCTCGTGATCGCCGGACTCACGGTCGTCGACCCGCTCGTGGCGGTGCTCATCGGCATGGTCGTGCTGGGCGAGGCGGCCGCCGCGCCGTGGTGGGTGCTCATCATCTTCGCGATCGCCGGGGGCATCGCCGTGTGGGGTGTCGTGGGCCTCGCGCGCTACCACCCGCAGGTGCTCAGCGACAGCCAGGAGCTCGGCATCACCCGGGGCAGCTCGGCTCCGACGCACGCGGACGATGCCGCAGCCGCCGCACCGCCGTCACCGATGCGCGACGCGGCGTCTGCCGTCGAGGAGACGTCCGCCGCTGAAGCGCCGCGCTCTGGCGACGACCCCGAGGCGCGCACGCGCCCCGACGCCCCGTAGCCTCGTCCTCGGTTCGACGCGACGCACGCAGACGCCCGCCCGTCCCCGAGGACGAGCGGGCGCGCGACCGCGGCCGGAGGACCGGCTCAGTAGGTCTGATCGATGAGGTCGGGCGACACCTCGGACGCTGCGGCCTCGTCGACGAAGTACACCGTGCGCTTGCGCCCCTTGGCACCGGCCGCCGGCACGCTCGTGTAGCTCGCGCCCGCCAGTGCGAGGCCCAGCGCGGAGGCCTTGTCCGCTCCCGTCAGCACGAGCCAGACCCGCTTGGACGAGTTCAGGACCGGACGCGTGAGCGTGATCCGCTCCGGCGGGGGTTTGGGGGAATCGCGCACCGGCAGCGCGGCGGCGTCCGTGACCGTCACTTCCTCGCGATCCGGGAACAGCGAGGCGATGTGGCCGTCGGGACCGACACCCAGGAAGCACACCGCGAAGGACGGCCAGGGGTGGTCGTCCGTGCCGAACCGGGCGAGTTCCGCCGCGTACGCGGCAGCGGCCTCGTCGAGGTTCAGACCGCTGTCGGACGCCGCGGCCTCGTGGATGTTCTCCTCGGGCACCGGGATGTGGTCGAGCAGGGCGTTGCGGGACTGGAGCGCGTTGCGGTCCGAGTCGTCGCGGGGAACGAAGCGCTCATCGCCCCACCAGAAGTGCACGAGCGACCAGTCGATGTCCGCCGCGCGCGGGTTGTCGGCGACCGCACGGAGCACGGCCCCGCCCATGGAACCGCCGGTGAGGGCGATGTGGGCGACGCGACCGTTCCTGGTGCGCGCCTTGACGCGGGTGAGGAAACGATCGGCGACCCGGAGGGCGAGGGCTGTCGGGGTGGCCTCGACCACGACCCGCTTCTCTGCGGACGATTCCGACATCGGTGTCACTCTCCCGTCTCGGGCGGACCGAGCTTCTCCCAGCCATCCGTGATGACTCGACCGTACAGGAGATCTGGATCCAATCTGCGCAGCTCCTCGGCGAGGCACTCGCGCAGCGTGCGCCGCGGCAGGTGGAGGTCGTGGTTGGGCTGGTCCGGCTGCGTGAGCACGGCGATGCCGGGCGAGGGACGCTCCAGCAGGATGTCACCGGACTCACGCGTCAGACGCACGGACTTGATGCCCTCCTGCCACTCCTCCGGGCTCTCGTACGACCACCGCACCGGCACGTCCAGCGCCATCTGCAGCCACGCGGCGAGCAGAGCCGTGGAGGGGGAGGCGGCGGCCCCGCGCACCTCGACGGCGGTGATGGTCTCGTACGGCGGCTGATCCAGCACGGCGGCCAGCTGCTCGCGCCAGTGCGTGAGCCGCGTCCACGCGAGGTCGGTGTCGCCGGGCGCGTGCGTGCGGCCGAGCAGCGCGAGCCGGTCGCGCACATCGGGCGAGGTCGCGGCGTCGGTGATCCGGCGCTGCGCGATGCGGCCGAGCGGGGAGGACGACGGCGACGCCGGAGCCTCCTCCGGCCACCACGCCACGACGGGTGCGTCGGGGAGCAGGAGCCCGGTGATCAGGCTCTCCTCGTTGCTGGCGGCGTCGCCGTAGGCGTGCAGCACCACGACCTCGCTGGCTCCGGCGTCTCCGCCCACACGGATCTGTGCGTCCAGGCGGGACTCGCCGTCTCCGGTCGTGAGCACGATCACGCGCATCGGGTGCTCACGCGAGGCGTCGTTGGCCGCGTCGATCGCGGCCTCCGCGACTCCGTTGCGCGCGGAGATGACGAGCGTCAGCACGCGTCCGAGGGCGACCGCGCCGCCCTCCTCGCGCACCTTGACGAGCTGCTTCGCGACCTGGCTGACGGTCGTGTCGGGAAGGTCGATGATCACGGGCGTCTCCAGACTCGTCCGTCGCGGGCCAGCAGGTCGTCGGCGGACGCCGGGCCCCACGATCCCGGAGCGTACTGCTCCACCGGGCCGCCCTGGGCCGCCCAGTACTTCTCCACCGGGTCGAGGATCTTCCAGGAGAGCTCGACCTCCTCGTGCCGCGGGAAGAGCGGCGGGTCTCCGAGCAGCACGTCCAGGATGAGCCGCTCGTACGCCTCCGGGCTCGCCTCCGTGAAGGCGTGGCCGTAGCCGAAGTCCATCGTGACGTCGCGCACGTTCGAGCCTGTGCCGGGGACCTTCGAGCCGAACCGGATCGTGACACCCTCATCGGGCTGCACGCGGATGACGAGCGCGTTCTGTCCGAGCTCGGAGGCGTTGCCCCGGCCGAAGAGGTGCTGCGGTGCCCGGTTGAACACGACGGCGATCTCGGTCACGCGACGGCCGAGGCGCTTGCCGGTGCGCAGGTAGAACGGCACGCCCGCCCAGCGTCGCGTGTCGATCTCCAGCTTGATGGCCGCGTAGGTCTCGGTCGTGGACTCGGGGTTCATGCCCTCCTCGTCGAGGAAGCCGGTCACCTTCTCGCCGCCCTGCCAGCCACCGGCGTACTGCCCGCGGGCCGTCGCGAGCGACAGGTCCTCCGGCACGTGCACGGCGGCGAGCACCTTCTCCTTCTCGGCGCGCAGATGCTCCGCCGACAGGCTGATCGGCTCCTCCATCGCGGTGAGCGCCAGCAACTGCAGGAGGTGGTTCTGGATCACGTCACGGGCCGCCCCGATGCCGTCGTAGTACCCCGCGCGTCCCCCGACGCCGATGTCCTCGGCCATCGTGATCTGCACGTGGTCCACGTAGTTGCGGTTCCAGATCGGCTCGTACAGCTCATTGGCGAAGCGCAGCGCCAGGATGTTCTGGACCGTCTCCTTGCCGAGGTAGTGGTCGATGCGGAAGATCGAGTCGGCCGGGAACGCGACCTCCAGCGCCGCGTTCAGCGCGCGGGCCGACTCGAGGTCGTGCCCGAACGGCTTCTCGATGACCACACGCCGCCACCGCTCATCGTCGTCGGCGTCCTGCCCGACGAGCCCGGAGTCCTTGAGCTGCTTCGCCACCAGCGGGAAGTCCTTCGGCGGGATCGACAGGTAGAACGCGTGGTTGCCCATCGTGCCGCGTTCCACGTCGAGACGCTCGACGGTCTCCCTGAGCTTGCGGAAGGAGTCCGGGTTGTCGAACTCGCCGGACACGAAGCGGATGCCCTGCAACAGCTGCGCCCAGGTCTCCTCGCGGAACGGCGTCCTGGCGTGCTCCTTCACCGCGTCGTACACGACCTGCGCGAAGTCCTGGTCCTCCCAGTCGCGTCGGGCGAACCCGACCAGAGCGAACCCGGGGGGCAGCAGGCCGCGGTTGGCGAGGTCGTACACCGCGGGCATGAGTTTCTTGCGCGACAGGTCTCCCGTGACGCCGAAGATCACGAGGGCGCTGGGCCCCGCGATCCGGTTGAGCCGGCGATCGTCGGGGTCGCGCAGCGGGTTGTGCCCGCGCGAGAGGGGAACAGTCATCGGTGGGGGCTTCTCCTGCTGTTACTTCTGTGCGGCTTCGAAGAGGGTGAGCACGTCGTCGGACGACTCCGTGATCGTCAGCGAGACGACGGGACGCCCGTGCTCCGCGAGCACGCCCGCGTCGCCGGCGGCCTGCGCCTGGATGAGCTGACCGAACGTGAACGGCCGACCGGGGATCTCGAGGTCGACGTCGGTGCGCTCCAGGATCTGCAGGAACACCCCCTGCGCCGGGCCGCCCTTGTGGTACTGGCCGGTCGAGTGCAGGAAGCGCGGGCCCCAGCCGAACGTGGTCGGACGACCGGAGTCGGCGGCGACCAGCTCGCGCAGGCCCTGCAGCTGCGGCACCTCGAGACGGTTGACGTACGCCTGGATCGACACGTAGCCGTCGGCGGGCAGCTGCGCCCACAGCGCGTCGAGCACGCCCTCGACCGTGCCGGAGGCCGCGAGAGCCGGGTCCGACACGCGCACCTCGACGCCGTTCTCCACGAACGCGGGGGCGGTGGGCTCGGGCCGGGCGTCGAGGAGGCCGCGCGCGGCCACCTTCGCCGACTCGACGTCGGGCTGGTCGAACGGGTTGATGCCGAGCAGGTGCCCGGCGATGGCGGTGGCGTACTCCCAGACGATGAACTGCGCGCCGAGCGTGCCGCTGACGAGGATCTCACCTTCGTGGCGCTCGTGCAGGTGGAACTCGTTCGCGTCGTCGACCAGTCGCACGATCTGCAGGTCGGCGGGCACGGGGTCGAGCTCGGGGGAGACGGGGAGCAGCACGACCGGGAGGATGCCGGTTCCCTCCTTGCCCGTGGACTCGGCGATGAGCTGCTCGATCCAGTCGGGCAGGCCCTTGATGTGGGTGCCGTCCGTGATCAGACCCAGCTTGTCGCGGCGCGGGGTGGTCGCGGCGATGGCCGCGCCCAGGCGCAGGGCCGGGTTCTCGGCGGAGTCGACGGCGACCTCGAGCAGCGAGGCCTCGGCCTCGTTCAGCAGCTCGTCGATATCGACGCCCGCGAGGCCGGACGGCACCAGGCCGAACGCGGTCAGCGCGGAGTAGCGGCCGCCCACGTTCGGGTCGGCGTTGAACACGCGGTACCCGGCTTCGCGCGCGGAGGCGTCGAGCGGCGAGCCCGGGTCGGTGACGACGACGATGCGCTCGGTCGGGTCGATGCCGAGGTCGCGGAACGCCGCCTCGAACGTGCGACGCTGCGAGTCGGTCTCGACCGTGGACCCGGACTTCGACGACACCACGAGCACGGTCTCGGCGAGGCCCTCGTCGAGCGCGGCCAGCACCTGGCCGGGCGCCGTGGAGTCGAGGATCGTGAGGGGGACCCCCGAGGTCTGTGCGATCACCTCGGGCGCGAGCGACGACCCGCCCATGCCGGCGAGCACGACGCGCGTGACTCCCTTCGCGGCGAGCTCCTCGCGCAGGGCGACGATCTCGGCGACGAGCGGCCGGGAGACGGAGACCGCCTCGACCCACCCGAGCCGGATCGAGGCCTCGGCCTCGGCCGCCGGACCCCACAGCGTGGTGTCGCCGCTCGTGATGCGCGAGGCGACCAGGTCGTGGACGAGGCTCGGGACGGTCTCCTCGATCGCGGCGCGCGCGGCGCCCGAGGCGTGGATCGCGAAGGTCATCGCTGTGCCTCCAGTGCCTCGGCGACCTGGGTGAGCAGGTCGTGCCACGAATCGATGAACTTGGCGACGCCCTCGTCCTCGAGCACCTGGGTGACGTCGGTGAAGTCGATGCCGACCTCTTCCAGCCCGGCGAAGACCTGACGGGCCTCGTCGTAGCCGCCGGTGATGGTGTCGCCGGTGACGACGCCGTGGTCGAAGGTGGCCTCGAGGGTCTTCTCCGGCATGGTGTTGACGACGCCGGGGGCGACGAGCTCGGTGACGTAGAGGGTGTCGGGCAGCGCAGGGTCCTTCACGCCGGTCGACGCCCACAGCGGACGCTGGGCGTTCGCCCCCGCCGCGAGGAGGGCCTTCGCCCGGTCGGTCTCGAAGCTCTGCTCGAACAGCTCGTAGGCCAGGCGGGCGTTGGCCAGGCCGGCCTTGCTCTTGAGGGCCTCGGCGGCGTCGGTCCCGATCGCGGTGAGGCGCTTGTCGGTCTCGGTGTCCACGCGGGAGACGAAGAACGACGCGACGGAGTGGACGGTCGACAGGTCGACACCGGCGTCCTTCGCGCGCTCCAGGCCCGTCAGGTAGGCGTCGATGACCTCGGCGTACCGCTCCAGGCTGAAGATCAGGGTCACGTTGACGCTGATGCCGTGCGCGATCGCCTCGGTGATCGCCGGGAGGCCGGCCTTGGTCGCCGGGATCTTCACGAGCAGGTTCGGGCGGTCGATCTTCGCCCACAGCTCCTTCGCCTGCGCGACGGTGCCGTCGGTGTCATGCGCGAGGTCGGGGGAGACCTCGATGGACACGCGGCCGTCCACGTGACCGGACTGCTCCCACACCGGGCGGAAGATGTCGAGCGCGGCACCCACATCCTGCGTGGTGGCCGCGAACACGGCCTCCTCCGCCGAGGCGCCGGACGCGGCGAGCTCGGTGACCTGCGCGTCGTACGACGTGTCGTTCTTGTCGGTGATCGCGTTGGCGAAGATCGTCGGGTTCGTGGTGACGCCGACGACGTTGCGCGACGAGATCAGCTCCGCGAGGTTGCCGGAGGAGATGCGGGTGCGCGAGAGGTCGTCGAGCCAGATGCTGACGCCGGCCTCGGCGAGCTGTGCGGTGGGGGTGCTCATGCGTTCTCCTTGATGGTCTCGCGGGCGGCCGCGACGACGGCCTCGGTGGTGATGCCGAACTTCTCGAAGAGGGTCTTGTAGTCGGCGGAGGCGCCGAAGTGGTCGATGCCGACCGAACGACCGCGGTCGCCGACGATGCCGCGCCACGTGAGCACGGAGCCGGCCTCGACCGACACCCGCGCCGTGACCGACGACGGCAGCACGCTCTCGCGGTACGCCTCGTCCTGCTCCGCGAACCACTCGAGCGACGGGGCCGAGACGACGCGCACGTTCACGCCCTCCTCGGCGAGGGCCGCGCGGGCGTTCACCGCGAGCTGCACCTCGGATCCGGTGGCGACGATGATGACGTCGGGCGTGCCGTTCGGGGCCTCGGCGAGCACGTACGCACCCTTGACGGCCTGAGCGGCGGAGGCGAACGTGTCGCCGGAGGCCTCGCCCTCGCCGCGCTCGAACACCGGGATGTTCTGTCGCGTCAGGGCGATGCCGGCGGGGCCCTCGTGGCGGCGGAGGATCTCCAGCCAGACGGCGGCGGTCTCGTTCGCGTCGGCGGGGCGCACGACGGCGAGGTTCGGGATCGCGCGCAGCGTGGCGAGCTGCTCGATGGGCTGGTGGGTGGGTCCGTCCTCACCGAGGGCGACGGAGTCGTGCGTCCAGACGAAGATGCTCGGCACGTTCATCAGAGCGGCCAGACGCACCGAGGGTCGCATGTAGTCGCTGAAGATGAGGAAGGTGCCGCCGAACGCGCGCGTCGGCCCGTGCAGCACGATGCCGTTCACGATCGCGCCCATCGCGTGCTCGCGGATGCCGAAGTGCAGCACGCGGCCGTAGGGGGTGCCCGACCACTCGTGCGTCGACCACTCCTCGGGGATGAACGACGCCGCGTCCTTGATCGTGGTGAGGTTGGACTCGGCGAGGTCGGCGGACCCGCCCCAGAGCTCGGGCAGCTGTGCGGCGAGGGCGTTGATGACCTGGCCGGACGCGGCGCGGGTCGAGACGTCCTTGCCGGCCTCGAACACGGGCAGCGCGTCGGCGATGTCGGCGGGGAGCTCGCGGGCCTCAACGCGGTCGAGCAGCGCCTTGCGCTCCGGGTTCGCCTCGGCCCAGGCGTCGAACGACTTCTGCCAGGCGGCGCGCTCCTCGGCCGCGCGCTCGGCCAGGCCGCGCGTGTGGGCGATCACGTCGTCGGCCACCACGAACGTCTGCTCCGGGTCGAACCCGAGGACCTTCTTGGTCGCGGCGAGCTCGTCCGCACCCAGGGCGGAGCCGTGGATCTTGCCGGTGTTCTGCTTGCCGGGCGAGGGCCAGCCGATGATGGTCTTGAGGATGATGAGCGAGGGCTTGTCGGACTCGCCCTTCGCGGCCTCGATGGCGGCGTAGAGCTCGGCGACGTCTTCGACGTACTCGCCCGTCTTCTTCCAGTCGACCGTCTGCACGTGCCAGCCGTAGGAGGCGTAGCGGGCGGCGACATCCTCCGTGAACGCGACGTTGGTGTCGTCCTCGATGGAGATCTGGTTGGAGTCGTAGATCGCGATGAGGTTGCCCAGCTGCTGGTGGCCCGCGAGCGACGAGGCCTCGCTGGTCACGCCCTCCTGCAGGTCGCCGTCACCGGCGATCACGTAGACGAAGTGGTCGAACGGGCTCGTGCCCGCCGCGGCCTCCGGATCGAACAGCCCACGCTCGTAGCGGGCGGCGTACGCGAAGCCCACGGCGGAGGCGAGGCCCTGCCCGAGCGGACCCGTCGTGATCTCCACGCCCTTCGTGTGTCCGTACTCGGGGTGGCCGGGGGTCTTCGATCCCCACGTGCGCAGCGCCTTGAGGTCATCGAGCTCCAGGCCGAAGCCGCCGAGGTAGAGCTGCACGTACTGCGTGAGGGACGAGTGTCCGACGGAGAGGATGAACCGGTCGCGGCCGAGCCAGTCGGTGTCGGCGGGGTCGTGCCGCAGGACGCGCTGGTACAGCAGATACGCCGCGGGAGCCAGGCTCATCGCCGTGCCGGGGTGGCCGTTGCCGACCTTCTCGACCGCATCGGCCGCCAGGATCCGGGCGGTGTCCACCGCGCGTCGATCGATCTCGTCCCACTGCAATTCCGACACGTTCATGCCCTTTCCGACAGTTTCGAGGGCGCCCGTATTCCTTGGCGCATCCGCAACTTCCCTGGCGCATTCCGCACCGCCTCGAGGACGGGTGGGGGTGTGCGCAGCATCGGGCGCGCGAGTGCCTTCAGCATAGCGGTGACGGTGGATCCGATCGGTGGCCGGGGGGCACGGAAGGCGTCATCGCGTGTCATACACTGGAGAGGTTGTCCCGTAACGCGCGCGGAGGAGGCGATCGAGATCTCGACGATGTCTGATCAGACCGTACGGAAGTCGTCCATCGGTCGCACGGTGAGCGCTTACGTGACGCTGACGAAGCCCCGAGTCCTCGAACTCCTCCTCGTCTCGACCGTCCCGGTGATGTTCCTCGCCCAGGGCGGTCTCCCGAACCTCTGGCTGGTCCTCGCGACCGTCATCGGCGGATCCATGAGCGCCGGCTCGGCCGGGGCCTTCAACATGTATCTCGACCGCGACATCGACGCGCACATGCACCGCACGGAGAACCGTCCGCTGGTCACGGGCGAGGTGAGCCCGCGCGGCGCGCTGATCTTCTCCTGGACTCTCGCGATCGTGTCCACCGTCTGGCTCTGGTTCACCACCAACTGGCTCACCGCAGTGCTCTCGGCCTCGGCCATCTTCTTCTACGTCGTGATCTACACGATGATCCTCAAGCGCCGCACCGAGCAGAACATCATCTGGGGCGGCATCGCGGGCTGCTTCCCCGTGCTCATCGGCTGGTCGGCCGTCACGGGCTCTCTCGACTGGCCGGCGTTCATCCTGTTCCTGCTGGTCTTCCTGTGGACGCCGCCGCACTACTGGCCGCTGTCGATGAAGTACAAGGACGACTACGAGGACGTCGACGTCCCGATGCTCGGCGTCACGCGCAACGCCTCGCAGGTCGGCCTCCAGGTGATCCTCTACGCGTGGGCGACCGTCGCGTGCTCGCTGCTGCTGGTGCCGATCGCGAACATGGGTCTCGTCTACACGGTGTCCGCGCTGGTCTTCGGCGGCTGGTTCATCTACGAGTCGCACCGCCTGTACAACCAGGCGGTGCGGGGGACCGAGGCGCGGCCGATGCGAGTCTTCCACGCCTCGATCACCTACTTGACGCTGATCTTCGTGGCCGTCGCGGTCGACCCGCTGCTGCCGTTCTGATCCGCAGCGTCCTCCGACGCCGCGGACGCTGACGCGTCGTCCGCCGGCGTGTTGGCGGCGTCCGTGGTCGCCGTCGCATCCTGATCGGTCGCGGACCCGGTCGCGGCGATGACCTCGTTGGGGGACGGCTCATCCATTCCGGCGTCGAGCGCGACGGGCACGGCCGGGACGAGTGCCCGCGCCGCCACGAGGCCGAGGGCGAGGAGCAGGCCGATCAGGCCGGCGCCGAGCACCGCGGCTCCGACCACCACGAGCGACTGGCCGACGTAGACCTCCACCCCCGTGGCCGTGCCATCGAGCAGGGTGCTCGTCATGGTGCCGATCTGGCCGGCGATGAGCCATCCGCCGACGCCGATCGCGGCGAGGGACACGATGAGGAGAATCCAGAATCCGATGCTTCTGGTCAGTGTTCTGTGCATGCCGACCAGGCTGACCGATGCCCTGATGAGGCCCCGGTGCGCACGCTATGGATCGTCTGTGCGGCTCAGCGCCCGGTGAGCGCCGGGGCGGGTTCCTCGGCCGCGACGTCCGTCCGCACCGGGCGCTTCAGGTGCAGCACGACCACGGTGTACGTCGCGGCCGACAGCGAGGCGAGCACCATGTGGATGCCGACCAGGATCGGCGGCAGCCCCTCGCGCGCCTGCCACACCCCGACGCCGACCTGCACCAGGATCGCGAGCACGAGCACGAGCAGCCAGCGGCGGGGCTCCAGGCGGAGTGCCCAGGCGGTGATCGTGAGGAACAGCACCAGGGCGGCCAGCACGTAGCCGGGCCAGGAGTGCACGTGCGCGAGGATGGTCGCGTCGAAGCCGTGGCGCAGCACGTCCGCATCACCCGAGTGCGGCCCGGAGCCGGTGGTGAGGACGCCGAACAGGATCGTCACCGCGAGCGCGAGTCCTGTCACATGCGTGACGATCGCGAACCAGCTCGGCACGGCGCGTTCGCGGGGCCCCGGTGCGGTCTTGAGGCGCACGAGGAACGCGGCCGTGACGCATACGAGAAGCAACGACGAGGTGTAGTGGAAGCCCACGATGAAGGGGTTCAGCCCGGTCAGGACCGTGATGCCTCCGACGAGGGCCTGAGCCACCACACCGATCAGCACGAGCCACGCCAGGAGCACGAGGTCGCGACGCGTGGCCGTGGTGCGGACGGAGTGGACGGCGGCCGCGATGACGGCGAGCAGCAGCACGCCGGAAGCGATCGGCGAGGCGGGGAAGTGGAAGGGGAAGGCGATCGCGAAGGCGATGCCGGCCGCGACGATGCCGCCGAGCGCGAACCACAGCGCCTTCGTGACCGCGCGACGCCCGTTCACCGTGTACAGGACGAGCAGCACGACGGTGAGCGCGATGATGCCGACGACGCCCGTCATCAGGCGGTTGCCGAACTCGATGATGCCGTGCACCCCCTGCACTTCGAGGATGGGCACGAGCGACTCGGGCGTGCACAGCGGCCAGTCGGAACAGCCGAGGCCGGAGCCGGTCAGACGCACCGCGCCGCCGGTGCCGATGATGATCGTCTCGCTGACGAACGAGAGCCACGCGAAGACGGTCAGCGCCTTCGCCCACCCGCGGGATCGCGGAACGGGGGTCGTCCGAGTCGTCGGAGGGGTGGTGATGGTCGTCTCGGGCATGAGTCCTCCGGCTCGTCGGCGACGTGGCGCGCGGCCCGTCCGCCAGGCGGAACCTGTAGAATCGGATTGTTGCGATGAGCGCTGACCGCGCTGAAGCATCGTCAACAGTTTAGGCGCGATGGAAGCGCCGATGATGAGGGCCCACCAACGGCACCCGCTCCCGCAGACTCGACGGGGATCAGGTGTGTCGGGGCGGATGACACCGTTTGGGACCTGTGAGGAGAGTGTTGCATGTCGGATGTGCTGATCGACCGCCCGGAGCTTGACGGTCTGGGGGTGTACGAGTTCGGCTGGCACGATGAGGACGCCGCGGGTGCCGTGGCGAAACGCGGCATCTCCGAAGAGGTGGTCCGCGGGATCTCTGCCCTCAAGAACGAGCCCGAGTGGATGCTGAAGACCCGTCTGAAGGGGTATCAGCTCTTCGGTCGCAAGCCGATGCCGACGTGGGGCGCCGACCTCAGCGACATCGACTTCGACAACATCAAGTACTTCGTCCGCTCCACCGAGAAGCAGGCGCAGAGCTGGGAGGACCTCCCCGAGGAGATCCGCGAGACGTACGAGCGCCTGGGCATCCCCGAGGCAGAGCGCCAGCGCCTCGTGGCCGGCGTCGCCGCGCAGTACGAATCCGAGGTCGTGTACCACCAGATCCGCGAGGACCTCGAGGCCCAGGGCGTCATCTTCATGGACACCGACACGGCGCTGCGCGAGCACCCCGAGTTCTTCGAGGAGTACTTCGGCACGGTCATCCCGGCTGGCGACAACAAGTTCGCCGCACTCAACACGGCCGTGTGGTCGGGCGGCTCGTTCGTCTACGTCCCGAAGGGCGTGCACGTCGAGATCCCGCTGCAGGCGTACTTCCGCATCAACACCGAGAACATGGGCCAGTTCGAGCGGACCCTGATCATCGCCGACGAGGACAGCTACGTCCACTACATCGAGGGCTGCACGGCTCCGATCTACAAGTCCGACTCGCTGCACTCGGCCGTGGTCGAGATCATCGTGAAGAAGAACGCCCGCGTGCGCTACACGACGATCCAGAACTGGTCGAACAACGTCTACAACCTGGTCACCAAGCGCGCCGTGGCACACGAGGGCGCGACCATGGAGTGGGTCGACGGCAACATCGGCTCCAAGGTGACGATGAAGTACCCGTCGATCTACCTGATGGGCGAGCACGCGAAGGGCGAGACCCTCTCGGTCGCCTTCGCCGGTCCCGGTCAGCACCAGGACGCGGGCGCCAAGATGATCCACATGGCGCCGTACACGCAGTCGTCGATCGTCTCGAAGTCGATCGCCCGCGGCGGCGGTCGCGCCGGCTACCGCGGTGAGGTCCGCGTCGACGCCAACGCCCACCACTCGGCGAACACCGTCCGTTGCGACGCGCTGCTCGTGGACACGAAGTCGCGCTCCGACACCTACCCGGCGATCGACATCCGCGTCGACGACGTGCAGCTCGGCCACGAGGCCACGGTCTCGAAGGTCAGCGAGGAGCAGCTCTTCTACCTCCAGTCCCGCGGCATGCCCGAGGACGAGGCGATGGCGATGATCGTGCGCGGCTTCATCGAGCCGATCGCGCGCGAGCTGCCGATGGAGTACGCGATGGAACTGAACAAGCTCATCGAGATGGGCATGGAAGGATCGGTCGGCTAAATGGCGGCCTCGACGACAGCGCCCACGGAGGCGCAGCACACGAACGCGCACATCGACCCGGCCGCCCAGGTCGCCGACGCCGGATTCGTCCCGGTGCAGACGCGCTCCGAGCGCCCGCACTCGTACGACCCGGACGACTTCGGCGCCCCCAGCGGCCGTGAGGTCAACTGGAAGCACACGCCGGTCGCGCAGCTGACGCCGCTGTTCCAGACGGCAGAGGCGAACGACGGCGTCGCGTACGCCTTCAGCTCCGGCGGGCAGTACGTGGCAGGACCGCTCGCCATCGGCGCCGCTCCGCGCGGCGAGGTCTTCCTCCCCGAGGACATCACGGCCGCCGTCGCCTGGCAGGGTGCGAGCGAGGCGGTGCACGTGCGCATCCCGCGTGAGGAGGAGGTCGCCGAGCCGATCTTCATCTCCGTCACGGGTACGGGTGCCGACCGCCGCGCCGACGCCCACATCGTGATCGAGGCGCTGGAGCACAGCGTCGCGACCGTGGTGCTGCAGCACAAGGGTTCCGCGCAGTACGCGCAGAACGTGGAGATCATCGTCCGCGATGGCGCGAAGCTCACCGTGGTCACGGTGCAGCAATGGGAGGACGACGCGGTGCACGCGGCCGCGCACCAGGCCCGCGTCGGCTCCGACGCCACGCTCAAGCATTTCGTGGTGAGCTTCGGCGGCGGCCTCGTGCGCGTGAACCCGAGCGTCGAGCTCGCGGGCGCGGGTTCCGAGGGCTACCTCTACGGGCTGTCGTACGCCGACGCCGGGCAGCACCTGGAGAGCCAGGTCTACCTGCACCACAAGGGCCCGCACACCACGGGCGACGTGCTGTACAAGGGCGCCCTGCAGGGCGCGAGCGCGCACAGTGTGTGGATCGGCGACGTGCTGATCGGCGCCGACGCCACGGGCACCGACTCGTACGAGGCGAACCGCAACCTGGTGCTCACCGAGGGGGCGCGCGCCGACTCGATCCCGAACCTCGAGATCGAGACGGGCGACATCGTCGGCGCGGGCCACGCGAGTGCGACCGGTCGCTTCGACGACGAGCAGCTCTTCTACCTGCAGGCCCGCGGCATCCCGGAGGAGGAGGCGCGGCGTCTCGTCGTGCTCGGCTTCCTCACCGACATCGTGCTGCGCCTCGGTATCCCGACGCTCGAGGCGGAGCTGCTCGCCGCCATCGAGGCCGAGCTCGCCGAGGTGGACGCGTGACCGCCGAGCGCGTCTGCGCGGTCTCCGACCTGGAGCAGGACACCCCGCTCCGCGTCGAGCCGGGCGGCGTGCCCATCACGGTGATCAAGGACGGCGATGGCGTGATCCACGCCATCGGCGACACCTGCACGCACGGCGACATCTCGCTGTCCGAGGGCTTCGTGGAAGGCGACACGGTGGAGTGCTGGGCTCACGGCTCGGCCTTCTCCCTGATCACCGGCAAGCCCCAGAACCTCCCCGCTTACGAGCCCGTCCCGGTCTATGTCGTCGAGATCGACGGCGACGACGTGCTCATCGATCCTGCTGTGACGAAGGAAGTCTGAAGAATGTCTGTTCTCGAGATCCGCGACCTGCACGTGACGGTCGAGACCGAGGCGGGGACCACCCCGATCCTCAACGGAATCACCCTCACCATGAACACCGGTGAGACCCACGCCATCATGGGCCCCAACGGCTCGGGCAAGTCGACCCTGGCCTACACGATCGCCGGTCACCCGAAGTACACGGTGACCTCCGGCTCGATCACGTTCGACGGTGAGGACGTGCTGGCGATGAGCGTCGACGAGCGCGCCCGCGCCGGGCTCTTCCTCGCGATGCAGTACCCGGTGGAGATCCCCGGCGTCACCGTGACGAACTTCCTGCGCACGGCGAAGACCGCGCTCGACGGCGAGGCGCCCTCGATCCGCCAGTGGACCAAGGACGTCAAGGAGTCCATGGCGAACCTGCGCATGGACCCGAAGTTCGCGCAGCGCAACGTCAACGAGGGCTTCTCCGGCGGCGAGAAGAAGCGCCACGAGATCCTGCAGCTCGAGGTGCTCAAGCCGAAGTTCGCCGTGCTCGACGAGACCGACTCGGGTCTCGACGTCGACGCGCTGAAGATCGTGTCCGAGGGCGTGAACCGTGCCAAGGAGTCCACGGGACTCGGCGTGCTCCTGATCACGCACTACACCCGGATCCTGCGGTACATTCGCCCCGACTTCGTGCACGTCGTCGTCGCGGGCAAGATCGTCGAAGAGGGCGGGCCCGAGCTCGCCGACCGGCTGGAGAACGAGGGCTACGACCGGTTCCTCGACCCTTCCGCCCCGATCGAGGCGTAGGCTGAGCCGTATGACAGCGACCCTCACGGATGAGAAGTACGACGCGGTCACCGAGGCGCTCAAGGACGTCATGGACCCGGAGCTCGGGATCAACGTCGTCGACCTCGGCCTCATCTACGACCTCGCCTGGGATGACGAGAACGATGCTCTCGTCATCCACATGACGTTGACCAGCGCGGGCTGCCCGCTGACCGACGTCCTCGAAGACCAGACCGCGCAGGCTCTCGACAACGTCGTGGACCGGTTCCGCATCAACTGGGTGTGGATGCCGCCGTGGGGTCCGGAGCGGATCACGGACGACGGGCGCGACATGATGCGCGCGCTGGGATTCGCAATCTGACGCTGAAGACAGTGATGCACGACGGAGCGGGCGCGGAGACGCGCCCGCTTCGCTGACTCCGCGGTGAGGCGGGGACGAGAACTCGGGAGATCGAATGTTGCATGTTCAGGCCCTGTCCCTGGCGGAACTCCGTGAGCGCAGCAGCGAGAAGTGGCGCGAGTACCCCGCCGATGTGCTTCCGCTCTTCGTCGCCGAGACCGACTTCCCCCTCGCCCCCGCGATCACCGCGGCCCTGCACCGTGCGGTCGAGCGTGGCGACACGGGGTACATCGCCTCGAAGACGCCGCTGGCCGAGGCGTTCGCGGGCTTCGCGCGCCGCCGTTACGACTGGGCGGTGGATCCCGCTCGCACTCGCAGCACGGCCGACGTGAGCATGGGCATCGTGGAGATCCTGCGCCGCGTGACGCAGCCGGGGGAGCGGGTCGTCGTCACCCCGCCCGTGTACCCGCCGTTCTACGACCTCGTGGAGGAGGCCGGTGCGGAGGTGCTGCGGGTGCCGCTGCGCGACACGGGCACGGGGTGGGAGCTCGACCTCGACGGGATCCGCGGGGCGTTCGACGACGGTGCGACCGCGATCCTGCTGTGCAACCCGCACAACCCGACCGGCACGGTGCACGACCGAGACGCCCTCGCCGCGCTGGCGGAGATCGCTGCCGAGTACGGCGCCGCCGTCGTGTCCGACGAGATCCACGCGCCGCTCGCCCAGCCGGGGACCGGGTTCACGCCCTTCCTCGCGGCGAGCGAGACGGCCGCACGCGTCGGCTATGCGGTCGTGAGCGCCAGCAAGGCGTTCAACCTCGCCGGCCTGAAGTGTGCGCTGATGGTCACGGCCGACGACGACACCAGCGCCGTGGTGCGAGGGCTCCCCGTGGAGGTCGAGTGGCGCACCGGTCAGTTCGGTCTGCTCGCCTCGGTCGCAGCGTTCGCGGAGGAGAGCGATGCGTGGCTGGACGGGCTGCTCGACACGCTCGACCAGAACCGTGTGCTCCTGGAGGACCTGCTGGCGCGGCATCTTCCCGGTGCCCGCTACCGGATCCCGGACGCGGGCTACCTGGCCTGGATCGACCTGTCGGCTCTGGGCTGGGGCGACAACCCCGCGCGGCGGATCCTGCGGGATGCGAAGGTCGCCCTGCACTTCGGCCCGGCGTTCGGCACCGAGGGAGCGGGCCACGTGCGACTGAACTTCGGGACGAGCCCGGAGATCCTGACGGAGGCCGTCGAGCGGATCGCCGCGCTCGTGGAGCGATGACCGCGCCGCAGCCCGTCGCATCGATCTGGGATCGCGGCCGAATCTGGGTGACGGTGGGCGCGGTCGCGCTCATCTTCCTCGCCGCGATCGAGGCGCTCGCGGTCACCACGGTCATGCCGATCGTGAGTGCGGCGCTCGACGGTGAGGCGCTGTTCGCCGTCGCGTTCGCCGGCACCCTTGCGACGAGCGTGATCGGGATGGTCGCGACCGGTGCCTGGTCCGACGCGCGCGGGCCGCGCGGCGCGCTGTACGTGGCGGTGGCGCTGTTCATCGTCGGCCTGCTGATCTCGGGCTTCGCGACGTCGATGCCGCAGTTCCTGATCGGTCGGCTCGTGCAGGGGCTCGGCACCGGCGGTCAGACGGTCGCGCTGTACGTCGTGGTCGCGCGGCTCTACCCGCCGGAGCTGCACGGGCGCGTGTTCGCGGCGTTCGCGGCCGCCTGGGTCGTCCCGTCGATGGTGGGGCCGTTCCTCGCGGGAGCGGTCGCGGAGTACCTGCACTGGCGCTGGGCGTTCCTGGGCGTCGCGGTGCTCACCGCGATCGCCTTCCTGATGATCGCGGTCCGGCTGCGTGGTGTCGACCTGGGCGGCGGTGAACCCCAGGACCGGCGTGCGCTGCGCCTCCGCCTGCTGCTGGCCGTCGTGGTGGCGGCGCTGGCGGTGGTGATCGGCGTCTCGGCCGAGCTCGACCACGGGGTGCGCTGGCCGGTCGCCGTGGCCGCGATCCTCGGGATCGGCGTCGCGGTGCTGCCGCTGCTCCCCGCCCGTACCCTTCACGCGGGAGCCGGGTTGCCCAGCGTCGTGCTGATGCGCGGCGTGGCGGCCGGCGCGTTTTTCGCGGCGGAGGCCTACATCCCCTACCTGCTCATCCGGAAGTACGACTTCACCGCCACGTGGGCGGGGGTGGCGCTCATGCTCGCCGCGTTCGCGTGGGCTGGAGCCTCGGCGCTGCAGGGGCGCTACGGCGAGCGGCTGGGCAACCGCCGCATCACGCTGCTGAGCCTCGGAGCCCTCCTGGTGGCGATGCTGGCGGTGCTCGCGGCGGCCGTGTTCCCGGTGTCGCCCGTCGTGGTGATCCTCGGGTGGGCGTTCGCGGGTGGCGGCATGGGGCTGCTGTATCCGCGCCTGACGGTGCTCACGCTGGCCTACTCGGACGAGTCGAACCAGGGGTTCAACTCCTCGGCGCTGTCGATCTCCGACGCGACGGGGTCCGCGGTCGCGATCGCGGTCGCGGGGCTCGCCGTGGCCACCCTCGGCGGCGGTCCTGGTGCCTTCGGCGTGGTGTTCGCGTTCGGTCTCGGTCTCGTGCTGCTGGCGCTCGTGCCGGGTCTCAGGCTCGGGCACGCCGCGGAGCCCGCAGTGCGCTGACCTCGCCCGCGAGCGCCCGCACGCCCAGGTCGAACGCGCGGTCGAGACCCGCCGTCACGTCGATCTCGTCCGAGGGTGGCAGGGCGCCGTGGCTGTCGGCGTGCATGCGCTGCTGCACGAGCGTCGCGTGGCCGAGGACGAAGTGAAGGATCGCGGTCGCGCGGGTTTCGGGATCGTCGGCGCCGTCGCTCCGCAGCGCGGCGATGAGCGCGTCGAGCGCGTGCGCCGAGCCGAGCTGGAGCGCGTAGGTGCTCAGCACGAGCTCGGCGCCGTCGCGGTGGGCGAACAGAGCATCCCGCAGGCCGCGGGCGGTGGCGAGGACGCCGGTGGTTCCGCGGGGGACGCTCGCGGTGATGCGGTCGGCGAGATCGGCGAGCAGCTCCTGCTTGCTCGCGAAGTGCCAGTAGAGAGCACTGGGCTGCACGTCGAGCCGCGCGGCGATGCGCCGCATCGAGAGGTCGGCCAGACCGACCTCGTCGAGCAGGGCGAGAGCGCTGCGGGCGACGCTGTCGCGGTCGTGTCGGGCCGGATTGGGCTCGGGGGTCATGACCCCACTATAGTGAACGGCGTTCAGGTGAACGGTGTTCAGGAGGTGGGAGTGCGCGAGCAGCGTCGGGCCGAGGAAGCCGCCGCATCGATCGTGCTGGAGCACGTGCGGGTGGAGGTCGACGGCCGGGCGATCCTCGATGACGTGAGCCTCGACCTCACGGCACGACGCATCGCCGTGATCGGAGCGAACGGCTCGGGAAAGTCGACGTTCGCGCGTGTGCTGGACGGCCTGGTCGTGCCGACGGCGGGCACTGCGGTCGTGCACGGGCTCGACGTGGTGCGCGACACGCGGGAGCTCCGACGCCGCGTCGGCTTCGTGTTCACGGATCCCGACGCGCAGATCCTCATGCCGACGCCCGCGGAAGATCTCGCCCTGTCGCTGCGGGGCCTCCCGCGCGCGGAGGTCGACCGACGCGTGCGCGAGACCCTCGCGGTGCATGGGCTCGAGGCGCACGCGGACGTGCCGGCGTTGTCGCTGTCCGGCGGGCAGAAGCAGCTGCTCGCGCTGGCGGCCGTGCTCGTGACCGAGCCGCGGCTGCTCGTGGCCGACGAGCCGACCACGCTTCTCGACCGGCGCAACGCCCGGCGCATCGCGGAGCTGCTGATGGCGCAGGAGGCGCAGGTCGTGGTGGCCACGCACGACCTCGACCTGGCCGCGCGCTGCGACCTGGCCGTGCTGTTCGAGGGCGGGCGAGCCGTGGCCGTGGGTCACCCGGATGCGGTGATCGACGAGTACTGCCGGGTGTCCGCGTGATCTCGCTCTACCGCCCCGGCACGAGCGTGCTGCATCGCCTGCCGGCGGGGGTGAAGCTCGCGGGGCTCGTGCTCTGCGCGCTCGGTCTGACCCTGCTTCCGCCGCAGCCCGTCGTCGTGAGCGTGGCCCTCGCCGCCACGGTCGTGCTCTATCCGCTCGGAGGGCAGAGTCCGCGCACGCTGCTCGTCGAACTGTGGCGGTTGCGATGGATCCTCCTCGTGCTGGGGGTGATGCTGGCGGTGTTCGTCTCGCCGATCGCCGCGTGGGTCGGCGCCAGTCGGGTCGCGGCGCTGCTGCTCGTCGCCGCACTGGTGACGATGACCACCCGGATGTCCGACCTGCTCGATGTGCTGCAGACGGTGCTGCGGCCGCTGCGTCGCTGGGGTGTCGATCCGGAGGTCGTCGCGCTGACGCTGTCGCTCACGCTCACGATGGTGCCGGTGGTCGCGGCGTTCGTCCACCGGCTCCGTGAGGCCGAGCGCGCTCGAGGGGTGCGCCTAGGGCCGCGCGCGGCGGTGCCGCTCCTCGTGCTCACCCTCCGGCACGCCGACCGGGTGGGCGACGCCCTCGCCGCGCGCGGCGTGGCCTGAGCCTCACCCGACCGCGAGCGCTGGCACCGGTTCGGCCGCCCTGGCGAGGCGCAGCGCGGCCATCAGCAGGGCCACGGCCACGACCGCGGTCGTGACGGACGTGCCCACGACCAGCAGCAGCACCACGCCGCCGAGCCCGAGCAGCCCGGCCGAGACCAGCCGCCCGGACGATCGGGTGCCCGTCGGCGCCGGCTGTCGTTCGAAGCGGTCGACGGCGACGGCCACCCCTGCGGTCAGGGCCAGCGCCGACAGCAGCCACAGCGGGCGTGTCAGCCACCACTCCGGGCCGTCGAGCGCCGGGAGAGCGGCACCGGTGCCGAGGGCGACGACTGCGGTCACGCCGGCCATCGCCAGCAGCACGGGCATGTGCCACAGGTAGATCGTCATCGTGCGGCGGGTGACGAATCGCGTGAACGCGGCCGCCGCGGCGGTGCTGCTCGCCCGGGCGATCCGCTCGCGGTGCAGGGACAGCAGGCCCGTGTGGACCACGCCGACCAGCAGGAGCGCGGCGGTGGGCGGGTTGATGTTGGCGATGAGGTCGGGGGAGTACACGCCGGCGATGAAGAGCACGGTGAGGAGCACTCCGGCGCCCGCGGTGACGGCGACCCGGGTGCGGCGGGCGAGGGCGTCGATGCGCCCGTCGGCGAGGAAGAATCCGAGCTGCTGCAGCGTGAGCCAGACGAAGGCGAGGTTGAGGAACCCCAGTCCTGCCACGCCGGTCACGCCGCGTAGCGCATCCACCGCGACTGAGGCGGCCGCGAGCGCTCCGATCGTGCGCAGCGGAGCACGCTCGTGGAGGGCCGCCAGGGCGGGCAGCAGCAGCTGGCACAGCAGGAAGACCCCGAGGAACCACAGGGGCTGCCCGTAGCGGAAGCCCGCGACCGCGATCAGCTCGGCCGGGACGCCGAGGAGCGTCAGGACGGCCAGTGCCACGCCGACCGCGGCGACCGTGATGACTGCGGGACGCAGCAGCCGGTGTACCCGTGCGGTCAGGAAGTCGAGGGTGCTCGCGCCCCTCGCCCGCAGCCGACGGGAGGCGAGCAGCCCGGAGAACCCTCCGATCACGAAGAACAGCGGCATGACCTGCAGCACCCAGCTGAGCGGTGCGATCCATCCCGTGCCGTCGCTCGCGTTCTCGAACACCGGGGCGCCGTCGGCCACCGTGACGCCCACCATGATGGCGTGCAGCACCACCACGCCGAGCACGCAGAGCGCGCGGATGAAGTCGATGCCGGTGTCGCGTCGTGCGGACGGCGCGGGCGGGGGAGCGGCGGCGGGCAGCGCCTGGACGATGGCCATGGGTCCTCCTCGGAACGGTGTCCTCGGAGGCTAGGGACGGGGTGTCCGCGGCGGCATCACCCTGCGGTGTCGATCAGACCCCTACCGTGGGGGGAGTCAGGACGACGGCTCGACCAGGCCCGTGTCGTAGGCGAGGATCACCGCGTGCACGCGGTCGCGCAGGCCGAGCTTGGACAGCACCTTGCCCACGTGCGTCTTCACGGTCTGCTCCGCGATGAAGAGGTCCGTGGCGATCTCGGAGTTCGACCGGCCGCGACCGATCAGCACCAGCACCTCGCGCTCGCGATCGGTCAGCTCCGCCAGCACGGTCGCGGAGCGGGGGGCGCGCGGGCGTCGTCCGGCGAACTGCTCGATCATGCGGCGGGTGACGCTCGGAGCCAGCAGGGCGTCGCCGCCCGCGACCACCCGCACCGCGTGCACGAGCTCCTCGGGCAGGGCGTCCTTGAGCAGGAAGCCGCTCGCGCCCGCCTCCAGCGCGTCGTAGACGTAGTCGTCGATGTCGAACGTCGTGAGCATCAGGATGCGCGGCACGTGAGCGGCGGGATACGACGTGCCGAGGATGCGGCGCGTGGCCTCGATGCCGTCGAGCTCCGGCATCCGCACGTCCATCAGGATCACGTCCGGATCGAGCCGTGCAGACAGCGCCACGGCCTCGGCGCCGTTCGCGGCCTGTCCGGCCACGCGGATCCCGTCGTGGGCGTCGAGAAGGGCGGCGAAACCCGCACGGACCATCGCCTGGTCGTCGGCGATGAGCACGCTGATCGTCACGGGGTCTCCTCGTCTGCTGCGGCCGGTGGGGCTGCCGTCATGCCGTGGTCGGCGGTGGTCGGGGTCGAGCCGTTGGCCAGGGGAAGGGTCGCCTCGACGCGCCAGCCGCCGTCGTCCGTGGGGCCGGCGGAGAGGCTGCCGCCGAGGATCTCCGCGCGCTCGCGCATTCCCCGCAGCCCGTAGCCGCCGGGGTGGGCTTCCGGCGGTCGCGGCGGCGCGGCGTTCTGCACGACGAGCCGCAGCGCCGCCGAGTCCCCGTGCACGCGCACCGTGACACGGGCCCCCGGCGCGTGACGGACGGCGTTGCTCAGCGCCTCCTGCACGATGCGGAACGCGGCGATCTGCACGGTGGGCTCCGCGGCGGACGCGGCGTCCGCGCCCTCCATCACGAGCCCCACCTCGACGCCGGCGCGGCGGATGCTGTCCACGAGCGCGGGGATGTCGTCGAGACCCTGCTGCGGGGCGAGCTCGGCGTGCTGGTCCTCCGTGCGCAGCACCCCCAGCATGCGTCGCATCTCCGTGAGCGAGGTGCGGGCGGTCGCGGCGATGTCCTCGAACTCGGCCGTCGCGGCGTCGTCGAGCCCGGGCAGCCGGTACCGCGCGGTCGACGCCTGCACCTGGATGACCGACATGCTGTGCGCCACCACGTCGTGGAGCTCGCGTGCGATCCGCGTGCGCTCCTCGACGAGCGCGCGGCGCGACTCCTCCAGCGCGCTGTGCTCCCGCTCACGCGTGAGCTCCTGGGCCACGCGGACCCGTCCGGCGACGAGCACCGCGATGAGGTACATGGCCGCGGCGAGCGACGACGTCACGATGAGATCGGCGGTCGCACTCCCCGCTGACGCGTCGCTGGCGACCATGTCGACGCGCAGCAGCGGAGCCGTGAGCGACGTGAGGGCCCCGAGCACGAGGGCGACGGCTCCGAGGCGCGCGCCGTGCACGAAAGTCACGACGCCCACGAACAGGAGGAAGGTGAGCAGCGCGGGCACCGACCAGGGCCACGGCGACTGGATGGCCTGCGCGGGCACCACGAGGAGCGGCAGGGTGAAGGTCGCGGCGGTGAACAGCGCGATGGCCGTGCGCGGTCGGGCGAGGGCGACGAGCGGCGCTCCGCACAGCGCCGCGCCGACGAGGAACGTCAGCGGCAGGGGGGTGCCGGAGAGCACGGTCTGCAGGGGCACGAGCAGCGCGTAGAGCACGACGACCGCCGCATACAGCGCCGCGAGGGCGGTGGTGCGGCGGTTCATCCGCGGCGCGCGCGGGGGTCGGGCTCGGCGGCGTGCCATGACTCTCATCCTGCCAGGTGGGCCACGGGCGCACGGCGACGACGGGCGGCGGCGATCCGGTCGACCACGACACCGATCACCAGGGCCACGCCGATGCCGAGCAGGGCGCTGAGCAGGGGCTGGTCCTTGATCCATGCACCGGCGAGCAGCCCGATCGCGAGGCTGAAGATGCTCCAGCTCGCGCCCGCGATGAGGCTCAGCGGCAGGAACCGGCGCCAGGGGAAGCCCAGCGCACCCGCGGACATGTTCACCGCGACGCGACCGACGGGGATGTACCGCGCGCCGAGGATGAGCGTGGCGCTGCGTCGATCGAGCGCGCGCTGGGCGTATGCGAAGGCCGTGACCACCCTCGGCCGCCGCATCCAGGCGAATCGTGAGGTGCCCAGCCGGCGTCCGATCAGGAAGGCGAGGTTGTCGCCGATGGCGGCACCGACCGCCGCGACGAGCCCCAGGAGAAGCAGGTTTCCGTCGCCGGTGGATGCGGCGACGGCGGCCGCGGCGACGAGCACGGTCTCGCTCGGCACGGGCGGGAAGAACCCGTCGATCACCGTGACGGCGAACAGCACCAGGTACAGCCAGGGGGAGGCGATCGCCTGCATGATGAGCTCGTTGAGGATGTCCACTCCTGCACGGTAGGCGGGCGGTCGCGCAGCGGGCATCCCTCTGCGGTATTCCGGCTCTCACTCTCGGGAGGGATCTTGCCGGGCGGTGAGGCTCTCCGGGCGGCATATACTGGGAGGCTGGCCGATCGGCCGCTCACCCACCCCGAAGGAACGGACGTCCGCTGTGCTTGCCGTGCACGACCTCGAGATCCGCGTTGGCGCGCGCCTGCTGATGGAGAACGTGTCGTTCCGCGTGGGCGACGGAGACAAGATCGGACTGGTCGGGCGCAACGGCGCCGGCAAGACCACGCTCACCAAGGTGCTCGCGGGGGATGTGCTGCCCTCCGGAGGCTCGGTCACCCGATCGGGTGAGCTCGGCTACCTGCCGCAGGACCCGCGTTCCGGGAACCCCGAAGACCTCGCGCGCACGCGCATCCTCGACGCGCGCGGCCTCGGTCAGCTGAACCTCGGCATGACGGAGGCGTCGCTCGCGATGGGCTCGGACGACCCGGCGGTCGCGGCGAAGGCCATGAAGCGCTACGCCACGCTCACGGAGCGGTTCGAGGCGCAGGGCGGGTACGCCGCGGAGGCGGAGGCCGCGTCGATCGCGCACAACCTCTCGCTGCCGGACCGCATCCTCGACCAGCCGCTCTCGACGCTGTCGGGCGGTCAGCGTCGGCGCATCGAGCTGGCGCGCATCCTGTTCTCCGACGCCGACACGATGATCCTCGACGAGCCGACCAACCACCTCGACGCCGACAGCGTCGTGTGGCTTCGTGAGTTCCTGAAGAACTACAAGGGCGGCCTGATCGTCATCAGCCACGACGTCGAGCTCGTGGGGGAGACCGTGAACCGCGTGTTCTATCTCGACGCGAACCGCCAGGTCATCGACATCTACAACATGAACTGGAAGAACTACCTGCGCCAGCGCGCCGCCGACGAGGAGCGCCGGAAGAAGGAGCGCGCGAACGCGGAGAAGAAGGCGACGACGCTGCAGCAGCAGGCCGCGCGCTTCGGCGCCAAGGCGTCGAAGGCCGCGGCCGCGCACCAGATGATCGCGCGCGCCGAGAAGCTGCTCGCCGGACTCGACGAGGTGCGGCAGGAGGACCGGGTCGCGAAGCTGCGGTTCCCGAAGCCTGCCCCCTGCGGCAAGACCCCGCTCATGGCGTCCGGGCTGTCGAAGTCCTACGGCTCGCTGGAGATCTTCACCGATGTCGACCTCGCGATCGACCGCGGCTCGAAGGTGGTCGTCCTCGGACTCAACGGCGCAGGGAAGACGACGCTGCTGCGGATGCTCGCCGGGGTCGACCAGCCCGACACGGGCCAGCTCGAGCCGGGGCACGGCCTCAAGGTGGGCTATTACGCGCAGGAGCACGAGAACCTCGACGTCTCCCGCTCGGTGCTGGAGAACATGGTCTCCGCCGCTCCGCACATCACCGAGACGGAGGCGCGCAAGGTGCTCGGCTCGTTCCTGTTCACCGGCGACGATGTCCTGAAGCCCGCCGGGGTGCTGTCCGGTGGGGAGAAGACCCGCCTCTCGCTCGCCACGCTCGTGGTCTCGTCGGCCAACCTGCTGCTGCTCGACGAGCCGACCAACAACCTCGACCCGGCGTCGCGCGAGGAGATCCTCGGGGCGCTCGCGCACTACGAGGGCGCCGTGGTGCTCGTGTCGCACGACCCCGGAGCGGTGCAGTCGCTCAACCCGGAGCGGGTGCTCATCCTCCCGGACGGCGTCGAGGACATCTGGAACCAGGAGTACCAGGAGCTCATCGAGCTCGCCTGACCCGGCGCGGCCCGAGCGACGGCGTGACATCATCGGGAGCATGAGCACGCCCGCGCCGAACCATCCGTCCGACATGCGCGCATGGCTGCGGAGCCGGCCGGCGCTCACCGGTCGCGGGCGACCGGTCGACGTCGCCGCGCTCCCGGCGGAGCCCCTGCCGCTGTTCCTCTCGTGGATCCGGCTCGCTGCCGATCAGGGGGTGCCGGAGCCGCACGCCGCCACCCTGGCGACGGTCGATCGCGACGGCATGCCGGATGCGCGCACGCTCCTCCTCAAGGATGCGGACGCCCGCGGATGGGCGTTCGCGGGGCCTCGTTCGTCGGGCAAGGGCGTCCAGCTCGCCGTGCACGCCGTGGCGGCACTGAACTTCTGGTGGCAGCCGCTCGCCCGGGCGGTGCGGCTCCGCGGGCCGGTGCGGGAGGCGACGCCCGCGGAGAGCGCGGCCGACCTGGCCGCACGGTCTCCGGCCGCGCGGGACGGGGTCGCCGCCGGGGACTGGGTGCTGTGGCGCCTGCAGCCCTCGCGGGTGGAGTTCTGGCAGGGGGCGACCGATCGACGGCACACTCGGATCGTGTACGAGGTGGCACCGGGCGGCTGGGGACGGCACGTGAGCGGTACGACCGGCACCTGAGCGCGCGGCACTCGGGCTCAGCGGGCGTCGAGCAGCTCGTCCTCGACGTCGGCGTCGCGGTCGCGCCGGCGCGGCGCCTTCACGGGTGCCGGCTTCCCCTCGAGCTCCTCGCGGTGCTTCACGATCTCGGTGCGGATGATGTAGCCGATGAAGATGAACCCCATGATCGCGAACAGGATCCACTGGATCGCGTACGACAGGTGCGGACCGGGATCGTCGGTGGGCGACTCGAAGCCGCCGAGGGTTCCCGAGCCCGCCGGGTCCTCCGACACCAGTCGCCCGTAAGCGCCGGTGAGGGCGCCACCGTCGATGGTCTCGGAGATCGACGGCAGATGGATCGTGGGCACCTGGCCCTCCGGCGCGCCGCGACCGGAGGCGGGAAGCGGCTCGCCGGGTCGAAGGCGCACCGTGACCGTGACCTCGCCGGACGGTGGGGCGGGGATGGCGTCCGGCACGTCACCCTCGCCCGGCGGAACCCACCCCCGGTCGACGATCAGCACGCGACCGTCGACATCGCGGAACGGCACCAGCACCTCGAAGGCGCTCGTGCCCCCGTGCGGGCGGTTGCGCACGAGCAGCTGTTCGTCGGCGAGGTACTCGCCCTGCAGCGTGACCGGCCGCCACTCGTCGTCGGGATCGAGCACGTCGTCGTCGCCCAGCACCTCGGTGAGGGGCACCGCGGGGGCGTCGTAGTTCTGCTCGACCAGCGCGATCTGCTCGGCCCGCGATTCGTTGCGCTCGAACTGCCAGTGCGACAGGAAGGCGCAGGCGATCGCGAACCCGATCGCGATCAGGGTGTAGACGCCCCAGCGGGTCAGGCGGTTGTTCACGAGGGCACACCGTCTCTCACGGTCACGGGGAAGTCACGGGCGGCCAGATAGTCGCGGAGGAAGTCCACGTGCTCGGGGCACGCCAGCCAGATCTTCTCGCGGTCGGGGGCGTGGATGCGGGGATTGCGCCACACGACCTGGCTGGTCGCCGCGCTCCGGCATCCGGCGCGCGAGCAGATCAGATCGGTCATTGCTCCGCGCGGCCTTCGCGGATCGTGAAGACGCCGGGGTTCGCCTCCTGCACAGGCGGAGGACCGGGAGCCGCATCGAGCTCTTGCAACGGCGACTCGGCGGAGGTCTCCGTGCTGTCGCTTCCCGCATTGGCGAACACCACGGCGATGTAGGGCAGCACAGCGGCGGCCAGGGCGAACACCCACGTGTACCACCCGAACGGCTGCACGAAGAACATCAGGCCGAAGCACACGACGCGGATCGTCATCGTGAGCGCGTAGCGGCGCACGCGGTGGTCGCTCTCGTCCCCGGGAGACTGGGGGAGAGAGGTGACGGCCGGGACTCGACGTGCGTTCTTCACGATGCTTCCAGCCTACGCCGGTGCGGGCTCGGCGGCGCCCCGATTCCGCCCGGGGCACGCTCGCTGCAGTCGCTAGGATCGTTCACGGCTCGGAAACCCGACCCCCGACCAGAGCAGGAGTGCCCCCATGAGTGCTGACCGCGTCGTCCTCGTCACCGGAGGCAACCGCGGCATCGGCCGCGCCATCGCCGAGCGCTTCGTGCGAGAGGGGTACCGCGTGGCCGTCACCGCCCGCAGCGGCGAGGGTCCGGAGGGCACGCTCACGGTGCGCGCCGATGTCACCGATGCCGCGTCCCTCGATGCCGCGTTCACCGAGGTCGAGCAGCAGCTCGGCCCGGTCGAGGTCGTGGTGGCCAACGCCGGGATCACGAAGGACACCCTCCTGCTGCGCATGAGCGAGGACGACTTCGACAGCGTGGTCGCCACCAACCTCGGCGGCACCTTCCGCGTCGTCAAGCGTGCGTCGAAGGGCATGCTGCGCGCACGGTTCGGACGCATCATCCTCATCTCCAGCGTCGTCGGGCTCTACGGCTCCGCCGGTCAGGTCAACTACGCAGCGTCGAAGAGCGCCCTGGTCGGCTTCGCCCGGTCGATCACGCGCGAGCTCGGGGCCCGCGGCATCACCGCCAACGTCGTCGCGCCCGGGTTCATCGAGACCGACATGACCGCGGAGCTCCCGGAGGAGACGCAGAAGCAGTACCAGGCCAGCATTCCCGCCGGAAGGTTCGCGACGGCGGATGAGGTCGCGGGTGTGGTCACCTGGCTCGCGAGCGATGATGCCGCCTACATCTCGGGTGCCGTCATCCCCGTCGACGGCGGCCTCGGGATGGGCCACTGACGCGCTGAGAGGCCCGGGCTCCGACCCGTCCGCACGTCGGACTCACCGGGCGACGGCGGCGACCAGCAGCTCACCCAGGCGCTGCGGAACCGAGAACTGCGGCCAGTGGCCGGACCCGATGCGCACGACCTCGGCGTCGGCGATGGCGTGGAACTCCTCCGCGTATGCACCCCACTGTGCGATCGTCGCCTCGAACGCCTCCTCGTCGAGCCCGCCCATGAGCAGCGTCACCGGCACGGAGTGGCGCGCGGGGTTCTCGAGCTGGATCTCGTCCGCGGGCACGCGTCCCGGCACGCTCTGCGTCAGCCCGACCGTGCGGGCCCGTGTCGCGTCGTCGAGGTCGTGCACATCCTCGTCGGGGAAGAAGTCCCACCCGGGGAACGGGACGGCACCGTCGACGACCTCGAACTCATTGATGCCCGAACCGGGCGGCGGCGGCACCGTGTCGACGAAGATCACGCGCCGCACGCGCTCGGGCCTCGCGTCGGCGACTCCCCAGGCCACATTGCCGCCTCCGCTGTGACCGACGACGACCACGTCGCCCTCGACCTCATCGACGGCGGCCACGCCCGCGGCCACCCACTCCGCCATGCCGATGTCGGAGGCGGCCGGACCGGAAGCCCCGAGACCGGGAAGGGTGAGCGGATGGGTGCGGTGTCCTGCCTGCTCCAGCGCCGGTATCACGTCGTCCCAGCTGCGCGCGTCGAGCCAGAGTCCGGGGATGAGGATGATGTCCATGCGGCGACGCTAGCGCTGGCCGCCGACATCCACCACCGCCCTCACGGCAGGAGAGGGATGACCTCGGCGAGATCCTGCGTGGCGACGACGAGGCTCGCGGCCTCCCGGACGGCCGGCTTCGCGTTAAACGCGAGTCCGAGTCCGGCGACGGCCATCATGGGCAGATCGTTCGCCCCGTCACCGATGGCGATGGTGGCTCGCCGCGGGACCCGGAGCTCATCCGCCCAGGTCTGCAGCCAGGACGCCTTGGCCTGCCCATCGACGATGTCGCCGTCGACGCGACCGGACAGCACGCCGTCCGCGACCTCGAGCCGGTTGGCGCGCCACCGGTCGACGCCGAGCTCGGGAGCGATGTGGTCGAGGATCTCGTGGAACCCGCCGGACACGACGCCCACCACGCCACCGCGCGCGTGCACGGCGGCGGTGAGCTCGCGGACGCCCGGGGTCGGCTCGATGCGGGCGCGGACGCGCTCGAACGCCGACACCGGCACCCCCTCCAGTGCGGCGACGCGGGAGCGGAGGCTGGATGCGAAGTCGATCTCGCCCCGCATCGCGGCCTCGGTGGCGGCCTGCACCTCCGCGCGGCGACCGGCCTCGTCGGCGAGGAGCTCGATCACCTCGTTGCGGATGAGCGTGGAATCGGCATCGAGGACGACGAGGAAGCGCGCGGAGGTCACCCTCCGAGCCTAGCGATGCGGGCGCACGGGCCCGGACGGCGTGACGGCTCAGCGCTCGATGAAGACGCCCTTGCCGACCACGGTGATGCCCGACTCCGTCACGGTGAAGCCGCGCGCGAGGTCTCGCTCACGGTCCACACCGACCGTCGCGCCGTCCGCGAGGACGACGTTCTTGTCGAGGATCGCCCGGTGCACGCGTGCGCCCTGCCCGACGTGCACATGATCGAACACGACGGAGTCGGTGATGGTCGAACCGCCACCGGCCAGGGTCCACGGTCCCACCACGCTCCGCTCGAGGTGCGTGCCGGACAGGACGGAGCCGAGGGACACGATCGAGTCGATCGCGTTGCCGATGCGGCCGACGGAATCGCGCACGAACTTCGCAGGCGGCGAGTTCACCGCCTGCGAGTGGATCGGCCACTCCATGTTGTAGAGGTTGAACACGGGCAGCGTCGAGATCAGATCACGGTGCGCGTCGAAGAACGAGTCGATCGTCCCCACATCCCGCCAGTAGGAGCGGTCGCGCGGCGACGAGCCGGGGACGTCGTTCTGCTTCATGTCGTAGTAGCCGGCCTCGCCGCGGTCGACGAAGTACGGCACGATGTCGCCACCCATGTCGTGGCTCGACGTCGGGGACTCGCCGTCCGCCTCGACGGCGGCGATGAGGGCGTCCGCATCGAAGATGTAGTTGCCCATCGAGGCCAGGACCTCGTGGGGGGAGTCCGCGAGACCGGTCGCGTCGGTCGGCTTCTCGAGGAACTGCCGGATCCGTCCGGACTCCGGGTCCGCGTCGATCACGCCGAACTGCGAGGCGAGGGCGAGTGGCTGCCGGATGCCGGCCACGGTGGCCTTGGCGCCCGACTCGATGTGCGCCTCGAGCATCTGGCGGAAGTCCATGCGGTAGACGTGGTCGGCGCCGATCACCACGACGATGTCCGGCTTCTCGTCGTTGATCAGGTTCATGCTCTGCAGGATCGCGTCGGCCGAGCCGGAGAACCAGCGCTTGCCCAGTCGCTGCTGCGCGGGGACGGAGGCGACGTACGAGTCGAGCAGTGCCGACATCCGCCAGGTCTGCGAGATGTGCCGGTCCAGGCTATGGGACTTGTACTGGGTGAGCACCACGATCTGACGCAGGCCCGAGTTGATCAGGTTGGAGATGGCGAAATCGATCAGGCGGTACTGGCCGCCGAACGGCACGGCAGGCTTCGCACGATCCCCTGTCAGCGGCATGAGTCGCTTGCCCTCGCCGCCGGCGAGGATGATCCCGAAGACCTTCTTTGGAGCGGACATGGCTCCACCATAGATGCCGCCGCGCCGGGGAAACTAGCGTCTGGACAAGCCGGTCGCTAGCGTCTAGGCATGCGAGTCGAGATGATCAGCAAGGAGTACCCGCCGGAGATCTACGGCGGCGCCGGAGTGCACGTGGCTGAGCTGGTCGCCGCCCTGCGCGAGAGCATCGATGTGACGGTCCGAGCCTTCGGTGCGCCGCGCGAGGAGGAGGGCACGTTCGCGTACCGCACGCCGACCGGACTTGCCGGCGCGAACCCGGCGCTGCAGACGCTGGGCACCGACCTCGAGATCGTCGCCGCGATCGGCGGGGCCGACCTCGTGCACAGCCACACCTGGTACGCGAACTTCGCCGGTCACCTCGCCTCGCAGCTGCACGGCATCCCGCACGTGCTGACCGCGCACAGCCTGGAGCCGCTGCGACCGTGGAAGGCGGAGCAGCTCGGCGGCGGCTACGCGGTGTCGAGCGGGATCGAGAAGCTGGCGTACGAGAACGCGGCCGCCGTCGTCGCGGTGAGCGCGGGGATGCGCGCCGACATCCTGCGCAGCTATCCCGGGGTGGACCCCGCGCGTGTCCGGGTGATCCACAACGGCATCGATGTGGAGCGCTGGCGGCCGGTCGAGGACGCCGCGTTCCTGGAGTCGATCGGCATGGACCCCGCTCGCCCGTCCGTGGTGTTCGTCGGGCGGATCACCCGGCAGAAGGGACTGCCGTACCTGCTCCAGGCGGCCCGGCTCCTGCCGCCGGAGGTGCAGCTGGTGCTGTGCGCCGGCGCCCCGGACACCCCGGAGATCATGGCCGAGGTGCAGGAGGGGGTGCGGCTTTTGCAGCAGACTCGCGAGGGCGTCATCTGGATCGAGCGCATGCTCCCCCGCGACGAGCTGTCGGCCATCCTCGCCGCAGCGACCACGTTCGTGTGCCCCTCGGTGTACGAGCCGCTGGGCATCGTGAACCTGGAGGCGATGGCGTGCGGCGCCGCGGTCGTCGGCACGGCCACGGGTGGGATCCCGGAGGTGGTCGACGACGGCGTGACCGGCCGCCTGGTGCCGATCGAGCAGGTGCAGGACGGCACGGGCACCCCGATCGACCCGGAGCGCTTCGTCGCCGACCTGGCCGCCGTGCTGACCGAGGTCGCGACGGATCCGGAGCGCGCCCGCGCATACGGTGAAGCCGGACGGGAGCGGGCGCGGACCCAGTTCAGCTGGACCGCGATCGCGGAAGCGACCCGCGCGCTCTACGCGGAGCTGATCCGTTGAGCCGATAGGCTGGCCGCATGCCGATCGCTCTGGATTTCGCTGACGTCGTCGTGCGCCGAGAGGGGCGCAACATCATCGATCACGTGACCTGGCAGGTCGCCGACGATCAGCGATGGGTGATCCTCGGGCCGAACGGCGCGGGCAAGACCACGCTGCTGCAGCTGGCCGACACGCTCATGCACCCGACGGCCGGCACGGTCACCGTGCTGGGCGAGACGCTCGGTCGCACCGACGTGTTCGAGATCCGCCCCCGGATCGGGTTCGCCTCCTCCGCGATGGCCAAGCGGGTTCCGCGTGACGAGACCGTGCTCAACACGGTGCTCACGGCCGCGTACTCGGTGCTCGGCCGGTGGAACGAGAGCTATGAGGACATCGATGAGCGCCGCGCCCTCCGCGTGTTGCGCGATTGGCGTCTGGATCACCTCGCCGACCGCACGTTCGGCACGCTCAGCGACGGCGAGCAGAAGCGTGTCCAGATCGCGCGCGCCGTCATGACCGACCCGGAGCTGCTGCTGCTCGACGAGCCGACGGCCTCGCTCGACCTCGGCTCGCGCGAGGAGCTGCTCGCCCTGCTCGGCGGGTACGCCTCGGCGCCGTCGACGCCCGCGATGCTGATGGTGACGCACCACGTGGAGGAGATCCCGGTCGGTTTCACGCACGTGCTGCTGCTGCGTGACGGCGTCGTCGTCGCGGCGGGACCGATCGAGGAGTCGCTCACGAGCGAGTCGCTGACGGCCGCGTTCGGGATGCCGATCACGCTGTCTCAGGAGGGTGGCCGCTACGCCGCCCGCGCCGCGTCCTGACGCGGCATCTGATAGAATCGACCCTTGGTGCTCTCTGCACCGCAGACTTCCCTCGTCCCTGGCACAATCCAGGGCAGCAACTAAGGAATCCCATGAAGACTGACATTCACCCCGACTACCAGGCCGTCGTGTTCCGCGACCTCGGCTCGGGCGAGACCTTCCTCACCCGTTCCACCGTCACCAGCGACAAGACCATCGAGCTGGACGGCGTGGAGTACCCGGTGATCGACGTCGAGATCTCCTCGGCTTCGCACCCCTTCTACACGGGCAAGCAGCGCATCATGGACTCGGCCGGTCGCGTCGAGAAGTTCAACCAGCGCTTCAAGGGCTTCGGCGGCTCCTCCAAGTAAGGGCCCCCGACGAAGGCCCCGCGTTCCTCGGAACGCGGGGCCTTCGTCATGCCCGGCGCCCGTCACAGGTCGATGATGATCCTGGTGCCGCGGATGCGGTCGGGCGGGTCGCCCGGGGAGGGGGCGGGGGCGGTGCGCCGTGTCTGCCGATCGCGCTCCTGGCCGGCTTCGTGAGCAGAGGGGGACCACACGCTGTCGAATGCGCCGACGAGCCCGCCGCCGGTCGCGTGCTCGTACTTCTCGTCGACCGGCTTGCGCGAGAACGTGTGTCGCATCCCGGCGATCAGCAGCGCGGGACCCGTGACCAGGACCAGCGCGACCGTCGCCCACGCCATGACGTCTCGCATGCCCCCAGGATAGGCGGCTGCAGTGTCGCCGTGGGGCGTCAGCGCAGGCGTCGACCCGCGGCGAGGTCGATCAGGCGGGAGAGCACCTGGCCCGTCCGCAAGCCGTTGTGCTCGTGTTCGCTGGTCACCCACAGGGATACCCCGGGGAGCAGTCGCGCGGTCTCGAGTGAGAACTCGAGCGGCACGTACACGTCATGCACGTACACGGCGGCGGCTCCCGTCGCACCCGAGGCGGTGATCGCCGCGGGGTCGTAGATCTGCGGCCAGGCGTGCTCGGCCAGGGCCAGAGTGACCTCTCGCCACGGCCGCAGCGCCGGAACCGTGTCGGTCCACTCGCGGCGGATGTGCTCGCCCGTGAACAGCGTGGGATCGTCCTGGAAGTCGGCGGGTTCGACGCGCTCGGCCGACCACCGGGTCGCATGGCCGCTCGCATAGCTCGACTCATGGAACACGTAGTACAGCGGATTGCGGCCGCCGAAGGGCATGGCGTGCATCAGGTCGTACCGGAAGGCGTTCGACGAGGGGTCGCGCTCCAGGAGCGACCACACCGTCTGCCATCCGTCGTCGGTGCCGAGCGCGGAGCCGACCGAGCGCAGGCGCGAGCGCGAGACGACCTCGCCGTCCGGCAGGACGATGCGGCCCTCGTCGGCGAGGTCGATCAGACGGCGCATGGTGTCGCGGTGCTCGGGGAATCGGCGGTAGTAGCGCTCGGAGGCCATGCGCATCTTGTCGTAGCACAGCGCGTAGACCTCGTCGGGGTGCCGCTCGACGGTGCTGAGGCCGCCGGTGATGAACACGTCGCGCAGCGACCCGGCATCGGTCGACAGGTAGGCGAGCGTGGTGAACCCGCCGAACGACTGACCCAGCACGCTCCAGGTGGTGGCACCCAGGTGCTCGCGCATCGCCTCGGCGTCGCGCACGATCGCATCGGCGCGCAGGTGGGTCAGGTGCTCGGCCACCGCGTCGGCTCCCTGAGCGAGGTCGTCGTCGCCGACGGGGGTGGAACGACCGGTGCCCCGCTGGTCGAGCAGCACGACCCGGTAGTGCGCGAGCGCCTGGTCGAGCCACGCCGGGGCGGTGGAGGAGTGGAACGGCCGCGGCGCTTCGTGCCCCGGGCCGCCCTGCAGGAAGACCAGGTACGGCAGCTGCTCTCCGCCCTCGCGCGCGACCACCGCGGCGAACACGTCGATGCTGCGCGGGTCGGCGGGGTCGTCCCACACGAGCGGCACGGTCAGGGTGTGCTCGTCGACGGTCAGGTCGAGCAGGCGGCGGCGGACGGTGGTGGTCATGTCACATCACGTTCCCGATGTAGGAGTACTTGACGAAGACCTCGGAGGCGAGCCCGGACTCCTCCAGCACGCCCTGCACCGCGGTCATCATGTAGTTCGAGTCCCACCCCATGTACAGCGAGTGCTCGTCGTCGAGCCGGTCCCACTGGCCCTTCCACGCCTGGGCGTCGTAGATGGGGCCGCCGTGCGCGGCGCAGTACGCGACGGCCGCCTCACGGGTGTCGGTCCACGCACGCCGGAACACGCGGTTGAAGAGGTGCTTGACGTCGTAGACCTCCCAGCGCTCTCCGCGGTACTCGACGTAGTCGAACTCGCGCTCCCAGCCGGCCGGCCAGCCGCGCCGGCGGACGGCGTCGAGGATCGGGGTGAGGCCGTCGTCGTCGATCTCCGGCAGGGCAGGGCGGGCCCAGATCCGCAGCAGCTCGGTCGTCAGCGCGACCGTGCGGGCCGTGATGGCGGCGGTGCCCCAGGCCGCAGCGGCGGTCAGCTCTCGCGTGGCCGGCACGGTGCTGCGCGCGTAGGCCTCGTCGCGCTTGACCGGGAACGATGCTCCGAACACGCGCTCGGTCAGCCCCTGCTCGAGCAGCGTGAGGTTGCCGAGCGTGGGAGCGAGCGCGCGGTGGCTGTTCTGCTCGTCCTCGCTGTACTCGCTCCACGGACGCACGCCGTCGCCCGACCACGCGTCACCGGGGACGGCCGGGACGATGTGCTCGACATCGAAGCCCTCGACCTCGTCGACGCCTTCGAGTCGCCCGAGCACGTAGGCGGGGTAGGGCAGCTCGCTGTACTTCAGGACGGCGCTCACACGCTCGTCCGACGGCGTGATGCGGGCGATCGCGCGGGCAAGCGCCTCCTGACCGTTCGCGCGCGCCCGGCAGAGCCGCGCGATCAGGCGCTCGGTCGGCAGATTCACCAGCACGCGGCGGAGGTACATGGCCTGCAGCCACTCGAGCGTCTGCAGGAACTCGGCTCGGTCGATGCGTCCGCGGACGTGGTCGCTGTAGGCGTTGAGCACCAGCGGATACGACGAGCGTCCGAACGTGTTGACGGCCCGCAGCTGCCGCGCGATCTCGAGGTCGGGCTCCCGTGACGGGTCGAGCAGGATGCCGTAGAGCTCCGCGAAGTGCCGCCAGTTCGCGGCATCGGCCTGGAGGTGCGCGACGTCGACGCGCGGGAACGACTGGCGGAACGCGCTGTACACGCCGTGCTCGCCGTTCGCCGCAACCTCTCGGCCGGTGACCATGACGAGGTAGTGGCGCCAGAACGCGCCGATCGCCTCGCCGGTGTGCTGTTCGATGGGCAGCCAGAAGCGCGACTCGACGTCGAGCTGTTCGGCGTGGCTCAGGCCCATCAGGATGTAGTTGTGGATGAGCTCGTGGTCGCGCAGCGGCTCGCCGGTGGAGTTGAGGCTCTCGAAGATCTGCTGCGCGTTGGCACGGGGACCCAGCGTGATCGACACGTGCTCCAGGCGCTGCAGCCCCCGCCAGATCAGCGGCACTTCGTCGACGTGGATCTGGCTGCGGAAGAACGCGTAGTTGTCGTCGAACCGCGACTCGCGGTCGAGGTCGTCGCGGCGGTCGAGGACGACGGACTCGTACAGCTCGGCCCATGCGTCGTGGGGTCGGAGCTTGGTGCGTCCGGGAGCGTCCGCCAGGACGAGCACGCGGGAGAGCTCGGCGGCGAGGTCCGGATCGGTGTCGCGGACCGCGTGATGCAGCGCGGCGACGAGGAGCATGAGCGTGGTGATCCGCTGCTGTCCGTCGATCAGGATGAGGTCGGCGTCCTCGCCGCTGCCGTCCTGCGCGGAGAGGATGGAGCCGAGGAAGTGACGGTGGGCGTCGTCTTCCGCCGCGACCGCGCGGACGTCGGACAGGAGCCGTTCGCAGCCGCCGATGTCCCACCGGTACTGCCGCTGGTACACGGGGACGACGATGGTCGTGCGTCCCGCCGCGAGCCATTCGATCGTGTTGACTGCTGTCGCCTCGACGTTGGTCGCGGTGCTCATGCTGGTGTCTGATCCTCCCGTTGCGACGGGCGCCGAGAACGCGCTCGACGCCCCGCCCAGTCTATTCGGGTTATGCACGGCCGCCCTTCGGGGAGGCGGCGAGCCCCGCTGTTAGGCTTGCCTTATCAGGGCCTGTTAAAACGTGCTGGCCCCCGATGAAAGGAACATGACTCGATCATGGGATACATCAAGTCCGCAGCGCTGGAGGAGAAGGGCTTCGTCGTCCTCGACAGCTACGACCAGGAGGCCGACCCCAAGGAGTGGCTGGACGTCGAGTACAACGACTGGAAGTCCTCGGGCGACACCCGGTTCGCGCCCCTCGCCAGCGCCTTCGGCGACATCGAGTGCAACGGCTTCTGGAACCACAAGCCGCCGCGCACCGACAAGGACGGCGTCTGGATCGACTCCCAGGTCGCGAAGGCACCGAACCTGACGCGTCGCGCGCAGGAGCCGGGTGCCAACGTCGGTCGGTGCCGCATCATCGAGCTGCAGCCCACCCCGTACGGCGACTGCCTGTACAACCTGCACCAGGACGACAACAACCGCCTGAACCCGGACGGGACCGGCTGGGTCGTCCGCGGCTTCTTCAACCTCACCGACGACAAGGACAGCTACTTCGTCCTGCGCGAGAACCGCACCGACCCGAGCATCGAGTACCGCATCGCGCTGCCGGCCGGCGCGCAGCTGATCGTGGACACACAGCGCCTGTGGCATGCTGCCACCCACAACGGCACCGACCCGCGCTACTGCCTGATCACGTCGTGGACCTCGGGCCCCGAGCTCGACGCCTACATCGAGAAGTACCACGGCACCGACGACGTCCCGAACGTCGAGGTCCCGCAGGACGTGCTGGAGTTCGGCTACGCCGAGCAGGCGCGCAAGGACGCGGCGCGCGCCGCGTACTACGCCGCCAAGGGCCAGCAGGTCAAGCAGGCCATGAGCGAGGCGTGATCCTCCGCTGATACGACGAAGGCCCCGGTCGCTCGACCGGGGCCTTCGTCATGGAATCACACGCTTGTGATTTATGCGGAACTCCGCGAGAATGGGCGCACAACTGCATACTCTCGCCACTTCGTGGGTCAGGTCGTAGGGGAAGACGCACCTGATGAAACGGAGAGATCATGGCGACGGCTTACGCACGCGGAGTGGTGTTCATCCACTCGGCGCCTCGCGCGCTCTGCCCGCACCTGGAATGGGCGGTCGGTCGCGCTATCGGGCGTGCGGTGAACTTCGACTGGACGGAGCAGCCGGTCCTCGACGGCGCCCGGCGCGCCGAGTTCTACTGGGACGGCCCCGTCGGCACGGGTGCTGCGCTCGCGACCGCGATCCGCGGCTGGGAGCACCTGCGCTTCGAGGTCACGGAAGACCCGACGCCCCGCAGTGACGGCGGACGCTGGCTGCACACTCCGGATCTCGGCATCCACTACGCGCAGACCGACGCCGCCGGCAACATCGTGATCGGCGAGGACCGCATCCGCTACGCGATGGAGATCGCCGCAGGGAACGCCGTCGAGCTGCAGCGCGAGCTGGACATCGCGCTCGGCTCCGCCTGGGACGAGGAGCTCGAACCGTTCCGCCACGCCAGTGACGATGCGCGCGTCGTCTGGCTCCACAAGGTCGGTTGACCGGCCCGCAGACCGGGGGCGCGGGAGGCGTGAGTATCGGATTCCGGTGAGTGATCCCGGACGCTGAGAAGACGTATCCTCGCCCCGCTCGACGAAGACCCCGCCACGGATGCCGCGGCGGGGTCTTCGTCGTCAGATGACAGCCGCGTGGCGCATCTCCGCCGCGGGCTGTCGGCTGCCTCCCACCAGGTCGCCCCACGCCAGGGCGAGACGGGCCATCGCCTCCGCCGTGCGCTCCGGCGGAAGGGTGATCGGGATGCGGAGCCGCCGCTCCAGCACCCCGCCGGTCGTGAAGCGCGGCCCTGGGGGCAGGATCAGGCCCTGCTCGCGGGCGGCGAGCGACAACGCCGTCGAGACCGGCGCGCCCAGATCGATCCAGGCCGACAGACCGCCCGGGGTGCGCGGCATCCGCACGCCGGGCAGGTGCGTGAGGCCCTCGGCGACGGCAGCGCGTCCCGCCGTGAGCCGGCTGCGCACGTGCGCGCCGAGTGCAGGCATGTCGCGCAGCAGCTCGACCGCGATGCACTGCTCGAGCAGCGCGGTGCCCAGCTCGAACGAGGGGCGGACGGCGAGCAGGCGCGCGATCACGGAACGCTCGGCCCGGATCCACCCGATGCGCATCCCGCCCCACGCGATCTTCGACATCGAGCCGACGGTGATGACGTGCGGTCCCTCCGCGGCGAGGGGGACAGGAGCCCAGCCGCGGTCGATGTCGAGCTCGGCTGTGGTCTCGTCGACGATCAGATGGGTTCCCACGTGGCGCGCGGTGGCGGCGATGCGGGAGCGCTCCTCCTGCGGAAGGGTGGCACCGGTCGGGTTGTGGAAGTCGGGGATGAGGTAGGCGACGTGGGGGCGCGCGCTGAGCAGCGTGTCCGTGACGTGGCGGGTGTCCCAGCCGTCCGTGTCGACCGGCGTGGGCACCAGGCGGTAGCCGTGCCGATGGAGGGCTTCGAGCGCGTGGGGGAAGGTGGGCTGTTCCACGAGTGCGCGTTCGCCCCGACGCCCGATCGCGGTGAGGATCAGGTTCACGGCGTTGAGCGCTCCGGACGTCACGATGATCTCGTCCGCGGTGGTGTCGGCCCCGCGTTCCGTGAAGCGCTGCGCGAGCGCCTCGCGCAGCTCCGGAAGCCCCTGCAGCGAGTAGCCGCTCGTGCCGCGCAGCGCCGCGAGTCGCGGGAGTGAGCGCACGGTCGCGTCGTACAGCCCGGGGGTGGAGTCCATCGAGGCGATGGAGAGGTCGATCGCGTCGCCGTCGCCGTCCTGTCCCGGCAGCGCGGGGCCGTGGGGGAGTGCGACCCGGGTGCTGCCGCCGTGGTGCCGTGTGACGTAGCCGTCCGCCTCCAGCAGGCCGTACACGCGCGTGATGGTCGAGCGGGAGCGGCGCAGCTCGACCGCGAGAGCACGCTCGCTGGGCAGTCGTTCCCCCACCGTGAGCCGGCCGTCGAGGATGAGCGCGGTGATCTGGCGGGCCAGGGTGGTGGCCGAGGCGCCGGCGACGCTGCGCGCTCCGAGCTGTTCCACGAGTCGTGAGGACATGACTCCAGCTTGCCGCAAAAGTGGACTGCTATACGCAGGCCACTTTTGTCGCAGTGGTCTCGGCGACCGCGGCTCCCGTCGTTCCACGATGGAGAGATGCTCCTGCGCTCCATCCTCCTGCCCGTCCGCGCCACGAGCCCTCGCGACCTCGCGGAGCGCCTGGTCCAGCTCGTCATCGGACTGATGCTCTACGGCATCGCGCTGGCGTTCATGGTCCGCGGGGGCATCGGTGTGGCGCCGTGGGACGTGCTCGCGCTCGGTGTCGCGGGACGGAGCGGCCTCGGCTACGGCGCCGTCACCGTGCTGGTGTCGATCGTGGTCTTGCTGCTGTGGATCCCCCTGCGCCAGCGCGTCGGTCTCGGCACCCTGCTCAACGCCCTCCTGATCGGCCCCAGCGCCGACCTCGCGCTGCTGGCACTGCCCTCCCCGCCGAACGTGTGGATCGGCGCGCCCATGTTCGTGTTCGGACTCGTGCTGCTGGCGTTCGCCACCGGGCTCTACATCGCCGCTGACTTCGGTCCCGGCCCGCGGGACGGACTGATGACGGGTCTCGTCCGGACCACCGGATGGCCGGTCTGGCTCGCCAGGACCGTGATCGAAGGTTCGGTGCTCCTCATCGGATTCCTGCTGGGCGGCCCGGTGGGTGTGGGGACCGTGCTCTTCGCGTTCGGCGTCGGTCCGCTCATCGGCTGGTTCCTTCCCCGCATCGAGCGGCGCCGCAGGGCCCGGTCGCAGCGGCTCGCCGTCTCGAACGGCTGAGCCGGGTCCGTCGAGACAGGACGAGGCCCCCGGGACGTCCCGGGGGCCTCGTCGTGTCGTACGGGGTCGTCAGTCGGCGCTGCCCACCACGAGCACCGCGTTGTGTCCGCCGAAGCCGAAGGAGTTGCTGATCGCGATCTGCGGTCCGTCGCCCAGGGGCATCGGCTCTCCGGACAGGCGGAACGGGACCTCGGGGTCGGGCTCCGTCATGTTGATCGTCGGAGGGGCGACCCGGTCGCGCAGCGCGAGGATCGAGAAGATCGCCTCCAGCGCGCCGGTGCCGCCGAGCAGGTGCCCGGTCGACGCCTTGGTGGCCGACACCGGGATCTCATCGATTCGGTCGCCGAAGACCTTCTTGAGCGCTGTGTACTCGTTCGGGTCGCCCACCGGCGTCGAGGTGGCGTGGGCATTGATGTGCGTGACCTGGTCGGCCGTGATGCCGGCCTCCTCGAGAGCCTGCGTGACCGCACGGGCCGCGCCGTTGCCCTCCGGGTCGTTGCCCGTGATGTGGTAGGCGTCGGCCGTGACACCGCCGCCCAGGATGTAGCCGTAGATCTTGGCGCCGCGAGCCTTGGCGTGCTCCTCGGTCTCGAGGATCAGCGCGGCCGCTCCCTCGCCCATCACGAAGCCGTCGCGGTCGATCGCGCCCGGACGCGATGCGTGGGCCGGGTCGTCGTTGCGGCGGGAGAGGGCCTGCGCGGAAGCGAACGCCGCCATCGTGATGGGGTGGATCGCGGACTCGGTGCCGCCGGCGATCACGACGTCGGCGAGACCCTCCTGCAGGTGGTGGAAGGCGTGGATGAGGGACTCGGTGCTCGAGGCACAGGCGCTCACCACGGTCTGCGCGTAGGCGCGGGCCTCGAACTGCAGCGAGAGGTTGCCCGCGGCAGCGTTGGGCATGAGCATCGGGACCGTCAGCGGCATGACGCGGCGCGGTCCCTTCTCGCGCAGCGTGTCCCACGCGTCCAGCAGGGTCCACAGGCCGCCGATGCCGGTCGCGAAGTCGACGCCGAGGCGCTCGGGGGCGACCTCGGGGGAACCGGCGTCGGCCCAGGCCTCGCGTGCCGCGATCAACGCGAACTGCGAAGACGGGTCCAGACGCTTGGCCTCGTGGCGCGGCAGCACCTCTTCGGGGCGGACGATCGCCGAGGCGGCGAACGTGACGGGCAGCTCGTACTGCTGCACCCAGTCGTGCTCGATCGTGCGGGTGCCGGACACCCCGGCGAGGAGGTTGGTCCAGTTCTCGGGAGCCGTCCCGCCGATGGCGGACGTGGCGCCGATGCCGGTGACGACGATGCGCTTGGTCATGAAGGTGGTTCCTTGTCGAACGGGAGTCGTGCGGGAGATGGGCAGAGCGGAGGATGCCACGCCCCGCCGCAGCGGGGGTGGCATCCTGCCGTGTTACTCCTGGCCCGCGACGATGAAGTTGACCGCGTCGCCGACGGTCTTGAGGTTCTTGACCTCGTCGTCGGGAATGGTCACGCCGAACTTCTCCTCGGCGTTGACGACGATCGTCATCATCGAGATCGAGTCGATGTCGAGGTCGTCGGTGAACGACTTCTCCAGGGCGACCTCGGAGGCGTTGATGCCGGTCTCGTCGGTGATGAGCTCTGCGAGGCCGGAGAGGACCTCATCGTTGGTGAAAGCCATGGTGGTCTTCCTCTTTCTTACGGGGTGTATTAGGAACCGTGGAACAGTCTAGGGAAGGTCGGCGCGGACTCAGGGGAGGACGACGACCTGTGCGGCGAACACGAGACCGGCGCCGAAGCCGATCTGCAGCGCCAGCCCACCCGAAAGCTCGGGGTGTTCAGCCAGGAGGCGGTGGCTCGCGAGCGGGATGGAGGCGGCCGAGGTGTTGCCCGTCGTCTCGATGTCGCGGGCGATCGCCGTGGTCTCCGGCAGACCGAGCTGCTTGGCGAACTCGTCGATGATGCGCATGTTCGCCTGGTGAGGGATGAACGCGGCGAGGTCCTCCGCGGTCACGCCCGCCTTGTCCAGTGCCTCACGAGCGACCTTCACCATCTCCCACACCGCCCAGCGGAAGACGGTCGGGCCCTCCTGGCGCAGCGTGGGCCACGGCACCTCGCCGTCGCGGAACTCGGTGAGGGTGGCGTTCATGCCCACGGCGTCGGCCTTGGAGCCGTCCGAACCCCACACGGCGGGGGAGATGCCCGGCGTCTCGCTGGGGCCGATCAGTGCAGCGCCGGCACCGTCGCCGAGCAGGAACGAGATGCTGCGGTCGGTGGGGTCGACCACGTCGGACAGCTTCTCGGTGCCGATCACGAGAGCGTGGCGTGCCGTACCGGCCTTGATGAGCGCGTCGGCCTGCGCGATCGCGTACGCATACCCCGCACAGGCGGCGTTGATGTCGTAGGCGGCCGCCGGGTTCGCACCGACGCGGTCGGCGACGATCGCCGAGACCGAGGGCGTCTGCTTCGGGTTGCTGATCGTCGCGACGATCACGAGGTCGACCTGGTCGGCGGGGACGCCCGACTTCTCGATGGCCTCGGCGGCCGCGGCGGTGGCCAGGTCGATCGCATCCGTTCCCTTGTCGGCGCGCACGCGAGTCACGATGCCGGTGCGCTGGCGGATCCACTCGTCGCTCGAGTCGATCGGACCGATCAGGTCGTCGTTCGGGACGGCGTTCTCGCCGCGCGCGGCACCGTACGAGTAGATGCGGGTGTACGCGGGGCCGGTGAGCTGGGCGAGCGTGGCGCTCATGCGGCGTCTCCGTTCAGCAGCGCGACGGCTGCGTCGAGGTCTTCGGGGGTCTTGACGGCGACGGTCGGCACACCACGGAGCCCGCGCTTGGCGAGGCCGACGAGGGCGCCGGCGGGGGCGAGCTCGATGACCCCGGTGACGCCCGCCTCGGCGAACGACGCCATGCAGAGGTCCCAGCGCACCGGCGAGGACACCTGGTCGACGAGATACGAGAGCGCCTGCGCGCCGTCGGAGACCACGGAGCCGTCGCGGTTGGTCCAGAGCGTGATGTCGGGGTCGACGGGGGACACGTCGGCCACCGCGTCGCGGAGCGCGGCGACCGCCGAGCCCATGTACGAGGTGTGGAACGCGCCGGCGACCTGCAGTGGCACCACGCGCGTGCCCTTCACCGGCTCCTCGGCCAGAGCAGCCAGTGCCGGCAGCGGTCCGGCGACCACGATCTGGCCGCCGCCGTTGTAGTTGGCGGGGGACAGGCCGAGCTCGGCCAGGCGGGCGAGCAGCGCCTCTTCGTCGCCGCCCAGCACCGCGCTCATGCCCGTGGGGGTCTGCGCGGCGGCATCGGCCATCGCGCGGCCGCGGATCCCCACCAGACGCATGCCGGTCGTCTCGTCGATCACCCCGCTGCCCACGAGGGCGGCGACCTCGCCGACCGAGTGACCGGCGATGCCGTCCGCACGGCGGCCGGACCGCTGCACGAGGGCGTCGCCGGCGAGGAGCGACGCGGCGACGATCAGCGGCTGCGCGATGCGCGTGTCACGGATGGTGTCGGCGTCGGACACGGTGCCGTGGGTGCGGAGGTCGACCTCGGCCGCCTCGGAGAAGGAGGCGAGACGCTCCTCGGCGCCGTCGAGGTCGAGCCAGGGGGCGAGGAAACCGGGGGTCTGCGAGCCCTGTCCAGGGCAGACGACGACAATCACCCACCCAGTCTGCCAACGATTGCCGACGAGCGGTGGATGATCCATCACAAGATTGCGAGGATCCCTTGTGTGTGGCGCACAGGGCCTGGCGGCGTCACCGCGGCGGGCGCCGTGCGGACGGGCGGCGACGCACCTGCTCCGCGGCACCGATGGACCCGAGGATGAGGGCCGTCTGCAGGATGAGGGCCTCGCGCGGGCCCGTGGCGTCCCACCCGATCACCTCGCTCACGCGCTTGAGGCGGTAGCGCACGGTGTTCGGATGCACGAACAGCTCGCGCGCGGTCGCCTCCAGCGAGCGGCCGTTGTCGAGGTAGCTCCACAGCGTCGTCACCAGATCGGTCGAATGGGCCTGCAGTGGGCGGAAGATGCGCTCGACCAGCGTCTGCTTCGCGAGGGGGTCGCCCGCCAGAGCGCGCTCGGGCAGCAGGTCGTCGGCTTCCACCGGTCGCGGTGCGCTCCGCCAGGCGCGAGCCACCGCGAAGCCGGCGAGGGCCGCCCTGGCGCTCTGGCTCGCATCGACGAGGGCGGCGACCGCGGGTCCGAGCACGACGAAGCCGGGCCCGAACGACGGCTCGAGCCGGGCGGCGATCTCCTGGAAGCCCAGCTCCTCGTCCTCGCCCTCCTGTCCGGCCACGCGGGCACGGCCGAGCACCAGGACGAGCCGTGAGCCCTGCACGCCGATCAGCACGTCGACCGCGAGCTTCCGCGCCGTCCGACGCACGAGGTCCACATCGAACTGCGGAGGCGTCGTGCCGACCAGCACCGCGACCTCGCCGTGTCCGTGCCAGCCCAGGGCGGCGATGCGGCTCGGCAGCTCCTCGTCGGCCTCTCCCGTGAGGATCGAGTCCACCACGAGTGCCTCGAGGCGCGCATCCCACAGGCCGCGGGCCTCTGCGGCGCGGGCGTACACGTCGGCCGCGGCGAACGCGACGTCGCGCGAGTACAGCAGGATGGCCTCGCGGAGATGCTCACCCTTGCCGGCGACGCGCTCCTCGGTCACCTCCACCGTCACGCGGATCAGCTGGAGCGTCTGCTGCAGGCTCACGCTGCGCAGGAGCTCCCGTGGCGCGGCGGCGAAGATGTCCGCCGCGATCCACGGGGTCGAGGTGGGGTCGTCGTACCACTGGATGAACGAGGTGATGCCCGCCTGCGCCACCAGCCCGACCGCAGAACGGCGGGCCGGTGGCATGTCGGCGTACCACGGGAGCGTGTCCTCCAGCCGCTTGATCGTCACCGAGGCGATGTCACCGGAGATCCGGCGCAGCCAGGTGAGTGTCGCGGCCTTGTCCATGCCGGCGGCAGACGACGGTGTCACCGAAGGCTCAGCTTTCCCCGCCTGCGTTACCGCTGGTGCCGGCGTTCACATCGTGCAGACGGTACTTCTCGATGGCCTGCGCGGCGAGCGAACGGTCGACCGTGCCCTCCTCCGCGAGCGACTGCAGCGTGCGCACCACGATCGACGGACCGTCGATCTTGAAGAAGCGACGAGCAGCGGCCCGCGTGTCGGAGAAGCCGAAACCGTCGGCGCCGAGCGTGGCGAAGCGGTTCGGCACCCACGGACGGATCTGGTCCTGGACGGCGTGCATGAAGTCGCTCACCGCCACGACCGGACCCTCGACGCCCTGCAGCTTCTGCGTGAGGTACGCCGTGCGCGGCTCCTGCTCGGGGTGGAGGAAGTTGTGCTCGTCTGCGGCGAGACCGTCGCGGCGCAGCTCCGTCCAGGAGGTGACCGACCACACGTCTGCGATCACGCCCCAGTCGTTCTTGAGCAGCTCCTGCGCCTCCATCGCCCACGGCAGTCCCACGCCCGACGCGAACAGCTGGGCGCGAGGCCCGTCGCCCTCGCCGACCGAGACGCGGTGGATGCCGCGGACGATGCCGTCGACGTCCACGTCCGCCGGCTCGGCGGGCTGCACCATCGGCTCGTTGTACACCGTGAGGTAGTACATGACGTTCGGGTCTTCGTGCTCGCCGCCGTACATGCGCTCCAGACCGGAGCGGACGATGTGCGCGATCTCGTAGCCGTAGGCCGGGTCGTAGGACACGGTGGCCGGGTTGGTCGCGGCCAGCAGGTGCGAGTGGCCGTCGGCGTGCTGGAGGCCCTCACCGGTCAGGGTGGTGCGTCCGGCGGTCGCGCCGATGATGAAGCCGCGTGCCATCTGGTCGCCCGCCGCCCACTGGGCGTCGCCCGTGCGCTGGAAGCCGAACATCGAGTAGAAGATGTAGATCGGGATCAGCGGCTCGCCGTGCGTGGCGTACGACGTGCCGGCCGCGGTGAAGGCCGCGAGGGCGCCCGCCTCGTTGATGCCGACGTGGACGATCTGGCCCTGCGGGCTCTCCTTGTAGGCGAGCAGCAGCTCCCGGTCGACCGACGTGTAGTGCTGACCGTTCGGGTTGTAGATCTTCGCGGTCGGGAAGTAGGCGTCCATGCCGAACGTGCGCGCCTCGTCGGGGATGATCGGCACGATGCGGTGACCGAACTCCTTCGAGCGCAGCAGGTCCTTCAGCAGGCGGACGAAGGCCATGGTGGTGGCGATCTCCTGCGTGCCCGAGCCCTTCTTCGGCAGCGCGTACGCGTTCTCCTCGGGGAGCGAGAGCCCCACGTGGGTCGAGCGGCGCTCCGGCAGGAAGCCGCCCAGCGCGCGACGACGCTCCAGCATGTACTGGATCGTCTCGTCCTGCGGTCCCGGGTTGTAGTACGGGGGAAGGTACGGGTTCTCCTCGAGCTGCGCGTCCGTGATGGGGATGTGCATCGCGTCGCGGAACGTCTTGAGGTTGTCCAGCGTCATCTTCTTCATCTGGTGGGTCGCGTTGCGGCCCTCGAACTGCGGGCCGAGCCCGTAGCCCTTGACGGTCTTCGCGAGGATGACGGTCGGCTTGCCCTTGTGCTCGGTCGCGGCCTTGAACGCGGCGTAGACCTTGCGGTAGTCATGGCCGCCGCGCTTGAGGTTCCAGATGTCGTCGTCGGAGTAGTCCTTGACGAGGGCGGCGGTGCGCTCGTCGCGCCCGAAGAAGTGCTCGCGGATGTACGCGCCCGACTCCGCCTTGTAGGTCTGGTAGTCGCCGTCGGGCGTGACGTTCATCAGGTTCAGCAGCGCGCCGTCGGTGTCGCGGGCGAGCAGGTCGTCCCACTCGCGGCCCCAGACGACCTTGATGACGTTCCAGCCGGCACCGCGGAAGAACGACTCCAGCTCCTGCACGATCTTGCCGTTGCCGCGCACCGGGCCGTCGAGACGCTGCAGGTTGCAATTGACGACGAAGGTCAGGTTGTCGAGGCCCTCGTTCGCCGCGACCTGCAGCTGACCGCGGCTCTCGACCTCGTCCATCTCGCCGTCGCCCAGGAAGGCCCAGACGTGCGACTGCGAGGTGTCCTTGATGCCGCGGTTCTCCAGGTACTTGTTCGACATCGCCTGGTAGATCGCGTTGATCGGGCCGAGCCCCATCGACACGGTGGGGAACTGCCAGTACTCGGGCATCAGCCGCGGGTGCGGGTAGGAGGGGATGCCGTTCGGGGCGTGCGACTTCTCCTGGCGGAAGCCGTCGAGCTGGTCCTCGGTCAGACGACCCTCGAGGAACGAGCGGGCGTAGGTGCCGGGGGAGGCGTGACCCTGGATGAAGATCTGGTCGGCACCGCCGGGGTGGTCGGCACCCTTGAAGAAGTGGTTGAAGCCCACCTCGTACAGGGCGGCGGAGGAGGCGTACGTGGAGATGTGACCGCCGACACCGATGCCGGGACGCTGCGCCCGGTGCACCGTGATGGCCGCGTTCCAGCGGATCCAGGCGCGGTAGCGGCGCTCGATCTCCTCGTCGCCGGGGAACTCCGGCTCGTTCTCCGGAGCGATCGTGTTGATGTAGTCCGTGGTGGGGACCATCGGCACGTTCAGGTGCAGCTCCTTGGAGCGCTTGAGGAGGCTGAGCATGATCTCACGGCCGCGGCCGTGTCCCTTGGCATCCACCAGCTCATCGAGCGACTGCTGCCACTCGCCGGTCTCCTCCGGATCGCTGTCGAGGGGGCCCTGAGAGTACGGATCCTGGTCGTGGACGGTCACGGGGGAACCTTTCGTCAAGCTGGCAGGTCATGCCAAGGAAACGGGAAGCGACACGGGCAGCCTTGTCGGCCGTGCACAACGCGCGCCGACCTCAGCCTATCCCTCTTCCACGACGTGGGTGCGCATGCGCCGCCGGATAGACTGAGCGCACCAGGGCCCTTAGCTCAGCTGGTAGAGCGCCACGTTTACACCGTGGATGTCGTCGGTTCGATCCCGGCAGGGCCCACCGTCTCGAGGAGACCGGGGGAGCGACCATGGCGCGACGCATCGTCATCAGCGGGGCATCCGGCCTGATCGGCTCCGCCCTCGCGGCCTCGCTGCGAGGCGACGGGATCGAGGTCGACACGCTCGTGCGTCACCCGCCCCGGGAGGACGGCGAGCATCAGTGGATGCCCGGTGTGAGCTCCCTCAACCCCGACGTGCTCGCGGGTGCGGAGGCGGTCGTGGCCCTGGGCGGTGCCAGCGTCGGCCGGCTCCCGTGGACGCTGCGGTACCGCCGGGAGCTGGTGGAGTCCCGGCTCGATGCGACGCACACCCTCACGACGGCGCTGCGCTCGCTCGGCTCCGACGCTCCGGCGCTGGTCTCCGCGTCGGCCGTGGGCTACTACGGCTCCGCGCCGGGGGAGACCCTCACGGAGGACTCGCGGCCGGGCGACACGTTCCTCGCCGACCTCTGCGTGCGATGGGAGGCCGAGGCCAGACGGGTGGAGGACCTCACCCGGGTCGCGCTGCTGCGCACCGCCCCCGTGATCCATCGCCGCGGCGTCCTGCGGCCGCTGGTGCTGCTCACCCGGCTCGGGGTCGCGGGACCGCTGGGCCCTGGCACGCAGACGTGGCCGTGGATCTCGCTCGAGGACGAGGTGCGGGCGATCCGGCACACGCTCGACGCGAAGCTCACCGGTCCGGTGAACCTCGCGGGTCCGACGCCCGCCACCATGAACGACATCGGACGCGCCCTTGCCGCGCGGATGCATCGCCCGTACTGGCTTCGCGCTCCCCGCTGGGCGCTGCGCCTGGCGCTCGGGGACGCGGCCGACTCGCTCCTGCTGCCGGATGCCGATGTGCGCCCGGAGGTGCTCGAGCGCTCGGGGTTCCGGTTCACCCACCGGACCGCGGCGGATGCGGTGGCCGCGGCGGTCTGACCTGCGCGCTTTCGCACGGCTCGCCCCCTCCCGGAGCGACGCGCCCGCTGTCAGTATGGGCGCATGGAGATCATCGAGAACTCGAAGCTCACGGTCGTGGGTGCGGGGAGCGTCGGCTCCAGCGTCGCGTACGCCGCACTGATCCGCGGCTCCGCCCGTCACGTCGCGCTCTATGACATCGCCACCGAGAAGGTCGAGGCCGAGGTGCTCGACCTCGCCCACGGGACCCAGTTCACCGGGTCGAGCGCGATCGTCGGGGGCAGCGACATCTCGGTCGCGGCCGGCTCGCACGTGGTGGTCATCACCGCCGGGGCCAAGCAGAACCCGGGGCAGACCCGCACCGAGCTGGCCGGGGTGAACGCGGGCATCATCCGGCGCATGATGCCCGACCTGCTCGCCGTCGCACCGAACGCGGTGTACGTCATCGTCACGAACCCGTGCGACGTGCTCACCGTGATCGCTCAGCAGGAGACGGGGCTGCCGCCGGAGCGGATCTTCGCCTCCGGCACGGTGCTCGATACGTCGCGTCTGCGATGGAAGCTCGCCGAGCGGGCGGGAGTGTCGACTGCGAGCGTGCACGCGCACATCATCGGCGAGCACGGGGACACGGAGTTCCCCCTGTGGTCCCGCGCCACGATCGGCACGGTGCCGATCCTGGAGTGGGAGACGCCGGGTCACCCGCGGTTCACGCTGGAGGAGCTGGACGAGATCGCGGTGGAGGTGCGCGACGCCGCGTACAAGGTGATCCGCGGCAAGGGGGCGACCAACTACGCGATCGGGCTGTCGAGCGCGCGGATCGTGGAGGCCATCCTCCGCGACGAGCACGCCGTGATGCCGGTGAGCACGGTGCTGCGCGACTTCCACGGCCTGGACGGCGTCGCCCTGTCGGTGCCGTCGATCGTGAGCGCCGCCGGGGCCGATCCGATCCGCGCCACCTCCTTCTCGGAGCGCGAGCTGGAGCAGCTGCGGCAGTCGGCCGATGCTCTCACCGCGGTCGCGGGGTCCCTGCAGGCGTGAACTGGGGGGCGGTGCGCGGGCACCGCCCCGGCCTCAGCGGGCGTGACGATCGGTGCTGTTGAGCGCGGCGACGACGCGGGCGTAGTCCCCCCTCGCCTCGGCGTGGCGCAGGAACTTGACGCGCTCGACCTGCACCTCGGGCGCCTCCGGGTCGGTCTCGATGAGCGCCATGACCTCGTCGGCGAACTCGTCGAGAGGCATCGCCGACTCGTCCTGCTCCTGCCCGGGCATGAGAGCGGTGCGAACCGCCGGCGGCTCCAGCTCGACGACGGAGATGCTCGTGCCGGCGAACTGCAGGCGGAGGGATTCGCTGAGCATGTGGATCGCGGCCTTGCTGGCGTTGTAGGTCGGCGTCGCCTTGAGCGGGACGAACGCGAGCCCGGACGTCACGGTCATGATCGTCGCGGCGGGCTGCGCGCGCAGGTGCTCGACGAACGCGGCGATCAGACGGATCGGCCCGAGGACGTTGGTGGTCACGATCTCCTCGGCGGTCGCGAGGAAGCCGTCGGGTGAGCGCCAGTCCTCGGCGCGCATGATGCCCGCCATGGTGACGAGCACGTTCAGCGCCGGATGCTCGGCGAGGACGGTGCGGGCGGCTGCCTGGATGCTGTCGGCGTCCGCGGTGTCGATCTGCACGGTGTGGATGCCGGGGTGCGCGTCGGCGATCGCGGTGAGCCGGTCGGCGCGCCGCCCGCCGACGATCACGGTGTTCCCGCGTTCGTGGAGTCGGAGGGCCAGCGCGAGGCCGATGCCGCTGGTCGCGCCGGGGATGAAGATGGTGTTTCCGGTGATGTCCATGGTTCCAGCGTCGACGGCGGCGGCTGGACGCTCCAGAGAGGGATCGTCCAGGGACCGCCGATCCCTGGTTCGGGTGCCGCGGCGGGGGGATACTTCAGGAATGGATCGTGATGCGCTGGCCGACTTCCTGCTGCGCCGCCGGGAGGCGTTGACGCCCGCCGACGTGGGGCTGCCCGCGGGAGCGCGCCGCCGAACCGCCGGTCTGCGGCGCGAGGAGGTGGCCCAGCTGGCCACGATGTCGACGGACTACTACGCACGCCTGGAGCAGCGGAGGGGACCGCAGCCGAGCGTGCAGATCCTCGGCTCGCTCGCCAGGGCGCTGCGGCTGACCGAGGACGAGCGCGACTACCTGTTCCGGTTGAGCGGCCACAGCGCCCCGGATCGCGTCACGGCGACCGACTACGTGCGGCCGGGGATCCTCCGGGTGCTGGACCGGCTGCACGACACGCCGGCGTTCGTGGTGTCGGTGCTCGACGAGGTGCTCGTGCAGAACGACGCCTCCCGGGCGCTGATCGGCGATGCGGGAAGCCTGACCGGGATGGATCGCAGCGGGATCTACCGCTGGTTCGCCTCCCCGCAGACGGAGCGCCTCCGCTATCGGGAGGTCGATCAGGTGCGGCAGTCGCGGTCTCTCGTGGCGACGCTCAGGGCCGCGCACGCGGTCCCCGGTGCGCGCTCCCGCGCCTGCGAGATGGTCACGGCCCTCTCGGCCATGAGCGACGAGTTCGTGCGGTTGTGGGAGGCGCACGAGGTGAGCCGTCGCTTCGAGCAGCACAAGGTGATGGTGCACCCGGAGCTCGGCGAGATCGAGGTCGACTGCCAGGCGCTGTTCACGGAAGACGAGTCGCAGGCGCTGATCGTGCTGACCGCGCCGCGGGGGAGCGAGGCGGCCGGCAAGCTGGAGTTCCTGCGGGTGCTGGGGACGCAGACCGTCTGAGCGCTCCCGCGGTCAGGACTCCTCGTGGACGGCGGGGTCCGCGTCGAAGAGCCGTCCGTCCGGGCGACCGAGTGCGGTGATCGCGGCCACCTCGGCGTCGTCGAGCACGATCTCCGCCGCGGCGAGGTTGTCGAGCTGGTGAGCGAGCGACGAGGCCTTGGGGATCGCCACGGTCCCCCGGGCGACGTGCCAGGCCAGCACCGCCTGCGCCGGTGCGATGTCGTGTGCGGCGGCGACCTCCCTGATCACGGGCTCGTCGAGCAGCGCCTTCGCCCGGCCGATCGGACTCCACGCCTCGGTGATGATCCCCTGGGCGCGGTGGTGGGCGAGCTGCTCCTCCTGGGGGAAGTACGGGTGCACCTCGATCTGGTTGACCACGGGGCGGACGCCGGTCTCCCTCTCGATGCGCTCCAGGTGCTCCGGCAGGAAGTTCGACACGCCGATCTGCCGCACGACGCCGCGGGACTGGGCCTCGACGAGCGCCGTCCATGCGGGGACGTACTCGTCCTGGTGCGGGTTCGGCCAGTGGATCAGATGGAGATCGGTCGCATCGAGCCCGAGCCGGGAGCGGCTCTCCTCGATGCTGATCCGCGCCCGGTCCGCGGGGTGGTGTCGGCCGGGCAGCTTGGTGGTGACGATGATCTCGGCGCGGTCGACGTCGGCGGCGGCGATACCGCGCCCGACGGACCCCTCGTTCTCGTAGTTGAAGGCCGTGTCGATGAGGCGGTAGCCCGCGCCGATGGCCGCGGCGACGGCGTCGGCTCCCGCATCGCCGTCGAGGCGATAGGTGCCCAGCCCGATCGCGGGAAGGGTGAAGCCGTTGTGGGCGGTGACGGTGGGGATGGCGGGCATCGGTGCTCCTTCGGTGGCTTGTGTTCAGCGTAGGCCTTGTCCGCAATATCCCTAAGAGGTATATCTGGAGCATGCAGTTCCTCATCCTCGGGATCCTTCTGGACGCTCCGCTCACGCTCTACGACGTGCACAAGCGGTTCCGCGCCGGGATTTCGCTCTTCTACGCCGCGAGCTTCGGAAGCATCCAGCGCGCCCTCCGTCAGCTCGAGTCGCAGGGCTGGGCACGCGTGGACGAGGCGGCCGCGAACGGTCGGGGAAGGAAGCTGTACCGCGTGACGGCGGAGGGGCGTCGGTCCTGGCACACGTGGATGACGTCGCCGCTCACCGGATCCGACCCCGAGCCCCTGATGCTCGCGCGGATCCACCTCCTGGGACACCTCCCGCCCGCGGAGCGTCCGCTGTGCGTCGAGGTCATCCGCACACGGATCGCGCAGGACCAGTCCCGGCTTGCCGCCCTGGCGGAGGAGCTCGATGCGACCGACGTGCCTGAGGCCGTGCGCGAGCTGTACCGCTTCCGTCGCGCGACCCTCGACTACGGTCTCCGCTCGCACGGGCTCGCGCTCTCCTGGCTCGACGATCTCGACCTGTCCGCATGACTCCCGACACCCTGGAGGTCTCCGCATGCTCGCCGTCGCTCTGACGGGCGCCCTCGTCCTTCTCGCGGCTCTGATGCTGTTCCAGGTCGCTCTCATCTTCGGCGCGCCGCTCGGCCGCTTCGCCTGGGGCGTTGCGCACGGCGTTCTGCCCGTGCGGCTCCGCGTCGGCAGCATCGTCTCGGTCGTCCTCTACGCCGGGTTCGCCGCACTGCTGCTGAGCCGTGCGGGAGTCATCGCCGGGGGTGAGCTGCCCGTCGTCGTCGTGTTGTGCTGGGTGCTGTTCGCGTACTTCGTGATCGGGATCCTGCTCAATGCGATCTCGCGGAGTCCCGCGGAACGGTGGACCATGACCCCGGTGTGCGTGATGCTGGCAGGCATGACCCTGATCGTCGCGCTCTCGTGATGTCGTCCGCACGCTGCCCCTGCGGCTCCGGCAACCCGTTAGACGAGTGCTGCGCGCCCCTTCTCGGAGGTGCGCCCGCTCCGACCGCTGAGCGGCTCATGCGCTCCCGCTACACCGCTTTCTCCCGGGAGGACGCCGCGTACCTGCTGCGCACCTGGCATCCGAGCACGCGGCCCCGCGACGTCGAGTTCGACCGGGGTCTGGAGTGGCGTCGGCTGCTGATCGTCGACCGCGTGGCCGGGGGACCGTTCGACCGCGACGGCGTCGTGGAGTTCGAGGCGTTCTGGCGGCACGGCTCCGAGCGCGGCTCCCTGCGCGAGCGCAGCCGATTCGTCCGCGAGGGCCGCACGTGGCTCTACGTCGACGGCGTCATCGGCTGAGGCCCGGACGACGGCCGACCGACTAGATTTGAGAGCGTGAACGCCACCCCGGAGAACCAGCGCACCCTGCTCGACATCGCGGACCTCGACCGGCGCATCGCGCAGGCCGAGCGCGCCCGCACCCAGCCGAGTCAGGCGGCGCGGATCACCGAGCTCGTCGCCGTCCGCCAGGAGCAGCTCCGCGAGCTCACGGTTCTCACCGGCGCGCGGGACGATGCGCGGGCCGAGCTCGCGCGGCTGGAGTCCGACGTGTCCCTGGCCGAACAGCGTCGTGACCGCGACACCGCGCGTCTGGCGGCGGCGACCAACGCGAAGGAGGCGCAGGCGCTCGAGCACGAGCTCGCCAGCCTGGCCAAGCGCCTGAGCGACCTGGAAGACGCGGAGCTCGACGTGATGGGGCGCGTGGAAGAGGCCGATGCCGCCGTCGCCGCTCAGCAGGCGCTGCTCGACACGACCACGACCGAGGGCACGGCCCTGACCGCGCAGGCGAAGGCCGACGTGGTGGCGGCCACCGAGCTCGGCGCTCAGCTGACGCGTGACCGGGAGGCCGTCGCCGGCTCGATCCCCGCCCCGCTGCTGGCGGAGTACGACCGCCGCGCGCAGAACAGCGCGGGGGCGGCGCTCCTCACCCGCGGCACCTGCGAGGGCTGCCGCATGATGCTCCCTGGCACCGACCTCAACGAGATCCGCCGTGCCCCGGAGGACGCCGTGGTCTCCTGCCCCGAGTGCGGCTGCATCCTCGTCCGCACCGAGGAGTCGGGGCTCTCGTGAGCGCATCCGTCGTGCACCGCCGATGACGGTGCCGGCGTCGGGCACGGAGCGCCGCATCGCCCTGATCGCGCTCGGGGCGGCCGAGTACGCGGCGGTCGAGCTCGACGAGCACGACCGGGAGATCGGTCGGACGCTCGTGCCCGCGGGCGAACTCGCGTCCTGGGTCGCCGCGACGGAGGCGGAGGACGGCCCCCGGTGGATCCTGCGCTCGGCCGCCGAGGTGTACGCACTGCTGCTGCGGGAGGGAGTCCGCATCGGCCGCAGTCACGACCTGGTCCTGTGCCATGCGATCTTGCGGGACACCGCGACGGTGCCCGCGCCGCTGCCTCCGTCTGCCGCCTGGGAGCCGCGGCAGCCCGCGGACGCGACGCCCTCCCTGTTCGACGTGTTCGACGAGGAATCGGGGGAGCCGGCGGCCGTCGCGGCCCTGGAGCAGTACCGCGCGCAACGCCGGGTGATCGCCGCCGCGCGGGACGGTCGGCTGACGCTCCTGTGCGCCGCCGAGTCCGCAGGTGGCCTGATCGCCGAGGAGATGCGCGCCGCCGGGTTGCCCTGGGACACGGCGGTGCACGACGCGATCCTCACCGAGACCCTCGGCGCCCGGCCCGCGGGCGGCGGTCTTCCCCGGCACATGGTGGAGCGTGCGGACGAGGTGCGAGCGCTCCTCGGCGATGCGACTCTCCACCTGGACAGCCAACCCAAGCTGCTGCGCGCCCTGCATCGCGTCGGAGTGCAGGTCGAGTCCACGAGCAAGTGGGAACTGTCGACGCAGGACCATCCCGTCGTCGAACCGCTGCTGGCGTACAAGAAGCTGTCCCGGCTGCTGAGCGCGAACGGGTGGACGTGGCTGTCCGAGTGGGTGCACGAGGGGCGGTTCCGTCCGGTCTACATCCCCGGTGGCGTGGTGACGGGGCGCTGGGCCTCGGCCGGCGGGGGAGCGCTGCAGCTGCCGCGGAACCTGCGACCCGCCGTGCGGGCCGACCCCGGATGGACGCTGGTGGTCGCGGATGTCGCGCAGCTGGAGCCGCGGATGCTGGCGGCCATGGCGGCGGATGAAGCGATGGCCGAGGCGGCGCGCGGTGGCGACCTCTACGCGGGTGTCGTGGCGTCGGGCGCGGTCGCGACCCGTGAAGAGGCGAAGTATGCGGTGCTCGGGGCCATGTACGGCGCGACGAGCGGCGACAGCGGCCGTCTGGTGCCACGGTTGCGCCGCGTCTACCCGCGCGCCATGGCCCTCGTCGACGAAGCGGCGCGCACGGGCGAGGACGGCGGGATCGTCTCGACGTGGCTGGGCCGGTCCTCGCCGCGGCCGTCGGACGAGTGGATGCGGTTGCAGTCGGATGCGACGGCCGCGGAGGCCGATCCCGCCGTGGTCGCCCTCGCTCGTCGGCGAGCCCGGGACTGGGGGCGCTTCACCCGCAACTTCGTGGTGCAGGGCACGGCGGCCGAGTGGTCGCTCATCTGGCTCGCCGAGATCCGACACCGGCTGCAGCAGCTGCCGCCCGTGTTCGGGGCCGCCGAGGCCTCCGGCCCGTTCGCCCGCGAGCCGCATCTGGCGTTCTTCCTGCACGACGAGATCATCGTGCATACCCCGCGCGAGCACGCCGAGGCCGCCGCGGCGGCGGTGCGGGAGGCAGCGGAGGTCGCGACGACCCGCCTGTTCGGCACGTTCCCGATCGAGGTGCCGCTCGACCTGCGCATCGCGGATTCCGCGGAGAAGTGAGCGCCGTAGACTGGAGGGGCGAATGGGTCGGCTGGACGGTCGCGTGGCGGGTGACCGCACCGAGGAACGTCCGGGCTCCACAGGGCAGGGCGGTGGGTAACACCCACCCGGAGTGATCCGCGAGAAAGTGCCACAGAGAGCAGACCGCCCGTGATCCTCGGATCGCGGGTAAGGGTGAAAGGGTGGTGTAAGAGACCACCGGGGGTCGTGGTGACACGGCCCGCCAGGTAAACCTCGCCCGGAGCAAGGTCAGACAGAGGATGTTGACGCGGCCCGCCGAGTCCTCGGGTAGACCGCTGGAGCGGCACGGCAACGTGTCGCCGAGAGAGATGACCGTCGAAGGGGCGAAGAACCCCGGAACAGAACCCGGCGTACAGGCCGGCCCATTCGCCCCACGAGGAAAGGCCCCGCAGATGCTCTGCGGGGCCTTCCACGAGTCGCGCTGGTGTCAGTCGCCGGCGAGTGACGCGGCGCCGATGATGCCCGAGTTGTTGCGGTGGATCGCCGGGACGATCGGGGTCTTGAGGTCGAGCAGCGGGAGGAAGTCGCCCGCGTTCTTCGACACCCCGCCGCCGACCACGAACAGGTCGGGGCTGAAGATGAACTCGATGTGGGAGTAGAACTCCTGCAGCCGCTCCGCCCACTCGGCCCAGCTGAGCCCTTCGCGCTCGCGGGCGGAGGTGGCCGCCCAGGTCTCCACCGACTCGAAGCCGCGGAAGTTGAGGTGACCGAGCTCGGTGTTGGGCAGCAGCACGCCGTCGTACAGGAAGGCCGAGCCGATCCCGGTTCCGAGAGTGGTGAGCAGCGTGAAGCCGATCACGTCGCGGGCGGCACCGTGGCGAGCCTCGGCCACACCCGCCGCGTCGGCGTCGTTCACGAACACGATGTTGCGGCCGAGGCCGTCGCGGAAGAACCGCTCCGCGTCGAAGTCGATCCACTTCTTCGACACGTTGGCGGCGGACAGGGTCTTGCCGCGCTTGACGATCGCCGGGAAGGCCACGCCGAGGGGGAGCGTCGACTCGTGCACGTCGAGGGTCTTGAGCACGGTCTGCACGGCGAGGAGCACGTCCTCCGGCGCCGCACCCTCCGGGGTGGGCACGCGTACCCGATCCGAGGCCATGGTGCCGTGTTCGAGGTCGACGATTCCCGCTTTGATACCCGTGCCGCCGATGTCGACGCCGATCGCTTTTGCCATGGCCGATAGCTTAGCGACCGCTGTGTGCGCCAGTAGGATCGATGACATCACCCGAACGACTCGCGGGAAGAAGGAGAAGCCATGACCGACGGCGATCACAAGTACTGGTACAACTCCGCCACGGGCGAGGTCGAGTTCGGCATGCTGTCGCCCTCGATCGACCGCGTCGGCCCCTTCGACACCGAGGCCGAGGCGCGTCGTGCGCCCGAGGTCCTCCAGGAGCGGTCGCGTGCCTGGGCCGAGGAGGAGGCCGCGGAGCAGGGCTGGGACGCGAAGCCGTCGAGCGGCTTCGGCTCCGACGCGAAGGGCCAGGGCGCAGAGTAGCCATGGACAAGCAGAGGGACTTCGTGCTTCGCACGATCGAGGAGCGCGGCGTCAAGTTCGTGCGGCTGTGGTTCACCGACGTGATCGGCACGCTGAAGTCGGTCGCGATCGCGCCGGCCGAGGTTGAGGGGGCGTTCGCGGAGGGCATCGGCTTCGACGGCTCGGCCATCGAGGGCCTCACCCGCACGTACGAGTCCGATCTGCTGGCGCAGCCCGACCCGACCACGTTCCAGACGCTGCCGTGGCGCGGGGAGATCGACCCGACGGCGCGCATGTTCTGCGACCTCACCACTCCGGACGGGCAGCCGGCGGTGGCGGATCCGCGTCACGTGCTCAAGCGCGCGCTCGCGAAGGCCGCTGACGCGGGCTTCACGTTCTACACGCACCCGGAGATCGAGTTCTACCTGCTCAAGTCCTCGTCGTTCGGGCCCGAGGGTCCGGTCCCGGTCGACTCCGCCGGGTACTTCGACAACGTGCCGGGCGGTACAGCCCATGACTTCCGGCGCCGCTCGGTGCGCATGCTCGAAGACCTCGGCATCTCGGTGGAGTTCAGCCACCACGAGGGCGGTCCCGGTCAGAACGAGATCGACCTGCGCTACGCCGACGCACTCACCACGGCCGACAACGTCATGACGTTCCGCACCGTGATCAAGGAGGTGGCCATCGAGCAGGGCGTGTACGCCACGTTCATGCCGAAGCCGCTCAGCGGTCAGCCCGGCAGCGGCATGCACACGCACATGTCGCTGTTCGAGGGCGATCAGAACGCGTTCTACGAGGAGGGGGCGAAGTACCAGCTGTCCAAGACCGGCCGTCACTTCATCGCCGGGCTCCTGCGGCACGCGAACGAGATCTCCGCCGTGACCAACCAGTTCGTCAACTCGTACAAGCGTCTGTGGGGCGGCGACGAGGCCCCCAGCTTCATCACGTGGGGTCACAACAACCGTTCGGCGCTCGTCCGGGTGCCGATGTACAAGCCGAACAAGGGGCAGTCGTCGCGCGTGGAGTACCGCGCGCTCGACTCGGCCGCGAACCCCTATCTGGCTTACGCGCTCATGCTCGCCGCCGGCCTCAGGGGCATCGAGGAGGGGTACGAGCTGCCGCCGGAGGCCGAGGACAACGTGTGGGCGCTGAGCGACGCCGAGCGCCGTGCGCTGGGCTACTCCGCCCTGCCCGCGAGCCTCGACCACGCGCTGGAGTACATGGAGGAGTCCGAGCTCGTGGCCGAGACGCTGGGCGAGCAGGTGTTCAACTACGTGCTGCTCAACAAGCGCAAGGAGTGGGAGGCGTACCGCGGGCAGGTCACGCCGCTGGAGCTGAAGAACAACCTCGAGCTCCTCTGAGGCGCGGCATGGCCCGACCCGACGCCTCCGTCTCGCTCTCCGCGCTCGCACGGATCGGTTTCTCCGAGCTGTCCGAGGCCGCCGCGTCGCTGGCAGAGCTGGAGTCGTTGCTGGACCGACCCCGTGCGGGGCTGCTCGACGGTATGGGCGCCGCAGACCCGGATGCGGCGGTGCGGGGTCTGCTCCGGGTGGCGCGCCGTGACCCGGAGGCGGTGCGGCCGCTCGTCGACGATGCGGAGGCGCGCCGCACGGTGTGGCGGGTGTTCGGCGCCTCGACCGGGCTCGCCGAGTTCTTCCTGCGCCACCCCGCACAGCTCTCGGTGCTCGGCGAGCCCGTGTCGGCGCTGCCATCGGCCGACGCGCTGCGCAGCCGCCTCCTCGCCGCCGTGGACGCCAGCGACGGTGTCGCGGCGGCGGGCGACGACGACGCGGTCGTGGCGGTGCGCGTGGCGTATCGGCGCGAGCTCGCCGCGATCGCCGCGTTCGACCTCGCGCACGAGCGCCCGGAGGACGCGGTGCCCGCGGTCGCCGCGGCGCTGGCCGACCTCGCCGGTGCGGCGCTGGAGGCGGCGCTGGCGGTAGCGCGGGCGCGGCTGCGCGCGAGCACCGGCCACGACGAGCTCGCCGCGACCCGGCTCGCGATCATCGGCATGGGCAAGGCCGGCGCGCGGGAGCTGAACTACGTCAGCGACGTCGACGTCATCTTCGTCGCGGGAACCGCCGATGACGCGGTCGTGTCGGAGGCGCGGGCCATCGACATCGCGACGCGACTGGCGCGCGAGACGATGCGTGCCCTCAGCGCGATCGAGGTCGAGCCGCCCCTGTGGGAGGTCGATGCGGCGCTGCGGCCCGAGGGCAAGCAGGGGGCGCTGGTGCGCTCGCTCGTCTCGCACGCCGCCTACTACGACCGCTGGGCGAAGGGGTGGGAGTTCCAGGCGCTGCTGAAGGCACGGCCGCTCGCGGGAGACCCCGTGCTGGGCGCGGAGTACATCGCGGCCGTGCAGCCCCTCGTGTGGTCGAGCGCCGCGCGCGAGGAGTTCGTCGAGAACGTGCAGCGCATGCGCGAACGGGTCATGGAGCACATCGATCCGGAGGACGCGCCGTACCAGCTCAAGCTCGGCGCGGGCGGTCTGCGCGACATCGAGTTCACGGTGCAGCTCCTGCAGCTCGTGCACGGGCTGACCGACGAGACGCTGCGCACCCGCGGCACGCTGGAGAGCCTCGACGCCCTCGTCGACGGCGGGTACATCGGCCGGGCGGATGCGGCGACCTTCGCCGCCGACTACCGCGTGCTGCGGCTCATGGAGCACCGGTTGCAGTTGCGCGAGCTCTCCCGCACGCACCTGATGCCCCGCACGCCGGCCGGGCGACGGTTCCTCGCCCGCGCGACCGGACTGGCCGACAGCGGCGACGCCATCTGGGCGCGCTGGGAGGCCGTGCGCCGCGAGGTGCGCGAGATCCACACGCGCCTGTTCTACCGCCCGCTGCTGAGCGCGGTCGCCGGTCTGCCGGAGGAGGAGCGCACGCTGTCGCTGGAGCAGGCGCACGACCGGCTCGCGGCGATCGGGTTCCGCGACCCGGCCGGGGCGCTGCGCCACATCGGTGCCCTGACGCGAGGGTTGAGCCGCAAGGCCACGATCCAGCGGCACCTGATGCCGATCATGGTGCGTTGGTTCGCCGACGGCAGCGACCCGGACTACGCGCTCCTGGCGTTCCGTCGCATCAGCGAGCGGCTGGGCGACACCTCGTGGTTCCTGCGGATGCTGCGGGATTCCTCCGGCGCCGCCGAGAGCCTCACGCGGCTGCTGTCGTCGTCGCGCTACATCGGGGAGCTGCTCGAATGGATCCCGGAGTCCGTGGCCTGGCTCGACAGCACGGAGCGCCTGCGACCACGTGGCGCGGAGGCGCTGGACGAGGAGGCGCGGGCGATCCAGACGCGGCACGAGACGGTCGCGGACGCGCTGCGGGCGGTCAGGGCCCTGCGGCGGCGCGAGCTGCTGCGCACGGCCATGGGCGCGGTGCTCGATGTGCTCACGATCGAGGAGGTGGCGACGGCCCTCACCGACATCACCGCCGCGACGATCCAGGCCGGGCTGCGCGCGGTGATGCGTGAGGTCGTGCCGCCGGAGGACGCGGCGCTCGACTTCGCCGTGATCGCGATGGGCCGGTTCGGCGGTGGCGAGCTCGGGTTCGGCTCCGACGCGGACGTGCTGTACGTGTACGACGCGAACGGCGTGGATCCGCAGCGCGCCGAGAAGCTCGCCACGAAGATCGTGGCGGGTCTGCGCGAGCACCTCACCGACCACCGGCTGCCGCTGGAGCTCGACGCCGGACTGCGTCCGGAGGGGCGCAACGGTCCGCTGGTGCGCTCGTTCGACGCGTACACGGCGTACTACCGTCGCTGGTCCCTGTCGTGGGAGGCGCAGGCGCTGCTGCGCGCGCAGGGCGTCGCGGGGAGCGTCAAGCTGATCGCGCGGTTCACGGAGCTCGCCGATTCGATCCGCTACCCCGACATGGTCGACCTCCAGGGGCTGAGGGAGATCAAGCGCATCAAGGCGCGGGTCGAGGGGGAGCGGCTGCCGCAGGGCACGGATCCGCGGCGGCACCTCAAGCTCGGACCGGGAACCCTGAGCGACGTGGAGTGGCTCGTGCAACTGCTGCAGCTGCAGCATGCGGCGCAGGTGCCGGGACTCCGCACCACCTCGACACTGCGGGCGCTGGACGCGGCGGTCGCTGCCGGGCTCGTGGAGGAGGAGGACGCGGAGCGTCTGCGGGCCGCCTGGCTGCTGTCGAGCCGGCTCCGGTCGGCCATCACCCTGCTCACCGGACAGACCAGCGACGTGCTCCCGGCCGACCGCCGGCAGCTCGACGCGCTGGCGCGGCTGCTGGGCTACCCGAACCGCGCGGCCACGCAGCTCGAGGAGGACTACCTGGGTGTCACGCGCCGGGCTCGGCGGACCTTCGAGCACCTGTTCTACGGGTGACTGTCAACCGAGTTGCGGGAACGGCTCCGGTCGCCCAGGCTGAGCGCATGACGTCTTCTCCTCTGGCAGTGATCTGGAACCCCACGAAGTCGGACAGGGGGGTTCTCGAGGAGGCCGTCCGGCTCGCGTTCGGCGATGACGCGGACATCCGCTGGTGGGAGACCACCCCGGAGGACGCGGGCCGTGGCATGGCGGCGGAGGCGGTCGCGGAGGGCTGCGACCCGGTCATCGCGGTGGGCGGAGACGGGACCATCCGAGCGGTCGCGGAGGCCCTCGCGGAGACCGGGGTCGCCCTCGGCATCGTGCCGCAGGGCACCGGCAACCTCCTGGCCCGCAACCTCGGCATCCCCCTGGAGGGCGTCCTTCCCGCGCTGGAGCACGTCCGCGACAGCGAGCCGCGGAACATCGACCTCGGATGGGTCGAGATCGACGGGGAGGAGCACGCGTTCTCGGTCATGGTGGGCTTCGGCGTCGATGCCCAGATGCTGGTGGAGACCAATGACGACCTCAAGGACCGCGCGGGATGGCTCGCGTACGTCGAGGCGATGGGCCGGGCACTCGCCGGCACGGAGATGACCGACATCACGTTGCAGCTGGACGACGGTGAGCCGCAGGAGCTGCGTGGGCACACCCTCCTGATCGGAAACTGCGGCATGTTGCAGGGCGGCATCCGGCTGCTGCCCGACGCCCTCGTCGACGACGGGCTCCTCGACATGCTGCTGATCAGCGCCGACGGACCGCTCCAGTGGCTCGACACCGTCCGCTCCGTGGTGTGGGACAACGGCATCCGACGGATTCTCGGGAGTGTCGATCAGGCGGTGAGCACGGACTCCACCACGCACGTCTCCGCCGAGCGCATCGAGGTGCGCCTTGCGGCTCCGCAGATGTTCGAGATCGACGGCGAGGAGGTCGGGGAGATCTCGTCGTTCGCGGTGCGCGTGCAGGCGGGCGCCGTCACCGTCCGCTGATCACGCGACCGTCACGGCCGGTGGTGTCTTCTTCCGGTCCTGTGTCGGGAACACCACCTTCTGCACGATGATGATGATGCTCGCCGCGATCGGGATGGCCACCAGCGCGCCGAGGATCCCGCCGAGCGCACCACCCGCGACGGCCGCGATCACCACGAGAGCCCCCGGAACGGCGACCGCGCGGCTCATGATGCGGGGCGACAGCACGTATGCCTCGATCTGCATGTACACGAGGTAGTAGATGATCGCGATGAGCGCGGTCGTGGGCGACTCGAACAGGCAGATCAGCGAGATGATGATCGATGCCGACAGGGTTCCGACGAGCGGGATCATCGAGCCGATGAAGGCGATGAGGGCCAGCAGCGCCGGCACCGGTGCGCCGATGATGCTGAGGAAGATCAGGCTGAGCACGCCGTTGGTCAGGGCGAGGCTCGCCTGACCGATCACGTAGCGACCGACCGCGCTCGAGACGTCCTCCAGGAGTTCGCTGAACGTGTCGCGCTGGTAGGCGGGCACGAAGCGAGCGGCGACGCGCTTCATGCTGCGCAGCGACGCCATGAAGTACAGCGTCAGGATCAGGACGATGGTGACGCCGGTGATGCCTCCGGCGATCCCGGCGCCGACCGCGAAGACACCGCCGCCGATGTCGAAGAAGTTGTCGGGGTCCTGCACGAAGCCGAGCACGCCGTTGACGGCATCGGTGATGGTCGAGCCGAACTGGGCGCTCATGTCCTTGTACCAGTCCGTCTTCATGAAGTCCTCGATCATCTTCGGACCGTCTTTGATCAGGTTGGTGATCTGTTCGACGAGGATCGGGACGATGGCGAGGATGATCCCGGCGAACGCGAGGACGACGCCGGCGACGACGATCGCGACGGCGGCGGGACGGGGGAGCTTGCGCTCGATGCTGGTGACGATGGGGTCGAGTCCGAGCGCGAGGAAGATCGCGGCGCCGATGTAGACCAGTACGGTCGCGAGCTGATTGACGATGCCGCCGATCGCGAGAGCGACCAGGACGCCCAGGGCTCCGAGCAGCCCGAACATGAACGGGTTCGCTCTCGCCCCTGCGACCACCGAGGTGGGGGAGCGGCGCTGGGCCGATACGGTCTGCGCCTCGTCGGTCGCGATGATTCTCCTGCGGCGCATGTCCCCTCCAACTGTGCGTGCTCGCACTCGATCTTGCTCCACACCGGGGCCCGGCGCGCTCAGCGACACCCGAGGGCGTTCGGCTGAACGCCGGGCCTAGTCGTTCGAGCCCTTGCCCTGCGAGCCTGTGCCCTTATCGCCCTTGCCGGGCGTCTCGACCGCGGCTCGATCGTCCGTGGTCGGCGAACCCTGGTCCGCGGAACCCGGCTTTCCGCCCCTCGTGCCCTCGCCGTTGCCTTTCGCTCCCTTGCCCTTGCCGTTGTCCTGCTGTGCAGCCGGGTTGTCGTCGGCATGGTCGGTCGAGTGCTCGTCGCCGACGGACTCGACGGTGAGGGACTCGGCGGGGGCGGGAGCGACGGCCGCGGGCACCTCGACGACGGTGGGCGGGGCCGTCTCGGCGGCCGTGGGCGACTCGACGGAGGAGATCCCGCTGAGCACGGCGCCGGAGGAGCTCGCCACGGCTTGAGTGCCCTGGCCCGACAGCGACACCGCGATCGTGGTGACGGCTCCGATGGCGACGACGGCGGCGAAGAGCAGACTGTCGCGTCGCCGCGGTGTCCGGCGCGGTGCAGCGACCGCACGGGCGGCGAGCCGCCGCCGGGCCTGGGCACGGGTGAGCGGCCGAGCCGGAGCCGCGGGGGCGGGGAGCGGCGGCACGGGAGGGATGACCAGCGGGGCCACGGGCGCCGAGGATGCGGCGGGCGAGGGGATGCCGGGAACGGGCAGGACGCGCGTGGCGGCGGGCGCGACGACGGCGGGAAGGGGAGCGGTGGCGCGCTCGTCGGCCTCCGCGAGTGCTTCGCTCAACCGCCGCAGCTCGACCGCGACCTCGGCAGCGTGCGGCCGTTCGGCCGGGTCTATGCTCGTCATCGCGGTGAGCAGCCGCCCCCAGTCCTGTCCGAGCGACGCGGGAACGTCCGGCGCCAGGTGCAGGCGGGCGAGGGCGGTCTCGACGCTCAGGGTGGGCGCGAAGCCGGGTGTGCCGGTCAGTGCCTCCAGGAGCACAAGGCCCAGCGCGTAGATGTCGACCGACGGCCGTACCTCGCCGTTGCGCAGCTGCTCGGGCGCCATGTACGTGAGGGTGCCGAGGACGATGCCCGGCGCGGTGACCCGCGACGTGTCGATCATGCACGCGATCCCGAAATCCGCGAGCTTCGCCGTCCACCGGTCGCTACCCGACGTCGGCGGGGTGAGGAGAACGTTGGAGGGCTTGACGTCACGGTGCACGATGCCCGCCGCGTGAGCGGCATGGAGGGCGGAGGCGACGTCGGCACCGATGGTCGCGACCTCCTGGGGAGTCACGGCGGAGCGGGAGAGGCGGCTGCTGAGCGTGGGGCCGGGAACGAACTCCATCACCAGGTACATCGCCCGGCCGGGGTCGAGGCGGGCGTCCAGGAGCGTGACCAGGTTGGGGTGGTTGAGGGAGGCGAGCAGCGCCTTCTCGGAGTGCGCGCGGTCCGTCGAGGTAACGGCATCGTCCGAGGTGCGGAAGATCTTGACCGCGACCGTGCGCTCCAGCGCGATGTCCTCGGCGCGGTACACGGTCGCCATGCCGCCGACGCCCACGGCATCGCCCAGCCGGTATCGGCTGTCGAGCAGAGCCTCGGTCGGCGTCGCCTCCTGCGTCCACATGGTGCAGCCTCCCCGTCGCCGGGTCGGGTAGCCCGGCGACTCTCTCACGCTAGGGCCCTGCACGATTCCCGTCTTCGGGCTTGACTCCGGGGCAGGGACCTGCAAGAGGGTGTGTGGAATGACCCCCGGACACGCGGAAGCGCCCGCCAGGAATCCCGGCGGGCGCTTCGCGGTGCGGGTCAGACCCCGAAGTACAGCTCGTACTCGAACGGGTGCGGACGCTGCGCGATCGGCAGGATCTCGTTCTCGTACTTGTAGGAGATCCAGGTCTCGATGAGCTCCTCGGTGAACACGCCGCCCTCGAGGAGGAACTGGTGGTCGTTGCGGAGCGCCTCGAGCGAGTCGAGCAGCGAGTTCGGCACCTGCGGGATGTTCTTGGCCTCCTCGGGCGGAAGCTCGTAGAGGTCCTTATCGACCGGCTCGTGCGGCTCGATGCGGTTCTTGATGCCGTCGAGACCTGCCATGAGCTGCGCCGCGAAGGCGAGGTACGGGTTGCCGGAGGCGTCGGGAGCGCGGAACTCGATGCGCTTGGCCTTCGGGTTGGAGCCCGTGATCGGGATGCGGATCGCGGCGGAGCGGTTGCCGGCCGAGTACACCAGGTTGACCGGAGCCTCGAAGCCCTTCACCAGACGGTGGTAGCTGTTCAGCGTCGGGTTCGTGAAGGCGAGCAGCGCGGGAGCGTGCGCCAGGATGCCGCCGATGTACCAGCGGGCGATGTCGCTGAGCTGGCCGTAGCCGGCCTCGTCGTAGAACAGCGGCTTGCCGTCGTTCCACAGCGACTGGTGCGTGTGCATGCCGGAGCCGTTGTCACCGTAGAGCGGCTTGGGCATGAAGGTGGCGACCTTGCCCCACTCCTCGGCCGTGTTCTTCACGATGTACTTGAACTTCAGGATGTCGTCCGCCGAGTGCACCATCGTGTCGAAGCGGTAGTTGATCTCCTGCTGGCCCGCCGTGCCGACCTCGTGGTGCGAGCGCTCGAGGATGAAGCCGGCCTCGATCAGCTTGAGCGTGATGTCGTCGCGCAGGTCGGCCGTCTTGTCGACCGGGCTCACGGGGAAGTAGCCGCCCTTGTACGGGGTCTTGTTGGCGAGGTTGCCGCCCTCCTCCTCGCGACCGGTGTTCCACGCGGCCTCCTCGGAGTCGACCTTGTAGAAGCTCTCGCCCGCCGTGACGGAGTAGCGCACGTCGTCGAAGATGTAGAACTCGGCCTCGGGCGCGAAGTACGCGGTGTCGGCGATGCCGGTCGACGCGAGGTACTTCTCGGCCTTCTTGGCGACCTGACGCGGGTCCTTCGAGTAGATCTCGCCGGTGCGCGGGTTGTAGATGTCGAAGATCATCACGAGGGTGCTCGCCTCGCGGAACGGGTCCATGTAGGCCGTCGTCACGTCGGGGATGAGCTGCATGTCCGACTCGTGGATGCTCGCGAAGCCGCGGATCGAGGAGCCGTCGAACAGCTGCCCGTCCGTGAAGAAGGCCTCGTCGACCGTCGCCGCAGGGATGTTGAAGTGCTGCTGCACGCCAGGGAGATCGGTGAACCGGATGTCAAGGAATTTGACGTCGTTCTCCTTGATGTAGGCCAGTACCTCGGACGAATCTTTGAACATGTAACGACTCCTGTGATGCGGATCGATGGCTTCGGGGCCACTCTGCACAGTACGGACGGGGGATTTCTCCACGGTATCCGCTTTGTTTCGAGCGTGTTACAGCGTGAGGGCGGAAGGCGCGGTTCCGAGGGCTCGGTAGGCTGGTGTGGTGACGGATGCGGTGAACAGGTACCCCGGTGAACGACTCGGACTCCCGGAGTCGGGAACGGGAAGCATCGCCCGTCCCGGACGACGCATCGGCGCTCTCGTGATCGACTACGCGGCCGCCACGATCATCGCCACCGGCTTCCTCGGGTTCGACCAGTTCGCGCTGCCGTCCGAGGCGGGTCTGACGCAGTTCGCCCCGCTGCTGGTGTTCGCGGTCCTGCAGATCCTGTTCATCCCCACCGCGGGGGGTAGCCCGGGTCACCGCATCCTCGGCATGCGCCTGGTGCGTCTCGACGGCGCCTGGATCGGGCTGTGGCGGCCGGTCGTTCGCACGCTGCTGCTGCTCGTCGTGATCCCGGCGGTCGTCTGGGATGCGGATCAGCGCGGTCTGCACGACAAGGCGGTCGGCACCGTCCTCATCCGCGCCTGAGCAGCGTCGGGTCGCCCGCTTGCCTCAGACGCGTCCCCGGTTGCGGCGGCGTGCCTCGCGCGGTGCCCTTCCACCGAGGAACGAGCGCGCGGGGTCCACGACGTAGCTGTGACGCAGGGCCTCGCGACCGATGAGCATGCGGAACCCCATCTCGTCCCGGTTGCTGAGGGTGACCTCGGCCAGCACCTCGCGGTCGACCAGGCGGATGATCAGTTGCACCACCAGACGCTCCTGCGCGTGCCCGGACGAGCTGCGCACGGCGCGGCGATCGTGCACAGGGCACTCGACGACGACCGCGTCGTCCTGGCTGTCCTGCCACGGGTTCACCCGGAAGCGGACCCACGCCTCGCCCTCACGCTCGAACTCGTGCACGTCGAACGCGTGCAGCGATGAGGTGCGCGCGCCGGTGTCGATCTTCGCCTTGATCCAGTCGACGCCGAGATCGGGCAGGCTGACCCACTCTCGCCACCCCGTGAGGGTGTTTGAATGGGTAGACCTACTCACCTGATACATCCTGGCAGGAAATCCCCCGTGAAGATCGCAGTGCTGTCCCGTGCGCCGCAGGCGTACTCCACCCAGCGCCTCCGGGCCGCCGCGCTGCAGCGGGGGCACAACGTCAAGGTGCTGAACACCCTTCGCTTCGCGATCGACCTCACCTCCGATGAACCCGACCTGCACTACCGGGGACGCCAGCTGAGCGACTACGACGCGATCCTGCCGCGCATCGGGAACTCGATCACCTACTTCGGTACGGCGGTGGTCCGCCAGTTCGAGCAGATGGACGTGTACACCCCGAACACCGCCAACGGCATCTCGAGCGCGCGCGACAAGCTCCGCGCCAACCAGATCCTCTCCCGGCACAACATCGCGATGCCGCCCACCGCTTTCGTGCGCAACCGCGCCGATGTGCGCCCGGCGATCGAGCGCGTCGGCGGTGCCCCGGTCGTGATCAAGCTGCTCGAGGGCACGCAGGGGATCGGCGTGATCCTCGCCCCACAGGTCAAGGTCGCCGAGGCGATCATCGAGACCCTGCACTCCACGAAGCAGAACGTGCTCATCCAGAAGTTCATCTCCGAGAGTCGTGGGCGCGACATCCGTGCGCTGGTCGTGGGCGACCGCGTCGTCGCGGCGATGCGGCGGTCGGCGGCCGGCGACGAATTCCGCTCGAACGTGCACCGCGGCGGATCGGTGGAGGCGATCGAGCTCGACCCGGTGTACGAGCGGGCGGCCGTCCGTTCGGCGCAGATCATGGGGCTGCGGGTGGCGGGAGTGGACATGCTCGAGGGCGACGAGGGACCGCTCGTCATGGAGGTGAACTCCTCGCCGGGACTGCAGGGCATCGAGACGGCCACGAAGCTCGACGTCGCCGGCGCCATCATCGACTACATCGCCGGGCAGGTGGCGTTCCCCGAGATCGACGTGCGACAGCGCCTGACGGTGTCGACGGGGTACGGCGTGGCGGAACTGATGGTGCACGGCGCCGCCGACCTGGTGGGGAAGACCCTGGGTGAAGCCGGACTGTGGGAGCGTGACATCACCGTGCTCACGCTGCACCGCGGGGTGAGCGTGATCCCGAACCCGCGCAAGCACGTCGTGCTGGAGGCGGACGACCGGTTGTTCTGCTTCGGCAAGCTCGAAGAGATGCGCTCGATGATCCCGGAGCGTCGTCGTCGCCGGGCGAAGGTGCGGCGCCTGCCGAAGCAGCCGCTGTCGGAGTGACGACGCGCGGCCGCCCTCCGAGGAGGACGGCCGCGCGTCGATCGTGCGGTGTGCGGGTCAGCGCGGACGCTGCGGGCGCACCTTGGTGGGGTCGATGCCCTTCGGGATCGGCAGCGACGAGAGCGACTGCGACACGGAGTCGACGCGACGGATCACCGCGGCCATGGTGGCCTTGTCGATGGCCTTGGGAAGCTTCTTGATGGTCTTGGCGAGGTCGGCGATGGGCACCTCGTCCTCGCCGTGCCCGACGTAGAGCACGGTCACGGGGACACCGTGCGCGACGCGCTGCGCCTTGCTCCGCTCCTCGTTGACCAGGCGCGTGAGGCGGCCGCGGGCACCTTCGCCGACCACCACGATGCCGCCGCGACCGATCGTGCGGTACACGGCCTCCTGGGTCTTCGGGTTGATCCCCACCGGGGTCTCCGATGCCTGCCAGCGACGCCCGAGACTGGTGCTCAGCACGTGACCGGTCGCGCCGGGCATGCCGTCGATCTTGGTGTACATCGCCGACGTCGACAGTCGCGTCATGAGGAACAGCGCGCCGAGCACGCCCAGCATGAGGCCGGTGATGCCCCAGAGCACGAGGGTCCACACCTGGAACGGCGGGATGAGGTAGCCGGCGACGAGGCCGAGCAGGATGCCGCCGACGAGGATGCCGGCCTGCGCCCAGGGGAGCCACGGGTAGGCCTCGCGCGTGAACCGGAAGAGGGACTTGATCTGGGAGAAGAACCCAGGACGCTTCTCGGGTTCGGGAGCACGCTTTGCCATGACATCCAGCCTACCGAGTCCCAGACCCTGACGATGTCGTCGTTCGCGCGGAGCGGAGCAGCACGAGGACTCGCTCTGCACAGCCAGCCGCAGCCGGCGGACCTTTCCGCTCACGCCGTGGATGGCTCCGGGCGCACGGTCCCTCGGGTGAGATGGGCGCATGACCGACGCCCAGACGATCGAGACGGCCCCACCGCCCCTGCTGGCACGAGCGCACCGCACGCTGCGGATGCTGTCGTCGCCGGACACCCCCTTCGCGGGGGCGCTCGTCACCAGCGGCGACGGCGTGGCGGTGCGGTGTCCGAGCGAGGAGCTCGCGGGATGGGCGGGCTGGCACTTCGCGGGCGCACAGCACGTCGCCGGACCGCTGGACATCGTCCGACGTGCGGACGGCCACGATGTGCTGCTGCCCTGGTGCACCGATCGGTTGCAGGCGTTCATCGACCGACGGTCCGCCTCGGGGCAGCGGTTGCGTCAGGGTGAGGTGTGCACGGTGGCGGTGAGTCTGCTGCGCGGCATCGGTGAACTGGCGCGCGTGGGCAGCGGCGTCGAGGGTACGTGGTGGCTCACCGACGGCGGGCGACCCCTGTTCGTCATCGGTGAGGGGAGCGGGATCCGGTCCGCAGCGGCGTCGATCGTCGAGACGCTCAGGGACGGCGAGACCGATCGAGCGCTGAGGCGTGTTCTCGACCGGGTGGGGGATGGACTGCGCGAACGACTGGAGCACCCCCGGGTCCCGCGGCGGCTTCTCGACGAGTGGGAGTGCGAGCTTCTCGCCCTCGTGTCCCCACGTCCCCTGGAGCATCAGACGACGAAGCCGGTGCGGGCGCGCGACCTCTCCCGCGTCGTCGAGCCCGCTGCGGGCGGGGTCGCCCCGACCCGGAGGAGCCTCGCGACGCGGAGGTCCGCGGTCCGTACCCCACGGACCACCCGGGCGAGAGTCCGCAGCGCCGTGCGGATGTTGCGGGAGAACATCGCGTCGCGGATCGCCGACGCCAGGGAGGCCGTCCGCGTGCGGCGGGCGACGAGCGGTAAGGGGCGGGATCGGGCCGCGGCTCCCCGCGCACCGCGTCGCCGACTGCTGTTGATCGCGGCAGCGGGTGCGGCCGTCGTGCTCGTGGGCGGGCTGATGTGGCCGAGCGGCGACGGCGGGAGCGACGCCCGAGGTGCCTCCACCGCGGCGGGGACAGCGCCGACGCCGACGTCGACCGGGGATGGTCGGGCGAAAGGCGGGTCATCGACGACAGGACCCGAGCACGCGTCTGCTGCCCCCACGCCGCGCGTCGCGGAGGCGGGCGACCCCGCCGCCGCCGTCCCGACGCTCGTCTCCGCCGCTGAGGCCTGTCACTCCGCCGGGGTCACGGAGTGCGTCGCCGCGATCGCGCCCGGTTCCGCAGGAACCGTCGACGCCGTGCGCGCGCTCAGCGGTGAGCTCACGGTCGAGCTGGTCGACGAGTACGGCGACGTCGCGGTCACCCGCGTCGCTCGGCCGGCGGAGGCGGACGCCGCGAGTCCCACCGCGATGGTCGTACTCGTGCGGCAGGACGACAAATGGCTGGTCCGCGACGTGTACGACGTCGCGGACCAGCCAGAATGATCGTTCGGTCAGGCGCCCAGCTGCGGGGCGAACTGCGCCGCTTCGAGGCGCGCCTTCACCGCACCGAGGAAGCGCGCCGCGTCGGCACCGTCGATGATGCGGTGATCGTACGACAGAGCGAGGTACACATACGAACGGACCGCGATCGCGTCGGTTCCGCCGACCTTGACGAGACCCGGACGCTTGACGACCGTGCCGGTGCCGAGGATGGCGGACTGCGGAAGGAACACGACGGGCGTGTCGAACAGCGCACCGCGGGAACCGGTGTTGGTCAGCGTGAAGGTCCCGCCGGCCAGCTCGTCCGGCTTCAGCTTGTTGTCGCGCGTGCGGGCCGCGAGGTCGGCGATCTCGTGAGCGATCTGAGCGATGTTCTTCGACGCGGCGTCGCGCAGCACCGGAGTGAGCAGCCCGCGCTCGGTGTCGACCGCGATCGAGACGTTCTCGGTGGCCGGGTAGACGATCTGCTCACCGTCGACCGTCGCGTTCACGATCGGGAAGGCCTGCAGCGCCTCGGCGGCGGCCAGCGCGAAGAACGGCAGGAACGAGAGCTTGTCGCCGGTCTTCTCGAGGAACGAGCCCTTGACGCTGTCGCGGTACTCCGCCAGCGCGGTGACGTCGACCTCCACAACCGTGGTGAGCTGCGCCGTCTGCTGCATGGACTCGACCGCGCGCTTGGCGAGCACCTTGCGCAGACGCGACATCGGCTGGGTCGTACCCCGCAGCGGGGAGACCTCGAGCGGTGCGGGAGCCGGAGCCGCATTCGTGGCGGCCGGAGCCTGCGATGCGGACTCGGCAGCCTTGAGCACATCCTCCTTGCGGATGCGCCCGCCGACACCGGTACCCGTCACGGAAGCGAGATCCACGCCCTGCTGTGCGGCCAGACGGCGCACCAGCGGGGTGACGTAGAGGTTGTCGTTCTCCGTCGGCAGCGAGAGCTTCGGAGCGGGAGCCTCGGTCGCTGCGGGAGCCGGTGCGGCCTGCGCCGGAGCAGGGGCAGCAGGTGCAGGGGCCGCGGCCGGAGCCTGGGGCTGGGCGGGAGCCGCCTGCGGTGCGGCCGGAGCCTCAGCGGGTGCCGGGGTGGCGGGCGCCTCGGGCGCGGCCTGCGGCGCGGCAGGTGCCTCGGTGGCGGCAGGCTGGGAAGCGCCGGAACCGACGCGGGCCAGGACGGCGCCGACCGCGATGGTCTCGTCCTCGGCCGCGACGATCTCCTGGAGCACGCCGGCGACGGGCGAGGGGATCTCCGTGTCGACCTTGTCCGTCGAGATCTCCAGAAGAGCCTCGTCGACCTCGACCGAGTCACCGACCTGCTTGAGCCAGCGGGTGACCGTTCCCTCGGTGACGCTCTCGCCGAGCTCGGGAAGCACGATGTCGGTGGCGTCACCGGACGGCGCAGCCTCGGCGGCGGGAGCGGGAGTCTCGGCCGCAGGAGCCTCGGCCGGAGCCGGCGCTTCAGCAGGAGTCTCGGTCGCGGCAGGGGCCTCGGCAGGGGCGGCCTCCGCTTCGGGGGCGGCCGCAGCGGGCGCGTCGCCCGCCGGGGCTGCGGCGCTGCCGTCGCCGATGCGAGCGAGCAGGGCACCGACCTCGACGGTCTCGTCCTCGGCGACGAGGATCTCCTCGATCACGCCGGTGACCGGGGAGGGGATCTCGGTGTCGACCTTGTCGGTCGAGATCTCGAGCAGGCCCTCGTCCGCCTGGACGGTGTCTCCCACCTGCTTGAGCCAGCGGGTGACCGTACCCTCTGTGACGCTCTCACCGAGAGCGGGGAGGACCACGGATGTGCTCATGACTGAGTCTCCTTCAGAAGTTGTATGACGCTTGTCTAGCTTAGTGACTCGGGCACCGGTTGGTGCTCAGAGGGCGTGCAGGGGCTTTCCGGCCAGCGCGAGGAAGGCCTCGCCGAGCGCTTCGCTCTGCGTGGGGTGCGCATGGATGAGCGGAGCGATGTCCTCGGGGTGCGCCTCCCAGGCCACAGCGAGCTGACCCTCGGTGATGAGCTCGCCGACGCGGTCACCGATCAGATGCACGCCGAGCACCGGGCCGTCCTTCTGGCGGACGACCTTGACGAGGCCGCCCGTTCCGATGATCTCGCTCTTGCCGTTGCCGGCGAGGTTGTACTCGTAGGACGACACCGCGTCGGCGCCGTGCGCGGCCACGGCCGCCTCCTCGGTCAGCCCGACCGAGGCGACCTCGGGGCTGGAGTACGTGACCTTCGGGATCTGCACGTCGGGGACCGTCGCGGGGGAGAGGCCGGCGATGCGCTCGGCCACCGCGATGCCCTGCTGGAAGCCCCGGTGGGCGAGCTGGAGCCCTGGGACGATGTCGCCGACCGCCCACACCCCGGGAACCCCGGTGCGCAGTTCCTCGTCGACCGTGACGAACCCGCGGTCGAGGACGACGCCCGCCTCCTCGAAGCCCAGATCGGCCGTGGCGGGACCGCGACCGACTGCGACGAGCAGGTAGTCCGCGGTGAGCTCCGTGCCGTCCTCGAGGGTCACGCTGACGGACGTGTCGTCCTGGGTGGCCTGCTGGAACCGCACTCCGAGCGAGTACTGGATGCCGCGGCGCCGGAACGCGCGCTCGAGCCCCTTGCTCATCGCGATGTCCTCGTTCGGCACGAGGTGCGGCAGCGCCTCGACGATCGTGACCTCGACACCGAAGGAGCGCCAGACGCTCGCGAACTCCACGCCGATCACACCGCCGCCGAGCACGATGACGCGCTCGGGGATCACATCGAGCGCGAGCGCCTGCTCGCTGGTCAGGATGCGGCCGCCGATGTCGAGCCCGGGAAGCGTGCGGCTGTACGAGCCGGTGGCGAGCACGACGTCCGTCCCGACGTACACGTCGTCGCCGACGCTGACGCTCCGGTCTGCGTTGAGCCGTCCCGTCCCGGTGACCGTGGTGATGCCACGCGCCTTGACGAGGCCCTCGAGCCCCTTGTACTTCTTCGCGACGATGCCCTCGCGGTATGCCCGCACGCCCGCCGCGTCGATGCCGTCGAGGGTGGCCGAGATCCCCACCGCTGCGGCGTCGCGCACATGCTCCGCCACCTCCGCCGCGTGCAGCAGCGCTTTGGTCGGGATGCAGCCGCGGTGCAGACAGGTGCCTCCGACCTTGTCCTTCTCGATCAGCGCGACCGACTTGCCGAGTTCGCTGGCGCGCAGCGCGGCCGCGTAGCCGCCGCTGCCACCGCCGAGCACGACGATGTCGAAGGTGTGGGTTGTCATCGGTGTTATGCCTCCGTGTGGGATGCTGCTTCGGCGAAGGCGACGATCGATCGGACCATCGCCCCCGTTGGACCCTTCTCCGTGAAGCCGTACGGCGCACCGGCGTGTTCGCCGGAGCCCGCGATGTCGAGGTGCACCCAGGGGATGCGGGCGGCGTCCTCGGCGTCCGAGACCGGTCCGACGAAGCGTCGCAGGAACAGACCGGCGAACGAGGCGCCGCCCATCCGGTCGCCCATGTTCGCGTTCTGCAGGTCGGCGATCGGCGACTCGAGGGACTCCTCCATGTACGAGGGCAGCGGCATGTGCCAGGCGGGCTCTCCGGTCTGCTCCGCCGCGGCGAGGAACCGCGTCACCGTCTCGTCGTCGCCGAACACGCCCGTGTGCCGGTGTCCGAGGGCGGCGACGATCGCACCGGTCAGCGTCGCGACGTCGATGATGACGTCGGGGTGCTCTCGGCTGGCGGCGACCAGGCCGTCGGCGAGGACCAGGCGCCCTTCGGCGTCGGTGTTCTGCACCTCGACCGTCGTGCCGTCGAGGATGCGGATGACATCACCGGGGCGCAGGGCGCGGCCGGACGGCATGTTGTCGGTGATGCAGAGCCAGGCGGTGACGCGCACCGGGAGCCCGAGCCGGGCGATGGCGCGAAGGGCGGCCAGGGACGTCGCGGCCCCGGCCATGTCGAACTTCATGCCCACCATCGAGGCGGCCGGCTTGAGGGAGAGACCACCGGTGTCGAACGTGATGCCCTTGCCGACCAGGGCGAGGTGCCGCACGGCGTCTGCGGGGGAGTAGTCGAGGCGGACCAGACGCGGCGGCCGGTCGGACCCCTGCCCGACCCCGAGGATTCCGCCGAAGCCCTGCTCCGCCAGCGCGGCCTCGTCGAAGATGTCGACGGTGACATCGAGCTCGGCGACGCTGTCGGCCGCGCTCTGCGCGAGCTGCGCGGGGCTCTGCCACTCCGCGGGGACGTTCACCAGATCCTTGATCAGCGCGACGGCTTCGCCCAGGGTCTGCGCTCGGGTGATCGTCTCGTCGTCGAGGTCCGCGTGGACGGTGATCCGCTCGGCGCGCGCCTTGCCCTTCTCGGTGCGGTAGCCGTCGAAGCGGTGACCGCCGAGCACGGCCCCCTCGGCGGCGGCGGCGGCGTGGCCGTCGAGGCCGGAGGCGAGCCCGAGCGCGACGTGCGGGAACCCGGTCAGCGAGCGGAGGGCGACACCGGCGGCGCTGCGGATCGCGGCATCGTCGATGCTCTTCCCTGCACCGACGACGGCGAACGGCAGGGTGGAGACGTCGGGCGCGTACACGCGGGCGAACGATCCGGCGGCACCGGTGAACCCGATGCCTTCGAGGACCTCGGCGAGGCCGGGGTAGGCCCCCAGCGACTCGGCCGAATCCGAGAGATCGGGAACGACGAGCACTGCGGCATCAGCAGCGCTTCCGGGGAACTGATCGGTGGTGTGCGAGAGCACGGGAAGCGTCATGCTCTCCATCCTAGGAGGACCTCTGCGACCGGGCGGCCCCGCGTGCCCCCGCGTGTTCGCTCTCAGCGAGACGGCCCGGGGCCCCTCGTCGGGACCTGCTCGTAGCATGGAGTCATGCCCTTCTCCGGAGAGATCCACGAACGCGTCGCGAACGCGCCGACGGTGCCGCACGGACTGCCCCTCGTCGTGCTCCTGACCGGCTTCACGGATGCCGGGAGCGCGGTGTCCGGACTGATCGACCACCTCCGCGAGTCCACATCTCCGCAGCCGCTCGTGATCTTCGACAACGATGTGCTCCTCGACTACCGGGCCCGCCGTCCGGTGATCTCCTTCGATCAGGACCACCTCTCCGAGTTCCGGCCGCCTCGGCTGGAGCTCTCGCTCGCGACGGACGCCCTCGGTCGCCCGTTCCTCCTCCTCGCGGGCTACGAACCGGACTTCGCCTGGAACGCCTTCGCCGAGACCGTGCTCGACCTCGCCGCGGAATACGAGGCATCCGGACTGCACTGGGTGCATTCGATCGCCATGCCCGTGCCGCATACCCGCCCCATCGGCACGACGGTGAGCGGCAACCGCCGTGACCTCGTGGTCTCGCACTCGGTGTGGCGCCCGCGTACGCAGGTGCCGGCGACCGCGGGGCATCTGCTGGAGTTCCGTTTCGCCGAGCGCGGCGAACGAGTGGTGGGCTTCGTGCTGCTCGTGCCGCACTACCTCGCCGAGACGGAGAACCCCGACGCGGTCAGCGCCGCGGCCGAGAAGCTCATGGCATCCACGGGACTGGTGCTCATGCTCGACGCCGTGCGCGAGCGCCGGGAGGACTACATCGCCAGGGTGGACGAGCAGGTCGCGGCGAACGACGAGCTGCAGCAGATGGTCCACAACCTGGAGCGCCGCTACGACGCCTACATGGCAGGCCGCGACCCCGAGGACGACAGCTACGACGAGGGCGGGTTCAGCGAGCGCGACCTGCCGAGCGCGGACGAGCTGGCGGCGGAGCTCGAGCGCTACCTGGCCACGCGACCGTCGGGCGACGAGGACAAGCCCGGCCGCGGCTGAGCCGGATCGACGCGAACTTCGCCGGATTGCATCCGGAGCGCCACACGTGTGCGATACTAGGAGTCCGACCCGTTGTCAATCGGCGTTTTCGAACTCCGGACTTGACAAGGGTCTTACTAGTGTCCGAAATGTCCCGGGGCCCGTGATCGGCTCCGTGAAAGGCGAAACGTGACTCCTGCCACGACGAAGAACACACGGACGAAGAAGGCCGCCCAAGAACCCACGCCCGACGAGGAGATCGAGGTCGAGAACCTCGACGAGGCAGCGCCCGCCAAGCGCGGTGCCGCCAAGCGCGGCGCGGCGAAGAAGAAGAAGTCGGAGGACGTCGTCGAGGAAGACGACGCCGCGACCGATTCCGCCGAGGAGAGCACGGGGGACGACGAGGAGGAGGACGCCAAGCCGGCGTTCACCGAGCCGCTGCCCACCGGCGCGATCGTCATCTCGTCGAACGACGACGAGGACGTCCCCGTCTACTCGACGCAGATCACCGGCGCCACGGCCGACCCCGTCAAGGACTACCTGAAGCAGATCGGAAAGGTCGCGCTGCTGAACGCGGCCGAAGAGGTCGAGCTCGCGATGCGCATCGAGGCGGGTCTGTTCGCCGAGGAGAAGCTGTCCGCGATGACCCCGGCCGAGAAGTCGAGTCAGCTGGGTCTCGACCTCCAGTGGGTCGCCCGCGACGGCCAGCGAGCCAAGAGCCACCTGCTCGGCGCGAACCTGCGGCTCGTCGTCTCGCTCGCCAAGCGGTACACCGGTCGCGGCATGCAGTTCCTCGACCTGATCCAGGAGGGCAACCTCGGTCTGATCCGCGCCGTCGAGAAGTTCGACTACACCAAGGGCTTCAAGTTCTCGACCTATGCGACCTGGTGGATCCGTCAGGCGATCACGCGCGCCATGGCCGACCAGGCCCGCACGATCCGCATCCCCGTGCACATGGTCGAGGTCATCAACAAGCTCGCCCGCGTGCAGCGGCAGATGCTGCAGGACCTGGGTCGTGAGCCCACCCCGGAGGAGCTGAGCCGCGAGCTCGACATGACCCCGGAGAAGGTCGTGGAGGTGCAGAAGTACGGCCGTGAGCCCATCTCCCTGCACACTCCGCTCGGTGAAGACGGCGACAGCGAGTTCGGTGACCTGATCGAGGACACCGAGGCGGTCGTCCCCGCCGATGCCGTGGGCTTCACGATGCTGCAGCGCCAGCTCGAGCAGCTGCTCGACTCGCTCTCGGAGCGGGAGGCGGGCGTGATCCGCATGCGCTTCGGCCTCGGCGACGGTCAGCCCAAGACGCTCGACCAGATCGGTGACACGTTCGGCGTGACGCGTGAGCGGATCCGTCAGATCGAGTCGAAGACGATGGCCAAGCTGCGCCACCCGAGCCGCTCGCAGTCGCTGCGGGACTACCTCGAGTGATGCAGGCGAACGAGGGCAAGGCGCTCGAGACCAGCGTCGACGGCACGAGCTACGCGCGCATCCCGTTGCGCACCCGCGTGGTGATGCCGGACGACGACCTCGACGCGGTCATCACCGAATACGCGAAGGACGCCGTGCAGCCGGGAGACCTGCTGTTCGTCACGGAGAAGATCGTGGCGATCACGCAGGGTCGGTCGTACCGCCTGGACGAGATCACGCCGCGCAAGCTCGCGCTGTTCCTCTCGAAGTACGTCACGCGCACGCCCTACGGCATCGGGCTCGGCATGCCCGAGACCATGGAGATGGCACTGCGGGAGTGCGGCACGCCGCGTATCCTGTTCGCCGCCGCCGTCTCGGCGGTCACCAAGGCGTTCGGACGAAAGGGCGACTTCTATCGCATCGCCGGGGACAAGGCGCGCGCGATCGATGGCCCCACCAAGCACACGATCCCGCCGTACAACCAGGCCGTGGTGCTCGGCCCGAAGGACCCGGACGGCGTCGCAGCACGGCTCAAGGGCCTGCTCGGTGGGCAGGTGGAGGTCGCGGTGGTGGACATCAACGACCTCGGCGGCAACATCCTCGGATCGACGCTCGACAAGGCCGGCGAAGCCCGGCTGGTGAAGATCCTCGGCGACAATCCGCTCGGCCAGGGACTGGAGTCCACGCCGCTCGGCATCGTCCGCGCGGTCTGATCTGCTGGTTCGACGAGAACGCCCCCGGAGGAATCCGGGGGCGTTCTGTCGTGGTGGTCAGAACCCGATGACCTCGCGGTAGCGCGGCTTGTGGCCGGTGCGGATCCCGGTGACGCTGGGCTTGTTCTCGTACACGCCGGCGCCCCAGTTGCCCTCGACGAGCACGGGACCGCCCGGCGTGACGACGACGTCCCAGCCGACGTACTGCACCTCGGGCACGACCCTGGCCACGCGGTCGATGAAGGCTCGCACCTCGTCCATGAAGGGCAGCTGGAAGTCCGCGATGCGGAAGCCCGAGTCCGGGTGCGTCTCGTGCACGTGGCCGTGCGAGTCGTACCCCGCGCCGACCGCGTGTCCGTTCTCGTCGAGCATCGTGTAGAAGCCCCCGAAAGTCATCTGATCACTCACGGCGCCCCGCCCGAACTTCTGAGCCATCGCGAGGATGTGCGCCTTCTCGCCGTCGAAGAACGCGGTGATGCGGGTCGTGTTCACGGTGCCAGGGCAGACGGCGGCGAGGTCGTCGTGCTGTCGGATGACCTCTTCGATGAGGAGCTCGCCGCGACTCAGCAGCCCGCGGTGGAAGGCATCCCAGTCGTCGATATCGGCCGCGTGGTACCGGTGCACACCGGTGCCCGCCTGGCCGACCGGCTCCTTGGTGACGATGGTCCCCAGGCGTTCCGTGAGCGCGCGCACCTCGGCGGCGTTGCCCTCTTCGACCACCAGCCACTCGCGATGGAGGTGCTCGGAGAACTTCCGGTTGAACTCGATCTTGTCCTGGAAGATCCACCGGAAGTCCGGGTGGTCGTACTTCTGGGAGAGCTGGTTCGACACGGGGTGCGTCATGTAGGTGTCGCGCTCGGCACGGGTGAGCATCGCGAAGTCGTAGTCGATGTAGTCCTGGAACCCCACGTTGTGCCGCGCGGCGGACCACAGCATGTCCACGACGATCGTCGGGACGGGCTTGTGGTGCTGTGCAGAGGCCTCCTTCGCTCGCTCGACAACGGAGCCGACGTCGATGCGACGGGCGCGGCCGAGGAGGTAGCGGATGCGGGGCGCGAGAGAAAGACGAGTCATGGAGCTCCGGGGGTTGGGGATGCCGTCCAGTCTACGGGGGAGTCACACCGGGATCCCGGAACACGAAGCTAGGCTGGATCACGTGTGTGACACGACCTCGAGTGCGCTTCCGCGGGCGCTGATCTCCCGCTCCGCCCTCACCGCCGCAGCGGTTGCGGCCGTCCGCGAGGGGGGAGTGCGAGCAGACCTGCGCCGCGACGCCTGGGGTCACGGGCTGCTCGCCGTGGCCCACGCCGTGACGGTGGCCGGTGCCCGCGAGGTGCGCGTGGACAGCGAGGGCGAGGTGGAGATGCTGCGGCTGGAGGGCATCGCGGGGGTCACCACGGGGGAACCGGACATCGACCCGTCGATCCTCTACGGCCTCCCCGGCAGCAATCACGACGCGACACCGGTCCTGCGGCTGACGGGACGCGTGATGTCGACCAAGCCGCTGCGCGCGGGCGACGCCGTCTCCTACGGCTACACGTTCCGCGCGTCGGGCGACACCACGGTCGCGCTCGTGACCGGAGGGTACGCCCAGGGCATCGTGCGCGCGCTCGGCAACGTCGCCCTGGTCGAGGTGGACGGCATCCTCCGCCCGATCGTCGGCCGCGTGGCCATGGACGTCTGCGTCGTCGATCTGGAGGGCACGGAGGCCCCGGTCGGCGCCGAGGTGACGTACTTCGGTGGCACCGGACCCGCCCGAGACGAGATCGTCCGATGGTCCTCGGCGACGGACATGTCCGCCGCGGAGCTGGTCGCCGTCGCCGGTTCGCATGCCGTGCGGGGGTGGGAGGCATGAGCCGCCCCGAGCTGCGGCTGAGCGCGCGGACGCTCCGCGACAACATCGCGGCGGTCACCTCCCGCCTCGGCGGATGCGAGCTCATGCTCGTGCTCAAGGACGACGCCTACGGCCACGGCCTCACCTGGACCGTGGAGACGGCCGTACAGGCGGGGGTGGCGTCGTTCGGAAGCTACGACGTGCGGGGCGGCCTCGACGTGCGACGGCTCGTTGGGCCTGAGGCGAGGGTGTTCGCGTGGGCCACCTCGACGGATGCGGAGATCGACGAGGCGCTGCTCCAGGGGATCGACCTCGGCGTGGGCACTGTGGAGTACCTGCACCGCATCATCGCGCGGGCCGAGGCGCTCGGGGCTGTCGCGCGCGTGCACCTGAAGATCGACACGGGCCTGCACCGCAACGGCGTGCTCCCCGAGGACTGGCCGGGGGCGATCGCGCAGGCTCGGGCTGCAGAGGCTGCCGGACTGCTGTCCCTGGAGGGGATCTGGAGCCACATCGCGGAGGCGAGCGATCGCGAGGACGATGACGCGCAGGCCGTGTTCCTCGATGCGGTCCGCGCCGCCGGGGGGACGGGCCCGACACCGGCCGCCCTTCACCTCACCGCGTCCGCCGCGTCGTGGTGGCGTCCCGAGCTGCGGGGCACCGTCGCCCGCATCGGTGCGTTCTGCTACGGGATCCGCTCCGCGGACGGGCCCGAGCTGGAGGGTGTGCGCCCGGTCGCGCGACTGGTGGCGCCGGTCGCACGCGTGGAGGAGGGTCGCGCGGTGATCGAGGTCGGCGCCTTCGACGGATTGCCATCGACGCTCGTCGGGGCCCGGGTCGGCACGCCGGCCGGAGCACGCGCGCTCGAACGGATCGAACCGTTCTTCGCGCAGATCGAGGGATGGGCGGGACTGTCCGTCGGGGACGAGGTGACGGTTTTCGGTCCCGGAGAGGCGGGCGAGTCCTCGGCCACGACGCTCGCGGAACGGATCGACACGGTCGGCGAGGAGATCCTCACGCGGCTGAGTCCGCGGATCCGTCGCGTGCCGGTGGACTGAGCCGGCGGGTCCGGCTCACTCCACCCGCGCGATCAGACCGTCTCGACGAGGCGAGCGGTCTCGTCGTGCCAGCTGGTGGCGACGCTGCGGAGCTTCTCCTCGTACTTGCGGCCGTGGTGGGCGCAGAACAGGAGCTCGGAGCCGTTGACCTCGGCGGCGATGTAGGCCTGCGCACCGCAGGAGTCGCACCGGTCCATCGCGGTCAGCCGGAACTCGACAGCGGAGGTCTCACGTTCGGTCGTTGCATTCATCTCGGGGCCTCCTCGGGTGTCGGCGTCCTTGTTGGTCGTGCTCAATACAACCACGCCCCGCCTGTGGGCATGCCCGGTTGTCGGCGTGTTTCGCTCAGCGCGTACGGGCCGGCGCCGACTGCCGACGCGTGGGGAGTGTCGGCCGAGTCCACGGCGCCCGCGCGAATAGACTCGGAGATTGTGAATGCCGAGTACTCCGCCCATCATCTCCAGGTGCTCGAAGGACTCGAGGCGGTCCGCAAACGACCGGGCATGTACATCGGCTCGAACGGTTCGCCCGGGCTCATGCACTGCCTGTGGGAGATCATCGACAACTCCGTCGACGAGGCCGTCGCCGGCAACGGGTCGCGCATCGACATCATCCTGCACGAGGACGGCAGCGTCGAGGTGCACGACCGAGGCCGCGGCATCCCGGTCGACGTCGAACCGCGCACCGGGCTGTCCGGCGTCGAGGTCGTCTACACCAAGCTGCACGCCGGCGGGAAGTTCGGCGGCGGCTCGTACGCCGCGTCCGGTGGACTGCACGGCGTCGGCGCCTCGGTGGTCAACGCCCTCTCCGAGCGTCTCGACGTCGAGGTCGATCGCGGCGGCAAGACCTATGCGATGTCGTTCCACCGCGGCGAGCCTGGCGTGTTCCGCGACTCCGGCGAGAAGCGGCCCGACGCGCCGTTCACGCCGTTCGAGGAGAAGAGCGAGCTACGGGTCATCGGCAAGGCGCCGCGCGGCGTCACCGGCACGCGCGTGCGCTACTGGGCCGACCGGCAGATCTTCACGAAGGATGCCGCGTTCCAGCTGGCTGAGCTGGAGACGCGTGCGCGACAGACGGCGTTCCTGGTCCCGGGCCTCGAGATCGTGGTGCGCGACGAGCGCGCCGGTACGGCGCCCGTCGGCGACGACGGCGCTCCCGCCGGGCCGATCGAGACGTCGTACCTGTACGAGGGCGGCATCTCCGAGTTCGTCGACTACCTCGCCATCGACCCGCCGGTGACGGACACGTGGCGCATCCAGGGCGAGGGCACGTTCCGCGAGACGGTGCCCGTGCTGCAGGCGGACGGCCACATGGTCGCGACCGAGGTGGAGCGCGTCTGCGAAGTGGATGTCGCACTGCGCTGGGGCACGGGCTACGACACCCGCATCCGCTCGTTCGTCAACATCATCTCCACGCCCAAGGGCGGCACGCACCAGCAGGGCTTCGAGCAGGAGCTGCTGAAGGTTCTCCGCGCGCAGGTCGAGCAGAACGCCCGCCGGCTGAAGGTCGGCAACGACAAGCTGGAGAAGGACGACGTGCTGGCCGGGCTCACGGCCGTGCTCACCGTCAACGTGCCAGAACCGCAGTTCGAGGGCCAGACCAAGGAGGTGCTCGGCACGCCGGCGGTGCGGCAGATCGTCGCCCAGGTCATGCGCAAGGAGCTCCTGCAGCGCTTCACCTCGACGAAGCGCGACGACAAGAGCCAGGCCACGCAGCTCCTCGACAAGATCGTGTCCGAGATGAAGGCCAGGGTGTCCGCGCGGGCGCACAAGGAGACACAGCGTCGCAAGAACGCGCTGGAGTCGTCCACGCTCCCCACGAAGCTCGTCGACTGCCGCACCAACGACGTCGAACGCAGCGAGCTGTTCATCGTGGAGGGCGACTCCGCTCTCGGCACGGCGAAGAACGCGCGCAACAGCGAGTTCCAGGCACTCCTGCCCATCCGCGGCAAGATCCTCAACGTGCAGAAGGCCTCGGTCGGGGACATGCTCTCCAATGCGGAGTGTGCGTCGATCATCCAGGTGATCGGAGCGGGCTCGGGTCGCACGTTCGACATCGAGGCGGCGCGCTACGGGAAGATCATCCTGATGAGCGACGCCGACGTCGACGGCGCCCACATCCGCACCCTGCTGCTCACGCTGTTCTTCCGGTACATGCGACCACTGATCGAGCACGGCCGCGTGTTCGCCGCCGTTCCTCCGCTGCACCGCATCATCGTGATCAACCCGGGGTCCAAGCCGAACGAGACGATCTACACGTACACCGAGCAGGAGATGCACGCGCTGCTGGCGAAGCTCCGCAAGGCGGGCAAGCGGTGGCACGAGCCGATCCAGCGCTACAAGGGTCTCGGGGAGATGGACGCCGAGCAGCTGGCGAACACGACCATGGACCGCTCCGGGCGTCTGCTCCGTCGCGTCCGTATGGAGGACGCGGAGGCCGCCGGTCGCGTGTTCGAGCTGCTGATGGGCAACGAGGTCGCTCCGCGGCGCGAGTTCATCATCGACTCGGCCGACCGGCTGTCGCGCGAGTCCATCGACGCCTGACACGCAGCGGGGAGCCCGAAGCCCGGGCACCCCGCTCGACGGCTCCTCGCGCGCTCAGACGATCGTGCGCCCGATGCTGCCGATCACGCCGTCGATGGGCTGACCGGAGGCATCGCGTCGGGCGCCGGACTCCGGGAGCTTGCGGACGGCACCCGTCGGGTCGACCGCGAGCGGCGGGTTGGGACCGACCCACGCGACCGTCAGCCGGTCCTCGCCCTTCAGGAAGGCGTGGGCGCGCACCCCGCCGGTCGCTCGTCCCTTGGCGGGGTACTCCGCGAACGACGAGACCTTCGCGCGTCCTGGATCGGTTCCGGGCAGGATGCTCTCGGCACCCGACACGGTCGCCACGACCGCGTCGACCCCCGGTGCGACCACCCCGAAGAACAGCACCGTGGCGCCGGCCCCGAGCTTGATGCCGGCCATACCTCCGGCGGCAGCGCCCTGCGGTCGCACGCTCGCGGCAGCGAAGCGGAGCAGCTGCGCATCGGAGGTGAGGAACACGAGCTCGGCGTCGTCGGGGGACTCCGCCGCACCCACGACCGTGTCGCCGGGCTTGAGGCCGATCACCTCGAGCTCCGGGCGGACGGGGAGCGCCGACGGCACGATGCGCTTCACGACGCCCTGCGCGGTGCCCAGGGCGATCGGCGTGTCGCTGTCGAAGCGGACGAACCCGAGGATGCGCTCGCCCTTCGTGGTGATGCCGAGGTAGTCGCGCAGCGGGGCGCCGGCCGCCAGCTGGACGGAGCTCGCCGGAACCGACGGAAGGTCGACGGGGGAGAAGCGCACGACCCGTCCGCTGCTCGTGAGCGCACCGAGCTCGGCGCGCACCGTGGTCTCGACCGTGGCGAGGATGGCGTCGTGTTTGCTCCGGCGGGTGGGGGCCGTGAGCTCCTGGCCGTCGCCCAGGTCGACCCGGACGGCACGACCGGTGGTGGACAGCACGAGCGTGGTGGGCGCGTCGGCGATCTGCAGGTCGGCGGCCCCCTTGGCGGCGCGGGGCTTCGGCGGAGCCGCGTTGAGCAGCAGCGTGCGTCGCGGGGTCCCGTATGCCTCGGCCACGGCGTCGAGCTCGCGGGCGACGGCGGCGCGGAGCAGCGCGGGGCTGCCGAGCAGCTCGCGCAGGTTCGCGATCTCGGCGAGCAGCGCGTCGCGCTCGGTCTCCAGCTCGATGCGGGAGAACTTGGTCAGGCGCCGCAGCCGCAGCTCGAGGATGTACTCGGCCTGCGGCTCGCTGAGATCGAAGACCGAGCGCAGGCGGGTGCGCGCCTGTTCCGAGTCGTCGGAGGAGCGGATGACCTGGATGACCTCGTCGATGTCGAGGATCGCGATGAGGAGGCCCTCGACGAGGTGGAGACGTTCCTCGCGCCGGGCGAGGCGGTAGCGGCTGCGGCGGGTGATGACCTCGATGCGATGCCCGACGTAGACGCTCAGCATCTCCTTGAGGCCGAGGGTTCGCGGCTGCCCGTCCACCAGGGCGACGTTGTTGATGCTGAACGAGTCTTCCAGCGGTGTCAGCCGATACAGCTGTTCCAGGACCGCGTTCGGATCGAACCCGGTCTTCACGCCGATGGCCACGCGCAGTCCGTGGTTGCGGTCGGTGAGGTCGGTGACGTCGCTGATGCCCTGCAGCTTCTTGGCCTGGACGGCGTCCCGGATCTTCTCGATCAGTCGCTCGGGGCCGACCATATAGGGCAGCTCGGAGACGATGATGCCCGTGCGGCGGGGGCCGAGCGGCTCGATCGATGTCTTGCCGCGGACCTTCAGGGCGCCGCGGCCGGTGGTGTACGCGTCCTTCACGCCGTCGAGGCCCATCAGGATGCCGCCCGAGGGGAAGTCGGGGCCGGGCACGTACTCCATCAGCTCTTCCGTCGTGGCGTCCGGGTGCTCGAGGAGATGCACGGCTGCGGCCACGACCTCGATGAGGTTGTGCGGGGCCATGTTCGTCGCCATGCCGACGGCGATGCCGCTGGCGCCGTTGACCAGCAGGTTCGGGAAGGCCGCGGGCAGCACGGCGGGCTGCTGGAATTGGCCGTCGTAGTTGGGGATGAAGTCGACGACGTCCTCGTCGAGGTTCTCCGTGAGGGAGAGTGCGGCGGCCGCGAGTCGTGCCTCGGTGTACCGGGCGGCCGCCGGGCCGTCGTCGAGTGAGCCGAAGTTGCCATGCCCGTCGACGAGCGGCACGCGCAGCGCCCACTCCTGGGCGAGCCGCACGAGCGCGTCGTAGATGGCGGAGTCGCCGTGGGGGTGCAGCTTTCCCATCACCTCGCCGACGACGCGCGCGCTCTTGACGTGACCGCGGTCGGGGCGCAGACCCATCTCGGCCATCTGGAACAGGATGCGGCGCTGCACCGGCTTGAGCCCGTCCCGCGCGTCCGGAAGGGCGCGGGAGTAGATGACGGAGTACGCGTATTCGAGGAAGGAGCCCTGCATCTCGTGAGAGAGATCGATGTCCTGGATGCGTTCGTCGACGGGCTCGGACGGCGGGGTTTTCGGCATGGACTTCCTGGGGGCGTACGGGAGCCTGTGTCAGACTGGCTCGGATGTCCCTCATGCTACCGTCCGCCTCGCCCAGCGCCCGGAGCGTCGTCGGGGTGGCGGGCGACCTGAGCGCCGCTCTCCGCGGCGAGTCGGAGCTGCTCCCGCGCGCGGAGTCGGTCGTGCTGGTGGTCGTCGACGGCCTGGGCGCGCTCGGTCTCCGCGGCCACTCCGGTCATGCGCGTACGCTCAGCGGGGCGATGACGAAGCGGGATGTCGCGCACAGCGTGTTCCCGTCGACGACGGCTGCCGCGCTGACCAGCATCGTGACGGGCGCGTGGCCTGGCGAGCACGGGCTGGTGGGGTACCGCGTCCTCGACCGCGAGCGTGACGTGCTCGTGAACCAGCTCAGCGGGTGGGAGAGCGACGGGCTCGACCCGCTCGCGTGGCAGCCGGTGCCGACCGTCTTCGAGCGGGAGTCCGCCGCGGGCGGAGAGACGTTCGCCGTGGGGCTCGCCGCGTACGCCACGAGCGGGTTCACGCGCGCGACGCTGCGCGGCGCGACCTTCGTCCCCGCGCTGACCCCGGAGGATCGGGTCGAGGCGGCCTTCGCTCTCGCCCACGACCATCCGGGCTCCTTCGTCTACTGCTATCTGCCCGAGGTCGACAAGGCGGGGCACCGCTACGGGATCGCCTCCGCGGAGTGGGTCTCGGCGCTGGAGCGCATCGATGCCGCCCTGAGCGTTCGTGTGCCTCCGGGCGTGGGCGTCCTGGTGACCTCCGACCACGGCATGGTCGATGTCCCCGTCCATCGGCAGGCGGTCCTCGATGAACCGCACTTGCGCGGGGTGCGGCACCTGGGCGGCGAGCCGCGCATGCTGCACGTGTACCTGGAGCCGGCCGCCGACGAGAGCGCGGTGCTCTCCCGGCTGCGCACCGACCTGGAGGGCGCCGCCGATGTCGTGACGCGCGACGACGCCATCAGGGCCGGCCTGTTCGGTCCCGCGGTGACGGAGGCCGCGGCTGCCCGGGTGGGGGACGTGCTCGTGATCGCGCGCGCGGCCTGGGCGGTGTACGACGGCACCGCAGCGGATCAGCGCAATCGCGGCATGATCGGACAGCACGGTGCCATGACCGATGAGGAGACGCGGGTGCCGCTCATCCGCCTCGGTGCGTTCGCACGGTGACGCCGGTTTCACCACCGAAAGCGCGGCTCACTCGTCGGTGCGCGCCCCGAAGACGATCTCGTCCCACGACGGCATGGCGTTGCGCCGACGACGACGGCCGCCGCTCTCCGCCGGTTCGGCGGGGCTGCGCGGCGACTCCGGTTCCGTCGTCTCCGGCTCGCTGACATCGTCGAAGGCCTCGAAGAGGGAGATCGGGCTCGACTCCTCGCGGCTCTCCTCATGCTCCTCGAGCAGCGGTGACGACTCACGCTGACCCCGACGCCGTCGCAGGGCCTCCAGCAGGTCGGCGGTCTCGGCGCTCGGGGCGCTGGAGTCGGGGGCGCGGTTGATCGCCGCGTCCTGAACGGCGGGGGCGGAGCGCTCCGGCAGCGACGGCTCTTCGACCTCCGCCTCCGGGGCGGGCACGAGGCGCGGTCCGAACGCACCGGAGTCGAAACGGCTGTCGTCCTTGTACGGCGACGTCGTCCGGTCGGCTTCCACCGCGCGGAGCCGGGGGATCAGTCCCTCGGGGAGCGAGCCCTGACGGGAGAGCTGAGTGGCGTCGGCGTTGAGGGGCGAGAGCGCGCTGCGCCGGGGGTCGAAGCTCCACCGGGCGTCGTGATCGACGTCGTTGGCTGTGAACTCGAGCTTCACGATCCAGCCGGTGTCCTCCTTCCAGCTCGCCCAGCGCTCGGATGTCGCCGCGACCTCTGCGAGCTTGGCGCGCACGGCCGCGCCGAACGTCGGCTGGGCGTCCGGTTCGACCTCGCTGCCGATGAGCACGGGCACGGCGAGAGCCTGGCCGATGATGTGCTCGCGCTCGGCGAGCACCGGCCCCTCGAAGCGGACCACGTCGTCGACCGCGATACCGAGCAGCTCGGCGACCTCGGGTGCGGTGAGACCGGCGCGGATCTGCGCCTGGATGTCGCGCGGGCTCGCGGCGAGCTTCTGGGCGGTCGGTTCGGCCTGTCGGGTGGCGCGGCGGATCTCCCGCTGCAGCACGTCGTCGATGGGCAGCGCGAAGCGTTCGCCCGACTCGGTCGCGAGCACGAGGACTCCTGCTTCAGTGCCGACGATGGTGACGTTTTCCATGCGAATGCCCCTCTGATGGGTGTGCGTTCATGGTGTCACGGGGGAGGGGGCGGAACAGGGAATATCGCGGGCGTGCCGTGAGTTTGCCCTGTCGCATGCGGAGGCATTTGCGAAATGCCCCACCGTCATGCAAACTATGGCCGCCGATTACCCGACGGCACACCCGCCCACTCGCACCATGAAAGTGGAGATTCACCGCATGGCAACCGATTACGACGCTCCCCGAAAGAGTGAAGACGACTCCGAGTCGATCGAAGCCCTGAAGGAGCGTGTGCCGGACAAGCTGTCCGGCACGACGGGGGACGAGGACTCCGACAACCCCTCGAACTTCGACCTGCCGGGCGCGGACCTCTCCGACCTCGAGCTCGACGTCGTCGTGCTGCCCGCGCAGCAGGACGAGTTCACGTGCATGAGCTGCTTCCTCGTGAAGCACCGTTCGCAGCTCGACCACGAGGGACCCGACGGCCCCATCTGCAAGGAGTGCGCTGCCTGAGCAGTCCTCCGAGCGACGCATGACGCGCCCCCGACCATCCGGTCAGGGGCGCGCTGTCGTTGGCGGGTGGCTCAGCCTTTCGCAGCGCGGATCGCCGCAGCGAGGCGGTCGGGGGTGCGGGTCGAGATGGTCCACGCCACGACCGGATCCGCGTCGTCGAGGTTGGGCACCACGACCAGGCCGTCGATGCCGCCGCGGATGAGGTGCCACCCGCGGGCGGGGAGTCCGGGTCCTCTGGCGTGACGCGCGTCTGCTCCATCGAGCGCGAGCGGTTCGCCGAGGTGGGTCACGTCGATGTGCGCGCGACCGGCGCGGAGCACGCCGTCCTCGACCGAGACGACCGGGGCAAGACCGATGACCGCGAGGACGAGCGCGGCGGAGACCAGCGCGCCGAGGACGAGCGCGACCGTCGATCCGACCGGGACGAAGATGAGCGAGACCATCGGTCCGGCGAGAGCGACGGTGACGAGGAGCCAGAGGCTCGGTGCGAGCCGCTCCCGGTAGCGGGGACGTGCGGCGGTGGCGGGGTTCTGCATTAGCCTCATGGGGTGACCGATTCCGTTGATGTCCCCATTATCGCCGCAGTGGTCCCCGGCTATGCGCACCCGGGTGACGCGGGCGCCGATCTGGTCGCCGCGGAGGCCGTGCACCTGGAGCCGGGGGAGCGGGCTCTCGTCCCGACCGGCGTGCGCATCGCCCTCCCGGACGGCTACGCGGCCTTCGTCGTTCCGCGCAGTGGTCTCGCGGCGAAGCACGGGATCTCCATCGTCAATGCACCGGGCACCGTCGACGCCGGCTACCGGGGTGAGATCAAGGTGAGCCTGATCAACACGGACATCCACAGCGCGTACGATGTGGCCGTCGGCGATCGCATCGCCCAGCTCATTGTGATGCCCGTGACCCGCGCCCGGTTCCTGCCGGTCGAGGAGCTCCCGGACAGCGTCAGGGGCGACGGGGGATTCGGATCGACCGGCTACCAGGCACAGGCCACCGCGAACGAAGCAGGACAGGCGAGATGAGCGACAACAACGCGACCCCCTCCAAGTCGGCGCCGGAGAACCGCGCCACGGAGGGTCCTTTCGACGACTCCGAGGCGAACCCGGTCCGCCCGTACATCGACCTCGGCGGGATCAAGATCCTTCCGCGCGAGGGCCTGAACCTGCGCCTCGAGGTCGAGGAGCAGTCCAAGCGCATCGTCGCCGTCGGTCTCGACTACGCGGAGTCCTCGTTGCAGGTGCAGCCGTTCGCGGCGCCCCGATCGGGCGGTCTGTGGGACGAGACCCGCGTGCAGCTGCGTGATCAGGTGAAGGCGCAGGGCGGACGGGTCGAGGAGCGGGAGGGCCCGCTGGGCAAGGAGCTGCTCGCCGAGGTCCCGGCCACGGCGGCCGAGGGCTCCGGCCTGCGTCTGGCACGCTTCATCGGCATCGACGGCCCGCGGTGGTTCCTGCGCGGTGTGATCGGCGGGGCGGCGGCGTCCGATCCCGAGGCGGCCGCGAAGGTGGAGGACCTGTTCCGTTCCATCGTCGTCGTGCGTGGCGGCGCCCCCATGCCCCCGCGTGACCTCATCCCCCTGAAGATGCCGGCGACCCCGGGCTCGGCGTGAGCTCCCCGGTTCCCGAGGAGCCGGAGCGCCCGCAGACCGCGTCGGAGATCCTGGGTGCCGCGCTGGGGGGAGCGGCCAGGAAGGCGGGCCTCGATCCCGCGCAGAGCGCGAGCACGCACACGGTCGTGTGGTCGGCGATGGGCGGCTGGCGCGGCATTGTCGAATCGGTGCTCCCGAGCCTCGCGTTCGTCATCCTCTTCACCCTCCGCCCGCAGCCGCTGATCCTTCCGCTCGGCGTCTCCGTCGGGCTTGCCGCGATCTTCACGATCGTGCGCCTGGTGCAGAAGTCGCCACCGTCCGCGGCGCTCGGCGGCCTGATCGCCGCGGTCGCCGCCGCAGGACTGGCGCTCTGGACCGGGCGCGGCGAGGACAACTTCGTCCCCGGGCTCATCACCAACGCCGTGTACGGGTCGGCCATCCTCGTGTCGGCGCTCATCGGGTGGTCGGTCATCGGTCTGGCCGCCGGCTTCCTCATGGGCGAGGGCACCGCGTGGCGGACGGACCGCCGCAAGCGTCGCGCCTTCTTCTGGCTCGGCATCGCGTGGGCGGCCCTCTTCTTCGCGCGACTGGCCGTGCAGTTCCCCCTGTATCTCGCGGGCGACGTGACGGCGCTCGGAACGCTCAAGCTGGTGATGGGACTGCCGTTGTTCGCGCCGCTCATCGCGGTCACCTGGCTGGTGGTCCGTGCGCTCTATCCCCGCGCGCCTTCGCGCGAGGATGCCGCCGCGGCGTGATAGATTTATCTCGACATCAAGATAAATCGCAGGCTTTCGCCCACGCGTCGCGGGGAGCAGACTGGTTAGGTCCGCCTTCCTAGCCGCCGGGGTGCGCGGGCGAGCAAGATGGAGGCGCCTGTCGCTCCCATCCGAATAGAAGGAGACGGATTCGTGTCCACGGTGAACAGCTTCGGTGCCAAGAGCACCCTGACGGTCGGCAGCACCGACTACGAGATCTTCCGCATCGACACGGTGCCCGGTTTCGACAAGCTTCCCTTCAGCCTCAAGGTCCTGCTGGAGAACCTGCTTCGCACCGAGGATGGCGCGAACGTGACGAAGGCGCAGATCGAGGCGCTCGGCTCGTGGGATGCCACCGCCGAGCCGAACACCGAGATCCAGTTCACGCCGGCGCGCGTGGTCATGCAGGACTTCACCGGCGTGCCCTGCATCGTCGACCTCGCCACGATGCGCGAGGCAGTCACGGCGCTCGGCGGCGACGCCAACAAGATCAACCCGCTCTCGCCCGCCGAGATGGTGATCGACCACTCCGTCATCGCCGACCTCTTCGGGACCGAGAACGCGCTCGAGCGCAACGTCGAGATCGAGTACGAGCGCAACGGCGAGCGGTACCAGTTCCTGCGCTGGGGCCAGACGGCGTTCAGCGACTTCAAGGTCGTCCCGCCCGGCACCGGCATCGTCCACCAGGTGAACATCGAGCACCTGGCCAAGGTCATCTACGACCGCGAGGTCGGCGGCGTGCTGCGCGCGTACCCCGACACCTGCGTCGGCACCGATTCGCACACCACGATGGTGAACGGTCTCGGCGTGCTCGGCTGGGGCGTCGGCGGCATCGAGGCCGAGGCCGCGATGCTCGGCCAGCCCGTGTCGATGCTCATCCCGCGCGTCGTGGGCTTCAAGCTCTCGGGCGAGATCCCCGCCGGTGTGACCGCGACCGACGTCGTGCTCACCATCACCGACATGCTGCGCAAGCACGGCGTGGTCGGCAAGTTCGTCGAGTTCTACGGCGAGGGCGTCGCCTCGGTGCCGCTCGCGAACCGCGCCACGATCGGCAACATGTCGCCGGAGTTCGGCTCCACCGCCGCGATCTTCCCGATCGACGACGTCACGCTCGACTACCTGCGCCTCACCGGCCGCAGCGAGGAAGCCGTCGCGCTTGTCGAGGCGTACGCCAAGGAGCAGCAGCTCTGGCACGACGCGTCGCGCGAGCCCGTGTTCAGCGAGTACCTCGAGCTGGACCTCGGCACGGTCGTCCCGTCGATCGCCGGCCCGAAGCGTCCGCAGGACCGCATCCTGCTGTCCGAGGCCAAGTCGCAGTTCGAGCAGGACATCCTGGCCTACGCCTCGCCCTCGACCAGCGAGGACATCGTCGACCTCGAGTCGAAGCACTCGTTCCCCGCGTCCGACCCCGGGCAGGTCCCCGGCGAGGAGGAGCCGACCACGCGTCCGGTGCATATCAGCAGCGGCGCCCCGGTCAACGCCTCCAACCCGGTGCCGGTCACCACCCCGGACGGCGAGAAGTACATCCTCGACAACGGCGCTGTGACCCTCGCCGCCATCACGTCGTGCACGAACACGTCGAACCCGTCGGTCATGATCGCGGCCGGTCTGCTCGCGCGCAAGGCTCGCGAGAAGGGCCTGAAGCAGAAGCCCTGGGTCAAGACGACGCTCGGCCCCGGCTCGAAGGTCGTCACCGACTACTACGAGAAGTCCGGCCTCGACAAGGATCTCGAGGGCCTCGGCTTCTACACCGTCGGCTACGGCTGCACGATCTGCATCGGAAACTCCGGCCCGCTGATCGAGGAGGTGTCGGAGGCGATCAACTCGCACGACCTCGCCGTGACGGCCGTCCTCTCCGGCAACCGCAACTTCGAGGGCCGGATCAGCCCCGACGTGAAGATGAACTACCTGGCCAGCCCGCCGCTGGTCATCGCGTACGCCCTCGCCGGATCGATGCACTTCGACTTCGACACCGACGCGCTGGGTCAGGACGCCGACGGCAACGACGTGTTCCTCAAGGACATCTGGCCGTCGCCGGAGGAGGTGCAGGAGATCGTCGACTCGTCGATCTCGCGCGACCAGTTCATCAAGCAGTACGCCACGGTGTTCGACGGCGACGAGCGCTGGCGCAACCTGCCGACGCCCGACGACGACACGTTCCAGTGGGACGAGAACTCGACCTACGTGCGCAAGGCGCCGTACTTCGACGGCATGACGATGGAGCTCACCCCGGTGCAGGACATCCAGGGCGCGCGCGTCATGGCGACCCTGGGCGACTCGGTCACGACCGATCACATCTCGCCCGCCGGCAACATCAAGCCGGGCACCCCGGCGGCGCAGTACCTCACCGAGCACGGCGTGGACCGCAAGGACTTCAACTCCTTCGGCTCGCGCCGAGGCAACCACGAGGTGATGATCCGCGGCACGTTCGCGAACATCCGTCTGAAGAACCTCATGGTCTCGGCCGTCAACGACGGTCAGGTCGTCGAGGGCGGGTTCACGCGCGACTTCACCCAGCCGGGCGGTCCGCAGTCGTACATCTACGACGCGTGCATGAACTACGCCGAGCAGGGCACCCCGCTCGTCGTTTTCGGCGGCAAGGAGTACGGCTCCGGCTCGTCGCGCGACTGGGCGGCCAAGGGCACGAGCCTGCTGGGCGTCAAGGCCGTGATCACGGAGAGCTTCGAGCGCATCCACCGCTCCAACCTCATCGGCATGGGCGTCGTCCCGCTGCAGTTCCCGGCCGGCGAGAGCTGGGAGTCGCTGGGCCTCGACGGTACCGAGATCGTCTCGATCACGGGCCTCGAGGAGCTCAACAACGGCGTCACCCCGAAGACGGTCAAGGTCACCGCCACCCCGAGCGAGCACTCGCCCGAGGGTAAGCAGCCGATCGAGTTCGACGCGGTCGTCCGCATCGACACCCCCGGTGAGGCGGACTACTACCGCAACGGCGGCATCCTGCAGTACGTGCTGCGCTCGCTCGTCTGACGCGTCTCACGGAGGGGCCCGGGTCTACGGACACGGGCCCCTTCGCCGTGTCAAGGGGGCGTCGTCCTCGGCGGCTTCTCCGACTCCGCGAGGTAGGATCGGTAGGCGCTCGCACCCGTGACGGGCGTCTCTGTCGAAGCCTGTGAGGAGGCGCAGATGCCCATTCTTCCGAGCATCTCTGGACCCCGCGACCTGGACCGCCTGTCGCCAGAGCAACTGGAAGAACTCGCCTCCGAGATCCGCACGTTCCTCGTCGAGAACGTCTCCCGTACCGGGGGCCACCTGGGGCCGAACCTCGGCGTCGTGGAGCTCACCATCGCCCTCCACCGCGTGTTCTCGTCTCCCGACGACCCCTTCATCTTCGACACCGGGCATCAGTCCTACGTGCACAAGCTGCTCACGGGGCGCCAGGACTTCTCCGGACTGCGCGTGCGCGGCGGTCTGGCCGGCTACCCGCAGCGCGGCGAGAGCCCGCACGACGTGGTCGAGTCCTCCCACGCCTCGAGCTCGCTGAGCTGGGCAGACGGCGTGTCCCGCGCCCTCACCGCGACCGGACGCGCCGACCGGCATGTGGTCGCCGTCGTGGGCGACGGTGCGCTCACCGGCGGCATGACCTGGGAGGCGCTGAACAACATCTCCGACGACAACGACCGCAACCTGGTGATCGTCGTCAACGACAACGGCCGCTCCTACGCACCCACGATCGGCGGGATGTCGCGCTACCTGAACCGGGTCCGCACGGCGGCCGCGTACAAGGACCTCCACCACAAGTCCGACCGTCTGTTCCGCGCGTTCGGCCCCGTCGGCAGGGCCGTGTTCCGTGGGGTGCGGGGTGGCACGCACGGCTTCCTCTCCCGCTTCACGAACAACGAGGCCCTCTACTCGAACCTCGACATCAAGTACCTCGGCCCGGTGGACGGCCACGACCTCCCGGCCCTGCTGGAGACCCTGGAGCTCGCGAAGTCGTACGGCGCGCCCGTCATCGTGCACGCCATCACCGAGAAGGGGCGCGGGTACCAGCCCGCGCGCGACGACGACGCCGATCAGTTCCACGCGGTCGGGCGCATCGACCCCACGACCGGGGAGACGCTGTCCTCCGGCGGGCGCGGATGGACCGACGTGTTCTCCGACGCGCTGGTCGACGTGGGCGAACGGCGCTCCGACGTGATCGCGATCACCGCGGCGATGCTGCGGCCGACCGGCCTGGCCCCCTTTGCCGAGCGCTTCCCGGATCGGGTCTACGACGTGGGTATCGCCGAGCAGCACGCCGTGGCCTCGGCGGCCGGACTCGCCTACGGCGGGCTGCACCCGGTGGTCGCGGTGTACGCGACCTTCATGGGCCGCGCCTTCGATCAGGTGCTCATGGACGTCGCGCTGCACCGTGCCGGCGTCACCTTCGTGCTCGACCGGGCCGGGGTCACCGGTCCCGACGGTCCGAGCCATCACGGCATGTGGGACCTCGCGATGCTGCAGATCGTGCCGCACATCCGCATCGCCGCGCCGCGCGACGGCGTGCGACTCACCGAGGCGCTGGACGAGGCGGTCGCCGTCGAGGACGCGCCCACCGTGATCCGGTTCCCGAAGGGGGAGGTCGCGCCCGACCTCCCGGCGATCGAGCGCCTCGCTGACGGAGTCGACGTGCTGGCCAGGGGGGAGAGCGAAGACGTGCTCATCGTCGCGATCGGCCCGTTCGCCGAGCTCGCCCTCGATGTGGCGGACCGCCTCCGCGCGCAGGGCATCGGTGCGACGGTGCTCGACCCGCGCTGGGCGATCCCGGTGCAGCCGTCGGTCGTCGAGCACGCCGCTCGTCATCGCCTGGTCATCACCCTGGAGGACGGCATCCGCGTCGGCGGCATCGGCACGCGCGTGCGCCAGGTGCTGCGCGAGGCCGGGATCGACACGGCCGTGGACGAGCTGGGGCTGCCCGACGAGTTCCTCGACCACGCGTCGCGCGACCAGATCCTCGCGGATGCGGGGCTCACCGCGTCGAAGATCGCCCAGGACGTGGTGGCGCAGGTGCTCGGGACGCGCATCCCCAAGGCGCGCCACGCGGGAGAGACCGGTACGATCGACCTCCCGCTGCACGAGCGCCACTGATCCGGGGCCCGCGGCGGGATCAGTCCAGATCGGCGAGGGTCTCCGCGACGATGTGCTCGACGGTCGGTCGTGCGCGCTCCGCGTCGGCGGTGACCAGCGCGAGGCGGCTGCGTCGTTCCAGGACGTCGTCCGCGGTCAGCGCGCCCTCGCACCGCACGGCGAACTCGACCGCGGCGCGTGGGAGTGCGGGCGGATCCGACGTGTCGTCCGGTGCACCCCACCGCGCGCCCGTGTCCTCCACGAGCCGCAGAGCCGCGGTGCTGCTGGGCGGTGCGTCGATCCCGCGGTGACGCAGGGCGAGGTCGACCGCGTCCTCGGCCATCCGACGGTAGGTCGTGAGCTTCCCGCCGAGCACCGACACGAACCCGCCGGGGGAGACGTGCACCAGGTGCCGCCGGGACACGTCCGCGGACGACGCGGCGCCGTTGTCCACCAGGGGCCGCAGTCCGGCGAACGCCCCGCGGACGTGGTCTCGCGTGAGGGGGGTCGCCAGCAGTCGGTTCAGCGTGGCGAGCAGCGACGCGATCTCGGGCTCGGTGGGCGCGGCGACGCGCGGGACCGGCCCGGCGGCGTCCTCGTCGGTCAGCCCCACGATCACCCGCCCGTGGCGCTGCGGCAGCGCGAACACGTAGCGGCTGATCGAGCCCTCCCGGGGAACGGTCAACGCCGCGGTCGGGCGGCCCAGGTCGTCCGCGTCGAGCACGAGGTGCGTGCCGCGGCTCGGGCGCACGCGGATGCTGTCGTCGAGCGTTCCCGCCCAGACGCCGGTGGCGTTCACGACGGCCCGGGCGCGCAGCTCGAGCCGCTCGCCCGTGAGCGTGTCGACGACGGTCGCTCCACCGTCGTGCAGCTCCTCCGCCCGCACCCGTGTGAGGATGCGCGCGCCCCGCCCCGCCGCCGTCCGTGCGACAGCGACCACGAGCGCGGCGTCATCGACCAGCTGCCCGTCGAAGCCGAGCACGCCGCCGCGCAGGTCACGGCGACGCAGAGCGGGGAACAGCCGCTGGGCCTCGCGCGGCCCCACCAGTCGCGGCGGTGGCAGCACCCGACGCGGCGTCCTGGCGCGCAGTCGCAGCGCGTCGCCCATGGCCATGCCCATCGAACCGGCGGAGCGCTGGCGGAGCGTCACCCCGGCGGCGAACGGCAGCAGCTGCGGCAGCGGACGGATGAGGTGCGGCGCGATCACCGTCATCAGCAGGTGTCGTTCGAGCGCACTCTCGTTCGCGGTGGCGACATCACCGGTGGCGAGATAGCGCAGTCCGCCGTGTACGAGCTTCGAGCTGAAGCGGCTCGTGCCGAACGCGAGGTCTTCGGCCTCGATCAGTGTGACGCGGAGTCCGCGTGAGGCGGCGTCGAGAGCCGCACCGACACCGGTGATGCCTCCGCCGACCACCAGCACGTCGCAGGTCTCCTCCGCTCCCGCGGCGAGATCGCGTCGGCGGCGGGCGGCGTGGAGGGCGGTGGCGGGGTCGGTCACGGTCGCAGGTGCCCGTCCACGGCGGCGCGGAGCTCGCGCTCCCACGCGTCCTCGTCGATCAGGTCGGCCACGGTCGCGTGCGACAGCACGGCCGACTGGGCGATCAGGAGCAGCATCACGGCGATCTCCTCGGGCGCTCCGGCCCGCACGGACCCGTGCCTCTGGCCCCGTCCGATGGCTGCGGCGAGCCAGCCGAGGATGAGCCGTTGGCTCGACCCGACGCGCTGCAGCGTGTAGCGCGTGAAGGCCTCCGGCTCCTCGTCGAGCAGCCGGGCGTAGACGTCGTCGGCGCGGAACAGGGCCGTGAACGTCAGGATGTCGTCGACCAGGGCGGCTCGGGTGTCCGCGACCGCGGAGAAGCGTCCGATGAGGGTTCCGACGCGCCGCAGCAGAGCGGCGCGCACTACGTCGTCGGCATCGCTCCAGGTGCGGTAGATCGTCGGACGGCTGAGTCCGGAGCGGCGCGCGAGCGCTGCGATCGTGACCCCGTGGATGCCGGTGCGCACGATGAGCTCGTCGGCCGCGTCGAGGACCCGCGTCTGCGTCGGTTCCCACACGGGTGGGACTCCGACAGGTTGACGTTCTTCCATGATGTGTCACACTGTAACGCATGCAGGACGAGATCGGCAGGGCCGCCGAACAGGAGCCCATGCGGTGGAACGGCTGGGGCGATCCGGCGAAGGCGAAGGAGCTTCCGCGCGCCGTGCGAGCCCTGATCCCGCTGCTGCTGGGGCGAGTGCGCCGCCCTGCGCCGCCGCCGTCGCTCGCGGAGGTGCGCGTCCGACCGAGCGCGCTCACCGACGACGACCGGGCGGCGTTCGCGGCCGTCGTCGGCGTCGACGGGGTGGACCACGCGGACGAGGCGAGGATCCGTCACGCCGGCGGGCGCTCCACCCCGGACCTGCTGCGGCGCCGCGAGCGCGATCAACGCGTGCCGGACGGGGTCGTGCTCCCCGCCGACCACGCTCAGGTCATGGCATGCCTCGCCGTGGCCGGGGAGCGCGACATCGCGGTGATCCCCTACGGCGGGGGCACGAGCGTGGTCGGCGCGCTCGATCCGGAGCGCGGGCCGCACCGCGCCGTGATCAGCCTGGATCTGCGCCGCCTGCGCGGCCTGCTGCGCGTCGATGCGCTCAGCGGCGAGGCGGTGTTCGCGGCCGGGACGACCGGCCCCGACGCCGAGGCGCAGCTGGCAGCGCACGGGCTCGAGCTGGGACACTACCCGCAGAGCTTCCGCTATGCGACCATCGGCGGCTTCGCGGCCGCGCGTTCGTCGGGCCAGAACTCCTCAGGGTACGGACGCTTCGACACCATGGTCACCGGGCTCCGGGTCGCGACACCGACGGGCGACCTCGAGCTCGGCCGGGCTCCCGGATCCGCCGCGGGACCCGACCTGATCCGGCTGTTCCTGGGGTCGGAGGGCATCTTCGGCGTCATCACCGAGGTCCGCGTGCGCGTGCACCCCGTGCCCGCCGAGCGGGTGTTCGAGTCATGGTCGTTCCCCGACTTCGCGCACGGGGTCGACGGACTCCGCCGCGTCGCGCAGCACGGCGCGGGTCCCACCGTGATCCGTCTGTCCGACGAGGCCGAGACCGCCGTCGGTCTCGCGCAGGTCGGCCGGATCGGGAAGGCGATCGCGCGCGGCGCCAGCGTCGTGACCGTGTACGAGGGCGATGACATCGACGCGCGGCGCGCCCGGACGACCGCGCTGCTGCGCGCGGCGGGCGGGACGTCGTCGGGCGCAGGGGATGCGGAGGAGTGGGCGGCCGGCCGATTCGACGGGCCCTACCTGCGCGACTCCCTGCTCGACGCCGGTGTGTTCTGCGAGACCCTCGAGACCGCCACCACCTGGACGGGGCTCGCGACGCTGAAGGCCGCGGTCGAGACCGCCCTGCGCGAGGGCTTCCGCGACGCGGGGGCCCGGTCGACCGTGATGTGCCACGTCTCGCACCTGTACCCCACGGGGGCGTCGCTGTACTTCACCGTCCTGGCCGGGATCCGCAGCGATCCGCTCCCGGTGTGGACGACCGTCAAGGCACGCGTGAACGACGCGATCCTCGCGCACGGGGGCACCATCAGCCACCATCACGCGGTCGGACGGGATCACGCGCCCTGGCTGGCGCAGGAGCTCGGACCGGCCGGGATGCGGATCCTCACGGCGATCAAGCGCGAGCTCGACCCGCAGGCGCTCCTGAACCCGGGCGCCGTGATCCCCGCTGCCCTCCCGGCGGGGGACTGACGTGGGCCACATCGCGGTGCTGTCGAACCCCCGCGCGGGCAAGGGGCGCGGCCGCCGTCTGACCGAGCTCGCGGTGGCACACCTTCGACAGCGCGGCGCGAGCGTCAGACTCTACGTCGGGGACTCGGCGGCGGACACGACGGCGCTGGCGTCTGAAGCCCTCGTGGGCGGGCCGGACGGGCTCGTGGTGGTCGGCGGGGACGGCACGCTGTCGGGGATCCTCGATGTCGTGTGCGCCGCCGCCGTCCCGATCACCCTGGTGCCCGCCGGGACGGGCAACGACCTCGCCCGCGCGCTCGGCCTGCCGCGACACGACGCCGCCGCAGCCGTCGAACTCGCCCTCACCGGCACGCCCCGGGCGATCGACGTGGGTGAGGTCGAGACGCGCGCGGGTCGTGCCGCCTTCCTCACGGTCGTGGCGTTGGGCTTCGACGCGAGGGTGAGCGACCGCACCAACCGTCTGCGCTGGCCCTCCGGCGCCCTCCGGTACTACCTGGCCCTGCTCATCGAGCTCGTCCGGCTGCGGCCGCTCGACTTCACCGTCACGGTCGACGACGAACGGCCGATCACCGCCCGGGGGACTCTGGTGGCCATCGGGAACACGGCCAGCTACGGCGGAGGCATGCCGGTGTGCGTCGGCGCCCTGCCCGACGACGGGCGGCTCGACGTCGTCCGCGTCGCACCGCTCGGCCGCACCCGACTCGTGCGGCTGTTCCCCCTCCTGCTGCGCGGGGCACACCTGGCCCGTCCCGAGGTGCAGCACACGGCAGCGCGCCGCGTCACGGTCGCCGCGCCCGGACTCGTGGTGTACGCCGACGGCGAGCGCCGGGGCGAGGACGTCTGCACCATCTCCGTGCGGACGGGTGCGCTGACGATGATGACCCCACCGAGCGAGGGAGACGCCCGTGTTCGATGAGGACGTCGTGGTCGTGGGGTCGGGTTTCGGCGGCTCGGTCGCGGCGCTGCGGCTGAGCGAGAAGGGCTACCGTGTCCGCGTGTTCGAGGCCGGGCGGCGCTTCGCCGACGACGACTTCGCGAAGACGAGCTGGAACGTGCGCCGGTACCTGTGGGCGCCCGCGCTCGGGTGCTTCGGCGTGCAGCGCATCCACCGCCTCCCGCACGTCATGATCCTCGCGGGAGCCGGTGTGGGCGGAGGCTCGCTCAACTACGCCAACACGCTCTACGAGCCGGGCCCCGCGTTCTTCGCCGACCCGCAGTGGGGCTCGATCCGTGACTGGCGGGCGGCGCTCGCTCCGCACTACGCAACCGCGAAGCGCATGCTCGGCGTGGTCGATGCGTATCCGCACAGCGGGCCGGTCGAACGGATCATGGCGGGAGCCGCGGACGACCTCGGCGTGGGGGAGAGCTTCCGCCGGGCACCCATCGGGGTGTGGTTCGGCGAGCCGGGGCGCCGCGTGCCCGATCCGTACTTCGGCGGGGAGGGTCCCGACCGCACGGGGTGCACGCTCTGCGGCAACTGCATGGTGGGGTGCCGCGTCGGCGCGAAGAACACCCTGGTGAAGAACTACCTCGCGCTGGCGGAGCGACGCGGAGTCGCGATCGAGCCCCTCCGCACGGTCACCGAGGTGCGGGAGCTGGCGACGGGCGGCTTCGCGATCACGACCGTGCGCAGCGGGGCCTGGCTGCGGCGCCGGGCCCGCACCGTGACGGCGCGGGAGGTCGTGCTCGCCGCCGGCACCTGGGGCACGCAGCAGCTGCTGCACCGGATGAAGCACACCGGCGCGCTCCCTCGGATACCCGACGCCGTGGGGCGCCTGACCCGCACGAACTCCGAGGCGCTCGACGGCGCCGTGGCCGTGCGCGTTCCGGAGCAGCTTCAGCTCGCGCGGGGTGTGGCGATCACGACGTCCTTCCACGTGGACGAGCGCACCCACGTCGAGAACGTCCGCTACGGTCCGGGGTCGAACCTGATGGGAGCTCTGGCCACCGTGCTCGTGCCGGGGGAGAGGTCGCTGCCCGGACGCCTGGCAGCGCTCGTGCGGGGAATCCTCCGCGCACCGGTCACCGCGGTCCGGCTCGGGTCGCTCCGGCGGTGGAGCGAGCGCGGGATCATCGCCCTCGTCATGCAGACCGCCGACAACTCCCTCACGCTGTCGCTGCGGCGGCGGTTCGGGCGCTGGCGTCTGACCAGCGCGCAGGGGCACGGTGCGCCGAACCCGAGTCACCTGCCGGAGGCACACCGTGCGGCGCAGGCGATCGCGGCGCGGCTCGAGCAGGAGAGCGGGATCCGTGCCGAGGCGCGCGGGTCGTGGCCGGAGGTGTTCGGGATCCCGCTGACGGCGCACTTCCTCGGCGGGGCGGTCATCTCCTCGGCCCCGGAGACCGGCGTCGTGGACGAGTACCACCGCGTCTGGGGTCATCCCGGGCTGCACGTCGTGGACGGTGCTGCGGTCCCCGCGAACCCCGGTGTCAACCCGTCGCTCACCATCACCGCCCTGGCGGAACGGGCGATGTCGCACTGGCCGCGCCGCGGGGAGCCCGACGAGCGCCCTGCCCAGGACGCGACGACGGGGGCCGCGCGCTCGGCACGGCCCCCGTCGTCGGACTGATCAGCGGTTCTCGATGCCGCGGATCTGCGGCGTGTGGAACGAGCCGCCGAAGGCGCGTTCCGAAGCGCCCTCGCGGTCGAGGTAGGGCGAGGCGCCGCCGTCGATGAACGGCCAGCCTGCGCCGAGGATGAGGCACAGGTCGATGTCCTCCACCTCGGGCACGACGCCCTCGTCCAGCATCAGCTTGATCTCCGTCGCCAGGCCGTCCTGCACGCGCTGCAGGATGGTCGCCGCAGAGGCCGGACTCTTGCCGAGTGCGGGCTTGATGACCTTCTCGGCCTGCTTGCTCCAGCCGACCACCCGGCCGCCCTTGTCCTTCTCCACGACCTGGTCGAGCGCGGCGAGGGCGTGGAAGTTCTCGTTCGCGTAGAACCGGTCGGGGAAGGCGTGCACCATCGTGTCCTGCACGTGGGCGGCGACCTTCCATCCGACCAGGTCGATCAGCTGGAACGGCCCCATGGGCAGGCCGAGCGGCGCGAACGCCTTCTCCACCTCGGCGATCGGGGTGCCCTCGTAGACCGCGCGCGCAGCCTCGCCCATGACCTTGGCCAGCAGACGGTTCACCACGAAGCCGGGTGCGTCGGCGGTCAGGACCGCGTTCTTGCCCAGGTTCTTCGCGACCACGAAAGCCGTGGACAGTGCGGCCTCGGAGGTGCTCGGCGTCTTGACGATCTCGATCAGCGGCATGACGGCGACCGGGTTGAAGAAGTGGAACCCGACCAGGCGCTCCGGGTGAGCGAGCGTCGCGCCGATCTCCTCGACCGAGAGCGAGGAGGTGTTCGTGGCGAGGATGGTGTCCTCCGCCACGATCTTCTCGATCTCGCCGAAGACCTGCTGCTTGACGCCGACCTCTTCGAAGACCGCCTCGATCACGAAGTCGCAGTCGGCGTACAGGCTCTTGTCGGTCGTGCCCGTGACCAGCGCGCGCAGCTTGTTGGCGGTGTCGGCGTCGAGGCGCCCCTTGCCCTCCAGCTTCCCGATCTCGTCGTGGATGTACGCCACGCCCTTGTCGACCCGCGCCTGATCGAGGTCGGTGATGAGGACGGGGACCTGGAGCTTGCGCACGAAGAGCAGCGCGAACTGGCTCGCCATGAGTCCGGCACCGATGATGCCGACCTTGGTGACCTTCTTCGCGAGCGCCTTGTCGGGCGCGCCGACCGCGCGCTTGGCCCGCTTCTGCACGAGATCGAAGGCGTACATCGAGGCGGCGAACTGATCGCCGGTCACGAGCTCGGCCAGTGCCTCGTCCTCGCGGGCGAAGCCCTCGGCCTTGGTGCCGCTCTTGGCCTTGTCGAGCAGGTCGAGCGCCGCGTACGGCGACTTCGGCACGGTGCCGATCTTCGACTCGAGCATGCCGCGCGCCATCTTGATCGCGATCGGCCACTTGGTGAGCCGCTCGATCTTGCCCGGCTCGTTCTTGCGCTCCACCTTCTTGCCGCCGAGGACCGCGTCGGCCCAGGTCAGCGAGTTCTCGAGGTAGTTCGCGGCGGGGAAGATCGCGTCGAAGATGCCCAGGTCGAACGCCTGCTGCGGCTTCAGCATGCGGTTCTGCTTGAGCGGGTTCGAGATGACGACCTCGAGCGCGTTCTCGATGCCGATGAGGTTCGGCAGCAGGTAGGCGCCGCCCCAGCCGGGGATGATGCCGAGGAACACCTCGGGGAGCGCCACGGCAGCGGCCGAGGCGTCGACGGTGCGGTAGCTGGAGTTCAGCGCGATCTCCAGCCCTCCACCGAGCGCCAGACCGTTCACGAACGCGAACGACGGCACGCCGAGCTCACCGAGCTTGCCGAGCACCCGGTGCCCGAGCTGCGCGATGAGGCGGGCGTTGTCGCGCGAGCCGACCTTGCTGATGTCGGACAGGTCGGCGCCGGCGGCCAGGATGTATTGCTTGCCCGTGATGCCGACGGCCTGGATCTCCCCGGACGCCGCCCGTGCCTTCAGCGCGTCCAGCGTCTCGCCGAGTTCGGTGAGCGTGGCCGGCCCGAGCGTGTTCGGGCGCGTGTGGTCGCGGCCGTTGTCGAGGGTGATGAGGGCGAGGACCTTGCCGGAGGGGAGGCGGATGTCGCGCACGGGGGAGTGCGTGATCACCTCGCCCTCCGTCAGCGCCTGGATGGGCGAGAAGTCGACGTCGTCGTAGCTCACTTCTTCTTCTTTCCGTCGTAGTGCGGGTTCTCCCAGATGACCGAGCCGCCCTGACCGAGGCCGACGCACATCGCGGTCAGGCCGTAGCGGACGTCGGGACGCTCGGCGAACTGTGCGGCGAGCTGGATCATCAGTCGGACGCCGGAGGCCGCGAGGGGGTGTCCGAGCGCGATCGCCCCGCCCCACTGGTTGACGCGGGGGTCGTCGTCGGCGATGCCGAAGTGGTCGAGGAGCGAGATCACCTGGATCGCGAACGCCTCATTCAGCTCGAACAGCCCGATGTCGGAGATGTCGAGTCCGGCCTTCTTGAGCGCCTTCTCCGTGGACGGGATCGGGCCGATGCCCATGATCTCCGGCTGCACGCCCGCGAAGGCGAACGACACCATGCGCATCTTCGGCGCGAGACCGAGCTCCTTCACCGCACCCCCACCGGCGAGCAGCGACATGGTCGCGCCGTCGGTCAACGGCGAGGACGTGCCCGCCGTGACGCGTCCGTGCGGACGGAACGGCGTCTTGAGCCCGGCGAGGTCCTCCATCGTGGTCTGCGGGCGACGGCCCTCGTCCTCGGTGGCCAGACCCCACGCGCCGTCGGCGCCCTTGATCGCGACGGGAACCAGGTCGGGCTGGATCTTGCCGGCGTCGTACGCCGCCTGCACCTTGTGCTGGCTCAGCATGCCGAAGCGGTCGGAGCGCTCCTTGGTGAGGTGCGGGAACCGGTCGAAGATGCGCTCCGCCGTGACACCCATGTTGAGCGCGCCAGGGTCGACCATCTTCTCAGCGACGAAGCGCGGGTTGGGGTCGGCGTTGGAGCCGATCGGGTGGTGGCCCATGTGCTCGACGCCACCCGCGAGGGCGAGGTCGTACATGCCGACGCCGATCGACGCGCCCATCGTGGTGACGCTGGTCATCGCGCCCGCGCACATGCGCTCCACCGCGAGTCCGGGCACCGTCTGGGGGAGACCGGCCAGGATCGCGACGGACCGGCCGAGCGTGAGCCCCTGGTCACCGGTCTGGCTGGTCGCCGCGATGGCGACATCGTCGATGCGGTCGGCCGGCACGGCGGCGTTGCGCTCCATCAGCCCGATGGTCGCCTTGACGGCGAGGTCATCCGCGCGGGTGTTCCAGTACATGCCTTTTTCGCCGGCGCGCCCGAACGGGGTGCGCACGCCATCGACGAAGAAGACGTCCGAGATCTCGGCCACTCTGCCTCCAGGTTTCTTGGGGTTGACCTCAGTCTAGGAAACCGTGAAAACCGGGAGGAATCGGTTGGATCGAACCTACGAAGCGGTCGGGGAGGTGGTGTCGGGCGCTTGCGCCGCCTCTACAAAGGCGTCCGCGATCTTCTGTGCGGTCTGTTCAATCTGCCAGGGACGCGCACCGAGCGCGGCGAGGGCGTCGCCGATCTCCGCCGCGGTGGTGCCGGGGGAGTCCCAGCACACGCGGCGCAGGTAGTCGGGCGTGAGGAGATTCTCGGTGGGCATGCCCAGCTCCTCCGCCACCGCCTCGACCGCGGGGCGTGCGGCCTTCAACCGTGCGTCCGCCTCGGGGTTCCGATCGGACCAGGCGCGCGGCGGGGGAAGGGTGTCGCTGGGGACGCGCTCGCGCGGCAGCTGCTCGGCCGCGCGACCGTCGACGATGGCCTGCCACCAGCGGTCGAGCTGGGTGCGGCTCGCGCGACCCTGGAACTCCTTGATGCCGGCCAGCGCCTGCTTCGACGCGGGGTTGGCGAGCACGGCCGCCACGAGCGAGCGGTCGGGGACGAGCCTTCCGGGGGAGATGTCCTGCTGCTGCGCGTACATCTCCCGCGCCTCCCACAGGGCGCGGGCGACGGCGAGGTTACGGGCGCCGCGCACCTGGTGCAACCCGCTGAGGCGCCGCCACGGATCTTCGCGCGGGGCCTTGGGCGTGCGCGCCAGCGTGGCCGCGAACTCCTGGGCGGCGAAGTCGGTCTTGCCCTGCTCCTCGAGCTCGGCGACCAGGGCGTCGCGCACGTCCACCAGGTGCAGCACGTCGAGCGCGGCGTACTCGAGCCAGGCGGCGGGGAGCGGACGGGTCGACCAGTCAGCCGCCGAGTGCTCCTTCTTCAGCGTGATGCCCAGTGTGTCCTCCACCACCGCCGCGAGCCCGACGCGGTCGTGACCGAGCAGCCGCGCCGCCAGCTCCGTGTCGAAGATCGTGCGCGGCTCGAGGTGCAGCTCCCGCAGCGACGGCAGGTCCTGACTCGCGGCGTGCAGCACCCACTCCACATCGCCGATCGCGGTCTGCAGTGCGCCCATGTCACCGATCGCCGGAGGATCGAACAGGAAGACGCCGCTGTCGCGACGGAACACCTGCACCAGGTAGGCCCGCTGCGAGTAGCGGAAACCGGACGCCCGCTCGACGTCGACCGCCACGGGGCCGGACCCCGCCACGAGCGCCGCGCACGCCGCCAGGAACTCCTCGGTGTCGGAGATCACGGAGTATTCAGTCACGTACAGCCTTTCGCGCGCCGGTCACGGCGATGCCCTCGGAGCCCGGCGGAAGTCCCGCCAGCATGCCGACCAGCTCGGCCCACGCTTCGACGTGCGGTCGGAAGGGGCCATCCGGTGTCCAGGACGCCCGCAATTCTATCTGTGCCCCGTCACCCTCGTCGGCCAGGCCGCCGAAACCCTTGGACAGCGTCTTGGTCGAGGTGCCCGACGGCGCGCGATAGACCGCGCCGCGCGAGTCGAGCGCGTCCACCAGCCACGACCACGTCACGTCGGCCAGCAGCGGGTCGGTGCCGATCTCCGTCTCCAGCGGCGCCTGCGCGAAGATCACGATGCGCCAGGCGCCGCCCCAGGCATCCGGCTCGTCGGGATCGTGGAGCAGGATGAACCGGCCGGTGCCGTACACGGAGTCGCCGTCCTCGCCGGGCCGCACATCGGCGGAGAGCGCGATCGCGAACGGGGCGAGGCCCTGCGGCGTCGGGATCTCGCGCACCGTGATGTCATCGCGGAACGCGGTCTCACGCAGTTCGGCGACGGCGCTGTCGAAGGGCGTCCCGGCCTCGGGATGTGCGGTCACGGCAACAGGCTAGAGTCGGAAGGCGATGAAGAGTCTCAGGCACGCCGCCCAGTTCATTGTCCCCGCGCTCCTCGCGCTGGGAGCCGCCGCCGGATTCCTGGTGCTCGCCGTCGCGCGACGCGTGGTCACCCCGATGCGCAAGGTGCCAGACACGGAGATCCTCGCGATCGACACCGGTGCGCAGACCATCGAGCTCGGTCGCACTCTCGACACCGAGCTGCCCGGGCGCTACGGGCTCTTCACCACCGGGACCTACGGCTACGTGAAGCTCGGGGCCGTGCTGAGCGCGGACAGCACGACGGTGCGTCGCAAGCTGCTCACCAAAATCGAGCCGGGCGCCAGCGTCGACCGCGGCGCCTCCTTCAGCGGTTCCTACTACACCTCTCCCAGCGAGCTGCACCTGCGGTGGGAGAACGTGCTGATCGGCTCGCCCGCCGGGCCGTGCCCCGCCTGGTTCTTCCCGGCGTCGTCGTCCACCTGGGTGATCCAGGTGCACGGCCGCGGCACGACCAGGTCGGAGTGCCTCCGCGCGGTGCCCGTGCTGCACGCCGCCGGGCTGCCGAACCTCGTGGTGTCGTACCGCAACGACGGCGAGGCACCGCGCACGCGGGCCGGCGCCTACGCCCTCGGGGCGTCCGAGTGGCGCGACGTCGACGCCGCCATCGCCTACGCGCTGCGCCACGGCGCCGAGCATGTCGTGCTGATGGGCTGGTCCATGGGCGGCGCGGTGTCGCTGCAGGCCTCGGTGAGCTCGGGCAACCGGCACCGGATCGCCGGCGTCATCCTCGAGTCCCCGGTGGTGGACTGGCGCACGGTGCTGCGCTTCCAGGCGAAGCTCCTCCGCGTCCGGCCCCCGCTGCCCGACCTGGCGATGAGCGCCCTGCAACTGCCGCTCACGGCGCGGTTGAGCGGCGCCGACGAGCCGATCCTGTTCGACCGGCTCGACATGGTCGCGCGCGCCGACGAGCTCGCCGCGCCGATCCTGATCCTGCACAGCGACGACGACGGCTTCGTGCCCGTCGACGCGTCACGGGCGTTGCAGGAGGCGCGACCCGACCTGGTCACGATGCCGCGGTTCACCGTCGCCCGTCACACGAAGCTGTGGAACTACGACGAGCGGGGCTGGAGCACCGCGATCACGACGTGGCTGGCGGACCAGGGTCTCAGCGCTTCTGCCTGACCTGGTTCTTGGCGCGCATGAGCATGCCCGTCATCCCGCCGATGCGCAGCGGAGACACGGCCTTGGTGAGCCCGATCGACTGGGGGTAGTCCTCCGGGATCGCCAGGACCTGGTCGGAGGTGAGGCCCGTGATGCCCTGCACGAGGATGCTCGCGAAGCCGCGCGTGGTGGGCGCCTCCTCCGGTGCGGTCGCGTGCATCGTCACGATGTCGTCGTTCACCTCGACGTAGATGTACACGGGCGACTGGCACTCGGCGACGCGCTCGCACATCTCGGGGTGGTTCGCGACCTCCTCCGAGACGGGAGGCAGCTCGTCAGCGAACTCGAGGAGCAGCAGGAGACGGTCGGCCTCGGGAGTCTCCAGGAACCCGTCGCGGATCTCGGCGAGGGTGTCGGGCAGGTCGGTGGCGCTCATCCCCGCCATTGTCCCACGGTCAGACCGTGCCGGGCTCGGCTCCGGTGACGATCGGAACGCGCACCGCGCTGCCCCACTCGGTCCAGGAACCGTCGTAGTTGCGCACGTTCTCGAAGCCGAGAAGGTGCTTCAGCACGAACCAGGTGTGGCTCGACCGCTCGCCGATCCGGCAGTAGGCCACCACGTCGTCGCCGTCCTTCAGCCCGGCGCCGTCGCGGTAGATCGCCTCGAGCTCGGCACGGCTCTTGAAGCCGCCGTCCTCCGCGACCGCCTTGGCCCACGGCACGCTCTGCGCGGTCGGGATGTGGCCGGCGCGCAGCGTGCCCTCCTCCGGGTAGGCGGGGGCGGTGGTCCTCTCGCCGCTGTACTCCTCGGGGGAGCGGACGTCGATGAGCGGGTTGCCGAGGTGGGCGAGGACGTCCTCCTTATAGGCGCGGATCACGGAGTCGTCGCGCTCCACCACCGGGTACTCGGTCGTCGGGCGCTCGGTGACCTCGCGGGTCAGCTCGCGACCCTCCGCGATCCAGCGGTCACGGCCTCCGTCGAGCAGTCGCACGTCCTCGTGCCCGAAGAGCGAGAACACCCACAGCGCGTATGCCGCCCACCAGTTGTTCTTGTCGCCGTAGATCACGACCGTGTCGTCGCGGGCGATGCCCTTGCGGCTCAGCAGCGCCGCGAAGCCCTCGCCGTCGACGTAGTCCCTGACCACGGGGTCGTTCAGCTCCGTGTGCCAGTCGACCTTCACGGCACCGGGGATGTGGCCGGTCTCGTAGAGCAACACATCCTCGTCCGACTCCACCACGACGAGCCCGGGAGCGCCGAGCCGCTCCGCCAGCCACTGCGTCGTCACGAGCCGTCCGGGCTCGGCATACTCGGCGAACTTGGAGGAGGAGGAGTCGAACTCGATGGCCATGGGGTCTCCGTAGCGGGTGAGCGGGCGAGCGGTCGGGTAAGACGGCGTAGTGTTGATCCGTCTCTTTCGACGATAGATGCTCCCCGTGCCCCCGGCACCGGATCCGTAAGACTTCGACACAGGCCGCCGCCTGATTCAGGACCGTGATGACCGACCCGACCACCCGCTCCGGCACCGTGCACCTCACCGACCGCACGCCCACCGTCACCGGGCCCGAGATGCTCGCGAGCCTGGTGCCGCCGCCCCAGTTCGACGAGGCCACGTTCGACAGCTACCGCGCCGACCCCGCGTATCCCTCGCAGGAGGAGGCGAAGCAGACGCTGCTGCGCTTCTCGGGCCGCGGCGCCCCGGTCAAGCGCGGGGGACTGTTCAGCAGGGCGAAGAAGGAGCCGGAGCTCAAGCCGGGCGTCTACCTCGACGGTGGCTTCGGTGTCGGCAAGACGCACCTGCTCGCGTCGATCTACCACGCGATGCCCGCCCGCCGGAAGTACTTCGGGTCGTTCATCGAGTACACGGCGCTCGTCGGGGCCCTCGGCTACAAGAACACGGTCGACCTGCTCAAGGGCGCCGATCTGCTGTGCATCGACGAATTCGAGCTCGACGACCCGGGCGACACCATGGTCATGACGCGGCTGCTGGGCGAGCTGGTGCCCACCGGGACCAAGCTCGCCGCGACGTCGAACACGCCGCCGAACGCGCTGGGGGAGGGGCGCTTCGCCGCGCAGGACTTCCTGCGCGAGATCCACGCGATGTCCGACAGCTTCCAAACGCTGCGCATCGACGGCGTGGACTTCCGTCAGCGGGCGATCGACGGCCACGCGGTCGTCCGGGATGATGCGGCCTACGCGGCAGCGATCGACGGGGCCGAGGGGCCCGCGTCCGACGACGCGTTCGACGATCTGATCCGGCACCTCGCCCAGGTGCACCCCTCGCGGTACATCCGCCTCATCGACGGCCTCGCGCTGGTGGGCCTCCGCGGCGTGCGCCAGCTGACGGATCAGTCCGAGGCGCTGCGCTTCGTGGCGTTCGTCGACCGGGTGTACGACGCGCAGCTCCCCATCGTCGCGACCGGCCTGGGTCTGGACGCGGTGTTCTCCGACGAGATGCTCGCCGGCGGATATCGCAAGAAGTACCTGCGCGCCATCTCCCGCCTCAACGCCCTCACGCATTCTGCGTAAGCCCGAAGGGCCGCGTAACGCGATGTTCACACCGGAGCGCACGCTGTAACAGCGGGGAAACAAACCTCACGCATGGGCGAAACCGTGCGTGGTCACACTGAAGCTCTCAATTACTTCGGATGTGAGGTTTTCCTTATGGATGCTCCCGGCAACATCTCGTGGGCGATCACCGCGACGGCGCTCGTTCTGCTCATGACGCCCGGCGTCGCCTTCTTCTACGGCGGTCTCGTCAAGGCGAAGAGCGTCGTCAGCATGATGATGATGAGCTTCGGCTCCATCGGACTCGTCGCCGTGCTGTGGATTCTCTTCGGCTTCTCGATGAGCGCCGTCGACAGCCCGACCGCGTTCGCGGGCAACCCGTTCGCCGACTTCGGCCTGTCCAACCTGGCATCGGGCGAGGGATCGAACGTCGCGCTCCTGGGCGTCGCCTACGGTGCCACGTTCGCGATCATCACGGTCGCCCTGATCTCCGGCGCCATCGCCGACCGCGCCAAGTTCGGCAGCTGGCTGATCTTCGCTGGCGTGTTCGCCACGGTCGGCTACTTCCCGGTGGCGGCCTGGGTCTGGGGTGGCGGTTGGATCATGAACCTCGGCACGACGCTGTTCGGGGAGGACAGCGGCATCGGCGTCATCGACTACGCCGGTGGGACCGCGGTGCACATCAACGCGGGTGCAGCTGCTCTCGCCCTGGCGCTCGTGCTCGGCAAGCGCATCGGCTTCCAGAAGGGCATCCTCAAGCCGCACAACGTGCCGCTGACGCTGCTGGGCGCCGCGCTGCTGTGGTTCGGCTGGTTCGGATTCAACGCCGGTGCCGAGTGGCTCGCGGAGGACATGGGCGGCGTCGGGCTCATCGGCCTGAACACGCTCGGTGCGACGGCGGCGGCGATCCTCGGCTGGATCCTGATCGAGCGCATCAAGGACGGCAAGGCGACCTCGGTCGGCGCCGCCTCGGGTGCCGTGGCGGGTCTGGTCGCGATCACCCCGGCCTGCGCCAACCTCACGCCCGGCTGGTCGCTGCTGCTGGGCGCGGTCGCCGGTGTGGTGTGCGCGCTGGCCGTCGAGCTGAAGTTCCGCCTGGGCTTCGACGACTCGCTCGACGTCGTGGGCATCCACCTCGTCGGCGGCCTCATCGGCACCGTGTACCTCGGCTTCTTCGCCACCGGCACCGGCCTGTTCGTGGGCGGCGACGCCCGTCAGCTCGCGGTCCAGGTGATCGCCGCGCTCGGCGTGCTGATCTACTCCTTCGTGGTGGCCTTCGTGATCGGCTTCGCGATCCAGAAGACGATCGGCTTCCGTATCACGAGCGAGGACGAGATCGCCGGCGTCGACCAGGTCGTCCACGGCGAGGAGGGCTACGCGCTCGCGGACGCGTGATCGCGGTTAGGGTGACCGTGTGGGCAAGACCAACGGCATCCTGACGACACTCGCGGAGATCCTGCTCAAGGCGGTGAACTCCGGTCGGGGGGGGGGGGGGAACGCCCACCCGGGAAGACACCCCCCACCCCCCCCCCCCCCCCCCACCAACCAAACCCCCCCCCCCCCCCCCCCCCACCCGCCGCACACCCCCCCCCCCCCCCCCCCCCCCCCACCCCCCCCA